>NZ_FQZE01000043.1 GCF_900141875.1 Tangfeifania diversioriginum | reverse complement strand
TGGCTTTTTTTGTGGACGGTGTACTAAATGATTAAAAATCAACATTAAAATTAAAATCGCAAATGTTAAGTTTTTGAAAAGGGCTGAGCTGCATCAGGCTATATCTGGAATAAACTTTAGTACTCAATCTGTTAAAACACCGAATTATGTAACCAATAGCTTTAAGTTTCCCGCAGATGTAGCTGATTCTCGCAGAGAACCTTCTTAGTCAGCATTCATTTGCGAAATCCCAGCCAGTGTATGACAATAGTGGGGAAAAAATTAATACGTCAGTCTTCCAGACGCTGCCATGCGAATTCCCAAAATATCCATCCATAAAAGTAACCTTTTCATCTTTACATCTCTGCAGTTTCATATTCTCATCCTACATAATTTAAATTTAAGACAAAAGAGACTTTTATTTTATCCTGATGAGAAAACCTGTCCCATAATGAGACACTTAAACCATAAACAACAAAACCCAAACAACTGATTAAAAACTTATTAACTCAAAAGGCATATTCCTTGCAAACGTCTGTTTTCAATACATAAAAACAAACAAAACTTTTAACAAAAAAACGTTGTATGGACGCAACATTTCACATAAAACAGCTAAATCTTATATTTAGTCAACATAAATTGCTTCTCGCAAAAACATTGTTTTTTGAGTTTTCAGGGAAGATGAAACAAGAATGGCTTCTTGCTATTCCATTTTCTGAACTTTCATACACTCCTGTTACGCTCCCCTCCTATTTAAAATATTCGGTTACTACCGGGGTGCCCCGTGTGAATAACCGCAGTTTATTTTCAAAAAAATTAATGTTGTTAACAATAAAAAACTAAACGATATGAAAAATCTCTACTACCACCAAATGATTCATTTTCTAAAAACAGAAAAGAATTGTCTCATCAGTAGAAATAACAAAACCTTTCTAACAGGTATTATTTTATCTATTTTATTTTCGCTTGTGGGGCAATCTCCAGTCCTTGCAGAAGATAATACAACCTTAACTTCGATTAAAGATGGAGTTAAAATTTCAGTTAATGCAGGGCCTGGTGTATTGCCGGGAAATACAACACTTTCTGTTGATGTATTGACAGGTAATGAAAAAGAAGTATATACAAATACTTTAGCAATTGAAAATCAGGTAATTTTTGAGCAATCAATAGCCTATGACATTAATTTATTAGATGTAAATGGGAACAAAATCCAACCGAAAGGAGAAGTTCATGTTTCATTGACAGACTTACCATTTGCCAATACCAAAAATCAAGTTGCGGTATTTCATGCTGAAAGGTCAGGTAATCATACTGAATTTACCTTAACAAAAAAATATCCGGAACAAACCAAAAATGTTGAATCACAGCAAACTTTCTTAAAATCAGCAAATAGATCTGTAAAGCCGGTTCTTAAATCGGCGCAGACAAATCAGAACTCAATAGAATTTAAAACCAACCACTTTTCAGTTTATTTGATTGGCACAACAAAAACTGCTACATACAATTTTTATATTGATGGCAATTTAACAGAAACGCAAATAGTGCTTAATGGGGAATATCTCATTGAACCAGAGACCCCAACAGAACAAGTTGGTAAAAAATTTACAGGATGGTTTGTAGAAGGCTCGTCAACTCTTATTAATTTTAGCCAGGCTGTAAATGTAAGTTCTACCGCAAGCTATACCGTAAATGCCGGTTTTGAGGATATCTGGTACGTTTATTTTGTTTACAATAACGAAATTGTTACCACCAAAGAAGTATTACCCAGTGGCACAACCGATGGAAACAATATCCCTATATCGGTTACTGAAGAAGGGAAAGTTTTTGCACACTGGTCCACATCACAGAATGGACCTGCGTTTGATTTTAACACACCAATAACTGCAAATACCACTCTTTATGCAGTACTGGCCGATCAGTGGGAAGTCACCTTCGATTCAGAAGGAGGTTCTTCTTTACTTCCCGATTATGTTGTTGACGGACAAACTGCCACACAACCTTCCAATCCGTCCCGAGTTGGATATACTTTTTCGCATTGGTCTGAAACAGCGGGTGGTAGTGCATTCGATTTTAATACACCCATTACTGCTGATAAAACCCTTTACGCGGTATGGTCCCCAAAAGAAGTAAACTACAATGTTGTTTACTGGCAGGAAAACGCCGAAGACGATGATTACACCTATTTTGAAACTGCTGTAAAAACAGGCTATACTGGTACAAATGCCGGATATGATGAAGTAAGCTATACCGGATTTCATCTGAATTCTTCTTTAACAGATGCTACAAATGTCGAAATTAAAGGGGATGGAACAACTATAAAGAATGTGTATTACGACCGCAATGTTTGGACATTTAAAATAGAAGTTCTCAATTATTACTGGTCAACTTATAGCACTACACAAGTAAAATACGGGCAAAGCACTGCCACATGGTATAATGCTGCTGTTGATGATCATTTCGGATACCGATGGTTGACCGAGAAATACGGCTCTGTTTCCTACTCCGAAGCTCCTGATATGCCCAATGGAAATTTGACAGTATATGGGAAATATTCAGGCGATACTCCCTTTACCATTCATTATAAGGAAAAGAGTACAGGAATAAAAATTCATGACGACTTCATATTTTATGCAGACGGATATTCAACTTTTTATTTTACAGAGGAAGATGGAATAGCTATAGAAGGATTTACTGTTGAAGAATGTGAAGGTCAATATTGTTCGAACTGGGAACCTTTAGAAACTGGAAGAGATGGAACTATTTGGTACACACGTAACAATTATACTATCACCTTTAACACTAATGATGGGAATAGCCCGCAAATATCATCCTCTATTCCTTATGAAGCCGATATTTCCGGCGAGGCGCTTCCAGGTTACACTGAAGATGTTACTACTTATATTGAAGATGGAACTAAATACACCTTTAAGGGCTGGTTTACTTCTCCCATTTTTGCACCTGACTCAAAATTCGATTTTACTGGCAAAACCATGCCGGCAGAAAATTTTACTTTATATGCAAAGTGGGCACCACCTACTTATATGGTTTTAAATCACAAGGTATTGGAAGCTCCGGGCACCAGTCCAACTTCAATCGAGCACATTATTGAACACGGAGCAACCATTGATGTGAACGTTTTGGAATACGATTTACCGCAAGGAATGCAGGCCAGCGATTTTATTGGCTGGTATTGGTATGTTGATGGCAATTTTGTTCTGTTCGATTTTGCTATGCCAGTCTATAGCGACCTGGAACTTTTCCCGGTATGGCCGGTAACAACCTATCAGGTAAGTTATGTATTGAACGGTGGTTCTGGCACAACTCCACATGATCCTAACGATTATTACGCAGGTGCATTTGCCTCTGTATTGCCAGCTTCAGGAATTACACCACCTACCGACAAAGTGTTTGTTGGATGGGAAAACAACGGGACAATTTATTACCCCAATAACGATCTTGAAATTACCGGCGACATGACATTAACCGCGCAATGGGGCGACATCGCCCAGGAAACGCAGTTAACCTACAAAGCCAATGGCGGTTCCGGCAGTGATATTGTTATTGATTTAAATAATAACGAACCACACACCATAAAAGCAGCAAACACTTTCACGCGTTCATTATATAATTTTACTGGTTGGAATACCCAGGCCAATGGCTTGGGAGATGCTTTCTTACCGGGCGATGAAATAATTGTTGATAATGCCCCAACAATCCCAAATGTATTATATGCACAATGGGAAGAAGCTTGTGAAGGAACAGTTTCTGCAGGCCCAGATTTCGCAGTATGCAAAGGTGAAACCATAAATCTGACAGCTACACCAACTGACATTTCAGATGGAAGTTATAATTGGAGCGGCCCTGATGAATTTACCTCAACTGACCAAAATCCGACAAGAAGCAATGCACAAACTATGTTCAGCGGGGAATATACTGTAACTGTCAACTATGGAGATAACTGTGTTGCTGAAGATAAAGTATATGTGACCGTCAATCCGTTACCAACACCACAAATTTCAGGAACAGAAGACGTGTGCAGTTACAGCTCATCTTCTTACAGTACCGACTCTATTGAGGGCAACACTTACCTGTGGGAAGTAACCGGTGGCACGATTGATGGTCCAACCACATTTAGTTCAGTCAGTATAATATGGGATGGCCCCGGAACAGGAACTGTAAAAATAACCGAGACAAATCCTGCAACTGGTTGTTCTGGTATTAATACGTTGTCAGTTACAATTGATGATATCGTAATTTCTGTTGAAGATTGCCCTAACGACATAACAGAATGTGCAGATGTTGTAATGGAAAATGTACTTGGGAAATACATCGACTGGGATGCTCCGGATTTTAGTCTGGGCTGCGTAGGATCGGCCGATGCCAGCTTTTACATGGGGTTTGGATTACCTGAAGCAAAATGGAATTGCTGGACATTTAACCATGTACAGCGAGTTGGCAATAATGCCGGTGAGGTTAACCTCTGGCAATCTACCGGAGACGGGGGAAACCCATATATTTTGAGCCCTCTTATGTATATTGAGCCCCCACTCGATGTCAACATTGATATTTACGCTCCATCAGGAGATAATTTTCAATGGATTCTTACATTGGTTGACCCGGCAAATTCAGAGACACCAGTTGGGTCAGAAAGTATCAACGGAAATAATACAACCAATACATATACAATTGAAGTTCCACAGGCGGTGCAAAAAGGCACTTACTATTTAAAATTTGAATTTGCAGGAGGTGGTTCAAACAAAAGTGTAGTCGATAACCTTTATTTCGATGGTATTCTCATGGATATTGAAGGTTGCGAAGGAGGGATCGAATTTACAACAACCGGGCCAACTCCCGGCTTTTTTCCTGCAGGCATCGATACCACACTAACTTATACTGCAACCTATACACCTGCAAGCGGAGATCCAATTACTCAAACCTGTGCCTTCAATGTAATCGTTGAAGGTATTAAGGCAGAAATAGCTAACTATACTGACGCCACATGTGGAGAAGACAATGGTACAATAACTATTGATGCAACAGTTTATTCTAATTCGCCCGAACTTGAATATTCGTTAAATAGCGGCTCATGGAATTCTTTTGGTAGTGGAAACACTTCTGCCACAATCAACAATTTAGCTGCAGGTAATTATTCAATAAATGTGAGGGATGTTTCTTTGGAAGGAGATTGTGAAATACTCACCCCACTTGAAGTTACTTTACAAAATATTCCAGGTCCCACGTTAGAACTTAGTAATCTTACTAATGTCAATTGTTATGGAAATAACACCGGCTCAATTACTGTAACAGCAACGGGCGGAACTTCACCTTTTGCTTTCAGCCTAAACGGAGGCACCGCTCAATCTGACGGAACTTTTGACGGACTGTATTCAGGTACTTATACCGTAACCGTAACCGATGATAACGGGTGTACGGATGAACTCACCGGCATTGTTGTTTCCGAACCCGATGAACTGGTCTTAACGGTCACCCCAACCCAGCCATTGTGCTTCGGAGAACTGGGAAGTGTTCAGTTATCGGCCTCAGGGGGAACCGGAGATTATACCTACAGCGGTGATGCTACAACCGGTTTGGCTGCCGGCACTTACAACTATACGGTAACCGATGATAACGGGTGTACTGCTACTGCTTCTGCTGATATCAACGCGGCTCCTGCCCAACTGGTCTTAACGGCCACCCCAACCCAGCCATTGTGCTTCGGAGAACTGGGAAGTGTTCAGTTATCGGCCTCAGGGGGAACCGGAGATTATACCTACAGTGGTGATGTTACAACCGGTTTGGCTGCCGGCACTTACAACTATACGGTAACCGATGAAAACGGGTGTACTGCTACTGCTTCTGCTAATATCAACGCGGCTCCTGCCCAACTGGTCTTAACGGTCACCCCAACCCAGCCATTGTGCTTCGGAGAACTGGGAAGTGTTCAGTTATCGGCCTCAGGGGGAACCGGAGATTATACCTACAGTGGTGATGTTACAACCGGTTTGGCTGCCGGCACTTACAACTATACGGTAACCGATGATAACGGATGTACTGCTACTGCTTCTGCTGATATCAACGCGGCTCCTGCCCAACTGGTCTTAACGGCCACCCCAACCCAGCCATTGTGCTTCGGAGAACTGGGAAGTGTTCAGTTATCGGCCTCAGGGGGAACCGGGGATTATACTTTCAGTGGTGATGCTACAACCGGTTTGGCTGCCGGCACTTACAACTATACGGTAACCGATGATAACGGGTGTACTGCTACTGCTTCTGCTGATATCAACGCGGCTCCTGCCCAACTGGTCTTAACGGCCACCCCAACCCAGCCATTGTGCTTCGGAGAACTGGGAAGTGTTCAGTTATCGGCCTCAGGGGGAATCGGGGATTATACTTACAGTGGTGATGCTACAACCGGTTTGGCTGCCGGCACTTACAACTATACGGTAACCGATGATAACGGGTGTACTGCTACTGCTTCTGCTAATATCAACGCGGCTCCTGCCCAACTGGTCTTAACGGCCACCCCAACCCAGCCATTGTGCTTCGGAGAACTGGGAAGTGTTCAGTTATCGGCTACAGGGGGAACCGGGGATTATACTTTCAGTGGTGATGCTACAACCGGTTTGGCTGCCGGCACTTACAACTATACGGTAACCGATGATAACGGGTGTACTGCTACTGAAATTGTTACTATTTCTCAACCAACATTACTTACCTGCAACGCCAGCCAGGATGAACCTGTTAGTATTTTTGGATTTAAAGACGGAATTGCAACAGTTACTCCTCAAGGCGGCACTGCACCTTATTCCTATCTATGGAATAATGGTGATACAAGAGCCACGGCAGATACATTAGCTGCCGGATTACACAAAGTAACAGTTACAGATGCAAATGGATGTGAAACCACATGTAATGTTACAATTACCCAACCAGGAGAACTCTACTGTAATACAAAAGTAATCAGCAATGTAATTTGCAATGGGGAAGATAACGGAGTGGCAACTGTTACTGCTTTTGAGGGTGTTGGCAACTATACCTACACCTGGGAAAATGGGGAAACAAGTGATACTGCCTGGGCACTCGGAGCAGGAACACATATTGTTACAGTGGAAGATGCAAATGGAGCAACAACTACTTGTGATGTTACAATTACAGAACCAAATGCACTCGAGATGGAACTTACAGAAAGAAAAAATATCACATGCAACGGCGACGACAACGGCTCAATAGATATTTCTGTTAACGGTGGAACCACTCCTTATTCCTTCGCATGGACAAAAGACGGCGATGCTTACGCAACCAGTGAAAACATCACTGACCTGGCTCCGGGAACTTACGCTGTTACCGTAACCGACGCAAACGGGTGTACGGACGAACTCTCCGGTATTGTTATTGAGGAACCCGATGAAGTGACTTTGACAACCAGCTTTACCAATGTTTCTTGCTTCGGAGAAGCTGACGGAACAATCGATGCATCTGCTTCTCCGCAAGACGCTGTTGTTACAGTGGACGGACAACCTTATGATGCAACAACAGCTTACGGACCGGGAACATATACTGTACGCGCTCAGATTGACGGCGGAAACGACGGAGATATTTGCTTTGTAGAAGAAACAATTACCATTTCCGAACCCGATGAACTGACAGTCAGTGGCATACCAACACATGTAACTTGTTACAACGATCTTAATGGTTCAATCGAAGTTTCAAATAGCCATGGTTCTACAGTTGTAATAACAGATGAACAAAACAATAACGTAACTGCAAATAACGGAAATTATGGCCCAGGTATTTATACTTTAACTGCTACTGCACCAAATGGGAACAATGATGGGGTATGTTCTACTTCTATTGATGTTGAAATAGACTATTTAGACAAAGAACCACCAGCCTTAGCAGGAAATATTCCTCCTGAAGAAACCGAAATGAACCTTTGCTTTGAAAATATACCGCAAGGTCCAACAGAAGGAGAAATTGCAGCACTGTTTACCGATGAATATACAGAGGCCGTGAATGTAACCAAATCAGGCACGCCAAGCGGCGACGACTGCTCATGGACGGTGACATACACTTATATTATAGAAGACGATTGCGGTAATGAAGCAGAGCCTGTTGAAATAACTTACTCAGGTGGAGATACCGAAGCACCGGAAATCACACTTCCAACAGCCGACCTTACAATGGAATGCTTCGATGAAGCCACCGTGGATGCATGGATTGCAACCGCAAGCGCTACCGACAACTGCAGCGGTGATGTGGAAGTTTCGGCATCATACAACGCACCGGAAACCAACTGCGAACAAACCGTAACCGTTACTTTCACCGCAACGGATGACTGCGGAAATACGGCAACAGCAACCAAAGACTTCATAGTTGACGACACCACTACCCCCACCATCATCTGCCCAACTGATATAACAGCTGTGGCCGAGGAAGGGCAAACTTCAGTTTATGTAACCATTCCGTTGCCAACAGTAAGTGACAACTGTGGAATCGATACAGTATATAATAATTACACCTGGGAAAACGATGCAAGCGGCACTTATGAATTAGGCACAACAACTGTTGAATACATAGTTGTTGACGATTGCGGCAATGCAGATACCTGCACATTCACCGTAACTGTACAGGACGAAGAGGCACCGGAAATCAACTGCCCGGAAAACATTACCGTGGAGTGCATCGACGAAGTGCCTGCTGCTTACTTAACGTTTGCCGGGTTTATAGCCGACGGGGGAAGCGCTTCCGACAATAACGAAATTGACGAATCGAGCTTTACCCTCCAGAGTGAAACCAGTAATAGTGAAACCTGTCCCGAAGTAATTACAAGAACATACCAGGTTGCCGATAACGAAGGAAACTCGTCCACTTGCTCACAGCAAATTATTGTGGACGACGTTACCCCACCGGAGTTTGTGGAAGCATTGCCGACAAACATCACTGTTGAATGCGATGAAATACCGGACCCCACCGTACTTACTGCAACCGATAACTGCAGCGATGTAACAGTCGGATTTTCAGAAACCAGCAGTCAGCAATCGCTCTGCGACAACTACACCATTACACGTACATGGAGCGTTACTGACGACTGCGACAATACTACAACGCACACACAAACCATCACAGTAGTTGATACTTCTGCACCGGTTATTGTTGAAGAAGGCATGGCCGACCTCACCGTGGAATGTGCAGCTGATTTTGAAGCCGATCTCAATGCCTGGCTCGAATCCAACGCAGGCGCTGTTGCCAACGACAACTGCAGTGAAGTTTTCTGGACACATGACTTCAACATGGAAAACCTGTCTGACGGATGCGGAATGACCGGTAGTATGACAGTGACTTTCACCGCATGGGATCAGTGCGAAAATTCAAGTTCAGTAACAGCTGAATTTACAATTGAAGATACTACTGCACCTGATATCACTGTTCAGGCAGCCGACCAAACCGTGGAATGCGACGGCGCGGGAAATGGCGCTGCACTCGATGCATGGCTGGCTTCCAATGGCGGAGCTGCTGCTACCGACAACTGCGGCGAGGTAACCTGGACCCACGATTTTGTAGCACTGAGCGACGACTGTGGTGCGACCGGTTCAACAACAGTGACTTTCACTGCCACCGACGATTGTGGAAACTTCAGCGAAACAACCGCTACTTTCACCATTGAAGATACAACGTTGCCGGAAATCACTTTACCGGAAGCCGACCTTGCAATGGAATGCTTCGATGAAGCCAACGTGGATGCATGGATTGCAACCGCAAGCGCAACCGACAACTGCAGCGGTGATGTGGAAGTTTCGGCATCATACAACGCACCGGAAACCAACTGCGAACAAACCGTAACCGTTACTTTCACCGCAACGGATGACTGCGGAAATACGGCAACAGCAACCAAAGACTTCATAGTTGACGACACCACTACTCCCACCATCATCTGCCCAACTGATATAACAGCTGTGGCCGATGAAGGGCAAACTTCAGTTTATGTAACCATTCCGTTGCCAACAGTAAGTGACAACTGTGGAATCGATACAGTATATAATAATTACACCTGGGAAAACGATGCAAGCGGCACTTATGAATTAGGCACAACAACTGTTGAATACATAGTTGTTGACGATTGCGGCAATGCAGATACCTGCACATTCACCGTAACTGTACAGGACGAAGAGGCACCGGAAATCAACTGCCCGGAAAACATTACCGTGGAGTGCATCGACGAAGTGCCTGCTGCTTACTTAACGTTTGCCGGGTTTATAGCCGACGGGGGAAGCGCTTCCGACAATAACGAAATTGACGAATCGAGCTTTACCCTCCTGAGTGAAACCAGTAATGGCGAGACCTGTCCCGAAGTAATTACAAGAACATACCAGATTGCCGATAACGAAGGAAACTCGTCCACTTGCTCACAGCAAATTATTGTGGACGACGTTACCCCACCGGAGTTTGTGGAAGCATTGCCGGCAAGCATCACTGTTGAATGCGATGAAATACCGGAACCCGCCGTTCTTACCGCAACCGATAACTGCAGCGATGTAACAGTCGGGTTTTCAGAAACCAGCAGTCAGCAATCGCTCTGCGACAACTACACCATTACACGTACATGGAGCGTTACTGACGACTGCGACAATACAACAAGCCATACTCAAACGATTACGGTTGAGGATAACTCAGCGCCTGAATTCGTTTGTAACGATTACACTGTTTACCTCGATGAAAACGGTGAATATGTCCTGAACCCGGATGATATTGAAAACATGATTACTAATATCACCGACAATTGTACACCATCTGGAAATATCACTATTGATGCGTTCCCGCGTTCATTCGAATGTGCCCATGTGGGACAAGATGTTACGGTAACCATTACAGTCTCTGATGATTGTGGAAATACTGCTACATGTGAACCATCCATTACCGTACTCGATACTATTTCACCAGTACTTACATGTCCGGAAAATATAGTGGTTACAGCTGATGCAGGAGTATGTGAATCAGAGGTTACTGTATCGGCTCCAATTCTGATGACAGACAATTGCAGCGCAACAACAGTAATTAACGATTACTCTAATACAGCAGATGCAAGTGGATTATATCCAACAGGAATCACAGTTGTTAACTGGATTCTTACGGATGCATCAGGAAATACGGCCGAATGTTCGATGACTGTTACTGTTCTAGCTCCTCCTGTCGCTGAAGATGATGTTGTTACAACGCAACAAAATACACCGATCTCAATTGATATTCTTGCCAACGATTCTGATTGCAACAACAATATCGATCCAGGTTCAGTTACTGTAATTTCAGATCCTGAAAATGGAAGTTATATGGTTAACAGTGAAACCGGAACAGTGGAATTCAGTCCTGATGAAAACTTCAGCGGAACCGATGTATTCACTTACTCTGTATGTAATGCTGATGGATTATGCGATACGGCAAACGTGACCATAACCGTAACAAGCGATAATAATCCACCGGTTGCCGAAAACGATGTGCTGACCATTACAGACTGCAGCTCCGTTACAATTGAGGTAATGCAAAATGATTCTGACCCTGACGGTGACGAATTAACAGCACCTGCAATTCTTACAGATGTAACTTCAGGTGAGCTCACAGTCAATGAGGATGGTACACTTGAATATCTCCCCGAGCTGGGATTTGAAGGAGAGGTAACATTCACCTACGAAATATGTGATATACCGGAATCAGGAGAACCACTTTGTGACCAGGCAGAAGTAACAATCACTGTTATCCAGCCTGACCAGCAGCTCAGCTGTATGATTGAAGTAGTATTCCCCGTTTCGGAAGCAGGAAACGATGCCGAGGCAGAAGTGATTGTATCCGGAGGCTGGGGCGACTACACCTACGAATGGAGCGACGGGCAAACGACGGCTGTTGCCACAGGACTTTCGCCCGGAGACTATTTTGTGATTGTAACCGATGCCGAAGGTTGCGCCACAGGTTGTGAAATCACCATCGAAGAATATGATGAAGGAGAACCCGGAGACGATGATCAGCAACAAGCCTGTGAATTCTTCATCCCAGAAGGATTCTCGCCCAACGACGATGGCATTAATGATTACTTCATAATTGAATGCATGGAGCAATATCCAAATGCAACCATCGAGGTATATACCCGCTGGGGAGTTATGGTATATGAGAAAGAAAATTACGGAAACACTGACCTGATGGGCTCAACAGAAGCCTGGTGGAACGGTCGTTCTGATAATAAGATGACGGTTGGCAAAGAGAAACTGCCACCTGGTACCTACTTCTATATTCTGCACTTAAATGATGGAAGCGATCCGATTACTGGTTCAGTTTTCCTTAACAGATAATTAAAATGTTTAATCTGAAAAAAATGAAAACGATGAAATTCAAATTAAATATCACAAAAGGGTTAGGGATTCTGGTTTTGGTAATCGCAGCCAACGCTTCTTTTGCGCAACAGGATCCGATGTACACACAGTACATGTTCAATTCGCAAACTATAAATCCTGCTTATACAGGAACCTGGGAATCGTTAAGTTTTATGGTGCTTGCCCGCCAGCAATGGGCTGGCTGGGATGGTGCCCCGCAAACCTATACTTTCTCGATGCAGGCACCCATGCGCAATGAAAAAGTTGCACTGGGATTAAATGTCATAAGCGATAATGTATTCAAAGAAAAACGATTTGGTTTGTATGCCGACTACTCCTACCGCGTGAAAGTAACAGAAGCTACCAACCTCCGCATGGGGATAAAGGGGGGCTTTACCAATTACTCCAATAATTTGCAGGAGTACCAGCTTTCGCCTGGGGTAAACGACCCGATGTTTGAAGGAGATTTAACACGAAAATTCATTCCAAACTTTGGCGCAGGATTGTTCCTTTACAATCCGAAGTATTATGTGGGACTCTCGGTACCTAAAATGCTACATAACGAAATTGACGATGATAATACCAGCAACTTTTCAGTTCAGGCCGAGTTGAGGCACTACTTCCTGGAAGCCGGCGTTGTATTCGATTTGGGAGAGGACCTGAAATTCAAACCTACATTCCTTACCAAAGCCACCCTGGGAGCTCCGGTTCAGTTTGACCTGTCGGCCAACTTCCTGCTAAAAGAAAAACTCTGGCTGGGAGGGATGTACCGCACGCAAGATGCGTTTGGATTTATTGCGCAATGGATTTTTGGAAACAGCCTGCGGGTTGGTTATGCCATTGATTTTTCTACAACTAACTTGCGGAATTATAACGACGGAACTCATGAAATTATGGTTTCCTACGAGTTAAATACACTAAAAGAACTGGTGACATCACCAAGATATTTTTAAGCGATAACTTTTTTAATTGTGTTTAGTTAAAACCCGAGGTCCAGCTTTTTTTGCTGGTCTTTGGGTTTTTCTTTTTGATACCGGGCAACAATATCGTCGAGTTCGGGCAGGCACCTTCCACATGTAGTTCCCGCGCCGGTATGTTGCTGTATTTCTTTTACAGAAACAGCTCCCTTTTTCAATAAAGCATCAATTTCTTTTTGTGTAACCAAGCTGCACAAACAAACAATTTTGGCCATTACTTACCAGTTTCGAACAGTGAAACAACAATTCTTCTTTCATCGCGCGGCCCGTCAAATTCACAAAGGAAAATATTCTGCCAGGTAGAGAGCCCCATTTTCCCGTTAATCAGAGGAATGGTTTCGCTCGGGCCTACAATACCTGCTTTTAAATGCGAATCACCATTATTGTCCTGCGCATCGTGTTCCCAAACGCCTTCCGGAATGAGTTTTTTAAATAAAGTTACCACATCGTTCTGAACCGATTCGTCCCAGTTTTCCTGAATCATAATACCGGCAGTGGCGCCCTGTACATAAACATTTACCAACCCGGTATTAATTCCGGACTGGTTCACTACATGTTCCACTTCTTTGGTAATATCAACCAGGACATTGTGCCGGGGCGTAGAAATCTTTACAACTTGTTGCATTAATTCATCAATTTATTTTCAGCAAATACTTTTACTTTACGGTAAATATCAAATATTCCATCGTTTTTGGGCAATGTGCTGTATATTTTTTCAAGAAACCGATTACTGAAAAGGATTTCAAAAGAGGGCTTAAAATTAATATCGTAAACCCATGAAAGCTGCATTATTTTAACATCCAGCTCGCTTTTTACTTCACTTTTCGAAACCAGTTTGCCGGCAAGTACTTCTTTGGCAACCCGCGGCGAAACCTTAGTTGCAGTGGGCAGCTCCCAGGTAAGCGTATGATTGGGAGGGTTGCTTTTATCCGTGTAATAATCAGTCAGTACTTTTAAAATATCAAGTTTATCGGCATCTCTTAGTAACTTTGCATGAAGCAATTCACGCTCAGTTATTTTTTTGGGAATACTTAGTTTATTGTGCAATTGAATAGCCACAAATACAAGATGTTGTAGTTCTTCGTTCCAGTTTTTTAAAACGCCTTTTTCTTTTAATATCTCAACCGCAAATTCGGCATGGTCTGCTGATACTTCATCGTTAAAAGTATTAAAATCAACCAATTGCTTAAACCGGCCAATGTCGTGAAAAACGGCGGCTGTAAAAGCCACTTTTTTGTCTTCATCATCCAGCTCCAGGTAATTTGCCAGTTCACAGGCATTGTCGGTCACCCGCAACGAATGCTCCTTTTTAATGGTAAAGTTATTTTGTTGCTCCGGTGTTAATCCGGTAAACGAATCCACGTATGATTCAAAAAAAGCAATTAAAAATTTTTCCTGATCTTGCATCTTATTCGGTTAAAATTAAACAACAAAAGTAGAAATTGTTACCGTTTGGCGGCAGAATTTGGTTCTGTTTTTATCAACAACTGAAACCGAAATAACGAAGTGTGATGTGTAGTAGGAAAACAAATGATTTTTACTATTTTTGCCACGCCTGTTAAAAATGGCCCCATAGTTCAATGGATAGAATGTCAGATTCCGGTTCTGATGATCTGGGTTCGAATCCCGGTGGGGTCACCCAAGCGGGGATTTTATCAATTTTGATAGAATCCCCTTTTTTTGTTTACTGTCAAAACCCTTGTCAGTTGTGGGATTGGGGAGAAAAATGAGTTTACCCTGGGGGTTCGATAATGGTCCAATTCCCGGTTATAGATAATTCCTTCAGGAAACAGCAGGTTTTGAAATACCCTTTTACCTTCCAAATCTGATTTCTCCCACATTATCAATGGATTAAGGCACACTTTTGCAGCAAATTTCACCACCTTTGCAAGGTTCGATTTATATCCGCCTGTCCTACCAAGTTCCTGTTCAATCTCAAAACATTCCTTTTCATATTTAGGCCGGAATTTATCATACAGGCTACGGTCAATTTCCCCGATAACAAAACGTTCTTCAATGGCTTCCAGTTTTCTTTGAGTTTCGGTCAACTTGTTTTTTAACGATTTTGCTTCTTCTATCCGGGATTTAAAAAAGACCGCCATTTGCTCCTCTAATTGAAGCTTTATAAGTTCAAATTCTTCTTTCCCAATTTTATAAGTTTTCAACAGTGCCCCGAACATATCGTGCATTGCTTTGGCACTGCGGTTGACTTTACATCCTTTTGTATTACATTTATAATAATACAGCCCCTTCTTTTTCACAAGGTAACCTGTTAAATAGGTGCCACACCGTTCGCATTTAGTGAATACTTTCAATGGCAGGTTCTCATTATCCTTATCGTGTACAAAACCCTGATTTCTATTTTCCTGTCGGATATTATGAACTGCCAGAAACAATTCTCTTGAAATTAAAGGTTCATGCTTGCCCTCAATTATCTGCCCGGGAAGCATCTTGCTGGTGATAAGGCCACAATAGAAAGTATTTAAAAACAAAGTATTTAACCGCTTTTCGGACATATCAACCCCCATTTTTTTTAAAAGCCTGGTTATTTCGACATTAGAGAATTTATTATAAGCTTTCCATTCAAAGGCTTTTTTGAGAATTTTCCCTTCTTCGTTAACAACAAGTTTACGTTCTGTTGCCCTCCCTTTATTTAAATCATTGTAACCGCGTGGAGCAGCCCATACCCAATAGCCTTTCATAAGCAATTCCCGCATTCCCGTAACCACCTTGTCCCGTCTTAATTCATTATCCATCTGCCCAAAAAGGAACAATATTTTTTGCTGAAATGAGCCAGAAGGGGTAGTAGGGTCGAGTTCCTGCGTGGTTGCCAGGGTAATTACACCATACTTTTTCAGCAGGTCATCGGCTATAGATGCCCCATTGATCCCCGAACGGGAGAAACGTTCATAAGAATAAACGATTACGTAATTGATATTTTTTGAGCGTTTCACAAACGTCAGCATCCGGTTAAACTCTTTGCGGTCATCAGTTTTGGCAGATTCATAAGTGCCGCCAAAATATCCCACGACGTTCAGCCCCCGCCTGTCGGCATACATTTCGCAATGCTTCTTTTGTGATGCGAGACTGGTATTATCTTCCTGGTCTGCCGACGATACACGGGTATATATCACTGCATTGTTCCCTTCCTTAAAAGCATGTGGAGCTTCTGGTGCAAACTGCTTAAAAAGGCTTAAATCGTTCATTTTTGTATTGTGTTGAAATTAGAATTAAGGATAAAACAATTCCTCAAATATTAAGCCAACCCGATTGGTTATTTCTTAAAAAAGAGGGCTTTGAGAATTAACAAAGCAATGGTTTCAGCATTTTTGATAAGCTGCTCATAACCTTCCGGGGATAAATCCCTGTATTTGGGGTTACGCCGGATTTTTTCCAAAGGCATCCTTTCTTTAACCCTTCGGGTTGCTTCTTCGATATTCCTGTTTTCTGTTTTTTGCATAGGCTTACAAAACCGGCTTTTATACCAGTATAGTCAAACCTATTTATAAACCTATCAAATTGACAGTTAGAAGTTAACATGTCAATCCTCGTCCCCATTTGTCTATACGCTGATGCTGTTTTTTTACATTTAACGATGCTCTCCAAAGGTTTTTTGCTACTTTTTTCCCGCACAGGCTCACGAAAAAAGTAGCGGGCAGCAGCCCGCCAATTATACTGTTTTAAAGTGTCAATAGTCCAATAAAGAAAGTGAGCAAAAACAACACCATAAGTGCAAGTCCGGCGAAAGTAAATAACAGCCTTACAAAGAATTGGAACAGGAACATTAACACAAAATATCCCGCAAAACAATAACCTATACCCAGACCTGTTACCTGCGAGGCTGTAACAACTATCAAAAGCCTTATAGCCCATACCCTTAACGTTTTGTTATTTAATATCTTTTTCATGGTTAACGGTTTTTAATTCTGAAGATATGGTTTTCCCTGAACTCTTTCGGTAAATCTTTGAGCAGCATCATAATTGGATTAAATGGTTAATAAACAAGCTCACCGCCATACTTAAAGCCGATGATGTCACGATGGATTTGGCTGAGGTTTTTCAAAATGGTTTCATCATCCAAAGGAGAGGTGTTGTCCCTTTTGAAACACCGGTTTTCCAAATTGCTGCAAATGGATGTTGTCTTATCCGTATGGTGTACCACATGAACCTGGTTTCTCAGGAAAAACTCAAAATCGGTGGCATATTCAGCCGCTTTAATTTTTACAAACTGTTGCCTGACAAACGGATAATTTTCATCCAACCCTATGCGGATTCCGGAGGAGAGGGAGTTTTGTTTTTCATTTCCTGAATTTTCAAAATCATTAATTTCATTTTTCTTTTCTATAGTATTATTATTTAAAGTTATGCGTCTTTCCATCGTGTCGGTCGTTGTTGTTTTGGTGGCGTAAAAAGGTAAGTGTGCGGGGGCGTGCAAGTTTTTTGCAGGAAATACTACCCGCCAGTTGGCGGGTGGAGATTTTTTGCAAAACCGGAGGCCTGAACTTGTTCGCCCATGCACACGGGTTACCTTTGCCACCGGAATGACAATGACCGACGGAAAGGCAGATGTTTAAATTTTACTACCGGGGAAAGAATTATATAAATTGAACATGGATAAAACATTCAGTTGTTAAATTCCGGGCAACATTACCGGGGAATTACTTCGCCTGTGGAGGCAAAAACAAGTGTAGCGGCGGAACATAACGAAGTGAAGTCCGTCAGGATACGGGGTGAACAAAGTGAAGTAAAGCCGTTACTCTTGTGCGGGATGCCGGAGAATGTTGAATGTAAGGAATACTCCGATGATTATCGGAGAAATGACTGGAATGAAGCTGTCAAAGGCACAGGCAGGCCATTCCCAAACATTATACGGCGAAGGGAAAAAGCAAGTGGGGCGATTACCTGAGCCCCTCTTACGCGGGATGCCGAAACTGCTGAATGAACGGAAAGAGGAACGGAAAACCGGAGTGAGGCGGTTGCAGGCAATGGCAAATGCAAAAGATACAATACAACAGCTTAATTAGCCAGCAGATAATGTAACGTTGAAATGACCTGTTTCTATCAATTCTCATTATTTACAGTTTTAGCACAATTTTTGTGTTTAACCGAAAAACCATACCAATAATGATCCTGCAAAGTTTTTACCCAGTGGACGCAATGACAACCTATAAATACAAAACCCATGGAAAACAAACCTTTCAATTCATTTTTAAAAGAAATTGCAGAATTAATTGATCAGAAAGAAGATGTGCGGTTGCAGGAAATGAAGAAATTGATTGATAAATGGAAAGTACTAATAGAGTGCTTTCATCAGCCAGGTAGGAGCCAGGCAGAAGAATACCGGGAATGGTGCCATCTTAAATTGTCTGTTGAATGGATTAAGGAAACTGTGATTATTGAAAAAAAAAGCCTGCCCCAGATTTGCTAATGTTTTTAGACCACCTTATCCATTATGTTCAAGTGGAAATCGAATGTACAAAATTAAGGATAGGCGATAAAATAAATACCAACAACCTGAACATTTACAAGGGGTTGCCCCTGACATGGACGGCCAGCAAACGCGCCCTTCTTGAATTGATTTATGCATTGCATCTTACAATGAGCATCAATCATGGGAGGATTTCTATTAAAGAACTTGTTGGTTTTTTTAGCCATACTTTTAATATCCCCCTTCCGGGTTACCATTCTACAATTAAAAAGCTGACTGCCAGGTCGGCGAATGTAATTCACGTGGAATCCCGTTCCTTTTTCCTTAATGAATTGGTGACAGAATTTAATCATAAACTGGAATTTTTGGATGAAAATTGATGGGGTACTTGCCGGCAAATATCCCCTAATTTTTTTTTGTTGTTCTCAAATTTGTGAAATGAAAAAACTAAAATCTCGCAAATTATGAACATTGACAGGGACAATTTTGAAAGTTACATGGAGCGTATATTGGAGCAAATAGAATTGCTCCATCAAAAGACGGACAAGTTTATGACCGACCCAGGGGGCAAAGAACTAAAACTAATGGACAACCAGGACCTCTGTCAGTTGCTGAATATTAATAAACGAACACTTCAGCGCTACCGTTCAAGAGGTACTTTGAAATACTTAAGAATTGGCGGCAAAACATTTTATACTGTGGAGCAGGTAAATGACTTTATTAAAAACAGTGGTTACTAAACTTTATTTAGCAAAAAAATGCAAGATTAAATATTAACCAATTCATTATCGCGTTATTACTGTTGGGGTTAACGCGAAATAACGCTATCTGATTTAAACCTATAAGCTGCATCCCTTAGGTTGGTAGAGATTTCTTGATTCTTTTACTTCAATCATCTCGTTTTCTTTTTCAGCTTTCTCCAAATTACTTTCCTGCGGTTGGCTTTGCCTTTCAAGCGAAACTTTAATTTTACGTTCCAGTACCGAAAGTTCCGTTTTCAGTTTGTTCAGTTCATCTTCTTTCCGCCATTTCCCGTTAACCACTTCCTGCAAAACAGGAATGTCCTTTCTGAGTTTTTCATTTTGCATCTGATGATTTTCTATCAATTCCGGGATTTTGTGCAGGGCATTCAAAAAGTTCATGGAAGCCAGTTTGGGGTCCCTGGCTATCCGGCCATTGTTGTAGGTATATTTTATACCACTTTGACCCTGAATAAAAAAACGGTTGTTGATGTAATTGTCATCGCTAAAAAATGAGCCGTCTTTGGCTGATAGTTCCGATTTGACCAAAAGCCGGAACCCATACAATTCCCCAATTTTTCGATATTCACCTTTAGTGTTAATAGCATCATTAATCTGGTTAAGCTTTGTCCCAACGATTTCATAAGCGGAAGTATTCAGCTCGCCCAGGTGTATCGGATTTAATAAATTTCCGTTTTTATCTTTCTGCAAGCGTTTCTGCAAAAATTGCCAGTCTGCATTCATTTCTTTGATAGCCGTATTGTTGTGGCTCATGGTGTGTTGTATTTCATCCAGTTTGTATTCCGACGAACTCCGGGAGCGGTAAAAAGCTTTCCGTTCACTTTCCATTGCCGTAATTTTTTTCTCCAATTTGGCTTTCTCCAACAGTTCGGTATTACCGGATAAAATGGCTACATATTCAGAGAAGTTCATACCCGAATTTTCGTCCATAGCACCCTCGTCAATAGTGCGGGTGCCCATATTGTTCGATTTCAACTGCCGGATAAACAACTGCTTATTGGCCAGTAGGTTGAATTTATACGAATCCAATGATTTTTCCACAGCATAAATAAAGGTGTCCAACTTATTTCCGGCAAAGGCTTTGGCAATCTCGTTGCCCTTCCTAACAGCCCGTCCATTGCGTTGTTCAAGGTCGGAAGGTCGCCAGGGGATGTCCAGGTGGTGAATGGCCACCGCCCTTTTTTGCGCATTGACCCCTGTGCCGAGCATATCGGTAGAACCAAACAAAACCCGTACCTGCCCGCTGTTCATCCATTTAATAATCTCTTTGCGGGCTTTATCGTTTTTGGCTTCCTGCATAAACCGGACTTCATGGACCGGGATGCCGTGGTCTTCCTGTAATTTTCTTTTAATCTCGCTGTAAACGCTCCATTCTCCGGGTTTGTATGTTCCCAGGTCGGAGAACACAAACTGTGTCCCTTTTTGCTGTTGGTATTGCTGGTAATAACGGGCGATATTGGCTGCACAATGCGATGCCTTATTGTCGATGTGGTCTTCATAATGTGAGCTTATCATCCGCATGTCTAGGCTCATTTTGCGGGCATAATCTGTTGCAATCAGCATCTTTGCTTTTTCCTCCCTTTTCGAAAGGGGAGCCCTTCCCAATATTGTTGCATCACCGTTTTGGGCAAAAGCCATCAACCGTTGGATAAAATCTTCCTGGTCAGGCGTGGGTGGTATATTATAAAGCTGTTCGTTCATTACCGGCCGGTCAATGCCCACGTCTTTGGCCGTGCGGTAATCGGTTATCTCGGAATAGAAAGCGGCAAGCTCCGGTACTTTTATAAAATAGCGGAAGCGCTCTTTCTGAACAATCTGGTTGGTAACGGAGAATTCAAAATCGGCTGTTTTCTTTGTATAGATGGCAGCCCAGGCATCAAAACAATGGATATCCTGCCGGGCCATCGCTTCAGGGCGCAGGTATTTGAACAGCAGGTACAGTTCGGTCAGCGAGTTGCTGATGGTTGTCCCCGACAGGAAAGTTGCCCCCAA
Source organism: Tangfeifania diversioriginum (assembly GCF_900141875.1). Lineage (GTDB taxonomy): Bacteria > Bacteroidota > Bacteroidia > Bacteroidales > Prolixibacteraceae > Tangfeifania > Tangfeifania diversioriginum. Next base: position 8,649 of record NZ_FQZE01000043.1, on the reverse strand, counting down.
ATCTTTTCCCTTGTTTGCTTGTATGGTACGGATGGCAAACAACAGGTTTAAAGCCCGCTGGCTTCCCTGTGAATTGCCCAACCCTGCCACGCGGTCGTGCCGGGTATTAAACATCAGGTTCTTGAATTTATGGCTTTCGTCCACAAACAGGTGGTCAATACCTATTTGTTTAAAATCTACAACATCATCGGTACGTTGTTCTATCTGGAAGGCAATATTTTTAAGTTTTACTTCCAGGTTGGCCTGACGTTTCAGCAACCCTTTTAACATTGCATTAGATACATTGGTTCCTTGGTTTTTGAGCACTTCCAGGTTTTCTTCCACGCTGTCCAGTTCCTCTTGTAATATCCGTTGCTGCATTTCGGGCGATTGTGGTATTTTCTGGAACTGGTCGTGGGTCAGGATGATGGCATCCCAGTTGTTATTTTTTATATCGTGGAAGATTTTCAGCCGTTTTTGCGGGGTAAAGTCCTGTTTGCCCGGATAGAGGATTTTAGCGTGGGGATAAGCTGTACGAAAAGTTTCCGCAATTTCGTGTACATTGGCTTTCAAGCCAATTATCATCGGTTTTGAGGCTATGTTCAGTCGCTTCATTTCGTAGGCGGCACAACACATTATCAGTGTTTTCCCTGCCCCTACTTCGTGGTCGCAGATTCCCCCGCTGTTTTGTTTTAACATCCAGATGGCATCTTTCTGGCTGTCGTATAAATCCGTTATCCCCAGCCCTTTTAAGTCCAGTCCTGGAAATGACTGGTGGCTGCCGTTATATTCAGGACGGACAAAGCAGTTAAATTTATCATTGTACAGCCCGGCCATCCGCTGTTTAAACTCCGGGGACTGCCCGTAAAGCCATTCTGTAAAACCTTCCCGTATTTCGTCAATTTTGCTACCGGCCATCTGGATGGCCTCACTGTCGCGGACTTTTACCTCTTTGTCATCTACCGTAATGGTTTTGGTAATGTTGGGGGTGGTATTCAGTAGCGCGTTTTTCAAGAGCGCCATCCCGTTATACGAACGGCTTTGGCTGCGTACACAAAACTTGTCATAGATTTGGGCGGTGTAATGGTCTGTCTCAACTGAAAATTCATCAAGGTTCGGAAGGTAGTGTACTTTAACATCGGTATCGAACAGATAAGAGGCGTACTTCTCATAAATTCCGGCAGGTATCCACCGCTCTCCCAAGTTAAAATCCAGTTGCTCAAAAGCAATCCGCTCCGGCATTGCCTTTTGCAAAGCGTTATAAGCTTTTGAAATTTCCCGATTATCAACTACGGCAGGATTACCATCATTTTCTTTCAGGTACTTTTTGATTAAACCTGCCTTTTGGACCACGTTCCCTGCCAGGAATTTGTCAGCAGTTTCGTAGGCTCCTTCCAGCGGGTTAAAATAAATATGTCCGTGTAATTGTTCTTTTATCTCCGAAGCCTCCAGGCCAGTTCGCCGGGCCATAAAATCCAAATCCACATTCCCTGTCCGGTTCAGGGACAAAGCCAGTGCTTCTTCCGGGCTGGTATTTTCCGCCTGGTTTGAATTGGAAAAACTCACAGGGGTGCGGAAAATATCGGCTTTTTCTGCCTTACCGTTGATGTACCGCTCTAAAGCCAAAACAGACAATGCACTCTTGTCCATTTTGATGGCTTTCAGGTTGTCCTTGGCATTCAGGAAACCATGCTTTTGGATAAAAGCATCGTATTGGCTGTTCAACCGTTTCCGTAATTCGGGGTTCTCTGTTTTTTCGGTTGCTTCAAAATGGTATAGCTGCTCGTAGGCATCCCTTGTTTTGATGTAAGAGCGGATAATGCCCCTTTGTTTCTGCCCGATGTCCAGGGGATGAAAAATGCCACCTTTACTATTTATATCCCGTAAATACCCCACCTGTGGACCATTAACTGCTACCAGGCTGCCGTCGCTTAGAAAATGGTGCAGTTCTCCTTCAAAAGGGCGGGATTCATAATTTTCTTTTGGAGGCTTTTCCTGCCAGTTGGCCGGTGAAACTTCAAACAGGTCAAACAGGCTGAGTTGGGTCCCTCCGGGTTGCGGTTTTACGTGTTGCACCGGGTTATTATTGGGTTCATTTTTTTGAGTGCTTAGTCCCTGCTGTTTTGATTGTGTATGTTGTACTTGTTCGGGTTGAGCTTCCTTCTGATGGTTCTTATGACTATGGCGGTTAAACAGTTCAATATCCAGGTAGTGGGACAGGTCATTTCGCAACATCTTATGCATGTCCCCTGCAATCCCTTTCAACCCACCTTCATGCTCGTATATCCAGGCTGGTTTGCCGTAAGGGTCGGTATCGATAAAACCTTTGGTATGCACAATACGCTGCATATCCTGAAAATAGTCATTAACCATGATACCGGTAGAAAGCGGACGGCTGTGGATGAATGCTTCTTCCCGGTCGGAAATTCGTTTTTTGTAACCATTTTTTTGCAGGATGATAAGGTCGCTCCCCACATCCGTCCCCGCATAATCTGAAAAGAGGTTATTGGGCAGCCGGATAGCGGACACTAAGCTGCATTCACCCGTTAACCAGTTGCGCACGGGTTGGTTTTTCGGGGAATCCATCACCCCCTGCGAAGTAATAAATGCCAGTATGCCCCCTTCCCGAAGGGTTTTGACCGCTTTCAGGAAAAAGTAGTTGTGGATGGCACCGGTTGCCATTTTTTCGGCAATTACCGTGGAAGCATGAAAGACCGGGTCGAATACGGCAACATCGCCGAAAGGGATGTTGGAGGCCGCCAAATCAAAATAATTATTGCGGTCTTCCCTGATATTTTCAAAGCCTTCCGCTTTGATTGTGCTTCCGGTGTAAAGATACCCCAGCATTTTGCCGGTCAGCAAATCCTTTTCATAGCCAACGGTTTCTTCTATGTTTCCCTGATTATTAAAAGATGAAATGAATTCGCCCATTCCTGCCGAGGGGTCTAAAAAACGTCCGGGAGTTATCCCGGCATCTTTCAATGCCCCGGCCAGTGTAGTTACAATTTCCGGGGGCGTGTAAAAAGCAGACAAAACGGAATTTTTCAGGCTGTTGTAATACTGCCGGTACTGGTTCCTGTCCGTGCTGTTTTCAAAAATAACTTTATGCAGTTCCCTGACCAGTGGGAACAACGGCAAATCAGATTTTGTCCAGCGTACGGCATCACTTAAATCCTTTACCGGATTTAAGATGCATTTCAGACCGCCAAACCCGGAGAATTTTCGTAAAGCCGCCAGTTCTTCACCGGATGGTTGCCTGGTTTCTTTTTCCAGATGGAAAAGTGTGCGGATGACTTCTGTATTGTCCAGCAGGTGTTGCCTTTTGTTATAAGCCATACGCAGCGATTTTTCCGGTTAGTTCCGTATATAGCTTTTCGTATTCGGGTGTATCGGCAAAGCCTTCATCCAGACTGTACTTTACAAAAATATCTTCGCATAAAGGCAGCAGTTCCAGAGCATACAGGTGAATTTTTTCATCGCTAACCGTATCGGTAAATTCTTCGGACAGTACTTCAAACAAGGTGTCGTATTTTGAAAAATATAGCCCGCGGAATAACTTTGTGTTGGCCAGCTGCCCGGCTTCAATGTGGTTTTGCCCGTTTTGGATGGCTTCTGAATAAGCCAGTGCAGCCAGTTCGCTGCGTTGCTGGATAAATACCCGGTCATTGATTTTATCGGGATGGCTTTCTTCCAGAAAAGCGAAAAGACGTAATTGAAAATAAGAGAGCTCCATGATTTAAGTATTGAGAAGTGGGTATTGAAATTCAACTGTAAAGGGAATACCCGTTGTTAACGGGAGTCACTCCCGGGAAAGCAGGATGGTAAAAGGGCGTGGCCGGTGTCAGCCGGGAAACGCCCTTTTGCCTTCCTGCCCGGGACATGCAGGGTTCTTTGGCGTTAGTGAATGAAAAAAATGCTGCGTCCCCGGCGTAGCGGGGATATCGCCACAGTTTTGAATGAGCAGGCGCAAAAGTACCACAGAGCATCATTTACAGGTATCACTTCGGGAATTAAAAGACTTTTTATCAGGAACAAACTCAAAACCTGTTTTAAAATCCTTATCCAAAACCAAAACAGCATTGAACACATTTCCCTTACGACTTCTAAAACCTTTTATTTCGGCGGTCTTCCCATTTAACAGCAACCGGCTGATTTGCCTGTCAGTCAGTATTCTGCCACATACATGGCGGTAAATGACAAGGTCGCAATCCGTTTTGTCACATTGGGCAACTTTGGAATAGAAAAACACTTTTCCCTTTTTGCATTTGGGGCAAACAACGCCGGGAGTATCGTTTATTTCTATCCTCATTTTGCTTTGGAGAAGTTCTTCTGTGATTTGTGTTGTATATTGACGGATTCCCCTTAAAAAGGTACCGGCGTCAATAGCTCCCTGTTCAATACGTTTCAGGTCATATTCCCAATTACCTGTCATTTCAACATCGGCAATTTTCATATCTTTTACAACGGCATAAACGGCCAGTCCTTTTTCGGTCGGGACAAGTGATTTTCCTTGCCTTTTTATATATTCCCTTGCAAACAGGGTTTCGATAACGGCTGCACGTGTTGCCGGGGTGCCAATGCCTGTTGCGCTTAAACTTTTGCGGTAATCCTCGTTTCCCAGTTCCTTCCCGGCACTTTCCATAGCTGACAGCAAGGTAGCTTCGGTCAGCAATGGTTTTGGCTTTGTATGTTTTTTAAGGATTTCAGCCCGGGTTACCGGCAACTGTTCCCCTTCCGAAAAATTAGGCAATGCCATTTCGTTTTCTTCGCCGATATTAAGTACAGCCCGCCAGCCTTTGGTTGTGATAACGGTTCCATTGGCTTTTAACTCAATGCCGTTACAGTTGAAACTAACCTGGGTTATTTCCTTTTGACAGTTTGGGGAGAAAGTTTCCAGTATCCGTCCGGCAATCATATCGTAAATAGCCTGTTCTTCTTTTTTTAACTTTTCCGCAGCATTCCCGGTGATAAGCAGGGCATGGTGGTCGGTTACTTTTCCGTTGTTGACACACTGGTTGTTCAGCGTATTGAGGTTTTTCGCATAATCGCCAAAAACCGGATGCTGGTGCAACGTGGTAATTAACAGAGGTATCTCTTCAAAAATATCTTCCGGTATAAACCGACTTCCAGCGCGGGGATAGGTAATGAGCTTGTCTTCATAAAGTTTTTGTGCAATACTCAAAGTTTGGACTGCAGGAAAACCCAGTTTGCTGTAGGCATCCTTTTGCAGGGTGGTCAAATCGTAAAGTAACGGCGGTTTTTCGGTGCGTTGTTTGGTTTCAACAACCGCAACGTTTAACTGTCCCGAATTCGTGCTTACTTGTAAAACCTGTTTTGCTTTTTCTACTTCTTCAAATTTTGTGGGAACACGTGCTTTAATGGCAAGGCCATTTTTTATAAGTTCAACCTCTACAACCCAGTAGGGCTTTGAAACAAATTCTTTGTTTTCGAGGAAGCGTTTACAGACCATTCCCAGCGTAGGGGTTTGTACCCGGCCAAGCGAATGCAAACCATACCCGGCATTAACGGTAATAGCTTGCGTAGCGTTTATCCCCACCATCCAGTCCGATTCGCTCCGGGCTTTGGCTGCCCGATAAAGGTTGTCATAATCGTGCCCGTCTTTCAGGTTGTTAAGCCCTTCCCTGATTGCTTTGTCGGTCAGGCTGCTTATCCACAAGCGGGAAAAGGGCTTTTTGCAGCCCAGGTAATTATAAATGTACCGGAAAATAAGTTCCCCTTCGCGCCCGGCATCGGTAGCCACAGTAATATGGCTGCAACGGTTGAAAAGGGTTTCGATAACTTCCAGTTGTTGTAAGGCCCTTTTATCAAACTGGTATGACTTACCTGCTTTTATACTCCGTGGCGTTAAGATAAACTCAGCCGGGAGTATGGGCAGGTTTTCTTTTTGGAAATTGCCGTAACCATACTCTTCCGGCATAGCCAGACCGATTAAATGACCTAAAGCCCAGGTAACCACATAACCGTTTCCTTCCAGATATCCAACCTGTTTTTTTGTGACACCTGCTATACGGGCTATTTCTATAGCCACACTTGGTTTTTCTGCGATTATTACTTTCATATTAATTTTTTTTATTTGTTGTTGTCGCTATTATGCCAAGCCTTTAAACTTTTATTCCTTTTGTTTTGGGCTTTTGTTGTTTATCTTTTTCGCGTTGTTGTTTCTCGCTGGGTTGGACTTGTCCCGGCTTCAACGGTTCTTTTACATTTCTGGTGGCTTCGTTGGTTTTGCCCTGCGAGTTCACAGCCTCCTGTGTTTTGTGGGCATTATCAGGCGTTTTTTCCTGTGCTTTGTCGGGGTTCCATTTAAAGAAATCCAGTTTGCCCTTTTCGTGGTTCACTCTGATGTAAGCATTGTATTGTTGCCCCTTTTTATCAGTGAGCCCTTCTACATAAATGGTTTTTTCCGCTTTCAGGTCGGCCTGTTGTTTTTCGGAAAGGTTTACCCCGCCGAGTTTTGACGGAATACGTATGTCTTGCTGATTTTGAAAGGGCTGGTTATTAAAAATGAATTCCAGTCCCCGTTTTTCGGCATTAACCTGCAGGTGCGCGGAAAACTCTTTGCCGCTTCGGGCTGTCATGTCTTCCACCAAAACTGCTTTTCCTTCCTGTAGCCCTTGTTTCTGCTTATCGTCCAGGCGTGCGCCTTTAATTTCGTTCGGAATGTTTACTTTGTCGGCACGTAGGGCGACAACTTCATTGGTCAGCTTGTCAATACTGATATACACCGGTAGCACAGAGCCGTCTGTCTTTTTCAGATCGAGTACTTTTCCGAGGTTTCCCGTTTCCGATAATACTTTCTTTTCTTCATCAGTGAACTTATGGCCGTAAAATGGTTTGTCGAGCTCTGGTTGTGCCCGTACCCCGTGGACAGCAATTGTCAGTTTATTGTCGTCCCCTTTACGGAATGCCAGCCTTGCCTGAGTATCGACACTTATTCCATCCAAATCCATTTTTACGGGAATCAATGGTGATTTTCCAAAGTTCAGCATCGTATCCAGGCAGTTCCTTTTTTGCAGCATTTCTTAAAATATGACTGAAACCAATAACAATCAACCCATTTTGCTGGTGGAAGACAACCCCGTTGATTTGGACCTTACTTTACGGGCATTGAAATCGCAGAAGCTTGAAAACCCGATTCTTACCGCCCGCGATGGGGAAGAGGCCATCGCTTATATCGAAAAATGGGAAAAAGGAGATCCGCGACCCGTGGTTATTTTACTCGATTTGAAAATGCCGAAAGTAAACGGGCTGGAAGTTTTAAAAGAAATAAAATCACATCCTGTTTTTAAATCCATTCCGGTGGTTGTGCTTACTACTTCATCAGAAACTACCGATGTCAGGGAAGCCTATCAACTCGGTGCAAACTCCTACATTGTTAAACCGGTCGATTTTGAAAAGTTCCTCGATGTGGCCAAACAAATTGATTTGTACTGGAGGGTACTGAACAAAACTGATGATAATATAAAAACCTAACGTGGACAAGCCACATATAAACATTAAATTACAAATCTCAAATCTCAAAAAACAAATAAATTTCAATACACTAAATGACAAACTCAAAACCAGTATATGATTTAGAAGAACGGACTTTTTAGTTAGCAAAACAAGGAAGATTATATATCAAAAAACTTCCTAAAATAAAAAAGATTTTCTCTTCAATTATTGAAAAATCAAAGTAGTTTGTTTCGTATTTGAAATTTTGATCTTGTTTATTATTTATGTTTTGTAATTTGTGTTTTGTGTTTTTTTTGCAAGGTTTTATACGAATATGATTTATAAGATACTACGTTATGCGCATACTATTATTAGAAGACAACATTACCGATGCGGGACTCACCATTCGCGCACTAAAAAAAAATGATCCCGGATATATAATAGAGCATGCAACAACCCTGCAGGAGGCGAGGAAATTTCTTAATTCGGGAAAATCCTTCGATGTAGCCTTACTTGATATGCAACTGCCCGACGGAAACGGGTTGGATATTTTGATGGAGATAAGGCAAAAAGGGATGGACATGGCGGTGGGCATGCTTACAGGCTCGGGCGATGAGGAAGTGGCCGCTGCCGCCCTCAAAGCCGGGGCCGACGATTACATGGTGAAGAAACAGGACTACTATTCAAAACTTCCGCAAACCGTTGAATTTGCGCTTGAAAACCACCGTCAGTCGAAACAAAGAGAGACCGCCGTCATAAATGTATTATACATTGAGCACAATACAGCCGACGTTGATTTAACAGGCCGTTACCTAACCCGGTATGCTCCATATATTCGCCTTAAAAATGTTCAAACCGCAGAAAAAGCGCTCGGTCTGTTGCCGGGAAAAAATACACCTCCCCAAGATTGGAAATTTCAACTCATTTTAATGGACTACCGTTTGCCGGGCATGAATGCACTGGAATTTATTAAAATCATCAGGCAGGAACGCAAGCTGGATATTCCAATTTTGATTGTTACAGGGCAGGGAAATGAAGAGGTAGTGGTACAAGCGCTTAAATTTGGCGCCAGCGAATACCTTGTGAAACGCGAGAATTACCTTAATCGGCTTCCTTCACTAATTAGGGTTTGCTGAAAAACTAACGATTTATTTTTAATAGGCATTGTTCAACTCCGTTATTAGCAGGTTGAAAATTCACTAATAATTCCATTGT
>NZ_FQZE01000039.1 GCF_900141875.1 Tangfeifania diversioriginum | reverse complement strand
GAATTATAATTATTATATCCCCTGGTAGTCATTCTATAACAGATTTGTGGTAAAATCCATTAAGATACTGATTATCAGGGGTTTAATCAAATATTTTAAATACTTATTTTGCTCATTTTCAAATAGTTATCCACATTTTTAACGAAGTATTGAATTTTGTGACTATGGTTTAATGAGTTTGAACTTTTCAAATTCGCGAAATATGTGCTCCCAGTTTGCTTAGCCGCTTGTCAATACTGTCATACCCCCTGTCAATTTGTTCAATATTGTCGATGGTGCTGACACCTTTTGCCGACATTGCTGCAATAAGCAGTGCAATTCCGGCTCTGATATCCGGAGATGTCATTTTGGTAGCCCTTAACTGATGCTGGCGGTTTAATCCAATTACAGTTGCCCGGTGCGGATCGCATAAAATAATCTGCGCGCCCATGTCAATCAGTTTATCAACGAAAAACAGCCGGCTTTCAAACATTTTCTGGTGAATTAACACACTTCCCTTGGCCTGGGTGGCCACAACCAGAAGCACACTGAGTAAATCGGGGGTAAGGCCCGGCCACGGCGCATCGGCAATAGTCATAATGGAACCATCGATATAAGTCTCAATCTCATAATTTTCGGTTTCTTTCACTACCAGGTTGTTGCCTTGTTGTTCAACGTTTATTCCCAATCGCCTGAAAGAATCCGGAATAATTCCCAAATGCCCGAGACTTGCATTCTGAATTGTAATTTCAGAAGCTGTCATTGCAGCCAGCCCAATGAAACTGCCCACTTCAATCATGTCGGGCAATATTTCATGAGAACACCCGCTAAGAGTAGCAACACCTTCAATGGTTAATAAATTTGAACCGACACCTGAAATTTTAGCCCCCATCGAATTCAACATTTTGCAAAGTTGCTGAATGTATGGTTCGCAGGCAGCATTAAAAATAGTTGTTTTGCCCTCGGCCAAAACGGCAGCCATCAGAATATTCGCAGTACCTGTAACCGAAGCTTCGTCGAGCAGCATATAAGCACCTTTTAGTTGGGGAGCTAAAACGGTAAACCATTGATTTTCGGCATCGAACTCAAATTTGGCACCTAGTTTTTGCAATCCGGTAAAATGGGTATCCACCCGCCGGCGGCCTATTTTGTCGCCTCCCGGCTGCGGAATCACTGCTTTCCCAAACCGGGCAAGCAACGGGCCGATAATCATTATCGATCCTCTCAGGCTTGCTGCCTGTTCGGCAAAACCGGGCGATTTCAGATAGTCAATATCAACAGAAGAAGCATTGAAACGACAGGTTCCTTTTCGCTCGTTAATAACCTGAACGCCGAGGCCACGGAGTATTTCAATTAATTTTTGAACATCACTGATTTCGGGAATATTACCGATAGTAACATCGCCGGAGGTTAAAAGGGTTGCGCAAATTACCTGAAGTGCTTCGTTTTTTGCCCCCTGTGGGGTAATTGAACCGTTTAGTTTATTTCCGCCTTCAACCAGAAAAGATGCCATACAACAATTTCAGTTTATTTTTTCTTCTTTTTCTTTTTACCTAAAATTGCTTTGGGCTCCATCAGGGTAATATCGCGTGGAACCTTTAATTTATTTCCTGAAATTTCTTCCAAATCCTTAAAAATCTTCTCATCCAAAACAGCATCTTTATTCCAAACTAAAAAAAGTTTTTTCATTTGGTTGGCAGTTTGCTCAATAAGCATACGCTGCTCCTCGCCTTCGCGTTCAATAGCCGCATTAATCATTTTTTCAATAACCAAGCCATAATGCCGGTATTTTATATCGTGCTGCGGATAGGGAACTGAATTGGGTTTTTCGTTGAGAATATCGGGAGAAGGTGGCTCGTATGGGTAATCAATATCGAGTTTAAATTCGCTCATAATAGCCAGGTGGTCCCAAAGTTTATGCTTAAAATCGGCCACATCGCGCAGATAAGGAAATAGATTTCCCATCACATCAATAACGGTTTTTGCCGAGCGGTTGCGTTTCTCACGGTCTTCAATGGTGAGCAGATGGTTCACCATATTTTGTATATTTCTCCCGTATTCGGGCATCGGAAGTTTCTTTCTTTCAGTATTGTAATCCATCGAGTGAAATTATTAATTTATTGTTTTTAATATCCGGCTATACTTTAGGGTGTTATGAAAGTAAACACCTGCAAAACTAATGATTTCTTTGCAATACGCAATTATACCGATTTTGTTTTGCATTTGTTAACCTTTGATTTTCAGTTTGGCAAACTTTAGAAGCAGCTGTTTTTGGCCTGCATTTTTAAAAAAAACAGTAGCTTTTTTGTTGGGTGGAACGCCTTCTATTTTAAGCACTTTGCCCTCGCCAAACCGCTGATGCTCAACGGTCATCCCCTGCATTATTTTATTTGGATCATCGCTTTCGAAGCCTGTTCCGGGTTGGTTGGCCTTCCTGGCTTCAATTAACTTCCGGCTGACAAAATCAGTGGATCGCCGGATTCCTGGAGTAACAGGTTGACGTTTAGAACCTGTAATTTGTCGATTGCCCGGAACCTGTTGTTGCTGAAATGGATTTTGGGATGCTGAAGTGCTGCCGCCAATTTCATCGCCGTCGAGGTATTGTTCGTCCATTTCGATTAAAAACCTGCTGGGGGAACCAAAATCGAGTTTTCCCCACTTGTAGCGCTGGCTGGCATAAGAGAGCCAGGCATTTTCGCGGGCCCTGGTAAGCGCCACATAAAACAACCTGCGTTCTTCCTCCAGTGCTTCAGCCGATTTTTTTTCGCTGGCCTGGGCCGAAGGGAACAGGTTATCTTCCAAACCTACAACAAACACATTTTTAAATTCGAGTCCTTTTGCCGAATGCACTGTCATCAGCGTCACTTTATCCTTGTCTTCGTCTTTATCCGTATCCTGGTCGGTAAGCAGAGCCACATCTTCCAGGAAATTTTCCAGTTTATCCGGGCGGCCTTCTTCTTTCGCATTCAGCGTAAATTCCTGAATCCCGTTCAGCAACTCCTGTATATTATCGTGGCGGCTGAGTCCTTCGGTTGATTTATCACTGTACAGCTCTTTTAAAATCCCGGTTTCTTCAGCAATGGTTTTGGCTGTGTCGAATGCATCGTTTTCAATTGCTATTTTTGCGAACCCCTGAATTAAACCCCTGAACTTTAACACCTTGGCAATAATGCCTTTATTCAGGTTCATCGGATTATTTTCGGGCATTCCGCTAATCATTTTCCAGATGGAGACTTCAGCATTTACGGCTGCTGTCTCCAGTTTTGCCAGGGTGGTTTGCCCAATTCCACGCGCCGGGTAGTTGATGATTCTTTTCAGCGCCTCGTTGTCCCAGGGATTGATAATCAACCTGAAATAGGCCAGTAAATCCTTGATTTCTTTACGCTGGTAAAAACTGAGTCCGCCATAAATTTTGTATGGGATATTTCGTTTTCGAAGGGCTTCCTCAAAAATTCGCGATTGCGCATTGGTACGGTACAAAATGGCGTAATCCAAATTCCGGTAATGGTCGCGGAGCTGCGTTTGCGCAATTTCCTGGGCTACCAAAAACCCTTCCTCGTTATCGGTTAAGGCCGAGATAACTTTAATGTTGTTACCGCGGTCTTTTTCAGAAAAAACGGTTTTGGGAATTTGCCGTTTATTTTTGGCAATAATGCTGTTGGCCGCGTTCACAATGGTTTGTGTGGAGCGGTAATTCTGTTCCAGCTTAAAAATTTTGTGGCTGGGGTAATCTTTCTGAAAATTTAAAATATTCTCGATGCGCGCCCCCCTGAACGAATAAATACTCTGGGCATCGTCGCCCACCACACAAATATTTTTATGGTGCACCGCCAGTTTTTTAATAATCAGGTATTGGGCGTAATTGGTGTCCTGGTACTCATCAACCAAAATATGGGTAAACCTCTGCTGGTATTTTTCCAGTATTTCAGGACGGTCGCGAAAAAGCAGGTTGGTTTTTAGCAGCAAATCATCGAAATCCATTGCCCCCGACAAAAAACAGCGTTTGGCATATTCCTTGTAAATTTCTGCGATAGCGGGCATCCGCATGCTTTTATCGGCCAGTCGCACTTCCGAATTTTGTGCATAAGCCTGTGGTGTTATCAAATTATTTTTCGCCATTGAAATGCGCGAAGACACAACACCCGGTTTATAGGTTTTATCGTCGAGCTGAAATCCCTTTATGATGGTTTTTATAAGACTGCGACTGTCGGAAGCATCGTAAATAGTGAAGTTGGACGGGTAACCGATTACTTCATGCTCGGCCCGCAACATGCGTAAAAAAATGGAGTGAAAAGTGCCCATCCAGAGGTAACGCGCCGTGTTTTCGCCCACAATTTCGGAAATTCGCTCTTTCATTTCGCGGGCAGCTTTGTTGGTAAAAGTAAGCGCCAGAATGGCTGACGGCCGTGCCCCCTGATTCAGCAAATGGGCAATGCGGTATGTGAGCACGCGTGTTTTACCCGAACCTGCGCCGGCAATTATCAACGCCGGTCCGTTGGTTTCCACCACGGCTTCGTGCTGCGATTTGTTTAATTCTTTCAGGTAATCCAATACTATTTAATTTTCTTTCTGATTAAAAAAGACAAAAGTAAAAGATGTTTTCCCATTCACTGTTTTTCTTTCATGCATTTTTCAACAATTTTGAATAATGTATTTTCTGAAACTGCAAAATTCCGATTTTTGTGGCAGCAGAAACAATTAAATAAAAATTATACGTTAATATTGTAGCTCAAAGTATCATCGTTTTTTATGAAGAAAAAAAGTTACATCACCCTGTTGTTCTCGGCACTGTTTTTTCTGAATGCCCCTTTTGCAATGGCACAAATTTCAGCTCCGGGTTCAGTAGGAAGCACGCCCACACAATACCCGGCTTTTCAAGAAACCGACAGCATATTTGTTTTTTGTACTGAAAACGAAAACCAACAACTGGCTGAACTGCAAGCCTCAACCGACCTTGAAGGAACAAAAACTTTTCTTTGGGAAAAATACAGCAACGAAACCGGCACCTTCGAGTTTTATTTTTCGGAAAGTACAGAGGCAACAGAATCAATGATTTCTGCGCTCGAAGACGGAGGCTACCGCGCTACCATAACCCAGGGCGAAACCACAACTATTTACCGCGCCTGGGTTTTCAACAGCTGGTATGCGGCCAGTGCCAACGTTACCGATTCAAACTGTGAGTCGTTTAAACTAATAAGTGATTTCAATTCTCCTGAATTGAATTATTACGATTTGGAAGATAACTCTGAACTTCAGGTATTCAAAGATGTAAATGTGGAATGGAAAGAAGGACAAACAACAATTGCCAGCGTGCAGAACCCGCAACTATTTAATCCGCCCCCCCGGGATACCGAATACACCTTCAGTGTTTACGACCAGTTTGGCTGCGAAACCACAACTACCACGACTTACGAATCCATTGTTACAAAAGCTGACTTTTCGGTTGACCCGCAAAACGGGGAAGCGCCGCTGACAGTTACTTTCAACAATCAATCAGAAAACGGCGATCCGGATCAGTACGAGTGGTTTTTTTACCGCGATCTCGATCAGATAAAACGGGAATCGGAAAATTCGGACCAACCGGTTGACAGTATTATGATTGTGGCCTACGATGAAAACCCTGTGTACACTTTCGAAAATTCAGGAACTTACAATATAAAACTGGTTTCGAAAAAAGTTTCAGCCACCGATTCCAATACATTCCTAACCTGCGTGGACACAGCCTATATTGAAGATTACATTGTGGTGGATACTTCGTTTGTTGCAGTACCCAATGTTTTTACACCCAACGGCGATGGCACCAACGATGAATTTATTGTGAAGTACTGGTCGATGCAAAGCATTAAAATTTCCATTTTTAACCGCTGGGGAAAACGCATTCATTTTTGGGAAAGCAACAACGTCCAGGGTTTTGAAGACACCTACCTTGAAACTGTATGGGACGGCCGGTTGGGCGGCCGATTTGCCAGCCCCGGAGTTTATTACTATGCGGTTGAAGGCATGGGACGTGATGGAGAAAAACGAAAAAAACATGGCTTTTTCCACCTGTTCAGGGGAAAAGATTAAAGGCTATCGTTTTAAAATTAGTTTTCAAACTGAACAGTTGAAGCTTCGAAAGGCTGGGAATCAGCTACAGCAGCCCCATTAATTGTAAAACTAAATGTGCTTCCTTTGCCTTCTTCTGATTCAATTCCGATTTTTCCGCCCAGCATCGCGGCGTAAGCTTTTGCAATAGCCAGCCCCAGTCCCGAGCCTTCATATGGCCTTGTAATCTCAATATCAGCCTGAACGAATCGGTCAAAAACTGCCTCCTGTTTCTCTTTTGGAATTCCGGAACCGGTGTCTTTCACATAAAACAAATAGGTACCGTTGTTCCTCCTAAATCCAATTTCAACAAAACCTTCCCTGGTGAATTTTATGGCATTTTTTATAAAATTGGTCAGAATCGATTCAAACTTATTTTTATCAGTATTGAAAACTACCATGCTGTCCGACAATGAATTAACCAAACGTAAACTGAGATTCTTCTCTTCTGCTGCGGGTTTAAAAAATCCGTAAAGGAAGTTGAGTGATTCATTTACATCGAATTGTGATTTTTTTAATGTAGCCTGGTTCGATTCAATTTTTGAAATTTCAATTATATCGTTTATGGTTTCGAGTAATCGTTCGCTGCTTTTTTTAACAAGGTTCACGTAAATCAAATACTTGTCTTTTGTGAGGGTAACATCTTCCAGCAGGCCCACAAATCCTAAAATGCCATTCATCGGGGTACGGATTTCATGGCTCATGTTTGCCAAAAATGACGATTTCAGACGGTCGCTCTCTTCGGCTCTTTCCTTCGATTCAATCAGCCGTTTTTTAACTTCCTCTTCTTTCTGGGTATAACGGCGAGTTAAAATAAACAAAAACACCGATGTAATTACCACATAAAAACTACCTTTGAACGACTGGAAAGTGCTTAAAACCTGGTTGTCATTTATCAAAAATACAAGAATTGCATCAGTGAGAAAAATCCAAAGCAAACCAATGATAATATAAAGAAAGGTTATCCGGTATTCAAACTTAAATTTACTTTTCATAATAGGCTGGCAATAATAAAACTTAAACAAGGCAACATACAATCTCACAACAAAAAACAGCATATTATCCTGTATAAGCCTGCAGAATACAAGTTAATAAAAATATGCGTGCCAGACAATGATTAGTTTTCTGACATTGAGAGTTCAACAATAAAAAAACAGATTTGTTTGTTTTACCATTTCATCATAAAGGAATATTATAATGAATTCCAGCCCCGGGCCCCAAAGGAATTCCCAGCAGCAACCAAATAACCAGCAGTATAATCCAGAAAATTAAGAAAACGATGGTATAAGGAAGCATGGCGGCTATTATGGTACCGATTCCCGCTTTCGGGTCGTATTTCTGAACAAAGGCTATTATCAGCGCAAAGAAGCTCATCATTGGCGAAATCACATTGGTCACACTGTCGCCAACACGATAAACCACTTGCGATAACTCGGGCGAATAGCCCATTATCATAAACATGGGAATAAAAATGGGGGCAAGAATGGCCCACTTGGCCGAAGCACTCCCCATGAGCATATTAATGGCCGCAGAAAGAAGTATAAAGAGTATCATCAACGGAATCAGCCCGATATCTGCCGACATGAGCAGGTTGGCCCCTTTCACGGCCAGAATAATACCGAGGTTGCTCCATTTAAAATAAGCCACAAACTGGGCAGCAAAAAACACCAGCACAAGGTAGGTTGAAAGTGTTTTCATCGATTTCGACATGCCATTCATCACATCTGCATCGTTTTTAAAGGCTCCCGTGGCAAAACCATACGCGAGGCCCATTCCACCTGCTGTAATTAACAGCATGGCCACAACCCCCTGAATCAGCGGTGAACTTAAAAACCCGCCGTCAGTTCCCCTAAAAAACCCATTCTCGGGAATTAAGCCAATGAGAGTGATAATAAAAATCCCGACAAAAGTGAGCATGGCCATCAGCAATCCCTTCTTTTCCTTTTTCGACAGCCTTTCCACTTTGGTTTCCTCTTCGGCCACTTCTCCGGTATATTTCCCCAGGCGGGGCTCAACAATGCGTTCGGTAACAAACGTTCCGGCAATACCGATTATGAATGTTGAGGCTACCATAAAATAGTAATTGGCTGTAGGGTTCACCACATAATCCGGATCGAGAATTTGAGCCGCCTCGGTTGACAGACCGGCCAGAAGCGGATCTACAGTTCCCAAAATTAAATTGGCACTGAATCCGCCGGAAACCCCGGCGAAGGCTGCGGCCATTCCGGCTATGGGATGCCTGCCCACTGCAAGGAAAATAACCCCTGCCATGGGGATAAGCAAAACGTAGCCCACATCGGAAGCAACGTTGGATAACACGCCGGAAAAAACAATAACAAAAGTAAGCAAGTGCCGGGGCGAATTCAGCACAAGTAACCTGATAATGGCATGGACCAGTCCGCTCTGTTCGGCAATACCAATACCGAGCATGGCCACCAGGACAATTCCCAGCGGGGCAAAACCAGTAAAGTTATCGACCATCTCCAGCAAAATACGGTGGATTCCGTCGTGCGAAAGCAAATTTACCGGGTGGACAATCTCCTTTGTTCCAGGATGAATAACTTCCCACTGCATGTAATAGCCTACTGCTGACAACACCAGCGCCGCAAGGGCAAAAAGGCCAAATAGTGTTGCCGGGTGAGGCAATGCATTTCCAAATCGCTCGGTCCAGTTTAACATCCGCTGAAAAATTCCAACGGATTTTTTCTCATTTCCCATGTATCAAGTGTTACAATCAGTTATCGAATAATACGTTCGTGGTTTTAACACCATCCTGCAAATTTTGCCTCTGCAAAACTTGGTTTTTTAAATTTTCGCAATATCCTTAAAAAATTTTAAGTGGACAAACAAAATTTCAAACGGGCAGAATTACTACATTTTGAAAAATCACAGTGTACCCCAGCCTGTTTCAGTTTGTCAACTTTATAAAATCCGGAGAAACTTTAATATTTTAATGAACGAAAAGAAGCTGATAATTTTCTACCTCCATTCAACTTTTTCCTCAACTGGGCCACGGCCAGGTGATGGAAAATCGACGGAAATATTACCCACGAAAAAGAATCCCAGCAGTTTCTGTCCGGGTTTCAATCCTAAAATATTGTGAAGTAAAGGCAAAAAAGGCGGAGACGCCCAAAACGCTCCCATTTCCATTTCGGTTGCCGTAAGCCACATATTTTGCACTGCCATAGAAACCGCTGCAACCTCCTCCCATTCCGGAATACGTTTTGCTTCGTCGCGTTGCATGATTATGGCAATAGCAACCGGAACACGGCTTAAATTATCTCTGAACTTTACGGCTTTCTGCATATTTACCTCTTCGCCCGAATTGCTTTTCTCCTGCAAATAGCTAAAAACATCCTGCGCTAACTCGTCCTTTTTCTCTTCCTGAGAAACAATAAACCGCCAGGGTTCTGTTTCTTTGTGGGTAGGTGCCCAGTTGGCATTTTCGAGCATCCTCGAAATTTTATCCTTGTCCACTTTTTCATTCAAAAGAAATCGGGGTGGAGTGGCTCGGCGATTTTTAATAATTTCGTCAATATTCATTTTTTAAATCATTTTTTGTGAACGGCCTGAAAGGTTACTTAGTTTGTATATGAGCCGGGCCGATACATTGGCATCCCACTCTGCATTTCCGGTTTCGCACACATCAAACCCAATAATTTGGCGTCCGCTTTCCACCACTTTTTTCAGCAAAAAAACGGTTTCCGGAAAATCCAAACCGCCCGGCACCGGTGTTCCGGTTTGCGGACACAATTTTGGGTCCAGCCCGTCAATATCGATACTAACATAAATATTGGCCGGAAGTTCAGCCACAATTTCTTCGCACTGGGCATCCCAGTTTTTTCCTTTAAACTGGTTTTGTTTGAGCACATGGTCGTAATAAACAGCAATCCGGTCGCCTTCTTTATGAATGACTTCCGTTTCCTCCTCGCAATAATCGCGGATTCCCACCTGCACCAGTTTTTTTAGCGATTGAATTTTCAATGCATTGTAAAAAACCGAAGCGTGCGACCAGGTAAATCCCTCGTAGCTGTTTCGCAGGTCATGGTGCGCATCTACCTGGAGGATTCCAAAGTCGGAATATTTCTCTCCCACTGCTTTCATCGCGCCCAGTGGCACACTGTGATCGCCTCCGATGACAGCTGGAATTTTACCGGCATTGAGTACTTTTTGGGCACGACGAAATACCCATTGGTTCATATTCTCACATTCACGGTTTATCTTTTCCAGTTCTTCCTGCATTCCCCTGTTTTGAGCCAAATCGCCGCCATTTTCCAAAAAACTGATGTAGTTTGACGACTGTTTTCGCAATTTTTTTCCCTTGCCCATTAGAATTTCATTTAACGGCTGCATAAAAATTCCCAGTTTCCAGGCATCTTTCACATCAGCATCAAACAAATCTAATTGCGACGAAGCATCTAAAATTGCTGAAGGTGCGTGGGAAGTGCCGTCGTTATATGAAACGGTAACATCCCAGGGCACCGGTATCAAAACCACATTGGCTGAATTTTCATCAAAAGGAAGGCCGATAAAGTTTCCGTTCTTCAAACCGACACCGCTGGGGTCAAATTCTTTGTTTTGTAATGGGCTGTTCATCAAAAAATGTTTAATTTGTTTGCCTCAAAAATAATTACTTTAATTACGAAAATCACATCATTTGCTTAATTGCCTTGTTGTAATAATTGTAACTAATAAAATAAACAAATAAAATGAGTAAAGTTTTAATAATTGGTGCAGGTGGAGTTGGCCGCGTTGTTGCCGCCAAAGCTGCAAATAACCCGGAAGTTTTTTCTGAAATCATGCTCGCCAGCCGCACCGTTTCAAAATGTGAAACCATAGCAAAAGAAGTGGGCCAGGGTCGCATCCAAACCGCGCAGGTGAATGCCGACAATGTGCCCGAAGTAGTTGAACTGATTCAAAAATTTCAACCTGAACTGGTTATCAATGTGGCGCTTCCCTACCAGGATTTGCCCATTATGGATGCCTGCCTGGAAACCGGGGTGAATTATCTCGACACGGCCAACTACGAACCCAAAGACGAAGCCAAATTTGAATACAAGTGGCAGTGGGCTTATCAGGATAGATTCAAAGAAAAAGGAATTATGGCAGTGCTTGGCTGCGGTTTTGATCCGGGTGTAACCAGCATTTACACGGCTTACGCAGCCAAACATCATTTCGATGAAATTCACACCCTCGACATTGTGGACTGCAACGCCGGCGACCATGGAAAAGCGTTCGCCACCAATTTCAATCCCGAAATCAATATCCGCGAAATTACCCAGAAAGGAAAATACTGGGAAAACGGGAAATGGGTGGAAACTGAACCGCAGGAAATTAAAAAGGTGCTGAATTATCCCAACATCGGGCCGCGCGATTCATACCTGATTTACCACGAAGAGCTGGAATCGCTGGTAAAAAATTTCCCTACCCTGAAACGGGCACGTTTCTGGATGACGTTTGGCCAGGAATACCTCACCCACCTTCGTGTTATTCAGAATATTGGCATGGCCCGCATCGACCCGGTGAAATACAAAGGCGTGGATGTGGTTCCGCTGGAATTCTTGAAATATGTGCTGCCTGATCCGGGCAAACTGGGTGAAAACTACAAAGGAGAAACGTCGATTGGCTGCCGCATCAGTGGTGTGAAAGACGGCAAGGTAAAAACCTATTACATCTGGAACAATGCCAGTCATGAAATTGCATACAAAGAAACCGGCACGCAGGCCGTTTCATACACCACCGGCGTTCCGGCCATGCTTGGCGCGATGATGGTACTCACCGGAAAATGGAAAGGTGAAGGTGTGTTCAATGTGGAAGAGTTTGATCCGGATCCGTTTATGGAAAAAATCGGCGATTTTGGTTTGCCGTGGAATGAAAAGTTTGACATCGATTTGGAACTGTAATTTAAGTGGAAAATAACCAAATAGCAAACATCAAAAAACAAATAATATCCAAATTCCAAATGGAAATTTCCAATTTAATTCTTAAAGTTTTGAGATTTTAAGAATTGAATAATTGGAGTTTTTTTGATATTTGTAGTTTATATTTTTGGAATTTAACCAGTTCTTGAAATCATAAATATTCGCTATAAAAACTATATATCTTGGACTATTCAAAAATTCCTTCGCCCACCTTCGTGCTCGATGAAAAACTGCTTCGAAAAAACCTCGAATTAATTGACACGGTTCAAAAAGAAGCAGATACCGAAATCATCCTGGCATTTAAAGGATTTGCCATGTGGAGCGCATTTCCGCTGGTTCGGCAATATTTAAAAGGAGCCACTGCCAGCTCGCTCAACGAGGCAAGGCTGTGTTTCGAGGAGATGAAAACGCGGGCTCATGTGTATTCACCGGTTTATTTTGAAAACGAGTTTGGCGAATTGATGAGCTACTCCAGCCACATTGTTTTTAACTCGTTCAGCCAGTTTCAGAAATTTTACCCGGAAACAAAAAAAGCCGATCACTCCATTTCATGCGGAATTCGTGTCAACCCGGAATACTCGGATGTGGAAACTGATTTGTACAATCCAAGTGCTTCAGGCTCGCGGCTCGGAGTGGGAAGCAATGAATTTCCGGATGAACTGCCCGAAGGAATCGAAGGCATTCATTTTCATGTGCTGTGCGAATCAGATTCATACAGTTTGGAAAAAGTTTTGGCTAATCTTGAATCGAAATTTGGGAAGTTTCTTCACCAGGTAAAATGGGTAAACATGGGCGGTGGTCATTTAATGACACGTGAAGGATACGACCACAAACACCTGGTTCAACTTCTGCAAAACTTCCAAAATAAATACAATGTAAAAGTTATTTTGGAACCCGGAAGCGCTATTGCCTGGGACACCGGCGTTTTGGTTTCAACCGTGCAGGATGTGGTGGAACACAAAGGAATCAAAACGGCCATCCTCGATGTGTCGTTCACCGCGCACATGCCCGACACGCTGGAAATGCCCTACCGACCGAAAATAATTGGCGCCAAAGAACCCGACAAAAACAGCAAATATTTATACCGGTTGGGTGGAGTGAGTTGCCTGGCCGGCGATTTTATGGAAGTTTACGATTTTGAAAGGGAATTAAAACCGGGCGACCAGGTTATTTTCAAAGACATGATTCACTACACGATGGTAAAAACAACGATGTTTAACGGCGTGAATCATCCGGCAATTGCCATTTGGGCTGAAAATGATCAGCTTAAAATTGTCCGTGAATTTTATTATGAAGATTTTAAAAGCAGACTTTCATAAAAATGGAACAGTTTTGCAACAATCCTCAAAATAAGTAAATTTGGAAAAAGAATTAATTTATGATTATTGAGCGAACAGATAAAGAAGTAATTATTCGTCTTCAACCATCAGTTAACATTGAAGAACTTCAGGAATTAGCCAACTTCTTCAGGTATAAAGAAATTACTTCAAAGTATAAAACGCCTCAGGATGAAGTTGATAAACTTGCCTCCGATGTAAATAAAAACTGGTATAAAAAGAACCGTGACGATCTTCTGAAATGAAATTGATTGTCGATACCAACATTGTATTTAGTACAATCCTGAATTCACAAAGTTGGATTGGACAAATTTTGCTACACCCCGATGATACTTTAATCTTTTTCAGTCCTTTATTTCTTCGTAAAGAGATTCTCAATCATAAACATAAAATAAAACAGCGAACCAATCTGTCAGAAGTTGAATTAGATGAATTAATTGATCTGGTTTATTCAAAAATTCAATTTATTGATGAAAAATTAATTCCAAAAGAAATATTTAAAATTGCTGACCAGCTCACAAGAGAAATTGATTTCGACGACGCAGTTTTTATTGCACTTGCAATTCATCAGAACTGTAAGTTATGGACCGGGGACAAAAACTCATGAATTTTCTTAAAATTAATGGATTTAAAAAGATCATTTCGACGAATAAGTTAAAATCAAAATTGATTAAAAATAAATAATATCAAAATGAAATACCTGAATCTAACATTCGTATTACTGATAATTTCTACATTGACAGGTGCCCAAAAACTCACAAACGAACGCGCCCAATGGTTTACCGACTCACGGTTTGGAATGTTTATTCACTGGGGAATTTACAGCGGTGCAGAAGGTTTTTGGAAGGGCGAGAAACTCCGCAACGACAACGATTATGCAGAGTGGATCATGTACCGCAACCGCATCGAAAAGGAGGAATATTTGACATTGCTCGACCGGTTCGACTGGGATGAGATTGATCCGGAAGAATGGGCAATTCTTGCCAAAAAATCGGGAATGAAATATGTGACCATTACCGCCAAACACCACGATGGATTTGGATTATGGAACAGCCAGGCCAGCGATTTCGATTTGGGGAATTACACCAACCGCGACATTATAAAAGAACTTTCGGAAGCTTGCCAAAAACACGGGTTGAAACTGGGACTTTACTATTCGCACTGGATTGACTGGGAACATGAATTTGGCTGGGACCACACCAAAGAGTTATCCGGAATTACTGCAGAAGACTACGATCAGTACTGGCAGGAAAAAGTGATTCCGCAGGTTCGTGAGCTTCTTACCAATTACGGCGAAATTGGGATGTTCTGGTTCGACATGTGGATTAACCATTCCAAAACAGTTGTTACCAAAGCTCAGCTTTTACAACTGAAAAACCTGATTAGAGAGCTGCAACCAAAATGCATTGTCAATTCGCGACTCGGACTTTCAATTGAAGAAGACCCGGATGTGGATTTCAAAACGCTTGGCGACAACCAGCTGGGCAATAAAAAGGAAAATTTCCCATGGCAATCGCCGGCAACTGTTGCGCATTCCTGGGGTTTCCATAAATCGGACACCGAGTGGAAATCAACCTCTACACTTCTGAAATCGCTCATCGGAAATGTGAGCCTGAACGGAAATTTTATGCTGAACATCGGGCCACGGGCAAACGGCGAAGTACCTTACGAAATTTCACAGCGAATGCTGGAAATGGGGAAATGGTTAGATGTAAACGGCGAATCGATTTATGGTGCCGAGGCGTTCGACCTTCATAAAGATTTACACGACTGGGGAAAAATAACCGCAAAGAAAGAAGGCAGAAAAACAAAACTTTACCTGCATGTTTACACCTGGCCTCTGGAAAAAACATTACCGTTAACGGGAGTTACTTCAACTCCTTCAGGAATTTATTTGCTGGCTGACAAACAAAAATCTCTGTTGCAATTTTCTCATTCCGGCGCTTACACTGAAATACAACTCCCTGATATGGCTCCGGATCCTTATGTATCGGTTATTGTAGTTGAATACCCGGATTATCCTAAAATAATCGAAAACCTCGTGGCTAAAACAGTTTCCGGCGGATTTTCATTGACTCCCGGAAATATTATTTCATCTACTCAGGAGCTAAACCCCGAAAACAAAAGCAGGCGGGGAACCGTGCCTGAACATACCATAATTGATGCTCCGAACCGTTTCACATGGAAAATCTATATTGATTCCCCGGGCAAAAAACAGGTGGATGTTTCATACAGTTTTCAGCAGGAGAACAACAACAGCAAGCTGCATGTAAAAACAAGAAACTCAACGCTAACCCATGAGATTCAGCCGACAGGCAAAACAATTGGCGAACCGAATTCCAACTGGATCATCGACAATTTTAAATCGTCCCGGATCGGAACTATCAATTTTCCTGAAAAAGGATATTACGAAATTGAACTGCAAGTAAATCCAGTAGAAAAAGATGAAATAAAATTTCAGTGGGTTTGGCTGGAATGATGAATCATTTTCCCATTCAATCTAATACAATTGAGTGAAATTTCTTTACTATCGGGGAGTTTGCAGGTTATCAACAATTGTTAATAACGATGGTTAACACTCAGTGAATACAAAACAGGCACAAAATATTGACTCGCATTGCTTTTTAATCTACATTTGATATTACCAGGTGAGCGATAAAAGGCAGCTCCGGAAATGTGGAAACGGCGAACGTTTCTTAGTTGAAACAGGAACCATTTCAATCCGACCTTCGGGAAGGCACATTGAAAGAGCCGAAGTTTGAACCGGCAGTCTGGAAACCGGGTTCATTCAATCAACTGGAAGAGTTCCAGACGTTCTTTCAAGATTGAGTCTTCAGGCAGGAGGCAGCCAACCGAAAGGAAGGCAACAAAAAACTTCGGTTTTTTGAAATGCCCAGACTGCACAACATGAAAGGCAAAAACCTGATTGTTGATTGAAACCGGAAATGACCTTCGGGAAATTACCGGAACCACTGAAAGACACTTCGTCCGGGAAGGCAATCCGGAAAGCCGAACGGACTACTCAAAGGTTTACGCCGTAGAAAGCTAAACCCAAGAGTACAGGGCCTGATTCAACGGTAAAACGATGAACAGAGCCGGCCATAATAACCGTAGCCTGGCGCTCGGGAAAACTTAGGTGGACCCAGTGAATGGGAGCTATTCGTAACAGATTAGCTCCCATTTGTGCTTTTAAGGGGGGCTCCTTCGGATCACTTTAAGAAATTGTGGAGAAGTAGAGTTGATTTTCAAATAAGAGATTCAAGTTTTCCCATCATTAAAGTGTTTTCCATTTTAATTAATATTTTTTTCCTGCCGGAGACCTTCATCTTTTTCTTGAATAAAAGACGAAGCAGAAAATTCAAGGCTCTTTTTAACCTTCACCTTCCATCTTTATAAAATATAAGTTCGGACGGGTGATTTCCTTCCCGAGTGCTCGGGAGAACTTCCCGCTCTCACTAATATTTTATTTTGATTCCAGGCTTGGTTAAAAAAGGCCGTCCGCAGGGATGAATTGTCCGTAGTACCTAAACCTGGCCTCGGCCGGTGAGCCAAAAATCAAGTATTGAATGCGTTAAAAAATTTCGGCTGTTTGAGGAGGCACGACGAGTTTAGAAATTTTAGCAGACAATGCGTAGATTTTTGAGTGAAGCGGGCACAGCCTTGACTTTTTTGCCATAGGCATCACTACGTGGGTTTACTTTTTGGGTCAAGCCAAAAAGTAAAATCCGCCTGATAAGGCAAAAGCAACATAATGAATTTAGAATCTAAAACAGTTCGCTCCACAAAAAGTTAAACTGAGCCCTCCTTCTGTATCACTAATCACTAAATGAGGCTCACTTTGAAAATCCGGTGGACTTAAATCTTTACGCATAAATTTTTGCTACCCTGAAAAGGAAAAATTTAATATCTACTACTCCCCTCAAAGTTGTTCTGAAAGCTTTTAGTTTTGCATTAAATGATTCTGCAGAAGTATCTGTAAAAATTATAACCTGATAAAAAATGAAATTTTTGGAAGATTGAATTACCTGGGGGGTATAAAAACAAGAAGGATGGGTTCAACAACCCATCCTTTTCTCATTAAACTAACTAACCTAACTAAACCTAAACTTATGAAAATAAACGTACCACAAATATAGCAGCTATGAAGGATTCTCCAAACCCAAAACTGTTAAATCATGTTAACGATAATATTTAATTAACACAATTTTTACTGGGCAATAAACAAATAATGAATAGTCCCCCGCTGTAGTTCAGGCGCTTGTGGGTCGGCATTAAAAATAGTGCGCGATGCAGCAGCTTTTGCATATAAAAAAATTTGTTCGTCGCGTACGGAAGAATTCTTTTGCGGTTCAGCCTCCACTACCCTGCCCTGGCGGTCAACCACAATATCAACTACCACCTTTCCTCCACCCTGGGCCAGGTAAACAGGTATAGGCAAACTCAGGTGATACCTGTCTTCAAGATAGTACGTAATATTACTTTCGCCGGTATATATTACATTTTTTATCGAATCGCGTTCCATCCCCTCAGTAGTTTCAACCGGCATCTCAATATCTTCAAGTTTAACTGTTTCTTTTGACAACTGATTTCTCACATTTTGCGAGAGCTGACGAGCGGCTTCCACTTCATTGGTATATTCATCATCAAAAAAATCTTCGCTTTCCAATATTTGTTTCGACGCAATATTGGTCCTGTTGCTTTGGGTTTCTGAAAGCTGAGATGAAGGATCATTGGGCATCGGTTCACCCTGGTCGGGCAACTCTTCCTCCTCCAAAACCTCAGGTTCACTGATGAGTTCTTCGGGGAATTCAATCAACAGTTCTTCTTCCTGAACAGTTCCCTTCATTTCCACTTCGGCCAGCAGGAAAGCAGAAAATAACAGAATATGAAATATAAGAGTGCCCATCACCCCGTATATATTTCTTTTATATATCTCACGAAGTTTCTTCACACGGCAAAATTATAAAATTAAGTAGTATTTTTCCCGTCAAATAAAACGAAAGGAAAATAAACTCTAATATGTTCTTAAAGAGACAGTAACACAACACAAGGCACTTTAACTAATTTTAACACCTTGTATTTCAGGCAATGATCTATAAATTCATTATTTTTCTAAATTAAATACTGCGAGTAATTTAAACACGATAGCAAAGCGAGGGGATGAGAATGAAAATGAGCAAACAACTCATAAACAACACTACAAACTATATTATTTTGTTCTTGTTACTTATTTCATTTCGGGGGAAAGCACAGCCAGCCCAAAATGATACAATCCCCGTTTTACCTGACAGAGAGAAGAAATACGAACAATTTTACGACAGTCTAGAATACAAGGCCAAACAAAGTAAACTAATCAGCCTGATTTATGATTTTTTAGTTTCGCCACCCCGCCCTTATGTAGATAAAGAAGCTCTTGCGCTTGAATATTACAGTCAGTTTGAAGGGAAATTAATTTCCGATATTACCATTACCCCTCTTGAAGTTTTTGGGCCTACTTTTGAAGATACCACCCGTACAGCTAAAAGCTTTATTGAAAAAACCGCCAATTCTTTGCATTCTAAATCAAATTTAAACACTATAGAAAAACTGTTGCTCTTTGAAATTGGCGATTTCCTGGATCCGGATCTCATATATGAAAATGAGCGTATAATTCGGTCACTGCCCTACATTCAGGATATTAAACTATTAATCGAACAAGACAGCATTTACACAGGACTGGTGAGCGTGCATGTTCTAACAAAAGACAGGTTTTCCCTGGGAGTTTCCGGCGGGGTTGACGGAGGTGAAGCCGCTGCCCTCGAAATCTACAATCAAAATATTTTTGGTGTCGGCCACGAAATTTCATTCAGCTTTGTTGGTAATTTAAACCGTGAGCCCTATACCGGGCTTGAAACCTTTTACAAAATAAATAACATCCGCGGGAAATTCATCGATATTTCGGCAGGTTACATGAACACATACAAGCGGGAAGGTTTTTCATTTATTATCGATAAACCTTTTATAACCCCCTCAATTAAATGGGGATATGGAGGTTCTGCTTTGCGAATGTACAGAACCAACAGGATTTTTGATGACGATCCCATCAAAACCGCTATTCCTATGGATTTGTCTTTCAAGAGTGCATGGATAGGACGAAGCTTTCAGATAAAACCCGATGATTACCAAAATTCGCAAGTGGTTTTATCGGCGGCATTTTACAACCGGACCTACTTCCAGCGTCCCATTCCAGCCCCCGAAAACAACCAGTATTTTTCCAACAACACATTTTATCTTGCCGGCATAACATTTACCCAACGGCGATTTATTCAGGACCAGTTGGTGTACAGCTATGGCGTTACTGAAGACATTCCCGAGGGTTTTAAAAATGAGATTGTATATGGTTTCGATGCCAATGAATTTGGCAACCGGCACTATGCGCACCTCTACCTTTCCAATGGGAATTTGCTGGTGAACCGAAAAGGATACCTGTATCTTGCCGGGGGAATTGGCGGGTATTTTAAAAATGAAGATTATGAACAGGGGCAAATCCAGGGGAGTGTGAATTTTATTTCGAGGCAGGTAAATGCCGGGCGCAAACGGTTCCGGTTGTTTGTCCGTGCCAATTACCTACTGGGGCTAAGGAGGTTTGAAATTGAAAACCTTTCATTGTCAAGAAACAGTCACATCCGGGGTTTTTCAAGCAGAAAGGCTGTGGGCAAACAACGGCTGAGCATGGATTTGGAGTATGTACTTTTTTTGCGCCGGCAGTTTTACAAGTTCAATATTGCACTTTACGGATTTGCTGACGTGGGCATAATCGGCTCCAACAAACACCTCATTTTTAACGAAAATTATTACAGTGGCCTTGGTTTTGGGGTGAGATTGCACAACGAAAACCTGGTTTTTAAAACATTCCAGCTTCGGTTGGCATTTTATCCGTTTCCTCCTTCCGACATGAGTTTTACAGGTTTTATTGTTGAAGAGCAGTACAAAAAGAATTTTTACAGCTTTCAGCCGGAGGCTCCCCGCGCCCTCAGTTTCGAATAAAAACATGCCAAAGGTATTACCTGACAACTGCAACCCAATCTTTTTCTGAATCAACAGGAGGTTTTCCCAAGATAACATTCCCGGTACCCCGAACCGTTGAAACAGTTCCATTTATCAGTTGTCCTCCTTCTCGCGGGTTGAACCATTTTACTGAAAATGTTTTATCGGCATCCAGCTTAAGCCTGCAGTCGGGGCTTTCCGATGGCAAATAAACAACATAAATTTCGCCGGGCCTGGCCATACAATAAGCTTCCGGAATATTCACCAGCTCATTGGCATTTTTCATCGCCTCTAAAGGAAACCGGCTCATAAACTGTGTGGCGATAGTTGATTGTTTCCACCAGTTATGGCGGCTCCTGAAATCTTCGCATGTTAAATCAGTATGCGGATAACGATACCCAAAGTACCACTCCACACCTGCCCCGCCGGCAAGCAGCGTTCCCCACAAACACTCTTTTCGCACAGTATCGTGTGCTGCATCGAAAGAATCGGGCAGAACTCCCTGCCAATGCGGGCCAATTTCGTCGAGATTCACCAGCCAGCGTTTACCGGCTCGTTCTGATTCATCCACCCATTTTTCAATCCGTTCATGCACCCGGCCCGGGTTACCAATTTGCATGGAAGGACCATCGAAATTTTCAAACCCAAGGAAAGGAGTCAGGTATTCATCCTGATGCGAATCGTTGGAATGGGTGTGCACCACAACAATGTTGGGGTATGGATTTGTTTTCTTCAGGTAGTTGCCCATATCCACTTTTTGCTGGTGGGTTTGGCCAATAGGCGACCAGTCAGTAGGTCCATTTTCCTCTCCCATATTCCAGGTAACAGCCAGATGGTGGCCGCAGCGGGCAATCAGTTCGCGCAAATAAACCATCCGCTGCACGTCAGTGAATCCATTGTCGAGCAGGGTTTCATTTTCGGTTTCCTGCAATACAAAATGCAGCATGATGCCCAACTTCTGGGCATGGTCGAAAATAATTTCCCACTGGTCGAGTTTGCTGCAATCAAACCGGTAACGCTCGTTATGATCGGCGTAAGGCCATACGTCTTTTCCGTCGCCCAAAATATTCATGGTAAGCATATAAACCGAATTCACCCCGACGGTATTCAGGTAATTCAATGCGCCTATAATACTTTTCCCTTTTCCGTTCTGCCAGGTAGGATCACCCTCGTTCCAGTCAGCCAGGTGTGGTTCATATTTGTGCAAATCATTCTTGGGGTCAGCTTCCCCTTCGCGAACTTCGGTTTTCAGGCTGAAACGCGAAGTCTGGTCAAAATCGGCATAGGCCAGAAAGTTTTCCGGACTATCGGCGCCGTTTTTAATCCAGATTTCTTCGGAATCCTGAAATTTGAAATATCCTTTGCCGCCATTAATGATTCTTCCATTTGCACGAAAATCCTTTCCTGTTTTATCCGAAGGTTCAACATTAAAAGATCCTTCGCGCCCATCGAGCAAATCGATCGGTTCTCCATAGTTATCATCCTCCTTCACCACAATATCTTTCCCCTTTCTGAACGTAATTTTGTATTTCCATTCGCCGGGTTCATCAGGCCTGAAACGAACTTTCCATATATTCCCTCCATCTGCAGAAGTTTCGGCGGCATTTCCATCGGCTGCAAAAAACCCGGGGACTGTGTAACTTTTATTTCCGTTAGTGAATGTGGCTTCCAGTTTATAATCCAGAAACGGATTTTCTTTTGCATACTCCGAAGTCTGCGGACCGGGAATAACCAGCGTAATTTTATGCCATTGTTTGTGTTCCCCGTCAATTAAAATATAGGGCACTTCGGCTTTTGATACAATAGAAAGAAATAAAAACAGGTAAAGGAAGGCCAGGTTTCTCATGGTTCGATTGTTTTAAATTATTCGGTGGAAGTGATTTTGTCAATAGATGTAAGTTCCAGTTTTCGGAACTCCACTTCGGAACCTTCGGCCTGAACAGCAAGTTGCCCTTTAGTAGCAGTACAGTCATACCCATAATTAACCAAATCGCCATTAACCCAAACTTTTACTTCATCGTCCACGCATTCAACAACCATATTATTCCATTCGCCCACCGGGTTTTCGGAGCCATCGGTCAGATTTAAAATCCTGCGGGCTTTCCCCTCGGTGATTCCCCACTCCTCTTTGGGGCCGCGGCGTTCTTCCATGTCGGGCACGGTAATGTCTTCCACAATACACCAAAAATCGCCCGCATTTTCATGCATCATTTGCACTTCAATCGATTTTGGAAACATATCATAAAGGGCGCGTGGAGTGGATGCATGAACCAAAACCCCGCAATTACCGGGTTCTCCGGCAAACCGATATTCCACTTCGAGACGGTAATCCTGAAAAACCGAATCGGTAATCAGATGCCCTCCCGGCGTACCCAGGCTCACCAGCATTCCGTCGCGAACGATAAACGGATTGATGGCCTCCGGGTTATTGTCCATTGCAGGAACATCCACATGCCATCCGGAAAGATTTTCGCCGTTGAATAAACTGATGCTTTCGGGTTCGGAATTTGTGCAGGCTGCTGCAATAAAAAGAATCAGAAAGAAAGAGATAGTAGTTTTCATTATTATTTTTTTAGGTTTTACTTTTTGATGTCCAATTTTCAATAATTATTCATTCATCAATTGTTCAGTCGCCCATTTAATGTATTGTTCCCAATCGAAACCGGTAACATCGTGGCCGCCGGTGCGAATGTGGTAAGCCACTGTATTCTGAATGGGTTGGTTTACAGCAGGCATCTCTTTTGACGGGATTCCTTTTTCGCCGTACAGATCATAAACCGGAGTGGCATAAAAGGCCGAAAGGAATTCGCCCCGGGGGTCAGCCCATTGATCCTCTTCGGCACTGGCCACATAAACCGGACGTGGCGCAATTAAAGCCAACAGTTCATGCTGATCGGCCGGAAGTGCATCTTCATTTTTATTATAGTTTCTGAAATTCTTACAAAACCAGTGCGGGAAACTGTTATTGATGCGTGCCACTGTTTCGCCAAATTGCCGCTTGGACAAAGCAGCACCCCCGCAACCCGAGTTGTTTGAGATTACTGCTGCAAAACGCTCGTCAGTAACACCGGCCCATAACGAAGTTTTTCCAAGCCGTGAATGGCCAAAAACAACCACCTTATTTTCGTTCACCTCCGCATCTTCTTCAAAATAATCCATTGCCCGGCTCAGTCCCCACGCCCAGCCAGCAACAGAACCCCATTCATCGGCAGCAGGACGCTGTTGCGCATCCACATAAAAAAACGGGTGAATACCATCCCTGAAATCATCTTTATCAGGATCCACTTCGCCATAATAAATGGTGGCCAGCCCGAATCCTGCATCAATTATTTCATTTACAGCCCAGCGGTTCACACGTACGCCGCGCGATTGCTCGGTCAACTGATTGTTAATAATCCCAAACGAAGGGTTGTTGCGCGCCCAGGCATCTGAAATGATAACATTTACATCGTTGGTAATGGTATGATTTCCGTAAAAATTATACCCCAGGAAAACCGGGGCATTATCCACATTTTTAGGCAGATAAATCAGGATATTAAAATGCAGCGAACGGCCATTTTTTTTGAAAACAAGATCCACCTGCTTTCGCTTTGCCTTTCCTCCGAGTGCATTATCGCTTTGTTCCACAACTTCCCATGTTGAAATTCCGAGTTCTCCGGGAACCCTGCCATACACATTCCGGGTAAAAAATTCGAGTAACTCCGGTCGCCCCTTCTTTTCCCATCTTCGTTGGTTTCTGATTTTTCTGCCGTTGAACATTCGCAATGGGTCAGGAACTTCAAATTCAGGCACTTTGCTTTCATCGTAATTGGGTTCGAATTCAACGCGTAACTGGCCAAAAGAAATTTGCGTGATTAAGATAAATGCTATTAAAACTACTATTTTTTTCATCGTTACTTGTTTTCAATTAAACAGGTTAATTTTTTATGATTATCGTATTTTATGCCTAAACCGCAAATAAATTTTCTTCATTTACCCCGGCCCCAAGGGGTGTGAAAAAATCAATTTACTCCCCTTGGGGCTTGGGGTAAAAAATTGATTTTCTGAACGTTGCATTATTTTTAGGTAATGAATACGATAATCATTATTTCTTTCAAAACGGAAATCAGGAAACAAAGATGCTACATCAATATTTCTGCAATAAACTCAGCAGTTTACGGTCGAGTTTGTACCCGTACCAGTCTTCGTAATCCACGTCTTTTCTTCCTGAGTTGAGCAAACCGAAAGTTCCTTTAAATTCCCACAGTCCCCAACCAATCTGGTTTTCGGTTAAAACACTCAACACATCTTCGAACCAGGCCAAAAACACGTCATGCGGCGTTTTATTGTAGCACCCACATTCGCCGCAATGCACGCCCACACCTTGTTTCACGGCATCAATCCACGGGGCATAAAAGTCTTCAATGCTCTTCCGGCTGAAATTTTGCCCGTCGATTACCCCCGGCCATACCACTTCAGGCGAATCGTCAGGATTTTCGAACACCCAAGAAGCCCGGTAGTGCGATATATAATGCGGATAGTATCCACGGCAACTCTGTCCCACATCGAGATCAAAAATCTCCGGAATGACATCGCTTCCCACGTTGTTTCCGTCGGCCACAATTATGCGTTCGGGATTGTGCTTGTGAATTACGTGCATGCAGTTCAGCACAACCTCGCGGTACAAATCGCCCGGAACCGGGCCGCGTTGTGAAAACTGGTCATTCATGTCCTCGCGGGTGCAGGGTTCGTTTACCAGGTCGAAACTGATTTGATCGCGTGATTTTTCAGCAAAAGTTTTGGCCCACATTTTCCAGTGGGCATAAAAAGCCTCCTGTGCTTCTTTGTCCTGCCACAGGTTATAAGGTTCGTTAAAACCGGCATTTACACAAAAGCCGGGAGCACGGTGCAAATCGAGGCTCACATGCAATCCGTGTTTGTTGGCCTGTTCAACCAGATTGTACACTTCTTCCACCACTTTTTCATCAAAATTCAATACTTCCTCCGGCGTAATATTTTTTGAAGGGTCAAATTTCACGTACCTGGGATAAGCCATGGGAATGCGCACAAAATCGAACCCCCAGTCCGACATCCACTTGAACTCCTCGTTGGTTGTTTGCCCGCGGTTGTGTGAGCGCTGTGGCGAAAAATAGTCGAGCAGGTTAAATCCCCTCCAGCGGGGTAAACTGTTTTGCGGGGGATTGAAAAAACTATTTCCGGCGGCATTTGCCGCGATTCCAATACCGGCTGTTGCCATGCCGGTTGTTTTGATAAAATTTCTTCGCTTCATTATAAATCAGGTTTACTGGTATTGGTTAAAGATACAATTTGACAAATAAAGAGCAATAAGGAAATGAAAAATTCACCCCGGCATTAATGAGGGGTGAGTCATTCCTTTATTGCGCCTAAATTTTTCTTGCAATAAGTTATTCTTCAGAAAGTAGTTGCTGAGCTGCCAGAACCAAAAACATGTAATGCGATGATCCTCCGCCCATCACGTATTCCACCTGTTGCCACAGGTACGGAAACTCCAGCAATTCAGGAAAATCAGGCCGGATAAGTGCCGTTCCGGAAATTACCCCGCCCGGAATGTATGACCAGTCGGCCCGGTTCAGCCCGTAACCAACCGTGGCAGAGCGGGCTCCAATTCCCGATGCAAACGAGGAAGTATTCGCCCCCGGATGGCAGCCCAAAATAAAATTCAAAGCGTTGTAAATATATTTTGGCTCAAAAATATCGGGATAGGCTGTGTGCAGAAAATAATGTTTAAACCCGAATGACTGAATATTCCAACCGGCTCCCCAAATATGCGGGCGATAAGGAATTCCGTAGGGTGTTTCCTGCCCCTGTTTTTCAATCTGGTCGCTTAATTCAACCATTGCTTCCCTGATTTCTTTTGTGGACTCCGGGTCATTTATCTTTTTCTCAGCACGGCCAACAATCCACCCAATTTGCCCTATGCTGCGTTTAATAAACGATGTTTCGGATAGCAAATAGGTTTTGTATTTCTCATTTTCTGTTGTAAGATATAATTCAACAGCTGCATGTATTTTGGCTGATTTGGAACGGTCATTTACTTGAGTTACTTCATACAACTCTTCTGCACTCTCCAGAGCCTGCCTGCTTAATGTATCGTTAAAATTTTTCAGCACACGTGACGCGGCGGCCAGTTGCGCAGCAGTGGTTAATTCCCGCCTGGGGTTATCTTCTGTAAATACCCAACGGTCATCTTCATTTCCAATTTCATTATCGGTCATTGCAGCGGCATCTCCCAGCATAACGTATTGCCGCAAATCGTTGCAAATTATTCCCCGGTACAGCCGGCCCAATGCTTTGTAACTTCCAACTACAGATAGTGTCCCATTTTCAATTTGCTGAAGCAGGTCCGATTTTCCGTCCGGTTGGTGTATTTCGGTTATTCGTGAATGCTGATCAACGGTTGTTACGTCGTAATTTATATCGAAAGCTTCATAGGCAAGGGTTAAAATATAAGTTTCCCCGGCCTGCGACTCCACCCTGAGGTCGAAATCGCCGGCATCGTGCCACCCGCCTATATTCAGGCCCGGAACAACATCGCCGGAGCTGTAGCTTGTCAGGGTTGATACTCCCTGTGAATAACCGTCAATGTGGTTAAAATCAACAGGAGCCATACGTGCATCATCCAAATGACATGCATCATGCCACACCCTGTATTTCTCATTTACACGCATGTGGCACATTTGCACAGGCAGAAAGTACTCTAAAACCGGTTGCCAAACTCCACGATCGTAGATATCTTCTGCAATACGAAACACAGAAGAAACTGAATTTCCGTAGCGCACCTGATAAAGCCCCGGGTCTTTAATTTCGGAAAAATCGAATTCAAGATAGCTGTAGCGCAAAAATTGTCCCCATTCTTCAGCTTTGCGGTTTAAAACTTCCTGCTCTCCTTCTTCTGTAATCCTGTAAAGTGCAGGGGTATCGCGTTTTGTTTCTCTATTGTCCAGTTCAATTACTGCCACCTTTTTCTGATTAGTGTGGTAACCCATCTGAGAAGTTTGAACAACGGGTTCATACAGCCAGTCGTTAACAACATTTGGTGTAATTACCCATTTAATGGCTTCGCTGGTTTTTCCGGCAGGAATTTCACTTCTTACCACAAACCAACCGTTGTTGTGATTCATGCGACCGTCGTATAATTTCAGTTCGGCCGATTGAGATTCAATTGTAAACTTATTTAAGGGGTCGTCCGGTCGAACCACAAAACGGTTGCCGGTTGCATAAGGTTCAGAAACTATGTCGTCTGCAATTATCGGACTATACCCCTGACCTGCCAGTTGATCGGCAGATGCTTTTCCTTCCGGGTTAAAATCTCCCGCATGCGGGTGGTTCGATGGTTCTTCGCGTGTTGGTCCGTTTGGTTGAAGAGGGAAAATCCCTGATTGACTGTCCATTATCCAGGGCTTGCCAAACAGTGCTCCGGGGAAAAGTTCCAGGTTAAAACCAACTTTACCGATAAATTGCTGTGGGATGGGTTTTTCCAAATCAACCGTAACAACAACACCACCGCCAACCCCTTTTACTGTCACAGTATAATCAAATACCAGGTCGGTGTAAATCATTGGGTTGAAACCGGTCATGTGCCTCGATGAATCGGGAAAACTCATGAAAGCTGTAATTGTATTGCCATCAGGATCAACTTTTCGATCCCGCTGTTTGGGTACCGGTTGCCACTGTCCGGGGGTTGGTTCCAGCCGGATGTCGCCGTTGGTTGCCACCCGGTTGCCATGCATAATAAGTGAAACACCTCCCTGATGGCCTTCCGGGTAAATATCATCGAAAGCCATAATATTGACTCCTTCATTTTGAAAATAGCCGGACGTAATAAGTTTGAATTCCTGGGAATGCGCAGAATTATTGAACAATACCCCCAAGACGAAGAAAATAGAAATTAGTCGATTCATAGTTTTTAAATTGTAAATTTCACAATAAAGGTAAAAAGAATCTTAAATGCGCTGCACCACAAGATATTTTTTATAGTTCATGAAAAAAAATTAAGGATACAGGAGGAAAGGGCGCGGTAAAGTTGAGCAAAGCCAATACCTAAGCACTAACCCCATCGGGTTCAACCTTTTACAACTGAGAGCACATATCACAATCGCCTACGAAATGGCTGACCAGACGGACAAAACCAACAGCGACAAAACCGGGCAAACCAAGCTAATTATGTGAAATTTTATTAGCACATTACAAATGTGCGCCGGCAGGAAAGATAATATTGAAGGAATTAAACATTTATATATTGCCGATTTTTTTACTGGTGGAGAATTGGGTATAATTTTAATGTTGCTACTTCAAATTAACAAATTCATTTTTTGCTATCTATAGTTAACATTTTGTACATTTGCTATTTCTAAAAAGCAAAAGAAGAAAAAAAGAAAAAAAAAAAAAATGGAGCGATTAATAAAATTGTCACAAAGAAAAACAAGAGCGGTAAAAACGGAATTCAAGCGCTTTTTGTATTCAGAGATTGACTGGAGTCAACCTTTGGTGCTCATAAAAGGACATCGGGGAGCAGGCAAGACTACATTTCTGCTGCAGCGTGTAAAAGAGCTTAAAGAAAAAGCAATATACCTTAGCCTGGATGATATTTACTTTGAAACATACCGCCTGGTAGAATTAATTGATACACTTTATACAAAAGGTTACAGGCATTTTTTTCTGGATGAGGTGCACAGGTATAAACACTGGTCGAAAGACCTGAAAAACAGCTACGATAATTATCCTGATATAACGATAGTAACAACGGGTTCTTCCATACTGGAAGTTAACAAAGGGCAGGCAGATCTTTCACGAAGGGCAGTAACCTATTATCTTCCCGGACTGTCTTTTCGCGAGTTTCTGGAATTGGCATATCAACAGAAATTTCCTCAGGTAAATTTATCCGATATAACACAGTATCATCATGAAATCTCTGCAGATTACTATGACAAAACCGATATAGATAAAACTTTTAAAGAATACCTGCAGTATGGCTATTATCCCTTTTTTAAAGAGGGAATTAACCTTTACGGTCAAAAACTTCAGGAGACTGCCAACCTGGTTCTCGATATCGACATAGCTCCTTTTGAGGACCTTTCCTATACCACTGTCCGTAACATGAAAAAACTGCTTTATATCATCAGCCAATCCGTACCTTTTACACCTAATATTGCCAAAATCTCGGAAAGGATAAATGTACCCCGGAATTCCATACTTAAAATACTTGACCTTTTAGCCCATGCCCGGATAATTTCGCTCTTAAAAAGCGAAACAAAGGGGATGAGCTACCTTCAAAAACCGGAAAAAATCTATCTCCAAAATACCAATCTTGCCTGGTTATTGTCTGAAAACAAACCCGATACCGGCAATTTAAGAGAAACCTTTTTTTTCAGTCAGACCGAGGTAAAGCATCGGGTTACTTCGTCGAAGTTTGGTGATTTTACCATAGACGATGCCTATACATTCGAAATAGGAGGCCCCTCTAAAACCGCAGAACAAATCAGGGGAGTTCCTAACGCATACATTGCGGCTGACGGGATCAAAGGCGGTGCCGGCAAAAAGATACCGCTTTGGCTTTTGGGTTTTTTATACTGACCTATTCAACAATTCCTATAAAATAATCAAAACTGGATGATAATTCTACCAATCCGACCATCAAAAAAGCCTTTGTTTTAACGGAAGATAAAACAGGCGAACTGCCCGAAAAAAGGATAACGTTTTTGCCGCTGTTTAAGGCAGGAGCATTGTAGAAAAAGAAGAAAACAGGCAAACCCGTTAAACGTACTCCGATCACGTTCAGAGAACGTGGGTTTTATTGGTTATATCAAGGCAAATTAAATTTTAGTTCATCTGCACCATTCCATAATTTTTCATCAACAACATTCCCCCGAGAGGCCACTGTCACTTTTATTCTATCTTTTTGTCTTTTTACATAAATATCAAAATCATCTCCAAATGCTTTTATATGCTTAAGGTTCATATAATTCCAGTCTGAAGGTAAGCTGGGCTTACAAGAAAATGATTTAAATCCTGTGGGTTTTATTCCAAACAATCCTTCAGCAATAACCCGGCAATACAAACCACTTTCGGCAGAAAGATGTCGCTGGCTGCCTTCCGGCCATGCTTCAATGGCATAAGGAACATGTTCCCCGAGAAGACGTTTAGACGAATAATATTTCAGGTAATTTATTCCCTTTTCTGTTGCACCACACGCCAATACGCCCCGCAAAGCGTACAAGGTGGAGCGATCCCAGAACGTCTCACTGCCTGCCTCTGTTAACAAACCATTCTCTGTCCAGAGGCGTGGCGAAAAGAGTGCCTTGATTGTTTCTTCTTTTCGGTCGTAAATGCCCACAGTTAGCGGAATACAAATCCACGAACGAAGGACATCATTTTCTTTATAATATTTATAAGTATCGAATCCTTCCACTTTTCCTCCAAAATATTTTTCAATTGCATTACGCAATTTACCAGCCTGTTTTTTATAAGAATGGAGTTGTGAGGCGGATTTACCTAATTCCTCGCCAAGATTGGCTGCGGAAAGCAGGGCATCATAATATAAGCATGAGGTTGCCAGGTTAGCGTCTCCCGCAGGGAACCGGCCCTCCAGTTCATCCGAATCGGAAATGACCACCCCGTCATCGTTCAAGTTTCTCTTACAGTATTCCAGACACCATTCCAGCAGTGGCCACAAGTCAAGAGCCTCTTTTTGGTCTCCGTTGGCAAGAGCGTAACGACCAACTCCATAAGCAATCATGGCGCCATCACCCCGGTCGCCTGCCCCATTCCAATAATCGATACCCTCTTCAATGATAGAACTAGGTATCGGATTGTATTCATCATTCATGAATCGGGCAAAATGTTTGAATGAGTTATAAGCAGACTGATTTCCAATATCATACCCCAGGAAAGGAAAAAATGGATTTATGTATTCTGCCTGATCATTTGCCCAAATAGCAGCGTAGTATGACTCTCCTCCAGGTCCATGCATATAGCCACCTTTGGTCTTATAGATACTTTCGGCCCCCCGGATCTTGGCAAAGGCAAACATTCTGTTGATCACTGAGTCGGGTGTTTCGAGCACCAAATTTTCCCAAAGCTTTGTTATTAAGGACTTTCGATTATGCAATTCCTCTTCATAATCGATCGTCGCTATTTTCTGATTTTTGTTGTACGCCTTAAAACCAGCATAAAAAACTACAGAGTCACCAGTTCTAAGCGAACGCCCTTCAACTCCCGACAGTGTTGCTTCAATAAAATATTCCCCATCAACTCCTTTTTCCGGATCTGTTTTAATTACCGACTCCGATGCAGGGACTTCAATCATAACTGAATTTTCTCCGGTATTTCGTAAAACATATTTTTCACAGTAAGCGGCCCTTTTTGTAGAAGGATAAAGGTAACGGGTAAGCGTCAGTTTGCCGTTTTGGGAGATATTGAACTCACTCTCAACAGTCATTACACCATCCAGTGCAATGCTTTTCACCTTTTCCTGGGGAATTTTACGGGTGTTTACCGTTATCATATTTTTAACATCCCAGCCAAACCGCCGCATCAGACTTGCATGAGTGTTGTTTGGGATGGTACGTAACATAGGCCAGACAAAACTTCGTTCCAAATATAAGCCGCCTTCCTGATCTACTCCATACCTTAGCACAGTGGATATTTTCTCTCCGCTCATCTCAATATGATCAAAATGAGGAATGTCCTGATCAATAGTCCATTGAATTGCTCCATCTTCTTGAATATCCCACCTGTTTTGACTAAATAATAAGCCTGGTATAAAAAGAATAAATAGCAGGATTAATTTTTTACGTTCCCAAAAACGTTCTCCCTTTACTTTGATTTTCATAATAGTTCCTTTGATTATTTTATTGCTTTCAATAATTATATTCCAATGTCGTTTAGTTAACGTTGTCAAGTCTGTTGACGTTGACAGGTACTCAACCACAGACTTGTTAGTGTGCGTAGGTCCTTACAAAGTCAAACAAATATTACTAACCAAACGACATTAAATTATATTCACAAAAATATTTCACATATTTATATTACATAATTTATTCCTTTGAAAATGTCAAAATATAACTTTAAATTTCTTTTTGCAATTCTTCATTTGGATCTTCGTTTATTTCGTTGCGTGGAGATTTAGGAAGGTTTTTACTGAATCCATCAGTTGCCGGACAAGCTATTAAATTTTTTCGCATGGGTGAAGGTAAGGATCAGTTGATTAGCTGGCAAGACGAGGTTGGTAGAGAGGATACGGATGTGTTTGCATGCAGGGCAAACAAAAAGGGTCCAGCTATAAATAACTAAACCCTCGGTATTTTTGTTTACACACTTTGTGAAACAGTGTCATGAAAAAAAGCAGTTCCTTTATTATGTTTTTATTCACTTAAGTCTTTAATCCTGATATTCCTGAATTTCAGCGGTGAACCGTGCCCCAGGAAACCGATGTACCCTTTTTCGCGGTCGAGGCCGG
>NZ_FQZE01000020.1 GCF_900141875.1 Tangfeifania diversioriginum | reverse complement strand
GGTCTTTACAGGTTTAGAATGAAATGACAGGGTTTCAGTCTACGGAAGTAGTAAACAACTCAAAGGAATACAATTTCAAAAATATCCGGCCTCGAATACGTATATATATCAGACCCCCGGGGGTATTTCCCCATTCTGAAAAAAATTTTTGCCGGGTATAGTGTGGTAGTGCGCGGAGAACACACGTAATTTTCAGGAATATCAGGACGCACAAAACAAAAATGTAGAGAAGTCAGGGTAAGTTATCCGGTTTTACGTAGAAAAGTCGGGGCATTTTTTGCTTGCTTGTCAAAAAGTGAGGGTGATTTTTCAGAAAAGATGTATTAAAGTGAGGGTAAGTTAAATCGAAAACAGCAAATACAATATCACCACTTTTAAAACGTAACATTCTGCCCGGCATGCAAATAATTTTAACTACGGAGGGAATGAGATTCCTTTTCATGTCGACGAGAGTGGTGAAGTATTTATGAATGCTACAGTGATGGCTAAACCTTTTTCTGAAAAAAAAATGTGCATAACTTTTTACGTGGTAAAGAGTTATTAGCCTATATTAACGCTTTACACGAGTCTAAATTGATTCCTCAAATTCGAGGAATCAGAGAATCACCTCTTATTCATATAATTAAAGGAAATGTAGAAGATACGGGTACTTGGATGCAGAAAAACATTGCTTTACGTTTTGCCCAGTGGTTAAACCCGAAATTCAGTGTATGGTGTAACCAACGTATCGACGAAATCCTTACCCAAGGGTACTCCGCTTAAACACCGGAAGCAACCGATTATATCGAGGACAATGTTGGGTATGAAGTGAAGGCGATTAGCATTTAATCGTTCCGAAAAAAGGTAGTCCGGACGCAGTTCAGATATTAGCTCAGCGAGCCTGTATTAGCCTTGACCGTACCTCCATGTAAAATATCTTTGCCGGGATTTACTTAGGCGTGCTGTATTATAATGTCAAAAGTTTTCTAAATACCCCTTAATAGAAGAAGGTGCAAAAATGTAAAAGTATTTAATTGATATGGTTGGTCACGTTCTATTGATGAGGAAAAAAATTAATCTAAATGGATGAGATGAATTCCAGTTGAGATTCTCGTATTAAAAGCTATCTATCCCAATCATGGTGGAGATCTTGAAGCAAAAACCCCCATATATCAGAAATATTCACTACTTCTTCTGGTGTGCCCAACCATTCTGCATACGCTTGTATGTCTTCCATAAGTTCATCGTAGGAATTGAAGCTAAGCAACTCATTCACCATTGAAACATCCTTTTTGGAGAAACTCATGTCTGAAATATCAAACCCCCAATAGATATTCCACTCCATAGTGTAAATGAATATACATTGAACTTCGGGTATCTGCTCCTTTATAAAATTATCTTCGATTACTCCAAGTACAGGAAATTTTTTCCCATATTCATAGATGTCCAAAATGTCTGAACCATTCAGAGGAATACTGGGCTTAACACCAGAAGGAACAGAATCCCCCAATGGGGGATTTAAGCGAACCGATAGGTGAGCTTGTGGGGGCGTTGTATTTTCATCTGGTTGCTTCACGTGGTGTGTTACATAGTCTGTTTGTGTATTCCCGGGAACGCATGAGTTAGTTTCGGACATACAGGCACCTGTATCTTCGGGCATGCATTTAGATGTATGTTCGGGCATACATATTTTTTTATCATCCGCAGGATTATCGGAAATGTTCGAAGTGAAATCCTCCTCTTTATCCGGGAAATCATCAACATCACCCTGTTCATCATTTTTATTATCATTAAATATCAATTTATGTGGTACACAGTACATCTGAACCTTCAGGGATTTTGTGGCTGGAGAGTTTTTAGTTTTTATGAACCCAAGCTCTTTTAGAGTTTTGTATGCCTTAACAACGGCATCTCTATTTACGTTTAAAATCTTTGCGAGAGTGGAATGACTTGGCCAACACACACCTTTCTTGTTAGCATATGTAAGTAGTAAAATATAAACCATGCGCGCAGTTACATTTCTTTCCGGGATTCGGAGGCTCAGCTCATGTAAGGTAGCTCGATTAATAATTGCAAATTCTGCATCATTTTTATCAATTTTTCCTTTATACAGATGATTTTTCTTAGTTGTTTTCATTGCAAAAACTATAGGGTAATAGGTTTATGAATCAATCGGAGCGCAAAAATAAAAAGACTATTATATTTCAGAAGGAAAAACATGCTTTTAAAATCAAATATGTGATAGAATAGCTATAAAAGGTAGAACCTACAATGAACGAAGCTTTGCGGAATGGGTTGCCGTTCGGGGGTCAAGCAGCCAAGAGGAAGATTGAGGGCTCGCAGGCATCTGCAGGATTTTGAAGTTTAATTTGCTGACGATTGATGAGGAAAACCATATAAATCACTTCTCTGTCAACTCCCTCGCTATCATCTCTGCCTGCTTCAGCACCGTCTCTGTGGCCAGTTTTTGCATGTCGGGTGGGTAACCATACTGGCGGAGGGTGCGTTTAATGATGACCTTCAGCTTGGCTCTGACACTTTCTTTGATTGTCCAGTCGATGGAGGCGTTTTTCTGCACCCGTTCGAAGAGGATGACAGCCAGTTCCCGGAGTTTGTCCTGCTTCATCAGGAGGCGTGCGCTTTCGTTGTTCGACACTGCAG
The DNA here is from genome assembly GCF_900141875.1 of Tangfeifania diversioriginum. Lineage (GTDB taxonomy): Bacteria > Bacteroidota > Bacteroidia > Bacteroidales > Prolixibacteraceae > Tangfeifania > Tangfeifania diversioriginum. Next base: position 92,318 of record NZ_FQZE01000020.1, on the reverse strand, counting down.
AATAGAAAGCATATTCATAGTCTGACAGCCCCATCTCTTGGGCCTCGCTGTCCATCTTCACGATTTCCTTACTCAAGTCAATAAGTTCGTCGATAACCTCGGCAGCGGTAAGGATTTTGTTCTGGTACCGTTTTATGGAATACTCCAACATCTCCATCAGTGATTTACTTTTCACCAGGTTCTTCTTCGACCGGGCTTTTATCTCATCGTTCAGCAGCTTCTTCAAAACTTCCATGGCTACATTTTTATGCACCATGTCTTTCAATTCCAGCAGGAACTCCTCCGAGAGAATGGAGATATCCGGCTTCTTAATCCCGGCAGCATCGAATACATCGATTACCTTCTCCGATACCAGCGCCTGGTCTATTACCTGCCTTATGGTTGTTTCTATCTCTTCATCCGATCTTCCGGCCCCGGTAGCGTCAAACTTCACCAGACGGGCTTTAACAGCCTGGAAAAATGAAACCTCGTCTTTCACGTCCATCGCCTGTTCGTGCGGCACAGCAATCGCAAATGCCTTTGAAAGGGCGGTAACTTCGTTAATGAACCGTTTCCGTCCATCCTCAAGCCCCAGAATATGTTCTTCGGCCTCCAGGATCATCGAAAGCTTTCTCGATGTATCGGCTTCGAAATAATCTTCATAAGGAAATCCATGGAACATTCCGCCCACCACTTCAATTTTTTCCAGCATAAGTTCCACTGCCTGTTCCTGCGCGATGGTGGGATCGCCTTTTCCACCGGCATCAGAATAGAAGGACAGGGCTTTTTTCAGGTCGGAAGCAATACCGAGGTAATCTACCACCAACCCACCTGGTTTGTCTTTATACACCCGGTTTACCCGGGCGATGGCCTGCATGAGGTTGTGCCCCCGCATCGGTTTGTCGATGTACATGGTGTGCATGCTGGGTGCATCGAACCCGGTGAGCCACATATCCCGGACAATGACCAGTTTCAATTCATCTTCCGGATCTTTCATCCGGTCGGCCAGCATTTTTCGCTGTGCTTTGGTGGTATGGTGTTTCGCCATGCGTTCGCCATCCGATGAGGCAGCCGTCATAATCACCTTGATAGCTCCCTTTCCCAGATCATCGGAATGCCAGTCGGGGCGAAGCTCAGTAATGGCGTTGTATAAATCTACCGCAATCCTGCGCGACATGGATACAATCATACCTTTCCCTTCAAAAACTTCCTGGCGCATTCCGAAGTGCTCCACGATGTCTTTCGCCACAATCTTAATCCGGTTTTCACTGCCGATTAACGCTTCCAGTTTCGTCCACTTCATTTTGGCTTTCTGGGTGATGGTCAAATCTTCACCGTCGAGTTCATCATCCAGTTCTTCTACCAGCTTTTTTCCTTCTTCACTCAGGTTCACCTTAGCGAGGCGGCTTTCATAATAGATGCGCACAGTAGCTCCGTCATCCACAGCCTGGGCAATGTCGTACACATCCACGTAATTCCCGAAAACTGCCGGGGTGTTTATGTCGGTATTTTCAATAGGAGTGCCGGTAAAGCCTAAATAGGTGGCATTGGGTAAAGCGTCCCGCATATACTTGGCGAAACCGTAAACAATTTTTTTGCCGATAACTGTTCCGCCGCCGTCTTTATCATCAACTGTTTTGGCCTTAAAACCATACTGTGTCCGGTGTGCTTCATCTGCAATTACCACAATGTTTTCCCGATCCGACAATGTTTCATAAACATTGCCTACGTCGGGCTGGAATTTTTGAATGGTGGTAAAAATCACACCGCCCGAAGCTACTTTCAGCTTCTCTTTTAAATCTCCCCGGTTTTGTACCTGTTTGGGTTTCTGGCGGAGAAGCTGGGTCGATGCTGCAAATGTATCGAACAGCTGGTCATCGAGGTCGTTACGGTCGGTTATAACCAATATCGTTGGGTTATCCATTGCAAGTACCAGCTTGCCTGTAAAAAACACCATGGAAAGCGATTTACCGCTTCCCTGCGTGTGCCAGACCACACCGCCTTTCCGGTCGCCTTTGGGCTGCGATTTTACACCGGGCACACCATAGCTTTCCGGGGATTCAAGTGCTACATTATCGGGTGTTTTGTTTTCAAATGAAAAATTAGAAGCCCGTAAAGTGGACTCTACAGCCCTGTTCACCGCATAGTATTGGTGGTAGGCAGCCATTTTCTTTACGGTGCTGATGGTGGTAATTCCGGTTTTCAGGTCTTCCCCGACGCTGCCGGTACGGGATTTCGTAAACTCAACCTTTTTTGACTTCTCAAACACGATGAAATGCCGGATGAGGTCAAGCAGGGTTTCCTTGTTCAGCATTCCGTTGATAAGCGTTTCCAACTGACTGATGTAACCATGGTGCCATGTGGCAGTATCAGATTTTGAATTTGCCCTGATTTCAGTTTCACCATTTGGAAAGAAAGGTTTATTTCTCCCCGCTTCAATCTCTCTTTTTATCCATTTTCTGCCAAAACCAGTTTTTAACTCTTTTTCTCTTGCAACTGCTTCTTCTCTGCCTGGAAAAATTTCATAATGTACGATGCGAATGGGTTTATGGATTTTTGTCCATTTAGCTCCCTGGCCGCTAATATGTTGACCCCATCTTTTTATTAAATCCGATGTTTGTCCTATATAGTAGCTGTCATTTTCACATTCTAAAACATATACATAATATTTATTGTAACGAAAAGTATCACCATCAGCAGAACGTCTGCCTGTGCGTTGCACGCAGACAGGCCACGCCATAAAACGGCTCCAGCCGGATGAAATGGTTCCGGCTTTGGCTTCCAGCCCGTCGGAGATAACCACAAATCCGTTATAGGTAAACAGGCCTGGAATGGTAGCTATATATGTTTCTATCTGTTTAAAAGCTGATTTCATGGTGGCGTTATCCCCAGCAGCGTTTTTCAATTCCATTACTACTAATGGAAGTCCGTTAACAAACAGGATAACGTCCGGGCGTTTGTTTACGTCATTTTCAATGATGGTGTACTGGTTAGCCACAAGAAAATCGTTGTTCTCCGGCGTGTCGAAATCAATAAGCCATACCAAATCGCCACGCTGGTGACCATCTTTCTGGTAAGATACTTTCACACCTTCTGTAAGCATCCTGTGGAAAGCTTCATTGCCCACCAGCAGTTCGGGCGAATGAACGCGCTGCAACTCTTTTAAGGCCTCTTCCTGCGCTTCCGGCGGTACGTTGGGGTTGATTCTCCTGACGGCACCTTTTAACCGCTCTGTAAGCAATACTTCTTCGTAGCTTTGGCGTTCAGGATGAATACCATCGGGAGCGATGTCCGGTGCATGGACGTATTCGAATCCCTGCTGTTGCAAAAGTTCAATGGTGAAATCTTCGATGGTATTTTCGGTTAGTTTAGACACAGTTTAAATGGTTACGTTATCAAAAAAAACTTTTTCTTTTAAGCTGTTTAACTGTACGTTCTTATATAACTGGTTGTATTCTCTCTGAACCTGTGCAACGATAATGCCCGGATGTTTTTTGAATTTTTGCGCCAATTGAAGAACTAACTTTTTATCAAAGGAAGTATGCGAAAAAAGTTCATTTCGTTCTTTTTCAGATAAAAGCATTCTGGCGGCAAAAGCATCGGCTTCATCTTCTTTTGTTTTATCAGGCTGAATGCTTTCCAGTCCATCGATAAAAACTTCTTTTTTACCGTGGTATAAAATATGAGCAAGCTCGTGATACAATGTAAACCAAAATGCATTGTAATCCTTGTGCCTGTCAGTTACCTGAATTAGAGGAATGGTGTTGTTTTTAATCCACCTTGAAGCTCCGTAAATCGGTGCTTTAGCTATACACGGAGTATAAACCAAAGCTGCGCCGCATGAAGAAAAAACTTCCTGAAGCTCGTCTAACCAGTTTGAAGAATGGTTGTATGCAATAGTCTGAATTTGGCTTAAGCTACCTCTCAGAGCCTTCTTATCAAAAGGGGCTGTATTAATATCTCTTGCTTGTAATTCACCTAAGCGCAACCATACCGAAATGGCTTCCGGCTCTGCTGTATATTTAAGTTCTATTTTAAAAGCTAAAGAGCTGCCAACGTATATATCAGCCCATTGCCTGGGAGAAGCAACCCTGAAAAATTTTAACAGGCTATCGGCTATTTCAGCTTTATTGCGCGTATTAGGAACAATACCAATCTTTTTCATGATTGAAAGGGGAAATTTTTCCGTCCACGCTTTGCATTGCTCCAGGTGCTCCATTTTTTCAATTTCCAAAAGCTCATCCTGATATTGACGTTCAAGATTAAGCCAGAAGCTTGCAGGGACTCCTAAAACATATTCCAGTTTGGTAGCTGTTTCCTTGGTGATAGCAGCTTTTCCTTTAATTAACTCATTTAATTTTGTAACAGACCTGCCTAAGCGTTCAGCTAATTCGGCCTGAGACATTCCAATATGGTCAATGTGTTCCTGAATAGTATCACCCGGACACGTAAGCAAGGATTTTTTTAATTCTATATTATTCATGGTGGATTTTTTTAAATTTTAATGTGGGTCTTCAACAGCTTCAATGCTTATTATGGTTATTGCTTTTAAATCAACACCACCGTCTTCCAAAGCAGGAATGGGGTCTTGATTGATTTGAAACAGAATTCTCCAGTTTTCCTGGATGTCAACAGACCAAATTCCCTTTCTGTCCCCGTGGTACTGGTGAAGCCTCAATGCCGGTAATTGCGAAATAGCCCATAAATTTTCTGCACTTTCAAGTTGATTTCTGCGTTGTTTTATCTTCTTTGCCAAAGAACCATAGGTTTTCGCCAAACCTTTATCAGTAGTAAAAGACTTTTCCAGTTTATTCGTTTTATAAGACAACTTCATTGCAAATATACAATTTTTATTTACCTCCGGGGTTAATTATTTTTTAAATTATCATTTTCCCTTTGTAGCAAACCATAACAATACCTTTCATAAATTCGGATAATGTTCGGGGCGTTAACATATTCGAATCCCTTCTTTTGTAAAAGTTTAATAGTAACTTCTTCGATGGTATTTTCAGAAATCCGTATCATTTAAAAATAATTTGTTATTTCAACTATGTTGTGTATATTTACACCATCTCATTAACCATGTGTTAAAGGAGTTACGAAATCGTCAGGTTCTTCCTGGCGATTTCTGCGTTTTAAGCCATGCCTCGTATTCCTTTAGCTTTTTTCGTTTTTCATGCTTATACTCCGCTACGAAGGCTGTCCAAAGCAACTTGTAATTTTTACGGACATCAATTATCACAAAGTAATCCGGTTCATCTTCCAAGTCGAGCCAAATACATAAGCGGTTTCCTCTTTTCCTTTTTTGAGGCCAGATTTTTAATTTCCAGCTATCACAATTTTCAATCACTGGCCGGGCCCATGGAATCCGTTCGCAACGACGTAAATCAGGTTCCCGGTTTTGTTCATCCTTTCCTTTATGGGTCATGTGATAAAAGGTATAAGCACGTTCCTTAAAAACCGGATGCCACTTCATGCGTAAAACTTCACCCCTGAATTTTGTTTTGTGCCTTATAAAATCATTATCAAATACTTCATAAACCGCATCTATAAATTGTTCATAATTGCCATTGAAATGTTCCAGTAGAATCATTTCCGGCAATTCAATATAATCTGCCATTGTTACTCTCTTTTGCTTTCCAGATAAACACATTCATTTTTTCTTCACGATACAAGGTCGATTTTAATAAGCTATAACCTGAACGGTATCTTATCCTATCAATCAGGTGTAATTTGGCTTCATTTCCCTTTAAGCCGCGATGAAGATACGACAAGGCACCACAAAGCAAGTCTGTAATTTGCAGTAATTCAATTTCATGTGAGTGTACCTGCTGGATTTTTCGAATTATCTGGTTTTGATAATCGTAGTGGTTGTTCCGTAGTACATTTTGCAGTTCCAATACTTTTTCCTGTCCTTTTGTATCCTTTATATCGATATAAATATTGTAACCGTTGTGGGGAGCCAGAATCACTTTTAACAAGTCTAAGTACATCTTATAGTAAAACGTATTGTGGTCCTGGTTAAAAAATCTGTGATTTAACAACGTCTTGTCAGGTACTACCAACCCCCTGAAATGCAGGTCATCATCATCGAAAAAATAATTAATGAGTTCCAGGTAGAAATCGTTACGCGCTTTTGAAACCTTGTTCCATTTGATCTCAAAATCAGGTTTAAACCCGTACTTGACTTTAATTTCACGGATACGCTCAAAAACCTCGTATTTAACATCTTTCAGGCACCACACAGCGCCAAGTACCATGGCTTTACTTTGGTCGTTTTCAAGGTGGCAACTTTCATCGCAGTATATATTGTATTCCGTTCTCATACGCATTTAAGTATTTACTTTAACCTCACCATTCATTAATTTTGGCAACAATCCATCCCGAAGTTTTTTAAGACCTTCGATTTGAATGGAATTGTTATAAATCTTTTCATCTAAAGGCTTCGCTATTCCCTGATATTCTGAGATATAATTGTCCGGTGGAATAAGTACCTCCAGTCTCTGAAAGTCTTTCTTGCTAATGGAGCCAAAAACCGTCCCCTCATTATTGTAAGCCTTGATTTCATCCATCAACGACTTCATTTTATAATAAGTATAGGTGTAAAAACTGCTATCTTTTTTATATATGAAGGCGGCGACACCTCTTCCAATGCAACAGTTTTCACTGGCCATGTTTTGCTCACCTACGGGCGCTCGAACACTAATTAATGTGTCATGCTTCTTTGCTATACGTTTCGGCTCGGTTGTAAAGACCCGATTAGCAGGGAACCTGAATCCAAAATCTTTATTGCCTTGATACATGGGAGAGCCGTCTCCATTTTCGTTATATGAACTACCGGGAGGTGACTGTCCCATGGTTATATCAAATTCTTCTTCTAAAGTGCCAGTTTCCCACTCCTCACTCGCATCCTCCACAAACCACTTTCTAAAGAGCGTTTCCGCCATTTGCTCCAGGGTTTGGTTTTGGCGGTGCAACAGATCGATTTTGTCGTCTAAGCTACTGAAGACTTCGGCAATGGCTTTTTGTTCGGGGAGAGGGGGGATTTTAAATTTCAAATTCATTAAATCTGTTCCAGTAATCCCTGATACTGCAACTTGACGTAATATTGTTCCGAGTAAATATTTACCATAATATGAGTTAAAGAAGTAAAAAATGTATTCAGGCAAAGCCTTTTTTATATCAGGTCTCGCTCTAATAATTGATGATTCAAATGTAGTGTCTTCCTTTATTTCTTTTATCAGCGTACATTTACCTGCACCCTCAGCTGTGAGTGACCTACGGGCGAATATCAAGTCACCTTCTCGAAGCAATACTTTTTTTCTTTCTTTATCGCTAATTTCTACTCTTTCCATGCTTATGTCGGTAAGACGCGGATGAGCAAACAGTTCTCCCATGTTCACAATCTTAGCTCCCCTGCCATGAAATTCCTTCTTTTTATAAATTCCGTTTCGAACTGGCTCAGCTAATAGGTCCCCAAATTTAATCTCTCTCCAGTCACTCATCAATCTTCACTTTTTGCAGGTTTGCCAGTATGCGTTCATTCAGGTCTGCTTCTTCTTTGAGCTGCTCTTCAAACTCAGCTTTCAGCTTAGTAAAACGCTCTGTGAAGTCGAAATCGTCCTCTTCTTCTGCCAGTCCCACATAACGACCGGGAGTTAGGACATAATCCAGTTCACGCACACGTTCAACAGGTGTGGAGTTGCAGAAGCCTTTCACGTCTTCGTAATCGCCGTCAGGATTGCGCCAGTTGTGATAGGTAGCTGTAATCTGCTGAATATCTTCCTGAGAAAGCACTTTTGTTCTGCGGTTAATCAGGTGGCCAAGGTTCCGGGCATCGATGAAAAGGATTTCCCCTGTGCGGTTTCGGAATTTGCCGTTGGAGCGGTTGCGGCTCATAAACCATAGCGAAGCTGGAATCTGAGTGTTCAGGAACAGCTTAGCCGGGAGATTGACAATACAATCCACCAGGTCCTGTTCCACCAGTTCTTTTCGTATGTCGCCTTCACCAGATGTTTTGGAGGTGAGCGCCCCCTTAGCCAGTACAAAACCTGCCTGTCCGCTTGGTGCGAGGTGGTACAGGAAATGTTGTATCCATGCGTAATTAGCGTTACCAACGGGAGGAGTGCCGAACTTCCAGCGACCGTCTTTCCGCAGCAGGTCGCCGCTCCAGTCGCTCACGTTAAACGGAGGATTGGCTATAATGTAATCGGCTTTTAAATCCTTGTGTGCGTCGTTCAGGAACGAGCCTTCGTTGTTCCACTTCACCTGTGAACTGTCGATTCCACGGATGGCCAGGTTCATTTTACACAGCCGCCAGGTGGTCTGGTTACTTTCCTGTCCGTAAATGGAAATGTCATTCGTTTTTCCCCGGTGGTCTTCCACAAACTTCTCCGACTGCACAAACATTCCTCCGGAACCACAGCATGGGTCAAATACACGTCCTTTGTAAGGCTCCAGCATTTCCACGAGCAGCTCAACAACACTTCTCGGTGTGTAGAACTGTCCACCTTTGCGTCCTTCTGCCAGTGCAAATTCGCCAAGGAAATACTCGAATACATGTCCCAGCACATCGGCGCTGCGTTCTTTTGTCGCCCGCATCGGAATATTGCCTATCATATCAATGAGTTCGCCCAGAGCTTTCGGGTCGAGGTTCTGGCGTGCATATACTTTGGGGAGAACACCTTTCAGGGAAGGATTCTCTTTTTCTATGGCATCCATCGCTTCATCGATAGTTTTACCAATGGTAGGTTGTTTCGCCATCGACTGGAGGTAGCTCCACCGGGCTTTCTCCGGTACGAAAAATACGTTCTCTGCTTTATATTCATCCCGGTCCTCCGGATCAGCTCCTTCAAAGTCACCTTCTCCTGCTTTCAGGGTCTCATAAAGGTCGTTAAATGCATCGGAGATGTATTGAAGGAAGATAAGCCCCAATACTACGTGTTTGTACTCAGCAGCATCAATGTTCTTCCTGAGCTTATCTGCCGACTTCCAGAGGCTCTGCTCCAGTGAGTCATTATTGCCGTTTCCGTTCTTTTTTGCCATATATTTTACTTAATAGAATGCATGTAAGAATTTGACTTGGTCCGTGGTAAGCTGAAAGCGTTCTGATCGTTGGTCTAAGTCATTAAAAAATCTGGTTTTATTTCAGACACTAAAACTATGAAACATTCAGTTTAATTGCAATATTATAAACCCCGATCATTAATAAACACTAAAAAGAATGTTAGAAACTAAAATTTCTTACGTAGCGGATCGGAAAATAATAAAAGGGTTACCATCTTACGGCTGAGCCCGGCTGCAATGAATGGAGCTTGCGGAATGGGTTGCGGTCCGGGGTCAAGCAACGCGAGCCGTCTGCGAGTGGAGCGAGGGTGGTGCAAGAGGCAGATTGAAGTATGAAATCGGCTTGCAGCACATGTGTGAAGTGAAACGGAACACACGAAACCGCCTACCTGCCGGAGGCAAATAAACAACTCCGGTTGAAGCCCGAAGCGACCAGCAGGCGAGCCCATCACGGGCTGCGGTTGGATTTTAAGCGCTTGCACCAAGGAACCGGCTGCATGGGCTTAAAATGCAGAGAAAGCAGCCATGAGGAAGATTGAGGAGCCGCAAAAGACATGACAACCTGCCGAAGGCATCCGCAGGATTTTGAATGCGTTTTATGCCTTTAAAGTCCGCTCTTATAAAACGCTTTCAAAAGGTTGGCGGGTCTGTTGCCGACGATTGATGACGAATACCATATTTCCTGGTTCTTACTTAGACTCTGACATTCATCTTTCTTGGAATAAATACTGCAGAATTATCCCTACATCGCAAAAAACATTTTCGCCTCATGACCAGTGTCTTATGAGGATATACAAGAATGTGATTATATAATCAGAATTTATATACACAGGTTTCTGTCATTTATAACAAGATTGGATTATACTTGCAAAGATGTTTTCCGGGAGTAAAAGTGCTAATATTTATATCCTCTTATGCACCTCAGAAATAAAGGCGGGGGGGATACTTTTCCATCAGTGAAAATATTTTTTACATGGATAGTGTGCAAGCATGCCCATCACACATAAATTTTTGAAAAACGTCATGGGGCCTCAAAATAAAATCAGTCCTCTTTGTGTTTCAAACTACAGTATAAAAAAGGGCCGGTAAAAATTACCAGCCCCGTTCCCATAATGTCCCCAATTTTAGAGTTCCCTCAATTGCTGCAGGTTGTTAAGTCCATCTGCTTCGCCTGAACTGCATTTCTCATCAAGAAGTTATTGCGGTTCTCTTTCGTGTACCAGATTTTCCCTCCAACCTGCACATAGTCAATCAGCCCATCGGCACGCCAGGAAGCCAGGGTTCGCTGTGAAACTTTCCAGTTCAGCATCATATCGCTGTTATCCCACAGGTCATCTCCTGCTGAGCGCGCTTTAAGTACTTCAATCTTTGACTCCATCTGCTCAACCTTTTCTGTTAGCTCTTTAACCCTAAAATCAAAATCTGTTTCCATCATACCGCCACATTTTGATTTTTGTTTTCAAACAACGTCTCGAGAATCTCATCTTCCCTGTAAAACCAGGTGGCGCCCAACTTGTAAGCCGGGATGGTACCTTTAATTCGCATCGTTTGGAGGGTGCTATCCGAAATCCCCAGCATCTCCCTCACATCTTTACTCCTTAACCAGTTGAAGTTGTTGTTTTTTAATGTTTCCATTTTTTCTAACTCTATTTTCGTTATTAAAAATATTTACTGTTAAAAATATGTGTTGTTAGAAATGACTTTAATTTAAGATAATAAAATTTATTGAGTCACCAAAATTTTCCTGAAATGGAGTTAATCACTGATTGCACACAATCACAGGGCAATTTTATTATTACCGCTCTTCTCGTTCCCGTTCTCACCTTTTTTCTTATTGCTTTCCAAAACCTTAGAGAGGTCCTCCATCTCCTTAGACACCTTATTGTCAATTACCTTACTGTAAATCTGGGTGGTCTTCAGTGAAGTATGACCAAGCATTTTTGAAACAGACTCGATGGGTACACCATTGGTTAAAGTCACGGTAGTGGCAAAAGTATGCCTTCCGAGATGCATGGTAATGTGTTTACTGATACCACAAATCTCTGCAATTTCAGAAAGATAGGAGTTCAACTTCTGATTACTTCTCACCGGAAGTATTTTATTTTCCGCACTGCACTCCGGATCGTTTTCATATTTATCAATAAGAGCCTGAGCCATCGGAAGCAGTGGGATCCTTGCCTGAACATCCGTCTTCTTACGTTCGTACACAATCCAGGTCTTTCCATCGATTCCTTTCGACAAATTATCACGCGTTAACGTTTTTAAATCAGAATACGACAAGCCCGTGTAACATACGAAAAGAAATACATCTTTAACCTGCTCCAACCGTTTAATCCGAAACGTGTGCGTTTCAATGCTGTGCAACTCATCGGCAGTGAGGTAATCCCTGGAAACGTTCTTATAAGCTGTCTTATGGCTAAAAAACGGATCACGATCGATATACCCCATCTCCATCGCAAAATGGATCACTTTCTTCACTTGTTTCAGATGTTTCATAATGGTATTGTGATGAATACCGTATTCCGTTTTAAGAAAAATTTCAAAACGCCTGATAAAGGTGAGATCCAGTTTTGTAAGGGCCATGTCTTTACAGGCATACTGTTGTTCCAGAAAAAGTTTCAACCTGGAAAGCGTAGTTTTATACTGGTCGATAGTGCTTCGTGAGTATTTGCTGCCTTCCTCCTGTTCAACCAGCTGATTATTCATTTCGAACACCGACAATAGTGTGTGGTTCTTGATATACTTACCGGTTTGCATATCGCGCAAAATTGCAGAGGATATCTCCTCTTCATTATCCAGCAACTTGTTAAAGTTCTTTTTCACCTGGTTCTCTAGACTGTCCAGGTAATCGTTTAAAGCTCTTGCCGCTTCTGAGCGCCCAATTGCCCTTTGTAACTTCGCATCCCACTTCTTAGGGGCTATCTTCCTGTTTACAGACAACTCAGCACGTTCTCCATTAACAGAAATTCTCAAATAAATAGGTGCAAATCCTCTTTTATCAGACTGCGCTTTCCTTAAAACAAACAAAACATTCAAAGTGTACTTCATAAAATTAATTTTAATTGTTAATAATAAATTACCACATTTTCATGGTTTAACGAAGTGCAAATTGATGCAATAAGATGCAATCTGTCAGCATTTTAAGGAACCTCTGGTGAGTAATTCGGAATATTCAAAAAATACTCCCGAATTACTCACCTTGATATCGGGAATTACCGTAAATTTCAGGGTAGCCCCAAAACAAAAAACGCCTGAAATTCATTGATTTCAAGCGTTTTCGTAAATTTTACTTTGTATTTCAGCTCCCCAGGTAGGACTTGAACCTACGACCTACGGATTAACAGTCCGCCGCTCTAACCAACTGAGCTACTAGGGAATTTCAATATTTTTATTCCTTTTAATATTTCAGGTTGCATTACCAGTCTGCGGCGGAGCCGCTCTCCGCCCGGATGACTCCGGTCGGACGGGTAACCAACTGAGCTACTAGGGAATAATTTATAGCTTCTGAACGATTGCTTTTCTAAAGCGATGCAAAAGTAACAGCTTTTCGGGAAAGAAAAAATTTTTTGCAAAAAATTCACACGTACATCTTTGGGCTTTTCTGTTTCAGAGGCAAAAACCCCAAATATTTGAATAGTTTATAAGTAAAAAAAAGGATCATAACATTTTATTTCAAAAATCAATTTTATATTTTTGAGATACCATAACAGCATGGATTTAAACGATATAGATAATAAAAATATGAACAAAAGTTATAATATATTGATTATGAGCAAAACGATGCAGGTTTTTGCTGCAATTTTGTTTCTTTTTTCATTTACAAAATGCCAGGAAGATGACCCCCCGCCGCCACCTATCAAATTATCAGGCACTGTCGCAAATGTGAGTGTGTTTGGCGGATCTGACGGTGCCATTGACCTTAATATATCAGGAGGTCAACCTGATTATTCTTTTTTATGGTCGAATAACGACACTACTGAGGACCTTGAAAATTTGCAGGCAGGAATTTATTCTGTTATTGTAACCGATAAAGCCGATCAGACAGCAAAAGACACTTTTGAAGTGCAGCAGCCAAAAGATGGAGTTATGGATGCAGACGGGAATATATACAGCACTGTAAAAATTGGAGAACAAACATGGATGGGGGAAAACCTTCGTGTTACACATGCTCCTGATGGTTCAGAAATTACAAGCTATTCGTATTATGAAGATTCAGACTCCATAAAAAAATACGGGCGGCTTTACAACTGGGATGCCGCCATGAATGGCTCCAAAACAAAAGGAGCGCAGGGCATTTGTCCCAATGGTTGGCATATTCCAACAGACAATGATTTCAAAAAACTTGAAATGCATTTGGGCATGACACAATCTGAAGCCGATATGATAAACACATGGCGTGGAGCACCCGTTGGAACTTTGCTGAAAACCGGCGGTGATTCCGGGTATGAAGCCCAATTATCGGGAAGACGTTCATCAAGCGGTACTTTCAGCCTGGCAAGAAGAATGGAGTACATGTGGACTTCTACGCCACATGGCACCAGCATGGCCTGGCGCCGCTGTCTCGATTTGTATTCAACCGAGGTTGGCCGGTGGAATACTTTTCCAAAATCCTACTGCTTTTCGATACGGTGTATAAAAGATGATTAAAAATAAAAAGCCAGAAATAATGAAAAGAATACTAGTAAGCACTTTGACACTTCTCGCCTTTCTCTTTTTAGGATACAGCTGTGCTGAAGAAGAAGTTGAGACACCTGATGATTTGGTTTTTCACTCACTTGTTGCCGAAAAAGATACCATTGCACCGGGGGAAAGCACAACCATTAAAGCCTCAGCAACAGGAAGTAGCCTGGAGTTTTTCTGGGACGCCACACTGGGTGACATCATCGGTTCGGGGTCAGAAATAACTTATGTTGCATCGCCTTGTGCAGTTGGCACCAACGAAATTTCCTGCAAAGTTACCAACGGAAACCAGTGGGAGACAAAATCAATAGAAATTACTGTTTATGAATAAATTAAATTTATTTTTAATCTTATTAATAACGTTTTCCCCTGTGTTGACACATGCCCAGTGCCTTTCCTCTGTAAATCCTGTGGGCGGCACCAACAATCTGCTTGTGCTCGAAAAAAATTCACTGCGTATCATCTCATTTTACAAATATGGGCAAGGCAACCAATATTACGAGGGAAATTCGGTTTCCGATTTCGAATTAATTGAAAAAGCTTTCTACAATTATCTTTCGGCCTCAGTGGGTTACGGATTAACATGGAAAACATCGGTTGAACTGGAAACCGGCTATTTTTTCAACAAAACCCAGGACTATAACCTCGCCCCCGGTTACCGGCTTTCGGGACATGGCTTGTCCAATTTTATTCTGTCAGTAAAACACAGCCTTTATTCCAATCCGTTTAAACGAATTTACATTACCGGATCGGCAGGCACAAAAATCCCGTCATCGCAAAAACTTCAGTGGGATAACAATGTGAAACTGCCGGTTGAGGTTCAGCCCACTATCGGGGCATTTGGTGCAGTATTTACTTCATCGTTTGTAAAGGAAAATTCCGAAACCAGCATGCGCTATTTTCTAACAAATCGCACTGAGCTGAATGGCTCCAACAAAGAAGGCTACCGGCCGGGAACTTCTGTTTACACTTCATTTTACATATCAAGACACCTAAGAGCGCCGTGGCTCAAAGACAACTGGACAGCCATTGTGCAAATCCGAAACGAAATACGCTCCCCGGATAAAATCAGCGGAAAAACCAAAGAATCATCGGGCAGTACCTTGTTTTTTGTTGCCCCTCAGTTAAATTATGTTTTAAAAGACAACTGGTATCTCTCAGCAATGGTTGACCTTCATGTTTATCAAAATTTTAAGGGCACACAGCTTGGGGCCAGTCCGGGAATTACATTTATTATTTCCAGAACATTGCGCTTATAAAATCAGGACTACTTCAACTTTTGCTGTTTTCGTTTGGTTTCAGAAAAATAGGCTGCTGTTACCAGTACCAAAACCAAAAATACGGCAATATAAACTCCATTGGGGATCGGTGCGGGTTCTCCCTGTGCATACGAATGTAAACCCGACAGGTAGTAATTCACCCCAAAATAGGTCATCAGCACCGATCCGAACCCAAGCAGCGAGGCAGCACTAATCGCATAATTTCCTTTTAACCCAGGAATTTTATACATGTGGACGATAAACGCATAAACCAAAATAGTTACCATGGCCCAGGTTTCTTTGGGATCCCAGCCCCAGTATCTTCCCCACGACTCGTTGGCCCACACACCGCCAAGAAAAGAACCAATGGTAAGTGTGAACAACCCGAGAATCAGAGAAATATTTATAATGTAAACCAATTCTTTAATTGTAAAACTAATCCGGGTTAAATTTCCGGGAGTGCGGAAAACCATGAGGATTAAGTTGAGCAGCCCCAGCAAAGCGGCAATTCCCAGAAACCCGTAACTGGCCATAATTACTGCCACATGCACAATTAACCAGTACGATTTTAGTACCGGAACCAGGTTTGTAATTTCCGGGCTCATCCAGCTAAAGCTGGCCACAAGCAAAGTTAAACCGGCAAGCAGCGTAGTCAGCGATAATGTGATTTCTGAACGTCTTACAAAAATAAGCCCGGCGAGCAAAGTCGCCCAGCTCACAAATACCATCGATTCGTACCCGTTACTCCAGGGAGCATGCCCCGAAATATACCACCTGACAGCCAGACCGGCAGTGTGCACCAGAAACAAAAGGACGATAAGCAAAAAACCGCCCCGCCTCAATTTGTTCAATTTTACTTTTGGATTGAATATGGTGATCAGCTGTATAAAAAGCAGCACCAATCCCAATGTCATGAATATTTTTGAGAGTTTTCCAAAAACATCCAGCTTATGGTAAAGTACTTCGAGCTTTATTTTGGTTTTTGAAGGGATAATTTCAGCACCTTGCTGTTGCTGATAGCTTTTTAATTGGGCCAAAAGCTGGTTGGCCGCCGGCCAGTTGCGATTACCAACCGCACTGAAATAATTGCTGACAATCTGCTCGGCAAAAACTTGATGTTCCCCGCCCAGGGTTTCAGCTTCGTTAACCGATACCCACTTTTTGTTTTCGTCGCCGGGAACGGGAAAAACAGTAAAAAAATGCCCGGTAAACACACTGTTCAGAATATTTACACGCTCGTCAACATTAATCACCTCTTTTTCGAGCTTGTTGCGTTTGGCCGAACTTTTTTCGTAAGCTGCATTTACCAGTGAACTTAACTTGTAGCCACCGCGCTCGCGCGAAGTAACAATATCGTTAAAAGCCGCATATTTCCCGTTTATGCCCAGAAAATTCCGGAGTTCGGGATTGGCCACTTTAATGAACCGAACGTTTCTCCATTTTTCGGGACTGGCTTGCATATCGAGAAAAACGGCAGAGGCCGACATTCCTTCCCACTTTTGCTTTTTGGCCACTTTTCGCATAATTTCAGAAGCCAGGGTTGCAGCAGGCTCAACACGTCCTTTGCGGCTTTGCAGCAAAAGTTCCTCAAATTCTTTCACATGCTGTTTGTCGGGCGGTTGCAGGTTAGGTGTTTGGGCGCTTACTGCTGAAAATGAAAATGCAAAAATTAAAACCGCAAAAAGTTTTCTGCGCTTTTCACGCATTTTTCCTGAACCCTTCACCAAACTCCGGAAGCGGCTGCTTCTGTTGAAAAGTGTCAATATCATCCCAATTGTCATAATTAAATATCCGAAGTAGGTCACGGAGGTTCCAAGCACATCATAATTTACCGATAAAATTGTGCCCCGCTCATCCTGATCGTACGACGACTGAAAAAAGCGATATCCTTCGTATTTCAAAATATTGTTCATGAAAATACGGTACGGCATTTCCACCTCGCCATCGCGCAGTACCACTTCGCTGGCATAAGACGAAGGGCTGTTTGAACCCGGATATCTTTCCAGCTGAAAATCTTCAAGATATAATGAAAAAGGCAGTTCAATATTTTTTGAGCCGTAGGAAGCTGAAACCGTAACCCCATTTATTCTGGCATTTACCGGGTTACTAACAACCCCTTTTTGCCCGAAAACTATCAGCTCTTTGGACTGGTCGCCAACCGTTACCAGCATCCGCAACGCATCGTTTGCTGCCCCACCCCGTTGCGAAGGATCATACTCCAGTTGGGTAACCGCTTTCATAAAAAACTGTTTTACAGCAAAATTGAGCTCTCCCATTGAGTACACCTTTTGGGTTTCTATCTGCGCGGATTCCCCGGGGGGAATTACAATTGGTTCGGTTCCCTGCATTCCAGTTACCCGCAGCGAATCGTTTGCCGAAATAAACAAGGTTCCGTCATTAATAAATAAACTGACATCGTTATTTTCAGCAGATTCAAAACCAAGCGAATAACCGTCCACCTGTTTTGAATTACCTTGTTTCAGGTTGAAATCGTTGCGTTGCATTCCGGGGTTTACGGTTAAAACCGAAACGATTGGTTCGCCGGAAGGATTGGGCACAACGGATTCTACAGCTGAAGGGACATATTGTAAATTTTCGAAATGAATTTCCTGGTTATCTAAATGTAATGTTTCTGAAAACCGGTTTGATGCATAGGGCGAAAACAACACTTCCGTTTCGTCGCTAACGGTTTGGTTTTCATCAGAAGCCGACACATTTATAAAAGATTCAGTCGATACAATTGTATTTGACGAATCGCCTTCGCGGATATGCATTGTTCCTTCGTAACCAATATAGCGCGTGAATGCAGCCCCCAAAATAATAAACAGGAAAGCAAAGTGAAACAGAAAGTTGGTCCATTTCTTTTTACTTACCAGGCCATTTATAATTATACTTCCAATGAGGTTTACACTAATTACGAGCAACAAAATTTCGAACCAGCGGGCATTATAAATTAAAATTTTGGCCGTGGTTGTGCCATAATCGTTTTCAATAAAAGTGGCGTAACCAATTGAAATGGCAAACACCACAAACAGAATCCCGGTAAAAAACATGGAAAATAGAAACGAAACAAACTTCTTCATAGATAAGCTTTCATAAAAATTACAACAATAACATGCAGGCGAAAATAAATGTTTTGCAGAAATAATATTGTAACATCTGCACATTAACCACACGAAAATCAGAAACTACTTTGGTTTTGCACCCACTTGGCGATTAATATTGGTTATGGTTGTTTGAATATAGTTGTCAAAAAGATTTTCAGCAAAAAACAGCTCACTGAAACAATCTGCCAACTTCCTTTTGGAATGGTTAACTGTGCCACCCTGTAACCATGCTTTTGTAATTGCTAACAGGAGATTTTCCGATTGATGCCACATACAAATGCACAAAAAGAAATATCATTATAAAGAAACCTACGATGCTATGAAAAATTGCTGTAAGCATAACACCGCTAACCTGGTAAACGTCTTCAATAATTGTTTCGGGAAACAAAAGTGCGAACCCGGTAATAATTACCAGCGGAACAAAAATGTACATAACCCCAATGTAGGAATATTTTTGCAGCGGGTTAAATTTTCTGGTCGCGGTAACAGGATAGGGTGAAGTTTCTCCTTTAAACATCCCCGAGACATAATATTTTATCTGTTGCTGCATTCTGTTTTTTAAGCCTTTTGTTTTTATCTGGTAGAATTTGCCATTTTCAGTTACAAGATTCCCCGCTAAAAACAGGACATAAAATATGGTGAGAACTACGCCGGAAATATTGTGCACGGCAACAGCGCTTTCAAATTTGAATAAAATGCTGGTGGAATAGTGCATACTCAAGCCGGTAACTATTAAAATGATAATGCAAAGTGCATTCATTCCGTGCCAAATTCTTAACCAAAGTGGATATAAATAAAGCTTTCCTTCAGCTGACATAACGATTTACTTTTTTAAAAACCTGAAAATTGCATGAGTAACAATCCCGGCAACGGTGAAAACAAAAATCAGTACAAATATTGTGTTTAGCAACGGAATACGCGAAGCACCGATAACATAGTACTGGTTGGAAAAAATATTATTCATACTCAAAAACTGAAATGAGCCCGAATACACCTCGCCTGAACTCACACTATCATTTTCGGCATTTCCCGACCGCAGCCTGAGATTCTGATATTTATATAACGATGCCTGCAGCATTGAGTTGGAAGAGTGACACTCTACACAGTTTTTGGTTGCTTTTTCTTTGGGAAGAATGTTGTGGGAAACCATCAGCGAATCTTGAACAACGGTGTGACATTCGATGCAGCGCACCCGGTTGAAATGCAGTTCCTGATTAGGCAACCAGTCGTGAATTTGTACCAACTGTGGTTTTTCTTTGTCGGATACCAACTGATATTTAATCATATTATCGTGACACGACAAACACATGTTGTTGCTGTATTCAACAATTTCTTTTACGCTACTGCTGGTGCGTGCTGTTGGGGTGTAATAGTGCTGGTCGTGACATTTTGAACAGGTAAACTGATCGCCAAGCAGTTCACGGTGAATACTTTTTTCAAATTCCTCTTCCACCCTGTCGAACTGATAAGATGCGTAAGTATCATCGCCGCCATGGCAATCGATACATGTCATTAACGGTTCGAGTTTAAGTTCTCCGTTGTGCGGATAAGTTTCATACTCGTACGAGTGGCAGTCGATACACTGAAAAGCGCCGTGAACCCCGTCAACAAACCTTACGGTATCTAAAATATAAAACGGGTTCATCAACCGTGTTTCGTCCATCCCTGTCCAGTCGTTATGAATGGTAAAACTTTGCGAGGTATGGCATTCAATGCACAGCTTGTTCTCCTCGGCAACCATCTGGCTTTTAACCGGCACGACCAAAAAAGAAAAAACAAAAAGTAGCAGAATTGCGCGGATTGAAGAAAGCATGTTGGTATATTAATTTAAAAGAGGGCATCTAAAAAGATCGAATTAAAATTAACCTTCTCAGACACCCTCTTGTATTATCAATTTACTTTTCTTTCAGTGATCTGATGTAGTTGATAACAGCCCAGCGATCTTCCTCAACCGGAATCTTTTTTTCGTAGTTGGGCATGTCGTCGCGGCCAATTATCGACTGATAATACAGTACTCCATCACTTTGTTCCTGTACTTCATCTGAAGCCAAATCACGGATTTTTACACTCATGCTGGCTGCTTTGGGGCCATCACCTTCTCCTTTTGAGCCGTGGCACGATTTGCAGTGCTTGGTGTAAAGCATTTTACCAACACGGTCAAGCGATTTGTCGCCTGTATAAGGATTTTCCATGTTTTGGTATTCTTCAGGAATATCCCACTCACCACCATATTCTTTGTCCTGCGGGAGTGTAAAAGCCACCAAAAACAATCCTGTTGCAAGGATTATTAAAGGATATGTCAAAAAACGAATTTCTCTTTTCATAATACTAATTTTTAAAATTCAACATTAAAAGTTCCAAAGCCGGGTAATGGTAAAGCCAATTGCCAAACCATTGTCTGTCCAGTCATTTTGGTTCCACATCATAATATCTTGAGGTATAATTCCGTCTGCTGTTCCCATATAAATTTGGAACGCGTGAGTACTTGTAGAGATTTCTACGCCAAAGGCAAGGTTTGGTTTTGGGTGATCAACCCATTCGCGCTGTTCCGAAATTGATTTTATTTTTAAAGGCACATCGTAGTTAAATATAAATGACGATTGCATGGAGAACCGGATGCGTCCGTTAAAATGCAAACCAATTTTATCATGGTCGTACACGCTTCCCACCATGTTGTAATGGGTAAAACTTGCGCCTGCCTGTAACGATAGCCAATGGGTAAATTTCCGGCCAACAATTAGTTGTGAGAAATAGGAAAAGCGATCGCTAAAAACAATATCGAACTCTTTTGTTCCTTCTCCCGAGTGCCATACTTTTCCTGTTCCAAAAGTATTTTCATTGCGCCCGTCAATTGCCAGCGACCCGTAAAGGGCAACGGCAAGTGGTATTGTATTCTCGCGGGTTTGTTCCAATATGGTCCATTTGGCATTCAGGTCGGTGTACATATTCTTTTTGGTCAATCCCAATCCAACCTGAAAATTATTAACCGGAACATAGTTTAAACCGAGCCGCACATTGGCACCCGGTGAATAAATTCCCCAAACATCGGAAAGGCCATTCTCCATGGTGCCAAACTTGTGCTGTATAACGTATTCCAAGGTTCCTTCAATAGGGATCTGGGTTGTTTGATTATCAATCAGGTAACCACTTTCAAAGGGAGCCCGTACCGGAATGTCTTCTTTTTCGTCATCCTGTGCAAACGCACCGGTTAATGTTAATCCTGGAAGAATTAATAACAGTAATATATATTTTTTCATTATTCCCATCTTAAAAGTGTAATTAGTTGTTTTCAGCTCCTTGTTTTAGCCAGACAAGAATTAACGCTGCATCAGCCTCAGAATACGTAGGGTGAGAGCCCGTACCGTCAGGGTGTGGCCTGGTATAAATCAGGCTTTCCTCCGGGGTGGAGGTGTTAATATAGCGTGAAGTATTCAAAGCCGAAAAGGCGTTTTCAGGAGTCAGATTCGGAATCTGCCCGCCGGTACCGTGACAGGCCGTACAATTATTACCGGTAAAAATTGGAATAATATCTTCTGAGAACGAGACCTGTTCCACGTCCGGGTCATTGGGATCGATAACCTCTTCGGGCACAATAAAGTCGTATTTGCAACTGGCATAAACCAGTGCGAAAAATACAACGGTAACAATTAACAATAACTTCTTCATACATTTAAAATTTTTGAAAAAAGACCCCTGAAAAGACAGAAGCCTTTTTTCTTACCCGTTCAACCTGTTATTCGTTTGCTTCCAATGCTTCAATAGTATTGGCCAGAAGTGCTTTTACATATTTTGGGTTGTGTGCACCCAGGCTGCGGTCTTCAACCAGTCCAATCCAGTTAAAATAAGCTTGTGCCTGCAGCATTGGATATTCCCCGGTAACCGGGTGGTAACCATTCTCTTCATCTCCTGCAACAACACCCAGTTCAAGTAATTTATCTCTTAGTTTATTCAATTCAGCCTCAACAAGTGCCTGTCCGTTTCCATAATTGAAGTCATCCATATCAGAACCGTGGCAATCGATACATGCATCGAGGTTGGCTTTCCAGGTGTGGCCGCCGCCATTTTCGTATTCGCCCATGTGGCAACCAATACAAGAAGCATCTTCGTTGTAATGATATGAACTTCCTTGTTCAGGATAATTGGCTGTACCGTCTATTTCAGCAAAACCAACACCCAAAACAATATTAGCCTGCGGCCCATGATGTGGCCCATAATGCGAACTTCCAATATTGAAAGTTTCTTCACCAGGGGTCTCTAAATTTGGCTCCGGGGTCCTTGTTTGATGGCAAGTAGCACAGAGGTTGTTATTGCCAATTAAATCCATAGTCGCTGAAGCATCAATATCTTCAAGGTAAACAGCACTTACCGGGTCATTCAACCGAAGTGCATAATCTTCTCCTTCGAATGTTTCATGGATACCATGACATGTATTACACTGCCAGGCTGAAGGATTGGTAATGTCTCCCATAACTTCACCAAATTCAGCATACTGCACAAATCCTTCGTGAGAGTGGCATTCCGCACACCCTTGCCTTGAACCGGCATATGCAACAGCCTTTTCGCCGGAAAAGTGTCCCGACATAGCAAACTCTGCGTTTATTGACTCAATATTATCGGATGCATGACAAACTAAACATGTTACGTTTCCATCTACTCCGTCACGTCCGTCGGCACCATCAGCACCATCTTCTCCGGGAGGGCCCATAGGTCCTTCTTTCACACACGATGCGGCTAAAAAAGCGCACAAACAAACACTCAAAATAAGTTTAAAATTAAATGTGTATTTCATAACAAAATCAGATTAGTAAAATTGATACTATTGTTCCTTTCATTCTTTGGGCATAAAAATACTTCTGATAGAGTGTTGAAATACACAACACACGGTGATATATCAAACACGAATTGTTGATATATTCAACGGTGAAAAATGATCTGAATCAATAAAGGGATTGATGTATGTCAATTAGCCGTTTCGGCTAATCGACCGGAGGCCATTTTCATCAATAATTTCGAAGGTGTTTCCTGAAACTTTAATGAGGCCGGAAGTTTTGAATTGCTGAAGTATTCGCACCAGGCTTTCCTTTGTCATGTTCGACATTTCTGACAAATCCTGGCGCGTAAGTGGTACCGAAAAAGTGTTGTTTTTGTAGATGTCATTTTTCAGATAAAGCAACGTATCGGCCACTCTTCCGGGCATGTATTTTTGGGTGAGGTTTACAAGTTTTGTTACCAGGCTGTTGTTTTGTTTTGTATGATGCCTGAGCAGCTCCACAGAAAAGCTGTTATTCTCTGAAAAAAGATTTGCAAGTTTCGATGAATCGAGCAGGCAAACAGTTACAGGTGTAATCGCCGAGATGGTAAATTTCTGAATATTCCCGTTGAACAAACCGCCACCGGTAACAAAATCCTGGTTACTAATGAGCCTGATGATGATACTTTTCCCGCGTACTCCTTCCACATAAACTTTTGCGAGGCCTTCACGCACACAAACCACGTACGTTGAGCTGGTATTTTGCTTGATAATGGTTTCGCCGGGTTTATAGTGGATTTGATGTTTCCCCTCTACCAGGTAATCCAGCTCGCCTTTGCTTAAGGCCTGTAAAATACTGGTGTTATCATCTCTAAAACAGTTCTTACAACAACAGTCGAAGGTTTTACTGCAGTCATCCGATTGCTTGTGACAATTGGAGCATTCAATATTTTGTGCAATTTTTGCAGATTCCATTGTTGCAAATATATCAATATTTATCTATGTAGCTATTTAAAAATTAATTGACCGCTAACTTAGAAAAAATATTCATCAAAAAAATAATATCCTTTTTTCTTTTATTTCCCTATAAGAAAACAAGAAATGGACACCCGATGTTCATTCATTTTCAGTTTTGTGTATTATGCTTTTCATGGCATCAATCCAGTGCGGTTCAGCATTTAAGCTCTCTACCAACTGCAATTTCTCACCTCCCTGTTCAAGGAAAATCTCCTTATACTCGTCGCCAATTTCAATAATGGTTTCGAGGCAGTCGGTGACAAACGCAGGGGCCAAAACCAGAATTTTCTTTTTGCCTTGTTTTAATTTTTCAAGCAGTAACTTATCTGTAAAAGGTTCCATCCAGTTTTTGTCGAGCCGCGACTGGAAGGACACCGAGTAATCTGACTTTTGAAGGCCCAGTTCCTTTGCCAGCATGCGCGATGTGGCATAACATGTTGCCCGGTAGCAATACTTCCCGTGTTCCGGAATCGATTCAGCACAGTTGCAATCCTGAACTTTAATTCCCGGATGGCATTTTTCAAGCTGGCGGTTTGGCAGGCCGTGGTAAGAAAAAACAACATGATCGTAGGCAGAAGTATCGTATTTTTTTGCCTGAGTTGCAAATGCTTTCAAAAACTTCGGGTGATCATAAAACTGATCGACAACCGACAAGTCAACATCTACCTTCTGTTTTTTCAGCTCCTTTTTTACTGCCACAATGGTAGTTTCGGTTGTTGACATGGCGTGGTGCGGGTACAATGGAAAAAGAATCAGTTTCTTAAACCCCTGCTGTTTTATCTGATTGATAATCCTTTTGTAATCGGGGTTTTGGTAGCGCATGGCCACAAAAACATCGTAATTATCACCAAGTTCTACCTGCAGTTTTTCTTTCATTTCAAAAGAATGATAAATAAGCGGCGATCCTTTTTTTGTCCAGAGCAGTTTATAAAGCCGGGTCGAATTTTTTACCCTGAACGGAATAATGATAAAATTCACCAGGAACTTGCGCAGCAGCCAGGGGAGGTCAATCACGCGTTTATCATTTAAAAATTCGGTGAGGTATTTATATACTGACCCAATGCGGGGTTCATCAGGACTGCCCACATTCATGAGCAAAACTGCAGTTTTATTTTTATTTGTCATACTTGTTTGTTAGCTGAGTTGCAATTGTTTTTCCCTGTTTAATGCGGTCGGCAATCCCAATTCCATCGCGAATATTTCCTGCCAGAATAAGCCCCGGATACTGCATTTCAAGTCGTTCAATGGTTCTCATCTTCTCATCCGATTCAAAACCGTATTGAGGAATAGCATGCCGGTAACGGAAAATCTTCAACAGTGCGGGATTGAATTCCGGCAGCTGAAACATTTCAGAAATTTCTTCTTTAACAATCTGAGTAATTTCATCGTCAGTCAATTCTGCCATTTCAGGTTTTCTCACTCCTCCAAGAAAAACTGATAATAACGCTCCCTGTTCCGGCGCTTTATTTTTCAGGAATGAAGAGAGAAACAACGCTCCGAGAATCCGGCGCTTTTCAACTGAAGGAACCAGCCCTCCAAAGGCATTCAGCGGAATTCCTTCCCACTTTTCAAATCCCAGCGACACCTGCGCAACTTTCGAATAATTCATTTGAAGAACAGGTGATAATTCTTCTTTTCCGATAAACGGCAGTAATTCACTCAGCGCATATCCGCCGATGGCCGAAACAACATGGGTAAACTTTTCCGGTTCGTTACCAATAGTATAATAACCATCATTTTTTTGCACAACCAAATCCGTACAATTCAGCCTGATGTTTTCAGGTCCAATGTTTTTAACCAGCGCATCAATTAAATTTCCCAGTCCGCCTTCCACAGAAAAAATTTCTCCGGTTGCTTTTTTGTCGCGCTCGTTTTTGGGTTGGCGGGCTTTTTTCATTGCCCCGCCAATAAAACTGCCGTAATCCTGCTCCAGGTTATACAATTTTGGGAAAGCGTATTTTGTTACCAGCTGATGTGGGTCGCCCGAATAAATTCCCAAAATAAACGGGTCGATGGCATAATCGAGAAAGCTTTTGCCCATGCGCCTTAAAACCAACCCGGCCAGTGATTCACTCGGGTTCTCGCCTTTTTTGCGGAAAGGTTCGGTAAGCAGGCGCAATTTGTCGGGCAAAGTAAAAAGCGGAGTTGTAATTCCTGTTTTCACGCCCGAAGGCAGTGGCCACCATTTGCCGTTTTTCCAAATCCAGCGTGATTTTGCTGTTTCATCTGCCGGCTCAAGAGTGCAATCGTCTTTCAATTCTTCCAAAAGTTCGGCAACTTCGGGGCGCGAGAGCATTCCGGTATTGGGTCCCGATTCGTAGGTAAATCCATTCTCATGGTGGGTTTGAATAACACCGCCGGGGCGATCGGATTTTTCAAAAATCTGAAATCCGATTCCGGCTTTTTTCAGGTAAAAGGCTGTTGTTAATCCAGTTAATCCTGCACCAATTACCGCTACATTCATATTGTTTTTACGTTCCATTTATTATAAAGCTTTTGAAAACCGTTTGTTCTCATTTGTTAAGTTCGGATCGAACTTAGAGGCAATGTTACGAATGAAAAACCGGCCGGCATCGGTTACTTTAAAAACTGAGCCCTGCTCCATTTGCAATAATCCATCAACAACAAAACTTTCCATTTGTTTTTCCTCGAAATGCAAAGCCTGTTTCACATCCGAAACTGAAATAGTAAAGAACCGGGCCGTTTCTTCAAACGACACAAATTCGTTACACATAATTTCAGTAATTACGTGGCGTACAATTTTTTCACCGGTGTTCAGTTTGTACCCTTTTTCAATATTGAATTGCCCTTTGTTAATCCGCTCAAGGTACACATCCGGAACCTTTCCGTTTTGGGCGTAAACTCCCTCCAGCTGGCTAATTCCGGTAGCGCCGAACGCATAAACCTGCCCCGTGGTTTCGCGGGTGCAATAGCCCTGAAAATTACGGTGCAGTTTCCGGTTTTTAAGCGCAACACTTAGTTCGTCATTGGCTTTGGCAAAATGGTCGAGGCCAATGGCAGTGTAACCATTTTCGGTAAGAATTTTATAACCTTCCAAAAACATTCTCAGTTTTTCATCGGCTTCGGGCAGTCCCCGTTTCTCAAGAATTTTTTGTGCTTTTTTAATCCATGGTACATGGGCGTACGAAAAAGTAACCAAACGGTCGGGCGAAATATCCACTGCCTTTTCAATTGTTTCCGAAAAACTTTTTATGTCCTGGAAGGGAAGCCCGTAAATAAAATCGAGGTTCACCCCGGTATTTTCGTGGCTGCGAATCCAGCCCACAATTTCTTTTACCGGGACTTTGGGTGCATCGCGGTTTACGTTGTCGAGCACCTCTTGTTTGAAATCCTGGATACCCAGGCTGAACCGGTTAAACCCGGCCTGTACCAGTTGTTCGGTGTATTTTTCATCGAGCATGGCCGGGTGGCATTCAATGGCGATTTCAGGTTTGTCGATAAACTCGAAATTTTCATGGATAGTATCCATAATATCCCGAATTGTTTCCACAGGCAGCGAGTTGGGTGTTCCGCCGCCCCAATGCACCTGCGACACTTTCCGCACTGGATCGAGCATTTTTTTCACCATTAAAATTTCTTTTTTAACGGCTTCCATGTAGGTGCACATTCTGTCTGTATCGCGGGTAAACTGCGTGTTGCAGCCACAAAAATGGCACATTTTGGTGCAAAAAGGAACATGCACATAAATGGAAATATTTTGCGGCCAGCCACTGTTAGAAGCTTCAATGGCTTCAACGTACTCCTTTTCTCCAAACTCGGAATGAAAATAATTGGCCGGAGGGTAACTGGTGTAACGCGGCACCGGGATGTTATATTTTTCAATTAACTTTTCAGATATCTTCATAACTTTCTGCTGTAACAAATTAAACGGCCTTTTTATCAATCCTATCTTCCCTTTTCAATGGTGTACCTTCAGAGCAAAAAACTGAAAATTTGTCTTGACAAAAGACGATTGTGAGAATAAACATACTTATTTCTAAGAACCTGCAAAAATAAAACAACCGTTTGTTAAAATAAAACAAACTGACATTTTTTAATCCCGGAATACTTTTCTCCTATGTGATTAGCTTAATTTAAAAAAATTGCACCGATAGAATTCTTGATTTTTTAATACTTTTAGGGTCACCAAAGAATATAAAGGTGCCTGGTACATTTTCGTAAACAGTTGTGAAACATACTGAAAAGCCAAAGCAAAAAACTTATGGTTTACCGCAATAAAAGCCTATAGATTTATTGAAAGAAAAATGACTAAAGAACATCAAATAGAAGAAAACCTGATTGAACAACTCAAGGAGCTGAAATATACGCATCGCCCTGATATTGTTGACAGGAAAACACTTGAACAAAATTTCAAAGTCAAATTTGAAGCACTAAACCGTGTCCGGCTTTCGGATAGCGAATTTTTACGTTTACGCGAAGAAATAATCAACCCTGATGTTTTTGTAGCGTCAAAAATGTTGCGTGAAAGGCAATATTTCCAAAGGGAAGATGGAACTCCTTTACATTACACCCTCGTTAACATTAAAGACTGGTGTAAAAATGAATATGAAGTGGTTAGTCAGCTGCGTATCAACACAGAAAACAGCAATCAGCGTTATGACATCATTTTGTTGATTAACGGCTTGCCGGTAGTTCAGATTGAGTTAAAAAAACTGGACATCTCACCACGTAAAGCCATGCAACAAATTGTGGATTACAAAAACGAACCCGGCAATGGCTATGGAAATACATTAATGTGTTTCATGCAATTGTTCATTGTCAGTAATCGAAGTAATACTTTCTATTTTTCAAACAACAAAAACCAGCATTTTCAATTCAATGCTGATGAACAGTTTTTGCCGATTTACAAACTGGCGGATGAAAAGAACAACAAAATCACCCACCTTGAACCATTCACCAAAAAATTCTTATCGAAATGCACTTTGGGTGAAATGATTAGCAAGTATATGGTGCTGGTAGAAAGCGAGCAAAAAATACTTGTGATGCGTCCCTACCAAATTTATGCGGTTAAGGCGATTGTAGATTGCATCCATCAAAACCGGGGAAATGGCTACATCTGGCACACTACCGGGAGTGGTAAAACATTGACATCTTTCAAAGCTTCTACCCTTCTGAAAGATAATCCTGACATTGAAAAATGTTTGTTTGTGGTTGACCGTAAAGACCTTGATCGTCAAACCCGTGAGGAATTCAATAAATTCCAGGAAGGCAGTGTAGAAGAAAACACCAATACTGAAACACTGGTGAGGCGTTTACTTTCTACCGATTATGCCGACAAAGTAATTGTTACTACTATTCAAAAATTGGGATTGGCTTTGGATGGTACGTACAAAAAGAATTTTAAAGAGCGGCTGGAGCCATTGAGTGTTAAACGGGTAGTTTTTATTTTTGACGAATGCCACCGCTCACAGTTTGGAGAAAACCATAAAGCAATTAAGGAGTTCTTTCCAAATGCTCAGCTGTTTGGTTTTACCGGAACACCCATTTTTGAAGAGAACGCTATCAATAAATTCAGGGAAGACCAGTTTGAAAAATATCAAACCACAGAATCTGTTTTTGAAAAGGAATTACATGCCTACACTATTACCCATGCCATAGACGATAAAAACGTACTAAAATTTCACATCGACTACTTCAAGGGCGAAGGCTCAGTGGATGCCAAACCGGGCGAAGCAATCGCAGAGCAAGCGGTAGCTGAGGCCATTATTAACAAGCATAATGCAGCCACAAACCAACGTAAATTCAATGCTTTGTTAGCCACCGCTTCTATTAACAATGCTATTGAATATTATCGGCTTTTCAAAGAAGTACAGAAGAAGAAATTAGCAGAAAATCCCGAATTTGAACCACTCAATATTGCATGTGTGTTTTCTCCTCCTGCCCAATTGATTGCAAAGAACGGCGACAGTTCCGATAGCTATCGGAATCAGAGAAATGCGGCAGACATTAAACAACTTCAGGAAGATTTACCTCAGGAACTGGAAGACAACAAACAAAATCCTGAAGAAAAGAAAGCGGCATTAATTGAGATTATTGCTGATTACAATAAACAATATGGCACCAATCATGATATAAATAACTTCGATATTTACTATCAGGATATTCAAAAACGTATCAAAGATCAGAAATACAGTAATAAGGATTATCCGCATAAAAATAAGATTGACCTTACCATTGTGGTAGATATGTTGCTTACGGGTTTTGACTCCAAATTTCTCAACACTTTGTATGTGGATAAAAACCTGAAATATCATGGTTTGATACAAGCGCTTTCGCGCACCAACCGGGTGTTGAATGACACGAAACCCTATGGAAATATTTTGGATTTCCGTTCACAACAGGATGCCGTAAACCAGGCTATTACTTTATTTTCAGGTGAGGACAGCAGTAAAGCCAAAGAAATCTGGATGGTTGACCCTGCTCCGGTGGTGATTGACCAATACCAAAAAGCGGTGGAAGAATTGGGCGATTTTATGCAGGAACACAACCTTGTAAACGAACCTCAGGAAGTGTATAACCTGCGTGGTGATGCCGCCAAAATTGCATTTGTAAAGAACTTTAAAGAAGTGCAGCGGCTTAAAACTCAACTCGACCAGTACACCGATCTGGATGAAGAGCAGCAGTCCACCATCGAATCCATTTTGCCAAAAGATACCTACCAGGAATTCAAAAGCTCCTATTTGGAAACCGCCAAAGAATTCAAGAAAAGGCAGGAAAAAGAGGGTGACGATGCACCGGAAGATATCCAGCAACTGGATTTTGAATTTGTGTTGTTTGCCTCTGCGGTAATTGATTACGATTACATTATGAACCTGATTGCCGACAGCACGCAGAAGAAACCGTCTAAGCAGAAAATGACCAAGGCACAGGTGATTAGCTTGCTAAAATCGAACTCAAACCTGATGGAAGAGGAGGAAGATTTAACGGACTATATCGACCAGGTGGATTGGAACAAAGGACAAACCGCAGAGGAGCTAAAACAAAACTTTGAAACCTTTAAAGTAGAAAAATACGACAAGGAATTATCCGCAATCGCTAATAAACACGGATTGCAGGCAACAGTATTAAAAAGTTTTGTGGAAAAAATAATGAACCGGATGATTTTTGACGGTGAAAAACTCACCGACCTCTTAGAACCTTTGGAGCTAAGCTGGAAAGAACGCCGGAAAAAGGAACTGGCATTAATGGAAGACCTGGTTCCACAATTAAAAAAACTAGCCCAGGGGCGTGAAATATCAGGATTAGCAGCTTATGAATAGTCTTGAACAGGATTTTTAAGATAATTAAGATATACAGGATGATATCTGAACAGGATGAAAAACATCTTGTCTATCCTGCCATCTCAAACATCCTGTTCAGACAATTAAAAGATAGACAAGATGACAACAGAAGAAATAAATAAACTTACTCATAGAATTATTGGATGCGCTATGGAAGTGCATAACCAAATGGGTAATGGGTTTCAAGAGGTTGTTTATCAGCGTGCTTTAAGTATTGAATTAAACCTGAATGGAATTGAGCATAAAAGAGAATTGGAAATGCCGTTAGAATACAAAGGTTACAATGTTGGAACTCGAAGAGTAGATTTTTTCGTGGAAGGAACAGTCATGGTAGAGATAAAAGCTATCGAAAAGTTGGAAGGTGTCCACAAAGCACAAGCAATCAATTATTGCGAAGCCTACAGCATTGCCGATGGATTACTTATCAACTTTGGAGCGGAAAGACTACAGTATCATCGTGTATTTAATAAAAAATTAAAGTCTTGAACAGAATTTTTATGATAAATAAGATATACAGGATAAATTCTAAACAGGATGAGAAAAAAGATGAGATACTCAGAAAAAAAAATCTTGTCTATCCTGCATATCTTATAAATCATGTTCAGACAATTAGCAGCTTATGAGTAAGAAAAACACAAAAATTGAAGTGAAGGGTCAGGAAATAACTGTTCTCAGTATGAAAGAACAGGATTTCATTTCCCTTACAGACATTGCGAAACACAAATCGGATGACCCCAGTGCGGTTATTGGAAATTGGATGCGAAACAGAAATACTATTGATTTCTTAGGAATATGGGAATCGCTATACAATCCGGATTTTAAACCCCTCGAATTCGAGGGGTATAGAAATCAGGCAGGGCTGAATGCTTTCACTCTTTCTGCAAAAAAATGGACAGAAACAACCAATGCCATCGGCTTTGTCGTTAAATCGGGAAGATATGGTGGAACCTTTGCACATAAAGATATAGCATTTAAATTCGCCAGTTGGATTTCTGTTGAGTTCGAACTTTATGTAGTAAAAGAATTCCAACGCTTAAAAGTGGCAGAAGCCAAAGAACTTGACTGGAATATTAAACGCCAGCTCACCAAAATAAACTACCGCATACACACCGATGCCATTAAAGAAAACCTGATTCCCGACAACCTTACCCCGCAACAAATCAGTTACGTTTATGCCAACGAGGCCGATGTGCTGAACATGGCGCTCTTTGGCAAAACCGCAAAACAATGGCGCGATGAAAACCCCGACAAAAAAGGGAATATCCGCGATTACGCCAATGTTTCGCAACTGGTATGCCTGGCGAACCTCGAAAACCTGAATGCAGTGATGATTGAAGAGAACTCCCCACAACCCGAACGCTTAAAAAAACTCAACCAAATTGCCATTCACCAAATGAAAATCCTTGTGTCGGATGGAAACATTGAAAAACTTAAGGCGCATGAGTAAAGAAGTATCCTTATCACATCAGTATATTGAAAGCCGAATTTTTAATATTCGGAATGCACAGGTAATGATTGATCGCGATTTAGCAGAAATGTATCAGGTTGAAGTAAAGCGCTTGAATGAACAAGTGAAAAGAAACAATGAGCGATTTCCAAGTTCTTTTAGATTTCAATTGAATGAAACCGAAAAAAAAGAACTGGTCGCAAATTGCGACCGGTTTGATTCACTAAAACACTCTTCAGTTAATCCATACGCATTTACCGAACAAGGAGTAGCCATGCTTTCTTCTGTTTTAAGAAGCGATATTGCAATTAAAGTAAGCATTCAAATAATCAATGCATTTGTGCGGATGCGAAAAATCATTAACGAAAACTTAGGCTTATTACAAAGGATGGAAGGGGTAGAAAAAAAACAAATTGAAACCGACCAAAAGTTTGAGCGCATATTTAAAGCGCTTGAAAGTAAAGCCTTTAACAAAAGCCACGACCGTTTTTTAATTATTGACGAATCGGAGGTTTATCATCTTGGGGCCTCTTTAAAAGATTTGGGTAAAAAATGGTTTGCTTTCTCAAAGCTGGACATAAACTCGGTGGAAAACATTTTAAAGGCAATAGAAAAAAAAGTCTGAACTATGATTCGGATGATTAAATGAAAAACTATGATTAAGGTAAAGGAATGAAATCACATCATCACACAAATCAAAGAAATCAATGTTCAGACAAATGAGTAAAGAGAATAAAATAATACCGGAATTGCGTTTCCCTGAGTTTGTGAAGGATGTGGAGTGGGTGAAGAAAAAACTCGGTGATATTGGTGAACCTTTGATGTGTAAAAGAATTTTTAAAGAACAAACTACTTCTAATCCAGAAAATGGTATTCCATTTTATAAAATTGGCACATTTGGTAAGCAAGCAGATTCCTATATCCCTGTTGACTTGTACAATGAATATAAAAACAAATACAACTTCCCTAATAATGGTGATATCCTAATTTCTGCGTCTGGCACAATTGGAAGATTAGTTATTTATGACGGAACTCCTGCATATTATCAGGATTCCAATATTGTTTGGCTTGGTCATAATGAAGAGCAGGTATCAAACGGCTTTTTATTCTATTGCTATTTAATGATAAATTGGCAAACTTCAGATGGTGGAGTAATCAAAAGGCTATATAACTCTGATTTGAAAAATATTAAAATCATTTTCCCCGAGAACAAATCAGAACAACAAAGAATAGCCTCCTGCCTTTCTTCTTTAGATGAGCTGATAGCCGCCCACAACGATAAGCTGCAAGCCCTCAAATACCACAAGAAAGGCCTGATGCAAAACCTTTTTCCACAAGAAGGACAGAAAGTTCCCAATTATCGTTTTCCGGAGTTTGAAAATTATGGGGAGTGGGTGGAATTTGAACTTGGAAAAATTGCAGAAAATTTAGATTCAAGAAGAGTTCCAATTACAAGTAATAAAAGAGAGAAAGGAGATGTCCCATACTATGGTGCGTCTGGTATAATTGATTATGTAAAAGATTACATTTTTGATGAAGAACTTTTACTCATTTCTGAAGATGGAGCAAATTTAATAGCACGAGTCTATCCAATTGCTTTTTCAATTTCTGGTAAAACATGGGTAAATAACCACGCTCATGTTTTGAAATTTAAAAATTGGTATACTCAAGTTCTTGTGGAAAAATATTTAAACTCAAAGAACATTGAGGATTTCTTAACTGGAATGGCTCAACCAAAACTCAATAGAGGGAAGTTGGATATTATTCCCATACAGCTCCCTAAGAAACCAGAGGAACAACAAAAAATCGCCTCCTGTCTTTCAGCTCTGGATGAGTTAATCACAGCACAGGCAGAAAAAATTGAGCAATTGCAACAGCATAAAAAAGGGTTGATGCAGGGCTTGTTTCCAAAAATGTCTGAACTATGATTTGAATGATTAAATGATTAACTATGATTAATAATGAGTATAAATATTCTGATTTAACAGCCAAAATTATTGGCTGTGCAATGAAGGTACATGCAGCCCTGGGCAATGGGTTTCAGGAAGTAATTTATCAACGGGCAATGGAAATAGAAATGTCATACGAAGGTATCAGTTTTAGCCGTGAACACGAAATGCCGATATATTACAAAAACCAGCAAATAGGTACAAGGCGGGTTGATTTTTTAGTAGAGGGCATTGTTTCATTAGAACTAAAAGCAATTATTAAAATGGAGGATGTACATCTTGCCCAGGCAATAAACTACCTCGAAGCTTATGATCTCGAAATTGGTCTTCTGATAAATTTTGGGGCGAAAAGTTTAGAATTTAAAAGAGTTCAGAACAAAAAGTTCAAACAACAAAATCAAGGCAATCCGGAAATCATGAAAAATCAAGGTTCAGACAAATGACACAAAAAGAACAGCAACAACTGGGTAAAACCCTTTGGAATATAGCAGACCAACTGCGTGGAGCAATGAATGCGGATGATTTTCGCGATTATATGCTTTCGTTTCTTTTTCTAAAATATTTATCGACCAATTACGAAGAATCTGCAAAAAAGGAATTGGGCAGAGATTACCCGAGCGACACGCCTCCGGATGAGATGTCGAAGCTCAGGGTAAAACCACCCTTAGAAAAATGGTATAAAGAAAACCCGGATGATGTGGTGGATTTTGAAAAGCAAATGCGCAGAAAAGTGCATTATGTGATTAAGCCGGAATTCTTGTGGAATAATATCACCGAGCTTGCCCGCACTCAGGATGGCGATTTGCTTAGAACACTGGAGAAAGGGTTTAAATACATCGAAAATGAATCCTTTGCCAACTCTTTCCAGGGCTTATTTTCGGAAATTAACCTGAATTCTGAAAAACTGGGAAAAACACCCACCGACCGCAACAAAAAACTTTGCACCATCATTCAAAAAATCGCAGAAGGTATCGCAGATTTTTCCACCGATACCGATACACTTGGTGATGCCTACGAATATCTGATTGGTCAGTTTGCCGCAGGTTCGGGTAAAAAAGCAGGTGAATTTTATACACCCCAGCAAATATCTACCATTCTTTCAGAAATCGTTACATTGGACAGTCAGGACCCAAGTACAGGAAAGAAAAACAAATTGGATAATGTATTGGATTTTGCCTGTGGTTCGGGTTCTTTATTGTTGAATGTAAGGAAACGCATCAAAGAAAATGACGGCAGTATCGGCAAAATTTATGGGCAGGAAAAGAACATTACTACCTACAACCTTGCCCGGATGAACATGCTTTTGCATGGAATGAAAGATGCCGAATTTGATATATTTCATGGAGATACACTGCTCAACCAATGGGAACTGCTCAACGAAATGAATCCGGCTAAGAAAATGGAGTTCGATGCAATAGTAGCCAATCCACCGTTCAGTTTACGTTGGGAACCCAACGATACTTTAGCAGAAGATTTTCGTTTCAAAAGTTATGGACTTGCACCCAAATCAGCTGCCGATTTTGCGTTCCTGTTACACGGTTTTCATTTTTTAAGTGAAGATGGTACAATGGCAATCATACTGCCTCACGGAGTTTTATTTCGTGGCGGTGCAGAAGAACGAATCCGCACCAAACTTTTAAAAGATAACAACATTGATACGGTTATCGGATTGCCGTCAAAATTATTCTATTCCACTGGAATACCGGTTTGCATACTTGTACTGAAGAAATGTAAAAAACAAGACGATGTTTTATTTATCAATGCCAGTGAGCAGTATGAAAACGGAAAACGTCAGAACAGCCTGGGCAAAAAACATATTAAAAACATTGTTGAGACCTATAAATACAGGGAAGAAACCGAACGCTTTTCAAGAAAAGTCTCAATGGACGAAATTGAAAAGAACGGTCACAATCTGAACATTTCGAGGTATGTAAGTACCGCGGAAGATGAAGTACAAATTGACCTGGATAAAGTTAATGCAAACCTGACTTCAATAAATGAAAGAATTAAAACCAATACGGACAAACACAATGAATTCCTGAAAGAGTTGGGGTTAAAAACAATTTGAAACTGATTTCGACAAATTGTCAAATTAATTTAGAAGAGGAATTTCAAACGATGAAAAGTACGCTCTCAATTTATTCCAACAAATAGAAAAGAATCAGGAAATAATAAATTGCTTAATTTCTGTTGCTAACCACGCACACCAACAAGCCAACACACCTGTAACAATTTAAATTCTGTTAAATTTGGCAAAAATTATATTGTATGTTACCAAAAATTTCAAAGATATCCCAACAGAAAGAAAACTGCTCAGCTGCTGTTATAATTGACAAACCGGGACAAATTTCATCTCCTTCGTTTTCAGAGCGTGAAAAAAAATACGCTGCCAAAAAATTAAAAGATAAAAACGAATGCACCGTTTTTAAGTTGCCGCATATTTTCTTTTTCCACCAAACAAAAAAAGAAGACGGAAACAGCCAGGCAGAAAGTGCCCGCAAAGCAGGCGCCGCTTTTTACGATATCCTCAAAAATGAAAACATAAAAACTGTTCAGCTTGCCCGTTTTAGTGAAAAAAACCTCACGCTTCCGTTTCTCGAAGGATTGCTTTTGGCTGGCTATTCTTTTTCAAAATACAAGAAGAAAAAAGAAGAACGTGTCCTGAAAGAAATTTTGGTGGCAGACGATGCCGTTTCAGCAGAACAAATCGACGAACTGAAAACCATTACCGAAGCCGCATTTCACGCCCGCAATTTGATTAACGAACCGCTCTCGTACCTCACCGCTGAACGTTTTTCGGAAGAAATTGCCAAGCTGGGAAAAGAGGCCGGTTTTCAGGTTGAAATTTTAAACCGGAAAAAAATCGAAGCGCTGCGAATGGGCGGCCTGCTGGCCGTGAACAAGGGAAGCATCGATCCGCCAACTTTCAACATTCTTGAATGGAAACCCCAAAATGCAAAAAACAAGCAACCGGTTATTTTGGTAGGAAAAGGTGTGGTGTACGACACCGGCGGACTGAGCCTCAAACCCACTGCAAAATCAATGGACTACATGAAAAGTGACATGGGCGGAGGCGCCGTTGTTGCTGCTACACTTTACGCTGTTGCAAAAAACAATCTGCCCGTTCATGTAATTGGTTTAATACCGGCCACCGACAACCGCCCCGACGGAAACGCTTACGTGCCGGGCGATGTAGTTACCATGTACGACGGCACCACCGTGGAAATTAAAAACACTGATGCCGAAGGCCGCCTCCTGCTGACCGATGCGCTGAGCTATGCCAAAAAATTCAACCCGAAACTGGTTATCGATGTGGCAACACTAACGGGTTCGGCCGAACTGATTACCGGACCCCATGCGCTACTCGCCATGGGCAACAGCCCCGAAAATCTAAAACGCTTACAACTTTCGGGCGAAGAAACGTTTGAAAGGGTTGTTGAGCTGCCGTTGTGGGAAGAATTTGCCAAGCCGCTCAAATCATCCATCGCCGATTTAAACAACCTGGGCGCCCGTGAAGGCCAGACTTCCATCGCCGGGAAATTTCTCGAACATTTCACCGGTTATCCATGGCTGCACTTAGACACCGCAGGCGTTGCCTATCTGCACGAAAAAATTGCCTACCGTCCCGAAGGCGGCAATGATTTTGGCACCCGCCTGCTCTGTCACTTTTTGAAAAAATTCAATTAAAAACGTAACTTTGTCGTTCTTTTAAAAGACTTAATTATAACACGATAGAATACAGCATAATGAGCAATACAATAAAAGTAGGAATTTCACAAGGCGATATTAACGGAATCAGTTACGAGGTAATAATGAAAACGCTGCTCGATTCGCGTATTTTGGAAATGTGCACCCCAATTATTTACGGGTCGCCAAAAGTAGCAGCCTATCACCGCAAGGCACTTAATATTAACAATCTAAGTTTAAACCATGTACGCACTCCTGCAGAAGCAGGGCCAAACAAAGCGCATGTGTTAAACTGCATCGACGACAATGTGCGGGTAGAACTGGGGAAATCAAGTCCAATTGCCGGCGAGGCCTCTTTTATGGCCCTCGACCGTGCCACCTCCGATTTAAAAGAAGGACTGATTGACGTTTTGGTAACCGCCCCAATCAACAAAGACAATATCCAGAGCGAAAATTTCAAGTTCCCGGGGCACACCGAATTTCTTGCCCAAAAATTTGGCACCAAAGAATACCTGATGCTAATGGTTAGCGAAACCATGAAAATTGGCCTGGTAACCACCCACCTGCCCATTTCCGAAGTAGCTGACCATATTACCAAAGAAGCGGTCCTCTCAAAAATCCGGATCATTTCCAGGGCATTACAACAAGATTTTGCCATCACCCGGCCACGCATTGCGGTTTTCGGGCTGAACCCGCATGCCGGTGACAACGGACTTCTGGGCAATGAAGAAAACGAGGTGATTTTACCGGCCATTATTCAGGCCAAAAAAGAAGGCATAATTGCACTTGGCCCTTATTCGGCCGATGGATTTTTTGGTGCTGAAGACTACAGAAAATTCGATGCCATTTTGGCCATGTACCACGATCAGGGCCTCATCCCCTTC
Source organism: Tangfeifania diversioriginum (assembly GCF_900141875.1). Taxonomy (GTDB): domain Bacteria; phylum Bacteroidota; class Bacteroidia; order Bacteroidales; family Prolixibacteraceae; genus Tangfeifania; species Tangfeifania diversioriginum. Next base: position 53,192 of record NZ_FQZE01000020.1, on the reverse strand, counting down.
AAGCTCTCTTCGTTTGAAAGAGGTGTGAACTACACTGCCGGACTGCCGTTTATTCGCACATCGCCGGCACATGGTACGGCTTATTCGCTTGCAGGAGAAGACAAAGCCTCACCCGACTCTTTCCGGCAGGCACTTTACCTGGCACTCGATATTCACAAAAACAGGAAAATGCACGAAGAAATCACAAAAAATCCTTTAAAGAAATACGATATCACATCGAACCAGGAAGACGAAGGTGTTGATATTGAAGCGGAAAACGATCAAAACTTTTAAACTCTTTGACCCATGTACGAATTTATCCGGGGAACAATAACGGCCCTGAATCCGGCAAGTGTAGTTGTAGAAACCGCAGGAGTTGGCTACTTCATCAATATTTCGTTAAATACTTACAGTAAAATAAACGGCCAAAAAGAGGCCAGCCTGTTCATCCACCAGGTAGTTCGCGAAGATGCCCATATTCTTTACGGGTTTGCCGAACAACGGGAGCGCGAAATTTTCCGAAACCTGATTTCGGTAAACGGAGTTGGTGCCAACACGGCCATTATGATGCTCTCGTCGCTAAACCCCGATGAATTATCGGCAGCAGTAACATCAGGAAATGCCGATGTTTTAAAAGCAGTGAAAGGGATTGGCGCCAAAACCGCACAGCGCATAATTATTGACCTGAAAGATAAATTCGGTAAAATTTCCGAAACCGGTCAAATTTTAATTTCAGCAGACAATACAAGCCAAAAAGAATCGTTATCTGCTTTAGTCATGCTGGGGTTTGCCAAAAAAGATGCAGAAAAGGTTGTATCAAAAATTATTCGGGAAGATCCGGATGCAACCGTGGAAAGTGTGATTAAAAGAGCGTTAAAAAGGTTATAAAAAAGGAATGAAATTCGCCCGTATCTTCAGGAAAATAGGCTTCATATACGTGCTCACCTCCCTGCTTGCAGCATCCGGAATTAGTAGTGCTGGCAATTCAGCAATTGGTGCTGCTCCGCTTATTTTGCAGCAGGATACCGTTGAAATTGATACCACGGGCACACTGCCCTTTCCGTTTAACGACCAGCCCGCTTTTGGACAACCTTCGCAAGACACCTCGAAAATATTCCTGAATAAACCCAGCAACATTAATTTTGAAATTGAATACGACCCCGAAACAGGAGAATACATATTTTATGAAAAAATTGGAAACCTGAACTACAGGCTTCCGCAATCAATGTCGCTTGACGAATACATCGACTACGACTTTGAAAAATCCATTAAAAACTACTGGAAACAACGCAGCCGGCAACATGAACTGGATGAACAGGGAGGCCTCATCCCAAAACTCACTATTGGCGGCGAAGCATTTAACCGCGTTTTTGGTGGAAATACAGTCAACATTCAACCGCAGGGATATGTGGAAGTGAGCTTCGGGTACCAGATGAATGCCACCGAAAACCCCGCCATTCCGGAGCGACTCAGAAAAGTGCCCACCTTCGATTTTGACGAGAAAATTCAGATGAACGTGATGGGCCAGATTGGTACCAAAATGAACATGCGGGTGAATTACAACACCGAGGCCACTTTTGATTACGAAAACAAAATGAACCTGGAATACACCGGCGACGAAGATGAAATTATTAAAAGTATCTCGGCCGGAAATGTTTCACTACCGCTCAGCGGAACCCTGATAACAGGCGCTTCCAACCTGTTTGGGGTAAAAGCCGAAATGCAATTTGGCCGCCTCTCGCTCACTACGCTTTTCTCTCAACATAAAGGAGAATCGAAAACTATTGAAACTGAGGGCGGAGCGCAAATCACCAACTTTGAAATTTCGGCAGCTGATTATGATGCCAACAGACACTTTTTCCTGTCGCAGTATTTTCGCGACAACTACGACAAATGGCTGCAAAACACGGCGGTCCCCACTTCGCCCATCAACATCAACAAAATTGAAATTTGGGTCACCAATAAATCAAATAATTTTTCTGAATCCCGAAATATCCTCGCGTTTCAGGACTTAGGCGAGCATGGCGAACATATTTACAACGAAATACCCGAATTTCAGGAAAATATCGGCCTTGCTTATCCTGAAAATATATTTCCGCTCAACGATGCCAACGGTTTGTACTACGAAATGACCACTACCTACAGCGACATCCGTAACACACAAGACATTACCTCAGTAATGGCACAGTTCAGCCCCGCATTTGTAGGTGGTCAGGATTTTGAAAAAATTGAACAGGCGCGCAAACTGAGCGAATCGGAATACACTGTAAACGAGCGATTAGGATATATTTCACTAAATACGGCACTTAACGCTGACGAAGTACTGGCGGTAGCTTTCAGCTATACTTCAAACGGCAAGAACTTTCAGGTGGGGGAGTTTTCCACCGATGGTGTTGACGCCCCTAAAACACTGGTGCTTAAATTGCTGAAAGGAACCAATTTGTCGCCCAATCTGCCTACCTGGGACCTGATGATGAAAAACATCTACAACCTCGACGCTTACCAGCTAACCTCCGAAGATTTTATTCTGAATATTGTGTACCAAAACGATTCAACAGGTACTAACATAAATTACCTACCCAAAGGAAGACTGCGCGGGCACATCCTGCTCGAAGTAATGAACCTCGACAAGCTAAACAAACAGATGGACCCTTACAAAGACGGGATGTTCGACTACATTGAGGGAATCACCGTGAACTCAAACCGAGGGCGGATAATTTTCCCGGTAGTAGAACCTTTTGGCAGCCATCTGGCCGATTCCATTCAGGACCCTGCACTGATTGAAGAATATACCTTCACCTCGCTATACGATTCAACAAGAGTGTTTGCCGAGCAGGATGCAGAGCACAACAAGTTCCGCATAACGGGTAGCTACAAAGGCGCCTCAGGCTCCGACATTCCGCTGGGTACGCTCAACCTCACACAAGGTTCGGTAAAAGTTACTGCAGGCGGACGCGAACTGGTGGAGAATGTTGATTATACAGTTGATTACACGCTGGGCCAGGTGAAAATTATTAACGAGGCGCTGCTTGAAGCAGGAACTCCCATTCAGGTTTCTACCGAGAGTGAAGACCTCTTTACCATGCAGCGGAAAACCCTGCTTGGTGCACACGCCAATTACGCTTTTTCCGACAATTTTAACATTGGCGCCACCGCCCTCTATATGCAGGAACGCCCGCTCACCCAAAAAGTGGACTACGGTGAAGACCCCATTTCAAACCTGATGGTGGGGGTAGATGGCCGCTGGTCAACCGAAAGCATGCTGCTGACCAAAGCCGTGGATGCGCTTCCGTTTTACAGCTCCAACACCCCATCGTCAATCGATGTGGAAGCCGAAGTTGCCCAGTTAATCCCGGGCCATTCAAGTGTTATTGAAAAGAGTGGAAATGCCTATATCGATGATTTTGAAGGCACAAAAACAACCATAAACCTGAAAGCGAGGCAAGCGTGGGTAATGGCAAGTACACCCCAATACCAGCCGGAAATGTTCCCCGAAGGAAACCTCACCAATTCGCCCGAATATGGATTTAACCGCGCTAACCTGGCCTGGTATATTATCGATCCTTTATTCCTGCGGAACAACAGCCTCACACCCGACCATATCAGAAACGACAAGGAGATGCAATCGAACCACCTGGTTCGCGAGGTGTTTGAAAAAGAAATTTTCCCGGCAAAAGAGTCACCTGTTGGCCAGCCGACGAATATTCCGGTTTTAGATTTGGCCTTTTATCCCAACGAACGCGGGCCTTATAACTACGACACGCAACCAACTGATTATTCGAGCGGAATAAACCAGGACGGAACATTGAAGGATCCGGAAACGCGCTGGGGCGGTATTATGCGCGAAATTCAAACCAGTGATTTCGAAAACTCCAACATCGAATTTATTGAATTCTGGGTGATGGATCCTTTTGTAAACGATACGGCAGGAACACATCAGGGCGGCGAACTCTACTTCAACCTGGGCGATATTTCGGAAGACATACTGAAAGACTCGCGAAAAGCTTTTGAGCAGGGCCTGCCAACTACGGAACTCGTAACCAATGTTGACTCAACTGCCTGGGGACGCGTTTCAACCCTGCAATCGCTTGTTAACGCATTCGATAACGACCCGGAATCGCGCAGATACCAGGATGTCGGATTTGACGGGTTGAGCAGCGAAGAAGAACAACTTTTTTTCGGGAATTACCTCGACCAGCTCAGGGATCTGGTTTATGACGATGTTTTTGAAGATTTTTTGAATGACCCGTCAGGCGACGATTTTCACTATTACCGCGGCTCAGATTACGATCAGCAGGAGCTGGGAATTCTGGAACGTTACAAGCGTTTTAACGGTTCTGAAAACAACTCGCGCACCACCGAAATGTCGCCGGAATCCTATCCAACTGCAGCTTCATCACTCCCTGATATTGAAGACATAAACGGCGACAACACATTAAATGAAAACGAACGCTACTACCAGTATAAAGTAAATATCCGCAAAGAAGACATGCAGCTGGGCGAAAACTTTATTACCGACATAAAAGAAAGTCGTGTGGAGCTGAAAAACGGCCAGGTAGGTGATGTAAAGTGGTACCAGTTTAAAATTCCGGTACGCGACCCCGACCAAGTAGTCGGCAATATCCGCGATTTTAAGTCCATTCGGTTTTTACGTATGTTCATGCGCGGATTCGAACAACCCGTGGTCTTACGCTTTGCAACGCTCGATTTGGTGCGGTCCGACTGGCGCAGGTACACCCGTGAAATCGGACAGGATCCTGATGCTTTTTCTCCCAATGCAGAATTCGATGTTTCGGCGGTTAACATTGAAGAAAACGGAAACAGGGAACCGGTGAACTACATTCTTCCACCGGGAATCGACCGGGTAATCGACCCTGCCAACCCGCAGCTTCGCCAGCTCAACGAGCAGTCGATGGTATTGAAAGTAACCGACCTCGAACAGGGCGATGCACGGGCCGCTTACAAATCATTGTACATGGATTTCAGAAGGTACAAACGCCTGAAACTGGAAGTACATGCCGAAGAAATGGAGGAGTACCCGTTAAATGACGATGAACTCCACTTTTTTATCCGGATTGGATCCGATTACAACTACAACTACTACGAGTACGAAGTGCCGCTAAAGCTTACTCCGCCCGGAAGGTATAACGATGATATTGAAAGCGACCGCTACACAGTCTGGCCCGATGCAAACAGGCTGGATATTCCTCTCGAATTGTTCACCAATGCAAAACTCGAACGAAACGCTGAAGTGAGAAGGGCGGGCTCCACTTTTGGAATGCAGGATATTTACGAAACCGTTCACCAGGGTTGGAACAAAAATAAAAACAGGGTTAAAATTAAAGGAAGCCCCAACCTCGGAAATGTGCAGGTGGTAATGATGGGTATCCGGAACAAAAAAGGCCAGATTAACACCGGCCCCAAAGCAGTGGAAGTTTGGGTAAACGAAATGCGCCTTTCTGATTTTGATGAAGATGGAGGATGGGCCGCCAACGCCCGGGTTACCACACGCCTGGCCGATTTGGGTAGTGTTACCGTGGCAGGCAGAACCCGTTCTGCCGGATTTGGTAGCATCAGCCAGAATGTCAACAACCGGCAACTGGATGATTTAAATGAAATTGATATTGCGTCATCAGTTGATTTGGGTAAATTCTTTCCCGAAAAAGCCGGAGTGCGCCTGCCCATGTACTACGGCTATTCACGTAGTGTAAGTAACCCAAAATACAACCCGCTGGAACCCGATATTGAACTCGACAAATCGCTGGAACATGCCGAAAACGACAACGTAAGGGATTCAATAAAAAATATGTCGCAGGATTTGGTAACCCGTAAAAGCTTGAATTTTACCAATGTGAAAATAGAACCGCAGCGCGAACAAACCAAAGTACGCCTCTGGGATCCGGAGAACTTTGCATTGTCATACTCTTACAATGAAATTTTCAGGAGAAACATCGATACTGAATACAACCTCGACAAAACCTACCGGGGGATGTTCTCCTATAACTACAGCAGCCGTCCGGAAATCGTTCAGCCATTTAACAATATTGGCCTGCTGCAGAAAGGACCGCTCAAATTGCTGGGTAATTTCAATTTTTATCCGTTGCCTACCCAAATCTCTTTCCGGACCGACCTCACGCGTCGCTACCACGAAATTAAATCGCGAAATGTTACCAACCCGGAATTTATTCTTCCGGCTACCTATGAGAAAGATTTTTTATGGAACCGCTTTTTCGATTTGCGCTACGATGTGACCCGCTCACTGAAAGTTGATTTTTCGTCCAGAAGCACCTCCCGCATCGATGAACCTGAAGGCAGGATCAACCGCGACATGGATAATTATGACATGATTAAGGATTCCATTATGACCAACTTATGGAATTTGGGAAGGCCAACACTTTATAACCACAATGTAAATGTCACCTACAGGTTGCCCATCAACCAGATTCAGTTTCTGAATTTCCTTTCATCATCGGTGCGCTACCAGGGAACTTACGACTGGCAGGCTGGACCTATGACTGCCGACACCATTAACCTGGGGAACCGCATTCAAAATTCGCGGAACATTCAGTTAACCGGAAATGCCAACCTGCAGAGCCTGTACAATAAAGTACCCTATTTCCAGGAACTGGACCGGAAATTCAGGAGAACCGGCAGGGGACGCTCCAGTTTAAACCGCCGCAGTGGCGGCAGCCGGACTCAATCCCGACAGCAACAACAACCCCAGCCTCAACAGGAACAGGAACAAACCTATTCAAGCAATGTAAAACTTGCAGAGGGCGAAACAGAAACGGTAACACATAACCTGAACACCAAAAAAATAAATGTAGTGGCCACCGGAGTCGATGGTGAGCTTATTCGCGGAAATACCAATATTGTTGATGCCAATACCATCGAATTCACGCCTCTTGCCAATGCCGACCAAGCGCAGATTAAAGTAACCGGTAAACCCGGTGACCAGACATTCTTAAAAGACGTGCTCGATTTAACCACCCGCATGCTGATTGGTGTACGGACCATTTCGGTAAACTACAGCATAAACGGCGGAACAGTACTGCCCGGTTATTTGCCCGAACCCACTGCTTTTGGTGCCGGAACTTACACCCCCGACCGCGATCTTTTCAACCGGCGGAGAAATAGCAGCTTTGCTCCCGGAACTCCCTTCCTGCTGGGATGGCAGGATTACGGTTTCGCACGGCGGGCCGCCGAAAACGGCTGGATAACCACCGACTCCACACTGAACATGCCGTACATGTTTACCAAAAACGAACGCTTCAGCATCAGGGCTACCGTTGAACCCCTGCCCGATCTCCGTATCGATGTTACTGCCGACCGCTCGTTCTCAAAAAATATCAGCGAATTTTACAACTACAACCCGGAAACAGGCGACTTTAGCGCGAACAGTTTTACTGAAAAAGGGAATTTCAGCATGTCAACTCTCACCTGGGGAACGGCCTTTTTTGCCATGGGTAAAGGAGAAGTGCACCAATCAGAAACATTTGAGAAATTTAAAGACTACCGGCAAATTATTGCCCGTCGCCTGGCATCGCAACGCGACCCCAATAATGGTTTCGGCTACGATCCTTCAGCTGTTGACCCGGAAACCGGATTCCCCGACGGCTACGGCCCCAACTCGGTGGAAGTTATGGTGCCGGCATTTTTGGCGGCCTACCAAAACAAAGATCCGCACGATGTATCGCTGGGACTTTTCCCGTCCATTAAATTTATCCGCCCCAACTGGCGTATCCGTTACGAGGGAATGGTTTCCCAGATTCCGGGCCTAAACAAAATTATGCGTTCGCTTAATTTCACCCATTCCTACCGCTCAAGCTACAATGTGGGGTCTTTCATCACCAACCTCAATTACGAAGAACAGGGAGACGGTTTCAGCTATATACGCGACATTGCCGACAACTTTATTGCTCCATACGATTTCAACTCGGTGAGTATTACTGAAACTTTCAGCCCGCTCATTAATATGGACATTATGTGGAACAATGATTTAACTACCCGTGCCGAAATAAAACGCTCCAGAAACCTTACGTTGTCATTTGCCAATAACCAGTTAACCGAAGTGCTCAGCAACGAATACACCATGGGAATTGGTTACCGGTTTACGCAGATGGATCTGATTATAAAAACCAAAAATTCGCAACAAGCCTATTCCAACGATTTGAATCTGCGGGCCGACCTCTCCTACCGGAAAAACAAAACCGTGCTGCGTAAAATTGTGGAAGACGACGACCAGATTACCGCCGGGCAAAGTGCGTTTACCATTAAAACCACTGCCGACTACATGCTCAGCGACCGTTTCCAGCTGCGGGTATTTTTCGATAAAGTCATGAATAATCCGTTTACTTCACTCTCGTTCCCCACATCGAATACAAATATTGGCGTGAGTTTCCGGTTTACTTTGGCGCAGTAAAAAGGAAATCGTAATTTTGGCTTCATTTTTTACAAAAATTCATTATGGATTTAACTTTGCTGAATTTTAATACCCCTCTCGATCTCATCAATAAAGCGATGCAAAAAAGCCTTATTGGTAACCTGGGAATTGAAGTAACAGAAATCGGCGACGGCCTGGTGGAAGGCTATTTCACCCTTTCTGAAAAAAACAGCCGCCCCGACGGGATGCTGCACGGTGGTGCCAACCTGGCCATGGCCGAAACGCTTGCTGGTTTGGGAAGTATGTTAATCATCGATTTAAACGAATTTGATGCGCTCGGCAGCCAGGTCTCCGGAAACCATACCGGCACACTGAAAACGGGCAAAGCACGCGCCACAGCAAAAATTATTCACCGCGGGAACAAGACTCACCTTTGGAATGTTGATATACAAAATGAGGAAGGCCGGCTAATTTCAACCGTCCGCGTTACGAACATGATTGTAAAGAAGAATGACAAATAGAAAAGATTTTGCGCTTTTTATCGATAACCTGCTCGCAAAAAACTGCCCGTTTGCACTTTGGTCGATGCCCGGTAGCCACACTCCCGAAATATTGGTGGCTCCGCAGGAAGGGCTCATCCACCCCGACCAGCTGGAAAAGCTGAACGGACAGGAAGGTTTTGTTTTCGCACCGTACAACATCAGCGAGAATGCGCCGCTCGTGCTTTTAAAACCAGGTATCCACAAAAAAGGAATCGACGAAATTCTTACTATTGATTGCGAAGCCCTTCAGCACGAAAAAGTGGAAGAAGTGCATCCTGAGCCGCCTTTCATTATTTCTAAAAAAGACTATTTAAAAGACATTGAAACCACCATCGGCAAAATAAAAGAGAGCAAGCTGGCCAAAGTTATTGTTTCACGGTTAATTCCTTTCCAGCGAAAATCGGAATCGATTGGCGAGGTGTATCTCCAGCTTTTGGAGCAAACACCCAATGCGTTTGTTTACCTGGTGAATCTGCCATCGGCAGCCACCGGCCAAACACAAGCTGGTTTGTGGATGGGTGCCACACCCGAGGTTTTACTGAAGTCGGACGACAAAATGCTGGAAACCGTTTCGCTGGCAGGCACGCAGTCGCGCCGCGACGACGGCGATTACAGCTGGCACACCAAGGAAATTGAGGAACAGGCGTTTGTGTCGCGCTACATTCTCGATGTATTTTACCGGTTCAATATTCACCCATACATCACCGAAGGCCCTGACACGCTGGAAAGCGGACAGGTGGCGCACCTCAGCACCATTTTCAGGTTTGCTGCCAAAAAACTGGATTGTAACCTCGGTGATTTTGTAGCTGAACTCCACCCCACTCCGGCAGTGTGTGGCTACCCAAAACCAAAAGCAGCACGGTTTATTTCAAAAATTGAAAAACACGACCGGAGGTATTATTCAGGTTATATCGGTCCGTGGCGGCTGAATGGGGATGTCGGATTATTTGTAAATTTGCGTTGTTTGGAAGTGAGGCCGGAACAATACATTTTATACTCGGGTGGCGGGATAACTTCGCGGTCGGTGCCGGAAGATGAATGGGAAGAGACCAATAAAAAAGCCACCACCCTGTTATCAGCCATCGAAGCAGTGCAAAACAGATGATTTCAACAAAAAAACATATTCAGCAACTGGCAGCCATTTTACTGGCCAAAGGAATTACCAATATTGTAATTTCGCCCGGTTCGCGCAGCGGCCCGTTGGTACACACGCTGGCAACAAATAAAAGTTTTAACTGCCGCAGCATTGTGGATGAACGAAGCGCCGGCTATTTTGCCATCGGTTTATCCGAGTCGGTTCAAAAACCAGTGGTGCTGGTTTGCAGTTCGGGAACTTCCACGCTCAATTACGCACCTGCCGTGGCGGAAGCTTTCTACCGCAACATTCCGCTAATGGTACTCACTGCCGACCGGCCGCCCTACTGGATCGATCAGCTGGAAAACCAAACCATCCGTCAAAACAATATTTACCGCGATTTCATCAAAAAAGAAATCACCCTGCCACTGAACGAAACAGAAAAAGATTTGTGGTTTGCCGGACGCGAAATCAACGAAACGCTGAATCGGGCAATTTCAGAAACCCCGGGACCAGTGCACATCAACATTCCGCTGGAAGAACCGCTCCACGATTTGCTGGATGAAGATTTGCCAAAAGTTAAAGTGATTGATTCTGTAAAGACACAATCTTTTTTAGCAGAAAAAGAACTGCAACATCTTTCTGAAGAATTTAACGGTTCTGAAAAAATACTAATCCTTGCCGGTCAGCAAAATCCAAATCCGAAGCTGGAAGAAATTCTGGCTGAAGTTTCGGAAAAATCAGGAGCTCTTGTTTTAAAAGAAAATCTGGCCAATCTGAATAATTCAGAATTTTGCGGAATTCCGGATTTGCTCATCACCTCGTTGCTTTCGGAAAGCAGCAGAGTTTTTCAGCCAGATTTAGTTATCACTTTCGGCGGTTCATTTGTCTCCAAACCGCTGAAACAATTTTTGCGGAAAAACAAACCGGATGCGCACTGGCATATTTCAAAAGCGAACCAGCACGCCGATACTTACCAGTCATTAACACGCGTGATTGATTCCACACCTGAAATTTTTTTCGAACAACTGCTGCCTCAACTAAAATCAAAAGAAAAAACATTTTTTGAAAATTGGAAAAACCAGGAAAAGACAGTGGCAAATTTGCGCGATAATTTTGTTGATGAAACCAAATTTTGCGATTTAAAAGTGTTCAACAAAATTCAAAAATTCATTCCTGAAAATTCAGTAGTTCATCTTGGAAACAGTTCCCCGGTTCGTTACGCACTTCTATTTGAAGCCGCCAAAAACACCCGGTATTTCAGCAACCGTGGTGTGAGCGGTATTGATGGTTCGCTGTCAACCGCTGTGGGATTTGCATCTGAATCGCAAAAAATCAACACCATAATTCTGGGCGACCTCTCTTTTTTTTATGATTCCAACGCACTCTTGAATAAATATATTGGAAATAATCTGCGCATCATTGTCATTCACAACGGGGGCGGAAACATTTTCAGCATGATAAAAGGGCCGGGTGAATCGCCGGCGTTCCGCGAACACTTTTTCACCGAAAATAAATTCAGCACCAAAGGAATGGCACAAACTTTCGGGCTCGATTATTTCAGAGCTGCCAACGAAACAGATTTGGAAAAGCAGTTGACTCATTTCTATTCTGAAAAACAGCAAAAAGCAGCGGTTACGGAAATTTTTACCGATGCTGAAGTAAACTCAAAAGCGTTTCGGGAGTTGTTTAAGAAAGTAAAGACTTAAACGCTAAAGCCAACAAACTAGTAAACATACCAATCCACCGGGCTAAAGCGCCGGTGAAAAAAAAGAAAAAGGGTTACACGCTGGTTTTAAAACCGATCTGTTAAATTTAAAGATCTGGATATTTTACACCGTGGCTTTAGCCCGGTGACCAAAGTTCATTGGAAGTGCAAACCGGCTTTAGCCATTAAAATGATTAACTGCCAATACCATCGAAAAAAGTGCAGTGTACCAGCTCCACCTCGCTTTCCAAAAGATCCCTTTCTGTAAAAACTGCGGTGGATAGAATGAAAGATTTGAACCACGCTGTTAAACGTAGAATTTGGAGTACCACCGGGGATTGCAAAAACAATCCGATTTTTTTCTTTTTTTAATTAAGTTTGTGAAACATTTCAGCTACAATTACTTTATAAAAGAAAAAGTAAAATTATGAGGCAACTTACATTAAATATCAAGGAAAGTAAATTTCAGGCTTTTTTGAATTTTATAAAAACGCTTGATTATGTGGAAATCCCTGAAGTAGAAAAAAAAGCATTGAGTGAATTTCAAGAAAGTCTCGACCAGGTAAAACTGATGCAGGAAGGCAAAATAGAAAAGCAACCGGTTGAAGACTTTTTACATTAATTTATCGTCATGAAGAAATGGGAAAATCATATTGAAGCCAATCCTGAAATTATGTATAGAAAACCGGTAATTAAAGGTACACATCCCGGTTGATATAATTCTCAAAAAAATGGCAAACGGACAAAATTTTCAGGAAATCAATAAAGATTATCCGGATATAAATAAAGAAGATTTTTATGCATGTTTAAACTATATTTCTCCTTCGTGAAATTTTGTGTCTTTGAGCCTTAGTGGCTGAAGAAATAATTTGCCACCAAGACACCAAGGCACAAAGAATCACAAAAAAATTTATTAAAAATAATAAGATCTCATTTAATTGAAATAAAAACACTTACAAGCAGTAATACTTGTTTAATCGGTAAAAAAAAATGAATACAAAACGCAACTGGGAAACCATTAAAGAATACGAAGACATTTTTTTCGATTATTTTGACGGAATCGGGAAAATTACCATTAACCGCGAGCGTTACCGGAATGCGTTCCGGCCCACTACCGTAAATGAAATGAGTGATGCACTGCACATTTGCCGCGAAGATCAGCGCATCAATGTGGTGGTGCTCACCGGCGCCGGCGACAAAGCGTTCTGCTCGGGTGGCGACCAAAACGTAAAAGGACAGGGTGGCTACATCGACGAAAAAGGCGTGCCACGCCTGAACATCCTCGAAGTGCAGCGCCAAATCCGCAGCATGCCCAAACCGGTAATTGCCATGGTTAACGGTTATGCCATTGGCGGTGGTCATGTGCTGCATGTGGTTTGCGACATCAGCATCGCCAGCGAGAATGCCATTTTCGGGCAAACCGGCCCCAAAGTGGGCAGTTTCGATGCCGGGCTCGGTTCATCATACCTGGCCAGCCATGTGGGACAAAAGAAAGCCCGCGAAATCTGGTTCATGTGCCGCCAGTACTCGGCTGCCGAAGCGCTGGAAATGGGACTGGTAAACAAAGTAGTTCCGCTCGATCAGCTTGAGGACGAAGTGGTGGCCTGGGCACAAAAAATGCAGGAACACAGTCCGCTGGCACTGCGTATGCTCAAACTGGGCCTCAACGCCGAACTCGACGGACAGGTAGGAATCCAGGAATTTGCCGGCAATGCCACACTGCTTTATTACCTCACGGAGGAAGCCCAGGAAGGAAAACATGCTTTTCTCGAAAAACGAAAGCCCGATTTTCAGAAATATCCGAAGTTTCCGTAAAATATATTTTGTATTCCCGCTGATTTCGCAGATAAACGCTGATTTCTGTAAGTTTCTGCGAGAATCAGCGTAATCTGCGGGAGATTTATTTTTTAAGCATTTACACCTATCATTATTTTATATTTATACTGTATGGCAAGTTACCAAAAAGTAAGTTACAGTTTGGTTAGCTACATTTGTGACAAAAATGTAACTTACAATTTTGTTAGTTAAACTTTATGGCAACAACAAAATCATGGATAAAAGCAGCCCGCCCGCGGACACTTCCGCTTGCCCTTTCAGGAATTATTATGGGGTGCGGACTGGCATGGTTCTACAGCGCCATCGATGCCACAGTGAGCGTACTGGCCATTGTAACGGCCACGCTCATCCAGGTTTTTTCAAACTTTGCCAACGATTACGGCGACAGCCAGCGCGGAACCGATAACGAATTCCGTCTGGGCCCCACCCGGACAGTACAAAGTGGCGAAATCACCCAAAAAGAGATGGAAACAGGAATGATCGTAATTGGCAGCCTCAGTTTTCTAACAGGCCTCTGGCTGGTTTATGCCGGAACCTGGCACCACTCAAAAGCAGCGTTTTTCGGATTTATCGGACTGGGAATTCTTTCGCTGATTGCCGCCTACTTTTATACCGCAGGAAAAAAATCCTACGGCTACATCGGGCTGGGCGATCTGTTTGTTTTCCTGTTTTTTGGATTGTTGCCGGTGCCGGGTGTGTTCTATTTGAATGCCGGATTTCTGCCGGATTCAATTTTTCTGCCGGCGCTGACCATCGGATTCTTCAGCACCGGCGTACTAAATCTCAACAACACCCGCGACATCGAAAATGATCGAAACTCCGGGAAAATGACCATCCCGGTACGGATTGGTGCCCGAAATGCCCGTTTTTACCACCTGGTAATAATTTTGGGCGGATGGATAGTTGCCCTCATTTTCACACTAAACCATTTCCATTCGTTGTGGCAATTCATCTACTGGATAACATTTCCAATTTTTATGTTTGATTTACATAAAATTTTTCGTATCCGGAATGAAAAAGCACTCGACCCGTTTTTAAAACGGCTGGCGCTTTCCACGCTGGGATTCACTTTGCTTTTTTGCATTGGTTTACTAATTTCGGTGAAATGAAAGCACGGTACAAAAAATACGAACTGCATTTTAAACGTCCGGCATCCACATCGCGCGGAACCTACAAAACCCGCACTGTCTGGTTTTTGATGCTGGAAAAAAACGGAAAAACCGGAATTGGTGAATGTGCCCCGCTGCCCGGCCTAAGTACTGAAACACCTGATGAAGTGGAATCGCTGCTGAATAAAATTTGTGCCAACCCCAAAAATTATGTTAATATTTTAGATGCCGCTCAAAATGTTTCCTCAGTCCGCTTTGCATTGGAAACTGCTTTGCAGGATTTAAAAACCGGAGGCCGCCAACTTCTTTTTCCTTCAGGTTTTACTGAAGGAAAAAAAGGTATTCTCATCAACGGGTTAATCTGGATGGGTGAACCTGAATTTATATTAAGCCAAATTCAAGAAAAATTAAAGGCAGGATTTCGCTGCATCAAACTGAAAATTGGCAGCCTCGATTTTAAAAAAGAACTGGAAATACTGAAAAGCATCCGGGAAAATTATGATAACACACAAATTACGTTGCGGGTAGATGCAAACGGCGCTTTTCACCCGGATGAAGCAATGGAAAAACTTCATAAGCTGGCACAATTTGACCTTCATTCCATCGAGCAACCCATTGCCGCCGGGCAGTGGAAAAAAATGGCTAAAATCTGTAAAAATTCCCCGGTGCCGGTGACGCTGGATGAAGAGTTGATTGGCATTCACGATAAAAATAAAAAAGAGAAGTTGCTCAATACCATCCGGCCACAATTTATCATTCTGAAACCCAGTCTGCATGGCGGTCTTTCAGGTTGTGAGGAGTGGATTGAACTGGCCAAAAATCGCTCAATTGGCTGGTGGGTCACTTCGTACCTGGAATCGGACATCGGGCTGAATGCCATTGCGCAGTGGACGTTTCAGCAAAATGCAAAAGGCCACCAGGGACTGGGTACCGGCCAGTTGTTTACCAACAACATTCCGTCGCCGTTAGAAATCCGGGGTGAAAAACTGTGGTTCAATCCCAACAAAATTTTCGAATTCCCAAAAACTATTTTATAGCCATGAATCTTTTTCCAAAATATATTATGTTGAATGAAATCCAGGTTTCGACTAATGATCTCATTAAATATAAAAAACCGGAAACCGATCGTGAAGTTGATTTCACCGATTTTCTAAAAGAGTGGTATTCTGAAAATAAATATATCGAAATAAAAACCTCGGGAAGCACCGGCACGCCCAAAACCATCAAGCTCCAAAAAGAATTTGTGGCCGAAAGCGCCCGGCGCACTTTGCAATTTTTCCAACTGAAGAAAAATGACCGCATTCTCCACTGCCTGCCCTTGCAATACATTGCCGGCAAACTGATGGTGGTCCGTGCACTGCTGGGCGAACTCGATCTTTATTTAACCGAACCTTCCACCGATTTCGCTTTTCTGAAAAACAAAAAATTCCGGTTTGCAGCAATGGTGCCCAACCAGGTGGCCAAAATTTTAAAAGCTGAAGCCGCACCGGGAGAATTGCTGAATAAAATTGAACAATTGTTGCTTGGCGGCTCGTCCATTCCGGCATCGCTTGAAAGGGCGTTGCAAAATATTTCCACTGCCTGTTGGTCCGGTTACGGGATGACCGAAACCGCTACCCACATTGCCTTGCGCAAGATCAACGGCTCCGGTGCCGACGGCTGGTACCATTGCCTGGAAAACATAAGCGTCAATTTATCTGCAAAAGGCTGCCTGCAAATTTCTATGCCCGGGCTGGAAAACCAACCGCTGCCAACCACCGACCTCGCCGAACTAAAAGATGAAAAAACCTTCCGGATTTTGGGCCGTGCCGACAATGTCATCATCTCCGGCGGCATAAAATTTTCGCCCGAGCAACTGGAGAAAAAGCTGGAACCGTTTATTTCCAAACCGTTCCTGATTTCCTCTTTACCCCATGAATCGCTGGGACACCAACTGATTTTGGTAGTGGAAGGAAAAGAAAACAAAGGAACTACCGAAAAATTAAAAGAAATTTGCAAGAAACAACTCGGCAGGTATGAGCAGCCCAAACAAATTCTGGTTAAAGATAAATTGCCCCGCTTGCCCAATGGAAAATTCAACCGGAGAGAAACCTAAACCAGATTAATCAGGAGCGAACGCGCTTAGCGGTTTTGAACCGCTTAGCGCATAAAAACCAATTCTGACATTGGCACTTTTGAAAGAAATCTGCTGAAAATAATTAGAAAGTCACATGCTGATGTCATTTCACGCGAAGCGATCACTTTGTGAGAATCCCGGTATTCCGGGTGAGAAATCTCTGAAATTGAAACAGATTTCTCCTTCCCGAGTCCTCGGGATCGAAATGACAGCAATAGTTAGTCTGTTATCGTCTCATTATGTCCAATAAAATTGGGTAAAAACTCGGAATGACAGGTTCCCGAAGATATTCGCACCCATATAAATTGCCTTCATTTTGAAAGAAATGAAAATTTTAGTTTACAGGTATTTATAAATTAAAGGCCAAAACTATGACAGGGCCAATCTTATTCCCAATTATCCCGTCGGTTTCGTTTACTTACAGGTGGTAAGAAATTCAGAAAGATGACAGAAGTTTTGCAAAATTCGTTTTTTTTTTACATTTGAACAGGTACGACACGGACACAATTTCCAGAGAGAGAGAATTTTTTAGGAGAGATTTTTTTCGGCAGAGGCTGAAAAAATAATAGTTGCATGGCAACACGATATACTATCAAGGGCAAAAAGCAACCCGGCCCTCCCCGATAGCTATCGGGGGAACCGGGTTGCAGGTCTTATTTTATAAACCGGAACGGGAAGTTAGCGCTTTCCGCTCCATAAAACTTTACAAAGAAATGAAAAAAATTATTGTTTTTACTATGGTAGCAGCGGCTTTAACCATTTTTAATGCTTGCCAGAAAGATGAAGAACTCTATGAAGAAAATCCCTATCTTGCCGAAGAACAAGTCTCACAGTACAATGAAGGACAAATGATTCTCGGGGAAAAGTTAAAAAATCCTTATTCAGTTGAAAATATGCAAAAAGCGTATAATAACTTACGAGCTGATAATAAGTTAAAATCTGCTGTAAATATTGAAACAACACATTTTTATGTAAGATTTCGACCTAAAAGTTTTCAGGAATTGAATATGTTAACAAGGGATACAACATTACACATTTACGATTATCCCCTCGATGTTGAAATAAAAAGGGGCGGTACCCATTACCACGATCCTTCTATCCCCCAAAATCAAATTACCTGGCAATATACTGTCGTACCTGTTGATTATACTTTTCCTAATATTCAATACCAAAAACTGGCTGATTTATTTCTGCAGGAAGAAACCGGTGAATTGGAAGAATTAAAAAGTGGTTCAATCGATTATTTTGACTGGTTAACACTTGAAACGGAAGCTTTGCGTATAACCGATAACTTAGATGAAAATAAAGTAAATGGAGTTGAACTGAAATCTACCAGCTGGAGGCCGGCAGGAACAATTAGAGTTTATGATGATATCATTGACAGTTATTCGACAACACAGAAAGTATTTGACCATTACGAATACTATAATTGCGAAACCGGTGAACCAATACATGATCCGTACGGTGAAGATCCTTTCTTGAAATCGCTTCAACCTCCTGATGATGAAATTTGTCAAAGAGCTGTTTACAGGTATGAAACCAATACAACGAACAGCCATTTTATACCATTGGAAGGTATTACCGTTCGTGCCCGCCGATGGTTTACAACTCATGAAGGAATGACAGATGCAAACGGTGATTTTACTTGCGACGGCACATTTGTACGCGATGCTAATTACAGTATCAAGTGGGAAAAAGGATATTATGATATCAGAAACGGTGACTTAGTTCAAGCTTATTTTAATGGACCCAAACAGACGGGCGAGTGGAACTTAGCTATTAATGCCGGTGGAGAATCTATAATGTACGCGACAATACACCGGGCTGCGTACAGGCATTTTTATGGAGATAATTTAGGTTTACCCCGGCCAATACTACCGTTTGGCAATAAGACCAAAATATGTTATATTGATCAAAACGGAGGAGGTGTTTTTTGGGGAGATTGGAGCGCGGGAGGCATATTGCCAGACATAAGGGTTTTCGGAAAATGGAATAACCAGTATAAAACAACAGAAAGAGTTTTTGGAACCACTACCCACGAATTGGGACATCAATTGCACTCCCTTTACATGGGAAATATTCAATATTGGCAGGTAAACAAGGTTATTTACGAAAGCTGGGCTGAAGCAGTGGAATGGGCATTAACCGAAAAAGAATATCGAGGTTATGGAAATAGTAATTATACCTATCAGAGGGGTAAACAAGATTGGCGAAGAAGTGATCCTGATTGGGAGTATTCTCCTGTTTTTATTGATTTGGTCGACGATTTTAACCAAAGAAATAGTGGGGTTTATTTTGACTTATATCATGTAGGAAGTATCAACTACCCCAACGATGAAATAACTGGTTACAGTCTTTCTTATATCGTTTATAATCTATTAGATGAGGTTTATGGATTAGGCAGTTTAACAGAATCTTTAAAAAACCATAAAATTACCGGAGTTACAGATGAGAATATTGATGTATTATTAGAGTTGTACTAATTTTTTAAACTAAAATTTAAGTATATGCTTGCCAAGTTAAAATTAATTGCGCCTTTACTTTTTTTAATTTCGTGTATAGTAGAAACATCCACGAATACAGTTTACGTGGTGAAAAATAAGACGATGCACGAAGTAACGTTAACGTTGTACGATGTCAATTATGGTGATTCTTTGCCCCAGGTTTCTGAATCAACAGTACATATTGCAGTTAACAATGTATTCTCGCAAATGTATGGTGATGATACTGGCTCCCAATTATATCGCTATCCTTTTGGAGAATCTACAGACTCGGTAATTATCATTTTTGATGGTTCCCGGAAATTGATTCACAGGAGAAATGAACTGAATTCATACAGGAATATATTGAACAGAGAAAACTACGTTGAAAGGGTGAGTGAAGACAATAATCTTACTACCTACACCTACACTTATATCTTAACCGAAGAGGATTACAATAGTGCTGTTCCGCTTGAGAAATAAAAAGTTTACTTGAAGAGGGAACCGTTCTTTTAAAGTGAGACGGTTCCTTTTTACCACACTGTTCAACCTAATCTAAAACCTTTCCAAATTGCTGTTTTTACTGGCTTTTTTTCAATATTGAGGGTTACCTTTCGTTTTAAAAAGGAATATATTTATAAACGACAATAAACCCGGGCCGCGCCCCGAACGATAAAAAATAAGCATGAACCAAAATTCACTTTCAGATAAAAACAAGATAAACTCAAGGGCAAAAAGCAACCCAGCCCTTTTATACCAATTTGGTCTCCGGACCGGGTTGCAGTACTTATTTTATAAACCGGATTGGGGAGTTACCACCTCCCCAGTCCATAAAACTTTACAAAAATGATTAAAAAATTGGATTTTTTGTAGTTATGGCAGCAGTTATTGCAGCTTTTGGCGGATGCCAGAAAGAGGAACTAACCGACCGTCAACTGACGGAAGAAGAAGAACAACCACAGGAAGTGGTTCAACCCGATGTGTATGTGGAAAACGGGTATTTGGCTTTTAAAAACATTGAAGCAGTGGATAGTACTATTCTTTTGCTCAACAAAATGACGGCTTCTGAAAAAGAGGCATGGGAAAACCAGTTGGGATTCAAATCGGCACGGGCTGAATTTGATGCGCTGTTTGAGGAATATGACAAGTTGCCTACGTATGAAGCATTTCTTGCCTTTAAAGAAAAATACAAGGATAAACTGAAATTCAACGAGAATGATCCTGATGATTATTCCATTGATTATCCGTATGCCACCGATTATTTTATTCCGGTTTTGAATAATAAGGGCCTTGTAAAAATTGGTGAAAGCCTGGTTAAATACACCAAAAGCGAGCATATAGTAATTAAAAACGGAAATATTAATGCTCTCAATAATTTAGAAGAGAATGTTGAAAAAGGCGATGTATTTGTTTACCCCAAACTTAGGCTAAAATCAACCTACAACGAGGACGATTTAATACATGATTTTCCTGAAGATCACCCATCAGGCTCTATTTATAAATGGCATAAAATTGAGGGTATAACCGGCAGAAGGCTCAACAACGAGTTAAGGATTGACAGATATCGATATTCTGAATATAACTACCAAACAAACCAATTAGACTGGGTTAGAGGATATAATGTTTATTTCAAACAAAGAGGCCAAAAGAATGGATGGCTGGGCTGGAAAGATTATAACACAACGTACATTTTTGATGATTTAGCTGTAAAAGTCGGGAACGAGCCAACATCGGAGTTTAACCCTTATAGCCCTGTGGTAAGCCCGGAAGTAAAACCACATGCTACAATTGGGTTATATTGGTATGTACACAGAATGCCGGATGCGGGATATGTTCCGCCGCTGCTTTCTATTCCCGATGTAAGTATTTCCATTTTAACTTCATTCAGGGGGTTTGGTGTTGATGAATTGTATAATGTTGATCATACAGAACATTCAGGTTTCCCTGGAACGAGTATTCCTTATAATCCGGTACCAGGCTATTAAAAATTATTTGAGATTTCGGACAGGAGTTTTCCTGTCCGAAATTTTTTAAAAAGATAATAAATGAGGAGAAACTATTTATTCATATTGATAATAATTTTGGGAGCAACACTTTTTTCTTCCTGCGAAAAAGATGTTACATTCGAATTTAATAAACCTGCCAAGCTTAGCCTGAACTGCATATTAAACCCCGACTCCACCATCACTGCCCGTTTAACTCTTTCAAAAAACATTGAAAACACCACTACATTTCAACCGGTGGACGATGCCATAATTGTACTGTATGAAAACGGCACGGAACTGGACACCTTAGCTCCTGTTGGCGAAGGAAATTATTATCTAAACTATTACCCTGAACCACTCAGTGAATATGAAATTACCGTCATGCACCCTGATTTTGAAACCCTTAATGCATCGACGACAGTGCCGCAAAAACCGAATGTTAGCCACCAGCCAGATACAATTGAATACACTGAACAGGGAAGATTTTTCTG
Source organism: Tangfeifania diversioriginum (assembly GCF_900141875.1). Classification (GTDB taxonomy): domain Bacteria; phylum Bacteroidota; class Bacteroidia; order Bacteroidales; family Prolixibacteraceae; genus Tangfeifania; species Tangfeifania diversioriginum. Next base: position 31,488 of record NZ_FQZE01000020.1, on the reverse strand, counting down.
GCTCGATGTTTATTATGAAATACACGACATTCCCGGCCCCAATTCTTACTGGTTGTACTGGAAACATACACTCCATGGGGTTACCTATGCCGGTGGCTCCGCATCAATGATACAAGCCCCTTTTATCGATGATTTTAACCGGCAAATAGACACTGAGGAAGAATATGGTATTTGGTATAATTACTATGTTAGAATATCAGATGTTGGATATGATGGGGAGATTCTTGCGTTTAATAAGTCCAGCAAAACAGGTAGTTTTTACAATGTTGTATCGGCTGACGAGCATTACGACAAATACATAAAATCGTCAGTAGAAGTGCGCTTAAACAGCGAGTATGATTTGCCCTTTAAAGAACCCGTGCAAATCTATTCCAACATTGAAAACGGTTACGGCATTTTTGGGTCGTGTGCCATAACCACTATAAAACTGTAACGAAGTGATGAAAAGAAATATATTGATTTTATTACTAATTATTCCTTTTTCCGTGTTCGCGCAGGAAAAATTTACCATTAGCGGTTATGTAGAAAGCCAATCGGACATGGAGCGGTTAGCAGGCGCTACAGTGGTTGCAGGCCCCGGCCTGGGCGTGGCAACCAACAGCTACGGTTTTTACAGTTTAACACTGCCGGCCGGCGCTTACAGGTTAAACTGCCGGTTTGTTGGTTATAAAACCCAAACGAAACAGATTGATTTAAAAAACGACACCATCCTAAACTTTCAGCTCGCCACCGGTATAGAACTGGAAGAGATTGAAGTGAAAGCAAACCGGACCGACGAGGCCGCTTCGCAATTATCTTCGTTAAGCTTTCTCAACCCGGGCATGGAAAAAATCGACCGGATGCCCGTAATTCTCGGTGAGCGCGATGTACTAAAAACCCTGCAATTTCAGCCGGGCATAAAATCGGCCCGCGAAAACAGCGCCGGCTTTAACGTGCGTGGCGGCAGCAACGACCAGAACCTGATATTGTTAGACGGCGTACCGGTTTACAATGTCAACCACCTTTTCGGTTTCTTCTCCGTGTTCAACAGCGATGCCATAAAAGATGTGTCGATGTATAAAGGGGGAATTCCGGCCCGTTACGGAGGCCGGCTCTCCTCGGTTTTGGATATCTCCATGAAAGAGGGAAACATGAAAGAACCGCACGGGATTTTTTCAATCAGCCCGGTTTCGGCAAGAATGACCTACGAAGCGCCCCTGAAAAAAGATACGGCAGCGTTTATTGTTTCGCTGCGAAGGACGCTGCTCGATATTCCCATGTTTTTATACCAGACAGCAATAGAACGCGATGGCAACTACGGCTACTATTTTTACGACTTCAATGCAAAAACAAACTGGATAATCAACCCCCGGAACCGGATTTATTTAAGTTTTTATTCGGGCAACGACAGTCAATATTATAACAATAACCGCGACGGCACCAACAGCAAATACCGTTATAGCTGGGGAAACATTACTTCGGTGTTTCGCTGGAACCACATTTTTTCGCAAAAACTGTTTTCAAACATTTCGGCCTATTACAGCCGGTACCAGCTTAACAACCACGGCAGCTCAGACTCGGGAGAACAGGAAATGGTGTTCCGGGCCACATCCGATATGCAGGATTTAGCTCTGAAAGCAGATTTCGACTGGTACGTGTCACCATCTTATACCATAAGATTTGGCGGCAAAGCATCGCGCATGCAGTTTGCGCCCAATATTGTGCAGATGAAAGGAATCGATACGGATATTCGTTTAAATGAGGAACAAAAAAACAATTCGACTCATTTTGAATATTTTGCGGAACATAACCTGAACACTGGAAAATTTAATGTGAACCTGGGAATGAGGGGCGCTACTTATATTACAGGAGAAAAAACCTACAACTATTTTGAGCCGAGGGCAGCATTAAAGTTTCGGTCGCACACCGGTTTTTCCGCCAATGCGTCCTACACGCAAATGACCCAGTTTATCCATTTGCTGACCAACTCGTCGCTGGGCATGCCAACCGACTTGTGGGTAGCGTCAACCGACGAGGTGAAACCGCAGGAAAGCGAGCAGGTATCGACAGGCATTGAACAGCGATTATCAAATTATGTGTTTGGTTTTGAAACCTATTACAAATGGCTGCGCGATGTTATCCGTTTTGAAGAAGGGGCTGTATTCCTGAGTTCGCAAGATACAAAATGGAACGAGAACATTTCGGTGGGCCGGGGCAGGGCATACGGTGCTGAGTTCATGGCCAAAAAAGTTCACGGAAAATTAACCGGAATGCTGTCCTATACGCTGTCATGGTCCGAAAGGCAATTCAACGAAGTGAACCAGGGTCGCTGGTTTCCGCACAAATACGACCGGCGGCATGATATTTCTTTGCTGGGCGAATACCGGCTTTTTAAAAATGAATATCGAGAAAAATCTATTTCATTCGGATTTACTTTACAGTCGGGCAACAACCTCAGCATGCCCGATGTGGAATACGAAGGAATGTATTTGCCGGGAGGCAGCGAAAATTCGCGCGGTGTACCCGACTGGCAGCAGGCAAAACAATCGTTCGATAATCCCAACAACCTGAAAATGCCCGTTTTTCACCACCTCGATTTGGGCTACAACACGAAAAGAAAAAAACAAAATGGAAAAACTTACACCTGGTCGTTCTCGGTTTACAACGTGTATAACCGCATGAATCCCTGGTACTATTACAAAAACCCCAGTGGCAAGGTAAAGCAGGTTTCCATCTTCCCGGTAATTCCGTCGGTGGGTTTCAAATATACGTTCTGAGGAAAGACTATGAGACACAAGATTGTTAGATACAAGATAATTAGGCACAGGATAAAAGACGATAGGAAACGGTTGTGGATAAGCATTTTCTTACGTCTTACGTCTTGATACTTGATACTTGGGGCTTGAATCTTGAGTCTTGATACTTGATACTAAAATCTTGATACTAATATTTTAAAATAAAAAACATGAAACGAGTACTACTATTTACATTGGCATTATTTGCAACAGGATTGTTGCACGGACAGGAGAAATTTGAAATTGGCCTGGTTGCCGGAGGCGGTTATTTCAATACGGGCGATTTGGAAAATGAGTTTGATTTTACCAACACCCTTTCTGCAAATGGCGGCGTTTACTTTTTGAAACCGGTTTTTAACAGGCAGTTTGTTGAAACCGGCTTGCTCTTTAATTACAGGAAAACGGAGATAGACGAAACGTTTTTGAGAGATGATATGTCTTTAATTGGTGTGTCTTTAAATTCACTGGAACTGCCCGTAAATTATGGTTTGAAATTGAACAATAACTGGATGATAAAAGCCGGCCTCTCGGGAGCCTGGTTACTGGATGAAAATATTGAGCAGGAAAAGTTCGAAATCAACGGACAATTAGGCGTGGGCTACGATTTGAACCGGATAAAAATTTTCCTGAACTACCAGCAGGGCATCAATAAAACTGACTTTATGCTAAGAGACGGTGACCGCGGATTGTTTATTAAACACCGGCGCTCACTTTTAAAGCTGGATGTTAATGTTCCAATATTCAGATTTTAAACGACTCCCGGATTTCACAGCACCGGCTTCATCTTCTTCATCCAGCCGGTCATGCGGTTTTGGGAATCGATGTTTCCGGGCCCGATTAAAAGCAATCCGCCGTCGGAGGTGCAGATAATCCGGGCTACCTGGTCTTTTACCGAAATAAATTTCAGCACCTTTTCACTTAGCAGGTTACCGTTTTTATCCACAAACAACAGCCACGGACCAACGGAGCCGGTAAACGAGGTTTCGCATTTCCCGCCTGCCATGATGTTCCCGTCCGGCAAAACGGCGAGGGCTGTCCCGCGTTCCGAGCCCTCGCGGTTGTAATTTTGTGTCCATAATATTTTCCCGCTGCTGTCCAGCTTACCGAGGAAATAGTCATAATCAAAAATTTGTTGTTCGACCGGCGCATCCGGGTTGTAGCACAATCCTGCCCAGCCTCCCACCAGCAGCGAATTATCAGGAGAACAGCAAATACACTGCGGGGTAACTGTTTTTTCGGAAGACGGCAGCAACGATTTCCAAAGCAGATCGCCATCAGAATTTATCCGGTAAACCTGGATGGTGGGTTTTTCTTCGGGAGGTTTTACCTGGCAGGAAAAAGCGATGCTTCCGTCATCTAATGTCCTGATCGCATAACCTGAAACCGGGAAATCTTCTGCAAAAGTAAACGAAGCATTAACTTCCCCTGATTCATCCAGCTTTTTCAAAACCACCTCCGGTTTGTCATTCGGACCATTAAACGTATTCAGCCACCATGCATTTCCTGCATCATCAATGGTAACAAAAGTCCGGGGCAGCGCAGAAGCTTGCTCAGCTTCAAAAATCCACCGGACGGAAAAGCCTGCATCCAGCGCAACCACCTGTGCGAATGATTCAGCCTCCGATGAAGATGAAACATTTGCAATCAGATACCCCGAATTTTTATTTTTTTCAATATTAAACGGGATGTCGTTCCCCGGATTCCCCAGAATTTTTGTTTGAATGGTGTCACCGTTTTCATTGCATCGCAGTATCCAAATATCGAATCCGCGCTCACCCGGCATTTCACGGGCACCCAACACTACAAATCCGCCGTCCGGCAATTTAACTGCATCAACAAAATAATTGGATGCGTTAATTTTCATTTGTCTCTCCCAGGCCAGCTCTGGTATTTGGGAGAATGCAATAAAAGACTCAAAAAAAATTACAACGAGGAGCAAAAGATACCGATGGTTAGCCGATTTTTTCATAGCGGTTGATTTTTAGATGTTCAATTGCCAACCATTATTACGATAAATACAGATGAATGTTCCGCAAAAAAAATTGTTGTTTTGTTTTATTTTTGAAAAAAAATTCATTCTTTTGAACTGAATTCGATACAAATGATTAAAAATATAAATACAATATGGCTGCCGTGGTGGGGTCTTCTTACTTAAAGTGAGGAGTTTATAGCCATATTGGTATTTTTTAAAAGATATTTCAACATGGACCTGCTCCTCAAAAGGGCAGGTTTTTTTGTTTATAAGAAATGACAGAAATAATAAAAAATAGCATTCGGAAAATTACATCGCTTTGCGAAAAATTAAAAGTTGAAAAATTATGGATTTTTGGTTCAGCCACTAACTCTTCTTTTTCCGCTGATAGCGATGTTGATTTTTTGGTTTCATTTGAAAACCTGAAACCGGAAGATTATGCTGAAAACTATTTTTTACTGGCTGAAAACCTGGAAGAAATTTTGGGTCGGGATGTTGATCTGGTTACGGTCAATTCATTATCAAATCCCTATTTTATTCAATCAGTTGAAGAAAGTAAAACGCTGATTTATGACAGACACAATCAGGAAATACTTATATGACATTTTGGAATCGGCAGAGTCGATTGAAAAGTACATTGAAAATATTGATTTCTTTCAATATCAGAAGAACAAAATGGTGAGGAGAGCTGTTGAAAGAGAATTCGAAATAATTGGGGAAGCAACAAAAGCGCTCCTAAAACTGAATGACAAAATTAAGCTCTCGAGTGAGAAAAGAATAATTGGAATGAGAAACAGGGTGATTCACGGGTATGATAAAATTGATGACGGAATTATTTGGGGAACCATTAAAAATCATCTTCCTGTGCTAAAAAAAGAGGTGAAAGAATTGTTAAAATGAAATTATTCAAAAATACAAACTGGTGGTGGCGCAGCAACTTTTTACAAATCCGTGAAGAGAAGTAACGTCATTGCCTGAAAAGCAAAAAACGGCTCATCGAATCACGGTGAGCCGTTTTTTTTAGCCCCTCCGGAGAGGGAGAGGAAAGAGAGAAGAAATGTATAAAATGACAGAAATAAATTATATAGCTTAATAAATGGCAGTTTCCCCAAGTCCCCCTTCGGGGGATTTAGGGGGTCAGAAAATGAAGCAATTACAATCAAAATAATAAAATGGAAAAACTAAATTTTAAACCTGTAGTTCGCAAAATCCTGGCCGACACGGTAACGCCGGTGAGCATTTACCTGCGGTTGCGAACACTTTATCCAAAAGCCATTCTGCTGGAAAGCTCGGATTACCACGGGCATGAGAATGCTTATTCCTTTGTGTGTTTCAATCCGGTGGCCTGTTTCACGGTGAATAACAGCAAGGTGAGCCGCGAACTTCCGGGGAAAGAAAAAGAAAAGTTCATGCTTTCAGAAAAACGAAAACTGCACGACGAGCTGGATGCCTTTTTTCAGCTTTTCAATGTTTTCCCTGATGAAATTGAACTGCCGGCCAACGGACTGTTCGGTTACATCAACTTCGATGCGGTACAGCATTTCGAGAACATTCAGTTTACTTCCGAAAAAAAGGAAGCCTACGAAATTCCGGAAGTAAAATACTGTTTCTACAAATACATCGTGGCCATCGACCATCACAAAAATCAGATTCACATGGTGGAAAACCTGAAGGAAGGCGAAGAATCGCAAATGGATTACATTCATCATTTGCTCATCAACCTGAACTTTTCCACCGTCAAATTTCAGCCTAAAAACAATGAAACTTCAAATATCAACGACGAAGAATACCGACAGATGGTGACCAAAGGAAAGGAACACTGTTACCGCGGCGATGTGTTCCAGATTGTGCTGAGTCGCCAGTTTTCGCAGGAGTTTGAAGGCGATGATTTTAATGTGTACCGCGCGCTGCGTTCCATTAATCCGTCGCCTTATTTGTTTTATTTCGATTATGGTTCGTACCGGATTTTTGGTTCCAGTCCGGAGGCGGAGTTACGTGTAAACAACAACAAAGCAACCATCCATCCCATCGCCGGAACATTTAAACGGACCGGTAACGATGACCGGGACCGCGAACTGGCAGAAAAACTCAGCAAAGATCCGAAAGAAAATGCGGAGCACGTGATGCTGGTGGATTTGGCACGAAACGATCTGAGCCGGAACGCCGAAAATGTGCAAGTAGAAACTTACCGCGAAGTGCAGTTTTATTCGCATGTGATCCACCTGGTTTCGCAGGTAACCGGCGATATTACCGACGACACTAACCTGATAAAAGTACTGGGCGAAACGTTCCCGGCAGGCACGCTTTCCGGGGCGCCCAAATACAAAGCGATGGAACTCATCGACCGGTACGAAAACCAGAACCGCGGCTACTACGGCGGCTGCATCGGCTACCTCGGCTTCGACCGCTCAGTAAATCATGCCATCATGATTCGTTCATTTCTGAGCAAAAACAACCGCCTGTTTTACCAGGCCGGCGCCGGAATTGTAGCCGATTCGAAAGAAGAAAACGAATTGCAGGAAGTAAACAACAAGCTGGCAGCATTGAAAAAAGCAATTGAGATGGCGAAAGAAATTAACTGATGTCATTTCCCGCGAAGTGATCCCATTCGGGAGACGACGCAGGAGGAGAAATCTGTTTCATTACAGCAGATTTCTCCTCGCATACTCGTCGAAATGACAACAAAAACAAAGAAAATGAAAATACTGGTTATAGACAATTACGACTCATTCACCTACAACCTGGTGCATGCCATCAAAAAGATTTCGGGGTTGCCGGTGGATGTGTTTCGCAACGATGAAATTGCATTGGAAGATATCGAAAAGTACGACAAAATTGTGCTTTCTCCGGGTCCGGGACTACCTGAAGAATCCGGGTTACTTTTGGATATTATTAAAGCATATGCACCGAAAAAAAGCATGCTGGGTGTTTGTTTGGGGCACCAGGCCATCGGGGAAGCTTTTGGCGGGAAACTGCGCAACATGAACCGTGTGATTCACGGAATGGCCACGCCGGTAAAACGAACTGCCAATCAATCCGTTCTTTTTAAAGATTTACCTGGTTCATTCGATGTGGGCCGTTACCACTCGTGGATTGTGGAAAAGGAAAACCTGCCCGATTGTTTTGACATCACCAGTTTCGACAAAGATGGAATGATTATGTCGATGAAACACAAAACATTCGATGTGGAAGGCGTCCAGTTTCATCCCGAATCGGTTTTAACACCACTGGGTGAAAAAATGATTACAAACTGGTTAAAAGCCCCTTCCTCTCCGATAATAAAACGGGATCCCAAAAGGTAAAAAAACAGGCCCTGGCTTTAACCTGGGCATTAATTAGTTTAAGTAGAAAATCAAGGTGCGTCCACATCAGCTCAGAAAAGAAGAAAGGTTGCACGCACCGCAAAAAATAGTTGATTGCAATGAAAAAGACACTTGAATATTTATTTGAAGGAAACACGCTCTCCCGCGCTGAGGCACGACAAAGTTTGCTGCAAGTGGGAAAAGGAATGCACAGCGAGGTGGAGTTCGCCTCGTTTCTCACAGTTTTTAAAATGCGGCCAATCACTTCGGATGAGCTGGCCGGGTTTCGCGATGCCATGGCCGAACTGTGCCTGGTGACCGACCTTTCGGATTACAACGCCATCGACGTGGTGGGAACCGGCGGCGACGGAAAAAACACGTTTAACATCTCCACACTGGCCTGTTTTATTATTGCCGGCGCCGGGGTAAATGTAGCCAAACACGGCAACTACGCGGTTTCGTCAACCAGCGGCTCGTCGAACCTGCTGGAACTGCTGGGGTACAAATTCAGCAACGATCCGGCCAAACTGAAAAACGATTTGGACAAAAGCAACTTCTGTTTTATGCACGCACCACTTTTCCACCCGGCTATGAAATACATTGCGCCGGTCCGCGGTGCCCTGAAAGTGCAGACCTTTTTCAATATTCTCGGGCCGATGATAAATCCTTCTTCGCCAAAATACCAGGTGCTGGGTGTAAACAATGCCGAAAATTTTGACCATTACAAAAATGTGTACGAAACACTCAACGTGAACTTTACTGTTATTAACAGCAACGACGGGTACGATGAGGTTTCACTGACCGATTCCACCCGTTTTGCTCAGAAGAAAACCGAGGGGTATCTTGCGCCCGCTGATTTTGGGTTTGAAAAAATTCATCCCGAAAGCATTTATGGCGGAGATTCCATTGAGGAGGCAGCCCGGATTTTTATGCATATTCTCGAAGGAAAAGGTTCAGCGGAACAAAACAACGTGGTGGTAGCCAACGCCGCCGTGGGCCTGCATTTGGTTTATCCTGAAAAAAGTTTGCCGGAATGTGTGGAAATGGCCGGAGAATCGCTGAAAAGCGAAAAAGCGTTACAAAAACTGAAGGCGGTGGTTGTCTAAAAAACAACACCGTCCTTTAGGGCGGTGAAAATTAAGAATATAAGATATAGAAGGAATTTCCGAAAAATGGTAAAATTTAAAATACCATTTTTCGGAAATTCCAGGTCGCAGATTAATTTAAACGCAACACCGCCCTGAAGGACGGTGCTAAACAAGAAACATGAACATTCTCGAAAAAATAGTGGAAACAAAAAAGGTGGAAGTTACCCGGCAGAAAAAAGTGATTCCGGTGGCACAGCTCAAAAAATATCCGGGCTACCAGCGGAAATGCAACTCGCTGAAAGCGGCTTTGCTGAAACACAATTCTACAGGAATTATTGCCGAATTTAAGCAGAAATCGCCTTCCAAAGGTGAAATCAACTTTGGGGTGAAAGTGGAAGAAGTGACTAAAGGATATGCAGATGCCGGCGCATCCGGATTGTCGGTTTTAACCGATTACGAGTATTTTGGCGGAACACTGGCCAACCTGGCCAAGGCACGCGAGGTAAATCCTGAAATTCCGATTCTTCGCAAGGATTTTATGATTGACACCTACCAGATTGTGGAAGCCAAAGCGTTTGGCGCCGATGTGATTCTGCTCATTGCCGCATGCCTGGAAAAAGAACTGGCGGAAACACTGGCCCAAAAAGCCAAAAGTCTGGGCATGGAAGTTTTGATGGAAGTGCACAATGCTGAAGAACTGACAAAGTTGAATGACTTTGTGGATATTGTCGGCGTGAACAACCGCAACCTGAAAACCTTTAAAGTGGATGTGGAAACGTCGGTGGAACTTGCTAAGTTCATTACCGAGCGGTTCGTTAAAATTTCGGAAAGCGGACTGGCCGATACTGAAACCATTCATTATTTAAGGAAGCACGGTTTTAAAGGATTTTTGATTGGTGAAACTTTTATGAAAACTGAAAATCCGGGGGAGGCATGCAGAAAGCTGATTGCAGAACTGTCATTTCGATCCCGAGTGCTCGGGAGAGAAATCTGCTGAAAAGATTAGATTTCTCCTCATTCTTCGTCGAAATGACAAACGTTGTTCACTGCTGTCATTCCGAGGAAGCGAAGCGACGAGGAATCTCTACAAATAGTTAGAGATTTCTCCTCGCAAACTCGTCTCCCGGAAGGGATCGCTTCGCGGGAAATGACAAATACTTTGATTAGCTGTCATTTCGAATCTGAGGCACGACTGAGAAACCTGTTTAAATAGCAGTACATTTTGTAATTTGATTAGAACATTAACAAAAATATGAGAGACCATAATTATTTCATTTACATTGTTACAAACAAGAACAAAACAGTTCTTTATCTTGGAGTTACAAATGATTTACAACGAAGAATTTATGAGCATGAACATGGATTAATGCCCGGTTTTTCAAAAAAATACAATTGTCATTTTCTGATTTATTACGAACATTTGCAAGACATAAATGAGGCTATTGAACGAGAAAAGGAAATAAAAAAATGGAGAAGAGAAAAGAAGGAGAAATTAATAAACAGATTCAATCCGGATTGGTGGTTTTTGAATAATGAAATCTATGAAGCTTTATAGTGACAGATTTCTCCTCGTGCCTCGTGCCAATGACATATTTTTATAAATAACTAATAATGAGAACAATTAGAAAACCATACGCTGATGTCATTTCGAATCCCGGTATTCCGGATGAGAAATCCCTGAATTTGAAACAGATTTCTCCTCGGATACTCGTCGAAATGACAGCAATAATTAGCCTGTCATCGTCTCATTATGCCCATAAAATTGGGTGAAAACTCAAAATGACAAGCACGGATGAAACTTTAAAAAAAAATTTGATGATTAAAAACTTGAAAATAAAAGTCTGCGGAATGAAATTCAACCAAAACCGCGAGGAAGTGGAAAAACTGCCGGTTGATTTCCTGGGATTCATTTTTTACCCGAAATCAAAACGGTTTGTGGGTGAAAATACCGAACCGGGGCTTTTCAATTCAGCCAAAACGAAAGTGGCCGTTTTTGTGGATGAAAACGCGTTTGAGATTTTAGGCCTTACCAAAAATCTTGGTTTTGAATTCGTGCAGCTGCATGGAAAAGAAAATCCGAAAACCTGCCTGCTTTTGAAAGACCAAGGGCTAAAAGTGATAAAAGCTTTCAACCTCAGTGAGAAATTCCAGTTTGAAAAACTGCGGGAATATGAAACGACAGTTGATTATTTTTTGTTCGACACAAAAACGGAATTGCCGGGTGGTTCCGGCAAAAAATTCAACTGGGAAATCCTTGAAAAATACCAGGGAACCGTTCCCTTCTTTTTAAGCGGAGGAATCGGACCGGAAGATGCGGAAGCAATTAAAAAACTGCAACACCCGCGGCTTTTCGGAATTGACCTGAACAGCGGTTTTGAAGATGAACCGGGGGTGAAAAATGTTGGAAAATTAAAAGAGTTTATTACCAGAATAACTATGTGACCTATGTGCCTACTGTGGTTAAGAGAGATACCACATAGGCACATAGAACACATAGAAAATGATGAAATACATGAAATACAACGTAAACGAAAAAGGATATTACGGTGAGTTTGGCGGGGCGTGGATTCCCGAAATGATGTATGCCAACATCGACGAACTGCGGCACCGGTATCTGGAGATTATCGAATCGCCGGAATTCAAAAAAGAGTTCGACCAGTTGTTGAAAGATTACGTGGGGCGGCCGTCTCCGCTCTATTTTGCCGGCCGGTTATCGGAACATTACGGTACAAAAGTTTACCTGAAACGCGAAGATTTGAATCACACAGGTTCGCACAAGCTGAACAACACGGTAGGGCAAATTCTGCTGGCAGAAAAACTGGGTAAAACCCGCATAATTGCCGAAACCGGCGCCGGTCAGCACGGAGTGGCCACCGCAACGGTTTGCGCACTCAAAGGAATAAAATGCGTAGTTTACATGGGCGACCTCGATGTGCAGCGGCAGGCTCCCAACGTGAAAAAAATGAAGATGCTGGGCGCCAAAGTAATTCCCGTTCACAGCGGCAACAAAACGCTGAAAGATGCCACCAACGAAGCCATGCGCGACTGGATTAACAATCCGGAAGATACACACTACATCATCGGTTCGGTGGTAGGGCCGCACCCGTTCCCCGACATGGTGGCCCGGTTTCAGTCGGTCATCAGCAAAGAGATGAAAAGCCAGCTCCTGGAAAAAACCGGCAGCGAATTTCCAACCCGGATTCTGGCATGTGTGGGTGGTGGAAGTAATGCCGCCGGGGCTTTTTACCATTATCTGGACGATGAACAGGTGGAACTGATTGGCGTGGAAGCCGCCGGGAAAGGAGTGGAAACCAAAGAAACTGCTGCCACATTGCTGGTGGGTTCACCGGGCGTGCTGCATGCCAGCCGCACCATGCTCATGCAAAACCGCGACGGGCAAATTACCGAACCGTACTCCATTTCTGCCGGGCTCGATTATCCCGGAATCGGACCGCTGCATGCGCACCTTTTTAAAACCGGACGGGCAAAATACATGGCGACAACCGATGAGGAAGTATTAAAGGCTGCCCTCTTACTCACCCAAAAAGAGGGAATCATTCCGGCGCTGGAATCGGCGCATGCTCTGGCTGCCCTCGAAAAAATAAAAATGAAACCGGACGACGTGAACGTAATCAATCTTTCGGGCAGCGGCAACAAGGATATGGAAACGTATTTAAATTATTTTGGGTATTAAACAGCACTGTCATCCCGACGAAGAATGAGGAGGGATCTCTTTCTTAATGGCAGATTTCTCCTCCCGCCAGCTGGCGGGTCGAAATGACAATAAAAATAATACAATGAAAAAAAACAGAATCAATCGGCTTTTCGAAACGAAAAAAGAGAATATATTTTCGGTTTATTTTACGGCCGGATTTCCCAACCTGGACGATACCGTTAAAATCATTCAGGAACTGGAAAAAAACGGGGTGGACCTCATTGAAATCGGCATTCCGTTTTCGGATCCCACTGCCGACGGGCCAACTATTCAGCACAGCAGCGAAATTGCGCTGAAAAACGGCATGTCACTTCATTTGCTTTTCGAGCAACTGAAAAACATTCGCGAATCGGTAAAAATTCCGCTTATTTTAATGGGCTATTTCAACCCTGTAATGCAATTTGGCCTGGAACAGTTTTGCAAAAAATGCAGCGAAACCGGAATTGACGGAATCATTTTGCCTGACCTGCCACTGGAAGAGTTCGAAGCACACTACAAGAAAAATTTCGCAAAAAACAATCTGCACAACATTCTACTCATTACACCGCAAACACCGGAAGCACGTATCCGGCAAATCGACAAGGCATCAAACGGATTTATTTACATGGTTTCATCGGCAGCGACCACTGGCGCCGGCAAAAAAGTGGAAGATTTTCAACAGGATTATTTTGAACGGATTCAGCAAATGAACCTGAAAAACCCGCGGCTGATTGGTTTCGGAATTTCCGACCACGACACCTTTGCCAATGCCTGCAAATATGCCGGCGGAGCGATTATTGGCAGTGCATTTGTGAAAGCGCTTCAGTCGGGAAATGAACTCCAAAATTCCATCCGCGATTTCACCAAAAAAATCACCGGAAACACAAAAACCACGGCAAAAAGTTAAAAACACATTGTCGATGTTATAAAACAGGTTTTCAAGGAGCTCAGGGTAATCGGCAATAATACAACGAGATAGAAAAAGACTATTTTGTATGCTATTGTTAATGATTGTTAAACCCTATTTTGCAACATACGGTTTATATAAAAATGGTGTTATATTAATAGTCGATTCATTAAAACTAAAAATGAAGAGCCATGTTAGAATACGCTAAGATTATTTTACCCAAAGTGAGCTTCAGTAAACAACTGTTCAGGAAAGAACTCACAAAATGCCTGCACTGGATTGAACCTGACGAAGTGCAGGAATTGCACGATTGGTGCTACGAGAATTTTAAAGATAAGTATCCCGATGTTTTGGCTGATGTTTTTGCCTGCATCGCGGCGTAAAAAACTACCGGCGGGATAATTTCCCGCCTTTTTTTTGCAATAACGAAAACTTCCGGAATTATCCTCTCCCCTATTATTTTCATCAATAAATTCTAATTCAAAATCTCATCTACACTTTTTTATCCCGATTTCGCAACAAATGTGATCACTATGTATTTTTTTGCATACATTTTAAAACGAACCAAAGTTCTTTAAAAAAAGAGATGAATTGTTATTAGTTTTGTATTTATGAACTACGAATGTTTGATTTGCCAGGTAAAATCGCTGCAACAGCGGCTTGAGAAATATGAAATTCCGGAAGAAGAAAGAGACCATGTGGTAAGTGAAATGCTGAGAAAAATTGCATTCACCGATCTGGGAAACAGCTATTCACCCGAAATTACGCGAAATCTTCTGGCTCGTCTAAGAGCGTACTCCACTGTTGAGGACCCGTACCTTAAAGAAAAACAGGAAGGCAACAACATGATGCTGGAGCGATACGATGAATTCCGCGAAAGGATACGCAATTCTGAAAATCCCCATGATACGGCATTGCGGCTGGCTATTGCCGGCAACATCATCGACTTTGGCCCCACCAATCATTTTGATGTGGAAGGGACCATTGAAAAAGTGCTGAACTCTCAATTTGCTATCGACCATTCGCGACAGCTTCAGGAAGAAATAAAGAAGGCAAAAACCATTTTGTACCTGGGCGACAATTGCGGCGAAATTGTCCTCGACAAACTTTTTCTTGAAACCATAGCTCACCCCAATGTTTGGTTTGCCGTGCGGGAAACACCTGTGCTAAACGATGCCACTGAAAAAGAAGCACGCGAGGTGGGGATCCATCACGTGGCAAATATTATTTCCAATGGCGACGATGCTCCTTCTACGCTGCTAAACCGGATAAGCCCGGAGTTTCAGGAAATTTACCAAAAGGCCGACCTCATCATTTCAAAAGGAATGGGAAATTACGAAGGATTGATGTTTGAAACCGACCCGCGACTTTTCTTTTTACTCATGGTGAAATGCCCGGTTATCGGCCGTAAAATAGGCGCAGAAAAAGGAGATTTTGTCGTGAAAAGAAGTCTGGTTTAATTGAATCAATTATCATTGATAATATCTTCAACTTCTGACTTTAAAAGAGGAATGTGTTTTATAATGATTGCCCAGACATTTTCGTCAGAAATACTGTCATAAGCATGAATTATCTGATTTCGCAATCCTACAATCCGCCTGGCATTTTCAATAGGAAAACCGGGTTCTTTTTTGAGAATTCGATTCACAGCTTCACCAATAATTTCCAAATCTCTTTCCACTGCCCTTTTTAAAATAGTATTGTTTTGGTATTGTGTAAAATCCAATGGAACATTGGCAAAATAACCATCTATCTCGTTGATTGCATTTCTAATATCATACAGCCATTTTAGAATCTTCTCGTCCATATAAGCATATTTTATCACGGTCAATTGAACGCTTGAGAATCGGATTTTTCACGGTCTGAATTTCCACTAAATCAACTTCTCTGGAGAGCAAAGTTTCCAGTTTTTCTTTAAAATCCATATAATTATCAAAATATTCCCGTGGGTCAACATTTTCAAACTGAACAAGAAAATCGATATCACTTGAAGGTGAAAAATTTCCTTTGGTAACCGAACCAAAAACATACAACTCGGCAACATTATACTTGCTGCAGAGTTTTTTAATTTCAGAAATATTTTTTCTAATCAGTTCCATTGTTCAAATTTATATAAAATAAATTCCTGAAAAAAGCCCCATAAAAACTCTATCCTTTCGGCACCAGTGTAACCAGCGGTATAATTATTTCCTCGAGCGAAATACCGCCATGCTGGAAGGTATCTTTGTAATAATTGGCGTAGTAATTATAATTGTTCGGATAGGCAAAAAAGTCGCTGCTATGCGCAAAAATATAGCTGGTACTCACATTGCGCGAGGGCAAAAATGCCAATTTCGGATCACGCACTTCAAACACTTGTTTTGACTTGTAATTCAGATTTCGGCCCAACTTGTAACGCAAATTGGTGTTGGTTTCGCGGTCGCCAATCACCTTCACCGGGTTATTCACCCTGATAGCGCCGTGGTCGGTAGTTACCACAATATGAATATTATTCTCGGCCAGGTTTTTTATAAGCTCAAGCAGCGATGAATGGTTAAACCAGCTCAATGTTAACGACCGGTAGGCCTTTTCGTTGTTGGCCAGCTCGCGTAACATCTCCATTTCGGTGCGGGCGTGCGAAATCATATCCACAAAATTGAAAACCATCACCGATAAATCGCTGTCGAGAATATTTCTGAAGCTATCCGAAGTTTGACGATCGCGCCGGATTCCCGACACTTTTTCAAAATACAACTTTTCATCCCTGCCGCTCCGTTTCAACTGGCGACGCAGAAGTTCTTCCTCGTGCCTGTTTTTATGCCCTTCATTATCATCGTCTTCCCACAATTCAGGATACACTTTTTCTATTTCCGAAGGCATTAATCCTGCAAACATGGCATTTCGCGCGTACATAGTGGCTGTGGGCAAAATACTGTAATAAAGTTCATCGGATTCCGTACGGAAATATTCGTTAAAAACCGAGCTGAGTGTCCGCCACTGATCGAAACGGAAATTATCGATTACCAGCACAAAAACTTTCTTGCCTTCATCGAGCAGCGGGAAAACGCGCTCTTTAAAAATATCGGGCGATAACAGCGGCCTTTCTCCAGGTTCGCGGTTCAGCCACTCCAGGTAATTTTCTTTTACAAACTTGAAAAAAGCTGTGTTGGCATCCTCCTTTTGCATGTTCAGCACCTCATCCATGGCGGCATCTTCTGACTCGCTCAGTTCAATTTCCCAGTGAACCAGCTTCCGGTACACATCAATCCACTCTTCCCAGGTGAGGCGTTCGTTAATTTTCATTCCCAGTTGCGAGAACTGCATTTGGTAAGCCGATGTGGTCTGCTGGGTTACCAGTCTTTTCTGGTCGATATTCTTTTTAAGCGTGAGCAAAATCTGTTTGGGATTAACAGGTTTGATGAGGTAATCATCAATTTTTGAACCAATGGCCTCATCCATAATATTTTCTTCCTCGCTTTTGGTAATCATTACCACCGGCACGTTTGGCGAAAGCGTTTTTATCTGGTTCAAGGTTTCGAGCCCCGACATTCCCGGCATGTTTTCATCCAGAAAAATAATATCGAAAAACTGTTGTTTCACCTTTTCAACCGCATCGTTGCCATTGTTGGCGGTTTCCACTTCGTAATCCTTTTCCCTTAAAAAAAGAATGTGCGGACGTAATACATCTATTTCATCATCAACCCAAAGTATAATTGGTTTTCTCATGCTTTCTGTTTTAAATTGTTTTCCAAAGTCGGCCCCGGTTTCCGGGAATGCCTTTGCCGGTAAAATTGTAAAAATGAATATTATTCAGAATTCATCACTGTTTATTCGGCTAACGGTAAAGTTACAAACAAAAAAAGTGCCTCCACAGGAGTTAACAAACTTTAACCTGCAAGCCCTACTCTCCAAGGTAAATTTGCTTGTAGAAATCCATGTAATCGGTAATGTTTTTTTCCTCCATGAAAATCCCGAAATTCTCTTCCGTGATAAGGAAATTACGGTAGCTGCCCTGACCCAGCGGAGTAAAAAGATCGCGGTTTTGCACAACAGTACGGAAATAGCGGGTAGCTGTTTCTTTGTCGGGGAAACCGCTTACCACAATATTTTCGCGGAATTCGTCGAGCGGCTGTTCTTCGATAACCAGGTTCAGCGAGTCGTCACTTAGCGAGTTGAACTGCTCAATTCCGCTAATAAATTCTGCTTTCTGAACTCCTTCAATCGGAATTACAAACACGAAGAGGTGTGGTTTCTCAATTTCCAGGTTATAGGGCCCGGTATATTCTTCCGGTTCTTCCTGAACCACCTGTTCTGTTTCAGTTGTTTCTGCTGCCTCAACAGGTTCGGTGGCCCGGGTCTCTGTAGCGCCCCGCTGCGACTGATCGCGGTTTACGTAATTATTACGGAAGAACCCGATGTAATCATCCACATTCTCTTCTTCCATCAACGTTTCAAGGTTTTCTTCGGTAATCAGGAAATTCCGGTAAGTTGTTCTACCAAGCGGTTCGAATAAATCGCGGTTCAACACTACGCTCCGGAAATAAGACATGGATTCGTTAAGCGATGGAATCCCCTGCACGATGAGCAGCTGGTAATCGCCTGATGTTTGCAACTCCTGTCCCAAATTCCAGCTTCTGAACTCGTTGCGATTAAACTCTGCAAAACCTCTCAGCGCCTGTCGCATCGACAAACCGAGATCTTTCACCGCCAGAACAAACAGTTGTGTGGTATCGATATCGGTGGTAAAAAGTCCTTCCTGTCCGGCACCGGTTTCAACCACTACAAATTCGCCCCGTTCACGCAGCATTTCCTCTTCTTCGCGGGCTTTGGCCATCATCTCTTCGGGTGAAAGTTCAGGTGCTTCGTCGCTGAAATCAGAACCAATATAGCGGCTGTAGTTTTTAACAAAAAATTTGAGGTAATCGGCAATTGATTGCTCCGATAAAATTTGCCTGTAATTGGTTGAAGAAATGGCAAAATTAACGTAGTCACCATCGCTGAGGGTTTGGAAAACCGGCGCATTGCGAATAATTGCCCGGTGATAAATCACCCCGTTTTCTTTATTTTCGAGGGCGCGAACAACCACGAGGCTCAGCTCCTCATTCAGGTTTTCGGTTTCAATATCAAAATCTTTCCGGGTATAATGGTCGATGTTGTAGTTGGCAATATCGAACCTGAGCCGGTTCATATCAATGTCAGCACTGCGCGGATATGCAATTACAAAGTAGTGCAGCAAGTCTTCCTCGTACGAAAATTTTCCGCCAAACTCGTCATCCTCCATTCTGTCTTCCATCAGTACTTCTTCATTCTGTATCTCCTCGTTGATGTAGCCCATGTCCACAAGTTTCTGGTAATCGGCAAGGGTACTGTCCTGAATCAGAGTAAGAATCTCGGTAGCCAGCGGTGTGGGTTCGGCTGCAGGGTATTGCTGAATATAGTTTTCAAGCAGACTTTCAAAATTATGAATGTCGGTTTGAGTTCCCTGCGCTATGGTGCCCATAAAATCAATTTTGGGAAGCACCACACTGTCGGGTTCCAGCTCTTTCATCGAGTTGGTGAGTGAAATCACATTGCGGTAATTGCCCGAGCGGTAGCTCTGAAATGTTTGTTCGTAAAGGCTGTTCAAACTGTCGGTACGAGCCTCCATTTCAACAAAAAAATTGGGATTGGTAAGGTACTGCGCATATTTACTGTCGGGGAACTGCGATATAATCAGGTTGCGGTAATAATTTGCCCGTTCGGTGTTGCCCATCAACTCATACAAATCGTATAAATCGAAATAGGAAGACAGCACGTAATCATTCTCGGGATAGCGCTCAATCAGCTCTTCGAAAGCTTCGGCCGATCGTTCGTAGTTTGAAAATTCCGATTTATAAATTTTCCCGGCATTATACAGTGCATCGATAATGCGCTGGTGCGAAATTTCCATAAGCGAATCAGTGAGCGGCAAGTCCTGGGTGTAAAATTCCTTTTTCAACGGATCATCCACCTTAATTTCCATTTGTGCCGAGTCAGCCTGTGCAAATTCATCCATTTCACCCTCAGTGAAAGTTCCCTTGTTGGAACGCCGCCAGTTATCTTCCAGTTGCCGCTGTCCCCATCGCTGACGAAAAGTAACCCGCCCGTACGAAACAGTTTGCGGATTGTAAAAATACCATCCGGCGCCCTGCTGCCCGCTTCCCATGCCCATTCGGTAGCGGTTTGAGCGGTAGTAGCCCTGGCTGCGCTGATCCTGCATGGCCAGGTTTTCGGCATTTCGCTGGCGTTCCTGTTCTTCGCGCATCAGCCGGGCAATCAGCGATTCGCGTTCCATCTCGGGCATTTGCGCAATTTGCTGCAGGCTGTCCTCCCGTTCCACGGTCATTAAATTATCAGTAAGATTGGTAAGACTGCGGTATTTTGACTGCAGCGAATTGTAATTGGGGTAGGTTTCGTCTATAATAATCATGGCACTATCGTAGTAGGCCTGTGCCTCGCGGTATTTTAAATCCTCAAAATACAAATCGGCAAGCGTAATGGCCGACTGTGCCCGCTGAAACTGATTGTTGAAACTGGTTGCCACCGAGCTCCGGTAACTGTCAATGGCCTCGTCGCGGTTACCCTCTGTTAGCTGAATGTTCCCGAGGGCATAGTAAATCTGATCGCGAAATTCAACGTTTTTCTTGTCGCGCAACATTTTACGCAACTCTTTTTTATTCTCTTCCAGATTCCCTTCTCCTGAGAACGTACCTGCGGCATTCACTTTTGCATTGAACGCCATTTTATAATCGGGGTTCATTTTGGTAACGGCTTCGTATGCCTCTGCTGCCAAAAGGGGCTTGCCAACTTCTTCGTACAACTGCGCTTCAATGTACTGGAGCCGAGCTTTATCTTTTCGCCAGAAAGTTTTTTCGAGGGCAATATCAATAAATTTAATGGCCTCATTGTATTCCTCCTGCTTCATGTAATAATCGGCAGTGGCAACGGCCAGTTCGCGCTCCAGCTTGCGCGGAAAATCAGGTTCTCCCTGAACCGTTTGTATCATCTCCGAAGCTTCGGCAAATCGTTCCAGTTCGGAATAACTTCGGATTAAAAAGATGTAGGCTTCATATTTTGCATCGCCATCGGGATATTTACGGAGAATGTAGGAAAGATTATCGATGGCCGCCATAAAATTGTGCTGATAATAATACGCCTTTCCCATAAGCAGGTAGCTGTCGTCAATCCAGGGGTTAAATTCCTCCTGGCTGGCAAACTCCTGGTACCTGCGGGTACGGCGGCGCCGGCGTTTAGGTTTGGCAGTTATGGAATGCAGTTCTATTAATTTCGATGCTTTAATCACCGCATTGTCCATATCCGACTTCACCAGGTTGGCCGCTGATGGATCACTGACCTTATAAATGGGAAGCAGACGCGTGTAATCATTCTCAATGCTTTCCTCAATTCGTTCCAGGCCATTTTCAAGGCTTTCGTTTCCGTTAAAGTAAACATTGTATTTTGAAGTTACCTTGTGAAATGTACGCGAAGCAAAGGTGTTCTTTTCAGTAGAACACCTCTGGAAAAGCGGCACTAACAAAAGTAGCAGCAGTACCCCGATGGTATGTGAAAAATAGCGCTTCAAACAGTAATTTTAACCAGCTTTAGGAATAAACTCATTTTCGGGTAGAATATTGTAAAACATCCTTCACTTTTATTCCCTTGCGGGGACACAAAAATAATAATTTTTGCAGTGCTGCAATTTCGGTCATCTACGGGATGGCTAAAAACTATTTTTTTCAGACATCTCCTATTTCCGGGTAATTTTCACCTTTTTGGTTGGTGCCCTTTCAATGTTGCGCAAATGCACCTGGTGAACAAGGCTTTTTGCCACATCGTCAAAGGCCATTCCGGTCACCGAATCGGGATGGGTTGCTGATGGATTGCCTTCGTCGCCCCCTTCGCGGATGCTTTGCACGATGGGTATTTGGCCCAGCAATTTCAATCCCAGTTTTTCGGCCAGTTTTTTGCCGCCGTCCTGCCCGAAAATGTAGTACTTGTTTTCAGGCAGTTCGGCCGGGGTAAACCAGGCCATATTTTCTACCAGCCCAAGCACCGGCACATCAATAGATTTACTCTGGAACATGCTGGCACCGCGCACCACATCGGCCAGTGCCACATCCTGCGGAGTGGTTACAATAATTGCCCCGGTTACCGGAACGGTTTGCACCAGTGTTAAATGAATATCGCTGGTTCCGGGTGGCAGGTCGATGAGCAGGTAGTCGAGCTCGCCCCAGTGGGCATCCATCATGAGCTGTTTCAGTGCATTGGATGCCATTGGCCCGCGCCAGATAACAGCGCTGTCGGTATCCACAAAAAAGCCAATGGAAAGAAATTTTACGCCGTATTTTTCAACCGGATGTATCATGTCGCGCCCGTCGATTTTCTCGCCTGTGGGACGGGCACCTTCCGCGCCAAACATTTTGGGGATGGATGGCCCGAAAATATCTGCATCAATCAACCCCACTTTAAATCCCTGTTGCGCCAGTGCCACCGCGGTATTAACAGCTACGGTAGATTTCCCCACGCCGCCTTTGCCCGATGCAACGGCTATGATGTTTTTCACGCCAGGCAGTACAGGACGCTCCATATCGTGCAAAAACTTTACGGTGATGTTGTCTTCAATCTCCACCTCATCGCCAAGGTATTTTTTCAGGGCATTTTCGCAGGCAATCACCAGCGGTTTAATGTTGGGGTCGTTGCTTTTCTGAAAAACCAGTGAAAAACTCACGCGTTTCCCGGCAATCCTGATTTCCTGCACCATATCGAGCGAAACAATGTCTTCTTCGCTGTCGGGGTATTTAATGGTGCGTAGTGCGTCGGTTACGTTTTTGGGGACAATTAATTTATTCGGTATATCTGACATAACAATCCTGTTTTTAAATGAATTGCAAAATTAAAAAATATCCGGGTGAAAGTGGTGCGTTGCAAGAATTTATTTAGAGTGATTCTAAATATTTTGGACTGGAAATTTCATAATTTTTAATACATTTATCTACAAAATATAAAAAGGAGATAATTGGATCAGAAGAGAAAACATGGATTACTGCATTTATGAAAGAAACATTTTTCCCAAATAAAATCATTCATATAATTGGTTTACTCTTTGCTTCATTATTGCTTACAATGCCTTTTTTCTTTTTTGTTGGTGCTAATTCGAATACAGGAAGCGAGTTGCATCAAACGATTTTTTTTGTATTGGTATGTTTTGTTTTTATTGGTATTACTTATTGGATTAACTACCGCAAAAAACAACGATTCAGCTGGAACTTCAAAATTATAAACAACCGGCTTCTTTATTTAATGTTGGTCTTACTTTTTGCCTTTTCTGTTGGAATTAATAAACCTGTCAATACTTTTATTGAGCAAATACTTCAAAACGAAACCGAAATTTCTAATCCATTTAACAGGCCATTTTTTGCTTTCGGGGCAGTACTAATTGCCCCGATTTTGGAAGAAATAATTTTCAGGGGTATCATATTAAGAGGACTGTTGACAAGATACTCGCCCAAATATGCAATAGTTTTTTCTGCCCTCATTTTCGGATTAATACACGGAAAACCACTACAGATATGGGGAGCTTTTATTATCGGGTTAATCTTTGGTTGGATTTATTATAAAACTCAAAGTATTGGAACAACAATTTTACTTCATGCCTTTTTAAACCTAACTGTTCTGCTTACCAATTACTTACTCTTTGAATACGCAATTTTAGATTCATTGACTTTACATATTTTTCTTTTGTCTATTTCAATCCCAGTAATTTATCTGGCTGCAAAACATCTTATTTCAAAACTAAACACAATAAAAAATGAAAAAACTAATTAACATTATTGCAGGACTAATAGCAGGAGTTGCTCCTTTTGTAATTGCAATAATTATTGGAGTATTAATTTACAACGAGCTGCAAAATCTGGCAGGGATTATTATTTGTGTAATTTTAGGACTGCTGGCGGTTTGGATTGGAATCCGGATTTTTCAAAAAGTTCAGCGCAATGGTTTTTTTGATTCTATGACAGTTGTATATACTTCACCTGATTTGGATAATATTGAACCGACCAGCGACAGTGAAACAAAAAAAAGAACCCCAAAAGAATTGGCGGAATTAAATCATAAAAATCAACATCTGTGTAAAGGAGGCACCCTAAGGATATTTGGAGACTGGCATAGCGAACCGAACCAAAACCCATTGAAAATAACCAGTATCGACTATGACGAACTAAAAAAACAGATGGTAATAGATTTTTCTCCAGATGCGACCATCGTAATCGATGAACCGGGGCCCGTTTTAGAATCTCCGTCAATATTGAAAATTTTGTCGGCCAAAAGAATTAAACTTGAATTCCGGCATAATAATTCAACATCAAAGAAAAGCTACTATAAAACCTACGTGTTAGCTAAAAACAAAATAAAAACAGAAACTAATATTGATTGGACAAAGCAAAAAAGTGATGCGACAATTGGGCAGGATGCACTCATACTATTCAATTAAAAAGAAAATGAACGGCCCTGCGAAATCTGCGACGACAACTTACAATTTTTCGCTTGCAAACCTATAAATCAACGTATTCAGAAAATGACTTTTAAGAACATACCTAAAATAAAAAATGAAAAGACCAGAAGTATAGTAAATGCTTTGTTTCTTATAACCTGCTGCTATTTAATACAGGTTGTTTTTACAATTTCAGCTCTTGTCTTTTCTCATTATGTTCTTAATGATGATTTTATAAATCTGTATGCTTTTATTTTTGTAGCCTATTTAATGGAAATACCTGTTATAATCTATTTCCTTAAAAAATGGAACCTAAATTTAATGCAGGAAATAAAACCAATCAGTTTCGGCGTTTCATTAATTCTGCTGCTAACCAGTTTGGTTATTTTCCTGTTTAACCCGGTTATTTCAGAACCTGTCGCTTATTTCGAAAATTTAATGATGGGGAAAATAATGGTATTTATTCCCCGAAAAATTGAAGTTGACTATCTTTTTATATTAACATTCTTCAGTTATGTAATTGTGGCTCCAATCATTGAAGAAATTGTTTACAGAGGCATTGTTTTCAACTATTTAAAAAGAACTTTCAATTTAATGCCGGCCATTATCATATCGAGCGTTCTGTTTGCACTTTTTCATTTTGATTTTTCAGGAGAAGGAGTAATTAAACTTATATCCGGATTTGCTTTTTGTATCGCATACCACAAAACTAAATCAATCGCTGCTCCAATCCTTTTCCACATTTTTATAAACTTAATAAGTCAATTGACTACAGAACAGGTTATTGAAGCAAGTGCAGTAAATATTTCCAGGTATATCCCACTGGTCATTTTTGGAATTTTTTTCACTTTCTTTCTTATAAAAGAGATGGTTAAGAAAGTTGAAACTCCGGAAAATACATTTGAGGATGAAAAGGAATAAAGTAAAAAACCATGCCCATAGGACGTGGTGACTTTGGGATAACCCTAAAAGGGATAAATTACTAATTGGAATCGTTCATATTCCCGGTTTTTGGGCAGCTTGCAGCCGTCAGGCTATCGGGCACCTGTTCAATTTGAACATGTATTACAAAAAAGGAGTGTCGTAATCCGCCCCCTAATTTGACGTATTTACATACACAAAATAATAAAATACCTTTTTATCTTTGAACTGGCAAAAGTAATTTACATTCAGACATCTAAAATTAAAGCTATGCAAACAATCACAGTAGAAGCAAGTATCGGAGTTCCCGTTGAAAAAGCGTGGAACTTGTGGAACAGCCCACAACACATTGTAAACTGGAATTTCGCAGTGGATGACTGGCATTGCCCCACCGCCGAAAATGATTTACGTGTGGGCGGAAAATTAAACGCGCGTATGGAGGCCAAAGACGGAAGTATCGGGTTCGATTTTGAAGGGATTTACGATGAAGTAAAACCCAACACACGGATTGCCTATACCCTCGGGGATGGCAGAAAAGTGTCGGTTAACTTCAAAAGTAACGGCGCTTCCACAACAATAACCGAAATTTTCGACGCAGAAAATGCCAACCCGGTTGAGATGCAACGCCAGGGCTGGCAAGCTATCCTCGATAATTTTAAAAAATATGCAGAGCACTTATAATGCCTGCCTCAAAGCGCTGAACAAACTGAAAGAAATTTGTGAAGTTTAATATTCAACCATTAAAAAACAATTATTATGGCAAGCGTTAGCACTTATTTGAATTTTACCCGCAACACCGAAGAAGCGTTCAATTTTTACAAATCGGTTTTTGGCACTGAGTTTATGGGCGACGGAATTATCCGTTTCAAAGATATCCCGCCCGGGGACGAAATGGGCCCTCTTCCGGAGGAGGACCAAAACCTGGTGATGCACGTCACACTCCCCATTCTCGACGGCCACTATTTAATGGGCACAGATGCCCCTGAATCGTTGGATTTTAAGCTAAATCCAGGAAACAATATGTATATCAACCTGATGCCCGACACCAGGGAAGAGACCAGTCGGTTGTTCAAAGCCCTATCCGAAGGTGGCGAGGTGGAAACCGAACTGCAGGACATGTTTTGGGGCGATTATTACGGAAGCTGCAAAGACAAATTCGGTGTACATTGGATGTTTAACTGTTCGGAAAAAAGTCCGTCATGAAACAACAGATTTATCCGTGTCTTTGGTTTAACCAACAGGCCAAAGAAGCAGCAGAATTTTACTGTGTTGTGTTCGGTGCCGAAATTACCGACGAAAACCACTTTGTCTCCACATTTGAGGCCGCCGGGCAAAAGTTTATGTGCCTCAACGGCGGGCCGGAGTTTACGCCCAACCCGTCCATCTCCTTTTATGTAACCTGCGAAAGTGAGACGGAAGTTGAAAATGCATGGGCTAAACTATCGGACGGAGGGAAGGCACTGATGCCACTCGACAAATATCCATGGAGCCCAAAATACGGTTGGATTCAGGACAAGTACGGCGTTAGCTGGCAACTGGCGTTTGGGAAAATGGAAGATGTGGGACAGAAATTCTCTCCCACGCTTATGTTTACGGGCGAAAAAGCCGGGAAAGCTAAAGAAGCCATCGGGTATTATACATCGATATTCAAAAACTCATCCGTTACCGGAATTATGAAATATGGAGCCGGGGAAGGCGATATAGAAGGCCATGTAAAACACGCCCAGTTCAGCATCGATGGTTATGTGATGATGACAATGGACAGTTCCCAGCCACATGGGTTCGGGTTCAACGAAGGCATTTCGCTGGTAGTGGAATGCGAAACACAAGAGGAGATCGATTATTACTGGAAAAAAATGTCGGCTGTGCCTGAAGCCGAACAATGCGGCTGGTTGAAAGACAAATACGGGATTTCGTGGCAAATCGTTCCGGCTATGTTGCAAAAACTCATAAATGATCCTGAAAAAGGGCAGGCTGTTGTTCAGGCCTTCATGCAAATGAAAAAGTTTGAAATTGACAAATTGCTGGCAGCGGCGGAGGGTAATTAAAAAACAAAAAGCTTAGTCAATCCTGTAACTCCTTCATCGGATCCCAGAAGTGGGTTTTAAAATCGATGATTTGATCGTTTATAACTTTCACACCTTCGTTTTCGAGCAGTTCCTGCATGGCATCGGGCGTGTCGAAATGGTGTTTCCCGGTGAGCAGCCCGTTGCGGTTGACCACCCGGTGGGCCGGCACATAATCAGCATGGCTGTGGGCAGCATTCATGGCCCACCCCACCATGCGCGCGGCACCTCCGGCACCCAAATATTTTGCAATGGCACCATAGGAAGTTACACGCCCGGGAGGAATCAACTTCACCACTTCGTAAACTTTTTCAAAAAAATCGCTCATGTTTTTGAAATACCAATTATCAATTCCCAAATTACAAATAAATTCCAAACCATAAACTTCAATCAAACCGCACCAATGTCTGGAATTTGCATTTTGGGTAGTTGAAATTTATTTGATTTTTGGTGTGCTTGCTGTCTGTTATTTTCACTCATTCATTTCCCTCGCACTTCTCCCAAAGCTCCGGTATTCATCTCTTTCTATTGCAATTTCAGGTTCTTCGAGTTCGGCGTCATTTAACTGAAAAGCCAGGTACTTTATATTAATCCCGCGGCTGAGCCACTGCTTTTCATAAAATGTTTTTATCTGCAGTGTTTCGTCCTGCATTTCCGACTCATAAAGGTTATCGGTTTCAGCCAGGATTTCAAAATTATTTTTATGTGCCAACTCACGGGTGTAGTTAAACTGAAAATTGCTGTCGGTTTTCAGATGGATAGTGCCGGATTTCTTCAGAAAACTTTTGTACTTATTAAAAAAGAAGGTGGAAGTGAGCCGCTTTCTGCTTTTCTTCATTTGCGGATCGGGAAAAGTGAGCCAGATTTCCTCCACCTCGCCGGGCCCGAAAAACTGATCGATAATTTCGATGTTGGTACGCAGGAACGCCACGTTTTTCAACTCTTTTTGCAAGGCAATTTTGGCACCTTTCCACAAACGTGCCCCTTTAATATCGACACCGATGAAATTTTTCTCCTGGAACCGCCCGCCCAGCTCCACGGTATATTCTCCTTTACCGCAGCCCAGCTCCAAAACAATAGGATTTTCATTTTTAAAAAATCGGATCGCCCATTCCCCTTTCAGATGAAAATCGTTATGCCCGACAGCATTATACGGAGCCTGAACAACATGTTCAAAGGTTTTCATCTCTTCAAACTTTGCCAGCTTATTTTTGCTCACAACTCAATACTATTTTTACTATTTTACTTAAAAATTACCTGTCTGGTGGTTTAATTTACTTTTTCAACGCTGAACCCCACATCGTGAATTCCGCGGAGTGTCTCTTCACGCATGCCATGCTGGATTTTCACAGTGTATTCGCCCGACACCGGGAAATAGACATTTCGCCGGAAAATAGCCTGACGCGTTTTCAGTTTTCCGATTCCGTCGCCAAGCCATTTTCCTGAAGGTTCGGCCAACACCATTTGAAACGTATCTTTCATCGTTTCGCCATCGGGCTGGATAATCTCCACGAAAAGCCAGAGGTTGCTGTAATTGTATGTTGTTTCGTTTCGCACATTTACCCGCAAATTGTGGTTTTGCAGCGTGTCGGTTACCGGAACGGTAAAAACAACCAGCGAATCTTTGTGCCACTGTGCATCAGGTATGGCGTTATATTTACCGAAAACCTGCGTCTGGTCGCACGAAATGCCCACCGCTGCTGCAATAACGAATACAAAAAAACGAATAAGAAATTTATACATGGTCGTTTAATCTTGTTTAACGTTTGCGGGGATTTCGGTTCTTGTTATGGTTTTTATTTTTGTTGTAATTGCGCCTTTTCTTTTTACGCAATTTCTTTTTTGGCCGGTTAAAACGATCGAGATCTTCTTCGCCTACCGTGTTGTGAAACATCTCGTCTTTTTGTTTCGACACTTCCAGTGTTTCAGAAATAAGCTTTTCAGGCTTTTTCCCGTTTCGGTTCATTTTTATAACCCGTTTTACTTTTTCAACCGGCAAGGCAATCAGGGACGAAGGAGTATCGCCTTTTTGACAGTACCAAAAGATTCTTTTAAAAATATCGGCTTTAATAAATTCAAAGGTGGCAAATTCCGTTTCGAGCGGAATATTGGTAGGCGGAAAATCTTTCTGTGCATCCATATAGGTATCCACTTCAAAGTTGAGGCAGCATTTCAGCTTGCCACACTGCCCGGCCAGTTTTTGCGGATTGAGCGAGATATCCTGATAGCGGGCGGCGTTAGTGGTTACCGATACAAAGTTACAAATCCAGGTGGCGCAGCAAAGTTCGCGTCCACAAGGCCCCACGCCGCCAATCCGGCCGGCTTCCTGGCGTGCGCCAATTTGCTTCATTTCAATCCGGATATGAAATCTTTCGGCCAGTATTCTTATGAGCTGCCTGAAATCGACCCGCCCGTCGGCGATGTAGTAAAAAATGGCTTTGGTGCGATCGCCCTGAAATTCCACATCGCCAATTTTCATATCCAGTTTTAAATCGGAAGCAATCTTCCGCGATTCAATCATGGTTTCGTATTCCAGCGAGATGGCTTCTTTCCATTTGTCGATATCCTGCGGTTTAGCCTGGCGGTACACTTTCCGCAGTTCGCCGTTAATGGTAGTCACCTTGTGTTTTTTCATCTGCTCGCTCACCAGCTCACCGGTAAGCGAAACAATGCCTATATCATGTCCGGGATTGGCTTCAACAGCCACTATATCGCCTGCTTCGAGTTTTAAATTATTTACATTCCTGTAAAAATCTTTGCGGGTATTTTTAAAGCGTACTTCAACAATACCATCGGTACTGCCGGTACTTACAACATCTTTCATCCAATCGGTAACTTGCAGTTTTGCACAGCTATCCTGATGTTTTTTGCATACTCCCCTTTCTATCAAATCCACGTTTGCCATAAAAATCAGTTCTGGGTAATGTGTTAATTTAAAAAAATATACAGCATAATAACAGCATTACATTTCACAAAAATAATGATTAATACCAATTTAAGGTTGAAAACGATTCTTTTTAAATTGATTATAAAATAGCAGAAATGGATTTTCTGAAATCTATATTGTTTCGATAATTGGTTTTTCAGCTTTTTGAATTTATTTGCCCGAAGGACTCCAAGGAAGAAATTTAATTTTTGTCATTTGGTGTCTTACGCAAAGACAATGTATTACAGGAACCTTCAATTAACAACACTTCGTTAAAAAATATTGGTAACTATTTGAAAAATGAGTGAAATAAGCCATCATGATATTTGATTAAACCCCTGGCAATCAATATATTTTAATGGATTTTACCACAAATCTGTTACAGAATGACTACCAGGGGATATAATAATTATAATTCGTTAATTATCAGAATATTAAACAAAATATCAGTTTTTAACAAATGCAGGAAAGACTTTTTCTGCGAAGTCGTTATCCTTTTGCTTTCCATTAAAGGGCGTGTCAACTTTTTACAGCTTGGCCGCTATGGAAATTTCAAAGAACAAAGATACCGACAACAATTTGAAAAAACCTTTTCCCTGGCTCGATTTTAACAAAGAACTTGCCCTTTCGCATGGTGGCAGCCGGTTTGTAATCGCATTTGACCCGAGCTACATCAATAAATCAGGGAAGAAAAACACCAGGTGTGGACTGGTACTGGTCTGGTTGTGCAGGACAGGCAAAATGGGGCCTTGAAATTGGCGGCCTTGCAGCCATCGATTTGGACAACCACCCCGCATTCCTCCTTGAAGCTGTTCAAATACTGATAGAAGACAAGCAACGGGCCAGCCTGACCGATTGGTATGTAAACGTTATAAAAGAACGAAAAGAAAAAATAAAAGGGTCTTTTGGGAGAGAAAGGTTCCCTTCACAGCAATTTAAAGATCTGATTACCAATCATCATCAGAATCCTCAAAGTTATTATTTATCACTTGCTCTAATTCTGTAAAAACATTTTTAGAAAAAATTTCTGACTGATTTTTTATATCACTCCATACGGTATTATGATATTTTTTGCTCATCCCTGAATTTGTATATTCTTTCGCAGTTGTGATAATATCTAATTCACATGCATCGGGATTATCCGGAATTACAGTATGATTGAAATTTGAAAGTACAACTTTAAATCTATAATTTTTGATACAATACTTCGTTAAAAATGTGGATAACTATTTGAAAATGAGCAAAATAAGTATTTAAAATATTTGATTAAACCCCTGATAATCAGTATCTTAATGGATTTTACCACAAATCTGTTATAGAATGACTACCAGGGGATATAATAATTATAATTC
>NZ_FQZE01000038.1 GCF_900141875.1 Tangfeifania diversioriginum | reverse complement strand
CCCGCCAGCGCCGATGGTACTGCGTAAAAGTGGGAGAGTAGGCCGCTGCCGGATTTATCCAAAGCCCATGTTCAAAAGAGCATGGGCTTTTTTATGTTTTAACAATTTACCTGTTAATTTACGTGAAAAGTTTCTAACTTTTAACTACCAATTCCCTGCTTTTTTTAGTTTTGTCACAGCTTTAACAGAAACTATGCACAAATTCAATTTCATAAAAATAGTAGTAGCATTATTAACCCTTGTTCCTGTTATTGTATTTGCGCAAACTCCTCGCAATGAATTAAGTCAAGAGTCTGAAACGCCGCAACCTGACGAAAAACAAATTGAGCCAGTTATCCAATTATGGAAACTCGATGGATATGGCGCCTTCCGGGATTCACTCAGGCTGGATACATTACTTGAAAATTTTCATCTGTATAACCCTATATATAATGATGCAATTACGGTAAGTTATGTGGGGAATTATGGAACTCCGTATTTAAATCACAATTTTTTTAAACGCAGTTCTGACGTCGATTTTTTTTTCCTCAAAACAAGGGATGCTTATCTGCTAACACCTGAAAGAGTTGAATACTACAACACACGCACACCTTATACGTTACTCGATTTCAGTCAGAGTGAGCACCGTACCCGGAAGAATGAGACGCGTTTTAATGTTTTGCATACGCAAAATGTAAGCCCTTATTGGAATTTTACTTTCCGTTACGATCAGGCACGCTCGGTTGGCCAGTATAAAAACCAGGATGCCAAAAATAATTTTGTTACCCTGTATTCAAGCTATAATAAAGACAAATTACGTATTCACGGAGGTTTTATTACCAATAGCATCCAGAATAAAGAAAATGGAGGGCTCGATGGCGATGACCAGATTTTCAGTGGTGATGATACTGACTTGCTGAATGTAAAGCTGACTTCAACACGATCGAAATTTTCCAATTTTTATGTTTTTGCAAACGGCGAATACCGTATAGGCAGGTATATTGAAACCGGAGAGGAAAGGGTAATTGAAGCTGCCGAAGGGGAACCGGAGCAGGTTATTCCTGTAACTGAGTTTAAGCCGTTGGTCGGTTTTCTTTATTCTTTTGAATACCAAAATCACAAAAAAGAATTTATTGAAGATGAAGATACTACCACTTTTTTCAGGGAAACTTTTTATGATCCTAATTATATAAAAGATTCAATTCGCTTCAGGAAAATTGAAAATATCCTTCAGATAAAACAGTACGAAAACCCTGACCGGAAAACAAGTTTTGGCAAAAGAGCATTTATTGGACAGCAACATGTTTTAATGTCTTTTCCCGGCACCTGGGAGGGAATCGACAACCGACAGCGAAAGCCTTTTTCCAATGTATATGCCGGGGGGGGGATATTCAGGCAAACAGGTAGTTTCTGGCGGTGGAATTTTGAAGGCAAAATTTATTTACTTGGCAGAAATGCCGGGCAAACAGAACTTTCGGGAATCATTTCAAAACCATTGAAACTTTTTGGCGATTCGCTCGCCGGGTTGAATATAACAGGGCAGATTGAAAACAGGGTGCCCGAATTTTTTCAGGAAGAATTTAATGCCAAACACAACCGGTGGAAAAACAACCTGAAAATGGAGCAGCGGATGACCGCAAAAGGTAGTCTGAAAGCACCGGGGCGAAATTTGGAGCTGGGATTTAACTATTCGCTGATTAATAATTTTATTTATAATGATACAGCAGGTGTTCCCTCGCAGTTTGGGGGGCAGTTACTCGTTCTGGCAGCGCATGCCGACAAAAACTTTGTGCTGAACAATTTCCATTTCAGAACCCGTTTGTTGTGGCAAAAATCTTCCAATAAAAATGTACTCCATCTGCCCGATTTTTCTGCTTTTGTTTCAGCTAATTTTAATTTTGTGATTTCAAAAGTAATGTTTACATCAATTGGCATCGATGCCCGTTATAATACAATGTTTTATGCCGATGATTACGACCCTTCAACCGGTTTGTTCCATCTTCAAAATGAAAAGAAACTGGGCAATTATCCGTATATTGATGCTCATGTAAATTTGCGGTTGAAAAGAACAAGGGTGTTTTTCAAAATGATAAATATTGGTACTGAATTTATCGACAGGGAATATTTTACAATTCCTCATTACCCCATGAACCGTATGACGTTCAGAATGGGAGTTGCCTGGGCTTTTTACGACTAATGTTGTATTCTGGTACATATAAATCAGTTATTAAAATAGTTGGGCTTCTGTTATTTATTAGCCTGATGGGCGGTTGTGGCTGCGATAGAAAGAAAGTACAGGAAGAGCCGGCAGAAAAAGAACCAACTGACCTTGAGCTTATTAAAGAAGCAGGAGTGCTGAAAGTTGTAGTCGATTATAATTCAACCAACTACTTTGTTTACAGGGGAAAGCCAATGGGGTATCAGTACGATTTGGTGCACGAACTGTGCGAAGCTCTTGATGTGAACCCGCAGATTACAGTAAGCAATGATTTGGTGGAATCATTTGACGGATTACAAAACGGCCGGTTCGATATTATAGCCCAAAACCTTACGGTTACCCGGAAACGCAGGGAACTGGTTGATTTTACTGCCCCGCTCAAACAAACCCGGCAGGTGCTCGTTCAGCGAAAACCAAATCCAAACGATTCAAATACAGTCTATTTAAAATCGACCCTCGAACTGGCCGAAAAAAAAGTACATGTGCAGAAAAACAGTTCGTATTCCCGGCGACTTGTAAATTTATCGGAAGAAATCGGTTACCCCATCGAAATTGTTGAAGACTCTATTTATGGTGTAGAGCAGCTGGTTGCCCGTGTGGCGAATGGCGAAATTGATTATACCGTTTGCGACGAAGATGTGGCCCGGGTTAACAAAACCTATTACCGGAATATCGATGTTTCGCTGGTGATTAGTTTTCCGCAGAACATTGCCTGGGCCGTACGAAAAAATGCTTCTGACGACTGGAAAGCGTACCTCGATAACTGGATTACCGAATTCAAAAAAACCAGGAAACACGCAGTTTTGTATAACAAGTACTTTAGCAGTCCCCGCTCGAGTCACCGGATGGATAGCGAATACCACAGCATTACCGGAGGGAAAATTTCAGAATACGACCCTGTTGTGAAAGAGCTGGCAGCCAACCATGGCTGGGACTGGCGGCTGGTTTCGTCGATTATGTATGAAGAATCCCGGTTTAACCCCGAGGCCGAATCGTGGGGCGGCGCTTACGGGTTGATGCAATTGATGCCCAACACGGCAACTGCACTTGGGGTTACCGATATTACAGAACCCCGGGAAAATATCCGCGGTGGAATACTCATGCTGAACTGGCTCGATGAGCAATTACTCAACAGTATTCCCGATTCCACCGAGCGGATAAAATTTACGCTGGCTGCTTACAATATCGGGCTGGGACATGTAAAGGATGCGCAGCGGCTGGCCCGGAAATACGGCAAAAACCAGCATAAATGGGAAGGCAATGTCGATTTTTATTTACGCAATAAATCTTCTTCTAAATATTTTGAAGACCCGGTGGTACGATGGGGATACGCCCGCGGCGAAGAAGCCTACAATTACGTGCAACGCGTTACCGGAAATTATGAGCACTATTTGAATGTGATTCCGAAATAACGGGGAATTTTTATTCAGAATTTATTTTTGGGAGATTGAACTTTGTTAATCACATCATAAAACTCCGCCAGAATCATCAGCGTGGCGCCCCAAATGGTTTCTCCTTCAAAATGAACAGCCGGAACGGTGAGTTTTCCTGCAACGGTTTCCAGCTCAGTCATCTCTGTTTTGTTTTGATATTTTAGCAACGGGAAAAGAATTGTCTTTTCTACTTCATCGTCGCAGGTTACAAATTTGGGTTCAGCGTGCAGCCAGCCTACATAGGGGTGAATCAGGAAACCGCTGACGCCCACATACAATTCCGACAACGAACCGAGGATTTCAATTTTTTCAGAAGTGACTCCAATTTCTTCTTCCGTTTCGCGAAAAGCCGTTTGCAACGCTGTTTCCCCTTTTTCAATCCGCCCGCCCGGAAAAGCCACCTGGCTGGCATGGTGTTTCATGTGGGCGGGGCGTTTTATCAGGCAGATTTTTAATTCCTTTTTTTCTTCGAATAGCAAAAGCAGCACACTGCTCTTTTTCAGCTTGCTTTTTTCTTTTTCAGGCGCATGCAAATCGCGGTGGGGCGGAATCATTTTGCGGTGCGACTCCGGACCCGGAAGTTTCTTTTCCAGCGCTTTTATGATATGTTCACGAGAAATGTTCACGTGGCAAAAATAAGAATTAACGGTGATTTCTGTTTAATCGAACCGGATGGTTTTGTCGGGTGAAATTTTGCTCACAAGGTAGCTGGGCACAATCAGCATTAAAAAGGTAGCTACAACCGTTCCGGCATTCAGCAATAACAGGTGAACGATTGAAAAATTTACCGGCACCATATCCACATAATATGTAGTTGGATTGAGCTTGAAGACTTCAAAGGTTTTCTGAATAACGATGAAAGCCACGCCGATAATGTTTCCCCACAGCATTCCGCGCGATGTTAAGAAAACCGACAGGTAAAGGAAAACCTTCCGGATGCTCCAGTTGGGGCTTCCGAGGGCTTTCAGCACGCCAATCATTTTGCTGCGCTCCAGAATGAGCACCAGCAACCCGGAAATCATGTTGAAGCCGGCCACCAGCGCCATTAAAATCAGTATGACCCAAACGTTCATGTCGAGAATGTTGAGCCAGTCGAAAATCTGAGGGTACTCGCGGGTGATGTTGGTGGTGCGTAAAATAGCATCGTTTTCGCGGCTGTAGTCGAGCACCGTGTTGCGCACTTCCTGTTCGATTTCGTCAATGCGGGTAAACTCGTTTATCACTACTTCAAAACCGCTGATTTGGTCGGTCCGCCAGTTGTTCAGCCGTTGTACCTGCTGCAGGTCGCCAATTACAAAAAGGTTATCGAATTCTTCGAGGCTGGTTTGGTAAAAACCGCTGATGTCCAGCTGAAGCATTCGCGGGGTGCTTTCATCTTCGTTAATGAAATAGAGCACTACTTTGTCGGATATGTTAAGTTGGAGCAGATTGGCAACCTGTTTCGAGATAAGTATTTCGTTTGAGCGCGCTGAATCGTTCAGTTCAGGCAAGCGGCCTCCCACCAGGTTGTTCTTGAAAAAATCCCAGTCGTATGCATCATCAACTCCCTTAAAAACAATACCCTGAATGTAATCGTCGGTTTTAATCATGCCCGGTTTGGTGGCAAAAACCTGCACTGTTTTTACCCCGTCGAGTTCATTGAGGCCACTCAAAAAAGATTGTTTTCGTGAAACGGCCTTGGTTTCGTACGAGTTGTTCGAATCGAAATTGATCACCTGGATGTGGGAGCCGAAGCCAATCACTTTTTCCCTGATTTCGTTTTTGAAACCGGTAACCACGGCCACGGAAATAATCATAACAGCCAGCCCGAGTGCTATTCCCACCAGTGCTATTTTAATGATATTCCGCGACAAGAGCTTTTTGCTGCTCTTTTCGAAAAATAATCTGCGCGAAATAAAAAGCTCCGTGTTCATGCGTGAATAATTACGAATTTATGCCGGCTGTTGCCTCGGCATTTTTAATTTCTTCCATTTTCCTCCGGTTGATAAACGGAAGTACCAGCATGGAAATTATGCCTACCACAATTATCATCCCGTTCATCGAGGTGTGGGCCACAAAGGCAAAAATAATCCCATTTTCATTGGCTACTCCGTAAAGCGCCAGGGCCTCTTTGGCCATGAAATGCCAGGCACCAATGCCACCCTGCACCGGGGCAACCATGCCAAAACTTGCCAGCACAAAAGTAGTTAATCCGGCCAGCGGGTTCAGGTCGCGGGTAAAGTCGAAAGCGAAAAATACCACGTAAAGCATCAGGTAATATAGAAACCAGATAAGAAACGAGTGAAAAAAGAACCAACCTTTTTTTTCTATCGACCGGATGGAAACAAAACCTTCTTTGAGGCTTTCCAATACCTCGGTAATTTTCCGGTAAATGAGCGTGTTTTTTAGTGTTCTCCTGAAAACATAAATAGCGATTATTAAAGCCATCAGCCCGGCAATCAGAAAAGGGGAGTAAAAAACAGACTGCAACCTCGATTCAATTCCCGGGTTGCTGTGCAGGAAATCGAGCATTTGGCCAAACTGCGCGAAAATAACGATGGCCAGAAGCAGGAGCAGCGAAACCATATCCACGGCCCGTTCAGCCACCACGGTGCCCAGCAGTTTTGTGAATGAAATTTTTTCGTATCGCGAAAGCACTCCGCATCGCGATATTTCGCCCATGCGCGGGAGTACCAAATTCATGAGGTAACCAATCATTACGGCCAGAAAAGTATTGATAAAACGCGGTTTGTGGCTGATGGGTTTAATCATGAGGCCCCAGCGTAGTGTGCGGCTCACATGGCTGAACAACCCAATTACAAGCGAAATAATAATCCATGTATAATTGACATCATTTTTCAGTACCGATTTTATCCGATCAATGTCGTGGTCTTTATAAATTAGCCAGAATAAAAACAAGCCGATAGCGAGAAAGGCAATGAACTTTATAATTTTTGAAATTGTCTTTTTCAAAACCAGAAAATTTAAAATTATGTATTGCCCTGACTTTTAGTTTTCTAACTTACGTTTGGTTTAAAAACTAAAAATAAGTGGCAGTTTCAGTTACTCAGTAGCTGACAAAAATATAAATTTGTTTGATTAAACAGGTAAATGAAATGAACGATCAGGAAAGTGATGAATATGGTGGTCCGTCCCAAAAAGAACCTTGGTCAGCATTTTTTAAGGGATCAGAATATTGCCCGTAAAATTGTTGACAGCCTTGGGGGCTCAATTCCGGATGTACTGGAAATTGGGCCCGGAATGGGAGTGCTCACTCGTTTTTTGGTTCAGCGACCAGGGCTGAATGTTCATCTTGTTGAGATTGATAATGAATCGGTAGAATACCTCAAACTCCATTTTCCTGAACTCGAAAATCGCATTTATTCCGAAGATTTTTTAAAATGGAACCCAGCCTGTCTTCCTGAGTTATTCAACATAATCGGCAATTTCCCTTACAATATTTCATCGCAGATATTTTTCCGTATCCTGGAGTTGCGCAACCGGGTGCCACAGGTGGTGGGCATGATTCAGAAAGAAGTGGCCGAAAGGATTTCGTCGAAACCGGGAAATAAAACATACGGAATTTTGAGCGTTTTGCTGCAGGCCTGGTACGATATCGACTATTTATTTACCGTTCCCGAACAGGTTTTTGTCCCTCCCCCGAAAGTAAAATCGGCCGTTTTACGGCTCAGGCGCAATGATGTAAAAGCATTGCCCTGCAACGAAAAGCTGTTCTTCGAAATTGTGAAAATTGCTTTTAACCAGCGACGAAAGATGCTCCGGAATTCCCTGGGAAACCGGAGCCAAAACTTGCCTGAAAAGTTTGCCACTCAAAGGCCGGAGCAGCTGTCAGTTGACGATTTTATTGAATTGACGGGATGTATTGAAAAACCTTAAAAAAAAACGGAGTATGGATGTAGAAATTACACGAGAATATATCGATAAGCTGAAAGAGCTAATTGAAGCCGAGAGCAACTCGGAGATAAAGGCATGGATGGAACCGCTCCATCCGGCCGATATTGCAGAAATAATGGACGAATTAACCATGGAGGAAGCCCGGTATGTTTACCTGCTGCTCGGTGGTGAAAAAGCATCGGATGTGCTTATCGAAATCCCTGAACAGGACCGGAAACGGTTTTTGAAAGAGCTGCCTCCGGAGTTGATTGCCAGTAAGTTCATCGAGTACATGGACTCCGACGATGCTGCCGACATTATGGCCGACCTCGACGAGGATCTCAAAAAAGAGGTGCTCATGGAAATGGAGGATACTGAACAGGCCGGCGATATTGTTGATTTGTTGGAATACGAGGAAGATTCGGCTGGTGGTATTATGGCCGTGGAATTGGTGTCGGTAAACGAAAACTGGACCGTGGCTACTTGCCTGAAGGAAATCAGCCGGCAGGCAGAAGAGGTGGATGAAATCTATTACATTTATGTTACCGATAACAATGATAAGCTGAAAGGCGTATTGTCGCTAAAAAAACTGATTCTGAACTCCACCGGCACCCAAATTTCGAACATTTATAACCCAGATGTCATAAGCGTAAGTACGGGAGCCCGGCAGGAAGAAGTAGCCGAACTGATGGACAAGTACGACCTGGTTGCCATCCCCGTGGTTGATGACATTGGCCGGCTGAAAGGCCGGATTACGTTCGATGACGTGATTGACTTTGTGCGCGAAGAAGCCGAACGCGATTACCAGATGGTTTCGGGTATTACCGGTGACGTGGAGCCTGGCGACAAAGTGTGGCAGCTCCTGCGTGCCCGGTTTCCATGGCTGCTTATTGGGCTGCTGGGAGGTATTATGGGAGCGCTGGTTTTGGGCTCGCACGAGAGTGAACTGGCGCAGGTTACCGAGCTGGCGTTTTTTATCCCCCTGATTGCCGCTATGGCGGGTAACGTAGGGGTGCAATCTTCTTCCATTGTAGTACAGAGCATTGCCAGCGGGGTAAAAGAAATCGAATCGACGTGGAAGCGTTTGCTGAAGGAGGTGCT
This sequence comes from Tangfeifania diversioriginum, assembly GCF_900141875.1. Lineage (GTDB taxonomy): Bacteria > Bacteroidota > Bacteroidia > Bacteroidales > Prolixibacteraceae > Tangfeifania > Tangfeifania diversioriginum. The sequence goes on along the minus strand of NZ_FQZE01000038.1, from coordinate 29,910 downwards.
GGTTGCACTGGCCACGGCAACTATTTTTGCTATACTGATATTTGTTTACAATTATATTAGCCAGGGAAATATGAACCTCACTTTTTCGGTTTCCATCTCCCTTTTTATTGTTATTATTTTTGCCTCGGTTTTTGGCACTTTTATTCCCATGCTGCTACACCGGTTAAAAATTGACCCGGCACTGGCCACCGGCCCGTTTATTACCACCATGAACGACATTATCGGGTTGTTTATTTACCTCGGAATCGGAAAAATGTTTTTTGAGTTGATATAATGGCCTCTCCTTAGTCATACCCTCACTCGGAGTGAGGGTATGACTAAAGAAAAGTTTCAAACCGTATTCATCGCTTCCACGGGATTCAACCGCGAAGCAGCCCGTGCCGGCATCAGCCCGGCTACAAAGCCGATAACGCTTGAAATTAAAAGCCCCCGGATAATATTTGCCGCGGTTAGGGTAATGGTAAAATCGGTGGCGTAACTTACCACCAGCGTTCCGAAGAAAATAAGGAGCAACCCTACGATGCCTCCGATTACAGAAAGGACAATTGCCTCGAAAATAAACTCGAACAAGATGAAATATTTTTTGGCGCCCAGCGATTTTTCAATGCCGATAATTTTGGTGCGTTCTTTTACCGAAACAAACATTATGTTGGCAATCCCGAATCCTCCAACAATAATGGAGAATCCCCCGATAATCCAGCCGGCCATGTTGAATACCACGAAGAACTGGTCGAACTGGCTGGAAATGAGGCTCACTTCGTTCAGGGCAAAATTGTTTTCTTCGCGTGGTTTCAGCCGCCTGATGGAGCGCATCACACCTTCCAGCTCGGCCTGGAACTGTCCCGGGTCAACATTGGGTTTTGCTTTTACGCAAATGGTTTGCCCGGCATCGTTGTTTCGTATATCAACCATGTAAAACGATTTCAGTGCGGAAATATGGATGTAATTGTCCATGCTGGTGCCAAACATATCTTGGCCCGTGCGCTCGTAAAGGCCGATAATTTGAAACCGGAACCCCTGGATTTTTATGAATTGCCCAACCGGCTCCACCTCAGGAAAAAGTTTGTTCGCAATTTCGGCACCTATCAGTGCCACGGGGGCACCGGAATTCATTTCACTTTCAGTAAAATAGCGCCCGCGGGTAACTCGCAGGTTCCAGATATCGAATAAATCGTGTGTGGTGGCCATAACGGTAACATTGTCGATTTGATTGCTCCCCGACTGTATGGTGCGGTTAAAGCCGTAAAAAAAAGCAGCATGCTGAAATGAAGAACTTCGGCGCATAATTTCTTCCGATTCCTCGATTTTCGGAACCGGGCGGTTTTGGTATTTCCACCACGGATATTCCACCTCGCCCTCGGGAGGCGCCCACGGCCATTTCTGAATGTAAACCATGTTGCTGCCCAGTGAATTGAGGCTGTCGCGAATATAGCTTTCGAGCGAATCGATGACCGTGAAAACCGAAATGATGGCAAAAATACCAATGGTAATACCCAGCAACGAAAGCAACGTGCGCAGTTTATTTACCTTCAAAGAATTAAAGGCAAATGAAAAACTTTCGAAAATGAGTCGTGCCAAAAGCATTATTCTACTTTTTTTATAAAGATATTAATTGTTCCGTTCGCCTGCTAATAAATTTTTAGATCAAGCATGAACTTCTCACCACAGCTTATTAGTGTTAATTTTTCTTAATGATTACAAGCGGATTTTGAAACTGTTTGGAATCTTTCTATTTTAATGTGCCTCTTTTTTAAGCGGGAACCTGATTTATTTTGAGGATTTTATATTTATTCATTTTTTAAAGGTGGATAAAACGATTTCCGTTAACAATAAAAAGTAGTGTAAACTTACTGTTTTATAACAGGATGTGAATTGATTTTTCTATCTTTGCAATCAAATTTCAAAAAAGGAGTAAATGGCTGATAATAAAAAAATTAAGACCGCCCTTGTTTCGGTTTATCACAAAAAAAATCTGGATGGGATCATTCAAAAGCTGAATGAATTAAATGTAAAAATAATCAGTACCGGCGGAACAAAAACATTTATTGAGTCGCTGGGAGTTGAAGTTACATCAGTTGAAAGCCTCACCGGTTATCCGTCAATTTTAGGAGGCCGTGTAAAAACATTGCACCCGAAAATTTTTGGCGGTATTTTGTCGCGCCGCGATAACCAGGGCGATGTCAGCCAGTTAACCGAATTTGAAATTCCGGAAATTGACCTGGTGATTGTCGATTTGTATCCGTTTGAAGATACGGTTGCATCCGGCGCAGTTGAACAGGATATAATCGAGAAAATCGATATCGGCGGCATTTCACTCATCCGCGCTGCTGCCAAAAATTTTAAAGATTTGGTGATTGTTCCTTCCCTGAATGAATATGGACACCTGCTGGATTTGCTGAACGAAAAAGAAGGCGAATCGACGGTGGAAGACCGGAAATGGTTTGCCGGAAGGGCATTTGCCGTTTCTGCGCATTACGATGCGGCCATTTTCAGTTATTTCAATAATGATGATGAAAGTGCTGCTGAGCGCATCAGCCTGAACAATGGGAAAGTGCTTCGTTACGGTGAAAACCCGCACCAGAAAGCCACATTCTTCAAATTCAAAAATTTGCCGGGCGATATATCACTGGCCGACGCAGAAGTTTTGCAGGGCAAAGCGCTTTCGTACAATAATATGCTCGATGCCGATGCGTCCTGGAAATCCGCCAGCGATGCGTTTAATGCAGTAACTCATCTTGACAACAAAGTGGCGGTTTCGGTGGTGAAACACCTTAATCCGTGCGGGTTGGCAGTAACCGGCAATATTCTTGAGTCGCTCGAACTGGCCTGGGCAGGCGATCCAATCAGCGCGTTCGGGAGTATAATCTGTTTTACTGATACGGTTACCAAAGAAGTGGCAGAGTGGTTCAGGAAAAAATTTGTGGAAATTATTATTGCCCCGGAATTTACCGAAGAGGCACAGGAAGTTTTCAGCAAGAAGAAAAATTTACGCCTGCTGGTAACCCCGGTAAAACCCGAAACAACAAATGAAAAACTTTACCGTTCAATTAGCGGCGGAATGCTGCTTCAGGACGAAGATGAAGGCGTGGACAACAACTTTGAAAATGTTACAAAGAAACAATTTGATAAGGCAAAAATGAACCTTTCAAAATTTGGCACAGTAGCCTGCAAACATTTAAAAAGCAATGCCATTGCAGTGGTGACCGAAAAAGAAAACGGTTCGTTTTGGCTCACGGGAGCCGGAATGGGGCAGCCCAACAGGCTCGACAGCCTGCGGCACCTCACAATGCCCCGCTTTGAAATGAAAGAAGGAGTGGAAATTTCCAATTCGGTACTGATTTCCGATGCGTTTTTCCCGTTCCGCGACAGCATTGAAGCGGCCAATGAGTACGGCGTGAAGTACATTGTTCAGCCCGGCGGAAGCATCCGCGACCAGGAAGTTATCGATGCCTGCAACGAGTTCGATATCGCCATGGTATTTACCGGAAGGCGGCATTTTAAACATTGATTTTAAATAGTTAACAAAACATGGGATTATTTTCTTTTTTAACACAGGAAATTGCCATTGACCTTGGAACGGCCAACACCATAATCATTCATAACGATAAAATTGTTGTGGATGAACCATCGATTGTAGCCATCGATTTAAAAACCGAAAAAATGGTAGCCATTGGCGAAAAAGCCAGGCAAATGCAGGGAAAAACCCACGCCAACCTGAAAACAATCCGCCCGCTGCGCGATGGCGTGATTGCCGATTTCAACGCGGCGGAACAGATGATTAGGGGAATGATTAAAATGATTAACCCCAAATCGCGGATGTTCTCTCCTGCACTGAAAATGGTGGTTTGTATTCCCTCGGGCAGTACCGAGGTGGAAGTGCGTGCGGTGCGCGACTCGGCAGAGCATGCCGGAGGCCGCGAAGTGTATATGGTGTATGAACCCCTGGCGGCTGCCATCGGAATCGGGCTCGACGTGGAAGCGCCCGAGGGAAACATGGTGGTTGATATTGGCGGCGGGACCACTGAAATTGCTGTGATTTCGCTGGGCGGAATTGTAACAAACAAATCCATCCGCATTGCCGGCGACGACCTTACTTCCGATATTATGGAGTACATGCGTCACCAGCACAACATTAAAATTGGTGAACGCACCGCCGAAGAAATTAAAATTCATGTGGGCTCTGCGTTATCGCAACTGAAAGACCCGCCATCCGATTATATCGTTCAGGGACCAAACCAGATGACTGCACTGCCCATAGAAGTGCCGGTTTCGTACCAGGAAATTGCCCACTGCCTCGAAAAATCGATTTCGAAAATTGAAACGGCAGTGCTGAGCGCCCTGGAACAAACCCCACCCGAACTTTATGCCGATATTGTGGCCAAAGGAATTTGGTTGGCTGGTGGTGGTGCGCTGCTGAAAGGGCTCGATAAACGACTGAGTGATAAAATCGGTATTCCCTTCCACGTGGCTGAAGACCCGCTCAGGGCCGTGGTGCGAGGGACCGGAATTGCATTGAAAAATGTGGATAATTTTTCGTTCCTGCTCAGGTAGTGCTCGGGAAACTGCTTTTATTTTACTTCAGAAAATTATTGATTTACAAAATTTTGTTCGTGTTTATTATCGGTACACATTTTAGAGTATGAGGAGTTTACTCAGGTATTTATTGAAGAACTACGCATTTGTGCTGTTTCTTCTGCTGGAAGGGGCAGCACTCGCGCTGGTTTTCAATCATAACAGCTACCAAAAATCAAAATACCTGAATTCTTCCAATCGCATCACCGGAAATATTTACCAAACCTACAATTCAGTGGTCGATTATTTTCACCTGAACCGTATCAACAAAGAGCTTTCGGAAGAAAATGCATGGTTGCGTTCGAGGGTGGAGAACATAACCGGCGTACCGGCGATCAATGATTCGCTGGTTGTTACACTGGAAAGTGCCGATTCAACATATCGATTTATTTCGGCCAAAATAATCAATAATTCAGTGAACAAGCCATTCAATTATTTCACACTGAACAAGGGCAGAAATAACGGCATAAAACCGGATCAGGGAGTGGTTACCGGAAAAGGAATTGTGGGCGTTGTTACGCATGTTTCCGATTCGTATGCTGTTGGTTTGTCGGTTTTGAACAGCCGGTGGAGTATTTCTGCTATGCACAAAAAAAGCGGAAATTATGGTTCGTTAATATGGAGGGGCAACGATTACAGGACAGCCGATTTAACAGAAATTCCACTGCATGTTGACATTTCGCCGGGCGACAGCATCATTACAAGCGGGTACTCGTCAGTTTTTCCGGAAGGAGTAATGATTGGTACCATTCAGGATTTTTCGCGGCCCGATGGCGAAAATTATTTTAATATTAGCGTGCAGCTCTCAACCGATTTTAAGGCATTGTCGTATGTTGAAGTGATTGAAAACCAGGATAAGCCTGAAATAAAAGAACTTGAAAATATAATCAGGGATGATCCGATGGCTAATTAAATATGTAGTAATTTTTGTGGTGCTTGTTTTAATACAGGTGCTGTTTTTAAACCAGATGCAAATCAGCGGATATCTTAATCCGTACATTTATATTCTGTTTGTGATGCTGTTGCCCCTGAGTGCACCGCGCTATATCGTTTTACTGTCAGGGTTTTTAATTGGGTTGACTGTCGATATTTTTTCAAACAGCCTGGGGTTGCATGCGGCTGCAACTGTTTTTATTGCTTATATACGTCCATTTATTATTCGCTCCATCTCCGACCGTGAAGAAGAAATCAATGATTATCCCGGGCTGAAACAAAATAAGTTTTCATGGTTTTTATATTATTCGGCTGTAATGGTGTTTTTTCATCATTTTATACTTTTTTACCTTGAAATTTTTAGTTTCACACAATTTTTTAGTACTCTTTTGCGTGTAGTGTTGAGTTCGTTGTTATCGGTTTTTGTTATAGTATTAAGTCAATTTTTAATTTTTAGGGAGTAGGTTAGGGTGAACAGTTTCTCAAAACGCAGCTATGTAATTATAGCCATTTTTTTACTTACCGGGTTGATTTACGGCGCCAGACTATTTCGGTTGCAGGTGCTCGATCCAACCTATAAGGTTTATGCTACAAACAACGTGTTGCGTAACGTGGTGCAATATCCTGCCCGGGGTTTAATATACGACCGCAACGGAAAATTGCTCGTGCACAACAAACCGGCTTACGACCTTATGATCACTCCCCGTGAAGTTGAAGCGTTCGATACCCTGTACCTATGCAATCTTCTTAAAATTGAAAAAGAAAAAATTGAAAGAAGAATTCAGGAAGCAAGGGATTATTCGCTTTACAAACCATCCATTTTAATTAAGCAGATACCGCCCGAAAAATATGCGGTTTTGCAGGAACGTATTTACCGGTTTAAAGGCTTTCACACACAGCGAAGAACCCTGCGCGAATACAGCCATCATTCGGCAGCCCATGTGTTGGGGTATGTAGGCGAAGTTACAGCTGGTAATATTGAAAATGACGACTATTATAGTCAGGGCGACTATATTGGGCAGAGTGGCATTGAAAAATCGTATGAAGAGTGGCTGCGCGGAAACAAAGGGATAAAAAAATACCTGGTTGATGTGCATAACCGGATTCAGGGTAGTTTTTTGGAAGGTGTGCAGGATGTGCCGGCCCAGATTGGAAAAAACTTAACCACCTCGCTCGATATTGAATTACAGCTTTATGCCGAAAAACTACTGCAAAACAAAAGGGGGAGTGTAGTGGCCATTGAACCTTCAACCGGCGAAATACTTGTGCTGGCAAGTGCCCCTGCTTACGATCCCGGGCTGCTGGTTGGGCGCGTAAGGGGCGAAAATTACGCCATGCTGCTCACCGATACCCTGAAGCCGCTTTTTAACCGCGCGCTGATGGCCGAATACCCCCCGGGGTCAACCTTTAAGGTGCTGAATGTGCTGGTTGGGCTCGAAGAGCAAACTATTTCAACGCACACACTTTTCCCATGCTACGGCCCTGCTTCGGTTCCCATTCGTTGTACACACAATCATGGTTCTCCCAACAATGTGGTTGAAGCCATTCGCGAATCGTGCAACCCGTTTTTGTGGAATACTTTTCGTTCCATTTTGTATAGTGCTGAAACCTCGGCGGAAGGTTACAATATTTGGCGCGACCATGTGCTCAATTTCGGTATCGGGAAAAAGCTGGGAATTGATTTGCCTACCGAGCTGAAAGGCAGCCTTCCCAAGGAAGAGTATTATAACGGGATTTATGGTGCAGGTCATTGGAATGCAATGACTGTCCGTTCGCTTGCCATTGGTCAGGGTGAATTGGGCGTGACACCACTTCAGCTGGCCAGTTACTGTTCAGTTGTTGCCAACCGCGGATTTTACTATCCGCCCCATGTTGTAAAGGAGATTGAAGATGGCAGCCTGGACAGGGAGTTGAAAACAAAAATTGAAGTGGGCATTGCTGAAGAACATTTTGAACCCGTAATTGAAGGCATGCAGCAGGCAGTTGAGCAAACCAATACGGCTTATTTGTCGCGAATTCCGGGAATTGCCATGTGCGGAAAAACAGGAACTGCCGAAAATCCCCATGGCTCCGATCACTCGGTGTTTATGGCATTTGCCCCGCGTGAAAATCCGCAAATAGCCATATCGGTTTATGTTGAAAACGGAGTTTGGGGCACACGTTATGCAGCGCCAATTGCCAGCCTGTTGGTAGAAAAGTATTTGAACGATTCAATTGCAGATAACCGCAAATGGGTGGAAACCCGCATGATTGAAGCTAATTTGTTAAATCCAAATCAACCGAAGTAATATGCCAAGAAGAAACAGTGTTTGGACAAACATCGACTGGCTTACCGTTTTTCTCTACCTGGTACTGATTTTTTTGGGCTGGATAAATATTTATTCCTCGGTTTACGATACTGATCACCAAAACATACTGGATGTTTCGCAACGCTACGGGAAACAAATGATTTGGATTGCGGCCGCACTCACACTGGCATTTGTCATTCTTATCCTGGAAACCAATTTTTATGTCTTCTTTTCCTACATCATTTACGGAATAATCATTTTATTATTGATTCTGGTGTTGTTTGTCGGGACCGAAATTAACGCGTCCAAATCGTGGTTCACCATCGGCGGTTTCAGCATACAACCTGCCGAGTTCGGGAAATTTGCCACCTCCCTGGCCCTGGCCAAATATATGAGCTCATTCGGTTTTAAACTGAAACGATTTAAATCGTTTGTTATAATTGGCCTGATTGTGTTTTTGCCGGCCGCTCTTATTTTGTTGCAAAACGATACCGGGTCTGCGTTGGTCTATTTTGCTTTTGTTTTGGTACTTTACCGGGAAGGACTTTCAGGGATTTTCCTCTTTTTTGGCGTTTGGATTGCGCTCTTGTTTGTGTTTTCGCTGGTACTTGAAGGTGTTGTTTTGTTTGGATTGCTGGCGGCTTTGGCGCTTGTCATTTTCCTGGCTTTAAATCCTTCTATTAAACAATTTTTTGTAGTGGCCGGAATTTTTATTGTCAGCTTCTTCTTACTGGCAGGTGTCAATTATGCTTTTGGTTCTGAATTTTCAGGAGAACAGGTACTGAGAGGCACTTCATTGCTTTCCGGTGGGCTGGTGCTTATTTATAGTTTGTTGAAAAGGTTGAAGAATTACGCGTTTATTGCATTAATTTTTATTGGTTCGGTGCTCCTTTCTATTTCAGTTGACTATGCATTTAACGAAATACTCGAGCCTTACCATCAGGCGCGTATTAACGAACTGCTCGGAATTGAATCCGATCCTCAGGGCGCAGGGTATAATGTGAACCAGAGTAAAATTGCCATTGGGTCAGGTGGCATGTGGGGGAAAGGCTTTTTAAATGGCACCCAGACCAAATTTAATTTTGTGCCCGAACAAAGCACCGATTTTATTTTTTGTACCGTTGGCGAAGAGTGGGGGTTTGCAGGAACGTTCATGGTGGTAATCCTTTTCATGGTTTTGCTTTCAAGGCTGGTTATGCTCGCTGAACGGCAGCGCTCCGGGTTTTCACGAATTTACGGTTATTCAGTAGCGGCAATTCTCTTTTTTCATGTGATGGTGAACATTGGTATGACCATTGGCGTAATGCCGGTAATTGGAATTCCGTTGCCATTCTTTAGCTACGGAGGATCATCGCTCTGGTCGTTTACCATATTGCTTTTTATCTTTATCAGGCTCGATGCCAGCCGCCTCGATCACCTGTCAGACCAGCCATGAACCTGATAAACTTCATGTTTGTTTTGTGGACTGGTTTTTGTACATTTGCCGCGCCTTGAAAAATCAGCAATTTTATGGTTTTGCGATGCCTCAATGGAGGTATATTTCAAGCAATTAGTTATAAACTTTAATAGTTCTTTATAAATTTTTTTTTGGCTTATGATGAAGTATAGATCTTTTTCGCTCCACAATTTCAGGCAAATTCCGCAGATGGAATTTCTTACTGAAGAGCAGAAATTTAATATTGAAGTAGTGGGGACTGTTTTGCCCTTCAAAACAAACAATTATGTAGTTGATGAACTGATTGACTGGGAAAACTTTGAGAAAGATCCGTTCTTTATTCTGAATTTTCCGCAAAAAGAGATGCTCGATGAGGCAAGTTTCAGTAAAATAGCTAATCTGTTAAAAAATAACGTTCCCAAAAAAGAACTTCAAAACGAAGTCAAAAAAATCCGATTAAAATTAAATCCCAATCCCGCCGGTCAGGAGAGCAATGTGCCGGTTTTAAACGGAAAAAAACTCACAGGTATTCAGCATAAATACAGGGAAACCATGTTGTTTTTCCCGTCGCAGGGACAAACTTGCCATGCCTACTGCACGTTTTGTTTCCGGTGGCCGCAGTTTGCGCTCAATGAATTTAAGTTTGCCATGAAAGAGGCCGATACGTTGATCGAATATCTGAAGGCCAATCCGCACATTACCGATGTCCTTTTTACCGGAGGCGACCCGGCAATTATGAAAACCCGCTTTTTTGAGTCGTATTTCAATGCCCTGGCCGATGCGGATTTGCCGAACCTGAAAAATATTCGCATTGGTACAAAAGCACTGGCTTACTGGCCCTACCGTTTTACTACCGATGAAGATGCCGGCGATCTTCTCCGCCTGTTCGAAAAGATGAAAAGGAAGGGGATAAACATCGCGCTGATGGCTCATTTCAATCATCCGGATGAGTTGAAAACCGATGCCGTGAAAGAAGCTGTGAAAAACCTGCTGGCCGCCGGAGTTCAAATTCGCTCGCAATCTCCGGTCATGAAAAATATAAATGCCCATCCTGATATCTGGGCCCGAAACTGGCGGGAGCAGGTAAAGCTGGGCATCATCCCCTATTACATGTTTATTGCCCGCGATACCGGTGCGCAGGATTATTTTGCTGTTACATTGCAGCAGTGCTGGCAGATTTTCAGGAATGCCTACAACCAGGTGAGTGGAATCTGCCGGACGGTGAAAGGCCCCAGCATGTCATGCAGTCCAGGTAAAGTACAGGTGGTGGGTGTTTCCGAAATTAATGGCGAAAAGGTGTTCGTGCTTAACTTCCTGCAGGGGCGCGACCCCTCATGGGTAGGCCAGCCGTTTTTTGCCAAATACAACCCCGATGCTATCTGGATTGACGATTTGGAGCCCGCTTTCGGCGAATCAAACTTTTTCTTTGAAGAAGAATATTACGAAATGCTGGCCTGAACTACTTCTTTTTGAAGATAATAGGGACCGGTGATGGGAAATTGAAATTTTCAGCACCGGTTTTTTGTGCGGTTTCAGGGCGTTACCACAAAACCGGGTTTTTTAATTTCAACCCCAAAATCCTTTTCCACATATTCAATCATTTCCAGCATAAAAGCCGTGAAGTTTTCCTGCATGAAATTGAAATTCAGTTCCAGCGTATCCATTGCCTGAGTTGCATTTTCAGGTAGTGAAGTGTAGCGGCTCATTATCTCCAGCGACTGGCGGATCCCTTCGGGCCGGGCATACGATTCCAGCCGCTTGTTTTTTATGAGCACGGGCAAAAATCCCTTCACCCGCGCCGGCAGGTAAAAAAAGTGCGTCAATAAAGCTGAATGGGCTTTGTTGGTGTAGCTGCGGAGCGGGTAGGTGGAGTAGTGGTCCCAGTTGCGGGCTAAAAAATGGTCGTAAAAAAGATCGGTAATAATGCCGGAATACAGGCCGAACTCTTCCCGCAGCAGTTTTTTTACTTCCCTAAACCGGGGGTGCTGGTCGGTAAAGGTGTCAATCCGGCGGTGCAGCAAAATTCCTTCTCTTATTTTACCCGGGTAATTCAGATAGTTTTTCCCTTTCACGTAATCGCCAATAAAATTGCCCGTGAGCAGTTTGTCATCCTCGCCTGAAAGGTATAAATGTGCCAGATAATTCATTTCCTCTGTTTTTGAAAGAGAACGCCAAAGTACGAATAATGTTTTGATTACAGCGGTCCCGGGGGGGGCTTTTGACTGCTGTTGAATTCTGCCGGAGAGCTGAACAAAAAAAACCGATGAGCCATGAGTTTTATCCTGTTTTTTCCGGCCAATTACGTTTAAATTTTGAAGAATTTTTAAAACTACAAACTTATGGCTAAGCAACGCGTAATAATCATGGGAGCTGCCGGTCGCGACTTTCATAATTTCAACACCTTTTTCAGAAATAATACTGATTTTGAAGTAGTGGCTTTTACCGCCAACCAGATTCCGGGAATTGAAAACCGCCGTTATCCGGCCGAACTGGCCGGGACACTTTACCCCGAAGGAATTCCTGTTTATCCTGAAACTGAAACGGAAAAATTAATAAAAGATTTGAAGGCTGACATTTGTGTGTTTTCATACAGTGATGTACCCAACCAGCGGGTAATGCAGGCCAGCGCCCGTGTGAATGTATCGGGTGCATCCTTTATGCTGCTGGGGCCCAAACAAACCATGCTCAGTTCAACCAAACCGGTCATTTCGGTGTGTGCCACCCGCACCGGTTCGGGCAAAAGCCAGACCAGCCGCAAAATTGTACAAATACTTATGGGGGAAGGCCTCAGGGTAGTTGCCATACGGCATCCTATGCCTTATGGCGACCTTGTAAAACAAAAAGTTCAGCGCTTTGCAACCCTCGATGATTTGGCCAAACATGAGTGTACAATTGAGGAAATGGAAGAGTATGAACCTCATATTGCCCGGGGTAATGTGATTTATGCGGGCGTTGATTATGAAGCAATTTTGCGTGCCGCCGAGAATGATCCCGATGGTTGCGATGTAATTTTGTGGGACGGCGGCAATAACGATTTTTCGTTTTACCGGCCTGATTTATCCATTGCAGTTACCGACCCGCACCGCGTGGGGGCCGAACTGACCTACTACCCGAGCCAGGTGGTGCTGCAGAGCAGCGATGTGGTGATTATCAACAAAATTGATACAGCAACGCCCGAAAGTGTAGAGCAGCTACGTAAAAATATTGAATCCGTGAACCCGGCTGCAACTGTAATTGACGCAACAAGTCCTGTACATGTTGAAAGCAAAGATGTAATAACCGGCAAGCGCGTACTTTGCGTGGAAGATGGCCCCACGCTCACCCATGGCGAAATGAAAATTGGAGCTGCAGTTGTGGCCGCCCGCAAATTTGGTGCGGCATCAATTGTTGATCCACGGCCATTTTTGGTTGGCGAGCTCAAGAAAACGTTCGAAAAATATCCTAATATCGGTAAATTGTTGCCTGCAATGGGGTATGGGGGAAAACAGGTGCAGGATCTTGAAGAAACCATCCGGAATACCGATTGTGATTCGGTAGTAATTGGAACGCCAATTGACTTAAAACGTGTGATAAAAATTGATAAACCCAGTACCCGTGTGTTCTACAACCTCGAGGAAATTGGCCAACCCAAACTTTATGAGGTGCTTGAACAATTTGTTAATAACCATTTCCCTGAAATTTGAATCATTTTTCATTAATCACTACTTTTGCAGCTGGAAAACAAAATCGATGGCAAAAAAAATAGTGGCATTTGGCGAAGTGGTCTGGGATATTTTACCCGACGGAAAAGTTTTGGGAGGAACGCCTTCTAATTTGGTTTTTCGGTGCAATTCTTTCGGCGAAAAGGGATTCCTGCTTTCGCGCGTGGGCGACGATGAGCTGGGAAACGAAGCGCTTAACCGGCTGGAAGAACTGGGGATTTCAATCTTGGATGTGCAGTTGGATTCTGAATTTCCTACCGGAACAGTGAATGTGGAATTCGATAAAAACGGCGAACCCATTTTTAAGGTAACTCCTGATGTTGCCTTCGATCATATTGAATTTTCTGCCGAAGCGCTAAAACTGGTGCGTAACGCTAATTGCCTGTTTTTTGGATTGCTTCCGCAGCGGTTTGGTATTTCTAAAAATACCATTCGCGAACTCATCAATGAATCACGGCGTGCACTCAAATTTTTCGATTTAAAACTTTTTCAGCACTTTTTTAATGTGGGTGTGGTTGAAAATATGCTCCGGTCATCAAACATTGTGCGCATCAAGGAGAAAGAAATTGGGTTTTTAACTGAAAAACTAAACCTGAACCCGGGTGACGTGGAAAGTTTTGGAAATCAGTTGCTCAAAAAATACAAGGTTGATTTGGTGATTGTTACCCGCGGAACCCGTGGCGTATGCGCGTTTCATAAAAAACAAGGCGCATTTTGGGATTCGGGTTACAAAGTAGAGCTGAATGACAACATTGGTTCGGGAATGGCACTGGCTGCCGGGTTTTTGCATTATTTCCTCAATGGCAGCTCCATACAGGAAGCACTCAATTTTGGAAATGCCGCCGGTGCCCTGAATGCCACCCGGATGGGAGCTACATCATTTTTCGATAAAAAAGATGTACTGAAATTCATGGAAACAACCCCCAAAAGAACTTAAGTGCAGCCCACTGTAATATTTTCGAATTAAACAATATTATTAAACACATATTAAAAAGTAACCCTTGCCACTGATTTGCTGTTTAAATGAGTATGAAACGCGATGCAGCAAATATTGCTCGAAACCTTACCGGAAAACTTTGGAGTAACTACCTCGAACGTGTTCCATGCGCAAAAAAGTACGATGAAATAGTTGCACAAAAAGGGGGACACACAGTAATTGATCACCTGGGGTTTCGAACCCTGAATACCCATACCGGAGAGCAACCCGAAGGAATCAGGGCCATAAAGCACATCATAAAATGCCTTGGATATAAACCTGCCGAAAAATATACTTTTATCAAAAAGAAATTAACGGCAGTTCGTTTTGAGCACTCCGATGAAATGTTACCATATATTTGGGTCAGTCAGCTCGAAGTGGATGAGCTGCCCGATTGGGCACAGCATTTAATTAATGAGGCCGTAAAAGATAGCGGTTATGCCCTGTCAAATAAAGGAATTGAATTGTTGAATTTACTCGGCAGGGATGGAATTATTACTTCCGAAGCTGCCGATCTTCTCGAAAATGAGTTGCTGAAATATTTTATCAGGCCATGGAATATTCCTGAAAAAGAAGCGGTTTTAAAACTGAATGATATTTCGCAATATGCCGCCTGGGTAATGCTGCATGGAAATGCCGTGAGCCATTTTGCCGCTTCGGTAAACGGACAGGGAGTTAATGAATGGCCCGATTTTGAAACTACTTGCAATGCGTTAAAAGAAAAGAAGATTTTTAGCGAGGTGACTATCCAGGGAACCCCGGGAAGCCTGTTGCAACAGTGCGCCACTCCTGCCGTAAAGGAAGAGCTTGAAGTAAAAGATAATGGCGGCAGGGTTTTTATAAACTGGACGTATGCGTATTTTGAGTTGGTTCAGCGCGGTTTCACAGAAGAAAACGGCAAAAAATTGTTATTCCGTGAATTTATTACCGAACAGGAACGCCACCTGTTTTATATGACCCAAACGCTCGACAATTAATACACTTCAGGTACATACGTCATTTCTTCAAGCGGAGGACGCACATAACCTTTGTTGTCTTTGCGCGGCGGTAGCTCCAGCGGGTCAGGCGTTAAATCTTCGTAAGGTATCAACGACAAAAGGTGATGGATGCAATTGAGCCGCGCCCGCTTTTTGTTATCGGCATCAACCATGTACCACGGGCTGATTTTGGTGTCGGTATAGGCAAACATTTCATCCTTTGCTTTTGAATATTCCACGTACATTTCCCTCGATTTTAAATCCATCGGACTTAGCTTCCACCGTTTGGTTGGATCCTGGTTGCGGTCGATAAAACGTTTTTCCTGCACTTCCTCGCTTACCGAAAACCAGTATTTTATGAGAATGATTCCGGAGCGAATAAGCATCCGTTCAAAATTGGGGCACGACCGCAGAAACTCCCAGTACTCTTCGTTGGTGCAAAAGCCCATCACTTTTTCAACACCTGCCCGGTTATACCAGCTGCGGTCGAACAGCACCATTTCACCGGCAGCCGGCAAATGGGGAACATACCGTTGGAAGTACCATTGGGTTTTTTCCCGTTCCGTGGGTGTGCCCAGGGCAACCACCCGGCAAATGCGCGGATTCAGCACTTGCGTTATGCGTTTAATGGTGCCGCCTTTCCCGGCAGCATCACGCCCTTCGAAAATAACAATTACTTTCAGTCCCTTGCGTTTAATCCACTCCTGTAATTTTACCAGCTCAATTTGCAGCTTGTTCAGTTCGCTTTCGTAAACTTTTTTCCTGATTTTTCTGGGAGTGCCCGAATTGTTATTTTGGTTTTCCATACGAGTGGATTGATTTATTGCTATCAAAAACTTAAAGTTACAAAAAAAAAGTTTTGGGAAGGAAAAATAACTGAAGGTGTTGGAACTGTTTTTCCCAATTCCAAATGTAGTATTATGCGTGTAACTTAATTCCGTGAATAAGACCATAATGTGAAGCTCAGGAAGTTTTCCTGGGCTTTATTATTAACCGCAGCGAAAGGTTGTAAGTGAAATAGTTGGTAAGCCAGTTCACAAAAATGAAAAACCGGTTTTTAGTGCCAATAATACTCATCAGGTGAACGAACATCCAGGTGACCCAGGCGAAGAACCCGCCAAATTTGAGAAACGGCAAATCTACAACAGCAAGGTTGCGGCCAACGGTTGCCATGGTTCCCATGTCTTTGTAACGGAAGGGCAGGAGTGGTTTTCCCTGCATTTCGCGCACCAGGTTTCTGGCCAGGTTTTCGGCCTGCTGAATGGCACCCGGAGCTACCTGCGGGTGCCCCGACGGATATTCCGAAGTTGCCATTGAGGCGATATCGCCAATGGCATAAATGTTATCGGTTCCATTCACTTTGTTGAATTCGTTTACTGAAATTCTTCCATTGGGTAGAAACGTGCCGGCAGGCAACCCGGTTACAGGTGTGCCTTTCATTCCTGCTGCCCACACCACATTTGAACTTAAAATAGCGCCGGCATCAGTATCCACGGTTTGACCGTTGTACGATTCCACCCGCGTGTTCAATAACACGTTAACGCCCAGTTTTTGAAGGTACCTTTTGGCTTTTTGAGAAGAAAGCGACATGCCACCCAGCAGGCGACCGGTAGCTTCAATAAGGAAAATGTTCATTTTTGAAAAATCAAGTTCCGGGTACTCTTTGGGCAAAATGGAATTGCGCAGTTCGGCTACGGCACCGGCCAGCTCTACGCCCGTGGGGCCGCCACCCACTATGGCAATGTTAAGCGCTGCTTCCCGCTCTTGATCGTTGGCTGTTACCAGTGCATTTTCATAATTCTTCAATATCTGGTTGCGGATGTACAATGCTTCCGAAACAGTTTTCAGGCCAATCCCGTTTTCTTCTACATCGCGGTTACCGAAAAAGTTGGTTGTAGTGCCCAGCGCAACAACCAGCTTGTCGTATTTGTAAAAACCTTTGCTGGTTTGCACCAGATGGTTTTGGGCATCGATTTTTTCAATTTCAGCAATACGAATGAAAACATTTTGCCTTTTCTGAAAAATTTTACGAATGGGAAAACTGATACTGCTGGGTTCCAATCCGGCAGTGGCCACCTGGTAAAGCAGCGGCTGAAACTGATGGTAGTTGTTCCGGTCAATTACCACCACCTGATTATTTTTGTGTTTTGCCAGGAGCCGGGCAAGTTTAAGCCCGCCAAATCCGGCCCCCAGAATAACAATTCGTTGCTGCCCTTTTTGGGGAGAGGGAATATTTATGTCAGTGTTTTCCATTTTTACAGCCATTTTTGTGTTAATGCTGCAACATGACAGTATGAACAAAGTTCAGTTTAATCCATTCCCCCGGTGCAATCGAGGCAGGCAAGCGCGTAGGCATCGTATTCATCAAACGCGGGGCCCGGTTTGCCGCCTAAAACGATAATGCGATCGATCCTGATTTGCTCTCCGTTGTCAAGCTTAACAAACTCTTCGTTTTCTGAATTGGTTTGAATTTCCTTCACCTTAGCTTTTGCACTCTTTATACTGTTTTCGTCTCCAAAATAGTGGACAGCCACAACTTTTTCTTCTGAGATGGCTTTTTCAACTATTTCGTAATAATCAGGATCGACGGGAAGATATCGGGTACTCATTTTTGTTAATTTTTAAGGTTAAACACTTCGCCTGCTGGCCGATAAAAACCCCAGGTAGATGAGTGTGATTACTTTCAATACTTCAGCAACTCCAAAAAGCAGGTGTGCCATTGACTCACCCGGGGTGTTGCCTGAAATAATCTGTTCTGCCCGGTGCGAAAGTTCAGGAAGAAGCCAGAAAGTTTGCACGGCCAGCAACATCAAAACAGCGGCAGATAAGTAAAAGTGGCGTAGCGGTAATTTTCTGAAACTTAAAATGGAATGAATTGTCAAAAGTGCCAAAAACAACCATTCTACGCGATTCAGTGCTGTAAACACCAGCTTCCCGATGCTTAATCCGGTAGCCAGCGTTACGCCAGGTGCCTGAAATTTCAACCAGGCTTCCAAAAAACTGATGGAGCTAACGAACCCGGCCCAGAAGAAAAAAATTGCAGTTATTGTAACCGGTGCTTTTTGCATGGTATCAGAATTTTTTTTCCATTGTTATCGCTTTTTGAAAAAGGATGTTGTTCTCCAGGTGGATGTGCCTGTGCAGGTCTTTTTCAAATTCGTTCAGCTGTTTCATGGTCACCTGGTAGGTGGCGCATCCGTCTGCCGGAACCTGGTAATTATCGGTGAGTTCCGAAATCTGCTCAAATCTTTCCCCTTCATTTTCATGATCTTCCATCATTTCGACAATGGGATTGGCCACTCCGCCGAATGGTGACTTTGGTAATGGTTTGTGCTCGTTGTGTGCTCTCTCCATTTTTTTAACAAAAGGGAACAACATGAGTTCCTCTTTTTGCATGTGTTTGGTCAGTTCACCTGCCGATTTGTAGAACAGATCCCTTACCTGTGCCAGTTCAGGATGACTTTCTCCGTGCACATCTGCAATCTTTTTTAGATTTTCCTTCAGAACCGGGATGGATTTCTGAACATAGGAATGGTGGCGGTTTACAATGTAATCGGCTAAAGTGCCCATTTCCATGCTGTTAATGTAGTCTGCGTCAGGATCAGATTCCTGCAGTTGTTCTTCCAGCCGGCTGATAAGCTGTTCTGTTTCCACGCCTGCTTTTTGACAGGCTTCTGATATGCTTTGCTCGCCGCCACAACAATAATCTATTTTATTGGCCTGAAATATTTCGGCTGCTTTAAAATTGGTTTTTACTACTTCGCCCACATTTGTATCTGGTGTAATTTGCATGACACATTTTTTTAATTAATATCTTTCGAATTTATGAAATATCCATTAATGCACAAAAAGGTCCTTTTATTTAGATTGTTGTTTTAGTGAAATGTTATTATTGAAGTTTCGAAAGGGGAAAAGCAATTCCGGATTTATCAGTCAGTAAGAATATACGCACCGAATAATGCATCATCATTTGTTTCTGTCAACGCAAAAAAGCCGGATTCAATTTTGCCATCTTTTAATTTTAAGGGATGGTTGGCTTGCATTTCGCGGACAAAAGTTGCAAATGGTTTTCCCTTCTGATAAAATGTTTTGAATAGCCCTGACGATTTTGGTGCCAGCAGTTTTTCGAGTTGCAGGGACAGCAGCCCCATGTTTTGTCGCACATTAATTTCGAGGCAGGGGTTTACGCGCAGTTGACCTGAAATATCCCTGAAAAGCAATGTGTCCACACCAAAAAATCCCTCGTAGTTTTTGGCCAGCGGACTTGATTCAATAGTTTTAACAAGAGGTTCTTTCAATAGATGAGGAAGCTCCCGGGCAAACTGGAGTTCTTCAGGAGAAACATCAGCTGGCTTGCTTTTCAGGAAGTTGCCCTGGTACTGGCCTTTTTTATCAGTAAGAAAAATACGTTTCCCCAGAAAAGCAACTTTACCTTGTTTCAATTCAAACTGAAGTGACATGTCCATGACTTTATCGAGCAAAGGCTCTGCAACAGCGTAGCCCTGGTCGTTGACAATTCCCTTTAGTTTTTCCCACACTTTTGGGACCACCGGCGTTTTGGTTATGGGTTGCAATCCTCTTCCCGAGCTACTCCACGGAGCCTTTACCATAAGTTTTCCCCAGCGGTCAATCAGCGTTTCCATTTCGCGTTTATTGCTGACAACTTCGGGAAGCATTGATGGCGGCAATATTTTTTCCGGTGGCAGCTGCGGAAGCGTTTTCCTGAGAATTTGCAGTCCGAATTTTTTGGAGTAAAGTTCACGGTCGCCGGGCTGCCATTTGAAAACCGGAGAATGCTGAAACGGAACGGAACAGGAACTTTTCAGTGGTTCCAGTAATTTGTGGGCCACCGGGCTCCAGCCCCACGGCATCAGCCGGTTGAGTTTTTCACCGTTCAGCTTGTATTTCAAAGCTTCCTCCAGCAGAACAAACCGGGGAAGCGAAATTCCCTGCATTTTTAGTTTTTGCAGGAACTTTTCAGTGGGTAATTTTTTTACCAGTACAATATCGTGAGGCTTTGCAAAAAATAGTGGCAGCATCCCCAAATCTTCTTCCATCTTTTGTAACAGCCGGTTGGGTTGCCACGAAGTAGTTCCGTTGGCCACGGCATACTCGCAGGTGGGATTGAAAAAATAAATGTTCGGCCGCTGTTGCGTTGTCATAAATGCAAAAATAGGAAAGATTTGAAGAAGAGTTCCAGGTTGCAAGTTATGGGTTTCAGGTTTCTTGTTGTTCAATGGAGCGTTTGTTCCAATTAATATTCACTATTTGAATTTCGGATTGCAAGGAATTGCCTGAATCCCCCTTCTGTTCCCCCTTTGGTTCGGGGTTCCGGTTTCAAACGGCGGCAGTGCCCAAAGGGGGACTTGGGGAGCTGCGAACCTGGATTGTTGGCAGAATTTACTTCCGGCTTCTTCAAAAATTCTTCTTCAAAAAGTCATAAGCATTGCTGTGCATAAAACGCTGCACAATATCGGCCGCTGTTATTTTGTTGTATTGTTTCAGGTTATCCGATTGGTTGGATGCGATGAAATTGTAGGCATGTTTCTCGAGGTAGCTGTCGAATAGTGGCATTTCTTCGGCGGTCCAGAAACCGTTCAGCGGATTGACCATCCCGTCGTTGTCCGTGCCGATGCACTGAATGCCCCACGCATACTGGTCGTGCCGGTTCAACACCTCGGCCACATGCTGAATCTGGTTCCAAATCATTTTCGACTGTTTAAACAACATACGCCGCCGGTTCAGGTTGGTGCCGGTTTTTTTCAGTTCCATTTCGCTGCCCACACGCCGCTCGTCGAACTGAATACCAAACAAACCACCCGATTTCGCAATGCGTACCAGCTCGTCGTCGTAAATATTGATATCGTCGGCTTGAAACTTCCCGTAATTAAACAGGTCGTCCTCCACCAGTTCTTTGTACGAACGAAATCCATTTACCGCGCCATGACTTACAATCAGCGGAATAGTTTCGCCTCCGAAATTTTTTTCGAGGTAGTTGTAGTATTCATTTCGGGCCTTCACACTCATGTGTTTCAGATCTACCAAAACACGTTTGCCGTTTTTATTGTCCAGCATTTTTTCCAGCATTTTCCGACCCAGGTCCGAAAAACCTTCATTCAGGTTATCCGACTGGTCGATCATTTTTCGAACTACTCCTTTTAAGCTTTGGGCGTGGCCTACCATTTCATTGTCGAAATGATGGGTTAATCCTGCAAAAAACAACCGGGGATCCCAGTTTTTCACTTTGTCGATATTGGCCAGAACTTCCTTTGGATCGGCTGTTTTCCCCATCATTTTCAAACCGGTGTTAAATACATGTGTTCCTTCGATGGTAAGAATTACAAAAATTGTTTTTACCTCCGGATCGCGGTTTTCTTCAATTTCGTTAAACGATGAAACAATTTTATACCGGTACAATTTCCCGTCAACCCGCACTTTATGCCCGTCGAGCTGTTTGTAGAAATCGTATTCCATTTGCAGGTCGGTAAAATAATCGTCCATTTTTTGCACGTGGTCGATACGTTTTTTGCCCAGCCCTGTTACCAGGTTCCCGATGACGTCTCCCGGCAGGCCGGTGCCCAGTTTGGTCATTACAAAACTTTTTTCCAGTCCGCACAGCGATACAAATACCACATCGGCGCCGCCTTTGGCCAGCGAGGTAAAATCGGCCTGCCGAAACTTAGTGAGGGTAGTGGTGATGTTGGCAATTTTATCCAGCGTGGTAGGCGCATCGTAATGCCAGATGCTGTTGCTGCGGTTTTTGTTGGAACTGTTTTTACCCGGAGTACTGTTAAAACTTTTTCCCAGCGGCTTCATTGCCGGGTGCGTGTGTAAATCGATAAACGGTGTTTCCATAATAATTAAAGAATTAATTGTATTTAATTCTTTAATTTACGCAAAATGAGCCGGAAGTCAAGGGGGTAGGTTGCTGATTCTTTGCTTTTGTTGGCAATTTGTTGCGAATTTCCGAATGCAGGTAACTACCTGAATCCCCCTTCTGTTCCCCCTTTGGTTCAAGGTTCCGGTTTCAAACGGCGGCAGTGCCCAAAGCACCGAAGGTATTCCCATGGAAGGGGACGAGGGAGCTGCGAATGTGCCTGGTTGGTTCTTTTTTGCAGCGGCTCGTCCCCTTTTGACGTTGGATGTTGAATTAGAATCGTGAATTTGCCAGTCAAAGGGGGATTTAGGGGGATTTCAAAATCGGATGTTTTTTTTGATTTTCATTTTTTGATTTACTTTTGAATTAATTGTTGCAGACTGAATTCCGGATTTATCTAAACTGCCGAAAAGGGGACGTGGAGCTGCAAATTTTGGCAGCCGGTTCATTTTAACTAACGGCCCGGTTTCTTTTACCTCTTTTATATCCGAAATTCGATATCCGAAAGAAAATTTTAGCGGGGTTGCATATTCCGCGTCCTTGCCCGGGCTCCGCCCTCTGCTCAATTCACAATTCCCGGTAGGGTAAACCAGTTCCTGTGGATAATATATTACGGAACGCAAATTTTTAAATAAAAATTTGAGTGTACGGAAAGGATGGTATCTCTTACTTTGACAAAAAAATACTTAAGGGTATTAAATTTTTTTTGAAATTGTGCGTTTCTGAAACATACAAACAGAAAAACAAATTGCCATGAAAAAAAGAAAAGTATTATCGGTTATTTTAGTCCTGTTAACCATGGGCTTTGTTGGCTGCCAGAAAGAAGACATGAACGAATCCGGCCCTGCATCTATGGGCGTAAAAATGGTGGCACTAAACACAAGTTATTCGTTGCCGGTTGTAAACAGCAGCACCAAATCGGCTGTTGCATCGCCTGCCATTGCATGGGATGAAGTGCAAATGGTAGTTTCGGAAGTGGAACTGGAAGCCGAGCTGAAAAGCCTGATAACACACGAAGATTCCATTGAAATTGAATACAAATGGAAAGGTCCGCAGGTAGTTAATCTGCTGGATTCAACCCAAAGTTTCGGCAATTTTATCCTGCAACCCGGTTTTTACGACGAAATTGAGCTGAAAGTGGAAGGGGAACGGGAAGATGCCCACCCCGAACCGGTATTTTACATGAGCGGAAATTACACCAATGCCGCCGATGAAACCATTTCGGTGGTGGTGGAAGTGTACAGCGACCTGGAGTTTAAAACCGAGAAGGAAAGCGTGGAGGTTACGGAAGACAATCAGGACATTACCAGCACCATTCAGCTTTACCTCGATGAACTGATGGCCGGAATTTCGCCCGAACAACTTGACAACGCAACGTTTTCAGAGGGTGTTATTGTTATTTCAGAAGACAGCAACAGCCAGTTGTTTCAGTCGGTTTTGGGAAAACTGGCTGAAGACCGCGAATGTCGCTACCGGCACAAAAACTGGTATGATGATGACGACGACGATGATTAAATGAGTACCGAAAGGATGGCATCCCTTTTCTCAGCATCAAAAAATTGGGAGCGATTCGCATCGCAGAAGATTTTTTGCAGCGCGAGGGATGTCATCCTTTTATCACTGCGACTGAAAACTGCTTCTCACGGTCGAATTTCCACCACGGCGCCGTTTGCAGGATTCCATATATCGAGATTGCCGGGTACAACAAACGGATTGTCATTGGGAACAGAAGCTACTTCCGCTGCATTGTCCGTTTTAATGGTTCTTAATTCCATGCCTTTTTTATCGACAAAAATCCATTTAAACTGGTTAAAAACACCGCTGTCACGCGTCCAGCTTTTCGGGTCATCATTCTCACGAAGCGGCGCTCCCCAGCATCCTTCGCCCACATAAACGGTACCTCTGCGGTTATCCCGTACAAAACCTTCGTCGCTTCTGCGTCCGGTGGATGGTTTCACCGGCCAGGTGGTTTTTACCGTGTGCGCATCGCACTCCACCACCAGCTTCACCTTTTCGTCGTAAAACAGTTTTGCCCAGTGCATGTATTGCATGTCCCCTTCCTTTTTGGTTGAAACATGGGGCCGCATGGGTTTATGATACTGAGCAATTTTCCAGGTGGCATTTTTATGTTCCGCCAAATCTTTTTTCAGCCACCGGGTTTGATTTCCGGCAATGGCAATTTCCGTATTGAGCACATACGCACGCATCAGGTTGTCGCCAATGGTAAGGGCGTAATAAATTTTTTCCGAAGGTGTATCGAACAGGTGGTACACCATTTCGTTGTTTTTCTCATGGTTTCCCCGCGCTGCAATTACCGGATACATTCTGCCGTCGTCGCTGATGGTTAACTGCCAGTCTTCCAGCCATACCTGCCACTGTTCCGGCGTACCGCTAACGGTCATGTCGCCGCCAAAAAGCACAGCATGAGGTTTCAGCTTGCTCACCAAAATGTTGGCATTCCGGCGCGGCACCGGGTTGTTCCGCGAATCTCCCCCTGCAATGAAAGACAGCCGGGCATCCGGATCCATCGGCGCGGTTTTAAACCAAAACCGTTTGCTCACTCCTTCACTGTCTTTTATAACGAAATAGTACGCCGTGTTGGGCGAAAGGCCGGCCAGCCGCACGAAGTTATTTTCCATTTCCGCAAACTGCACCGTCCGGTTGGGTTTGGCGTTCAACGTGTAGTCTTCCCAGGAAATCCCGTGATCCTCTTTTCCGTAATACACCACCGGATTTTCACCCGAAACCTGTTCCCAGCCGATAACAACCGATGTGGCAGGATTGTCCCTCAGCGTCAGCCGGTACTTGCTGGTTTTTGCAAACGTTTGTGAGGCGAGGGCAAGAAGGAAAATGAAAAGGAAACTGCGCATAAAATGTTTTTTATTTGTAGATGAATTAAACATAGTTTCTGTAAGTTATGTTGTAGAAAAATTGACTTCACTAATATTTACAGTCAAATAGTTCTGATATGAATTTTAAACATTCCAATATCCAATTGGTTCACATTACATTGCGGCTCGCCACTTTCCTGTTGTTTGCCGGAAGGGCGTGGCAGCACCTGTTTTGGGATGCGCCGTTCAGGGCGTTGTTGTGGGAACAGAATATCATGGAGGGCATTGTGCTGTTTCTCCGGGGTGGCACCTGGCAGGAGTACGTAACCAGCGCCGCCACCGACCGGTTTATCCAGTGGGCCATTACCGGCTTCGGTATTTTTTACGCCTTGATGGCCCTTGTTACCCTGTTTATTCGCGAAAAACACCATAAAAAATTCCTGGCTCCGTACATCCTCTCTTCTGTTTCGCTGGCGTTTCTCGCTTTTTTGTACACCATGGAAAAGTTTTATCACGCGGGGCAGTTTTTCGAGTACGCCATCCAGATTGTGCTTCCGCTGCTGTTCTGGTACACGTTAACACAGCGGATGAACCCGGGCAGGCTGCTGACGGCGATGAAAATAGTCATCGCGCTCACTTTTTCCGCACACGGTTTGTATGCCACCGGCTTTTACCCGCAGCCCGGGGTGTTTGTCGATATGTTTATTTCCATACTCTGTGTTTCGGAAACGGCTGCTGTAAAAATGCTGTTCGTTGCCGGAATCCTCGACTTTGGCGTTTCGGTTGCCCTGTTTATTCCGCGGCTGAGCCGGTATGCCTTGCTGTATGCCGCGCTGTGGGGCGGGTTAACCGCTGTGGCACGAACATGGGCCAATTTTTATTTCGATTTTCCCCTCAGCAGTTTGCATCAGCACCTGCATGAAACCCTCTTTCGCCTGCCTCACATGCTGGTTCCGCTGGCCGCGTTTTTTATTTTGCAGAAGCTGAAGGAAACCCGGAGGCTGCAAACCGCGCAGTAAGTCTGTCATTTCGGCCGCAGGCTGGCCGATCAGTTAATGAAAACTTCGTCACCTTAAGTCTTCAGATTTTGGAATTTCTTATTTTTTTCTGCTGATGTGTATTTGAACAAATTCATCCTGAAAAATCTTTAATAACCAGGATACAACGATGCAGGGGGATTACAGCTTTGGCAGTAATATTGAATTTTTTAAACCAATCAGTACTTAATATGAATAACGAACATCAAAAGAAAAAACAAGCCGGTAACCTGTTGTTTTTAGGCTTTCTGCTTTTTTTGCTGGGTTTAATCACCGGATTAATTGTTCCCGCGTTTGCCAGTCCGCGACTGGCTGTTTCCAGTCATATAGAAGGGGTTTTAAACGGAATTTTTCTTGTGGTATTGGGATTGGTGTGGCATAAACTGGCATTACCGGGTAAGGCGTTGAAAATTACCTATTGGCTGGCACTGTACGGAACTTTTGCCAATTGGTTTGGAATATTGGTAGCCGCGGTGTTTAATGCCGGCAAAATGCTGGGCGTTGTTGCCGGAGGACAGGAAGGTCCCCCGCTTGCCGAGGCAGTTGTTTCCTTTTTCCTGGTAACGCTTTCCATTGCTATGGTAATTATCAGTGTTATGGTTTTGGCAGGCCTGAAAAAAAGTTCAAAATACGATAGCCCGGTCAACAGAAGCGAATAGTTACAGCTATACATTTTCGTTTTTAACGGCAGGCTCTTCCATCTGGTGAATGGTAACTGTTTTCCCTCCGAACTTTTTACCCTTGCACCAAAAGGAAAAACATTGCCCGGGAAACCTGACATTGGTTTAGCGATTATAAACCCATTATTTTTGCGAAGGGCTGCTTTTATTATTTTGATGCCAGCGGCATCACATGTTTATAGAAGGAATTATGGTTTGGAAAATTCGACTCCGGAGTCGCACCTTCCTGTTTCACGAAATATTTCTATACACATGCAAATCCTCTGGATTTGTTTATGCCCTTAATTTTATGCCGGAACAGCCGATATTACTTTTATGTATGTACACGACAAAAAACGAGAAGCTTCAATACCGATTATCAAATAAATTAAGCTTTTTGTTCGCTTTACTCCAAAAATCTTATTATTTGTATATCGGCATCATTCCATTATCATTATGCTTTGAAAGGTTGATGGGTTTCAAGGAATGATATGAGCCGCATCAAGGGCAAAAACACGAAGCCTGAGATGCTGGTGAGGAGGTTTTTGTTTAAAAACTGAATTTATTAATCTTGTTTGAAATGTCAATTATTTCTTGCCATGCTTGATTAAGTTCAATTTCGTCAAAAGAAGTATATTCATGCAGTTCTTCTTCAAAATTAAATACTCCAACTTTTATTAAATCGTATGGACATTTATAAATATTGCTGTAATATATTTGAAGAATTCTAAATCTCAACTCGGTTGCCCAAATTTCATCGTTTCTATTCATTAATGTTATAGCAAAGCCATTTTCAGGAGTTTGGTCAACTCTGAATATCTCGCCAGTTAAATAATTATTGTGGTGAATATCTATATTTATTCTACTATTAACCTTGATGTTTTTAAAATCAAGATTTAGATATTCATGTGTGTAATTATTAAATTTTTCAATCAGCATATCTTTCTTTACGTTATTTGTTCGATTATCATTGAAATTTGATAACGCAGAATTTAAATAACTAAGTGCAGATTTGCTGTCCTCATTCTTGTGATAATGACCAATGGCACGATCCCAACAGCGAACCATTGTTTTACCACCTCCTGATGTTTCTTGCAGAATTTGTTTTACGGATTGAGGATTTCTTCTTACTTGCTCGAGATAGCGATGTTTAAGTTTCATAATTTTAGGATTTATTAAGTTAAAGTAATTATTTCCCAGCCTAATGGTTTAAGTTTTTCTCTTGCATATTTTTCAGAGATGCGATTTGAAGAGATTGCCAAACATAAAAGATTTTGAGCGCGACTCATAGCGACATAAGCTAATTTTTCTGCCATATCTTGTTCGGGTTTATGATTGAATTGATATGGAACACCTAATAATTGTTCTTTAATTCCCTGAGAATCGTATTTTTTGTTGTAATATGTTTCCAAATATAGTGTAGCTGTGTGAGTTTCTCCTTTTTCACCATGAATAGTATTTATTTTAATAGGAAGATTTTCCTTTGTTCCTTCTTTCCCATATTGAAAGAAGTAAGTATTTTCATTTAGATTATGTAATTTCTCAGTTCTTTCACTTTTTCCCATTTCATCATCAGATTCATTAATTTTTTCAGGATGATTAAAAAATATTGAATCAGATAATTCTATTCCTTTGAGGCTTAATATTTTTTTAGCTACAAATTTCTTTAAGTCTTTTTCTACGTCTATATTAAATAATTCATTACCATGTTTTAACTGTAATGACCAGTCTGACATTTTATCTTTTAAATTGTAATAGATTTTTTCATGTTCCTTTTTTAAATAATTGAAAAAGGTTGTTTTTGAAAATCTGCGTTTGATTGTTTTTTTTCCTTTCGTAATTTCGTTCCGAAAATCATGTAAATCTAAAATATGCAAAATGGCATTGACGATATTTTCTGTGTAATTTGATTTATTTGAAGGAAGTTCTTTCCTCAGGTATTCGATTAATGTTGGAAAATAGGTTTTGGACTTTGATGAATGTTTCTCAAATTTTTTCCAAAAACTTTTCAATGTCAGTTCTTCATCCTCCCTTTTTTTTCCAACCCTTCCAATAGCAACAAATTTTGAATTTTTTATTTTGTGGAGATTATTAACTAAAATGAGTTCTCCAAATTTATTTAAAACCTGGATGTAGTCCTTAGTCTTGGCTTCATCAAATAATATTAAATGGGGAGGTAAAAGAGAATTTCCATTAATGCCTTTAATAAGATAATTTTCTGGCTGTATTCTTAAAGGATTGATTACTATAGCAATATTTTCTCCAAATCTTTTACTCTCAGTTATAAACAAGGAGTCTTCTTTTTTCGGCTTCCATTCTCCACTTTGACCTTCATAGTCATAAATTGCCTGGTTTGGATCACCATATTCTTGAACCACAGTTTTGTCACTTCCTTTAAAAAGTTGATTGGTAATTTGTGATTGATGAATTGCAGTATCTTGCATTTCGTCTATAAAAACAAATCTAAATCGTTCCTGAAATACATTTGCTATTTGTGGATAATTATTTAAATAACTATTTGCTAAACTATATGCATCTTGATATGAAATTATTCCTTTCGATATTAATTTTAATTTATACTTGCAAATATCTTCATAATCTTGGAGAGCTGTTTCACTTTTAGATTTACCATTTCGGAAAGTTCGACCACCAAGTCCATCTGTTATTTTTTGTAGATTATAATCAACGACAAGACGAGATAAGTATTTAATTGCATTTTCATGCTTTTCATCTGTTCTCGTTTTATCCCAATCATTGCTTCTTGTACCACTTCTATATAAAGAATTTTTTAATGGATTGCCTCCGTGCTTTTTAAATCTTAAATGGTGATAAAATATTTTTGCATCAGAATTAACACGGTCATTGTCGATATGTCTAACTCTTGATTGGTATTTACAAGCGCAATAGGGCGCAGCCAAAAATTTATCTATAAAACTTTGGATGGTTCCGAAAAAGTTGGGATATGAAAATAGTCGGGAAGCTCCAATACCAAGTTTTTCCTTTATTAAATCAATTGCAACATTCGTATGGGTTAATACACAAATGCCACGACCATCTTCAAAAGGCATTCTTTTTGAAAGAATAATTAATTTGGCAATTAATGCAGTAGTTTTTCCGCTTCCAGGACATGCAACAATCGACTTATTTTCGAGGCATTTAATTACGTCAATCCGTTCACCTGTTTTCGTCTGTATATCGTCATAAAATTTGGTTGAATCATTTTCAAACAGGATTTTTGAGGCATATTCTATTTCTTCATTTGTGATTGGTTCCATTATTCCGGCATTTGGGTTACATGATAAATAGCTTTCCGTATATATTTAAATTCAGGAGCAGTTTTAATTATTTCAGCGACCTGAGTTTTATTATTTTTTAGATGATGCGTAAATCGCTGAGCAACTATTGCTTTAGAAACATTCCCATTTTTAAGATTTTTTATATAATGTTTTCCAGCAAGAAATTTAATTTTATCATCTTCTATTGCTTTATCCCAAAAATTCGAAGAATGCTCTTTGCAATTAGAAATATCGGCATTGTTAATTTAGTATAGTTTTTTTTTGTATATTTGGATAATTATTAACCTATTATTAATCAATATGAATAGTTGTCCAAAATGTAAAAGCC
>NZ_FQZE01000036.1 GCF_900141875.1 Tangfeifania diversioriginum | reverse complement strand
CTCTTTTATTTTTCCATAAAAAATCAGCACCTCTCCTTTTTTCTTCCTAAAAAATCAATGCTGATTCTTATCTTTTTTCAATCTATGTAACCGGCTCTTCTTCTCTCCGTCTCTCGCTCCACATCTCGGCCGGAACTGTTTCCCTGTTTTCGGGGCGACAAAGGTAAGAACTGTTTTTATTTTACCAAAACTTTCCGGGTTTTTTTTTGAGTTTTTTTTTATCCCTCAAAAAACAACTTATCCTTTACGTTTCAACTCCGCTTTGGGTTTCATTTTCTATTCTTAGAAAAAATTAACCCCGCGCCTTGTCGTCCCCATCAACCGTTACAATGAACTTCGCTGTCGTTAGCGGCTGCAAATGTAAACCCCTTTTTATTTCCTGCAAATAAATCTTAACCATTTTTTTGGCTTTTTTTGTGGACGGTGTACTAAATGATTAAAAATCAACATTAAAATTAAAATCGCAAATGTTAAGTTTTTGAAAAGGGCTGAGCTGCATCTAATCAAAATTCAATTGTCGTGCTGAAAAGTTAGCCTGCCGGACTGTCAGATTATGGTTTTAAAGTATAATGTATTGTTGTAAAAAGTGTAAATTCGCATTTTATACTTAAATAGAATTAATGTGTCAAAGAACCTGGTAATTATTCCAACGTACAACGAAAAAGAGAACGTGGAGAAAATGATCCGCAAAGTCTTTTCGCTAAAAACGCCTTTCCATCTGTTAATAGTTGAAGACAACTCTCCTGACGGGACTGCAGCGATTGTAAAAAAACTGCAAACAGAGTTCCCGGAACAGTTACATATCCTGGAACGCAAAGGGAAACTAGGGCTGGGAACTGCTTACATTGCCGGTTTCAATTGGGCGCTGGAACATGATTATGGATACATTTTTGAAATGGACTGCGACTTTTCGCACAGTCCCGACGATCTGGAACGGCTTTATAAAGCAGCGATTGACGGTGCTGATGTAGCTATCGGATCGCGCTACATTTCCGGAATAAATGTTATCAACTGGCCGCTTGGGAGGGTATTAATGTCGTATTTTGCATCGATGTACGTACGAATTGTAACTGGTATGAAAATAATGGATACCACTGCAGGTTTCAAATGTTACCGGCGCAAAGTGCTCGAAACCATCGATTTTGAGAAAATAAGACTTATTGGATATGGTTTTCAGATTGAAATGAAATTTACTGCCTGGAAATTTGGGTTCAACATTGTGGAAGTACCCATTGTGTTTACTGACCGCAAAGAAGGCACCTCAAAAATGAGCGGCGGAATTTTTAACGAAGCGCTTTGGGGCGTGATGAAAATGAAAATCAGGAGTTGGTTCAGGGAGTATAAGCAGCAGGCAGAAGAAACAGAGCGAAGGGAAAAGGGCAGTAGGCAATAAGAAAGAAACAATGTAATTTTAAAAAGCTAAATAATGAAAAAGCTGATTAAAGATGCTACCATTATAAATGAAGGATTGAAATTTAAGGGAAGTGTTTTAATCGATGGCGAAAAAATTGAACGCGTTTTTCCGCACATTATACCTTCTGATTTCGATTTCAAGAATATTGAAATTATTGAAGCTTCCGGCCTTTACCTAATTCCCGGTGTAATTGACGACCAGGTTCATTATCGTGAGCCGGGCTTTACCCACAAAGGCGATATTGCCAGCGAAAGCCGGGCTGCCGTGGCAGGTGGAGTAACTTCTTTTATGGAAATGCCTAATACCAATCCGCAAGCTGTAACACAGGAATTGCTGGAGAAAAAATACCAGCGGGCCGCTGAAGTTTCGCCGGCCAACTATTCCTTTTACATGGGAGCCACAAACGATAACCTGGCAGAAGTATTGAAAACAGATCCTTCGAAAGTATGCGGAATTAAGGTTTTTATGGGTTCATCAACAGGTAACATGCTGGTTGACGACGAAAAAACGCTATCGGAAATATTTAAAAATGCACCAACACTGGTTGCCACCCACAGCGAAGATGAAAAAACGATTCAGCAAAATAGTAAAACAGCCCGTGAAAAATATGGCGAAAATGTTCCCATTTCAGAACATGCCCGAATAAGAAGTGATGAAGCATGCTATAAATCCTCATCAAAGGCAGTTAAACTGGCTTCGAAATTCAATACACGTCTTCACATTCTTCACCTTTCCACTGCAAAAGAGATGGACCTCTTTTCTTCCGGTGCTGTAAAAGACAAAAATATTACCGCCGAAGTTTGCGTTCATCACCTGTGGTTCGACAATCGGGACTACAATAAAAAAGGAACCTTTATAAAATGGAATCCAGCCATTAAAACGGTAAAAGACAAAGAGGCACTCTGGGAAGCTTTGCTGGCAGATAAAATTGATGTAATTGCCACCGACCATGCCCCGCATACCCGCGAGGAAAAAAACAACACCTATTTTAAAGCGCCGTCGGGCGGGCCGTTGGTTCAACATTCGCTGGTGGCGATGCTCGAGATGAGCAACAAAGGCGTGATTTCCATAGAAAAGGTCATTCATAAAATGTGCCATGCGCCGGCCGACCTGTTCCGCATCGACCGCCGGGGGTACATCCGCGAAGGATATTTTGCCGATTTGGTACTTATCTCCCCGAATCAGTCATGGGAAGTTTCACCACATAATATATTGTATAAATGTGGCTGGTCGCCTTTCGAAGGCCAGGAATTTTCACACCAGGTAATTTCCTCTTTTGTAAACGGACAGAAAGTATATGAAAACGGGAAAGTAAAAGATGGATTATTGGGGCAGCGACTGAAATTTTTGGTTTGACACTTGATGGCACACCAATAAAAACTGCCACTACTTTTCAATAAATTGCAGTGGCAGTTATTTGCTGTTTTCCAACAACTTCTCATTCAATTTGTCGATTAAAAAACATAACTTACGGTATAAGATTTCCCATTTGAAGTAGTAATTGTTACCACATCAACCGTTTCGCTTTCGGCTCCCGGAATACCAAACGAGGCCTGTCCTTGTGAGTTCGTTAAGGCAGTTTCACTGTCAGAATAACCATCGGTGCCAACAATAGTAAACGAGATACTACAACCACTAATTGGCGGAGTAACCGAAGCATAAACAGTGACATCCTGTCCGGGGGCAGGATTCGCGGGCGACGGATAGGCATTAACAAACATAACATCGCTGCAACTGTTTGCTGGCATAGCCTCATCAATGAAACAAACTTCATAGCCTTCCTCTTTTGAAGCGTTGTTCAAATCTTTTGGCTCAAATTCGATGGTCCTGTTTGTTCCTGATTCCGGCAATTCGAAATTGGTAATGGTAACAGGGGCCATTCCTTCGGGGACAAGTGTTAAATTCATTCCGCTTTTTAAATGGTTTAGTGGGATAATACCCCCATTTGTGGTTTTACCACTAATTAAATACATTTTACTCTCATCAGCGATTGCCGATTTATTTGCCCCTGAATACCAATTGGCAAACCAGGTAACCGTTCCTCCAACCACACCTCCAACCACTGCAACTGTTGCAATTGCGGGCAAGGTGGCAACACCAACAACAGCGCCTGTTACAACTGCCGCTCCGGTTCCGGTAATGGCTCCAATGGTTAAGCCCCCCGCCTTTAAAAGCTTCTTCTGCCTTAATTCATCCACTGCATCTTTATACTGATTTTCATCTATTTCTCCATTTTCAAGCATCTTATTCAGGTTATTGATATCACCTTTGGCTTCCCCAATAATGTCGCCAACACTTTTAACAAGCCCAACACCCACTCCATTGTCAAGAGTAGGAACAACGTCGTAAACGGTACAAACTGCCGAAGCGCTTTTTTCAGCGTAACCCCCTGAACTGTTTTTCTGAAATTTTTCAATGGCTTCCAGGTTTGCTACGAAATCTTCTCCTGTTTTAATGAAATTGTCCATTAAAGCGCTAACTTCGGAAACAGACAGATTACTTAAATTGGCAGATACAAAATCATGTGTTGCTTCAACAAAAGACTGGTTTACAGTTGATAAATCTGCAAGTTGATTTGAATAGTCGGATACTGTTCCAGTATCTTCGTCATCTTCAAATAAATCGCAGCTAACTGAATTAACAAGAAAAAATGCAGCGAGCAGAGTGAATTTAAATAGATTTTTCATGTGTTTCCTTTTTAATTTTCAAATAGCAATTTATCTGTTTGAAAATTAGCGATTTTTACTATAAACAGTTCAAACACGTGTCAAATTAGAAACATTCTTTATAAGTAATTAATTACCTATATAACAAAGATTTACATGATGAGCAAATCGTCAATTTACGATTTGAAAAAACATGATTTCAGATGAAACATGACCAACAATCATTTTTCGCCTGAAAAAGCAAAAGTTTTATATACTATTCCGCTGATTATTATGGCAAATAGAACAACGTAAATATCAAATTTGAATAATTTAAACAGGAAGGTCTTCAAATGAAGAATGAAGATTATCAGAAATCCTGTCAAGTTCAGGGTAGAATAAATGACACAAGATTTTAAGCATTACTATTTCAACGATGGCAACATTCGTATTCAACTGTTCTTTTTCAGCTCCATCACCCTTTCCAGGTTAATTGATTCAAACAATCTCAGTATTTGTTTTTCGGTTTCATCATAACCAACCTGATATATTTCTTCAGCTTTACCAAATGCAAAAGTGCTGTAATTACGGGCTTCGGGTGGTTCAATCACAAAATCGCAAATTTGTTTGCTTGTTTCCACATTTTGTGAAATTCCCAGCCGGAATGCGCGTTCAGCAATAGTTTTTAATCCTTTGATTTTTTCCTCAGGCCCGTTATGATTAACATGCACTCCGATGAGCACCTGGCATTTGTCGCGAATGGCTTCTGCGGGCAGGTTATTCAGCAACCCACCATCGACATAAGTTTGGCCGTTTATTACCGGCGGTTCAAAAACTACCGGAATCGATGATGAAGCCACTACCCACTGAAATAATTCTCCTTCTGATTTTATCTCTTCCAGCCCGCTGTTTAAATTTGTAACCGCACAGTAAAATGGAATTTCCAACGACGAGAAATCATCTTCACCGATTATTTCCCTCATCGCTGCTTTCACTTTACGCATATCGATTAAACCACTGAAAGGCATGTGCCAGTTCACCATTCGGTGAAATTTGCGCTCCAGCATTATTTTAAGCAAATCGTTGGGCGGATAGCCAGCGGCATAAAAAGCCCCAACAATTGCCCCCATGCTTGTGCCCGACACTACCCCGGGCTTAATCCCGTATTTTTCCAACGCTTCCAAAACGCCAATGTGTGCAATTCCACGGGCACCACCTCCGCTCAGGGCAATTCCGAATTTTGGTATTTCTTTTTTATAAGTGGTTAAGTTCATATTTTAATAGTTACATGAACCGGGATTATTCAATTCTTCAAAATTCTCAAAATTTTTTCCCGGAAAATTGAATATAACAAACACTCAATATTGATATTTCGGCTAAAATAATAAATAATTGGGTGCTAAAATCTGTTGTTAATCAATTCATTTTGGGATATCATTTTCATGTTAAAACTTTCCGGAAAAATTAAAGATTAAACAGTATTTAATTCCGGGTGTTACATGAACATCAGATTACGAATTTTAAAAACTAATTTAACTATGCATGCAAAGCATTCATTAATTACACTCATTTTTCTTTCAATTATCTATTTTTCAAATGGTCAGGATTTACCCTTAAGTTACAGTTACACCGGCGAATCTCCTGTGTTCGAATCCTCAGGAAATCTCATCAGTATTTACCACGATGAAAATTTTGCGGTTCTGCAGTCACATCCTGAAAGTGATCAACCTGATTTTGTCCCTGTTAATCAGTGGGAATATAATCTGACCGGAAATTTTTCTGAAAATCCTTTGTTGGTGACCGGGGAAATAAACGGACAAAAATTTCTGGTTGAAGAAGAACGGGCCAGGAAATTTGAGGAAGGAATTACCTTTGATCGGGAAGAAGGCGCGATGAAGTTGTACAGTATCACCTATTCCAATCTGAATGTAAATTTTTCATCATGGAAAAATGATGCTGCGGTGCAGGGACTGGAAACAAAACATGTAACATTAACCGCAGAGGTGCTTGCAACTATTCAAAACAGCGGAGGCACAGAAGACAAATTGAAAGGCACCTTTGAGCATGAGATTTGGATAACCCCGGAAATTCCTTTTTCACCGGCTGCATACAACCTGCTGATTAATACAGATACTCCGGGTTTGTTTATCGAACCTCAAAATTATGAAATCACCAATGAGCGGCCATGGTTAACCATAGGCGATGAAATATATAATGAATTGAGTCGAGAATTGAAAAACAAGGGGATGATTGTTAAAATGGTTTCGTCATACCGTTATACAAAAAACGATACTGAATACCAGCAGGAATCCGGAAAGATGGAATTGAAAAATGTAAACCGCGACGCAAACACCACTTTCCAGCCCAATGGCATTCCCGTGGTTTCCGAAGTTCTGTATAAAAAAATGAATGAAGCATCGAGATACGCCCAAACGAGAAATGGCAAAGCGGCGGATGCAGGCGATTTCAAAATAGCACTGAAAAATCAGGGAAATTACACGGGGAATGCTTTCTTCCACAGCACAAATCAGTTTTTTGCTTTACGTACACAAACCCAAACTCCCAAAGGCGATACATTGAAACTTGTTTTGCTCAAAATCGACACACAGCTCCCGTCCACGGGAAAACAAAAATTATCCGGTTCAGCAATAGAATCCATCCGCACCCAAATGAGACATGGCCCGCCGGAAGGATTCACCCAACAGTTTTTTGTTGGCGGAACCCTGAAAAACGGAAAAGAAACATTGTATTTTATTTCGCCTGCCAAAGGTTCGCTCACCCTGGATGCAGTATCGAATAAAGCTATCTCAGGGGCATTCAACCTTGAATTGAATTCAGCAAAAATTACAGACAATAAGGTAAAAAAGACATTGGAAAATCTGGAAGGAGAATTCGAAGCCGTTGTACTGAACTGATTCATTTCGGGCACCGGAGGCAGGAATAATTTTTCATTAGGCAAACAAAATGAAAACATCACTCCCCAATTCATTCTTTCTTTTTATTTTTGCCGAAATTTTCAGGGAAATTTGGAGCCTGTAACATTTCTGAAATACTTTAAGGGGCAAAAACATTTTGCCGGCGTGGCAAAAAAACTCGCTGCCCCCCCGGGTGAAAAAATTCACCTGCACGGGATTATTGGCTCTGCCAAAACCATCTGGACAGCCAATCTCTACGAGAAACTGCACCAAAACATGGTGATCCTGCTCAACGACCGCGAAAAAGCCGCCTATTTTTACGACGATTTGAACAACCTAGGATCGGGAGAAATTGCCCTGTTTTTTCCGTCGTCGTACAAACGCTCCATCCATTACGGGCAGCCTGAACAGGAAAATATTGTGCAGCGAACCGAAACACTGAACAAATTGCGCGACGCAGAAACCACCAACATTGTAATAACCTACCCCGAAGCACTGATTGAAACCGTAATTTCGCAGCCAAACCTCGAACAAAACACGTTGCAGGTGTCCAAAGGCGATAAAATCTCCACCGATTTCATTAACGAATTTCTGTATGAATACGATTTCGAACGGGTCGATTTTGTGTACGAACCCGGTCAGTTTGCGGTGCGCGGAAGCATCGTGGATGTATTTTCCTATTCCAATGAAGATCCCTACCGCCTCGATTTTTTTGGCGACGAGGTAGAGTCCATCCGCAGTTTCAACATCGACAACCAGATTTCAAAAGAAACCTTCCAAAAAATAACCATTGTCCCCAACATCCAAAACGAAAAGCTGGAAGGCAACCGTGTTTCGTTGTTTGAATTTCTTCCGGAAAACACATTGTATTTTGGCGACAGCATGAATCAATGCTTTCACCAGGTAAACGACATTCACCGGCAAACAATCCTGGCCAAAGCCGAAGAGGAAAATTTGCCGGAACGGATTGTTACGGGCGACACACTGAAAAAACAACTGCAAAACAAAACCGTTTGCGACTGGGGCACCGATCATTGTTTCGAGCCGAATTCGGTTTTCAAATTTTCCAATGCACGCCAACCGGTTTTCAACAAAAATTTCAATTTGCTGGGTGAAAATCTGGAGGAACACCAAAACAACGGATACTCAGTTTTTATCCTTTCGAATCAGGAAAAACAAATTGAACGGTTGCAGGCCATTTTCCGCGACATCAAAGCCACCGTAGATTTCAGGCCGGTGAATTTCACGTTGCATGAAGGGTTTGTCGATCACGATTTGAAAATCTGCTGCTACACCGACCACCAGATTTTTGAACGCTACCACCGGTTTAAACTGAAAACCCGGAAAGCCCAGCGCGAGGCCATCTCAATGAAGGAGCTGAACATGCTGCACCCGGGTGATTATGTGGTGCACATCGACCACGGCATCGGAAAATTTGCCGGGCTGGTACGCACCGAAATCAACGGAAAAATGCAGGAGGCCATCCGGCTGACCTATAAAAACAACGATTCGCTGCTGGTAAATATTCATTCGCTGCACCGCATTTCAAAATACAAGGGTAAAGACGGTACTGAACCCAACCTAAACAAACTGGGCACCGGGGCGTGGCAGAAAATGAAAAACCGCACCAAAGCCAAGGTGAAGGATATTGCCAAGGAGCTGATTGCCCTGTATGCCGAGCGACTGGCTGAAAAAGGCTTTGCTTTTACCCCCGACTCGTACCTGCAAACCGAGCTGGAAGCTTCATTTATGTACGAGGACACACCCGACCAGGAAAAAGCCACCGCCGCCGTGAAGGAAGACATGGAAAAACAAATTCCCATGGACAGATTGGTGTGCGGCGATGTGGGTTTTGGCAAAACAGAGGTGGCCATCCGGGCAGCGTTCAAAGCCGTTACCGACAGCAAACAGGTGGCCGTGCTGGTTCCCACCACCATCCTGGCATTGCAGCACTACAAAACATTTTCCGACCGGCTTTCCGATTTCCCGGTACGCGTGGAATACATCAGCCGGTTTAAATCTTCTGCAAAGATCAAACAAACACTAAAAGATGTAGCAGAGGGGAAAGTGGATATCCTCATTGGTACGCACCGTTTGGTAAGCAAAGACGTAAAATTTAAAGACCTGGGGCTGCTCATCATCGACGAGGAACAAAAATTTGGCGTTTCAGTAAAAGAAAAGCTGAAAAGGTTTAAAGTAAATGTGGATACACTTACACTGACTGCCACACCCATCCCAAGAACCTTGCAATTTTCGCTGATGGGCGCACGCGATTTGTCCATCATTCAAACGCCTCCGCCCAACCGCTACCCCATTATTACCGAAGTGCACGGATTCAACGAGGATCTCATTCGCGAAGCTATTTTATACGAAGTGGCCCGAAACGGCCAGGTATTTTTTCTGCACAACCGGGTACAAAATATTTACGAAGTGGAGGCCGCCATCAAACGCATTGTGCCGGGTGTTACAACTGCCGTGGGGCACGGCCAGATGGAAGGACACCAGCTGGAAAAGGTGATGCTGGGCTTCATCAACGGTGATTTTGATGTGCTGGTAGCCACAACAATTATCGAGTCGGGACTGGATATTCCCAACGCCAACACCATGATTATCAATCATGCTGAAAATTACGGGCTGAGCGACCTGCACCAGTTGCGCGGTCGCGTAGGCCGGTCGAACAAAAAAGCGTTTTGTTACCTGATTACCCCGCCTCAGGCTACCTTAAGCGCAGAGGCCCGTCGCCGGCTGAAAGCCATCGAGGAGTTTTCCGATTTGGGCAGCGGCTTCAACATTGCCATGCAGGACCTCGACATCCGCGGGGCCGGAAACCTGTTGGGCGCCGAGCAGAGCGGGTTTATTGCCGACATCGGGTTTGAAACCTATCACCGCATCCTCAACGAGGCAGTTCAGGAACTGCGGCAGGAAGAATTCAAAGGTGTATTTAAGGAAGGCGACCAGAAACAGGCGGAAGCTTTCATGAAAATTAACTTCACGCAGGATTGCCAAATCGATACCGATATGGAACTGCTGTTCCCTCAGGATTACATCCCGGGAAGCTCGGAACGAATGCTGCTGTACCGCGAACTGGATAATATTGAAAACAAACAACAACTGGAACAGTTCCGCAACGGACTGGAAGACCGGTTTGGGGAACTGCCCTCAGAAACCCGCGAACTGCTCGAAGTGGTGAAACTCCGCTGGAAAGCCATTGAGCTGGGCATGGAAAAAATCATTCTGAAAGAAGGAAAAATGATTTGCTATTTCATTTCCGATCAGCAATCGCCATTTTACCAGTCGGCACTGTTCATGAAAATTGTACAGTACGTGCAAAAAGGCAAAACCAAAGGCCGCATGAAAGAGAAAAACCATAAACTTACGCTCACTTTTTCAAATGTACCAAATGTAGAAACTGCCGGGTACATTTTGGAAGAGATGATTGGAGAGGTTGCTCAAAATTCGGAATAAATGCCTAAACATTTTTCTTAAATTTGTGCTTTCTCAGATTTAACCTTTTCGTATTTCGTTAGTCAAATCTGCTTAGCAAAGAAATAAACCAATTTAAAATTCATATAATAAATTAATAACGTGGCAACAAAAAACATTTTCAGAATTTCCATTACCATAATCCTGGTGCTGGTATTGGCAGGCATTATTTTTTATCCAAAAGTAAAACCAATGTTCAGTTCCGGGCAGGAAGAAGGCCCGCAGCCGGGCATGCGCGGAAGAGGTGCAGGCCAGCCGCTTTATACCAGTGGATATATTCTTGTTCCAACAAAAATGAACGAAATGGTTAATAGTACCGGTTCGCTGTTACCCGACGAAGAAGTGGATTTGGCTTTTGAAACATCGGGAAAAGTAGTAGGTATATTTTTTGAAGAAGGCCGGAAAGTAAAAAAAGGCGAACTGCTGGCAAAAATAAACGACAAACCTTTACAGGCGCAGTTATTGAAGCTCCAGGCACAAAAAAAGCTTGTTGAAGAAAGAGAGTACCGCCAGCGCCAGTTGCTCGACCGCGACGCCATCAGCCGCGAGAGCTACGACCAGGTAGCCACCGAACTACAATCGATAGAAGCCGACATGATGTTGATTGAAGCCCGCATTGCCGAAACAGAAATGCGTGCCCCGTTTGATGGAATTGTAGGATTAAGGATGATTTCAGAAGGTGCTTATGCCACCACTCAAACCAAAATTATCCGGCTGGTAAAAACCCGCCCGCTGAAAATTGAGTTTTCCATCCCTGAACGATATTCAGGCGAAGTGACCCCCGGTTTTCCTATCACTTTTGTTATAGATGGTTTTCCCGAACCATTCGAAGCTAACGTTTACGCCATTGCCCCAAAAGTAGATGTCAACACCCGCACCATATCAGTGAGGGCAATTTACCCAAATACAAACGAAGAATTAAAACCCGGCCGTTTTGCCAGTATAAGAGCACGTCTTTCAGAAATTGAAAACGCCGTATCGATACCTACTGAAGCCCTGATTGCGGAAATGTCGGGTGAAAAAGTTTTCATTTATAATAACGGCAAAGCAAAAGAAGTTAAAGTGGAAACGGGTCTGCGCACCGAGTCGCATATTCAAATCCGCGAAGGCTTAAATTTTGGTGACACGCTGCTCACTACGGCAATCCTGCAGCTCAGGGAAGATCTCCCGATTCAACTCGATACTTTGGTAACCAATCAACATTTAGTAAACGAAGAAATACAATGAGCCTTTCATCACTCAGCATAAAACGCCCTGTACTGGCAACAGTTTTCTCCCTTGTCATTTTACTATTTGGCGGAATCGGGATGACATTTTTGGGTGTCAGGGAATTTCCCAGTGTCGATCCGCCGATTATCTCGGTGAGCGTTTCGTACCCCGGCGCCAACTCCGATGTAATTGAATCGCAAATTACCGAACCGCTGGAGCAATCCATCAACGGCATTCCCGGAATTCGTACGCTTACCAGTAGCAGTAGCCAGGGAAGAAGCCGGATTACCGTTGAATTTGAATTGTCGGTTGACCTGGAAACAGCCGCCAACGATGTGCGCGACAAAGTTTCACAGGCGCAGCGTTATTTGCCACGCGACTGCGACCCGCCAACCGTTTCAAAAGCCGATGCCGATGCCAGCCCCATTCTGATGGTAGCCGTAAAAAGCCCGAAACGTTCGCTGCTCGAACTTTCAGAAATTGCCGAACTGACATTTAAGGAACAACTTCAAACTGTTTCCGGGGTAAGCTCTGTAGGCATTTGGGGAGAAAAACGCTATGCCATGCGCATTTGGCTTGATCCGGGAAAACTCGCTGGATACCAGATGACACCGTTAGATGTGCGCAATGCACTGCAACGCGAGAATGTGGAACTACCTGCCGGAAGTATCGAGGGAAACACCACCGAGCTGACCATCCGCACCCTGGGATTGATGACCACACCCGAAGAATTCAACGACCTGATTTTAAAGCAGGAAGGCGGCCAAATCATCAGGGTTCGCGACATTGGCCGCGCCGAACTGGGGCCTGAGGACCTCCGCGGAATCATGAAAATGAACGACATACCGATGGTAGCTACGGTAATTATACCGCAACCGGGAGCGAATCATATCGATATTGTTGATGATGTTTACGAGCGACTGGAATTCATAAAAAAAGACCTTCCTGATGATGTGGAAATAGAAATTGGCTTCGATAATACCGATTACATCCGTTCGTCCATCAACGAAGTACTAACTACTATTTATCTGGCTTTTTTCCTTGTGGTTGTAATTATTTTCTTTTTCCTGCGCGACTGGCGGACAACCATTATTCCCATGCTCGTAATTCCGATTGCTTTGGTAGGCTCGTTTTTTATCATGTACCTCGCCGGGTTTACCATTAACGTGCTCACACTTTTGGCCATTGTCCTATCCATCGGACTGGTGGTTGACGATGCCATTGTAATGATGGAAAATATTTATGTGAAAATTGAGCGGGGCATGTCGCCCAAACAGGCAGGTCTGGAAGGCGCCAACGAAATATTTTTCGCCATTATTGCTACCACCATTACGCTGGTTGCGGTTTTCTTCCCCATTGTTTTCCTGGAGGGAATGACCGGACGACTATTCCGCGAGTTCAGCATTGTAATTGCCGGTGCGGTGGCCATTTCATCGTTTGTTGCCCTTACTTTTACCCCAATGCTTTCAACCAAGCTGCTAAAATCGAGGCACAAACACAACAGGTTTTATAACTGGAGTGAAAAATACTTTGTACGACTCAACAATTTTTACCAGCGCGGGCTCGATAATTTTTTGCGACGTAAATACTTATCGCTTGCAATTCTAATATTTTCAGGAATATTAATAACCGTTTTATGGAGTGTGATTCCGGCAGAAATGGCCCCCCTCGAGGACCGGTCGCAATTCAATGTTAATGTAAGTACCCCCGAGGGTTCAACCTACGAGTTTAACTACGATTATGTGGAAGACATTACTGAATTGGTGAGTGACAAAGTACCCGAAGCTGACAACATTATTTCTATGGTACGTGGCAGCTGGGCTTTTGTACGCACTGCTTTGGTCAAGCCCTCGGAACGCGAACGCTCTCAGCAGGAAATTGCAAGTGACCTTTCTGCTGAACTTAGTAAAAAAACAAAAGCAAGGGCCGGTATTATTCAGCAATCCACATTTGGAGGACGGCGTGCCCGCCAGCCCATTCAATATGTGTTACAGGCACCTACCATCGATAAGCTACGCGAAGTATTGCCCGAATTTATGGCACAGGTACAAAACAATCCGATGTTTGTGCAGGCCGATGTAAACCTGAAATTTACCAAACCCGAACTCCAGATTGAAATTAACCGCGACAAAGCCAACATGCTCGGTGTTTCAACCCAGAACATCGGGCAAACGCTGCAACTGGCACTCAGCGGACAACGCTTCGGCTATTTTATAATGAACGGAAAACAGTACGAAATTCTGGGTGAGCTGCCCCGCCAGGAGCGAAACAAACCACTCGATCTGAAATCGCTTTATGTACGTAACAATTCAGGAGAAATGATCCAGCTCGACAATTTTGTGACCCTCCACGAAACCACAGCTCCTCCACAACTTTATCGTTACAACCGCTTTGTTTCGGCCACCATTTCATCGAACCTGGCAAACGGTTACACAATCAGTAACGGGATTGAAGAAATGGACAGAATTGCCAGTGAAGTACTCGATGATTCATTTCGCACCGCACTCGACGGCGACTCAAAAGATTTTATGGAAAGTTCATCGAGCCTGATGTTTGCATTTGTACTTGCAATTGTACTTATTTTCCTGGTGCTTTCGGCCCAGTTCGAAAGTTTTAAAGACCCGATTATTGTAATGATGACCGTACCACTGGCACTTACAGGTGCACTCATTTTCATGTGGTATTTTAACATTACCATGAATATTTTCAGCCAGATTGGAATTATTATGCTCATCGGGCTGGTTTCCAAAAACGGAATTTTAATTGTAGAATTCGCCAACCAGCGAAAAGCCGCAGGAATGAACAAATACGAAGCGATAAAATTTGCTTCGTCAGCTCGTTTTCGCCCAATTTTAATGACCAGCCTGTCAACAATTTTAGGTATTTTACCACTGGCCATGGGGCTGGGAGAAGGTGCTCAAAGCCGCGTTGCAATGGGAACCGCAGTAGTTGGAGGCTTGCTGATTGCAACTTTCCTCACCTTGTTTGTGGTGCCCGGAATTTACCTGCTTGTATCGAGCGAATCAAAAAATAGTTCTGAAAATTCAAACAGCATTAAAAAAAATGAACATACTAAATAAAATATTACCGGTTCTACT
This sequence comes from Tangfeifania diversioriginum, assembly GCF_900141875.1. Classification (GTDB taxonomy): domain Bacteria; phylum Bacteroidota; class Bacteroidia; order Bacteroidales; family Prolixibacteraceae; genus Tangfeifania; species Tangfeifania diversioriginum. The sequence goes on along the minus strand of NZ_FQZE01000036.1, from coordinate 25,277 downwards.
GATTTTAATTTTACCCGGCACCATTTTTTCACAGGAAATTTATGACCTCAGCCGTTGTGTAAATACGGGGCTCGAACAAAACTTTTCGGTGAAAGTGGCACGAAATCAGGAGGAGATTGCCGGGAACAATGTCACACGCGGAAATGCAGGCTATTTGCCAACAGTTACAACCACCAACCGCATTGGAGGAGACTTAAACTCCACCACCCAAAATATGAATGACGGTTCGCAAAATGTTTCTTCGGGTGTACACAACACAACAGGTTCGGCTGGCATTAATCTGAACATGACTATTTTCAATGGGTTCAACGTACAAACCACCTATCAGAAACTGGAAAAGCTGAAACAAATGGGCGAACTCAACACGCAAATGTCAATGGAAAACCTGATGGCGCAAATTGTGGCTGAATACTATTATTATATCCAGCAGCTCAACTATCAGAGAAACATGGAATATGCGGTTTCACTTTCGCGCGAAAGGGTTCGCATCGACGAGGAGCGTTACCTGCTGGGAGCTTCATCGAAACTCGAGTTATTGCAGTCAATTGTTTACATGAATGAAGACAGCTCGCGCCTGGCACGCCAAAACGAAGCTATCCTCGAATCTGAAGTTCGGCTGAAAAAACTGATGGCCCTCGAAAATCTGGAACAGGAAATTCAGGTGGCTGACTCTTCAATAGTTTTTAATTCCGATTTAACGTATGCCAACCTGTTGGAATCAACACTCGAATTGAATACCGGCCTGCAGATAGCTCAAAAAAACAAGGTGATTTCGGAGCTCGATTACAAATTAATTGCTTCAAGGGCTTATCCTTATCTGAATTTTTCATCAGGATACAGTTACTCATACCGGGGTTATGGCACAGGCACAATAAGCGACTACGGCGAGTTAGCATTAAGTAATCAGCAAAGCCGTTCGCTCAATTACGGAGTTACCCTCGGGTTGGATATTTTCGACGGATTCAACAGGCGCCGCGAAAAAACAAATGCCCACATTGAAGTGGAAAACCGCATGTACCGGTTTCAGGAAGTTGAACAGGAGATTAAAGCCGAGCTACTTACCGTTTATTATGCGTACGAAAATAACCTGAGACTGGTAAAAATGGAAGAAGAAAACCTGGATGTGGCACGCGAAAACCTGGATATTGCACTGGAGCGCTATAAACTTGGTGCATTGTCCGGGCTCGAACTGCGCGAAGTACAAAAAAGCCTGCTGGATGCCGAAGAACGGCTCATCTCCGTAAAGTACCAGACAAAGCTGGCCGAAATATCATTGCTCCAGATTGCAGGAAGAATTATGGAATATGCATAATTAAAATGTAATTTCAGATAATTGTATTTTGCAGCACCCGGAGATGCCTGGGGCATTCCGGAGAACATGGAGCATGAAGTTGAAATTCCTGAATACGCTGTTGTTCTGGAACTTTTCGCTCCTCCTCGGCCCGACTATTTACCCGGATAAAAAAAGGTTTTGAAAAAAAGCGAATTTACCTGAAAGAAATAGTAACTTTGCCGCGCATTTACGAGAAACAAATTTCATGCAATTTTTTGAATTTGACACAGTTATAATCGGGAGTGGGTTGGCAGGTCTTACTGCTGCATACTATTCTGCGGGTTACGGCTCTGTAGCAATTGTTACAAAATCGGAACTCGATACCAGCAACTCTTATTACGCACAGGGAGGTATTGCCGCGGCAATTAACAGCGAAGACTCGCCCGATCAACACCTTGAAGATACGATTTTGGCTGGACGGGGACTTTGCGATAAAGATGCGGTTAACATTTTAGTAAATGAAGGAAAAGAAAGAGTTCTCGGTTTAATTGAAATGGGAATGCCGTTCGATAAACAAAACGGTGAATTCGTTTTAGGACTTGAAGGAGGGCACAACAAACGTCGCATTTTGCATGCCGGCGGCGATGCTACCGGTAAGGAGCTCACCTGCTTTTTTCTCGATAAGGTAAAAAAGCAACCCTCAATTACACCCTTTGAATTTACCACGGTTGTAAAACTTTTGAAAAACGACGACCAGATAATTGGTGTTCAGGCCATTGATTTTAAAACCGGCGAAAACATCATCATAAAAACAAAAGCTGTAATTCTTGCCACAGGCGGACTTTCGCGTGTTTTTGAGCGCTCAACCAACCCGCATACGGCTACCGGCGACGGTATTGCACTTGCCTGGGAAGCCGGGGCACGAATTGCCGATATTGAATTTATCCAGTTTCACCCCTCGGCGTTGTATGTCCCAGGGAAAGAGGCCTATCTCATCAGTGAAGCTGTACGGGGCGAGGGAGCCTGGTTGCTCGACCAGGACGGGAAACGGTTCATGAAGGACATACATCCGCTGGCCGAACTGGCACCGCGCGATGTGGTTGCCTACAATATTTTCAAAAAGATAAACGATTCGGGCAGCGACTATATTAATCTTTCGCTGAAACACCTCGACGCAGAAAAAATAAAGTCCCGTTTCTCAAATATTTACAAGCACTTAAAAGAAATGGGATTCGACCTCACCAAAGATTTGCTTCCTGTTGCGCCTGCAGCACATTACATGGTTGGAGGAATTAGAACCAACCTAAACGGCGAAACCAACATCAAAGGACTATTCGCGTGTGGCGAAGCAGCTTCAACAGGTGTCATGGGCGCCAACAGACTGGCCAGCAATTCGTTGCTAGAATGCCTGGTTTTTGGTAAACGCGCCAGCGACACGGCAGCCAAACTCAGCAAATCCGGTAAAGATTTGCCTGAAATTAAGCCAATGAAACTTGATATGCAAAATGAAGGCACGTTCCTGTCGTACAAAAATGAAATTGCAACTTCCATGTCGAAAAACCTTGGGATTATCAGGAACGCAGAAGACCTTGAAAAAGCCATTGATAAATTTACAGCTATTGCCCGTGAATTTACCAATTTTAACAACGAATACAATTTAATGAAGATACTCAACAGCGCCACCATTTGCCGGCTGATCGCAACAGCCGCTTTGAAAAGAGAAGAAAGCAGAGGTGGACATATCCGAAGTGATTTTCCAAAAGAAAATCCGGATTTAAAAACCCATATTATTCAGCAAAAGGATAATAACATTCAGTTTGAACCTGTAAGAAATTAAAAATAAGATGGACGAAAAAACATTAAAATCAGCCGAAGTGTTGATTGATCTTGCCATTACCGAGGATATTGGCGACGGCGACATTACCACCAACAACCTTGTTGCCCCCGAGACTTGTAAAACAGCTGTTCTGGTAGCCAAAGCCGAAGGAATAATAGCCGGGCTGCCCGTTGCCGAAATGGTTTTCAAAAAATTTGATAAGGATATTGAATGGAATGTAAAAATTCCCGACGGGAGCAAAGTTAACCCGGGCGATATTTTGGTAGAATTCAGGGGTAACTACCGGGCACTTTTAACCGGCGAACGGAAAGCATTGAATTTTTTACAGCGGCTTTCGGGAATTGCAACTTTTGCCGATATATGCATGAAGGAAGTTGAGGGAGAAAACGTTGAAATACTGGACACCCGCAAAACTTTACCCGGCTACCGGCACCTCGACAAATATGCCGTAAAAATGGGCGGTGGTTCCAACCACCGATACGGACTTTACGATATGGTTATGATTAAAGATAACCACATTCAGGTGGCAGGTGGCATAAAAGAAGCCGTGGAAGATATTCGGACTAAAATCCCCAAAAGCATAAAAATTGAAGTGGAAACAACTAATCTGGAACAGGTACAGGAAGCACTCGATGCCGATGTGGATATCATTATGCTCGATAACATGAGTTCTAAAATGATGAAAGAAGCCGTTGTCCTCATAAACCGAAGGGCAAAAATTGAAGCATCGGGAAATATGACACTGAAACGCATAAGAAAAGTAGCCTCAACAGGAGTAAATTACATTTCAATTGGTGCACTTACCCATTCGGTACGGGCACTGGATATCAGCCAACGAATTATTGACTGAAATGAACCTTGTAATTGACATCGGGAATACACGAACCAAAATATCGCTATTCAACAGGGGCGAAATGGCAATTACAGTCCCGTTGGATGTATTGCGAACTGAAGACATCAATCGCCTGAAAAATGAACATCCTTCGCTGAACAAGGCGATTATTTCTGCCGTCAGGGATGTTCCGCAGGATTTGAAAACCGCTCTTCAGCAAAATTTTGAAACATTTATTGAACTGGATGCCAATACACCTTTGCCTATTGAAAACTGCTACCAAACAAAAGAGACACTTGGCAAAGACAGGATAGCCGCAGTGGTTGGCGCATTTAAGGCCTACCCCAATTCCAACATTCTGGTTATTGATGCCGGAACGGCAATTACCTACGATTTCATTAACGACAAAGGGCAGTACCTGGGCGGTAATATTTCCCCCGGACTGGAAATGCGCTTTAAAGCATTGCACCAGTTCACCGGAAAACTTCCATTAGTCCGGCAATCTGACTTCACTAATCTCTTTGGCCGAACCACCGAAGAAGCAATCAGGGCAGGAGTTCAGCACGGCATTGTACATGAAGCTGATAGAGTCATTGATTCTTTTAAGGAATTTTATAAAAATTTAAACGTTATTATTACCGGTGGAGATGCCAATTTTTTTGATTTGAAATTAAAAAATTCTTTCTTTGTACATTTCAATTTAACAGCCTTAGGGTTAAACCACATATTAGAATATAATGGGGAGATTTAGAAGCGTAAGTTTACTGACCGGGTTACTTTTATTTCCGGTTTTTTTGTTTGCACAATTTAATAATAATACAACGTCGCCATACTCGCGTTTTGGGTTGGGCGACTTGCAGCCATACAGTTTCGGACGAACAACAGCGATGGGAGGTGCATCGCTTGCAAGCAGAAACAACCAGCAAATAAATACCTCAAATCCGGCATCCTATACATCTGTCGATTCCCTCTCGTTTTTATTTGAATTTGGAGTATATGGCAAATTCTCGAGGTACAGCAACGACATAAACGAAATGGAGGCTAACGATATCAATTTCAGGTACTTTGCAATGAATTTCCAGATTACCAACTGGCTGGCAACCAGTTTAGGGCTCACCCCATACTCCGATGTTGGATACAATGTACAGGTAGCCGAAAATGTTGAAAATGCAGGCAATGTGCTCTACTCCTATTTTGGTGAAGGTTCACTCTCAAAAGCTTACTTGGGGGTGGCTGTAGAACCCATTAAAAATGTATCGGTGGGCGCCAATTTCAACTACATGTTTGGTACCTTAAACCGCAATGCGGAGGTGAATTTCCTTGATGAACGCGATTTTTACAACATACAGAAATACGAAGCTGTCAGAATGCGCGATTTCAACCTGAATTTTGGAGCACAGGCCACCATTCCTTTAAAGGAGGAACAGCACCTTGTTTTAGCGGCTGTTCTCGAAACCCAGCCTAAATTAACCGGCTTCTATTCCGACCTAAGCAGCAAATATTTAACCTATACAATTGGTACAAGCACCAACACCGACCAGGATACGTTAAATTTTCAAAGTGAAGATGAAAGCACCATTCAACTGCCGCTAAGTTACGGATTCGGAGTTTCGTATGTCAGAGAAAACAGCCTCGAAGTCAACTTCGACTATTACCACCAGGCGTGGTCGAAAGCAAAATTTTTCGGTTCAGTTGATCCGGTTTTAACAGATTTAGATAAATTTGCGCTCGGAGCCGAATGGATTCCCGACCGTTTTTCAATAAGAAGTTATTTGAACAGAATTGCATACCGCGCTGGGGTTAAATACGAAAAATCGTACCTCATGCTTAATAATCAACAAATTAACGATTTTGGCATAAGTTTTGGAGTAGGATTACCAGTATATCGTTCCAATTCAACCATAAATATTTCAGCTGAATTAGGAAAAAGAGGAACGAAACAACACAATTTAGTTCTTGAAAATTATGCAAAAGTTAATTTAAGCGTAAATTTATATGACTTGTGGTTTATACAACGGAGATTTGATTAAAATTAAAAACAAAAATTAAAATAAAACTATGAAAGCTTTTTTTCGCATAGCACTCTTAATTACCGCAGTTGCATTCTCTGCCGCAACTACATTGCAGGCACAAAGAGTTGTTAAAGGCACAGTTTACCGCGACGGTGAACCTGCCGCAGGAATTACAGTAGAAGTACACAGAGGTGGAACTATGCTGACAGGCTTCGACGGACAGTACGAATTGGAAGCCCATGAAAAATCGAAATGGATAAAATTTACTTATATCAACGACACCAAAAAGCTGGACATCGATGATAAACAAGGTAATGTTTTCGACTTTGCCTGGAGCGGGGAAATTCCTTCGGGTGACGAAGAGGAAGAAACCGGAGAGGTAGTTTTAAAAACCGCCGAGGAACTCATTAACGAACAGGACAGGGATTTCATGAATACGTATTCGCTGTACAACGAATATTATAAACAAGAAAATTACGAATCCGCATTGCCGCACTGGAAAACAGTATTCAATAAATACCCGAAATCAATAAAAAACGTTTATATCCAGGGAGCCAAAATTTATGACCATTTCATCGAGAATGCCGAAACACCCGAAGAGAGGGAAAAATACATTGATCAGCTGATGAAAATTTACGACAAGCGAGTCAAGTATTTTGGTGAAAAGGGTTATGTACTGGGCCGGAAAGCAACAGACTTCCTTGACTATAAGCTAAATACTGACACTCCGCCAGAAGGTGAGGCACTCAAGGAAACCATGAAAAAAGGGTACGAATGGCTCAACCAGTCAATTGAAGAACAACAAACAGAAACAGAATTGCCCATATTTGTTTTAATGATGCAAACCACGCGATCGTTATTCAAGCTGGGCGAAATTCCAAAAGAAACGGTTGTAAGAAATTTCGATAAATGCAACAACCTGCTCAATACCATAAAATCAGAAGCCGAAGAAGACAAGAAACTGGAAGATATTACAAAAGTTCAGGCATACATTGAAGAAATATTTGGTTCTTCAGGAGCTGCCGACTGCGAAGCACTCATTAGTATTTTCCAGCCACAATACGAAGAAAATAAAGAAGATGCTGAATTTATAAAAAGCATGCTCCGCCGCCTTGGAGATGCCAACTGCGACGAAAGCCAGTTGTTTGCCCAGGCAACCGAAAGGCTCTATGAACTGGAACCGTCGGCTGAGGCAGCATTTAACATGGCACGCCGGTACGTACAAAGAGACGAAACCGAAAGGGCGAAAAAATACTACCAGGAAGCCATGGATCAGGAAACCGATGACGACCTGCTGGCAAAATATTATTACGAATATGCCTATTTCATATTTGCCAAAGAAAACGCGCTGTCGGAAGCACGCAGTTATGCACGCAAAGCACTGGACATCAACTCCGATTATTGTGAAGCCTTAATGCTTATCGGTGACATTTACGTATCAGCCAGCAACTCATTTGGCGACGATGCCTTTGATAAAGCAAGTGTTTTCTGGTTAGCTGTCGATTATTTCGAGCGCGCCCGCAGGGCTGGGCAAGACTGCGCAATTGATGCATCGCAAAAAGTGTCCACCTACCGGAAATATTTCCCGAACAAAGAAGAAGCATTCTTCAGGGATGTTCAGGAAGGAGACAGTTATAAAGTTGGAGGCTGGATTAATGAAACAACAACAGCAAGGTTTTAAAAGCAAAATAGTAAGATTTAAAGGAATTGCAGCTCTTCTTGCAGGGGCTGCATTTCTTTTCTTTGGGTGCGAGAAAAACAACATCGAAAAAATCCAGGCTTTCTCGGCACCCGAAAACCTCCCTCAGCAGGAAGCCACAAATTTTGAAACACTTTTTACCGACAGCGGTAAAGTTCGCTTTTACCTGTTTGCGCCAAAACTTCTTCGATTCGAAACCGACGGGGATCCTTTTGTGGAATTCCCTGAAGGAATTGAATTAATCAGGTACGATTCTGCCCAAAATGTTGTTTCGAGCATAACAGCCGATTATGCAAAACAATACGAAAAAGAAGATAAATGGGAAGCCAAAAATAATGTGATTGCTACCAATTTAGATGGCGACACCCTAAAAACTGAACACCTTATTTGGGAAGAAAAAAACGAAAAAATATATTCAGATGAATATGTGAAAATCATTCGTCCCGACCAAATAATTACCGGCATTGGCTTTGAATCTGATCAGGCAATGGAAAACTGGAAAATTAAAAATCCCAAAGGAACTATTTTTGTTGAAGTAAACGAAAATGAACAAACACCTGCCGACTCAACTACGGTGCAGCCGGAAGAAAAACAGAAAATTACTCCTGAACCCGGGACGCTTCAGTTCCAAAATTGAAACTTTCCCTTCTTCTACTTCTTCTTCATTTTTTAAAATCCCATCTGCTTCAATCTACACATTTGCTCTTTTTAATTATAATATTGAAAAGCTGAAAAGTTGCAACAAGATCCCCCGCCGGCAAACATCCAAATAAACAATTGTTAATCAAAGCACTACGCCACCCAAAAGGTTGTTCCTCAAAAAAAAATAAATATTCATGGTTTCTTTCGAAAATTGTTATCTTCGTAGCTCGAAAAAATAAAAGTAAAATCTGCAATAAAAGAACTGTAAATCAATGGCAACGTTACAAACAATTAGGACAAGGGCAGGATTATTGGTTGCAATCGTAATTGGTATTTCGCTTGCAGCATTCATCCTTGGAGACATGTTCCAGGGAGGAAGCTCTCTTTTTCAGGGCGACAGGCTCGAAATTGGTGAAGTAGAAGGACAATCAATTCAATACCCTGAATTTCAGCAACAAGTAGAAGAATTAGGTGAAATATACAGAATGAACACCCAGGAAAGTCAGTTGGATGAAAGCACCTGGGTTCAGGTTCGCGAACAGGCATGGCAAAACAACGTTCGCAGAATTATTATGGACGACGTGTATGAAAACCTGGGAGTAGCAGTCAGCTCAGAAGAACTTTTTGATATGCTGCAGGGCACCAATCTTCACCCCATTGTTCAGCAACTGTTTCAAAACCCAAATACCGGGCAGGTTGACCGAAGCGCGGTAATCCGCTTCCTTCAAAATCTCGAATCTGGTGCAGTTGCACCCGAACAGCGTGAGTACTGGTTGTACCTCGAAGACCAGATTGTAGAACAGCGCATTCAAACCAAATACAATAACCTGGTAGGCAAAGGACTTTTTGTTACCACCGAAGAGGCACAAAATAGCCTCGAAGCAAAAAACAAGCAGGTTAGTTTTGACTACATTGCCTTGTCGCGAAACACAGTAGCCGACAGCCAGGTGGTAGTTGCTGAAAAGGACCTGAAAGATTACTACAACGCAAATCAGGAAAATTACCGTCAGGAAAAAAACCGCAATATTGAATACATTACATTCCCGGTTACCCCGTCGGATGCCGACTATGAGGATGCACAACAATGGGTAACCGACGCTGTTTCTGATTTTGCTTCGGCTGAAGATAACGTTGCATTTGTAAATTCAAATTCCGACGTAAGCTTTGACAATACCTGGTACAAACAAAACGAATTACCTGCCGATATTGCAACCTGGATTTTTGAAGGAGATGCTGAAGTGGGTGACATTTTCGGCCCTTATTTCGAAGACGAAGCCTACAAACTGGCCAAACTTCATGCTTCGGAAATGATGCCCGATTCTGTTGAAGCAAGGCACATTCTTTTGCAGGTGAACACCCAGGAAGAACTTCTCTCGCAACAAGAACTGGCTGACAGTTTGAAAACAGCTATCGAAAACGGAAGCGACTTTGGTGAACTGGCTCAGGAATATTCAGCCGATCAGGGTTCAGCAATTCAGGGTGGTGAACTGGGATGGTTTGGAAGAGGACAAATGGTTGAACCATTTGAGGAAGCAGCCTTCAATAACGATATTAACGAAGTGACAGTTGTTCCTTCGCAGTTCGGAATTCATGTTATTCAAACAACCGGTCGCGGAGATTTATCACGCCAGGTGCAGGTAGCATACCTTGTAAGAAATGTTGTGCCAAGTACCCAGACTTACCAAAATGTTTATGCCCGGGCCAGCGAGTTTGCCGGCGAAGTCACAAACAAAGTTGAGTTTGACGCTGCGGTAGAAGAAAACGATTTAAACAAAAGAGCAGCCTCCGTAAGAGAAAACGACAGGAATATCGCCGGACTTGAAAACGCCCGCCCGCTTGTTAGAGCCGCCTACGAATCAAAAGAAGGAAAGCTACTTCAGGATACTCAGGGATCCACAATTTTCGATTTGGGTGATAACTTTGTAATTGCCACACTTGCTTCTGCAACCGAAGAGGGAATTGCCGACTTCGAAAGTGTAAGAGACCGTGTTGAACTGGCGGTTATGAGAGAAAAGAAAGCCGAATTTTTAAAAGAAAAAGCGAGTGCTGCCATGGAAGGGAAAACCGATTTGGCTGCCATTGCAAGCGAACTCGATGCTACTGTGGAAAGCGCAAGTAATATTAATTTCAACTCGGTACAGATTCCGGGTGTTGGAATGGAACCTGCCGTTATCGGAACTGCAACAACGCTCGATGCCGATCAGATTTCAAAACCAGTTACAGGAAATAGTGGTGTTTACATCGTTCAGGTAACCTCTGTTACCGAAGGAACCAACCAGGATGTTGAAAGTGAACAAATGCAGCTGGCTCAGAATTTAACGTTCAGGGCTCAGTCAGAAGCCTACAACGCCCATCGCGAAATAGCGGAAATTGAAGACCAGCGAGCAAAATTTTATTAATAGTTCAGAATAGATATTATTCAGGAAAAGCTGCCCGGCAAAAGGCAGCTTTTTTTATTTTCAGCACTGAAAAATTCTATTTCTGAAAAGAAAATAAGATAAATTTGCTGACTATGGAATTATCAGTTGCCATTCCGTTATTTGTTATTTCTGCCCTGTTGGTGGCTGTAGTTGGTACTTATCTTACAAAAACAGCCGACCAGTTAGCTGACCTGACCGGATTGGGAGAGGCGATATTTGGCGCGGTGTTCCTCGGTGGAGTAACTTCTCTGCCAGGAATAGTAACTTCTGTAGTGGCCGCCTACAATGGGCATCCTGAGCTTGCCGTGAGTAATGCCATTGGTGGCATTGCAGCACAAACACTTTTCCTCTCAATTGCCGATATCACCTACCGGAAAACTAACCTCGAACATGCTGCTGCTTCAATTACCAGTCTGATGCAAGGAGTCCTGCTGGTTGGCTTGCTGGCATTTGTATTACTTGGGATGACAGGCCCTGAACTTTTGGTATTTCATATTCATCCTGCATCATTCCTGATTATCGGCGGTTATATTGTGGGAAGCAAAATGATTGCGAAAGCCAAGGACTGGCCTATGTGGAGCCCAAGAATCACAAGGGCAACGGTTAGTGATTTACCCGACAAGGAAAACATAAAACTTAACCTGAAAAGTGTAATTCTTAAGTTTGCTCTTTCAGCAATTGTAGTGGGAATTGCAGGATTCACAATTGCAAAAACCGGAATTGCCATTGCAGCAAACACAGGCCTGTCAGAAAGTATTGTAGGGGTTTTATTTACTGCTGTTGCCACTTCCTTCCCTGAACTGATTGTTTCTGTATCTGCCGTTAAACGAGGCGCATTAACGCTATCAATCAGCAATATCATTGGCGGAAATTCATTCGATGTTCTTTTTATTGCATTTGCTGATATGGCTTATTTCAACGGTAGTATTTTGCATGCAATTACACAAAGCCAGGTTTTTATCATGGCAATGACTATGCTGATGACCAGCGTTCTTATTATGGGACTACTTTACAGGGAAAAAGAAGGTTTTGGGAAAATTGGCTGGGAAAGCCTGGCAATAATAATCATATACTTTACCGGAAACATCATCTTGTTTTTTTACACTTAATTTGAAAACTTCCCGGCCGATCAAGAATTTGTTAAATCACTTTCAGCAAACTGACAGATATTTCATAATTGATTCAAAAAAAGATACTTTTGTCTGTTCGAATTAAAAACAATTAAAATAAAATGATATGGCTGATATAAAGAAAACAATTTTAATGATCCTTGACGGATGGGGAATTGGCGATGGTTCTGAACGCGATATAGTTTCTCAGGCTCCCACTCCATTCATGGATTCTCTGCTCGAAAAATACCCGCACTCTCAACTACTGGCTTCGGGCGAAAATGTTGGATTACCCGACGGACAAATGGGCAACTCCGAAGTGGGACACCTCAATATTGGTGCAGGCCGGGTGCTTTACCAGGATATGGTAAAAATTTCGAAAGCCATAAAAGATAAATCACTTTGGGAAAATCCACAAATTGTTGAAGCATACAACTACGCAAAAGAAAACAATAAAAAAGTTCACCTCATCGGGCTGATTGGCCCCGGCGGAGTGCATGCACTCAGCTCGCACATGGTAGCACTGGCGCAAATAGCTACCGACATGGGGTTGGAAGATATTTTCATCCACGGATTGACTGACGGTCGCGACACCGATCCCCGCTCGGGTTACGGGTTCATAAAAAATGATTTGGAAGCACTGAAACCCACCAATGCAAAATTTGCTTCGCTCATTGGCCGCTACTACGGTATGGACCGCGATAAAAACTGGGACCGGATGAAACTGGCCTACGACCTGTACACTCAGGGGAAAGGCGAAAAATCAACTGATATTCTGAAAGCAGTTCAGAAATCTTACGACAACGAGGTGACCGACGAATTTATGAAACCAATTGTGATGGTGGATGAAAACAACGAACCACTTGCAACCATCGAAGAAGGCGACGTGGTAATTTGTTTTAACTTCCGTACCGACCGACTGCGCCAGACAACCATCGCTTTCACCCAGGAAGACTTGCCCGATTACGGCATGAAAACCATGGATTTGAAATGGTACACCATGACCAACTACAAAACCGATTTTAAAAACATCAATGTTATTTTCGACAAGGAAAATGTGGTAAATACCATGGGTGAAATCGTTTCAAAAGCCGGACTGAATCAGATAAGAATTGCCGAAACGGAAAAATATGCACACGTAACGTTCTTTTTCAGCGGGGGGCGCGAAGAACCATTCGATGGAGAAGAACGCATCATGATTCAGTCGCCAAGGGTGCCAACTTACGATTTGCAGCCCGAGATGTCGGCACCAAAAGTGAAGGATGCCATTGTGCAGAAACTGAAAAACAAGGAAGCCGATTTCGTTTGCCTCAATTTTGCCAATGGCGATATGGTTGGCCACACCGGCGTTTATGAAGCCATTTACAAAGCTGTTGAAGCAGTTGACCAGTGTGCCAAAGAAGTGGTGGAAGCAGCGCTTGAAGGCGATTACGATGTACTTATTATTGCCGACCACGGAAATGCCGACAATGCCGTAAACCCCGACGGTTCGGAAAACACGGCCCACTCACTGAATCCGGTGCCCTGTATTTTTGTAAGCAACGACAAAACCAACGTAAAACTGGAAAACGGGATTCTGGCCGACGTTGCACCGACACTGCTTGCCGACATGGGACTGGAAATACCGAAAGAAATGACCGGCAAGAATTTGATAAGTAAATAGTTTCAAATGTCATTCCCGCGAAAGCGGGAGTCTCTTAATAATTGAAGGAGATCCCGGCTTTTGCAGGAATGACTGTTTTTGATTCCACCATGATAGAAATCGGACGCACCATAATCAGCCGCGATGTTTTTGAAAAAAAATTCGTATGCGACCTGCTGAAATGTAAAGGAGCCTGCTGCGTGGAAGGCGATTCGGGTGCACCATTAACACAGGAAGAAGCTAAAATTATTGAGCGGGATTATCCCAAATTCAAAAAATATCTTCCTGAAAAACATCAAGAAGTAATAGAAGACCAAGGCTTTTCAATGATTGACGACGATGGCGATTTAGTTACACCGCTCGTCAATAAAAAACAGTGTGCCTATACTTTTTACGATGAAAAAGGCATTTTGAAATGCGGCATTGAAAAAGCTTTTTTTGAAGGAGAAATTACTTTCCGCAAGCCGGTGTCGTGTCATCTTTTCCCCATCAGGATTACCGAATACAAGCGTTTCGACGCCGTTAATTACGAAGAGCTGGACATTTGCAAACCCGGAGTGGCCTGCGGAGAAGCACTGCAGGTTCCGCTTTATAAATTCCTGAAAGAACCACTCATCCGCAAATATGGCGAAAACTGGTACAAGGAATTGAAGATAGCAGCTGGTTACCTTGAAGAAAAACAGGATTAACCATCATCCCTAAAAAATCCGAACTTCCGGCCCGTTCTCCCGTTAAATAAATAAAATGGGGGAATAATAATGAGCGGAGTTCAATCAAAAATAAAAAATAGCATGCCGGTTTTTCTTGCAATTATTTCTTTCCTGGTAATGGTTACTGATTGCAAAGAAACCGAAACCAGGGAGATGACTGTGACAGCTTCAGCTTTTAACACACTTCCCGCTCAAACCCACCGCGACCATGCTGAAATCGGTGCATGGGGCGATACACTAAAGCCGGGAATGAAAGCCATTGCCGTTTCGCGCGATTTAATAGAACAGGGACTCACACACAACCAGCTTGTTGAAATTAAAGAGCTCCCCGGGAAATACCGAGTTCTCGATAAAATGCACAGTCGATGGAAGCAAAAAATCGATATTTACATGGGAGTCAACAGGGACCGCGCGCGGGAATGGGGCACTAAAAAAGTTACGATTAAATGGGAGGTGGAAAAACAAGAGTAGCTTAGTACTCACCGCCACCACCAAAGTCCATTCCGCCGCCACCGTTGCGGTCACCTCTTTCATCCGATTTGAAATTGTTGATCCGGTAGCTTAAAGTTAGCATTACTACCCTTGGTTCGCGCTTCCATTCAAACGAATTTCTAAAATCATCGCTGTACGATATGCGTTTGAACCGTGCTGTTCCCAATGGATCGCGAACACTGAGCGTGGCCGATAATTTCCGGTCGAAAAACTCGTGACGGTAAGAAACATTAGTGAAGAACATGGATTCGGACTCGCCCTGAACCGAAACGGAAGGTCCCCGGTAATAGGCGTTTATCTGCATTCTGGAATTGGAGGCAAATTTCAGGGTGGTATTCATCCGGCTGTTCCAGTTGTTGCTTTCCCTGTCGATATCTTCGCCATTCAAATCACCTGTAATCCGGTATTTAAACATCGAAACACTTGCATTTACCAAAAGCCATTCGGTAAAATTTATGTTTCCCGAAATTTCCAGCCCGGTAGAATAATCTTTGTTGAAATTGTCGGTATAGAGATAAAAAATACCATCATCTCCCATCTCCTGGTAACCCTCAATTTTATTGTTGGTCACCCGGTGAAAGGCATCGAGTGCAATGTACGAGCGGCCAAATCTTTTTAACGCCCCCAACTCATAGGAATCGGTATATTCGGGTTCGAGGTCGGGATTACCAAAACGAATGGTGTAGCGGTTGTAATACGACGGATTGGGGTCGAGGCTTCGTCCTCCCGGGCGGTCGATACGCCGGCTGTAACTGGCCATCAGTTCGTTGGTTTCCTTAATGTTGTATGACAAGTGTAGCGTGGGAAACAAATCGAACCGGTTTAATTCCGATGCTTCAGTTGCATTGGTGTTCAGAATTTCGCGGATGGTGTACTCTCCCCGAAGCCCGAGCATATATTGCAGGTTACCCAGGCTATTGCTAAAAGTTGAATACAGCGCGTGAATATCGCGCCGGAAATCGGTGGTACTGCTGAATTCCTCGTTCTCAATCCAGCTATCGGTTTCCTGGTCAAAACTTTTAAAAGAAAGTCCCTCGGTTTCTTTGTCCATGCGGCTTAACATCCCCGCTTCAAACCTGCCGTTTTCACTAAACGGATAAGTGTAATCCGCTTTCAATCTGAATTCGTTTTCTTCTTCCGTTTCAAGCGAAAAAACCCGGTCGAGGTATTCATCTGTTTTCTGGTAGTTTGAGTCGGCGAGGATTTCATCTTCTTTTTCTTCATCGTCACCTTTTTCACCCGAATAAAAAGCCATGGCTTCCAACTTGTGCCCTTCCGTATTAAAATTATGCTGAAAATTCAGGTTGACACTGTGAAAATCATTTTCGCGGGTAGAAGTCTCTTCGGTTACTGAAAACACCTCTTCCGAAGCCGGCTCAGTATATGCATAAGTATCGCCATCGCCAGTTCTGACACCAACAGATTTTCCCAACTCTCCGGATAGAGAGAGTGTGGTTTTATCAGACATGAACCACTCTATTCCTGATTTAAAATTGTGCCCACGCCTTATCCGGTCACTTGCCCCATTCATTTCCAAAAACGAAGTGGTATCGGCCAAATAGGTTTCGCGAATGGAAGTCATCTCGCCGTAGCGGTTTTCATCGCGCCAGTCGGCACCAACAAAAAGCCGCATTTTTTCGGTGCGGTAGTTCAGCGTAAAATCGCCGCGGTATTTATCGCCTGTGCCAACCGATGCATTTACAATTCCGCTAAACCCGTTCATCGAATTCTTTTTCATGACCAGGTTAATAATTCCGGCCATCCCGTCAGGTTCGTATTTAGCCGACGGGTTGGTAATAATTTCAATGCTTTCGATAGCCGAAGAAGGGATTTGCCGCAGCGCTTCACTCCCGCTCAACACACTCGGACGGCCGTCGATAAGCACCGTGAAATTTGAAGATCCTCTTACGGAGACATTGCCTTCGATATCAACCTGAACGGAAGGAGTATTTTCCAGCACATCCACTGCGGTACCGCCAATGGCACTGATGTCCTGGCTTACATTCACCACTTTCTTATCGAGCTTAAATTCTACAGGAGCTTTATCGGCCACAACATCCACGTCGCCTATTGCCACCGACGATGGCCTTACTTCAATTCGCCCCAGATCAACCGATTTATTATTCTCGTCAATTACAATTTCGGTTACTTTCGACTTCTCGAAACCGATAAATTGAGCTTCAAGATAAAACTCCCCCTGATCAAGGTCTGAAATTTCAAACTCGCCATTTTCGTTGGTGATGCCACCCGAAACAAGGGACGAATCGGTTTTACTGTAAACTGCAATATTTGCAAACTCCAGCGGGTCATTTGTTTCTTCGTGAATAACCACACCACTGATGCGTGAAGACCTTCTGTCGTCATCGGTTCCGGGAGGAGGATCATCATTTTCAGCTTTTGTTATAAAGGACAAGCTAAATATAATAAATGTGAGTGCTATTAATTTTTTCATTTTTTATGTTTCCTGTTTTAGCAATATTCATGACCCTATTAAGACAAAAAGGTATTTTAATGGTTTAAAATAAAAATTGTTAATGAGTTGTTAATGCAGTTAAAATGAAAAATGCACCTTAGTTAAATGAATGATATTGTCAAAAAGCCGATTCCTTAAAAGGCACTTCACCTGGCGTTAAAGTCCCCATGCAAATCATTAAACACATATAATATTGCAATATATTTTTTTACTTTTAAGCATTTGAAAACTATTTCATTATGGAGAAAATTGAATATAAACCAATCGGAATTATTCATACCGCGTTCAAAAAGCCTAAGGGGACCCCGATTCAGCCAACAGCCGGTAAAAAGGCAGAAGCTGTGGTTGAGATATTTCCCGAGTATGCCGACGGGTTGAAAGACCTGGAAGGCTTTTCACACATTATTTTGATCTACCATTTTCATTTATCGAAAGAGTCCCCATTGGTTGCTAAACCTTTTATGGATGATATTTTGCATGGTATTTTTGCCATTCGAGGGCCAGCCCGGCCAAATCCCATTGGGTTGTCGGTTACACGCCTGATTAAAATCGAAGGAAATAAATTATATATTCAGGGAATTGACATTGTTGACGGGACACCGCTGCTTGACATTAAACCCTATGTGCCCGAATTTGATTCAAAAGAAAAAGTGCGGACCGGCTGGCTGAAAAAAAATCTGAATAAACTCCCTGATTCAAAAGATGACGGACGGTTTTCAAAATAAGGAGTTAGTCTTCTCATTTGCCCAACCAGTCTACACACATAGAATTTATCACGCAATTTTCCCGAATTCTGATTTATAGTTTTCATTTTAACCAAATTCTCAAAACACAACAGCTTATTTAGACTAAATTCATATTGCAATTCAAATAAAAATTAAGATATTTATACATCTCGTTCAGCTATATTAGTTTTTATAATTATCTAAAAATCAAAACATCACTCAACCTTAAAAAATTGAAAAATAAACTCAATGCGAACATTTGTAAACTATAAGTGATGAAATACCGTATATAAAAAAGCAGCAAAAGGAAGACAAAATGGTTTACAGATCAAATAATATTATGGCATATGTTTCACCTGGCGAGGATGGGAAACTTTTTATGCATCAAATATTATTTTTTCAGCAAACATTGGGAATGCGGGTATTTATTTGCGGTATTAACGAAAAACCAGCGCTTTTGAAAAAAATTTTTAATCCTGATAAAAACCAATTTAATGGAAATATTACTCCTGAAAAACTTCGGGAATTCACCAAAAGTGCTTTGCCGGCTAAAGCACTGGAACATTTTTCATTCCGGGTAAAAACGGGCAAACGACTTCCGCTTTTAATCAGGCAATCGGATAAAGGAGGATATGAGTTTATGATAGTTGATAAAAGCAATTCGGGTTCCTCATTAAGCCCTCGTGAAATCGATAAACTAATCAACTATTCATACTGTCCGGTAATGACTCTTCATGAAAACTATCCTGTAAAAGAGATAAAAAAAATAGTTGTCCCGGTTGATGTTACACAATCCACAAGAAAGAAATTGTTGTGGGCCACTTATTTTGCTAAAAAGTATGGAGCGAAAATCATTATCGTTTCAGCCCTGACGCTAAATCTTGACATCAAAAAGAGCCTGGTTTACAGGAATTCAGAGAAAATAAAAACCTTGCTCTCAAAAAGGGATGTTGAATGTGAAGTGCAAATACTTAATGCTCATGAACAAGAAAAACACCAGGTTATTCTTACCTTTATTCGTAAAGAAAATCCGGATATGGTAATAATACGTACTCACCAGGAATCGAACCTTAATAATACCCGTATTGGCAAATTTGTTTCGGAACTTGTTCATCGTTGCAAAGCACCTGTGTTTACGGTTAACAACTACATTCCGGCTATCCCTGACGAATTTGTTTTGCAGTTGTAATTTGACCTGAAATGATTTGAAAGAATAACAAATATTAAAATCTTGTAAGATGGAAAATTCAATAAACAGTATGGAACAGATTGAAAAATATTTAGGTAGTAAAGCAGAAAATTTGTTAAACTACAAAGCCACCTGCATTTCCAAAGAGAGATTAACCCTTCCTGGCCCCTCGGCAATGGATGAGGTTTTCGGTATTTCAGACAGGAATGTGCAGGTATTAAAAAGTTTGTCTTCACTTTATCAACACGGGCGGCTTTCGGGCACCGGTTATTTGTCTGTTTTACCGGTCGATCAGGGAATCGAACACACCGCCGGCAGCTCGTTTGCACCAAATCCTGATTATTTTGATCCGGAAAACATTATTAAACTGGCTATTGAAGGCGGATGCAACGGGGTGGTAACAACGTTTGGCGGACTGTCATTGCATGCCCGAAAATATGCGCATAAAATTCCTTTTATTGTGAAAATAAATCACAACGAACTGTTAACCTATCCCAATAAATACGACCAAATAATGTTTGGAAGCGTGGAGGAAGCCTGGAACCTTGGAGCAACAGCCGTGGGAGCTACCATCTATTTTGGTTCGCAGGAATCGAACCGCCAGATTGTTGAAGTGGCAGAAGCTTTTGAGCGGGCCCACGAACTGGGAATGGCGACGGTTTTATGGTGTTATACGCGCAACAACAATTTTAAAACCAAAGAACAGGATTATCATACTGCCGCCGATCTTACCGGTCAGGCCAATCATCTGGGCGTTACCATTAAAGCCGACCTGATTAAACAAAAGTTACCCGAGACCAACGGAGGTTTTACCGCCCTCAAGTTTGGTAAAACCCACCCCGATATGTACAAAAAACTAACTTCGGATCATCCGATTGACCTTTGCCGCTACCAGGTGGCCAACTGTTACATGGGAAAAATCGGGTTAATCAATTCCGGTGGAGCCTCATCAGGAGCCGATGACTTTTCACTGGCTGTTCGCACGGCTGTCATCAATAAACGTGCTGGTGGCACAGGACTTATTTCAGGAAGAAAAGCATTTCAGCGACCCATGAAAGAGGGGATCAAATTATTAAATCTCATTCAGGATATTTACCTGCATAAAGAAATTACGGTAGCCTGAAAAATAAAAGTAGCATGGAACGACGAGTTTTTGGACCGGTACCTTCACGCAGGTTGGGGAAAAGCCTGGGGGTAAATAATATTCCTTATAAAATTTGCACCTATTCCTGCATTTACTGCCAGGTGGGAAAAGCGATTAAAATGCAGATTAACCGGCAGGAATTTTATAAGCCCGACGACCTGGCCGGTGAAGTAAAAGAGTTGTTAAACCACATTCAAAATGAAAAGGATTACCCTGATTACATCACCATCGTACCGGATGGAGAACCAACGCTGGACATCAATCTTGGGGTTTTAATTGAGAAGCTCAAAATGTTGGGTGTTCCTCTTGCAGTTATTACCAATGCTTCGTTAATCGATCAGCCGGAAGTGCAAAACGAACTGCTCAAAGCCGATTTTGTTTCTTTTAAGGCCGATTCTTTTTCCCCTGAAACCTGGAAAAAAATAAATATCCCGCATAAGCAACTCGACCTTCAAAGAATAAAAGAAGGAATACGTGTTTTCAGAAATTATTTCTCCGGGAAAATGGTTACAGAAACCATGCTGGTAAAAGGAGTAAACGATTCACCTGAGGAATTAAAAAACACTGCCCGGGTTATACAAGGTTTTAAACCTGATGTAGCCTACATTGCAATACCCACACGGCCGCCTGCGTTTAAAAAAGTTGAACCATCGGACGAAGGCACCGTGAATACCGCTTACCATATTTTCAAGGAATACATTAAAAATGTTGAATTGTTAACGGGCTACGAAGGCAACGCTTTTGCTTCTGCCGGAAATTTCAGGGACGATCTGTTAAGCATCACAGCGGTGCATCCCATGCGCGAAGATGCAGTTTTGGAGTTGCTGGATAAAACAGACGGCAATAAAAATTCACTTGAGGTGCTTTTGCAGGAAAACTTGGTTGAGAAAGTTCAATACAGCGGTCATTCATATTACCTGAGAAAATTTACCAGGTGAGTTTCCCTAAATTTTCCTAATCTCCGGAATCCTTGTCTTGCGTGTAGCTTCTGCAATTTCATTTATCTCTTTAAGTAATTCAGCCGAAATAGGAACTTCCTTTTCTTCATTTGAGAATTCAACACCCTTCATCCGCTCAATTTTCAAAAAAAGTTTCATCGGCTTTTCCATGCGGGTAAACATAAGGTTGTCTGCCACTTCTTCCAGCGTTTTAATCTCATCGGCCATCGCACTGGTACTCACTGCAAAAGCATACGTCCGGCTTTTATCATTTTGCAGGATATTTTTCAATTTTTCCAAAATGCTCTTTTTAAATGTATTGGAAAATAACAACAGGTTCAGCGCCGAACCGAAAACCATAGTTCCCAAATCGGTTTTATCGACCAAACTTTCGGCTTTTTCGATCGCTTCGTCCCATATTTCAGGGTTTAAAAGATTTGCCCTGACCGTATCATCATTGACAATTATACTCCGGTTTGTAAAAGGCTCAAACTGAATATATGCGATTTTCCCATTATAGTTTTTCAAATCTGTTCCATAAAGTTTATTCATGGCAATACGCACCATTTCGCCTGACGGATATTGCAACGGAACCCCGATTAAGGAACCGCCGGCTTTTAACCATGCATCGACAAAAGCAAATTCAACCAGCGGTTTTCCGGTGCCTCCCGGACCGCTGATTAAAGTTGATGAGGGAACCTGCATTCCTTCGGGTAAAAGTTCTTCGAGCCAGGGGATATTGGTTTTTAATTTCTTCATAATTAAGTGCTCTGATAAGTTTTGAATATAACTTTCAAAAAAATCCGGTATGTTATCCAGGGCAGCTTTTGCTTTCCTCCTGCTTCTTCCGGACGACTTTGACCCATTTTTAAGGATTTCTCGTGCCAAATAATTTGGTTCCTATTCGTACCATATTTGCACCCTCATCTATTGCAATTTGGTAACTGTTACTCATGCCCATCGAAAGGTAACGCATTTCAACACGGGGAATTTCAAGCTTTTTAATTTGTTCGAACAGTGCTTTTGTGGTTTTAAAATACGGTCTCGCATCTTCCGGGTTTCCAAAACGCGGCCCCATGGTCATCAAACCCAATATTTGCAGGTTACTCAAATTATTAATTTGTTGAATAAGAGCCATGACATTTTCAGGCAATACACCGGTTTTGTTTGATTCCTTCCCACTGTTGATTTCAATGAGCACAGGCATCGTTTTTTCCAATTTGGTACATTGCTTATTCACCTCTTTGGCAAGCCTGACTGAATCGATGGTTTCAATCATATCAAAAAGCTGTACGGCTTTTTTTACCTTGTTGCGCTGCAAGTGCCCAATCATGTGCCATTTTACCGGTTCATCGATGGTTTGCCTCAGGTGTTCGGCTTCCTGTACATAATTGTAGCCAACTATTTGAATACCGGCTTGTATGGCGGCTTTTACTTCTTCTGCTGTTCTTGTTTTTGCCGCAGCAACAAGCATCACCTCCGGAGGCAAATTTTGCAGAATTCCGGTCACATTCTTCCGAATGGCATCCAAAGCCAATTCATCCATTTATTCAATTTTTAACCGATTTCGCACTATGTTAACGGAATCATTACCAATAACCTTAATCGAATCACTCGCCGTGGAGCTGCTTCTTTTTTGCGAGCAATTCATCGTGATTCTCGCTGTGATCAGAATCGGGAATAATGGCATCAACCGGACAAACCTCAACACATTGCGGCTCATCAAAAAAACCAACACACTCGGTACATCGATCCGGATTAATCTCATAAATCAAATCGCCTTCAGAAATGGCATTATTCGGGCATTCACTTACACATGCCCCGCAGGAAATACAATCATCAGTAATCATTAGTGCCATAAAATACCTCCTTCTTTTTTTAATTTTTTGGTTGATACGAATCCCACACTACCAACACCAATGCCCCTTTTTCCGATTCGAGAGGCCCGTGGTTTTCATGTGCGCTGAAAACCTGGTAGTCTCCCTTATGGTAAACCTTCCCTTCACTTTTGTATTCTCCGTCCAGAATAAAATGCTGCTCGGTGGTCACATGCGTGTGATTGGCCATGTGAAAATTTTCAGGTAACCTGAGCAAAATCGTTTTTTTGCCGTTTTCGTCACGCAAAGTCTTCTTTTCTGCGCCACTTCCATATTCCGAAGCTTCCTGCCAATGGGAGTCATCGTACAAATTCATTTTTTCTTTCATTTTACGGCCCTCCTTTAATTAATTACATATAAATATAATAAACATATTCTCATAATACAATGATTTATTTAGATTAATTTCAAATAAAAATCACACCTGAAGAAAAGATTGTTTTGTAAATTTGATGGAAGAAGAAAAAAGAACTAACTGAACAGTTTTTCTTTTTAAAAATTTGGCATTTAACATTTTATGGAAATTAAAAATACACGCAATGTTTTTCTGACTCCTGAAGTCGCGTCGGAATACGACGCATACTACCAAACGGAAACCGGGAAAATTGTTGACAACATTGAAAAAGAAATTGTTTGGGCCCATTTAAAAGAATTATCCAAAACGAACTGGCTGGAACTGGGATGCGGCACCGGACACTGGACAAAGTTTTTCAGTGAATCCAAATTTCAAATTACAGCCGTCGATAATTCGGAAGCCATGCTCAAAATTGCCCGTTCGAAAAGTCTCAAGAATGTAGAATTTTTGAATGCCGATGCAACCCGTCTTCCATTCTCCGACAATCATTTTTCAGGAATTGTTTCGATTACAATGCTCGAGTTTGTGGACGATTTGAAAGGAGCTTTAAACGAAATCGACCGCGTGCTGAAACCAGGCGGAACGCTTGTGCTGGGTTGCCTGAATGCACTTTCGGAACCGGGCAAAAACAAAAATAACGACCCTGTATTTCAACATGCGCGTTTTTTTACACCGAACGAAATAAAGGAAATATTCACTCGTTTCGGGAACCCACGCATTTCGGCAGGGGTGTACTTTTCACCTGATTTTGAACTGCTGGACGGAACTGAAAAACAATCAACCGCTGAGCCTGCATTTATTGCGGCCTCAGTACAAAAACAAAAATAAAAGCCATGGAAATTACAGTTGAAATCGGTTACTACCCGTTAATGAAAGAGTATGAAAAGGCTGTTGAAAGCTTTTTGGAAAAACTGGCCGAAAACAAAAATATCACCCTTGAAAGCGGGACGATGAGCAGCCTCCTGACCGGCAGTTACGAGAATGTGATGGAGCTGCTTAACCGCCAACTCAAACCATTCTTAGAAGAATATCCGTCCGTTTTTATCCTGAAAATTTCCAGCGCCTGCAAAACCTGCAAAACCTGAAGCTATGAAATCCAAAGGATACATTCACGTTTACACCGGAAATGGAAAAGGCAAAACCACCGCAGCACTCGGCCTGGCTTTGCGGGCAGTGGGTGCCGGTAAAAAGGTTTTTTTCGCGCAGTTTGTAAAAGGAAAAATCTATTCCGAAATTGAAGCGATAAAAAAGTTTGTCCCTGGTATCACAATCAAACAATTCGGGCTGGGTTGCTTTATTGTGGAAAAGCCTACTGATGCTGATATTCAGGCTGCGCGAAAAGGGCTAACAGAAGTGGCTGACATTCTGAAATCAGAAAAATACGATGTGGTTGTTTTGGATGAAGCCACCATTGCGCTCTACTACCAGCTTTTTTCTATCGATGAATTTCTGGATGTTTTGAAAAATAAAAACCCGAAAACCGAAGTGGTGGTAACCGGCCGCTATGCCCCGCAAGAACTGATTAAACTGGCCGACCTGGTTACCGAAATGAAAGAGGTAAAACATTACTACACCAAGGGGGTTGAAGCCCGGAAAGGAATTGAATTTTAGTGTCAGGTCAGACGCAGATTATTCGATGATTATAAGCAAAATATCAAATCGCAAAAAGCAAATTCCAAATAAGCACCAAAACTCAAAAAAACAATTTTCAAAACATGATGAATAGAGAGTTTTAGCCCGGATTATTCACAAATAATCCCTATCTCTCCCGATGACTATCGGGACGACTAAGATTCAGTAAAACTTTTTTTAAAAAAGTTCAACTTCATCTAAGTCGGGATTAACCTGAACTTTATTCATATTTTTAAAATTTATGAATAGTTCAGTCTCTCCAAAAGTGGCTTTTTC
>NZ_FQZE01000013.1 GCF_900141875.1 Tangfeifania diversioriginum | reverse complement strand
AATAACAAGCTTTTACCTTCTCTGAGGGTAAAGGTATTTTCATCCCCTTCCAGGGGTTATCCCAAAGCCACGTCCTCTGGGCGTGGTTTTTTACTCTGGCATAATAAAATTGCCCAGGGCGAAGGTTACTACACCGAATTTATTGAAAAACTGGGGACTGGAGTTACCCGAATTAAACAGGAAGTTGAAAAAGCAGAGCTTCCTGAACCGGTGTTTCACTACAATTATTTTTTTGCAGTTGAGTTTACCCGGGTGGGGAAAGCCCAGAAAAGTTCCCAGAATATATTCGTAGTGGTTTTCTTGCAAAGCATCAATATTTTTTTGAGACAGGAGTGCGGCATCTGCTACAATTATTGGTTTGTCAATGTCAAATTTCTTTTGAAAAGGTTCAAGTGCCGGTATCAGGGTTTTGGTTTCTGATGTGTTGCTTGTAATTGTAATTCACTGATAATCAGTGCTGGTTTTGAGTGATCTGATCGCTGCACAAAACAGGAAGGAGTTCAGAAATTTTATTCGTTCTGCAAAAAAGAAAAATCTCCATCAATAAAATTCTCCGAACTCCTGACGGCTGCACCTTTTTTGGGAAAGGAGGACTCGCTCCGAACATCCTGAAATGGCATATTTTTGTAACGTGCTGTTTGTTAGTAACAATAACAAATATCAAAAAGACAAATACCAAATAAGCACCAAAAAACAAAAAATGAATCTCCAAACAATACAAATTGATGAACTTTGGAACTTATTTGTCATCGGCTCATTATGCCCAATTAAAATTGGGTGAACACTTGAAAAGCCCGATGGTAACCCTTCTGCTTCAAATAAAATTTTAGTAGGCAATCATCACTGTTCCGGTTCGCACTTCGCCATTGCCCAGTTCAAGCACATACAGGTAGTTGCCTGCCGGCAAGTTACCACGGCCAAGTACCCATTTGTTTTGGGTTTTGCCCCACCACCAGGCTTCCTGGTTGGAACCCCAGTAATTCAGGTTACCGTAATGTTGTTTCTCGAAGAGTTTATTTCCGGCGCGGTCGAATATGCGCATAACAGCATCGGGGTATTTATCGATACAATAAATCTGGAAGAAATCGTGGACCCCGTCGCCGTTGGGTGAGAATCCTTCCGGGATCATCAGGGTACATTCTGTATCTACGTCTTCTTCGTAGTCCGGCACTCCGTCGCAATCCGCGTCGGGCAATACATAAATCCAAACTTGTGTTTCGTCACACATTACCGGAATACCGTTGTCGCAAACCCGGTAGATAAAGCTGTCGGGCCCCATGTAACCCTCGTCGGGCATATATACAAAGGTACCGTCGGGGTGGAGGTCCACAATGCCATGTTCGGGTTCCTCTACCGGCCATAAGCTCATGGTCAGTTCGTCGTTGTCCGGGTCGAAATCGTTATAGAGCAGGTCACCCGTGAGGGGGAAACACATTACCGAGAACGAATCGATAACAGCCACCGGCGGGTTGTTGGGCTCGCCGATTTCAATAATAACCCTCGCGCTGTCACATTGTACATCGCAAGGTATGCCATTGTCGCAAACCGAATAATATAAGGTATCCATGCCGAAGTACCCAAATTCCGGCGTATAGGAAACAATGCCTGTTGCCGGGTTGATTTCTGCCGTACCGTGTGCCGGCACCTGCAGCAGGGTTGCAGATGTGATGTCGATTTCCCCGTCAGTATTCGTATCGTAATCGTTTTCAAGAATATCGATCATTACCTGTTCCTCCTGCAATGTAAATACGCTGTCGTTTTCGGCCACCGGCGGGGTATTTTCAATAATAGTTACCGCGAGATTCCGGGGGTTGATACAATTGTACCTTTCATCCGGAATAAATTGGAAGAGAAAGAGGCCCGCTTCATCAGTAGGGATAGTGTCGGTTGGAATGCCGTAAAGATTCCAGGTACCGTAAAGACCATTGATGCTGGAGTCGGGTAGTGCCAGCGGAATTTCTCCT
The DNA here is from genome assembly GCF_900141875.1 of Tangfeifania diversioriginum. Taxonomy (GTDB): domain Bacteria; phylum Bacteroidota; class Bacteroidia; order Bacteroidales; family Prolixibacteraceae; genus Tangfeifania; species Tangfeifania diversioriginum. The sequence continues at coordinate 122,036 of NZ_FQZE01000013.1, read as the reverse complement.
ACGCATAACGGGCCAATCGGGTCGAATTCCGGTTGAATCCAGGGTTTTACTTCAATTTGCAGCGTGTCGGTAAACGCGCAATTGTAGCCTGTGTCCGGCACAAAAACGTAATCGAACACGCCCACCGAGTCGGTACGGATTTCATCGGGTATCCAGGTTCCGGTTGTGCCGTTGAAATTGGCTTCGGGCAAAGTGGGTGCTTCTTCATTCTGGCAAAGCGGCCCGATTGGCGCGAACTGCGGAATAATCACCGTGTCGATTTGGATAGTGATAGAAGCAGGTTCAGTGCAGTCGCCAATTCCTGAAGGCGTAAAGGTAAATGTAAATTCACCCGGAATGCTGGTGTCAATCGTGTCTTTATCCCATGTTCCCGGAATGCCGTTTACATCGGTATCCGGTAAGGCAGGCGGTTCGGTGTACTGGCAAATGGGGCCGATGGGCGCGAGGTCGGGCGTAATAATTTCCAGGATTTCAATTTCCACCGTGGTATCCACTGCACACTGTCCGGGATCGGGCGTAAAGGTGTAGGTAAACATACCTGTCGAATCGGTACGGATAACCGCAGGCTCCCACGTGCCGGTGATGTCGTTTGATGAAGTGGACGGCAATGCTTCCGGTTCACTATTCTGGCAGAACGGGCCAAGTGCTTCGAACAGCGGTGTGTCTTCTCTGTACAGCTCAATAGTTTGTGTGCAGGAAGCGGTGTTTCCACAGCCATCGTAAATCGTAAAGGTGCGGGTAACCGTGGCGGGGCAACTTCCTGCTATTTCATCCTGGTAGGTAATTGTTACCACTTCGCAGTTGTCGGATGCCCCAATGTCAAGCGCCGTGGTATCTGTCAGGGATACCTGTTGTGCCGAATCGGAATAGGCCAGGCCGGTAAGCGCTTCAAGCTCGCCTGCTCCGGCATCAAACGCAACATCAGGTGGACAGGTAATATTCGGTGGGATGGTGTCGTTTACAGTTATTTTCTGTTCAAAGTCAGTGGAATTGCCGCAATTGTCGGTAAACCGGTAAGTACGTGTAATGGTCATCGGGCACCCGTCTCCTGTCGGTTCGCTGTCTCCGATATGCTCCAAGGTAAATATATTGCAATTGTCTTCAACTAAACCCCCATCCTCCCAGAATTCAGTGTAGTTCCTGTAAGGTTCCGGTACGGTGCAGTCGGTTATTATATCACGCGCCGGCCTGTACACATAAGGATCAAGTTTATCCTCGATAACAATGATTTCCCTCGCCTGTGTGGTATTGCCGCACATGTCTTTTATTTCGTAGAAACGAATGATGGTTTCCGGGCATTTTTGTGCATCTGTGCTCTCTCCGGAATACCGGAAGGAGGACCAGTCCAGTTCACATTCATCTGATGCCAGGTTACCGCTTTGCGCCTCAAACTCGCTTCTGTTTCGGTAAACGGGCGGTTTTTCTCCCGGGCAATTTACTCTTTTGCGCGAGAATTCAAGTATTGGTGCCGTAACGTCCCGGATAATAATCAACTGTTCGCAGGAAATCACATCCCCGTTGGTATTTTCAATGGAGTAGGTACGGGTAATGGTTTCCGGGCAGCTTTCCCCGTCAGAAACATCCGTGCCCATTTGAGTGAAAGATTCTTCAATCAGAGCATAAGTGCTTTCAATCACGCCACCTGCAGCTTCATATTCGGCAAGGGTAGCATAAGGTTCGGGCATTTCATCTAACCCGCAATCGATCACAATCACCGGCGGGCAGGTCATTCCGTAGCCAGCTATTACAACAGAAAGGAATTCCGTACAATTGTTGGCATCCGTAACAAACACCGTATAGTTTCCTGCTTCCAGGTTACTGATGTCTTCGTCGGCGGAGGTGAATCCGTTGGGGCCAACCCATTCGTACGAATAAGGTCCGGTACCTCCTTCAACATTAAGGGAGATACTGCCAGTCGGATCCGGCGAATCACCCACATCCGTTTTGGTGAAGGTCAGTTCCAGTGCATCGGGTTCGGTAATTTCGATGGTGAGCGTTTCCTCTGTACCCTCCGCATCGGTGACCGTTACGGTGTAAATTCCGGCTTCCAGTCCGTAAATATTTTTTGTGGCTTCCCCGTTGCTCCACGCGTAGCTGTACGGTTCAACCCCGTTGGAAACGGTCAGTTCGATGGCACCCGTACTGTTGCCGAAACAGTCAACGTGGGTGATGTCAGGAGTAATCGTAATTTCGGAAGGCTGAACAACGGTAAGGACAACCGTATTGGAAATAGCCGGAACGGGCGCAGCGCAATCCAACCCGGAAGTTAGCATAGCATAAATTTCGTCGCCATCCTGCGGGGTATAAGTGTAGGTAACCGCAGTTTCGCCCGGCACTTCCGCACCGTTCACAAACCACGCATAAACCGGGTCGCTGCCGCCGTTTTCAGGTGTGGCAGTCAGCGTTACCTGCTCGCCTTCGGTTATTTCGGTCTGGTCGGCGGCGATGGTAATTGTGACAGGAATTTCAGGTTCTGTCTCCAGTTCGAGTGTCAGCACCGAATCGCATCCGGAAACCGAAGTGAAAATGTGTTCATAGAAGCCTGAACCAGTAATTTGCTGCCCGTACCAGTCAAACGGCACTTCGGTTTCGCACACTGACATCGGAATGGTGTCGTGATATTCAGGTACAATTTCCAGGTTCAGTGTCAGCACCGAATCACATCCTGCGACCGAATTCAAAGTATGTTCGTAGAAGCCGGAAGTGGCAATTTGCTGCCCGTACCAGTCGAAAGGCACTTCGCCTTCGCATACTACCATCGGAATTGTGTCGCGGTACTCAGGTACAACTTTCAAATCAAGTGTCAGTATTGAGTCACACCCTGCTGCTGAAGCGAGCGTGTCGCTGTAAATGCCTGCATCGAAGAAGTCTGTTCCGTTCCAATTGTATGGTAACTCAGAATCACAGATCGTCACATCGACCGTATCCCTGAATTCGGGTAGCACATCGAGAACAAGGGTAAGAATGGAATCACATCCTGCTACTAAAGCCAGGGTATCGGAGTAGGTTCCGGCAAAATCAATGTTTGTCCCGTTCCAGAAGTAGGGCAGTTCCGATGCACAGACTACCGCATTTGTCGTATCCCTGAATTCGGGCAGCACATCGAGAATAAGCGTGAGAATGGAATCACAACCGGCTACCGAGGCCAGGGTATCAGAATATGTTCCGGCCAGGTCAACATTTGTTCCGTTCCAGAAGTAGGGCAGTTCCGATGCACAAACCACTGCATTTGTTGTATCCCTGAATTCGGGCAGCACATCGAGAATAAGCGTGAGAATGGAATCACATCCAGCTACCGAAGCCAGGGTATCGGAGTAGGTTCCGGCAAAATCAATGTTTGTCCCATTCCAGAAGTAGGGCAGTTCTGATTCGCAAACCACTGCATTTGTTGTATCCCTGAATTCGGGCAGCACATCGAGAATAAGCGTGAGAATGGAATCACAACCGGCTACCGAGGCCAGGGTATCAGAGTAGGTTCCGGCAAGGTCAATATTTGTACCGTTCCAATTGTATGGCAGTGCCGATTCACAAACTGTTGCAAACGTGGTATCCCTGAATTCGGGCAGCACATCGAGAATAAGCGTGAGAATGGAATCACAACCGGCTACCGAGGCCAGGGTATCAGAGTAGGTTCCGGCCAGGTCAACATTTGTTCCGTTCCAGAAGTAGGGCAGTTCCGATGCACAAACCACTGCATTTGTTGTATCCCTGAATTCGGGCAGTACATCGAGGATAAGTGTAAGAATGGAATCACATCCAGCTACCGAAGCCAGGGTATCGGAGTAAGTTCCGGCCAGGTCAATGTTTGTGCCGTTCCAGAAGTAGGGCAGTTCTGATTCGCAAACCACTGCATTTGTTGTATCCCTGAATTCGGGCAGCACATCGAGAACAAGGGTAAGAATGGAATCACACCCTACTACTGAAGTCAGGGTATCAGAATATGTTCCGGCCAGGTCAACATTTGTTCCGTTCCAGAAGTAGGGCAGTTCCGATGCACAAACCACTGCATTTGTTGTATCCCTGAATTCGGGCAGTACATCGAGGATAAGTGTAAGAATGGAATCACAACCGGCTACCGAGGCCAGGGTATCAGAGTAAGTTCCGGCCAGGTCAATGTTTGTCCCGTTCCAGTTGTATGGCAGTTCAGATTCGCAGACTACTGCATTTGTTGTATCCCTGAATTCGGGCAGCACATCGAGGACAAGGGTAAGAATGGAATCACAACCGGCTACCGAAGTCAAAGTATGTTCGTAGAAGCCGGAAATGGTAATCTGCTGCCCGTACCAGTCGAACGGCACTTCGTTTTCGCATATTACCATCGGAATGGTGTCGCGGTACTCAGGTACAACTTTCAAATCAAGTGTCAGTATTGAGTCACACCCGGCAACCGAAGCCAGCGTGTCGCTGTAAATGCCAGCACCGAAGAAGTCAGCTCCGTTCCAGAAGTAGGGCAGTTCAGAATCACAAATCGTAACATCTACCGTATCCCTGAATTCAGGCAGCACATCGAGGACAAGCGTGAGAATGGAATCACAACCGGCTACCGAGGCCAGGGTATCGGAGTAAATTCCGGCTAGGTCAATGTTTGTCCCGTTCCAGATGTAGGGCAGTTCTGATTCGCAAACTGTTGCAAACGTGGTATCCCTGAATTCGGGCAGCACATCGAGGTTGAGGACAAGGATGGAATCGCAGCCTGCTACCGAAGCCAGGGTATCGGAGTAGGTTCCGGCAAGGTCAATATTTGTACCGTTCCAATTGTATGGCAGTTCAGATTCGCAAATCGTTGCAAATGTTGTATCCCTGAAATCGGGCAGCACATCGAGGGAAAGGGTAATAATGGAATCGCATCCGGCTACCGAAGCCAGGGTATCGGAGTAAATTCCGGCCAGGTCAATGTTTGTACCGTTCCAGTTGTATGGCAGTTCAGATTCGCAAATCGCCATATCCAAAGTATCGCTGTATTGCGGGAATACCCCGATGTTTATGGTATCCCTAGTTTCGCAACCATTTTCATCGGTTACCGCGTAAATCAGTTCATAACTTCCGGCCGGAGCGCCGCTAAATTCCGGATCGACAACCGCCAAATTACTTAGGTATGTTGCGCCTTCACCGCTCCAAAGATGGGTATAGCTGCCGATTCCTCCCACAGGATTGCCGTTCAGCGGCAGTGTTTCGTCTTCGCAGATTTCTGCCGGGTCGGGCGAAATTGAAGTTGTGAGTTCATCCGGACTTTCAAGCAGGAAGGATTCATCTTCATCACATCCTTTATTATCGTTTACAACCACCCGATATTCACCGGCAGGGACAATCACCGAGTCGGCCTTGTTATCCGTATTTTCAACTCTTATGGTATCGTTCAGGCTGTTTAACCAAACGTATGAATAAGGTTTCTGACCGTGCCTAACTTCAATGTAAAGGGTTCCTGAATCCCCGTAACAAAGGATGGGGGAAACAGATGCCGTGAGTTCAATATTTTTCTCTTCATTGATAAACATCTCAAGCGAGTCGGTACACCCCAGCGAGTCGGTCACATAAACCCAATATAATTTTTCTCCCTCCAAATCAACTATATCTTCAGTATCGGCAATAAAGCCGGTATCGTCGTGCCATTTATAAAGGTAGTAGCCATCAGCAAACGGAGTTCCGCCTGAAACCGTTAAGTCGATTGAGCCGGGTTGTTTTCCGCCGCAGCTTGCATCGACACTGTCGGCTGAAAGTACCAGGGCGGGAGGTTCGGTAATTTCAACAGAATCTTTCACTTCACAACCGTTTTCATCGGTTACTGTGATAAGGTATTCACCGGCTGCCAGTCCGGTGGCAAGGGCTGTGGTTTGCTCGGGTACGGTGTTCCATGAATAGGTATAATTACCGGTTCCGCCTGAAACAGCTACACGGGCTGCTCCGTCGATTCCATTGAAACAGTTCACATGTTCCACACTGTCAATTGTGGTAAGGAGTTTTTCGGGTTCAATAATTTCAACGGAGTCTTCGGCAACGCACCCCACACTGTCGGTAACCGCAAGGTAATACCAGCCGGCTGCCAGGCCGGTTATTTCTTCGGTGTCGGCAGTGAAATCACCGGGGCCGGTCCATGCGTAGGTATAAGTTCCGAACCCGCCGGAGACATTAGTTGAAATGCTTCCCGAATTTTCATCAAAGCACACCGGGTTGGTGGCTGTCAGTTCAATTACGGGATTGCTGAAGGTGATGGTAACGGTTGAAACATCCATCTCACAGGTTCCGGGATTCCCTTTACCAAAAGCTGTGAGGGAAAGTGTTACACTTCCGGCTGCAATGTCTTCATCACTGGGAAAATAGGTAGGGTGCAGGACATTTTCGTTGCTGAATGTTCCTTTTACTCCTTCGCTAAAAGTAGTCCAAATAACAGTGGAATGGTTGGATGCGGAAGCCGCTTCAAGGAAAATATTTTCATCGGTGCAGGCAATAATATCCTCGCCGGCAAAGGCTTCCGGCCCTTCAATGACTTCTACTTCGCCCAGTTCGTGGTTGGTGCAGTTCATGTAAGTTTCTCCGTCCACCACCGAAACATAGTTGCTGGTTTGTTCCACCGAGAGGTAAAAGGTGCCTGTAGTATCTTCAGGCCAGACTATGGTAATTTCGCTGCCCCAGATGGAATCTCCATAAGTGTTCATATCGGCAAAGTCGGTTCCGGTTGGGTTTGTTAAGGTTATTTCCGTGCTGTCGGCATCGAGCAATTTCCATTCCCAGGTGGATGTTTCTTCTCCGTTAATCCGGTAAGTCCGCTCTGCACCCTGACATACAATATCGATGACATAATTTTCTCCCGCCGCAGCATTTGCAGCAATAAGGAGTGTCATCAATACTATGTATGCCAGTCGTTTCATTATAATTGTTACACGTTACAAGTTACCCCGACGAAATGTCGGGATTTCCGCTACGCTCCAACAGGTTTCAGGTTACAGGTTTCAAGTTGCAGGTTTACCCCGTGAAATGATCCCAGTTGGGATTTCATGGGGTGAACCCCGTGAAATTTGACGCCAGGAGAATATTTCACCGGGGTTGCAAGTTCCAGGCCTGCCCCGTGGAATCCGGCGAAGCATGGTATTCCATCGGGGTTCCATGTTATGCTATTATTATATGTACTGCTTCGTTTCATTTTTTACTTTTCAATTTCTTCTTTCAACTTCGTGCTTCCCGCTTCCATATTCAAAAATACTTTAATTTATTCTCCATCTCCTTCCTCATCTTCTTTAATGTATATTTCTGAATTGGTAGGTATTGGATATATGATTATTCTTGCTGTATCCGTTGGTTCGGAACTTTCGATTTTGACATCATTGATGTAGTTGATCCAGTATTCTTTTATAATCACTTCATCATTGGGTTCCATGGTGTTGGTAGGAATTTCATGGTAATATTCCTGCTCCGAAATGCCGTTTACATGATGGTCTTCCATTCCATCGGTATATATAATATCCCACGGCCCCACACCCGTAAAGACAATCCGTAGATAAGTGATGTCACCAAAGCAGGCTTCGGCCCCGTAAATATCGGCCTCGGGAACATCTTCAATTTCAAGCGAATACAAGAGCAGGTTATTGGTACAGTTGACCTCGTCCCAAACCATTACCCTAACGTAATACTGTCCCGGCGGCAGATTGGTGACATAGACGGTTGAACCTTCATACATACCATCCACAAAATAGAGGGCGGGATCCAAACGGTCATTTTCCAGGGCAAAGTTCACACCCGGATCGTCATAAATATCCCAGGTGTAGCGATCGCCGTTCTCCCAGTCCACCACGCTAAATTCAATAGTATCGTGCCGACTTACCACAATATGCTGCACCGGTTTCTGGGCCCTGGCAGAAGCCACAGCGAGAAGCACCAGGAGGATTCCCGGAATACGGCGCATGATATGGTAAATCAGTTTTTTCATTTTAAGCCCCCTCTAACTCCTTCCGTGGGAATAAACCCAAGGGGAAGGAAAAGAGAATGGTATTTTTGCTAATTATTATTCATTGTCAATTTTTTTACTTTTTGTTTTTGTTGACGTTGTCCCCAAAGGGATAAACAGGAGCTCCGCACGCTGACAAGTCCGTATGACTCCTCTCGTATTCTCCCTGCTCACCGTTTGGCTATACACATGCAATCCCTCCGGGATTTGCCGGACCGCATTTGATGTGCCCTGTATTGCCGTCTGCTTCAGCTGACGGATCAAAATAAAGCGAGGCAAATCCGGCTTTAGCCACATCTTTTCCTGATGGGGCTGAAGCCCCGTGGAGATATGAGTATGTCTGTTCCGTTGGCTTGGCATAGCCATCCCTTCGGGAAAGCCAACGGCAATATTTGCTGCCAGGGCCGATGCCGGCGGCCTGTCTGTCGACCAGGCAGGCATCGAATATTTATAGAAATACCATGGTGTAAATAGTTGTTCGACTCCGGGAGCCGCATTTAACCCATGCTTTCTTTTTCTATAAACATGCAAACCCGCCGGGATTTGTTTTTCTATTGCCGTCTGCTTCAGCTGACGGATTAAAAATGAGCAGACCAATTCTTTGGGCTTTAGCCACATTTCTTCCTGATGGGGCTGAAGCCCCGGGCTGGTATGGGTATGCCTGTTCCGTTGGCTAAAGCCAACGGCAATATATACCGGCATAAAGCAAGGCATGTTCCGTTGGTTTGGCATAGCCATCCCTTCGGGGAAGCCAACGGCAATATATGCTGCCAGGCCTGATTCCAGCGGCCTGCCTGCCGACCAGGCAGGCATCAAATGCTTATAGAAATAATGTGGTGCAGATTGTTGTTCGACTCCAGGAATCGCATTTAACACATGCTTTCCTTTTCTATAAACATGCAAACCCGCCGGGTTTGAATGCGCGGTTGAAAACACTCGCGTCCCGTTCCGGGCACGTTCCATTCCGGTGCGGCTGCGGCACACTTTTTCCGGTGGATGACCGGCCGGCTCACGGGCTCTGCTGCGGCTCTTTAAACCTTCAAGGTTTCGCAAACCTTGAAGGTTTGGACTATACATATGTAATCCCTCCGGGATTTGAAAGGCCGCGTTTGTTGAGCTGTCGCGGATATGCAGTTCCGTTCCATCACGCCTGCCTGTCCGGCAGACAGGGATGTGGATTTCCGTTCCATCGCGGATTCGGGTTTCTTCAATCGGCGAATCGGAATTCACCGCACCCGTTCCATCACGGATTCGGGTTTCTTCAATCAGCGAATCGCCCGCCTGAATGACGCAGTAGGGCAGGGAATTCCTGCCTGTCCGGCAGGCAGGCGCTGGACCCGTCTCCGGTCCACCGCGGGGTGCGGGAATACCTTTCCCTTTCCACCCTGGTGTTGGATGATTTTGTTTCATATTTTAACCTGTGTTTTCCATCCTTTTTTCGGATGTGTTTACTATCAGGATCTCCGTTTCCTCCTCTCCGGGCAATCCCAAAAGAGGCCTCCAAACGAAGTTCTTCGTAATAAGGAGGGCGAGTTATAACGCTATATGGGTTTTCATTTACTACATATTTTTATCATGCTTTTTTCGCTTTCTCCTTCATGTTCCGGCGGCTTCGTTAAAAGCTGCTGAAACAGTGCAATCGTGTTTTAGTTTCACATTTCATTATTCACTTCTTTCATTCCTTTTTCTCTGCGGAGATGGTCAATGGTCATTAGTCACTGCGACTTCTTCCTCAGCTTCAAGTCTCAAGCTTCAAGCTTCAAGTCGATTTGCAACCTGAAAGGTGCAACCTGCAACTTCTCCTCTTCACTGCCAACTGCAACCCCTGATGAAATTCCTTCCTTCGTCAGATTTCACAGGGGAAACTGATCACTGCGACTTCCTCCTTCTTCACTGCCAACTGTGACTGATCACTGCCAACTTCCTCCTCCCCGCTCCGGGGCCCGGTCGTCTGCCCGCCAACTGACGGAACAAACAACCGGGATCCGGTCAGGAATGAAAAAGCAAAATTAATCATCCTTTAAGGTGTAGTGTTACCAGTTTTAATTTCAAAAGGTTCTGGGCCATTAGTTGCATCATTTGAAATTTCAGGTCTTGGAGTAAGATCATATTCACCATAATCATCAAATTCTTCAGCTACACATGCTTCTTGAGAAATATCATCAAAATCATGATTTGTATATTCACTTGCTGCATCTGCTGCATTAGAATCAAACATAACTCCGTCAACGGCAAGTGTAACAGTTTGTGTTGCATCTGCATTTTCATTTGTAGTTCCATGATCAACACGAACCCTAACAACAATGCATTCCCCTGTCCCATCATCAGCACCAATAGCATTTGGAGTTGTAGTTAAATCAGTATTAGTATGCATTACAGGAGTTGAACTTGTATAGATTCCAGATGCTTCAGACATTTGAACCCAATCATCGTCATCAGTTGAATTAGAGGTTGATTGGTAAGTCCACCAAACTTCTAAAGCCTCCGCAGTACCAGTATAGTTTAATTGAAACTCAGGCATCCAGGAATGGGTAAAATTAGCAGCAGTTACTACAAAATAAACCCAGTTTTCGCCGTAATCAACTGTCAATGTCCCTTCTCCCACTACATCGCTGATGGGAACATAATCGGCACTTTCAATTGGAGAAACGCAATCTGAAGCTCTTTGATTTAAGGTATCAATTAAGGACCCATCAGCTGCAAGAGGATTCATATCCAGTGTGAAGTTAAATTGCGGTACAATTCTAAATACCTCAATATTATCAGTACAACCAGCGTCATCCATAACATAGGCTACAAGTAAAATCACTTCATCGTCAGCCCTCAGTCCACTAAAAGATTTCCAGGTAATTTCCACTGAAGCCTGATTGTTTCCACCAGTTCCAGCTGCTGGAAGAATATTATAAACTCCAGTTTCGGAATCCAAAATATACGGATCATCACCACTTCCATCATCAATGTAGGTACGTGCATCAGTCATATTGTTTAATATTTCAACAAGACTATCTCCGGCAGTAGTCATTTCAGCATAATTAACCACAAACCAGTGAATATCATCTGTAGTATTAGTTGTTTCAACATAGTAATTATATGGTTGACCCGGTTGAGGATGAAGAGCATCTACCGCTCCTGCACAATCTTCATCTAATACAGTTGGTGGCAGGCAATTCTGCAATGCTGTAGATAATTGTTTAATGTATGGATTTGGAACTCCATCACCTGTAGGTTGCCCAAAGGCACTGTTTAACCCGGCAAACACAAATGCCAGGCTCAAAAACGTAAGTAATAAAATTTGCTTTTTCATTTTGTAAAATTTTTGGAAGACCGGCCCCCTTCCCTTCGGGCATTCTCCCATAGGGACAAGCCCCAAGGAGAACAGAAGAGAGGAAGTAGAATCTTCCGTGTTAATAATTAAAAATCTGTTTCAAATTGTTTTAAAAAATTAATGTTTAAACATTTAATTGACAGGTGGAGTACTGAACTGTCATAGTAGCTGTGACCCCCTATAATCCCCCGAAGGGGGATGGTTCCTCCCCTTTGGGGAGGTTAGGAGGGGTCAGTTCAATACTTCATTGTCAGCTTGTTAAAGAACGCATTTTCGTTGTTTAGTGGGTTTAGCCCCACGGGGTTTTCGCTTTGCCCGGAGCGTCGGCCGGGATTTGGACCTCCCCTAACCCCTTCCGTAGGAATAAATCCAAAGGAGGGGGATGAGGAACTGCTACGTATGAACTGGCAATAAATTAATCAGCTTTCAAGCTTTTATTTTCTGTTGCCGGTTTAGGATAATGTTTATCCTGGGCGTTGGTTTCTTCTTTCGGCCTGTCAGTCCCGATTATTATCGGGAACAGCGCCAACTCTGAATTGTCATTTCGACGTTAGGAGAAATCTCTCGTTTTTAGTGAACAGATTTCTCACCCGGAATACCGGGATTCTCCCATAGGGATCGCTTCGCGGGAAATGACAGGTTAATTGGGTTAGTTACTGTTTGTCACGTGCCTCCTTTCTGGTTTGTGTCTTTTTTTCTTGAGCGGATTGGTGGGGTTGCAGGAGACTGACTCCCTTTACCCCCTGTCCCGGTAAACCGGGACTCGTCCCCCTTGACAAAGGGGGACAAACCCACCGCACAAGATTCCAGAGACTGGTTAATTACTGGCAGGCTGTTTTTACGCGCTAAGCGCTTAGCACCTGCATTTTTTGACGCGCCCCGTAAGCTGCTGAACAAGAACGAAATGATTGTGGTGATGGCAGCAGCCCCGGGACAATCGCCGGAACCAGCGCTTCCCCGCGGCAACAGGGAAAAAGAAGCCTCTCCCCGGCCCTCTCCAAAAGGAGAGGGAGGAGGGAAGATGCAACACTGGTTATATTTTAAGAGAAGCCTCTCCCGACCTCTTCCGTAGGAATAAATCCAAAGGAGAGGGGTAAGAGAGATCGTAGTTATATTTTGATTTTTATTTAAAAGCTGTGAGCTGTGTTTTTTGAGTTGCAATTCGCAAGCTGCAAGCTTCAAGTTGTGAGCTGCGAGCCTCGGGTTACGCGCTTTTTGTTTCTTGCCTCCGACTGCCAACTTCCGACTGCTGACTATGGACTTCGATCTGCCGGGGAGTGCGTCACCCCTGACGGGGCTCGCAGCCCCGTCAGGGGTAGCGGTTGCCAGCCAATGATCGGAAATCGATGCTCGATCACCGGTTTCTTCCGTCTTCTGACTTTGGACTTCCCCAAGCCACCGGGGCATCCCGCTTATGACTTCCGACTTCCGACTTCTGACTTCCGTCTTCCATCCTCCTCCTCTTCTCTCCCCTTTGGGGCTTGTCCCTATGGGGAGATGTCCGCAGGACAGAGGGGCTTTTTTCATTATGTATTTCCTGTCTTTCATAATCAATAGTTCTCTTTTGTTATTTGCGGCCGTGGTGTTATCACAATATCCACAGAAATCGGTTCGCTCATATTTCCGTTCCCCTCTTCATCCAGGCTGCAGTCTTCCAGCCAGTAGGTAATGGTGTGGGTAATGGTATTGAATTCAACCCCGTCGCCCCAAAGCTCGATGTCGCTTCCATATTCTGAAGGCTGCCCGGTTGATTCAATCGGGTCGTGTGTTATCCATTCGTCTTCATTTTGCGGATCAGGTGTTGGTGAAAATTCAATTTTCCAGTGAATAATTAAATCATCATCAGCGCAGCAATTATCGTTTATATTTTCAATATTGAGTTCAGTATTTTCTGATTCAAATGTTCTGAAATCGACCGGGTATTTATTTAAATTCGGGTCTATGTGGTTGACCACAGGATTTGCATTGTCAGGATCGTAGGTTGCCCAGTGGAGCGGATCGACGCAGTTTTCGTACGCAGCGGGCGGAGTAAAGGAAGGAGGTTCGTTGTCGATAACTGTAATGGTATGGGAACACTCATCAGTTCCGGAGGGGTTGGTTGCCGTCCAGTATATGGTTGTTGTACCTACCGGGAACTCCATCTCGCCGATTTCGGGCGGGCCTTCAACACCTTCGGTTGTTTCATCGAATTCTACGTATGTATCTGGTCTTCCGTCGGGCCAGGAGATGGTATAAGTCCAAACGAGTGGACGTCCGCCGCTTACCAGTTCGGCTTCAAGAGGATCGAACAGTGCCGAACAAACACCAGAACCGGCATCCAGCGTATCAGGATCGGGACATTCGATAACGGGTGCGGCAAGTACTACAACTTCTTGTTCACATTCGTAAGTATTGCCGGAAACGTCTGTAATTGTCCAGGTTACGATAGTTGTTCCGATTGGATAGTTTCCGTTTGCATTTTCAGTTTCGGTGCTGAATTCTGAATCATGCTCGACAGTTTTTACAGCCACACATGGATCATCATAAGTAGGGGCGGATACTTCTACCCAGGCTTCAGTTTCACCATTTTCTACAAACACCGGATCAGGGACTGGAGGACAATCTACAATCGTTTCGTAAAACTCTGTCCATTCAACAAAAACTGTAAACTGGCAGGATGCCTCATTGCCCACATCATCGGTGGCAATATAGGTAACGGTTGTTTCACCCAGCGGAAAGTTGTAGCCGTCAACAGAACCATCACCTTCTACTGTGGTTCCGTCTGGTAGATTAAGTATGTATGAAAGTTCAGGGTCTGAACATATGTCACTATAAACTGGATCGAGGTCTGCCTCGTATTCTGTTACCTCACATTCACCGGTGATGGCCTGCAAGACAATTGGATTTCCATCGCCGGGGCAGGTGATTGTTGGCGGCTCATCATCTGTGATGGTAAAAATCGCCGGATCGGTATCTGTCGAATTCCCGCATTCATCGGTTGCAGTAAAGGTAACGGTTTTGGTTTTGGCATGGGCAACCAAATCAATAACCCAGTCCTGTGTGGTGCTGTTATTGGTCCAGGTTACGTCGCTGCAATTATCGGTGGCGGTTGCACCTCCGTTATTTTCAAGCCAGGTTTGATAGTTTGTATTGGAACCGGCACCGCCCGAAACACATAAAGCTTCATCATTTACCGGCTGAGTTGTAATAACCGGCGCAGTTTCGTCAAGTATTGTTACAGTAAGCTCGCAGGTAGAACCGCAGCCGCTGGCATCGTTATAATTCAGGTTTAACGTGAAGGCCCCGTCGCAAACATCTGCTGTTCGTATTGTTACGGTTTCACCATCTGTATTTCCAACAATGGTTGCATCGCCCGTAATACTCCAAAAATAATTGCTCATGCCGGTTTCAGCTGTGAAAATGTATTCCGTATTCGGGCAAAGCGGTTCAGCAGGCCCGGAAATAGTGCAGGTAATTACCGGGTTTACAGTTATGGTTACCGTAAATGGTTCGCCGTCGCAAATACCGGCTGTTGGGGTAACGGTATAAACCACATCGATGGGTTGGTCGGTTGTGTTTGTCAGGGTTCCACTGATGTTTGTTTCGTCGGTTCCGGCTACTGTTCCTTCAATTCCGGCTACGGAAGGAGCCGACCAGGAATAAGTTGTTCCGGTTGGCACAATACCGTCGGTTTCATTCTCCGGTGTGTAGGAGAAACTACCATCACTGCAAATTTCAACAGAGTATGGATTTATAACCGGTTTGGGATTTACTGTTACGGTGAATTCGCAAGTGTTATAATTGCATCCATCAAAAGCTTCCCAGGTAACGGTTGTTATACCAATATTGAATTCCACATTATTCAGGGTGGTCAGATTAACGGCTTCAGTGTCGCCGGATAAACTGGCAAATACAGAAGTTGTTTCGCAGTTTTCAATTACCGTAGCATCCCAGCTTGTTCCGGTATGCACATAAGTTTGAGCCGCTGTGTTTACACAAACCGGATCCGGCGCAGGGGTGTTGCAGGTAACATCGGGAGGTGTGGTGTCGATAATGCGGAGTGTTGCGTCCGATTCGCTGCAAGCCAGACTGGAACTGGCATCTCCTGCATTTGTGTTTCCGCAATCATCGGCCAGCACGTAACGGGTTTTTACTTCATAACCTGAACAGTCGTCGCCGGCAGGTGATTGATTGGAGCTACCCCAGGTATCCCCGTCATCAAAGCTGTATTCAATATTGAACCCTCCGATATCAGCCGGAGGTGTTACCTCAAACGGGCCGCACCCGGCACTAACTTCGGGTGCAGGCGGTGCAGGCGGATAAATAACCACACTTACGATGTTGCTCACACAGTCTTCATCACCCGTTGCACTAGCCGGTAATGTTCCGCATTCATTTTCCAGTACATAACGCGCCTGGATGGTGTGGCATCCCGGGTCGGTGGGCAGGGTTGGTGTTGCAGCCCAATCATTTCCATCAATTTTCCATTCAACGCTAAAACCACTGATGGCCGGGACTGAAGGAAGTGTGAATGTTGTGTTGCAGGTGTTGTTGGGCGTGTTTAAAACAGGTGGTTCGGGAAGGACGAGGGCGTTGACAGTATAGTCTCCGCAAGGGCTGATTGTTCCTGCCGGTACAGTGGCATACTCAGTGCTGCAATCGGATGTTAGTACATACCTGGCCAAAATGGTCCAGCATCCGGAAGTATTGTTTAGAATAGTGTTAGCCTGTGTTCGTGTCCCGTATTCACTCAATGTACCACCCGGCGGTTGAACAGCAAATTCCAGCGAAAAATCAGCAACCGGAGTAATTTCCGGGATTTCCAGTTCGGTTCCACATCCTCCAGTCAGTTCAAACGCGGGTACCTCCGGGAAAACAACAAACGGTTTGGTATCTATGCAATTTCCTTTTGCATAGGTAGCTTCATAACAGCCGGGAGTTGTTGGCTCAAATTCACCGGTAACCGGGTTTATATCTCCGCCACCGTTTACCGTCCATCCCTCATCTTGATCAAGATTGTTGTCATTGGTGATTTCATCGTCGAGTAAAAATTGAACATTGTCGCCACCAATGCAGGAATTTACAGTAGTAACAACAGATTGCAGGTAAAGTATTTTTACAGATGTACTTGAAGTTCCGCATTTTCCGGTAACATAAATTCTGAATTCAGGCTCATAAGGATAATCGCCTGTGTTAATGGTATAACTATAAGTAATCTGTCCGCTATTATTGGATTTCTGATAACTACCGGGCACTTCTTCCCAAACACCATTGTTATTATACTGCAGCCAGGCTTCATTTATATTATCAGGATTATTACCAGCACCGGAACCTGTAATTTTGGCAGTTAATGTAACTTCACCTCCTACACATGCAACCTCTTCCTGATCAATATCTGTATTGACAAAAGGACCATGTTTATCTACCACAACATGTGAAATATCTGAATGTGTTGTGCCACAAGAGTTCGTAAATGCAGCTCTAAAAAAAACTTCTTCATCACTATCAGGTGCAAATAATTCTAATAGATTTTTAGTTGTTCCGTCAAATTCAAAATCCCGCAAATCGCCGGAGCCAACAAGACCATCGGGCACGGGAGTCCATCCGGTTGTTCCATCCATACTATATTCCCATTGAATTGTGGCAGACGGCGAAGCTGTGCTGTATGAAGAAATTGCAGTATTTGATTTTCCACAAACCAGTAAAGGTGTTTCCGGTTGTTGTGTAACCGTTGGAAGTGTATTAACGGTGACTGTAATTGGAAATACGGAACTTTCACAGCTAAAATCATTATCATAATCAGCTTTTGCGGTAACCAAATACTCAACTGTTCCGCCAGTGGCTTCAGTAGCTTCAAGTTCTTGGTCTATTAAACTGCCTGAACCTGCTTCTGCACCTGAAATATTTCCTGTTATTTCACCAATGGTCCATGAAAAATTAGCATCAACATTTGCCTGAAGCAAAATATCCGTGCTTTCTCCCGAACAAATTGTTTTTGTATTGTCAGTTGTCATTTCCGGCGTGGTATTCACCGTAACATTCACCGGCTGAATGTCATAACAACCGTTGGTGGTTTCACCTTTAATGTAGTAAGTGCCGGTAGTAGCAACCGTGGTGTAATTTGTTAAAGAGTTGGTGGCGTTGGCATCCAGCCAGTAGGTGTAGTTTAAGCCGGTGGTTGATCCTGAAGTAATTGCAGCATTTGTAAGGTTTACTGTTGCGGGTGTGCAAACAGGATCGGGGTCGGTAATAACTACTTCCACTTCATCATAAATGGTAACCTCAACGGGTTTAATGTCGGTAAAGCACCCATCGGATGATTCACCTCGAATATAGTACGTTCCTGAAGTAGTGACTGTTTCCGGGGCTGTTAGTGCAGTATTGCCGGTTGCGTCGGTAAAATAATCATAGGTTAAACCGGAAGTTGACCCTGTTGTTATTGCCGGGGCGGTTAAATCCACTGTTCCCGGTGCGCAAACTCCTTCAGGGTCGTTAATTACAAGTGTTGGTTTTTGGTAAACATTAACGGTTTCAACTGTTGAATTACTGGCCGTACAGCCTTCGGGCGTTGTGTAATTGACTTCAATGGCCTGGCTGCCGGAATTGTTCCATCTGACGTCTATCTGGTTCGTACCATCTCCGCCTGAAATGACTGAACCACCAGCAGAAACAGACCAATCGTAACTACTCATCCCGGATTCAGTGGTATATGTTACTGTTGTGGTTTGACAGGGTAAAAAATTTCCGGTTATGGTGGGGATTGGGAGGGGGTAAATTTCCCATTCGGCTATTGTTGCCCAGTTTGTTCCTGTGCATTCTGTATTAACAGCGCAGTTTGTACGTCTTCCCTGAATAATTAATGTATTTCCTTCATGACCGGTGGTATTTATATTTCCGCCAGAATATGTTGCCCAGTTTATTCCATCAAAACTGTATTGAAATTCATCTGAACAACCAACTCCTCCGCTGCCGGAATTAAAAGTTGCCGAAACGGATTGTCCAACACAAACACCATCATCACCTGGTGTTTTTGAAGCCAATGTTGGCCCTTCTGGTTGAGCGATAACTATCCAGCTAACCCGATTTGGTGTAGATTCAGTGCATCCGGTTCCATCTGCTGTTCTCCTGCTTTCAATAAGGTTTATACCCTCCACTGCATTAAATGTCGGCACTGTGGTTGACCAGGCAGACCAGTTTGTCCCGTTATCAGTTGAGTAGCGGTATTCATCATCGATGTTTCCGGCACCACCTGTTCCGGCAGTAACAGAAACAGTTAATGTTTGTCCTTCGCAAACATCGCTAAGATTGGGATTTTTGGTCAAGTCAGGTGCTACTGGCTGCTCAACAACTGTAACTGTTGTTGTTCCTGTTAATCCAGATTCTACTGCGTCGCAATTTTCATCTGAAAGTGAACTAATTGAATAAGTTGTGGTTGTATTTGGGTTCACAATTACAGAAAAAGTTCCGTCCCCTGTTCCGGTTGCTGTACTTCCATCGCTTAAAGTAAGTGTCCAGTTCCCGTTTGCAGTAACATTACCGGAAATGTTTACCGAACCCCCGTCGCAAATTGTTAAATCGGCAGAAGTAATTTGGGCAGTCGGAAGAGGATGAACTATCACCTCAATATCATCAGATGCTATAAAACCATTTCCATCTGTAACGGTAACTTCGTATGTTGTAGTTACTGATGGGCTGGCAATGGGGTTTGCTGGATCAGTTAAATCGAGATCGGTAGCGGGATTCCATGAATAACTTTCTATCTGGTCGCCGGTTGCCGTGGCAGTTAATGTAGTTGAAGTGCCGTAACAAATAGTTTCAGGCGATGCAGAAACAGAAACGGTTGGTTCACTAAGCGCGGTAAACTCAAAATTTTGCTGTGTGATTTCAGTGATGGATATGGTATTTCCACTAATGGTTGCATTTCCTGTTTCGTTCCATACTGAACCGGTATAATCTCCGACAATAAATCCGGAAATAGTGCCGGAGATATCATTGCTGTGGTAATCTACGGTTACATCGTAATCCAGATTGGTGATTCCACTGGTAGCTATTGTCCAGTAGCGGTTCAGGAAGTTTGTGGTGTTGGCATTTTCAGGATGTTTTTCGTCAAAAGTTTCAATTTCAATGTAAGCGTTGGTGTAGTCAGAGCCGGAAATTGTTATGGAAGCGGGAATTGAAGCTCCGGCTGCAGTTGTTAGAGGAAAATTATAAGTTCCATTTTCTGTAACTGGTATTCTATAAATAATATCTGCGTCTCCTGTTGAAGTAAAATTCGGGAAGGATGTATCACTGGATATTTTGTAAGTTCCTGTTCCGAAATTTAATGTACCCCCAAAGTTTTTGGTTCCCCCGTCTAAAATGGATAAATCGAGATTTCCTGAGCCGTTTGGATTCAAAAAGTTTATAGTTCCTCCTGTCATATTAAAATCAGAAGTGGCAGTTAAATCTAAAGTTGCCAAAGAGGAACTGCTGTGCCCTTCGGTGTTTAAATTGATGGTTCCACCGAAAATGTCTGCGGTTCCTCCCGAAACAACGAGCCGGCCTGCAATATTAACTGTGCCATCATTTACTTCGAGTGTTCCTGAACTTCGGATGGTTAAACTGTTTCCCGATGTTTGGCCAAGCGTTACAGTTCCGTCGTTAATTTTAAATAAACCTTTATTTTCAATCGAAAAAGCCCCGGTGGTAAGCGTACCCCCATTTATCTCCAGTCCAGCAGTTTCTTCAATGGTAAAACCGCCAGTTGAGTTGATATTAAAACTATTTCCGGAGCCAACCTGTACCAGGCCACTGTTCATTTTTAAACTTCCGCCACCTGAAATAGCTGCTGTTCCGATTATTGATAATGTGGTTGAAAGACTTCCCTTACTTATAATTAAATCTTCAAACGTTGTATTTCCGCTGATTGTAGCATCGACGCTGCCGGCAAACTCAACAATTCCGTTGGTTCCGCCATTGTATGAACCGCTATTGGTCCAATTTCCGTAAACCTGTAAATTATAAGCACCGTTATCGAGATAATTTAATGTTCCTTCTATATTAATATCATTACAAACTGCATCATCAGTTAATGTCACTGTATAGGCTGATGGAATAACTACATTGGTTGATCCGTCAGGAACACCATTATCCCAGGTAGCAGGATCATCCCAATCCCCATCGTCAATAGCTGTAGTGGTTCCCGCCATCGCCCCTTTCAACTCCACCTCTTCATCCGTTTCAGCAACTTCTTCTTCCCCTTCCACCACAATCCGGTGTTCGGCAGTGGCAACATTCCCGCTGGCATCGGCAATCTCATAGACTTTTGTCAGTGCATACGGGCAGTTTTCCCGGCTTTGGGTTTCAGAAAGCAGGCGGAAGGTGGTTTCATCCACTTTGCAGTTGTCGGTGGCCGAGCCTCCTGCAGCGGTGAGTTGTTGCAGGGTTTGCCACGAGGCTGGAATTTCGTCGCCACACTGGATGGTGGTATCGGCAGGCATGGAGAGCACCGGCGGCTCGGTGTCTTCCACAGTGATGGTAAATGTGGCCTGCTGGCTTTCGTTGCCCATGGCGTCGGATGCGATGTACTCCACGCGGGTGGTGCCCACAGGGAATTCGTCGCCTGGCTCGTAATTGTTTTCCTTTATAATCAGCCGGTTCGGCGTGCAGTTGTCGCTGGCGGTGGGTTCAATCCAGAAAACCGTGGCGGAACACTCTCCTGGCGCGGCTTGCACGGTAATGTCGCCCGGGATGTTTTCCAGGCGCGGCACCTGGTTGTCGGAGATGGTAACTGTAAACGAGCAGGAAGTGGTGTTCCTGTCATTCCCGGTAGCAGTGTAAGTGACCATTGTGGCCCCTTCGTTAAAGGTGTGGCTGCCAATGCGGTTGATGCCCTGCGGCGGAGAGGCATCTTCGGTGGCGCCGGTCATTTCCCAGGTGAGCGAGGCCACTTCATTTTCATCGAACTCCGGGTCGAGATTGCCCGAAATGAAGCTCTCGCAGGTGTTGATGTCGGTGTAGGTGGAAATATCACCGGGGCAGGTGATTTCCGGATTTTGTTGTGCGCGGAAAGAAGTTGACGGAGTTTTCTTATCGTATGTGGTTGATTTTTTGTTTGTTGTATGCATCACTTCACTGCCTGGAGTCAACTGCAAGGGATTGAGACTGGCCAAAAGATTTTCAGGAATCGGAATGCAGGAACCTGCAGGCGATGGGATGACGGCTTTTGATTTAAATGGTTGGTTGAATAGGTCTTCTGTTTGGATGGCCCGGTCTGGTGGCCCGTTAATGGGATGGTAGCCTTGTTTTTTCAATGCGCCGGAAGCGAGTAGTGGAACGAGGAATAATTTAGTGCTATTGACATTTGGTATGGAAAATCCGGCCTCATTTTGATTAAGGATTGGAAATCCTGTTTTGAAAAAACAGGTTTTGTCGGCAGTGGGCCCGGTATTTAAATTCAGTAATGCACAGTTGCATTCTGTTAGAGATGAGGTAGTAAAGCGGGTTCTTGAACCTGAAAAATGATAAAGTGAAACCTCCCTTGCATCAGATTTTTCATCCAAAACAGCGGTTAGTAGGAAAGTTACAAGTATAAGAATCCTGACAAGAGTTATGTGACCCCTATTTTTTACCATCACCGATAAAATAAATGTCCTAAAATTTGCCGCAGGACATTTGTTAAATGCAATCTACGTTGTTTATCCGAAATTTTAAAAAGGTTTTTTGTCTTTTTTTCCGAATGATGAACGGTTTTGCTTTTGTTAATTGTTAATAACTATTAAAGATTTGTGGGTGCAAGTTAAAAAAAACAAAATGATAGTAAACAGGTGAGAATGTTTTTTTCAGCATAAAATCATTTAAAATCAAAAGATTATATTCTGATCACTTGTTCAAAAATGCTGATGGTAATCGAACACTTGCTGAGTTTTTGTATGCTTTTTTCCTGATTGCGTTACACTAATCGAATCCATACCGGGTTCCTGCTTTTGCAATGCGGTATATGTTGGATTACAGAAGTGTGTATAATGTCATAAAAATAAGGTTTTTATGGTTTGGTTAAAATACATGGCAAACACCAGGTGCAGGTTTCAGAACCACAAAACAATTCATATAATTTTCCCGAATACTTAAAATTCTTAAAATTTTGTGCTATGAGTTCTGGCTAATTTTATTCCACGCAGACCCCGAAAAATAGGGGCGCAAAATAAAAGAAACGCAAAAATCGCAATGAAAAATCAAATGACTGAGAATGATATTACTTTGTTGCTCACTTATCTGAAATAAAACCGGGACTGCTAATAAATTTAACTCCAAAACGTTAAAGGATACCACTTGCCGGGTGGTCAATAATTTTTAAACTTCGCTCTTTTTGCGCGTCTTTGCGTGGAAGATTTTATCAGCTCCTCAAATTAATAATTAACCTCTTATTACCTTATTGTGTGTCTAAGATTTATAAAATGAAATTGTTATAAGAGATGAATGCAAATTTAATTCGATAATGAATTTTGTGAATCTTCGTGACTTCGTGTTTTCTCCCATTGGGTTCGCTTCGCGGTTGGCCAGTTCTTTTATGCCACCAGGGCACAAAGACCCAAAATCTTCAATTAGGTAATAAGGTAGTTATTTGCTGGATTTTTTGGCTTGTTACTAAGGTTGTTAAAAGAATAAGGTTTTTTCTGAGTTCCGTAATTTGCTGTCTGTTGTAAGGTTTGAAAAACAGGTTCTTAAAAGATGATTTCACCAGCGTTTAAATTTGATGAGTGCTAAAATAAAAAACCTTATTGAATTAGGCACTTAAGTAATAAATCGCGAGTTGTGAAAAAACTTGATAAACAAGGGGTTGCAACCCCTTGTTGGTTTCTGATATAAAAGAACCTAATTTAAATTTAACCAGCTTCATTCCACAAAAAATATATCATCATGAATGTCTGACACTTACAAGAATTGTTAAAATGCCTAATTCAATAAATTTAACTCCAAAACGTTAAAGGATACCACTTGCCGGGTGGTCAATAATTTTTAAACTTCGCTCTTTTTGCGCGTCTTTGCGTGGAAGATTTTATCAGCTCCTCAAATTAATAATTAACCTCTTTTTACCTAATTATTTTTTGAATAGTGATATGAACTATTTCCTTTCGTCCGCAAAATCAAAAATACTTTTCCCGGATGTAGCTTCTGCCGAAGAAATCGATATCGAATCCCAATGTCACCTCGTAAGTGCCATACTGGTAGGGAAAAATTTCGTTGTAGGTTAAGTCCATGGCAAACCCCAGTCGCAGGTTGTTGTCCATAATCCATTGCGATACAAAGCTGAGTGCATTTCCGGAGCGGAGCACCAGTCCCAGCCAAAATTTTTCGTTAAGTAAAACATTTGCTGCCAGGTCGTATTGAAGCGGCAGTCCACGGGTGGCTGCAACCAGCATGGTGGGTTTGAAAGCCATGTAGTTTAACGTGATAAAGTTGAAAACGTACCCGGCAGCGAGGTAAATGGTCTGGATTTCAGTCTCAATATTGTAATTGTTGATGTTGGCCCTGTAATCATTTTTCAGCAGTTTGGGAATGGAGAGGCTTACATAATAATTTTCCTCGTAGAGGAACGCCCCAAGGCCAAAGTTGGGCATAAATTTCAAATCCACATCTGCGCCAAATGCGGGGTCGTATTCACCATCGGGATATAATTCGTACTGGGTAAGCGGATTTTTGTAGTTGATGAAACCAGCTTTTAGCCCCAAGCGCAGGCGGGTTTGCGGGGTCAGCGCAATTTCGTAGGCGTAATCGCCAAAAATGCTCAGTTTATTTTCCAGTCCATACCTGTCGTTGGCTACGTTAAGTCCCAAACCCACATTCCTGTTGTTGGTAGGGGAATGGAATGAAAATACCTGCGTGAGCGGCGACCGGTCGATGCCTGCCCACTGCTTGCGCACCAGCGTGGAGAATCCGATTTTTTCCCACATCCCCGTGTAGGCCGGATTAATGGGCTGCATGTTAAACATGTATTGGGTATGAATGGGTTCAGCCTGCCCATAACTTCTTATGAAGAAAATGAAAATCAGTACGCCCACAAGACTTGTTTGTCTTATCAAGTTTTTCATGTTTATGGAATAAATCACCGCGGCAACATACAAATTTAAAATGGCTCGGACAATAGCGTTTTTTAATTCCCCTGTCGCTGTAAATCATATACTTGCAGTCATAGAGGGGAGTTCGCGTCCCTGTTCGCGGAAAAAAATCAGTAAACATAAAATAAAATGGTCTTTTTTGAATTATAAAGGCAAAAATGCCGATATTTTTTTTCGGGAATTAGGCAGATGCCGATAGGGGTTTTTAACCCTGTTTCTGTGGAATACTAAACTAAAGGCTGATGCTTAAATAAAGAAAGGGAGTGCATCCAGTATTGGTGCTCCCTGGTTTATTAATTGTCTTGCCAGTACTCGAGTTTGGTTTCTCCGCCCGAGTGTATCGTCTTTTAAAAACAAATAATACTAAATTTCGATCGGTGCGGTTGAGTTTTGAATCAGGGCAGACGTATTGCCAGTTACACCACAAGACTGATTCTTTTTTACGGGCTACTGAATTAACCTGCCCTTTCAGCGCGGCGGTTGATGATTGTTGCATCTTAACCTATTCCATACCTAATGGCAATGTGTCCACACTTTTTGATTGGCAGTTGTATCTTTGCAAATCTACTTGTAAACAAACCGTATGGGTTAGCTGTATAAATGACAACCTGCAGGGTGATACAATAAACAACAGAGGAATAAATTGAATTTTTACAATACTTTTATGGAAAACCAACACCAGCAAAAAAACAAATCCGCCAGCGATGAAACAACTCCGGGCCCCGGCAGTAATTTTACGCCATTGTCCGGATATGAACATTTTGAGGCCACCACTCAAATTATTATTGCTGAAATACTGCGGCGAAAACTGCCTTTTGAAATCATCGATGCCAACAACAATTTGCTTGCAGTTAGGCACCAAAACAAAGAATACATTATTCACGAAGGCACCATTTCGGATGCCAACAGCCTGATTGCCTACTGGATTTCGAACGACAAATGGATGACCCGGCAATTTTTGCAGCGCAGCGGTATCAGTCATGCCAACGGCATTTTGCTGGAGCGCGGTTTTCTTCCCGCTCAACTCAATGCGGTTCAACTTCCGGCAGTGGTAAAACCCGTTGACACCGACCACGGAATTGCCGTAAGCACGAACCTGCAAAGCCGGGATGAGGTGATGAAAGCGGTTGAAAATGCATTTCAGTTTTCCAAAAAAGTGATTGTGGAAGAATACTTTCCCGGAAGGGAATTTCGTTTTCTGGTAGTTGATTACGAAGTGCGGGCAGTAGCTTTCCGCGAGCCAGCTAATGTTACAGGCGATGGAATACAAACCATTCAACAACTAATCGATCAGAAAAATGTGGGTCGCGGAACGGATTACAGGCATCCGCTGCTGAAAATTGTTTTCGATGATGAGGTGTTGAGGCACTTAAAAGCCAATTCATTAAATCTGAATTCAATTTTGAAAAATGGCGAAAAAGTATATCTGCGAAAGAATTCAAATTTGAGCACCGGTGGCGACAGCATCGACATTACCGATGAAATGCCCTCGTTTTATAAAGATGTGGCCGTGAAAGCAGCGCAGTCGGCAGGCCTGAAAATTGCCGGAATCGACATTATCATTCAGGATATTGACGCGGCACCGGCTCCCGGCAATTACATTGTAGTGGAGTT
Source organism: Tangfeifania diversioriginum (assembly GCF_900141875.1). GTDB lineage: Bacteria > Bacteroidota > Bacteroidia > Bacteroidales > Prolixibacteraceae > Tangfeifania > Tangfeifania diversioriginum. The sequence continues at coordinate 96,082 of NZ_FQZE01000013.1, read as the reverse complement.
GAATGCCCCTGCCATGCTTTCAATGCACGATTTCCCGTATATCGGCAAAAACCGCCACGTGGAGAAATATGTGCTCGATGTAATTTTTAGTTCAAAATGAAAATCGGTTTTTCTTATTCTTTACCCCGGTCCGGCAGTTGCCGGATGAAATAAGAAAACCCCGACCAGATATCGGGAATTTTTCAACCTGGAAATAATGGGTTAAAATAGAATTATCATTAAGTTATTCCGTTAATCCAAAATGAATTAAGTCGAAATGAAAATGAAATTGTTATTTTGTTACACTAATATATTGGAATGCCTGAAACAGAAAAACCGGAAATAACGCAAAAATCGCAACTGATTGACTATTTCGAGCTGGGATGCAAGTCGCCCGGAGAATGGAGCATTGGTACCGAGCACGAAAAATTTCTGTTCCATAAAAAAACAGCTGCACGCGTTGGTTATTTTGAGGAAAATGGGATTCGCACCATTTTTAACCATTTGCAGCAAAATGCCTGGCAGCCGGTTGCGGAAAAGAAAAATGTAGTGGGCCTCAAAAAAAACGGAGCTTCCATAACGCTGGAACCCGGCGGACAGGTGGAGCTTTCGGGCAGTAAGCTGAGAACGCTGCAGGAGACATTTCTGGAAACCCAACAACATTATTACGAGCTGGAGGAAATCTGCGAACGGTTGAATTTGTTCAGCCTGTCGTTGGGAGTCGATCCGTTGTCAGCACGCAGCAATGTCCCCTGGATTCCCAAAACACGTTACCGCTACATGAAAGAATACATGCCCCAAAAAGGGAAACTGGGCCATGAAATGATGCAGAACACGGCATCGGTGCAGGTGAACCTGGATTTCAGCTCAGAACAGGACATGATAAAAAAGATACGGATTGCTCAGGCTCTGCAACCGGTGGCCACAGCCATTTTTGCCAACTCGCCTTTTTCGCAGGGCAAACCCAACGGTTTTTTGAGCTATCGCGCGCATGTTTGGGACGATACGGATCCTGACAGGTGCGGATTTCTGCCTTTCGTTTTCGATGAAGGTTTTGGGTTTGAATACTGGGTGGATTACCTGCTGGATGTACCCATGTATTTTATTCAGCGTGGGGAAAATTATCATTCGCCCAGTGGTATGACTTTCCGTGATTTTTTGCAGGGAAAGTACACCCTGAAACCCACTTTGGAAGATTGGGATACCCACGTTGCCACCGTTTTTCCCGACATCCGGCTGAAGCAGTTTATTGAAATGCGCGGTGCCGACGCGGGCTCTGTACCTCACGTTACGGCGGTTTCGGCGTTGTGGACGGGTTTGTTGTATGACGCTGAAAGCCTGGAAGAATCGTATGAACTGATTTCAACCTGGAATATAAACGAGTTAAAAGAAATGCGGTCGCGTGTGCCGAAGGACGGACTGAATGCCGCGAGTGGCAATTTGCATGCCGGTAAAATCGCGAAACAAATTTGCCGTATCGCTGAAAACGGGTTGAAAAGGCGTTCTGAATTATTGGGTATTGGCGATGAAAGCCACTTCTTGGAACCTGTCCGGAAAATTACAACAACCGGAGTTACCCCGGCCGAAATGCTCCTTCAGCTTCATGAAAAGAAACTTTCAGCCGGATTAGACGTTTCGGGTTGGGAGAAGTACCAGTTGCAAATGCTGACCGACAAAACAAACAACAACAGATAAATTTAAACAGCACTCAGGTTCATGTTTTCGAAATTAAAATTTCTGCTCAACTATACGCATCAGTACCGGTGGTGGTACACAGGAGGAATCATCTTCCTGATCCTCACGGTATGGGTGTCGGTTACCATCCCTGAGTTTATCCAGAAAAGCGTTGACCTGATTGGAACCGGACCGGATGAGGGCAGAACAGAATTTTACCATAACGTGCTGCTCATTTTTGCGCTGGCACTGGTGCTGATTCTGGTGCGGACTTTTTCCCGGATTCTGATATTTTTCCCGGCACGGCTCATCGAAAAACAGCTGAAAGGGGAAATGTTTAAAAAACTGGCCTCTTTCGGCAAAGATTATTACGACCAAAATCCCACGGGGAATATCATTTCCCGCGTTAACAACGACATTAACGGGGTGCGTATGATAACCGGGTTTGGTATTTTGCAGATTGGCAATGTGCTGTTGTCGCTATCGGTTACGCCTTACAAAATGTGGAAAATGTCGCCGGCGCTCACGCTGTATGTCATAGTGCCCATGTTGATAGTTTTTATTGCGGTGCGCATTGGCATGGCCATTATGGTTAAAAATACACGCCTCCGCATGGACATTCTGCAACGGCTTTCAGGAAAAACCATCTCCTTTCTGTCGGGTAACAGCGTCATAAAAAACTACAATATTTACTCATATGCCGAAGAGGAGGTGCAGAAGGAAAACCTTTCGCTGTTCGACAAAACCATGAATATTGCCTGGATTCGGTCTTTTATTCTGCCACTGCTTGGCAACCTAGGGCAGATTTTAAAAATTGTGGTGCTTTTTGCGGGCGGAATGTTCGTGATAAACGGCGAATTTACCATTGGCGAACTCACTGAATATATTGCCTATTCTGCCCTGCTGGCCCAGCCGGTAATGGGCCTCGGGTGGCTGCTCACGGTGTTGCAGCAGGGATTTGTGGGCATCTCCAGCCTGCAAACCATTATGAACCGAAACGGGGTGGATGATGAACGCAAGTTGCTGCCTGTCCACGAAAAAGAACAGCTCTTTAAAGATGGCATTCATGTAAAAAACCTCAGTTACACTTACCATAACGGGGAGCGACCAGAGTTGAAAGACATTTCATTTTCAATAGAACCCGGACAGGTAATTGGCCTCACCGGCAAAGTGGGTTCGGGAAAAACTACGCTCATAAATTGTTTGAACGGCTATTTGAGGCCGGAAAAAGGGATGGTGTATTTTGGTGAAAAAGATGCCGCTTTCCTGAGAGGCGAAGATATTCGTTCTTTAGTGAGAACAGTAACGCAGGAAGTTTTTCTCTTTTCCGATACAATTGAAAACAACATTTTCCTGGGTGCTGAAAAATTTTCGGTGAAAGCGGATTTTGAAGATGTGGTTTATAAAAGTGCTTTTGCCGATGAGTTGACCCGCATGCCCATGAAAGAGAAAACACTGGTGGGCGAGAAAGGCATCATGCTGTCGGGCGGTCAGAAACAGCGCATCAGCCTGGCACGGGCGCTTTACACGCCCTGCGATCTGCTCATTCTCGACGATGTTTTTTCTGCTGTCGATACCGAAACGGAGCGGTTTCTTATTCAGCATGTAATTAAAAACCACGCGGCCAAAAGCGTGCTGGTGGTAAGCAACCGAATAAGCGTGCTTGAAAAAACCGATTTCACCATTGTACTTGAAGATGGCCGGCTGGCAGCCAAAGGAAATCACCGGGACCTGTTAAAACAATCGAAATTTTACAGCGATATTCTAAACCTGCAACAGGAGGGCCACAAAAAGACGAAAGGATAATGATAAAAGCGCCAAATAAAATAGTAAAAACCAAAGACTGGCAGCTGCTGCTGAAGTTTGCCCGGTATTTTAAACCGCACAAAAAATGGTTTTTCCTGAGCATTGCCTCCATTCCGGTTACGGCACTGGCCGGCATTGTCTTCCTTTGGCTCGTGCAGGGCATTGTTGATGATTATATTGTGCCGGGCAATGTGGACGGCCTGATAAAACAGATAACCTTTTTGTCGCTGGCCTTGCTTGCCAATATTCTTTTCGACGGGTTTTACAGCTACTCTTTCTCCATAGCGGGCAACAGGGCCATTGTCGATCTTCGTAAATACCTGTTTGGGAAATCGCTGCGTTTCCCGTTGAGTTATTTCGATAAAAAACCCATCGGCGTAACGCTCTCGCGCCTCACCAGCGACATGGAATCCATTTCGGAATCGTTTGCTGCCGGAATTCTCGGGCTGCTGGCCAACAGTATAAAAACGTTGGCGCTGCTGGGTTACCTTTTTTACCTCAACTGGCGCCTCACGCTGGTGCTGATGTTGGTTGTGCCGTTAATTGTTTTAACAGTGGCCTATCTGCGGAAAAAAATCAGGAATGCGTTTAATAAATCGCGCAGCAGCCTTGCCAAATCAGCTGCCTATCTGCAGGAGTCGCTGAACGGCATGAAAACGATTCAGCTCTATTCGGCAGAAGATGAGGCTTTAAGTAAGTATGACAACCTGAACAAACAGTACAGCGATGCGCAGAACAAATCGAATATTTATGATTCGCTGCTCTATTCGGTGGTGGAAGGAATTACGTCGGTGGCCACCGCGCTGGTGATTTGGTACGGGGCCATTCAAATATGGGATTATGGTTACACCATGGGAGTGCTTATCGTATTCATAACAACACTGGAACGGTTGTTTGTGCCGGTAAAACAGTTTACCCAGCAGATATCAACTATTCAACGCGCCCTCTCAGCTCTCGAACACATTAATGAATTGTTTGAGCAAAAAGAAGAAGCTCCCAAATCAACCATTGAAAATGAAAAAATTGAACCGCTGCCTGTTCAGGAGATTGAATTTAAGAATGTGAATTTCCGCTATTCAGATGATACGCCTTATGTGCTGAAAAACGTGTCGTTTAAACTTAACAAGGGCGAGCGCCTGGCACTGGTGGGAACAACCGGCTCGGGGAAATCCACCATTATCCGGTTGCTGGCCAAAACGTACACCGGTTACGAGGGGTCGATTACTATTAATGGTGAGGAACTTGACGACATTCCGCTTGCCCGCGTCCGCGAAACCATTTCGGTGATGCAGCAGGATATTTTCATGTTTAACGATACGGTAGAATTTAATATTTCACTGGGGCGCAAATCGGTTTCCAAAGCCGATGTGGAGCAAGCTGCCACGTTTGTTTATGCCGATTATTTTATTGAACAGCTTCCGCGTAAATATAAGTTTGTGGTGCAGGATAACGGCGATAACCTGTCGAAAGGACAGGCGCAGCTGATATCGTTTGCACGCGCCATTTGCAGCAACAGCGAGCTGATTGTGCTCGACGAGGCCACCAGCTCGGTCGATTCGCTCACCGAACAATACATCCAGCAGGCCATTGTCAATATTTTTTCGGCAAAAACGGTAATTGCCGTCGCCCACCGCCTGAGTACCATTAAAAATTCCGACATAATCCTAGTGATGGAAGAAGGGCAGATTATCGAACGCGGCAATCACAACGAGCTGCTAAAAAGCGGCGGCAAATATGCCGGACTGCTTCATCAGTTTGAAGAAGAGAATAAGCCGGTGGGGTAAAGAGCGAAAAAAGGAAACATCGATGCCGGTTATGAGATTGAAACTCAATTCGTATATTTGTAAAAAAAGATATGGCAACAGTTCAGGTGAAAATAAAAACCAACACTAAACGCGGTAAATACCTTTACGGATTACTGAAGGAAATGGCAAAAACCGGCCGGGATATCGAATTTGAACACACTCCGAATGATGAAACCATTGAGGCAATGAAGGAGGCAGAGCAGGGAAAAACAACCAAAGTAAACAGCGTTGATGAATTGTTCGATTCAATTTAATACCCATGTATGAACTTCATATTACCGGAAGATTCAAAAAAGATTTAAAGACATTAAAAAAACGTTCGCCCCACGATTTTGAAATTCTACGAAATTTTATTCAACCCCTTTCTTAGTCTGGTTTTGCCGGAATCGATAAAAAAGCACAAACCACACAAATTAAAAGGAAAATTTGCCAGACACAGCGAATGCCTCGTATTGCCGGATTTGCTTCTAATTTGGTTGGAAGACATCCAGGCCATGAAAATTACTTTGGTGCGCACCGTAACCCACTCCGATTTGTTTTAATTGATCCGGAATTATTCTCACACCGAATAATTTTACCTGGTACTTGTTAATTAGATGCAAGAGGCGCATAAAAAAATCACCTACAAAATAAATTTGTAAGTGATTGATTTTCTTGTTGTCCCGCCAGGGCTCGAACCTGGACTCTTCTGATCCAGAGTCAGACGTGTTGCCAATTACACCACGGGACATTTTGAGAATGCAAAAATAATATAATTGTATTAAAGCGAAACAACCTTTTTTAAAAATCTTCGGCTTGTTAAAAGTACAATAATTTCATTTTTTTGACTCTTAAATAATTGGAATGCATTATTTTTACGGTTTTAAAAAGGAACTATTAACTTAAATCAACAATAAAAAATTAAATACGATGCAAAAAAGAAGGGATTTCTTAAAAATTTCAGCAGCAGGTATGTTGGGTGCCGTTGCTTTGGGACCCATTGCCTGCAGTTCAGGTGGAGGCAATAACCGAAAAAGTTACGGAGTTGGCATACAGCTGTATACCATACGCGATGCCATGGCCGAAGATGTAGTGGGCTCGTTGCAGAAAGTTTCCGACATGGGTTATAAAAACCTGGAACTGGCCGATTATGCCAATGGCAAATTTTACGGTTACGCTCCTGCCGAGTTCAAAAAAATTGTGAACGACATGGGCATGGAAGTAATCAGCAGCCATGCCGGCGTTGAGGCTACCGGAATTACCCGCGAAAATGCCCAGAAAATGGCCGACGACCATGCCGAGCTGGGCGTGAAATATTGTGTGCAACCCTGGGTAAACGAAGAAGACCGCAACGTTGAAAGCTACAAAAAAATGATAGCTGCCTGGAATGAGGTAGGCCTTGTTATGAAAGATGTGGGCATTCAGTTTGGATACCACAACCACAATTTCGAGTTCAAACCCATGGATGGCATCATTCCTTACTACGATCTCTTTATGAAAGAAATGGATGCCGACCTCATTACCATGGAGCTGGATTTATACTGGGTTACCAAAGCCGGCCAGGATCCGGTGGAAATGTTTAACAAGTACCCGGGACGATTCCAGTTGCTGCATTTCAAAGATATGGGATTCGATCATGAAGAGCCGTTTTTCGATGTAGTTAAAGATGACATCACTGCAGTTGGAGCTGGACTTATTGATTTTAAACGGATTTATGAAGCCCGCGAAACAGCAGGAATGAAATACATGTTTGTGGAAGACGACAACCAGGGCAACGGTAAACCGTTTGAAGGAATTGAAACCAGTATTGAAAACCTCACTACCGATATCATGGTGTAGATTAATTCAATACTTTGAATATGGAAAAAGGAATCCGGAGGCGTTCGGGTTCCTTTTTTTATGGGAAAAACTATTTGAATAAGTTAATGATTTGTTGTATAGTTGATTGAATTTTAGTATATTAAGAGGGTGTAGAATTGTCGGCAATTGGGTTAAATTAAAAATTACAAAAAATGCCACTTTATAGAATTTCACCAAAGAAAATTGTAGAGAATGTTCAAAGACTACAATTCAATAGGGAAAAAGAATTACAGGAATTAGTTGAATTTAATATGGAAAAGATATTTGGATTGAAATTTCTTGAAACTGAATATCCAATTCCCAATGGAAGAATAGATTCTTTATGCATTGATGAGAGCAAGACCCCGGTTATAATCGAATACAAGAAGCATAAAGATTTGAGTGCAATTATTCAAGGATTGTTTTACATAGACTGGTTGAGAATGAATAAAAAAACATTTGAGATGATTGTACGTGAAAAACTGGGTAAAAATTCTTCAGTTGATTGGAAATCTATTCCAAGATTACTGATAATTGCCGATAATTTTGACCAAAAAGAAACCTCAGCAATTAACCAAATAAATGCACATGTTGAATTGATTAAATATTCTTTTTATGGTGACCTAATTTCTTTTGAACAGCTGAATTTTGCAAAACCGCAAGTGTCATTAACTCTACATTCAAAAGATGACGGAAAAACAACTAATAGTGAAGGATTTAGTTTGGAACAGGTTCTTTACAAGGGGGATGAAAAAACAAATGAAATTTTAAAAAATTTAAGAGAATGGATATTAGAAATTGATGATGAAATTGAAGAAATAGTAAAAAGTAGTATGATTTCATATCGTAGTAATGGCAAAGGACTTGTGTGGATTGAATCTTCAAAAAGTAGATTTAAAATATATTTGAGAAAAGGAGAATACGAGAAATATCGTCATTTATTAAAACAAGATGGCTGGGGTGGTTATCCTGTGTTAAACATTAGTTCAGAAAACTATTGTGATGATGTAGATAAATACGTTAAAAAAGTTATCATGCAAGCCTATGAATATTGAATCTCTGTTTTATAAGGCCAACTTGAAGTTATTGTTTTTAATCACATTAATAAATCATGTAATTTTTGAATATATACAGATTCCCTTTTAATGCCCTCTACACGGGAAGGATGTTCTAAATATCTACATTTGTCTAATTCATAATTATTGAAACAGCTTTCAATGTGCTTATAAACAAGACGATGAACAGACCTTCCAAGGCAAATTATCATTCTGGGTTTTATGATTTTTATTTCTCTAGAAAGGTGTTGAATGCAATTGTTAACTAATGTATTATAAGAAAAATTGTTTTCATTTAAATATCCTGTATTACATTTAACTGTATTTGTGAAATAAATACGATGAGGATTTACTCCCAGTTTATGAAACATTATTCGGATTTTTGCACCGGATTTTTTATTGGTCAAAGGGATTCTTGTAATTCTTGAACCCTTCCATAAACTTTCATTAATATTTCCTCCTGCTGAATCTTTCCCTATAACCATAATCGTTGCATCTTTGGGGCCATTTCCCCAAATAATATCTTCCCCGGTAAAACTAAGTTTTTCAGAACATAACGAGCAAGTATTTCCAAATGAAATGGAATTTTGAATATCAGGAAACAGATTATCATATAATGCATACTCTGATTTTCTCATAAAACTTTATTAATATTTTATGACCTCCAGCAATATGAACAAAAGTAATTATTAACAAGTTGAAATCATAAATTTAAGTTATTGGGATAATAGAGAGAGCTAAAAATACTGAAGTTGTAACTCTTTATTTTTGGTTTACCCGCCCTCGGTTCGTTTCACTCACGGGATAAACTTCTGGGTCATATTGAAAATCCAGTGGACTTTAAAATAATTCAAACACATTTTGATTGCAGTTATCTGCTTAATCGAGGATTAGTCATTTTGTATTAATTCTGTTTTAAACTTTTCTCCCTGGATGAGAAAAGTATCCCCCGTTGGGATGCCTACGGCAAAAAGAATCAAAAAAATAAGCTTCCACGCGCTTATCCTGATTTCATCAGGATTTTTGATGGCTTTGGACTTGCACTCCTGCGGCCTATTTTCATCGAAACCGGAATTAAAATGAAACCTTACTGAGACCGGGAAGCTCCGAATTTATGAGGAGATCACCCGACCGAAGTTAGGTTTTATGAAAATGGAGGTTAAAGATGAAAATCAGCCTTGAATTTTCTGCTTCGTCTTTGCTTCAAGGCAAAGATGAAGGCTCCCGGCAGGGAAAAACTAATCATTAAAATTCGTGATTTCTTTTTTACTCCACCTACTTTTTAAAGTGTCCCAACTTCTCGCCCTGTCGAAAAAGTGTTTAATAAGAAAAAGGAGTACAAAAATAAATTTGTACTCCTTTTCATCTTTGGTTGACCCGCCAGGGCTTCCCGGTTCGTTTCACTCACGGGATAAACTTCTCGCCCTGACGGTGAAGTGCTGTAAACAAAAAAGGAGCACAAAATGAATTGTACTCCTTTAATTGTTTGCTGGTTGACCCGCCAGGGCTCGAACCTGGACTCTTCTGAACCAAAATCAGATGTGTTGCCAATTACACCACGGGTCAGTACCTTACTGCCTTTTTTCTAAAGACGCTGCAAAAGTATAAATTTTTTCTTTTCACAAGCATTTTGCCCCGTTTTTTTGCCGCCAGTCATTTCTCATAAAACATTATATTTGTCAGAATCTTAAAAATACGCCATGTTTCGCTTCAAAACCATCAACCAATTTCTGGGCTGGGTAGTATTCGCGGTTGCTGCCATTACTTATATTCTCACACTCGAGCCCACTGCCAGCTGGTGGGATTGCAGCGAATTTATAATCAGTGCTTATAAACTCGAGGTGGGGCATCCGCCGGGAGCTCCCCTTCACATGATTCTGGGCCGGGTATTCACACTGCTGGTTCCGGATGTTTCACAAGCGGCATACATGGTGAATATGCTTTCGGCGCTGGCCAGTGCCGGAACGGTGATGCTGCTCTACTGGAGTATAGTTCACCTGGCCAAAAAATTATTTCCCGAAGGAGAACTGAAACAAGCAGAACAGTGGGTTGTTTTGGGCAGCGGCCTGGTGGGGGCGCTTGCATTTACATTTACCGATTCATTTTGGTTTTCGGCGGTGGAAGGCGAAGTGTACGCGCTCTCATCGTTTTTTACAGCAGCCGTGTTTTGGGCCATATTGAAATGGGAAAATGTGGCAGACGAAAAATATGCCAACCGCTGGCTGATACTCATTGCCTACCTCGTTGGGCTTTCAACCGGCGTGCACCTGCTCAATCTGCTGGCCATTCCGGCGATAGTTCTGGTATATTATTTCCGGAAGTATGAATTTTCGTGGAAAGGTGCCCTGGCAGCTTTTGCTGTTTCAGTAGCTATTCTGGGCGGCATACAATATGTTATAATTCCCGGAATCCCCAAAATTGCATTCCTTTTCGATAAATTGTTTGTGAATACATTTGGTCTTCCGTTCAATTCCGGAATCCTTTTCATGATTGCACTTATCGTTGCCGCTTCGGTGTGGGCGGTGCGTTACACGCTTCAAAAAAATCTGGTGGTTTGGAATACCGTGGTTACGGCGGTCATTGTAATTCTTATCGGTTATTCCTCTTTCGGAGTCATTTTAATACGTTCTGCCGCCAACCCGCCCATGAACCAAAACCATCCCGACAATGCATTTGCATTGCAACGTTATTTAAACCGCGAGCAATATGGCGATCGTCCGCTTTTGCACGGACCTTACTACAACGCACCGGCAATTGCTTCGGTTGGTGAGCAGAAGTTATACAATAAAGTTGACGGGAAATATGTGGTGACAGGCACCATTGCAAAAGACACCCGTTACGAACCAAAGCTGGAAACGGTTTTTCCGCGCATGTACAGCAGCCGGCCAGCACATATCAGAGAATACAAACAGTGGGGAAATGTGGAAGGACGACCGGTGAGGATACGCGACCGGGGCGAAGCAAAAACCGTTATGAAGCCCACTTTTGCTGAAAACCTGCGTTTCTTTTTTTCGTACCAGGTAGGGCACATGTATTTCCGGTATTTTATGTGGAATTTTGCAGGCCGTCAGAATGATGCTCAGGGGCACGGCAGTTTTTTAAACGGGAACTGGATTAGCGGAATCAACTTTTTGGATAAAGAAAGAACAGGGCCGCGCCATGCCATGCCCGATTTTATGAAAAATGAACCTTCGCGCAATACTTACTATTTTTTACCCTTGCTATTCGGGCTGATTGGCTTTTTTTATCAGTACAACCAGGGGAAAAAGGGACGGCAGGGTTTTGCCGTAACACTGGCTTTGTTTGTGTTCACCGGGATTGCCATTATCGTTTACCTGAACCAGACTCCGGTGCAGCCTCGCGAAAGAGATTACGCTTATGCAGGATCGTTTTATGCTTTTGCCATTTGGATTGGCCTGGCGGTTCCTGCGCTTTATTCCGGGATTAAAAAAATACTGAGCGGTATTCCGGGCGCTGTTGCAGTGACGGCAGTCAGCCTGGTGTTGGTGCCGGGAATCCTGGCTTCGGAAAACCGGGATGACCACGACCGATCTGGCCGCTACATGACACGCGATTATGCCATTAATTACCTCGAATCGTGCGCGCCAAATGCCATCCTTTTTACTTATGGCGACAACGATACATTCCCGCTGTGGTATGTGCAGGAAGTGGAAGGTGTGCGGCCCGACATTAAAATTGTTAACCTGAGTTACCTTGGCATGGAGTGGTACATCAACCAGCACCGGATGACTTCATACGAGGCTGATCCCATTCCGTTTTCTTTCGACAAAGAAAAATATTACACCGGCCACCGCGATGCCGTTTTGTTTCAGGAAAGAATAGATGGCGCAATTCATTTGAAAGATGCCATAAATTTTATTGGCAGCGACGATGCCCGTACTCAGCTAAAAATGGAAAGTGGCAGTTCGTTGAATTATTTTCCGTCGAGGGATTTTTACCTTGAAGTGGATAAAGAGAAAGTGCTCGAAAACGGCACTGTTCAGCCCGAAGATTCAGCTCTAATTGCCGATCGGGTGGAGTTCAGCATCGAAACAAGCTATCTTTCGAAAAGCGAATGGGCCGTGTTGAACATTATTGCTGCAAATGAATGGGAACGACCAATCTACATCGATCACAGCCTGCTGCACACGGGCAGTATATTTTTTACCGACTGGCTGCAGTTTGAAGGGCTGGCCTACCGGTTTGTGCCCGTGAAAACCCCGGGAGAAGGGATGCGTTTTGGGCATGTGGATTCCGATATTCTTTACGAAAATGTGATGAAAAAATTTGTGTGGGGAAACGTGAATGACCCGGACATTTTTCTGGATGAATACAACAAACGCGAGATCAAAATTATTCAGGCCCGCTACATGTTTGCCCGTCTGGCAGAAGAGCTGACAGATGAAGGACAGTTGGAAAAAGCCGAGCAGGTGATCGATAAAATGTTTGAGCTGTTTCCCGACGAAATAATTCCGCTTACGTTCGACTCCTTTCCGGCCACCGAACAATATTACCGGGCCGGGGCCATTGAAAAAGGAAACGACAAAGTGCGAAAAATGGTGGACAACAGCTTTGCCATGCTCAACTATTACTTTTCGCTTCCTGAACGCTTTGCCAGAGTGGTGGAGAACGAACAAAACCGCGAAATTTCGCATATCAGAAACTTGCTGGTGCTCGCACGACAGCACAACCAAACTGAGCTTGCCGGGGAAATCGACAACCGGCTGGAGGAGTTGATTAACCGCTTGTCGGAGGAGGTTGGCTCATGACCGGGCAATCTGTTTTGCCAGCATGCGGGCCAGTTTTTTCCCTCTTGAAGTAATGCCGGCTGTGGCATGCAGTTCCAGTTCATGCTCGATAACCGAAAGCAGCTCTGGCTTTAAATCGGGCTCTTGTTCTGAAATGTTAAAAAGGATTTGCAAGGCATGCACCCTGATGGCAACCGGTTCGCCGGCCGAAGTAAAACAGTTCAGGCTATAATCCATTAAAAATGCGTGGTGTTTCGGGGAAAATTTATGTTGGCTGATAAGTTTCAGGTAATGCCGTTTTTTGCTGCTGCTGGTTTCTGTTTTTAAACTGAAAATTATTTGTGGAATGAACGGGTCAATCAGTTCCGGGTGGTTGTCGTTTATTTTATCGACAATATACGCAGCGCGCCAGCTTTTGGGGTGGTTGCTTTTAAAAGTCAATTCAAAAAGAAGCTTCAATTTTTCAGGATTCGTTTGAATCTCCTGTACTAACAGCGGGAGGTTTTCCCACGAAACAATTAAATCGAGTAATTCTTTTCGGGTCATTTATGCCTTTTTTACAAAGATATCAGCTTCCGATTAATTATTTTTGAAAGATGATAAAAGTTACATGTGCCTTAATTGTTCAGAATGGAAAAATCCTGCTTGCCCAGCGCGGCAAACATCCGCATCACCCTTACCAGTGGGAATTTCCTGGCGGAAAATTAAAACCGGGCGAAACAGAACAACAGTGCATTCAGCGTGAGATTGAAGAAGAACTCGAGCTCCAGGTAGAAGTTAGAGAAAAACTGCAACCAGCTGTTTTCGACTACGGATTTAAACAAATTCAACTGATACCGTTTCTCTGTTATATTCGTGGTGGGAAGTTAAAACTGACTGAACACATCGCCTACGACTGGTTGGACTGGGGAAAGGTGAGTGCTCTGGACATCTCGGAAGCCGACAGGCTCTTGCTGGCAGATGAATCCAATTGGCGGCTAATCAAAAAACACCTGGGAGAAAGATGAATAATTCCCCCAAAAACCACCATTAAAACGAAAGGCTGGCTCCTTTGTTTCAAAAAAAACAGGAAAAATTTTGCTTGCAAAAAAAGCTTTTGCAACAGCCTTTAATTCACTTTGTTCTGTGGTTTTCCTTCCAGAAACGCTTTCAGGTTTTCCTTTGCAATTTGCATTAATCGTTCCCGGGCTTCGGTGGTTGCCCAGGCAATGTGCGGGGTAATGGAACAATTTGTTGCTGTGGTAAGCGGATTGCCGGGTCGCGGCGGTTCGGTTGATAACACATCGAGGCCGGCACCGGCAATTCTGCCGTTGATGAGAGCTTCAGCAAGGTCATCTTCATTTATCAGCGGGCCGCGACCGGTGTTCACCAAAAAAGCAGTGGGTTTCATTTTTTCAATGATACTTTTATTGAAAAATCCCTCATTTTCATCGGTTAGCGGGCAATTAATACTTACGAAATCGCTTTGGGTCAGCAGCGTATCCAAATCAACCTGACGGGCATCCAAATCAGTTTCTTTTGGGCTGCGGTTGTTAAAAATGATTTTCATGCCAAACGCCAGTCCTATCCGGGTCACTGCCTGGCCAATCTGGCCAAATCCGATAATTCCGAGCGTTTTGCCGGCCAGTTCGGTTTGGGGTGTTTTGTGGTAGCTGAAGTCAATACTGTCGGCCCACTCACCGGCTCTTACGGATGCTGCATGGATAGAAATATTTTGTGCAAAATGCAGGATGTGCGAAAAAACCATCTGCGCCACCGAGGCTGTGCTGTAGGCGGGTATGTTGGAAACTGTTATTCCAGCTTCGCGGGTTGCTTCAATATCAACTACGTTGTAGCCGGTAGCCAGCACGCCAATAAATTCAAGATCGGGGAGTTGCCCGATGGTGTTTTTGTCGAACATCACTTTGTTGGTGAAAACGGCCCGGGCACCGGTTGCCCGCTCCACAGTTTTTTCGGGTGGAGTGCGGTCGTAAATGGTGCAATCACCAAGTTCTTTTATTCCATCCCAGCTCAGGTCGCCTGGGTTCAGTGTGTATCCGTCGAGAACTACAATCTTCATTATTATGGTTGTTTGTTTCTGAATATTAAAAAAAAGAAAATCTGTTTATTTAGCGTAAGATCCTATAAATTGGAATGTGAATATATAGATATAAATATTTCATTTATTTTTTCTACTAACGTTTCGTCTGGTGATGAGTTGAGAACAGTTTCTCTGTATTGATAATATAAGTTCAAAATATCCTGTTCATTTTTTTTATCTAACATTGTAAGATCAAGCATTTGAGCTTTATTTAAGTCATTCGGTTCAAATTTTTGTAATCCGTTGCCATACTCTCTGCTATTATCTTCGAATATTTCTTTTGCTACATCTGTGATTAAATAGGCAAATAATAGGTCAATTTTAATATTGTCAAAAAGATTAGATTGCACAGGATAAATGCAATGAAAAGTGGTCAGGTTTGAAATATTGGCTTCATTTCTAATAAATTTGAGTCCGGTTCTGTTAAAAACAGAGACCCAAATAGGTGCTGGTGGTCTGTTTTCTATTGAATACCAAGGGGTGCGGCAAGATGTTAAGTATTTTTGATGAATTCCTAACTTTTCACCTTTTTTGATGTAGTCTTTAACTTTATCTTCATTAGAACCAATGGCATCAAATAAAAAAACCTTTCGATTATTATTTACAAGTTTAACAAAGTCATTTTTAGTGAAAAATTTATTCTTTACGTCCAAAGCTTTGCAGATGCAGGGTAGAAGATATTTGTCATTGATTCCATTTTCCACTGCCTTGGATTTAGAAAAAGTAAAATAATCATTTGCGCCGGTTGCTATTCCTCTGACCACTTTTCCCACTCTGGCAAAAGGAATTAAGTTTTTAAAGGCTGTCGATTTTTGTTTCTGATAATATTTTCTCCATTTAACATCCGGAGAAAGTTCATGTAGAAAGTAGGTGTTTGCTTCATCATTAATTACTGGGTAGTTGGCTATTAATTCTTCAACTTTATTTAGTTCTGTGAGCTTATTAACGTAAGTAAATTTAACACGATTGGAGTATGTATCATTTGAACAAAGTAAAATAGAAGCCGTGGTCAAGGCATCATCAAAAACCTTTTCCTTAAAATCTATAATAATTAAATGCCTAAGGATTTTTTTCTTAATTAATTCGGTTTTGACAAGCTTGCCATAGTCGGAATTTAAAAATTCAGAGGGAACAATATAAGCTAACCTGCCATTTTTATTGAGTTGGTGAATTGATTTGAGTAAGAATAATGAATAGAGGTTTGTAAAACCATTTAGTTTAATACTTAATCTTGTTCCAATTTCTTTAATAATAGTTTTATTGTCGTAGTTGTGAAATTTAAAATAAGGGGGATTACAAATGATTCCATCATATTTGTTATCCCAATCATTAAACATATAATCTTTTAGAATGAAATCAATATTATCGTAATCTGCAAAAATTTCTTTTGACTTAGTAAGAATGGTATTATCAATTTCAAATCCCTTAATTTTAATGTCGTTTCTTTCCAACAAAGCTCTGGAAAAAACTCCTAATCCAATTGCAGGTTCAAGAACCGTTTTTAGGTTTGAATTATTTAAAATCCAGCTTGCCATAAGTGAAGCAAGAGGGTATGGGGTAAAGTATTGAGCAAATTTTTTTCTATGTTCTAAAGACGTTAATTTAGAATAGTCTTTCTCAATAGAATTATCTTTCATTAATATTTCTTTCATTTCTTCCATTAGAAATCTTTTTCGCTTATATTCAGAAGGTTTCTCAAATTATCTATATTAAGGTATGCTGTGCCACCTTTAAAAGTTACATAAAACAACAACCTTCCCCTTCCCATTTCTCTTTTAACACTGCTATGTTCAGGTTCTATTATTTTGTAAGCAATCTGTTTTGTTTTTCGTGTATTGATTTTGATAGTGGTCTTATTTTGATTTTTAATGTCCTTACTGATTTCGTAATACTCACCTTCTTTATCCGAATCAGTTAAAAGTTTAAGAATTTGCTTAAATGAAATACCATATGATTTATCAAAAAATACCTGAATATAATAGTGAGGGACATCAAATGTTTCTGCCCAGCGATACACGACTTTAATGTCTTCTACTTTGGGGGTAATGCTTAAATAATCTCTTTTTTGAATGATATTGATATGACTCTTTAGTTCTTTAAAAAGGCCTGTTAACTCTTGCAACTTTTCAGTAGAGTTCCAGCTTGGTCTTCTAAAACTTATGGCATAAACTGTATTCTTATTGATGGTTTTTAAAAGATCTAAATAGGGTTTTTTCTTTGGATGATTTAAAAAGTCTGAATATTCATTTAATATTATGTCTTTTATTCTTAGGGTTTCACTCAGATGAAATTTTGTTCTGCTTTGCATTTCATTTTCATATTTTTCTATCAAAAATGCGCTTGATCTAATCTCTAAACCGGCAAATGCTTTTTTTACGTAGTCAGTTATTTTCGTATGCTTTAAGCCACTAATATCTAACCCAAGTTCTTCGTTAAAATCTGATTTTTTGAATATTAACAAATCAGGTCTTTTTCCGATATTATCTAATTCATCCTGAAATTCATTATAAAATTTTTCAAAACCTTTTTCTCCAGCTACTAAGTCATCAGATTTTCCATATCTCACTGCTACGAAATTATTTGAAGTTTCATTTATTGCTCTAAAAATTAAATCTTCAGCCCAATCACCTTGTTCTTTATTTGTGATAAAGTTGCTGGAAGCCTGAGTTGGTGGTGTTGTCTTGTCTCTTGGGATATTGAAATCAACAATAGTATCAGGAATACCCTTTGTAATTTTTCTTAAGTCATTAAAATAGGTCATACACAAAATAATTAACAATACAATACAAAGTTACAATTAATACCCATTTTAGGACTAATAAGGCGTTTGTCTGAAAACTAAATCATTAATATTCTCAGCTAATATCGGCTGTATGAAAATGCAAAATATTTCAAGATAGTAATTTTTTTTTGCTTTCATTGGTTGGCCATTTCAAACCCCACCAAAATGCACAAATCGGCCACGCGTTTTACTTTATCGAACCGGATGCGTGAAATTTTATCGGTAACTTTGTGGTAATCGGCATGATAACCAGTTGACAAATTCAAAACAGGTATTTCCCGGCTGTGAAAGTGGTGGTGGTCACTGCTTCTGAAAAAGGATTCCGGCAACGATTTGTCGGGTACCAGATCCAGTTGGTTGCAGGCAGAATCCGTAATCTCGTCCAGCTCCGGGCTGAAATCGCTTATCAGCGTGTAAATGCCGTTGAAATCCTTAACCAGTTTGGGCGATTTTTTCCAAACCGAATCTCGCGGTTCATACACCCGGCCGGCCA
This sequence comes from Tangfeifania diversioriginum, assembly GCF_900141875.1. GTDB lineage: Bacteria > Bacteroidota > Bacteroidia > Bacteroidales > Prolixibacteraceae > Tangfeifania > Tangfeifania diversioriginum. The sequence continues at coordinate 77,842 of NZ_FQZE01000013.1, read as the reverse complement.
TGTCGATATTAATAACCGCTTTGGTTTTTTCCAGTGGGAAAACCGGGTTTTGGGCATAGTGCTGCGACCCCAGCATTCCTGTCTCCTCGGCGGTTGTCCATAAAAACAGTATGCTGCGGCGCGGCATCATTGTGAGTTGCGAAAATGCTTCTGCCAGCTCAAGGAGTATAGCGCATCCCGTGGCATTGTCGTCAGCCCCATTGAAAATATTTCCTTCTTCATCTGTTCCCAGGTGATCATAATGCGCCATAAAGACAATGCATTCGTCCTTCAGGCGAGTATCGCTTCCTTCCAGTATTCCCACCACATTTTGGGTTGAAATTAGTTCCGTATTTTGAGCTGTTTTTTCATGTGGCGATTGGTTTTTAGAATGAACAGAATAGGTAATTCTTGATTTTTCCCGTGAGGTACCTTTGCAGTCCAGTTTTGATGCCTGTACTTCAAAAGCTTGAAAGTAGTCATTTTCAAAGGGTTTTAATCCTATATTTTTTGCATTTTCCCGCAGGTAATTGGCAGCAGTTTCAAGCCCGTTATTTTTCGTATTTAGTGCGCGCCCCTGCAAACTGTCGGATGCCAAAAAAATAATGTGGCGCTTTAAAACGTTTTCGGTTATGGTTTCCAGCGCTTTTTCCTGGGCTGTTGAAAAGGCAGCAAGAGCGGGTATCAGGAAAATCAGGAGTATATATTTATTTAAAATCATTCTGTTTCCGAAAAATAAATTGCGATATTTATGATACCAAAAAGTAAAAATAGCAATTAAGTGGAATCATCGAAAAGACATATGGAATTTTAACGGTGTTTTTACTTGAAAAAAACTGAATATGAAGAAAATAAATATTTTGACCAGGTTAACGCTAATCATTTCAATTTTGCTGATGGTACCGTCGTGTGCCGTTAACCCGGTAACCGGGAAAAGGCAGCTGATGCTCATGTCGGAGGCCCAGGAGATTGCAATGGGAGAACAATACGATCCGCAGGTAATTTCCACTTTTGGTCAGTATGAAGACGAGCAGCTCATGAGGCTGATTCAGGCCAAAGGCGACGAAATGGGTAAAATTTCGCACCGGCCCAACCTGCAATACCACTTCCGAATTTTGGATACTCCTGTGGTCAATGCTTTTGCAGTTCCCGGCGGATACATCTATTTTACACGGGGAATTCTGGCGCAGTTTAACAACGAAGCAGAACTGATGGGCGTTTTGGGGCACGAAATGGGGCACATTACCGCCCGGCACACTGTTAGTCAGCAAAGCAAGCAGCAGTTGGGGCAGCTGCTTTTAATCGGCGGAATGATTGCTTCCGAGGATTTTCGTGAGTTTGCAGGGTATGCCATGCAGGGCATGCAACTGTTGTTCCTGAAATTCAGCCGCGACAATGAACGGGAAGCCGACCGTCTGGGGGTTGAATATACATCGCGCATCAGTTACGACGGGCAGAAAATGGCCGACTTTTTTAATGTGTTGAACAAAATGCAGATGGAAAGCAGTCAGGGAGGAATTCCTACTTTTTTATCGACTCACCCCGATCCGGGCGATCGTTACACCACAGTAACGCAACTGGCCGGGCAATGGAAAGACAGCCTCGGATACAATGACTGGCAGGTTAATGAAGACAACTATCTGCAAATGATTGACGGGATGGTATATGGCGAAGACCCGCGACAGGGATATGTTGACGGAAATGCATTTTACCATCCCGAAATGAAGTTTCAATTCCCGGTTCCTGCCGGCTGGCAGCTCGAAAACTCCCCGCTTCAAGTACAGATGGCACCGAAAGAGGGAAACGCTATGATGATTTTTTCAATGGCCCGGCAAGATAATCTCGACGAAGCTGCTGAAACCACTCTCAGCGATTTGGAGTTGAATGTTCTTGATTCAGAAAGAACCACGGTGAACGGGATGCCGGCTATTTCTGCTGTTTCGGATCAGGCATCGCAAAGCCAGCAAACCGGCGAGCAGCAAACAATTAAGGTGGTGTCGTATTTCATCGATTACAACGATGCCATTTACGTGTTCCACGGTGTGTCAACCGGGCCTGATTTTAACTCGTGGTTCCGCACTTTCGAATCGACGATGATGAATTTCAACCGGCTCACTGATCCTGCGAAACTTAGCGTGCAGCCTAAACGTATTGATGTCAGGCGCGTGCAGCGTGCTTCCACCCTGGCTCAGGCTCTGGATTCATTCGGTGTGCCACAATCGCAAATGGATGACCTGGCATTGCTTAATAATATGGAATTAACAGACCGCGTACAGGCCGGGAAACTGTTAAAAACCATCGTGGAATAAATGTAGTTGTTGCCTGGTGCGATTTTCTCCCGGGGTTAAAATTTTTATCTTCGCTTTCTTAAAATTGAACAGATGGTTAAACTACTGCTATATCCTTTTTCTTTTCTCTACGGAGTTGCTGTTTACATCCGCAACCGTTTATACGATTTGAATATTTTAAAATCGAAGGAATTTGATATTTCCGTAATTTCAATCGGGAATATTACCGTTGGCGGAACAGGCAAAACACCTCATGTTGAATATTTGATTGGACTGTTAAAAGATAACTTTACAGTAGCTACTTTAAGTCGTGGATACAAACGGAAAACCAAAGGGTTTATGCAGGTTGAGGCTGAAACTCCTTTTTCTGATGTTGGCGATGAACCTTTGCAGGTGAAGAAAAAGTTTCCGGACATTTCAGTTTCGGTATGCGAAAACAGGGTGGCAGGAGTTGAAAAATTACTTCAGGATGACGATGAAACCTCACCCGATGTCATTCTGCTCGACGATGCCTATCAGCACAGGCGCATAACTCCCGGGTTAAATATATTGCTCATCGATTATAACCGGCAGATAAATGAAGATATGCTTTTACCCGCCGGCCGGTTGCGCGAAAGCGCCAGGCAAATGCGCCGGGCCAACATTATTATTTTCACCAAGTGCCCCGGAGAAATCACGCCTATTATGCGCCGTATTCTTACAAAAACTATTGGGTTGAAACCTTATCAGGAACTGTTTTTTACCACTTTTGAGTATGATAAAATCAAACCGGTATTTTCAGGAACTGAACTAAAAACCGATTTTTACGATCAAAAATCTTACTCAATTCTTATTGTTACCGGAATTGCTTTTCCAAGGTTAATTCCCGAATACCTCAAACAATTTTCTGATACCACCGAAATTATTTCTTTTCCCGATCATCATAATTACTCGAAGAATGACATTGATACAATTATGCGTAAATTTGAATCGCTGCCGGGAGACAAAAAGATAATTATTACAACCGAAAAAGATGCCGTGCGTTTTAGCGGAATGACTGACCTGGATGAACAGTTAAAAGAAGTGCTTTACTATTTACCGGTGAAAGTCAGATTCCTGGAAAACGAAGGTAAAATGTTTAATAAAAAGATTTTAAATTATGTTGGAGAAAATAAAAGCAACCGCGAACTACATAAAAGAAAGAATAAACGCCCGGCCTGAAGTTGGCATTATTCTGGGGACCGGCCTGGGTGGTTTGGTAAACGATATTGAAATACTGGATTCCATTCCCTATGACGAAATTCCCAATTTTCCCGTTTCCACAGTAGATGGTCACGCCGGCAGGTTAATTTACGGCAAGCTGGGAAACAAAGAAGTGCTGGCCATGCAGGGCCGGTTTCATTATTACGAAGGGTACACTATGCAGGAAGTTACTTTTCCGGTAAGGGTGATGAAATTTGTTGGTGTGTCTCACCTGTTTGTCTCCAACGCATCGGGAGGCCTTAATCCTGGCTGGCATGTGGGTGATATTGTGCTGATTAATGACCATATCAATTTTTTCCCGGAACATCCGCTGCACGGGAAAAATGACAATGAACTGGGGCCACGTTTCCCGGACATGAGTAAAGTGTACGACGAGCGGCTGCGCAATAAAGCCAAACTGATTGCACTGGAATACAATATCCAGGTGAAAGAAGGAGTGTATATTGGTGTGCAGGGGCCAACATTCGAAACGCCGGCCGAATATAAAATGTTCCGCGTGCTGGGTGGCGATGTAATTGGCATGTCAACAGTGCCCGAGGTAATTGTGGCCCGCCACATGGGAATCCGTATTTTTGGTATTTCCATTATTACCGACAGTGGTGTGCCGGGCGAGATTGTGGAAATTTCGCACGAAGAAGTACAGCAGGTAGCAATGAAAGCCGAACCCAAAATGACCCGAATCATGAAAGAGTTGATTGAAAGTATTTGAGTGTGAGTAGTTAACTTCTGAAAGCAGCGTCTTTTCATGATGGGAATTGTCATTCCGGCGAAAGCCGGAATCTTTAAAAATAATGCAGTGAAAATGAAAAAAACGTTACTGATATTTTTTGCCGCTATTTTTCTGGCAGGCTGTTCAACTCAAAAAAAGAATGAAGTGGAACTTTTACTCGATACGCAATCGGATTTGGGCGAAGGAGCCATCTGGAACCATAAAACCGGAGAACTGCTCTGGGTGAATATCACCGGTAAAATCCTGAATTTTTATAATCCTGAATTGAAAAACAACAAGGAAATGTTTACCGGGCAAATGATTGGAACGGTTGTTCCTGCCGAATCGGGCATGGTAATGGTGGCGCTGGAAAACGGGTTTTACCAGTTCGACCCGGAAACAGGATCCAAAAACCTGATTGCCAACCCGGAAGAAGGAATCGAAGGCAACCGGTTTAACGACGGCAAATGCGACCCGGCCGGGCGTTTCTGGGCAGGAACCATGAATATGAACGGGAAAAAAGAAGCCGGCACGCTATATCGCCTCGACCCGGACAGCACGATTCACCCGATGATTGAAAATGTCAGCATTTCCAACGGAATTGTGTGGTCAGCCGATGCCACAAAAATGTACTACATTGACACACCAACGCAAAAAGTGATGGCGTGGGATTACGACAATGCAACCGGCGAAATTTCAAATCCGCAAACTGCGGTTGAAGTGCCTTCTGAAATGGGCGCGCCCGACGGAATGACCATCGATGCCGACGGGAATATCTGGGTCGCATTGTGGGGCGGTTCGGCAGTGGGCTGCTGGAATCCCGAAACCGGAGAACTACTGCGTACCATCGACGTGCCGGCAAAAAATGTAACGTCCTGCGCCTTCGGCGATGAGGATTTGGGTACGCTCTACATTACTACTGCCCGGCAGGGAACCAGCGACGAGGAACTGGAAAAATTTCCACATGCCGGCGGCCTGTTTAAAACGCGTCCTGGCGTAAAAGGTGTGGAGGCATTTTTCTTTAAAGGAGAATTTTAAAAGAGGAGGATTGCACGCAAAGTCGCGAAGAGAATTTATTTTTACCTTTTTGGGCCTTTGCGTGAGTATTAAATAAATGCTGAAATTGAACGCAACGAAAATTTGAACTATCTTTGATTCATGGTCATAAATGATTTGATAGGAAACAAAGATGATTTTATAACCTTGTGTAAAAATCATCAGGTGAAGCAAATTTATGCTTTTGGTTCTTCTGTCTCTGATGAGTTTGATCCCGAAAAAAGCGATATCGACTTGCTGGTTGAAATCGATGAACCGGATCCCATTTCAAAAGGAGAAAAACTACTTTCATTATGGGATAAGTTGGAGGATTTTTTTAATAGAAAAGTTGATTTGCTGACAAATTTATCGATCCGAAATAAAATTTTAAGGGAAAGTATTGATTCTACAAAGGTATTAATCTATGAACAAGAAGGCTGATAAATATTTACTGGATATATTAATGGCAATAGAATTTATTGAAGATTTCATTCCATCCGATTATTCTTTTTCTGATTATCTTAAAGATAGAAAAACAAGTAGCGCTGTTGAGCGCCAACTGGCTATTATTGGTGAAGCAGTTAATTATTACGAAAAGTTATCAATAAAAGGGTCGCTGAATAATAAAAGTCAAATTATTGCATTACGCAACCGACTTATTCATGCATACGATAGTATTGATGATAATGCTATATGGGCCATCATCAAAAAAGATCTCCCTCTTTTGAAAAATGAAGTGCAGAGTTTATTAAAATAGAATTAATGTCTTTTCTACCAGTTTACAACGATATTTATACGGCCCACCAAACCATTCAAAAATATGCGCACCGAACCCCGGTTTTGACTTCGACAAGCATCAACAAAATTGTGGGGAACAGCCTGTTTTTTAAATGCGAAAATTTTCAGAAAGTGGGCGCTTTTAAATTCCGGGGTGCATGCAATGCCGTTTTTTCACTTTCCGAAGAAGACGCTAAAAAAGGTGTGGCCACGCATTCTTCCGGAAACCATGCGGCGGCGCTGGCACTGGCCGCAAAAATGCGCGGAATTGCCGCACACATTGTGATGCCGCGCACTTCGCCCGAGATTAAAAAGAAAGCAGTGGCCGGTTACGGCGCACACATCACTTTTTGCGAACCGACCCTCGAAGCCCGCGAATCCACGCTGGCAAAAGTGGTGGAAGAAACCAGGGCCACCGAAATTCATCCGTACAACAATTTTCACGTGATTGCCGGACAGGGTACCGCCGCCAAAGAATTGATTGAAGGAAAAAGGAAATTCGACATAATTATTGCCCCGGTGGGCGGCGGTGGTTTGCTCAGCGGAACTGCCATCTCTACTAAAAAACTACTGCCCGAATGCAAAGTAATTGCGGCTGAACCGGCAGGTGCCGACGATGCATTCCGGTCGTTCCGGGCCGGGAAACTGATTCCTTCGGTCAATCCCAAAACCATTGCCGACGGACTGCTCACTTCATTGGGCGAGCGTAATTTTGCTATCATTTCTGAAAAAGTGGATGATATCGTGACCGTTTCCGAAGAAAAAATTGTGGAAGCCATGCGCCTGATTTGGGAGCGGATGAAAATCATCATCGAACCTTCTTCGGCCGTGCCGCTGGCCGCCATCCTCGAAAACAAAATCAATGTGCAAAATAAAAAGGTGGGAATCATTCTCTCGGGTGGAAATTTGGATTTGGGAAAGTTGCCGTTTTGAGAAAGATAGTTCCCGCAGATTGCGCAGATAAACGCTGATTTTTAAAAAAATTATCTGCGAAAATCAGCGAAATCAGCGGGAAATACTTCAGTTGAGCCAAACAATTATTGCAGCATAAATTTTACGGTAATACCAACGGTTTTTCCTTCGTATTCAGGCATTTCAATTTTCGGAAGCTGACGAATGGTTCGTTTAACTTCATTTTTCAATACAGAATTTTCTGTATCGATAAAATCATTCTTGATAATAACGTCATCTTTATTTTTGTAACCTACTACCACTACTTCGTCCAGAAACTGTTCGTCTCCGGAGGTTTTTTCCGAAATTTTCATCACCCGACCGCTGTTGCTTAATTCTATAAAAAACTGAACAGTGCCTTCTTTATTGGCATTGCGCGCAACAACCGGGTATTTGATTTTTTCTGCAATAAATTTTCGGAGTTCCATTTCGGTCGTGATTTTATTTTGCTCTGCGTATTTTTTGGATGTTATAATAATCACCCCGTCTTTGCCTTTTTCGCCATAGAGGTTGGTGGCTGATTCACCTTTCAGTACATCAATACTTTCAATGTCCTTCGGCAAAATATCATCTATTGATTCTGTTTCTTTTCCGTCGAGAATATAAAGTGGTTTTGTAGATAGAATAGTCGAAGTTGCCAGGCTCGCTTTTGCAGGGGCATCTTTCAAAACAAAATCAACCGGAACCGTGTAAGACACATCCACAAGCTTTCCGTCTTTTCTTCCGGGCCTCCAGGGAGGCAGTGTATTTACTATCCGCAGAGCTTCTTTGTCTAAATCAGGATCAACACCGCGGGAAATTCTGGCATCGGTAACTTTTCCCGATTTTGAAATAACAAAATCTACATAAACCGTCCCGTTAATCCCATTTTTGCGTGCTCTTTCAGGATAAACAATGCTGTTGTCGATGAATTCTTTCAAACCGATTTCCCCTCCCGGAAATTGAGGCATCTCATCGGGATTTTTGAGCTCTTCCCCTGGTATAGGCCGGACATTTTGGGCGTTGTCATTCAAATAATCGTAAGATTTTGATTTTGTAGTAATCAAAATCACCCCGTTTTTGCCTTTGCTCCCATAAAGCGCAGTGGACGAAGCATTTTTCAGCACGCTAATGCTTTCAATGTCGTCGGGTGGGAGCTGGCTGATGTTTTCAGTAGGTTTTCCGTCAATTATATAAAGTGGTTCGGTGGAGGTATCGATGAGAGTTGAGCTGGGAGGAAGTCCTGTTCTTCTTCCGTGGGAGTCTGTTTTTGTTTCATTTTTAGCTGCCTGGGGTTTATTTGCCATCGAAACTCCGGCTTCACTTACCAAGTGTTTTTTACTGGCAGGGCTGAAAGTCAGTTCTTTCCATGCCGTGCCGGATTTCCCCGTCAGTTTAATCAGGTCATCCACTTTTTCAATTTCAAATAAAAACCTGGAGTCATCAGCCGAATTGCCGGTTTCTGCGGAAGTCATTCCAAACTCGTTAATTGCCACCGGCATTTTGGTGTTGGCAGAGAATGTCAGTTCTGTAAAAGCGCATCCTTTCAACCCGTGAAGAATAAACTGGTTATCCTTGAATTCTATTGACAGCAGGAACTTTTTAATTTCTTTTTCAGTATCAGAACCAGTTTGGTTTTTTGTTGAAGAAGGAACAGGATCCATCAGATTATTTTCAGGCAAAATGTTTTCAGAATCTGTAGCCTGGTGCTGAACGATTTCGGTTTTAACCTCGCGGTTCGAAAGTCCCATAACGAGCACAGCCAGCAAAGGAAGAATAATCAATTGTTTTAGCGGGGCAAATTTGTTTTCGGTTTTCTTTTTCATCATGATTATACGGTTTTTTAGTTGCGATCCGTTTAACGCGGTTAAAAACGGTGCCACGCCTCTTTTGTCGGCCAAAGCCACCATCGCCAGTTGATAGGTTTGCGGATCGTTGGTTTTTACAATTTCATCATCGGTTTTGTATTCCAGGTTGTTTTTTACGGCGTCTTTCAGCAGCCAGGCAAACGGATTGAACCATTGCAGCAGGAAAAGAATTTCGGCAATCAGAATATCCAGCGTGTGTTTTTCTTTCACATGAATGTTTTCGTGGGCCACAATCATTTCAAGGTTGGGGCTGTTCAATGTTTTCTCTGAAAGCACAATTTTGCTGAAAAAAGAAAATGGATGAACGTCTTTTTTTGTGATGTGCACATGGTGGCCAAAAAGATTTTTTGCACGGCTTTTTTGCACCATTCGGATGGCATTGAAATGCCCGGCCAGCAAGTGAAACAGGAAGCCGAAGATTCCCAGCAAATACATTCCGAACAAATAGTGTGGCCACAACGAAGGTGATTCAGAATACGTTTCGGTTGCAACAGCAGCCTGACTCAGAAAGGCAAAACTGTTTGTATCGGTTGCCGGAGCTTCGATGTATTTTACGGTAGTAAACGTGATGAGCGGAATGATAAAACTCAGCGCCAGCGAAACCGGCAGGTAAATGCGGTTGAACACAAACTGTTTCCGGTTTTGAAACAGCACCAGGTAGGCAAGGTAAAACGCCCCGGCTGCCAGGGCCGCTTTCCCGATATAGATGAGGTAATTTTCCATTATTTTTCGTCTTTAATCATTTTTACCAGTTCTTCGAGCTCTTCGTCCGAAAGGCCTTTTTCTTTCACAAAAAACGCCACGGCATTTTTATATGAATTGTCGAAATAATCGCTCACCACCTGGTTCATAAACGAACGCCGGTACTCTTCTTTCGAAAGCAGCGGGTAGTACTGGTAGGTATTTCCGTATTGGTTGTAACCCACAATTCCTTTGTCCTGCAACAACCGCACCAGCGACGAGATAGTATTGTAATGCGGTTTCGGATCGTCGTATTCTTCAATAATGTCTTTTACGAACGCTTTTTTCAGTCGCCAGAGGATTTTCATAACCTCTTCTTCTTTTCGTGTTAGTTTTTTCATTCTTTCAGATATTTAGACTTTTAGACACAAATATTAAGACTCGTTAGTTTGTCATTCCGATGAAGAATGAGGAGGAATCTCATCAATATAAGCAGATTTCTCCTCGCAAACTCGTCTCCCGAAGGGATCGCTTCGCGGGAAATGACAGTTTCTAAAATGACACAACAAACATACAACTGATTTTTCAGTTTTGCAACTATTTTTCCAGTTTGTAAACTGGTTTTTCAGTTGATTGCGATCAAAGTGTTAATTATGTGCAGGTTGGTAGCATTAATTTTTTTCTGAATCGATAGCCTCGTTTAAAAAGGAATTTGCTTTATGCAGTTCGCGATAAGCTTTTACTGCTTCACCAATAAAGTCACCGTTGATTAAAATTTCATTGTTTAAACGGGCTGAAAAGGCAAATGATTTATAGCGCAGCAGATGAATAAGCGGGTGATCTTTGGCAAAACCTTTCGGGGCTGTTTTCAGTTGGTGGTCCATCATTCCTGGGAAAATGGCTTTAAAATCCGGGTGGTTTATTGTTCCCAAAAATTCCTCCGGGTGGCGTTCAATGTGTTTCCGGATGGCTTTTAAAGGCCCGGCAGGTGGCATGTAAATTCCACCTCCCACAAAACTTACTGAAGGTTCAACATGAAAATAGTAGCCAGCATGACCACTTTTTCGGCCTCCCGGGGCTATAAAACTGCCAAAATTGGTTTTATAAGGCCGCTTGTCTTTTGAAAACCGGACATCGCGGAAAATCCGGAACAGGCAGTCTTTCGGATTCATGGGCGTAATTTCCGGATCAAACTTTCTGATTTCATTTATCAGTACATCAGTTAAAAAGAGCATTTTTTCGCGGCTTTCGGTATATCGGGTGCGGTTGGCTTCAAACCAATCGCGGTTATTGTTCTCAGCAAGCTCCTGAAGAAATTGCAGTACTTGTTCCATACTTTTTCTTATTTAAATTACTTTTATGGCAAAGTAACCAATTTTAAAGAAACAGTGTTGCAGATGAAAAAGTTTGTCCTTATTGTTGCCGGGGGGCGGGGAAGCCGGATGAAACAGGCTGTACCCAAACAGTTTGCCGAAATTGAAGGCAAGCCCATTTTGATGCACACTTTCGAAGCTTTTCTCAAGTATGGTGAGGAGATGGACTTTTTTCTTGTTTTACCTGAAACTGAGATCCCGGTGTGGAAAAAATTGTGCAAGAAACACGATTTTAACCTGCAACACTCCCTGGTGGCAGGCGGTGAAACAAGGTTTCATTCGGTAAAAAACGGGCTGGCCGCGATCGGGGACGAGGGAATAGTTTTTATCCACGACGGAGTGCGCCCTTTTGTATCGGTGCAAACCATTGAGAATTGTTTTAAGATGACCGCTGAAAAAGGGAATGCACTTCCGGTTATTCCGGTTTCCGAGTCGGTGAGGGAAGTTTTGAACGGGGGAACCCGGGCCGTGAACCGCAATAATTTTTTTATGGTGCAAACGCCGCAAACCTTCAGGGTTTCGGCCATAAAAAATGCCTATAATCAGAACTATTCTGAGAAATTTACCGACGATGCCTCAGTTTTGGAAAGCAGCGGCGAGGCGATTAACCTGGTGGAGGGAAACCGTGAAAACATAAAAATTACCTGGCCGGCAGATTTAAAAATTGCCCGTGCATTGATGAATTCATGAGCGTTTACCAGCTGCGTGTTTCCCCGGCATTGAAAAATTGGTTAAACCAGCGAATCGCCTTTTTGTATGCGCACATCGGTAACAAACTGTTTAATTTGCTGCTCGTCTTCTTTTCTGCAAATCATCAGCGTGTCGTTCGATTCGGCAACAATGTACCCGTCCAATCCCTGTAAAACAGCTACCTTTTCGTCGCTCAGATTAATAATGCAATTGCTGGTGTCGTATGTTAAAATGTTTTCTCCGTTAATCACATTTTTCTCTTTGTCCTTTTCCTTATTATCGTAGAGCGAGCTCCAGGTCCCCAGGTCGCTCCATCCGAAGTCGGCCGTAAGCACAAAAACGTTGGCGGCTTTTTCCATAATTCCGTAGTCGATGGAAATGCCCTGGCATTCCGAGTAGGTTTTATTGATAAAATGCACTTCGTCTTCGGTGTTGTAAAGTTTCAGTCCTTTGGCAAAAAGTTTGGAAATATCGGACAGATAAGTGTCGAAGGCAGCCAGTATAGAGGGCAGCGACCAAATAAAAATACCTGAATTCCAGAAAAATTCGCCACTTTCCAGAAAAATACGGGCCATTTCACTGTCAGGTTTTTCAGTAAATGTTTTCACCTTGTGGAGGTTATCCAGGTTATTGAATTTCACTTTCTTTTTTACCTGGATGTAACCGTATCCGGTTTCGGGCCTGCTCGGTTTTATGCCAAGAGTAACCAACGCGTCACGATCTTTTACAAATTCCAGCCCGTTCTGCACCTGCCTGATAAATTCTTCTTCTTTCAATATCAGGTGGTCCGACGGGGCAACTATTAAATTGGCCTGTGGGTTGCTGGTTTTTACTTTATAGGCAGCGTAGGCAACGCATGGCGCTGTATTCCTGCGCAGGGGTTCAAGCAAAACCTGTTTCTCATTCAGCTCGGGGAGCTGTTCCAAAACCAAATCTTTGTAGCTTACGCTGGTCACAACCAGGAAATTTTCGGGCGGGATAATCGAAGAATAGCGATCATAGGTTTGCTGGATAAGTGTTCGTCCGGTTCCTAAAATATCTAAAAACTGTTTTGGTCTAGAACTTCTGCTAAGAGGCCAGAACCGGCTACCAACACCGCCAGCCATTATTATACAAAAATTATTTTCCATCAATTATTTTATTCTTTTGTGCGTAAAAATATGAATTTAAAAAGAATCTTTAAGAAATACGGTGGATTTTAAAAGAAGTTACCCAACTATTTTGGTTCTTGTTATTTTGATTCAGCCATTAATATTGTAATTTTATCCGCAATCTGAAACGGATTCAGCTAGCTTGAAATTTTTATGCAAATGAAGTTTTTTTTTCATGTCGGACAGTATTTTACACTTCTGAAAAAAGTTTTCGGCCGTCCCGAAAAACTGAGGTTGTATGTCCGGCAGCTTTTTCATGAAATTGACACGCTCGGGGTAAATTCGGTGTGGATTGTAATTATTATTTCAATCTTTATCGGTGGGATTATGACCATCCAGTTTGCTTACAGCATGTCGAATCCCATTTACCCGACAACCCTTGTTGGGCTGGGGACACGTGATACGCTTATCCTGGAATTTTCTTCCACCATGCTTGCACTTATAATGGCCGGGAAAATAGGGTCGAATATTACTTCCGAGATTGGAACCATGCGGGTGACCGAACAAATTGATTCCCTCGAAATAATGGGAGTGAACTCGGCCAGCTATTTGATTCTGCCCAAGATAGTGGCTGTGGTGTTTATTTTCCCATTTCTGTTTATCATCAGTGTTTTTTTTGGTTTACTCGGCGGACTGGTTACCGGGCCCATTGCGGGTGTAATTTCTATTCCTGATTATATTGAAGGTATTCAATGGCTTTTTTACCCGTACTACATTACTTTTTCGCTTATTAAATCAGTTGTTTTCGGTTTTCTGGTAGCTTCGGTGCCTGCGTATTTTGGCTATTACGTGAAAGGCGGTTCACTGGAAGTGGGCAAAGCAAGTACTACTGCGGTAGTTAATACGAATATTCTGATTCTGTTTTTCGATTTAATTTTAACGCGGCTTTTACTGACATGATTGAAGTTAAAAATATTTATAAATCATTTGACGGAGCTAATGTACTGAAAGATATTTCGAACCGTTTTGAGCAGGGAAAAACAAACCTGATAATCGGGCGAAGTGGTTCAGGAAAAACGGTTTTGCTGAAGTCAATTCTGGGATTGTACGATATTGATCAGGGTGAAATATGGTACGACAACAGAGAATTTGTGAAAATGCACCACAAGGAACGTAAAAAATTGCGTCGCGAAATCGGGATGGTTTTTCAGGGAGGTGCACTTTTCGACAGCCTTTCGGTTGAAGCCAATATCAGGTTTCCGCTCGATATGTTTACCCACCAATCGCCGGTAGAAAAAAAGAAACGGGTTGAATTCTGCCTCGAACATGTGAATATTGAAAAAAGTGCGTTTAAGCTCTTTCCCAGCGAAATAAGCGGCGGAATGCAAAAACGCGTGGCCATTGCACGTGCCATTGCGCTTAATCCGAAATACCTGTTTTGCGATGAGCCCAACTCAGGCCTCGACCCGGAAACCGCAACCATTATTGACCAACTGATACAACACCTTACCCGTGAATTTGAAATGACAACCATTATCAATACACACGATATGAATTCGGTTATTGAAATTGGCGAGTCGGTTCTTTTTATTGCCAAAGGCGAGGTGGCCTGGACAGGCTCGAACAAAGAAATACTGGAAACCAGGAACAAAAAGTTGAACGATTTTATTTTTGCCAATAAGTTATATGCACAATTGCGCGAAGAAAAAAACTGATTTTTTGTTTTTTTAATAAAAGTAACTATATTTGCAGCCCGTTACAAACGGAGGTTCTTAGAAAAAAATATTAAAAATATATTGCGGGGTGGAGTCCCGAGTACTCGGGAGTAGCTCGTTGGGCTCATATCCGGCAGCTGCCGGACGAAGGTTCAAGTGCTGCTTCCGCTACAAAGTTCTTTTAAAATAAAAATATTAAAAATATATTGCGGGGTGGAGCAGTTGGTAGCTCGTTGGGCTCATAACCCAAAGGTCGTAGGTTCAAGTCCTGCCCCCGCTACAAGGCAAAGGAGAGTTGAGAAATCAGCCCTCCTTTTTTAGTATAAAAAAAATAATTTTTAGCCACTCTCCTTACCTGCTGAACGCCTCCAGTGAATTTCTGATTTCGGTGATTTCGTCGCGTAATACAATAATGTCCGATTCGGTGAGTGGATTTATCAGTTCCGAATCGTAAACGTCAAGAAAGCTCTCGCCGTATTTTGAAATGGCTTTTTCAATGGCAGCGATTTTCTTCTTTAGGTCTGACAATTCTTTTTTCAGGGTTTCAAAACCCGGAGCATCAGCTCCTGACTGTTTCAACTCTTTTTCCTTTTTCCGGAGGAGGATTTTCACGGAAATGAGTTCGTCGAAGAGTTTTTCTTTTTTGTTTTTCTGCGATGAAGTGCCCATTGAGCTACGTTAAAGTTTATAAGTAAATAAAAATAAGAAAAAAAGGTCACATAGCAGAAAGCAGATCGGGAAACAATTTGAAAAAATGAGTGAAATGCAGAAATAAAAAATCCGGAGGTTTTAGCTCCGGATTTCCACGCTTAAAGAATTCTTGTTCAGTTTATAACTGATCTGTTATTGTTTCAATGCTACGTCGTATTCAAAAATGTCGAACCCTGAAGCAAAAACAACTTTGTAGTTGCCGGGTCTTAATTCGGAAAGGTCCAGGGCCTTGTGCACGGTAAATTGGGTTTCAATTTCTTCTTCGTGCAACAGTTTGCCTTCATCGTAAACGGCAATGCTCATGTTGTCGTTCGGAAAATTCAGATATGACAATTTAACCATGTCACCCTCAACTTTAAAATGTGGGTCAACTACTTTCCGTTGATTTACAACCTGAATGTCTCCTGAATGCACTGTAAACTCCTTCAGGTATTTTTCATCACCGTGCTCTACAGTCATGAAATAAGTGCCGTCTTCAAGGGTTGAAAGGTCATACTTCCTTTTATAAGTAAACGATTTGTCGTCTGTTTTTTTGCTGTAAAAACGGTCGCCGTATTCATCCATGATTTCAACCTCAAAAAATTTTGCTTCAACGTTGCTTGCCTCAACAATGGCTTCTTCCGGGGATGATTGCTCAATGTTTACTTTTAAATTTCCGGAGGCAAACACTGCACTTGCTATAAATGCAAAAATTGTAACTAATAATGTTGTTTTCATTGTTTTCATAACTTTTAATCTTTTGTTTTTACTGTTTTCAAACTTTCTTACTCCCTAAAAGGAATAAATAGAAGATTTGTTTACCTTTTTATTGCACAGAATAAACTTTAACAAGAATTAACATCATAAAAAATTGGTAAACAGTAATTTAGTGCTTATGTTAATGAATGTTAAAATAAATATTATTCGAACATCATTATAACTTTTGCCGGGTGTTATTGGTAAAACAGAAGAGAATGAGCCCGATTTTTTCTAATTTTGAGCTTTAAGTAAAATTAAAAAATGATGACAAATAATACATTATCAGAACTTTATACAAAGTCGTTTCATGCCAGTTGGGATCAATTGGCCTTTTCTAATTACGAAGGAGATGATTACAGTTACAGCGATGTGGCCAAAATAATTAAGTCGCTCCATTTGTTTTATCAGCTAACCGGTGTTCAGCGGGGCGACCGTATTGCTGTTCTGGGCCGGAACTCTGCGCACTGGGGAGCTGTATTTCTTTCAGCGCTTTCGGCCGGGATAATAATTGTTCCCATTCTGCCTGATTTTAATGAGAGCAATACCAATCATATTATCAACCATTCGGAATCGAAGTTGGTAATCGGTGCCCAATCATTGCTCGAGAAAATTGATTTCGATAATGCCGAAAAACTGAATGCGATTATCGTGCTGGAAGATTTTTCACTGCATGCGGCAAAAGATAAAAACCTTAAATACAAGCTGGATGATGCGTTTCAGTACTACAAGAAAAACAAGCTTGAAAAAAATCAGTTTCAGTTTGAAAAATGGGACCGGGAAGAAACCTGTATAATTTCTTATACATCAGGAACCACAGGTTTTACAAAAGGGGTGATGATACCTGAAAGAAGCCTTGCGTCGAACATTGTTTTTGCCCGGGAGCACATGCCGTTGCAACCGGGGCACAAAATCGTTTCATTTTTGCCCATGGCCCATGTTTATGGCCTGCTGTTCGAATTTTTATTCCCGGTAACTCGGGGTTGCCACATTACTTTCCTCAGTAAAATCCCATCGCCGGCAATAATTACCAAGGTGTTTGGTGCAGTAAAACCGCACCTCATTTTATCAGTGCCACTGGTTATCGAAAAAATTTATAAAAAACGCATTTTGCCTAATATAGAAAAACCACTGATGCGCGTTTTATTGAAACTCCCCTTTATCTCGAATATCATTCTGAAAAAAATCAAGGAAAAACTTATTGAAACATTTGGCGGCCGGTTTTTCGAAATTGTTATTGGCGGGGCTCCGTTAAGTACTGACGTTGAGAAATTTTTCAGCAAGTTAAATTTCCCGATTACCGTTGGCTACGGAATGACAGAGTGCGGCCCGCTAATTAGTTACGAAGCCTGGGATAAAACGGTGCCCGGTTCGGCAGGTCGCCTTGTTGACCGCATGGAAGTGCGTATCGACTCAGACGATCCATACAATACGGTTGGAGAAATTCAGGTGCGCGGAGAAAATGTAATGACCGGTTATTATAAAAACGAAGAGTTTACAAAAACTGTTTTTAGCGACGATGGCTGGCTGAAAACAGGCGACCTGGGGATAATTGACGAAAACAATTTCATATTTATTAAAGGACGTACGAAGAATATGATTCTGGGGCCTTCCGGTCAGAATATTTATCCGGAAGAAATTGAAGCAAAAATTATGAACCTCCATTATATTTCGGAATGTGTTGTTGTTGAACGTGATGGAAAACTTGTGGCCAAAGTTTATCCTGACCACGAAGCCATGAAAGAACACCACATTGAGATGGAACGTTTTGCCGACATAATGGAAGAAAACCGTAAAAAACTGAATGCCGATTTGCCGCGTTATGAACAGGTTACCGCATTTGAGATGGTTGACGAAGAATTTGAAAAAACACCTAAAAAGAATATCAAACGGTTTAAATATGTATAGCCGCTAATAAAATAATTTTCAACTAAACTTGATATGAACAAAACCAGTAACCTGGATCCTTCAGGGACAAGATTATTATCGCTCGATTTTTTTCGCGGAATAACCATGTTCCTTTTGGTAGCAGAAGGTACAGCACTGTGGAGTGTTTTGGTACGTGAACCCGTTGCCGGTACCTTCCTCGAACCGTTTTTTCAGCAATTTCATCACCATCCGTGGAACGGACTGCGGTTCTGGGATTTGGTGCAGCCTTTTTTTATGTTTATTGTGGGGGTGGCCATGCCTTTTTCGTATGCAAAACGAAGAAAACGCGGCGACACGAAACAGAAAATTACACGGCACATCATTCAGCGGTGTATTCTTTTACTTGCTTTTGGTGTTGGCCTGCATTGCGGCTATCGCCGCGAACTGGTGTGGGAACTGTGGAATGTGCTTTCCCAGCTTTCGGCAACCATATTAATTGCCTATTTTTTAATGCACTACAAATATGCCGTGCAAATAATAGCCGCGTTGGGGTTGCTGCTGCTCACCGAAATTTTATACCGCACTTTTCCGCTCGAAGGTTTCAACCAGCCTTTTGTGAAAGATCACAATTTCGGAACGTGGATGGACCTTATTTTAATGGGTAAAATTAATCCCGGTGGCGGTTGGGTAGCCATTAATTTTATCCCTACTGCAGCCCATACCATCTGGGGAGTGGTAGCCGGGCAGATTTTGATGTCGGGAAAAACAGCCACCAAAAAAATAAAAGTCATTGCCTTTTCCGGCCTCGCCATTCTGGCGGTGGGGTACCTGCTCGACTGGACTTCCGTTACACCCATCATAAAAAGAATCAGCACATCCTCATTTGTACTGGCCTCAGGAGGCTGGGCCCTTTTAGTGCTGTCTTTCAGCTACTGGTTTATCGATGTCAAAAAAATCAGTGGCTGGATATTCCCGTTTGTAATTGTGGGGATGAACCCGATTTTCATTTACTTGTTTTTTAATACAGTGGGCGGCCAGTGGCTGAATGGGTTCGTGGCCATTTTCACCCATGGCTTTTTAGCGTGGTTCAACACCCCTGAATTTGTTATGGCACTGGTAAATTCGTTAACCATTTTGGCGCTCGAATGGCTTTTGTGTTACTATTTATACCTGAAAAGAATTTTCTTTAAAATATAAAATCAGTAATTTCACTTTAAATTAAAACCTGTTAAAAATGAAAAATACTTCACGTAGAAATTTTTTGAGGACAGCAATGGCAGCAACGGCAGGCTCACTGCTGGTGTCCCCGGCACTTGCCGGCTATGCTGCAAAAAAATCACCGTTTAAAATTTCACTGGCCGAATGGTCGTTGCACAAAGCGTTATTTGCCAATGAAATGACTAATCTGGACTTTCCGAAGTTTGCCAGTGAGCATGGCATTAAAGGGCTCGAGTATGTAAATCAGTTTTTTAAAGACAAAGCCAAAGATGAAAATTACCTTGGCGAACTGAAAAAGATTTGCAAAAACGAAGGTGTGGATAGTGTGCTGATAATGTGCGATGGCGAAGGCATGGTGGGGCATCCCAGCAAGTCGGAACGTGTTAAAACGCTGGAAAACCACAAAAAATGGATTGATGCGGCAAAATTCCTTGGGTGCCATTCTATTCGTGTAAATGCAGGAAGTCAGGGTTCTTACGAAGAACAGCAAAAACTGGCAGCTGATGGATTGCGCATGTTGTGTGAATATGGCGACACACAAAAGATTAATGTTTTGGTCGAAAACCATGGCGGCCTGTCGAGTAACGGCAACTGGCTGGCCGGTGTTATGGAACTGGTCGATCATAAACGCGTTGGCACCCTTCCCGATTTTGGTAATTTTATAATTGACAGGCAAACCGGTGAGGAGTTTGATCGCTACAAGGGAATTGAACTGCTTATGCCTTATGCAAAGGGAGTAAGTGCCAAGTCGCACGAATTCGATGAAGATGGAAATGAAATCCATTCCGATTATTACCGCATAATGAAAATTGTGAAAGACGCCGGTTATAAAGGTTGGGTTGGAATTGAATATGAAGGAAGCGAGCTCTCAGAAAAAGAGGGTATTCTTGCTACAAAACGTCTGCTTGAAAAAGTGTTTGACTCTCTTGCATAGGAGTATCAGCATTTGATGAGGGTGTCCAAAATGTTTCTAATCTGCGGAAAGAGCGTCAACCTGAATTTCTGCCTGCCGCAGAAAAGCATTTAAGGGTTTCTTCTTCAGAAAGTTAAAACTGTGACATGAATTCAGAATGACGCTTTAGATTATTTTTTCTGATAACCAGCAGGTTAAAATATGTTAAAAACCATTCTTTATGAAACAATGGAGAGGTTGGTTCGTAATAAAATCGTGGCTTTGTCCGAATTGCTTTTAAGTGGACTTACCGGGTTTTGATTGGTTGTAAGTGGATCAAAGCCAGCAAACATGGTTATTAGTTGTTTGTCTTTCAGGAAGGAAGAAGCGGTGGAAATCTCCACCGCTTTTTTGTTGCTCATTGGTTTTTAATTTTGGTTAACCAAATTTTATTCGCTTTCTGATTCGGCAAATTCCTCAAACAGTTGAATGGATTTCCAAAGCACACCTGCCGAACCGCGGAATGTGCCCGAGCCCTTTGGCTCGTTGTTTACGGTGTACCACTCAAAAAAACCATTATTGTTTTTCACCCGTTTAACCATAGGTTGCATGTGTTCGTAAGCTTCTTCCACAAAACCGTTTTTTAGGAGTTGCTGTATCATACGCCCGCCAAACCAGGTCCAGTCGCCGCCGTTTTGGTAGCCGTACGGATACATGCTTTCATTCTTGAAAAATCCTTCGGGGTAGGGCGGATAAACTGTTAATCCGATGGAAGCGGCGCCGGAAGCTTTTATATTTTCCTCCATTTTTTCAATGGAAATTTTTATTTCATCCCCGGAGAGGAGTCCGGCTTCAATGGCCACAGCCGTTCCTCCATGGTAATAAATTTTATTTTCGTTAAAATCATCAGGGAAAGGTGAACCGTTTAGATAGATGTGGGGAATAAATTTTTTGTTGGTATTATCCCACAGATGCTTACGACAGTTTTCAAAAATAAGTTGATGCACCGGCTGCCATTTCTCCTTTTTTTCAGGCAGAAGCTCCATCATGTTTTCGAGGGCAATCAGGAACATGGCATTGTCATAAATATCAATGGCGTAATGTGTGTCATTAGTGAGGTAAACTCCCCATTCGTGTTCGGGTTGCACATCGCCCCAGTCGGCAGTGGTGGCACCCCAAAGCAAGCCGTATTTTTTGCTGAATCGGTGGTTCAGCAGAAATTCCATTGCCTCTTCCAAACGCTCTGAAACGGTTTTATCGCCCACTCTTTCGGTGAGGATGGAAGAATCCCCGGTGGCCACTACATACTTGTAAACCGCTTGTACCAATGACGATTCCTGGTCGGTTTCCACTGTGTTTTTGTGCCCGGCATAGCGCGGTTCCAGTTCCGAGTAAATGTAATTGTACCCTCCGCCGGCTTTTTCAGCGGGAATAAAACCATCGATGATGTTGCCGTCGTCGCCCTGCATTCTGAAAAAAACCAGCAAATTCTCCCTCAATACTTCAGCTTCAAAAACCTCTGCCGAAAGTTCGATAAAGGTGTTGTAGTCGCGAATCCACACTTCGCCATATCCGTCGCCGGCATTGAATCCGGTTTTGACAACTTCAACCGCTTTTTCTTTTACAAATGCAAAATATTCGTTGGATTGAATATGTTTTTTTAGTTCTTCTTTTGGGGGAGAAACTGAAGAACCAGCCCAAAAGGCGGTTATCAATATTGTAAATACCAGGATTTTCATTTTTTCAATTTTATAAGTTAATGTTTTCGGAAAACTGTTTTCAGAAAATACTTTTATGAAACTGACGGGTGCGGGTGTAATTATTACTTTTCAACTTGCGGTTGGGAATAGTGGTGAAAATTATTCCCAAGCTAACCTGTGAAGTTATTGCCCAGCCTGTTGTCCGTTGGATGGTTTCTTCTCCCTGATAAACAAGGTAATCGTAATTGGGCACGCCGTTAACAACATCTGAATGGGTAACAGAAATTGTTCCGTCGAAATAAATATCCAGCGCGTCGGACAACCTGTAAGTTAATCCCAGTCCACCGCCACCGGTAAATGCCGGATCTTTGGGATCTTCATTGCTTTTTGTGCCTTGTGAGTACAACACGCCAACTTCGTACCCTACGCTGTACTGTGGATCCTGAAAAGTAAAATCAGTGCCTACAAAAGCAATTCCCCCGTGTAATTTTGTGAAAAAGATAACATCTTCGTAAACGGGAAAAATGTAAAAACGGGCAGTTCCCAAAATGTTGAAAATGTTTGTGTTGTAGATGAGGGTTTCATCCGGATATTTGTAATTATCGGGAAGTGGATTGTACCTTGAAAGAAAAAAGTTATGCAGCGGGGCGGTTTCGGTATAACCCGAAAGGTTGGTGTAATCAAATTCAACGCCCAGCTCAAAATCGGTAGTTACCGGGGCCATTATTTCTATTGAGGCCCCAAGGTTAAGTTCGGGTGTAAAATCAGCACTCCCCTTGTGAGAAAGGGTTTCTTTCATGGGGTGGCTAACTTCCGGCTCCCCGGGTTCTTTGATGAAAATACTACTGTTTGCACTCGCCCGGAAACGTAATACCTGGGCTTCGGCATATTCAGTAACTAGTAAAAATGCTAATAGAATCAGCAGTAAATTTTTCATTGTTAAAGTTATTTAGCAGCGCGTAATTTAATTCTTTCTTTTTCGAAATTGAAAAGAACCAGAAAAGAATCGTTATTTTCGTTGCTTAACTTCTTTGGCATCAACAACTTTAAACAGTTTGTCGGAGCGTCGCAGTTTTGTGTCAATGGGTACCGAAATGCGCTGGCCTTTCAGTCCTTCCTGCACCGGTTTCAAATCGAACCTGATTTCTTTTACCGTGGTTTGCACTACTCCGGTTGTGGGGCCTGTAATAATAATTTCATCGCCGGTTTTCAGGTTTTTGGTTTGCAGTTTAAATTCAGCAACCTGAATATTGGTGAAATAATTGGTACATTTTCCGATGTAGATTTTTCGTTTGGTTGCCTGCGAACCGTAATTGGCGCTCCACTCACCCAATCGTTGCCCCAGGTAATACCCATCCCAGAACCCGCGGTTAAAAACTGTGGACAGGCGCTGGTTCCAGTCATTAATTTTTTCTTCGGTAAAAGTGTCTTCTTTCCAGGCCTGAACGGCTTGGTGGTAACATTCAGCCGTTGTTTTTACATATTCGGGTGAGCGGGCACGGCCTTCAATTTTTAGTACAGAAACACCTGCATCCAGTATTTTATTAAGAAAATGAATGGTTTTCAAATCTTTGGGCGACATGATGTACTCATTGTCGATTTCCAGCTCGGCCCCGGTTTCTTTGTCGGTAACAGTGTAAGCACGGCGACAGGTTTGCAGGCAGGCTCCTCGGTTGGCCGATGAATTCATTTCGTGCAAACTAAGGTAGCATTTTCCGCTGATGGCCATGCAGAGCGCTCCGTGAACAAACATCTCAAGGCGCACGAGATTGCCCGAGGGGCCTTTAATTTGCTGTTTGTGAATTTTTTCGCTGATTTCCTGAACCCGGCCCAGGTTCATTTCGCGGGCCAGCACAACCACATCGGCAAATTGCGCGTAAAATTTTACTGCGCCGGTGTTGGTGATATTTACCTGTGTTGAAATATGTACTTCGAGCCCAATGGAACGGGCATACTGAATAACCGAAATGTCGGCGGCAATTACTGCCGAAACGCCAGCCTCATGCGCTGCATCAAGCACGGCGTGCATCTGGCTCACTTCACCATCAAAAATTTCAACATTGAGTGTGAGGTAGGTTTTTACGTGGTTCCTGGAAGCAATTTCAACTATTTTGCGTAAATCGTCGAGCGAAAAGTTGTTTGATGAACGCGACCGCATATTCAGGTGCTCCACCCCAAAATACACTGATCCTGCTCCTCCCTGTATGGCTGCCATCAACGATTCGTACGAACCTACCGGTGCCATTATCTCAATATCTTTCCGCTCCATTGTAATCTTTTTGACCGGCAAAGGTAAAATAATTTATTTTTTTGATTCAGTAGATTTTGCGAAGGCCTTCATTCATTATGTAAAGGTTTAAAAACCGGAAAAGTTATAATTGTTTATTATAAGTGGTAATTAAAATTTGAATTTGTAACTTATACTCTGTTGTTCCAAATTTTAGGATTTCTGCTTGTATGAAAAATAGCAATTATCCTGATTGTTGAGTTATTTATTTGATAGTAAATTACAAAAGGAAATTTTTTTACTACATACTTTCTGACATCCTTGTGTACAAAAGGGAAAGTAAATGGGTTCAGCTTTATATCTTCAATACTTGCGTTGATTCTTCTAAAAAATCTATTTGCAACTTTCGGGTTTTCTTTAAAATAGTATTCGAATGATTTATCAAAGTCAGTTTCTGCTTCGTCTGATAATTCGATACTAAATTTCTTTGTTTTCATACTTCATTTTAATGGAATCCCAATTTTTGAAAGTTGTTTCTCCATTTTTTATACGTTCCAATCTCTTATCCAATAAATCACGGTGTTCAAGAGGTAGGTTGTCTGAACCTTCTTTGACATCAATAATCTCAACGTAATCCATTTTTTTTATTAAGTTAAGAAATGCTGCAATTTTAGCCTGGTCTTTTATGTTAACTGTAAGTTCCATATAAATTGCTTTTTTACAAAGATACAAATTTGGAATCAATCATTATTTTTTTCGGCTTTTGAATTATAATGAAACGCAGCTTAAAAACCCGGTTTTAGTTTCTGTTGTTTTGTTGGAAATGAGGTCAATAAGGCTTAAAATTTACACAAATTTCTCCCGTTTTTGCAAATTAAACAGTCCGTAAAGAATAAATACAACAATGCCCACACCGAGGAAAATCCTGTTTTTGACAATGAGTCCCTCCCAAATGATTTCGTTAAAATTATTCGGGATTTCAAAAGGATTCAGAAATACATTCCATTGTGTACGTTCAACGGCATCTTGTAAAATAATGAGGGCCACGCCAATTAAAACCATCACAACCGCCGTTCCGTTTCCGTTTTTAATTATGGTAGAAAACATAAATGCCAGCGAGCCCATAAAAACAATGGGATACATCAGTTCGTACGACATTTCCAGGATATTCACGTTGTAAAGCAGTATGGAAGCCAGTGCCGTAAAAAGCATGATGATAATAAAAATCAGGACGTAAATCATCAGCAAACGTACCAGCCACACTTTGTAGCGGTAGTTGGGAATACCGAAAAGTATTTCGAGCATCCTGGAATCGTCGTCGTTTTGGATGCCAAATACCGAAGGGTAAAAAATAAGCAGGATGCCTGGAAATATGAGCAATCCGTAAACTGTTCCTTCGGTAAGGGCTTCGCCATTTAAAACCGTTTGAATGGCAAAAAACATAAAAAAGGCAAACGCTGCAATCAGGAACCAGATAAACCGGTTGGCAAAAATGATTTTCAGGTTGTACCTCACCATTCGTGTTGAATTAACCAACGTGTTTTTTATATCTAATTTTTGTTTCATTTTCCAGTGTTTAAACAAAGTCTTTTAATAAGCACAAATATGAATCTTCGAGGTGCGGCGAAACATTAACGGCTTCGGGTGCCGGTTTTTCTTTTGACAGCAGCCGCAGCTTAATATTTTCGCCATCGCGCATGTGGTGAATAATAAGTTGTTTGTTTGTAAACTGGTCAAACTCCGTGGCCGGAATTGTCATTTGCCAAACAAATCCTTCACCCATTCTCGACATATCGTTCGGTGTTCCGAAATACTTCAGGTCGCCACGGTTAATAACGGCTACCTGGTTGCACGAGCTCGAAATATCTTCAATAATATGTGTTGAGAAGATGACAATTCGCTCGCGGCTCAGTTCTACCAGCAGGTTCCTGAAGCGTATTCTTTCGCGCGGGTCGAGGCCGGCGGTTGGTTCGTCAACAACCAGTATTCGCGGCAGGTTGAGCAGGATTTGTGCAATTCCAATCCGTTGTTTCATTCCGCCCGAAAAGGAACCGATTTTATCGTCTTTCTTTTCGAACATGTGAACGCTTTTCAATACATATTCCATTCTTTCTTTCCTGGTGTCGGGGTTTTTAATTCCTTTCAGAATGGCCTGGTAATCGAGAAATTCCCATGCCGACATATTTTCGTAAGTTCCAAAAGCCTGCGGCAGATAACCAATCAGCCCCTGCAACTCTTCGCGATGTTTCTGTGTGTCGAGCCCGTTAATCCATATTTTCCCGTAACTCTGCTCCAGAATTCCGCAAATTATGCGCATCATGGTAGATTTACCCGCTCCGTTGGGGCCAAGCAGCCCAAACATCCCGGTTTTAATTTCCAGCGAAACGCCGTTGAGTGCGCGGAATGGAACCTTCCGTTTTCCGATAACAGGAATTTGGCGCACCAGTGTGAAATAACCACGGCGAAGGTTTGAGAACCTTCCGGTGATGCGGGCAATATTTAGTTTTTTATTATGAACGTATTCGCCCGATTCGTAAATCACCAGCAGCAGGTACCAGATTATTCCCACAAAAATTACCATTCCGAGATTGTCCCAACGCAAGAAGAAGATAAAGAGGAACAATGCAGGAACAACCCAGAAAATAACCCGTTTAATGATTTTATCGATTTTCAGGAATACCGGTTTTGAAGTATCCTCGTATTTGTTTTTCAGTACCTGAGACAGCGGCACGTTTAACAGGAACAGGAAGAAGAAAACAAAGTGCGACAAAACCCACATCCAGAGGTTGCTTTGAATGTAAAAGAAGGTGAAATATACCAGGAAAACAAAAAGCGGGATTTGCCAGATGAGGTCGTAAAAGTCGCGTAAATGCCGGTAGTTTTTAAGCAGCCCGGCACGTTCTCTGATTTTTAGGCCCGATTTCCATTCGCGCACAAACCGGCTGTCGCGGTCGTAAATTTTTACCAACTGGCGTACCACAATCCGGATGGGTTCATTTTCGTCGATTACTTTTGAACTGGCCTGTCGCAAGCTGGTAAGTATAAATGCAGTAACTCCGGGGATGAGTATCACAATTGCCATAAAACCAAGTAGTTGCCAGATGAATGTTTCCACTTCAAAATAGATGTAAAATGCAGCCACAACAAATAGTACAAGTTGCAGCACTTTTAATCCCCAGTGCAGCGATTTTATCCAGTTCACCGCGTTTTCCATACCGAAATAAAGAGTGGGCACAAAAATAAGGGTGAGCAGCGTACTCACAGCCAGACCACCAATTACGGTAATGGCAAATGGCGCTCCAATAGCTCCAACATACTCTGACTGCCCCAGCGCAAGTGGTAACATGGCCACAATTGTGGTAATTGCAGTGATTAAAATCGGGCGGACCCTCGAAAGCCCGGCAGTTATAATTGCGCGTGATTTCCGGTTTCCCCGTTTCCGGAGAATGTTGGTAAAGTCGATTAATATGATTCCGTTGTTAACCACCACCCCAAGCAATATGAGGAACCCGGTGAGCGTGTTGGCATTGAACAGGCTGTTGCCGGTAAAAATAAGCGCCAGGAACGAACCAATGGCTGCCAGCGGTACAGAGAACATCAGTACAATTGGTGTTGTCAGCGATTCGAAGACCGATGCCAGAATCATCAGAATGAGAATGAAGGCAGCGGCGATCAGGAAGTAGAATTCCGAAAACTGGTCTTCTTCATGAATTACTTCAATGGCAATTCCGGCCGGCATTTTATAGCTGCTCACAATCTGGTCAATTTCAAGGCGGTAAGCTTCGAGCAGGTCCTTCGATTGTTCGGCTTCTTCCACAAACCGGTAAAACAGTTCAATTTGTTTTTCCTGGTTCACACGTGTAATTCTCGACATTCCTTCATCGTAAACCAAATCGGCAAGGTCTTGCAGGTCGTAAACCGCTCCCTCGTTATTGTTTACCTGGAGCCGTCGTAAATCGTCGATTGATTTTTCGGATGCGGCTTCTTCCTCTTCTTCTGTGAGATTTTCTTTTATGATGATTTCGTACTCTTCGGTTCCCTGTTTAAAATTAACGCCTGAAGAAAATTCGCGAGAGAAGGAGCCCAGCTCCGAAGCAATATTATTGAGCGAAACGCCAAGTTCTGTTAAAATCAGCTGGTTGAAATAGAGGTGCAGCTCGGGACGGTTCCCGGCAACACTGACATTAGCGCTGCGAATGGATTCAAGATCTTCGATATAGTATTGCAAATCTTCGGCAACACCTTTCATCATTTCAAAATTTTCGCCTTTTATAACAATGCGTTCGCGGTTGGTGCCAATGCCCATGAAACGGCTGAAGTTTTCCATACCGCCACCAGCGCCGCCGCCTCCAAATCTGGAGCTTGAAGCGGGCGCCGATAAGCTGATGTTGGCCTGCGAAATATTATTTACCAACCCTTCAACTTCTGCCTTTATTTCGGCAATTGACCGGTCGTTAATATCTTCAAAATCTTCCTGAAGCACAACCGTTAAAATGGCTTCTTCTTCCTGTATGTTGGCAATAACGTCTTCTCGTTCTTCAATTTCTTCGAGGCGGGTTTCAACCTCTGTGACTACTTTGTCGGTTGATTCGAGGGTTGATCCCGTGGGCATAGTCACATAAAGTGAAAATCGTGTCTCTTCAACTTCTTCGAGGTTGTTTACGCTAACTGCCAAAACAATAAATATGGTTATGAAAAAGATAATGATGGCGCCTATAACCGTTGCGGCAGGCGACCGCATGGCTGATTTCAGCAGCAGGATGTAAACCTGGATTGTGCGATTATTGGTGGTTACTTTTTCATAAAAAATATTGTGCGATGATTTTCTTTTCAGCAAAAGATGGGCTGCCATGGGAATGAGCAGTAGTGCCACAAACAGCGATACGGTGAGGGTTGAAATGATGGATACCCCAACGTGGTTCCCGAGCAGTTTAATCATGTATTCTGTTGAAAACAGGAAAGGCAGAAAAACAGTGATGGTGGTTAGTGTGGCTGCAATAATGGAACGCCAAACTTCTTTTGTTCCCTGCACCACTGCCTGGTCGGGACTGAAGCGCCGCCCCGAAAGGCGGTAAATATTTTCGAGCACAACCACACTGTTATCGAGGAGCATCCCAATGGCCAGCACCAGTCCTACGAGGGTTAAGCTGTTGATAGAGATGTTAAATGCATAGAACAGGTTGAATGCCGTGAACACAGAAACCGGAATGGCCATTGCAATTACAGAAACAATGCGCAGGTTTTTCAGGAAAATCCAGAGCACGAAAATGGCAAGCAGCCCGCCTACCAGCGCCAGGTTGATAATCTGGTCGATGTTTTTTTCCATGGTTTCGGCCGTGTTGGTCTGCACCACAATTTCAACATCTTTGGCTGCCAGTTCTTCGTTAAGCTCTGCAATGCGTTGCTGTACATTGTGCGATAAATCGATGAGATTGGCCTGCGAATCGCTCACCAGCATCATCGATACGGCATCCAGTCCGTTCACGCGGCTAATGGATTCTTCTTCTTTTACCCCGAAGAAAACATCGGCGACATCTTTTAAAAGAATGGGGCCTTCGGCCAGCACAATGTTTTCAATGTCGTTAACATGGTCGTATTCGGCTGTTACGTGTACAAAGTATTGCTTCTGATTTTCGTGCAGATAACCTGTAAAAGCGCGGTTGGTTGAGTTTTGCGAAATGGCACTTTGAATTTGCGACGGGGTAATTCCGTAAGCCTCGATGGCATTTTTGTCGTAGGTTACCTCAATGGAACGTTCCTTTCCGCCAAAAACCGTTACTGTTGCAATTCCGTCAATATTTTCGAACTCGGCGGCAAGATCCTGGTCAACAATATTTCTAAGTCTGTCGGTTCCTCCGCTGCCGCGAATCTGCAACTCCATAAACTGGTTGCTGATTTGCTGTATATCAACCCGGTTAACGGTAACATTAAAGTTCTCGTCGAGTTCGTCGGTGGCCTGGTCAATCCTTTCCTGAAGTTTCAGGAAGGCATACTGAAAGTTGACATTCTGCTTAAAGTTAACCTGGATGGAGGCCGAGCGGTTATCCAGGTTCGACTCAATGCTTTCAACTCCTTCCATAGTGCTGATTGCCCCTTCAATCGGGATTACAGCCTGGTTTTCCATGTAGTCCGGATCGACTTCGATACGCGAATTAACCTGGACATAAAGCATGGGGAGCTCGGCATTGGGCATTAACTCTACCGGCAGTTGTTTATAGGAAACATACCCCAACAGGGTAAGCCCGATAAACAACATGCTGATGAGTATTTTTCTATTTATGATGAATTTCATGTTTTCCTAATTTGGAACGCTGATGACACTGATTTTGCAGATATTCACTGTTTTAGTTTGTAAAAATTTTTCTTCTTATCTCAGGCTTTTTCCCAAAATTGAGCAATAAACCAATCTCTATTTCTGTTGCTTTGAGATAATTGA
Source organism: Tangfeifania diversioriginum (assembly GCF_900141875.1). Classification (GTDB taxonomy): domain Bacteria; phylum Bacteroidota; class Bacteroidia; order Bacteroidales; family Prolixibacteraceae; genus Tangfeifania; species Tangfeifania diversioriginum. The sequence continues at coordinate 47,676 of NZ_FQZE01000013.1, read as the reverse complement.
TCAGCTGAAATTCGTGTTCTTCAACTAATGCTTCGGCAGCTTTCAATTCTAAAATTATCTCGTTATTTACGATAATGTCGGTATAATATTCCCCCACCAATTTCTCCGAATAATAGACTTTAATCGGTTTTTGAGCTTCACAGTAGAAACCGGCATTTATTAATTCATAAAAAAGTGCATTTTGATATACTTTTTCCAAAAACCCGTATCCAAGTTCATTATAAACTTTATAAAAGCATTTTATAATTCTTTCAGTTGTTTGGGCATGCAAATAATTTTTATTCTCCATATTTCTCTGTGTTAATCTGTTCAATCCGTGTCATCTGTGTTCTATATCTTTTCTCCGAATAAATAATTCCTTAAACCTGTCTAAAATATCGTACACACAAGGGATTACAACCAGTGTTAAAAGTGTTGATGTAACCAAACCGCCAATAACTGCCAGCGCCATGGGCGACCGCAGCGAAGCGCTTTCGCCAAACCCAAATGTTAAGGGCAGCAAGGCAAGTATTGTGGTAATACTGGTCATGAAAATCGGGCGGATACGCTGCTGTCCGGCCTGTAAAATTGCCGATTTCCGGTCGAGTCCTTCGCGAATGAGCTGATTAATGCGGTCCACCAAAATGATGGAGTTGTTTACCGCGATTCCGGCAAGCATAATTAACCCGATGAGCGCCATGATATTCAACGTTTTGTTCAGGGCAAAAAAGATAAGAATACTGCCTACCACAGCCAGCGGAATGGTCAGCAAAATGGTAAACGGATGGATGAGCGACTCGAACTGCGAAGCCATTACCATGTAAACCAATACAATGGAGAGCAACAGTGCGAAACCCAGGCTTTCTATCGACTCCTGTCTTTTCTCTTCTTCGCCGGTAACCATAATCCGGTAATTCGCCGGCAAATCAATTTCTGCTGTTTCCTGCCTGATGGTAGTTGCCACGTGGTCGAGGGCAAGCCCTTTTTCCATTTGGGCGGTTACCCTTCCCGTGCGGTTCTGGTTTTTCCGGTAAATTTCTTTGGGCGAAGTTCCGTAGGAGATTTCGGCAATTTCGCTTAATCTGAATTCCTGGTTATTGGCCGTAATTTTCAGGTTGCCAATTTCGTTCAGTCCTTTTTCAGGAACCTTTATGGTGATGTCGCGCATTTCGCCGTCTTTCTCAAGCTGGCCGGCGTTCTTCCCTTCCAGCTGATCCTGAATTTGGGTAATTACTGAGTTGATGTCGATGTTGTACATTCCTGCACGCACCCTGTCAACAAAAACTTCCACCTCTGGTGCTCCGCCTTCAACCGATGATTTTACATTGAACAAACCGTCTATACCGGTCATCCGATCTTTCACCTGGCTCATGATGGATTCAATCTCTTCGAGATCTTCCCCGCGCACTTCAACCACAACCGGCGCTTCATCAGTGCCCAGTATCGATTTCAGTGCACTTTGTTCCTGGGTGAAAGTAACTTCAAGCCCGTTAATGTTGCTGGTGAGATTATCGATGGAAGCAATGGCGCTTTCTACCGATATGGTTGATTCTTTTTTGAGAATTACCTTTATTTCGGCGGTGTTTTCTCCTTCGAAAACTGAACTTTCATCGCCGCCAAAACCGGTTGATGGCCCGGAGTGCGAGTAAATTTTATCGAGGTTGTCGCCGAGGTAATCTGTAAGAATGGTTTCAATATTTTGTACGGTCGATTCCGTGCGTTGTAACTCTGTGCCTTCCTGCAATTTCAGGTCAACGGTAAATTCCCTTGTTTCGGTTTTGGGCATGAATTCGGTGCCAATTCCGGGCACCAGCATAAACGATCCTGCAACAAGTGCAGCGGCTAAAATCACTACCAGCCATTTTACCCTGAGGATTTTTTCAAGAAATCTGCCGTAACCGCCAACTTTTACTGAGCGTTTTTTTACCGGCGATTTTTTGTTTTTATAAATGCGGTGGTAAAGCGTGGGAATTACAAAAATGGCTACAAAAAGTGAAGAAATCAACGAGAAGGCCACTGTCCATGCCTGGTCTTTGAACAGCTCGCCCGATGCACCATGCAGATAAACAATGGGGAGGAAAACGATAATTGTAGTGAGCGTGGAAGCGGTAATAGCACCACCCACTTCTGCCGTTCCTGTAACCGAAGCATCTTTGGCACTCAGGCCGTTTTCGTGGTTTCTAAAAATATTTTCGAGTACCACAATGGCATTGTCAACCAGCATGCCTGCGCCCAGGGCCAAACCTCCCAGTGTCATAATATTTATGGTGAGGCTGTTGAAATACATGAGGTTGAAAGTGGCAATGATGGAAATAGGAATGGCGATACTAACAATGAATGTTGTCCCTATTCTGCGGAGGAAAAGGAAAAGAATAAACACGGCAAGCAAAATACCCAGCAGCGCGGTGTTTTGCACTTCGCCAATGGCATTGCTGATAAATGTGCCCTGGTTGCTGACCAGTTCCACCGAGTAGCCGGGCAGCGCCCTTTCAATATCAACCAGTGCATCGTTAATTTGATTTACTGCATTTACGGTGTTGTATTTGGTCTCTTTATAGATTGAAAGTCCCACACAACGTTCGCCGTTAATATGCACGATGTTGGCCGGTTCTTTATTCCCAATTTCCACAGTAGCCACATCCCTGAGGTAAACCGGTGCCATTTCCACACGCGTTTGCCCTTCGGTTTCGGCCCGCACGGCTTTGTAACCCACAATCAGGTTTTCAAAATCTTCAACCGTGCTTAACAGGCTAACGCCTTTCACAATATACTGAAGGCCCATTTCACTAATCCTTCCACCCGACACATTGCGGTTAAAATTTTGGATTCGTGAGCTGAGGTCATCGAGCGACAGGCCCTGCGATTCAAGGCGGTAGTGGTCGGTTTTAATAATAACCTCACTTTCTTCCTGGCCCGACAGTTCCACGTCGGCCACACCTTCGAGCCTGACCAGTTCGTTGCGGATGTAATTTTCGGCAACCTTTCTGATTTCGTTCATGTCGGTAATTTCATTGTGTTTTACGCCAATGAGCATTACCGGGGCGGTATTGGGATCGTGTTGCGTAATTTTCAGATCGTCGATATCTGAATTTTGGGTGAGGGTGTTCAACGCTTTTTGCAGATCGAGGAACGCCTCGTCCATATCTTTATTCCACGCGTACTCCACAGTTATCTGGGCCGCTCCCACTTTCGAAATGGAAGATACCTGAAGTACATCCGACTGGCGGATGGCCAGCGCTTCAATGTCTTCAACAAACTGCTTTTCCATCTCCTCGGGCGGGCGTTCGCCCGATTGGATTTCCACGAAAATGCGTGGTGAATTTAAGTCGGGAAACAGGTCAACCCCAAGCTTGTCATACGAAATGTACCCGAGGAGAACGACTCCCAGGATAATCATCAGTATGGTTACCGGGTAATTGACAGAAAATTGTGTTAGTTTCTTCATTGTTTAAATATTTCTGATGATTTTCCGGGAACGGATTACCGGATAATTTTCACTTTCGAGTCGTCGCGTAATGTTTCAAATCCTCTTATAATTAACCGGTCGTTAACCTGTAACCCTTCGAGAACTTCCACATTGTTCTGGTTTTCAATTCCGGTGGTAATCCAGCGGTCATCGGCGGCACTGTTCCTGCCCACAACAAATACATATTTTCCACGACCGGCCGACATGATGATATCTTTTGGAATAACAATGGTGCTGTCTTTTTCAGCTGTAATGATATCGGCTTTCACAAACATTCCCGGGCGCAGTTTCAGCTCCGGATTATCAATGTCAATTTTTCCGGTAAATGTTCTGGTTTCGGTACTAATTGCCGGCGAGAGCTGGGTGATGGTCCCTTTGAGTGTGTCTTCCGGGAGGGTATAGTTAGTAACCAGCACGTCCTGACCCACTTCCAGTTCGGTAATGCTTTTTTCAGGAAGGTTAATTTCCATAAACATATCGGTATAGCTCATTAGTGTAAACATAGGCGAGCCTGATGCCACACGTGTTCCGCTGGTGTAGTTGGGCAATTCAACAATAACTCCCGTAAATGGTGCTTTAATATTCATTTTGGCCAGTTGAAGCTGGGCATTTTCGTAGTTGTATTGCGCGTTGGTTTTCGACACCTCTGAATTGCGCAGTTCATATAAAGTAACCCCGCCTTTTTCATATAATGATTTTTGTTTTTCGTATTCCTGCTGCGAAATTTCGAGGTTCAGTTCAACGGCTTCTATTGCAATGCTGTTTTCGTATTCTTCATCTTCCAGGCGGATGATGGTCTGCCCTTTCTGTACCCTGTCGCCCAGTTTAAAAGTCCTGCCTGTTGCAGGGTTGGTTTGCAGGTAATATTCTCCTGCCATTTCAGAATTAACCGTTACCTGCGATGTTGCATTTACGGTACCGGTTGTGGTAACAAACTGCTGAATACTCTGGGGTTTTACGTCTTCTACTGAAACAGGTACAGCTAATTCGGTACTTTCAGACTGCCCCTGGTTGTTACAAGAGGCAAACACTGCAACAATTGCAATTAATGTAAGGATTTTTATTCTTTTCATCGTTTTATAATTTTTTCTGAGTTTAATTGTTTTGGTTTTCTTCTATATAAAGTTCTGATGGGAGAATCGGCTCATTATTTTCAAAATCGTATAAGCTTTGTATTTTCAGGTTTAACAGTTCAATTTTATAGTTGATAAGTGCCTGGTTGTATGATATTTTTGATTCTGAAAGCTGGTTCTGGAAAAGGCTGAGATCCATACCTGTAAGGTCGCCGTTTTCGTATCTTTCAAGATTGATTTCGTAGGTGAGTTGTGCGTTGGTTTGGTTTTGCCTTGCAATTTCAATTTGTGTTAACTGGTTTTGCAGGTTGCGGTAAGTTTGGCGAATACTGATAATGATTTGGTTCCGCTCATCGGAAAGGTTTAACTTTTGCGATTCAACAGCAGCCTCCTGCGCGGCAATACGGGCTTTCTTTTCACCCCAGTCGAAAAGCGGGATATTGAAATTCACGGCTACCGACGGGCTGTTGGTGGGTGCATCGAAAACTTTATCGAGGCTTGGATTATCGCCCGAAATACCCAGCCGGAGGTTCACATCGCCTCTGAATTCATTCATTGATTTTGTGCGGATGAGTTCAAACTGGCTCGACTGGATGTCGATTTCGCGCTGGCGCAGTTCCATGCGTGATTCAAGCCCTGTTTCTATGGCTTTTTCCAAATCAACCGGGACCGGGTTAACGGCCACATCGGCCAGGATGGAAAAGTCTTCGTACAAATCCATTCCCAGGTAAAGTTTTAGCTGGTCTTTGGCATTTTCGAAAGAAACTTCGGAGTTTTGTACTGTTGATTTTGAAGTAGCCAGGTTCAGTTCTGCCTGGTATAATTCTTCCTGTGCGGCAAGTCCCGCTTCCACTTTATTTTTTATGATGTCGTAACTCTTCTGGGTGTTTTCCAGTTCATCTTTTGCCACGTTCAGGTTCATCTGGGCCATGTAAACGTTATAAAAGAATTCGGTCACATTCCGTTCCAGGTTAAGGCGCTGCATGGCGTAGCTGATGTTGGCATTTTCAAAATTCAGCTCCAGCTCTTTCAGCTCCAGTTTTTGCCTGTTGTAGGTAAACAGGGGCTGGTTTAAATTGAGGTACAGGTTATTGTAAAACACTTCGCTCTCGAGGTCGTTGGCATCTGAATAGCTGCTTGACCAGCCAAACTCGTTGGTTAACGAAAGGGTTCCATCTGTAATCAGTATTGGTTGTTCTACCCTGAAAAGTGCATTGGTTTCAAAATTTTCGTTGGTGTACCATTCGGAAACACGGTTGTCGAACCGGCGGTTACGGCTGAACATCACGGGTGAAACATCGAGCGAAAACCGTGATTTTAACGCGGCTCTCTGCGCTTCGAGGCTTTTTTGGTAACGCTCCAGGTTAAGCAGCGATCGTTTCAAATCGGGGCTTCCCGTTTCAGCAATATCAAATGCTTTATTGAGGGTAAGCACTTCCTGTGCGTTGGCTCCCTGGACAATAAACACCAGTATCAGTCCAAGGAAAATTGTTTTTTGCATTCGTTTCATTGTAGTTAAAAGCATCATATTTTTTGATTAAATGTTTTACAATTTTGTTAATCTCACTGCATCAGCAAAAATAATACGCATTTGCGACTCGTTGGAAAGCTCGATGAGCGCTGTGTCGGGCGAAAAGTAGAACGAACCGAGGTGGTTCCATCCCTCGTCGGCGCTTTGTATCGACAAGGTTTGTTCTTCGGTACCGTCGTCGCTGTGAATGGTGAAATTGTATTCACCTCTTTCATCGCCGCCTCGTCGCCTCATCCTTCTCGATTTGTACAGGTGGTAATGCACATCGTAATAACCCGGTTCGGTAACGGGTACGTGCCAGCGGGCTTTCAGCGAACCGTCGCCGGCTTTAATGTAATAACCCGAGCGCACATATTCACCGTAAAACTCGGAGTTGGTTACTGCGGTCCAGTTTGATGGCGGCCGCCAGTAATTCATACCTGAATATTTTCTTTTGTCGGTTAACTCATCGTTCAACAGCCATTTTTCGAGCAGGCTGATATCTTCGGTGGTCATTATTTCAAATTCCGGATCTTCATTGTCCACAATAATTTCACCCGGCTGTTCTTTTGTTACTGGTTCGTCCACTACTCTTTCGCCCTCAAAAGCAACTGCTTTCGGATCTTCTTCAATACCTCCCATGCCGTCCATAATAAGCTGCGGAATATTTTGTGAAGTAAGTGTATTTATCATGTACATCCGCGGATCGGCATCGAGCATGTACGAAACTTCTTTGGTTTGATGCGGTTCGAGGTAAACCAGTTTGTTAATCATGTCGTCACCTCCTCCGGGGCCTCTTCCGGGGCCACCACGGCCACCCAGTCGGAAAGAAATTTTCACAATGCCTTCAATATCAGAAAAATTCGTGACTTTCAGCGAAACTTTGGTTTTCATCATTTCGTCTGATTTTACTTTTACAGCTTCAATATTTGAAAAGAGAAAACCGGGCAGCGATTTGGCCTTGAACCAGTCGTCCATCAAAGGTAAAAGCTGAACGTCAAATTTCTGTTTGAGGCGTTGGTCAAACTGCTCAAATGAAATATTTTTGAAGCGGCACTCAGTTAATATCTGGCGCAGAAATTTTTCAAATTCTTCCGGGCCGGCGCGCCACTCCACCATTGAAAAAAGGACTTCCCCTTTTAGTTTGATTACATTATCGACAATTCTTTTTTGATCAGGATCGGCGATAATTTCCTCGAATGTGCTGTCCTGCAGGGCAATATTGGCCAGCTCGTCGTCGCTCATTCCCTGCATGTCGCGCATCCAGCCCCTGCGCATGTCCATCGACTGGCTTTTCAGGTAAGCTTCAAAAATGCGGTTTATTATGGGGTACTGTTCAGACTGTATGTTGTTCTGGAAATTATAAAACAGTGGGAAAATGAAATAGGGATTGGGGTATTCCACAACGGTAAATCCACCGCGCCCACCCTGAAAATCGGTGGCCAGTTCTTCGCTGAAAATCCGTGCAAAATCGTAAAACAGCCTGATTTGCATGTCTTTTTCGGTCATATTATCATTTCCTCGGCGCCCCCACCGCTGCATCCGTTTTTTCATTCCTTCGAAGTCAGCTTCCCTCATGGAGTACCCTTTTTCGGGAATGAGAATTTGTTCGGGCTGGATCAGTTCATGCCGTGAGGCCCAAACGCGCTCGTATGTTTTGAATTGTGCAGGCACTTCAACTAAAAACAGCCGCTCAAAAGCGTAATCGAGGTTATAAGTTATTTCAAAATCAGATAACCGTTCATTGATTAACTGCGGGATAGTATCTTGAATTTCAGAAAATGATTCAGTGAAATAATCGTGGCCTTCGATGTGCCAGATTCCAAACTCGATACTGTCTTGCTCGATTTTTTTCTCTTCATAATTTCCAATGGCCAGCGATATTTGGGTTAAGGGCAGATTGCTTTCGAATTTGTAATGCCCCGGTGCCACTTCGGTGATATTTCCCTGGGAAATTGCTTTCAGTGCCGGATCTGTTTTTACCTCCAGGTCGAAATCAATAAATTCTGGATGGTTCCAGCCCACATTTTCAGAGCTGTATGTAACGCCGGTTTTGGGGTACCAGCTTGTTTCCGAGGTGAGTAAAACATATTGCGGGGTGAGAAATGCGTAACGTTTTTCTACGTTCAGCACAAATTTTCCGAATTTCTCCTGCCGGGTTTTTTCGTCGATATCGAGGTAGGTCATGTCCTCGTTGATCGTGCCGGCATATTCAATTTCCAGGGTTCCCTCTTCGCCCGGCGAAAGGCTGATATTTTGCGATGGCGTGAGCACGTGGAACTCGCGGGTGAAAGGAATTTCGGAGCCGTTCCATTTCAGGCTATTGATTTTAAGCCCGTTGTTCAGGCTGATTATAAGTTTGTTAATGTCATTTGAGGTTTCGTTTTTCAGGGTCATTTTCGAAACGGCCTCAATTGTATTGTTTTTGTGTTCAAGCAAAATGGAATGGCTTGTAGTGGATGGCACGGGTTCATTAACATACTTGTTGTTCAGTTCCACAAGTTCGTTGCGCAGCTTTTCAGTCGATTTAAAATCGTTAATATGATTGTAGCCCAGGTAACCCCCGGCAGCAAAAAACAGAATGCCGAAAAGGAGTGAAAAAACAGTCATCGAATCTGACTGGGGCAGCCGTTTCAGCAAGTAAATAGTCAGAAAAATAAACCCAAGTCCCAATGAAAGGTAAATGCCACGGTGCATTATAATTTTATCGAGGTTGCCAAATCCAACAATGTCGGAACTCAACATGGGGATGTTGAAGGCCATGTAATCGAAAAGGTAATAATATTTTGCCTCAAGCAGAAAAAGTGTGACTCCAATGTATCCTAAAATAATTACAAATGTGATGGCCTGGTTGCGGATTACACTCATGAGCAGAAACGAAAGTCCCATAATAAAAATGAGCGTTGGAACACTGATGAGTACGAGGTAATAGGCGTAAGCTTCCCAGTTTATGGCAGTGGATTGCGAAAGCGCATTGAATATTAACGCCATAATTACTACAGCAATATTCAACACCAAAAATACCTGCAGGTTTCCCCATGTTTTTCCGATTACATATTCGCCGTTGGTCATCGAGCGCATGTAAATTACCTCGGTGGTATCGAGTTTTTTGTCGCGCTTTAAAAAATCGGAGGCCAGGAAAACTGCAATAATTGCCTGTGCCACATTCAGGATGAGCAGGTTGAAGTAGGGAATGGCTGAGGGAATACTCCGGATTGCCCAGCCCTGTTCTCCGCCGCCTTCAATAATCATCCCGAAATTCAGACCAAAAAGAACTAAAAGCGATAGTATGCTGAAAATGCGGAAAAACCAGCTACGCAGTAATGTTTTCCGCTCGTATTTGGCAATGGATAATATATTATGAAATGAAATCATTTTTTGCCGCTTTAATTATTATGAATTTGACCATTGATTGAGTTTATTTTCCATGAAATGAACATAGGCATGTTCAAGGTTGGGGTCTATTTGTTTGCCATAATATCCGTTTATTTCGGGCGAAACAACTTGTATTTCCCAGCCACCTTCGGTAGGTATTGTTGAAATAACCGGGTATTTTTCGTTTATTTCCAGGTATTCTTTTTCAGTAGCTTTAATGAGCCATACATTGCCTTCGGCTTTTTTAACCAGCTCCTCGGGCGAACCGTTAAAAGCCAGTTGCCCCTGGTTGAGCAAGGCCATATTGTCGCAGGTACTCGAAATATCGCCAACAATATGTGTGGAGAGGATAATGATTACATCGCGTGTGCTCAGGGTTGAAAGGAGATTACGGAAACGAATACGTTCCTCGGGGTCGAGGCCGGTGGTGGGTTCGTCAACAATAATAATTTTGGGGTCGTTGATGAGCGCCTGTGCAATTCCCAGCCTCCGTTTCATACCGCCCGACAGTTTGTTGGCATTGCGGTCGCGGGCCTCAAAAAGGCCAACTTCCTCGAGCATCTGGTCAACTGCCGTGCGACGTGCAGAAGCATTTTTCATGCCGGCGAGGCGTGCTGCATAATCCAGAAATTCGTAGGTTTTCAGTTTTGAAAAGAAGCTGAAATCTTGTGGCAGGTAACCCAGCATGGCCCTTATTTCGCGGCGGTTTTTGGCAATGTCGAGTTCATTCACTGACACTTTCCCTTTTGTTGGTTTCATTAACGTAACCAATATCCGCATCAGTGTCGATTTTCCTGCCCCGTTGGGCCCCAGCAAACCAAACATGCCGTTCGGAATATCCAGATTCAGGTTTTTTATGGCGTAATTCCCGTTTTTATAAACCTTGCTCAGTCCTTCAATTTTAATATGCACGGTAGTAATTTTCTTATTTTCGAATTAAACAATGTTTTGGACTTTGACCGTTGTAAATAGTTTAATAAACCAGTCCATTAATTTTTTCATGCTTTGCAGAAAGGCAATTGGTAAAAGTTTATGGGTACAACATGGGTTCGAATAATTACTTTTTGTTTTGAAAAAAATGATTCCCCGCAAATATCGCAGATAAACGCTGATTTTTATTAATTTCTGCGAAAATCTGTGAATTGTAATCCGGCGTGGTCAACTATGGAGAGCTATTTTTTTAGTTAGGTGTACAGGGATTTATAAAAAAAGCCCCGCCTGGCGGAGCTTTTCACTAGAGAAACAAGCAGGTTTATTTACTCACGGTATATTCATAATCTTTAAAATGGTCGCTTAATACAATCTCATAAGTTCCTTTTTCCAGTTTCGAAAAATCAATTGTTTTTTGGATGCACATTTCTTTTCCAAGTTTTGTTCCCGTTACATATTCGCCGTTTTGGAATACATTGAGAAACACATTTTTACAGGCCTGATTTAAAAATGAAACCTTTAGCTGGTTGTTTTCAAAAGAATAAACCGGTGCAAAAAGTCTGATTTCTTCTCCTACTTCCAATTTATTGTTCCACACCACCACCTTGCGGCTGAGACTGCAGTTTTTGTAATTGAGCGAAACTACATAGCTGCCGTTGCCTGTTTCCGAAAAATCGAAAACGGCCTGGTAACCGGCTACCGGCTGTTCCGATTTTTTGTAGTAAAGTGTCGTTCCGTCCAGGTCTTTAACCGTTAGTTCAAACATTGCCGGCATTTCTGATTCAAAAGACACCAGCGTTTTTTCTGCTTCTAATGGAGTTACTTTCATAGTCGGGAGTTTTGTTGCCAGCACTGTGGATGCCAGCAACAGTGCAAATACTGATAATACGAATGTTTTTGTTTTCATGACTTTTCTGTTTTGATGAATAATTGTCTGTAGTTAAGACAGAGGTATTTGCATTGCCGTTACAGTTTTTTGATTTTTGTCGATAAACAACCTCAATTACATGGCGAATACAACTAACCCGACTGCAAACTGCTGGGTTGACTTTTGGAAAGGGAATATTGACAGGTGACAGATTTCAACCTACTTTAATGCTGAAATTATTATTGCTAAATAAGTTTAACCCCTGGAACATTGGTATGCCGGAGGTTATAGCAAATGCAACAAAAGGGAAAATTTCAAGTCAACGGGGAATGGTGGTTTTTTTTAAAGTTTTTTGACATTTATTCTCAGGTATTCCACATGTAAACTTATTTCTTCGAAAATTATTATTGACATTGAAAATTATAAAAATTACATTATTATGCTTTTATCAAAAAAACTGTACAGTTTAATTTTAGTTTTTACAATGGCTGCATCGGTTGCTTTTGCGCAGGTGCCGCAACAAATGCCCCAACAACAGCAGGATATTGATGTTTCGGATGGAGAAATTAACCAGTTTGCATCTGTTTTTGTGGAGCTCCAGTCGATGAACCAGGGAGTTCAGCAGGAAATGATGAGTGCTGTAGCCGATGAGGGAATTGAAGTTCAGCGGTTTAATGAAATCATGCAGGCGCAGCAGGATCCCAACCAGGAAGTGGATGCCAGTGAAGATGAGCTTCAGAACTTTGCCAAAGCCAGCCAGGCAGTGGAGCAGATTCAGGCAAAAGTGCAAAAAGAGATGGAAAAAGTGATTACTGAAAATGACTTAACGGTACAACGCTATCAGCAAATTATGATGGCTGTTCGTACCGATACTGAACTGCAGCAAAGGCTTCAGCAAAAAATCCAGCAAGACCAGGAATAGTAGTAGCTGCTTTACTGCCAGCTCCAAAAGGCACACAGCTTCTGTTTACCAAACAGGGTTGTGTGCCTTTTTTTTGTGGAGGTAATTCGTTGTTATTTTCCACTCATCAACTTCCAAACCGGAACAACAAGGATTGTTTTTCCATTTTTTTCAATGTGGTCCTCCTGATTAAATGTAAAAATATATCCCTCTTCAAATTTAAGTTCATCCATTGCCTCCGTCAAGCCATTTATTTCTCTTGATAGGTTGTCATTGTTTAATTCATAGCAAACCTGTGCAATCATTTCAACCCTGCTGTTTTGGGATACAATAAAATCACACTCCCCGGTTTTTCTGAAATAATAAATTTCCTTTTCAAGCCTTTTCAAGTGGATAAATACTTTGTTTTCAAGTAATCTACCACGATCTTTTGAAAAAGAAAGTGACAATATTGAAATTAACCCGGTATCAACCGCATAAACTTTTTTAGGATTGACAGCCTGCTGTTTTAAGGAGAAACTAAAGCGGGGTACGGTATAAAACAGAAAAGCGTCTTCGAAATAGGAAATATATGATCGCACAGAGTTAACAGATCCTAAATCAAAATTTTTTGACAGTTTGTTGTATGAAAACTCTTTTCCAACATTGTTGGCCAGGTAAACCCCCAACTCCTGCAATGCTTTGGGATTTCTTAATCCATGCCTTACTACAATATCACGGTAAATCAAATCATTATAGAGATTCAGCAAAACTTCCCTTTTTTTCGAAATTAGAAACTCCGGGAATCCTCCCGAATTTAAGTATTCAGAAAAGCTTTCAATCCCTGTGCTTAAGTTGAGGTGCTTTAAAAATTCTGTATATGAAAAAGGAAAAATTTCATACATGATCTGCCTTCCGGTCAGGCTTGTTCCCAATTCTTTACTTAAAATTCGTGCATTTGAACCGGTTAGTATCACTTTCTTTTTTTGATCGTGCAAAACACGAATATACCTTTCCCAGCCTTCAACATTCTGAATTTCATCGAAAAGGAATGTATCGTTGCTGGATTCAAATATTTTTTCAAGTTTAAAAAAGTCATTGACTTCAAATGCAGTGAGCCGGGGATCTTCAAAGCTGAAGTAGTTATATTGCTGTAATTTGTTTTTCAATTGAAGCAACACGGTACTTTTTCCGCTTCGCCGTATTCCGGTAAGAATGGTAATATGTGGCTCTTCCAAATCTATTTCTTCAAGAATTTCCCGGGGAGTTCCTTCCGGTAATTTATCGAGGTAACTGTTTTGATACTCAAAAACTTCTTTTATTTGACTTTCCAGCAGCATAATCAAATTATTTTCTCAAAAGTACATACTTTTCATTACTAATGCAAACTTTTATGCATTGCTAATGCAAGCTCTTTTTTGTTTGTTTGCCTGCTCGCCGTTTAATAACCCAACTCTACCGTTTAATAAGTTTCCCTTTTCATTTTCAGCTTTTTGTACCACCTTTGGGTAAACCAATTTTTAACGGGTATGAAACGGAAAATTTTTATTTTGGCTTTTGTTGCCTTTTTTCTGATAAACTTTTTCACATCAGCGCAAAACGAAAAAATTGTTCTGCAGCCCGAAAACGGAAAAGAATACATTTATGAGTTTATAGAAACAAAATATGTTTTGCCTGAAAATCAACAACGTTTCGACGAATATATTAAAACGAAAAGCCTGAGAATAAGGTGCGTGACACTGCAACCCGAAAACAAAGAGTACCTGTTGGTTTCGGTAATTGAAAACAAGGCCGAAAATCCGGAATTAATTCCGCCACGGTATAAAGATTACCGTTTCCCTGAATTTAGAGACGCATTTTACGAAAACCGTTACGACAGTTTTTGGGAAGAGTTGTTGCCGTGGATAGATTTCTATCAATATGAATTTGATCGGGAAACTATGGAACTGAAACTGCACAACCGGGCAGAGGTTTTGGAGGAAGTCCGCAATCTGCTCCGGCGAAAAGGATTTGATGAAAAAGCAGTTGAGCGGCACACTTCCGATTTTAACACCGAAGGAATTCCTCAAATTACACAACACCTGCAATCGATATTAATGGTTTCAGAACCGGAATTCGAAGTTGAGGGAATTGAACCTTCTGCATTCAAAGAAAACAGGACGGTTACAGATTCACTCTTCACTTATCATCTGACAAAACAGAAAATTGAACCCGGGTTGCACAGCCGGCATTTTTCGTATCAAGCAGAAAAAAAGTATTTGATTGAAAATACGACAACTCAAATCGATTCTTCAAAATATGCACTGTGGGCGTATGGCGAACCACACCGACTTATTTACACCGAGAATAAAACCCATCTGCAATCAATTAAAAACATTTCTGAAAACCGAATTATCATTTCCGGGAAGGTTGACAATACCAAACAGAAAAAGGTAATTGTTGGTTATTTGCGCGAACCGTTCGGTGAAGAACTTTACCAGAAAACTGTTTTTCTGGATGAAAACAATGCATTCAGGCTGGAAACGGATTTAAAACATGCCGGGCTGATTTATATTCAATTTGGACAGACAAACCGGGTGGATGATATTCCCCTGCTGGCGTTTTATGCCGAACCGGGAAATGATATTCATTTTGAAGCCAAAGGAGAAACATTTCCGTGGGAGGTGAAATTCTCGGGAGATAACCACCAGGCCTCCCAACTGATTTACAACTTTTGGAAAGAGTATGGTTTGTTTTACCAAAATTTCAATTTCAACTTTCTTTACCTGGATGGCAGGAAAATAAAATATTCCGGGTTGCAAAATGCACTGATGAACAAAGATTTATTCATTGAAAAATATCGGAACCAGATTTCTGAGCCCGTCTTTAATTTTGTCACAACTGAATTAAATGCTTTTTTACTGACCGGGGCACTTTATTATTTAAACCTGATAGAGCAAATCAATAACGTTGCGTTTGGAAGGCTTTATTTTCCTGAAGAGGATAAAGTGGATGTTAAATTTCTTGAAAGTTTAGTTCGTGATTTTTACCTGCATCGCAACTACAACGATTACGGCATCCATTCCCGCCAACTGGCAGACGATTTTTTGAGTTATCAAATTTCGAAAATGAATCGAATTGGCAATTTCAGAACTTCCAATCGGTTTAATGCTCCGGTTCAGTCAGGGTGGCGCTATTTCGGTGATTTACCCCAAAAAGTTGAACTCACTAAAACTGTTTTAACCGGTCACGCACTTTACAGTCATTTAGCAGAAACCCTTTTGCAGGAAAAAATGAACACGCTCGATTATTCCTCACAAGATCAGCGAATTATTCAAAATGAAATTACCAGGCACCTCGATTTAATGCTGCGCCTGGTGAATAACCGGGAATTTGCAAACGCCATTGAAAAGTTGATGGAAAACCACCTGAAATGGCAAAACGAAAATTACGTGCCTGAAACGCAGTTTTTAAATCCGGAAGGAGAACCGATTTATTTTTCAGACTTTTTCGAAGAAAAACCCACCGTTTTTTACATCACAGACATTTGGGAACGGGAACGCTATTTCTGGGATGACCTGGCCAAAGAAAATCCTGAAATCAATTTTGTGCTGGTGATGGAAGGCAGCAATTTTGAGGACTGGCAAAATTATATTGAACGGGCAAATCCCGTAGCTCACCAGCTTTTCCTGGCGAATCATAACCAGCAATTGCGCAACATTTTCAAAAAAGATCGCTATCATTTTATCGCTTACGATAAAGACGGGAAACGGGTAGGTTTTGGCGAAAACCCCATTGATGTCATGAACCTGGCCAAACACAGCCTGATGGTAAAAAAAAAGGAACTCGATAAATCCCAACTTCAACTAATAATCTATGTTTTAATTGGAATTCTTCTACTTGTTACTATTAGCTTGTTAACATGGAAATGGAGGGCTCGTCAGCATTTCCGGAAAGAGCAACAGCAGCGGCGTTTGCGCGAGCTGGAACTCACAGCCATCCGGTCGCAAATGAACCCCCATTTTTTATTTAACTGTCTCAACTCAGTGCAAAACCTGGTGCAGCAAAACAAGGGCCGCGAGGCGCATTTGTATTTATCAGACTTTGCCGGGCTCATCCGCAAAGTGCTGCAAAACTCCGAAAAAGAAGAGGTTTCGCTGGCCGAAGAACTGGAAACCGTTGAACAGTACCTCAACCTCGAAAAACTGCGGTTCGATTTCAATTTTCAGATAACAATAGGTGAAGGAATCGATCCCCACAACACACCGGTTCCGTCCATGCTGCTGCAGCCGTTTGCCGAAAATGGCGTGATTCACGGCTTGCAGAATAAAGAGGGAGAGCGGAAGCTGAAGATTGAAGTTTTGAGAGAGCACACGCACTTAGCGGCTGATAACCGCTTAGCGCATACTTCTTTTATTTTGATTCGTATCGAAGACAATGGCATTGGCCGGCCGGCGGCAGAAAAACTGGCCACAGCCAAAAACGGCAAAGGCTCCAAACTGATGCAGGAGCGGTTGAAAATCATGCAGGAAAAGCAGGGCGAAAAATACCGGCTGCAAATCACCGATCTCACCGATAACGACGAAACCGGCACGCGGGTGGAGATTTGGGTGCCGGAGGAGAAGTAAAATTTTTTCGTAAATTGAATAACTAAAAATCAAACAGCCATGAACAAATTTGTTTTAATTTCAGTGCTGATATTTCTGGCCGTCTCGGCCGCCGCACAAAACGTAATCGAAAATCCCCGTTACGGGATTAAATCTACCAACTACATTGAGCTGACAAAAGTTGAACTAACCGACGATGCCACTATTTTATCGTTTCATGTGACCATTCCGCAAAACAACTGGGTGGCCATTCATGAAAAGAGTTACATCCAGCCCGTTGGAGACACCACAAAATTCTACATCACCAAAGCCGAAGGGGCTGAAATCGGGGTTCAGGTGCATTGGGAAAAAGACCGGATGGAAGAAATTTCGTACCAGTTGTTTTTTCCACCAGTAAATTCCGATGTCACTAAAATTGATTTTGGCGAACCTGTGGCCAACAGCTGGAATTTTTACGATGTCGAAATCAGGGAAATACCCCACCGTTCCCCGGTGCCTGATGAGTTGCTCGGCAACTGGTTTTCAACCGGAACCGGAAACTGGGCATTCAGCTTTTTCGATTCGCTGGCGGTTTACGACGGCAAAACCTGGGAATATGCTTCTGTGTTTCCTACTGACGATGGGTTTGAAATCAAACTGAAAAATCAGGAGGCAGAAACAATGTTGCATTGCATTTCTAAAGATAAAAATCAATGTGTAATGCAATCTGAAAACGGCCCGCTTTCAACCTACTCGAAAGATGCCGGCCTGTTAGCAATAATGAAGGACGACGGACCTTTCGGTGTTCCGCTGGTAAATCCCGGGAAGGTGGTTTACAGCGGTTTTATCCAGGGATATTCGCCGCGGCTGGGAGTGAGCACCGGCATGATCCGTCATTTAAACCCGATGAACAACCAAATGGAAAATTATGTTATTCGCATTCAAAAAAACGGAAGTTTCTCGGTTGAGTTTCCCCTTGATTTACCACAGGAAATTTCAGTCAGTTTGCCTTCGGGTGGCGAACGCGTATTCTTCGAGCCCGGCAAGTCGCTGTTTCATTTAACAAATTCGAAATTAAAAGATTACCCTTCGCTTTTTATGGGCGAAAGCGCTGCTGTAAATTATGGACTGCATGAAACAATGGAAGTGGCAACACCGCAGATGGCATTTATCGATGGAATTATCGGAATGCCGGACGAAGAATACATCGATTACGTTCTCGAAACAAAGAAAAATGAGTTGGAACGGTTAGAGAACCTTCAAAATGAAAAGACCATCGACAAAAAAGCATTACAAATAAGAAAGTTCGATATTGATTTCAGGGCGGCAAACAATGCCCTCCGGTACAACGGAAATGTGAACCTGGCAAAAATTTATGCCAACCAGAAGTTAAATGAGGCCGAACAAATAGCTATTGTTCCGCTGGACTTCAACCTAAGCTTGCTAAGTAAATTTAATGATACGCCTGTAAAATCTGATTTGGCATTTGTCAGCAATGAATATTTCTCGCTTTTGCAGTCGCTCAAATACATGGATCTGGTGCGTCAGCAGGGAGCCTATTATTATCGACTTTTGGCACTTGAAGAAGAATTAAAGGAGAAGAATACCAACTTCACAGGCGAGGAAAAGGATATGTTTGAGTTCATTCGGCTTTTGGCCGGTAATTACGATGGTGAACAAGCCAGAAATTTTAACCAGACATACCGCGAAGTACTGCTGAAATTTAACGAAAAACACAAAGACGAAATGGTTGAAATTTCAAATCGCTTTTACCTGGAAAATATTGAAACAAATTTAAACGCAATGGAAATTGAGCCGGAAGGATTACCAATGGAAATTATAGCCTTGCAAAATTATTTGGCCGGATTGCAAAACGAAAAGAAACCATTGAATGAGGCTGAATTTGAGGAAGTAAAAGAGGTCGTTAAAACCAATTACCTGAAGGAACTGGTTTTTGCTGAATATTACCGGGAAAAAGCGCAGAGAGAAGTGAGCCGCGATGAGGATACACCGGAATTAAAAACCGAAGGCGACAAGTTATTCGATTCCATCATTCAAAAATTCCGGGGAAAGGTAATTTATGTCGATTTCTGGGCAACCTGGTGCGGACCGTGCCTGGCCGGCATTGAAAAAATAAAACCGCTGAAAGAAGAGTTGGCCGGTGAGGATGTGGTGTTTCTTTATATTACCAATCCAACTTCGCCTGAAAACGAGTATGAAAAGAAAATCCCGGATATTAAAGGCGAGCACGTCCGTGTTTCGGGCGACGAATGGAACTACCTGACGGAAAAATTCAATATTTACGGCATTCCGCACTACGCACTTGTAGATAAAAGCGGGAAAATTGTAAATGCCCATTTAATGCAAATGGAAAACAGTGAACTGAAAAAACGGTTGCTGGAACAACTTGGAAAATAAAAAATTTCGTGAACCTTGGCGTCTTGGTGACTTCGTGGCATTTTCCTTTTCCCGCCACTAAGACTCCAGGGCACGAAGATGAGCCCGCCTGAATGACTCCGTCGGGCAGGAAATCTGCTTCTAAAATGAGAGATTTCTCCTCGCAAACTCGTCGAAATGACTGTCCATAGCTGACTCGCCGGTAGAATTAATTCGTGATTAACAGAAATTTAGAAAAACAGCGCTTCGTTTAAAACAGTTAACATATTGCATGTCGATTTTTAACTTTTGTTAAGTTCGCTTTTGAAATGATTGTTTCAACTTTACTGCAAATAACTAAAAATCAACAATCATGAGAAAATTTACTCCTCTTTGCGTTGCAATTCTTTTCTCCATTATTGCAACTGTTGGAAACGCCCAAACCTTAAAATTCGGGCACATCGATTTGCAGGCGCTGATTCAGGTTATGCCGGAGCGTGAAACCGTTGAAACAGAATTTACTAAATTCCAAACTGACATGGAAGATATTCTGGGCGAAATGCAGACAGACTATCAAACCAAACTGGGCGAATTGGAACAAATGGATGAAAATGTTTCTGAGCTGAAACGCGATTCAAAAATTTCCGAGCTACAAAATTTGAGCGAACGTATTCAGGGCTTTCAGCAAAATGCGCAGCAACAAATTCAGCGAAAATACCAGGAACTGCTTAATCCGCTGTACGAGAAAGCACAGGGAGCAATTAACGAAGTTGCCCGGGAACAGGAACTAATGTACGTTTTTGAAACGGGTTCCAACGTGGTGTTGTATAAATCGAATCAAAGCATCGATTTATTTCCGCTGGTGAAACAAAAACTGGGGATTGAATAAAAGAGTTTTAGAAGGGAAATTGTTTTACATGTATCCTCTGCATGAAGAATTTAGAACTATTCCAAATTAAAAAAATATTGTTAAATTATATTGTACAATGCTAATAGTTATAGGATTATCATTATCTTAATAGCGTAAATTCAAACCAAAACCAGGAACTACTATCATGAAAAAATTAATTGTAACCTTCGCATTTCTCGGGTTCATTCTTTTTAGCCATGCCCAAAAAGTAATCGAATGGCCCGAATTTAAAGGCACAACCGCACCCTTCATCAAAATTTTAAAAATTGAACTGCACGACACCGCCACTGTAATGGATTTGAGGGTGCATTTTGCACCGAACAATTGGATTCGCGTTCCAGAGGAAACATGGATTCAGGACAGCAAAGGCGGTGAAAAACTTTACGTAAAACACGCCAAAGGGATAAAAATAAATGAGAAGCATTTTACACCTGAAAACGGGTTAAATGAATACACGTTGTATTTCCCGCCGGTTGACGATGATGTTAAAACAATCGATTACATGGTATCCGACTGGAAAATATTTGGCATTGAACTGGTTCCCGGAGAGCAATTCTCTTTTTTCCCGGAAGAATTGCTCGGCAGCTGGCTGCGTACCGACGGCAGCAATGAATGGATGTACGGTTTTTTCGACGAATTGGTGATTTACGACAGCGAAATCTGGAAGCAGGTACTCATCAGCCAAAAGGAGGATATTTACCAGTTGATGCTTCAAAAAAAGGGCAAAAAGAAAAAGCTGGTAGTAAAACAAAAAGGAGACAAACTGCTTATCGGCCCGGATGAGGCTAACCTGGAGTTATTTAGCAAAGAACAAACAAGCAAATCAGATTTTGTAATTCCAAACGACGAAGAATTTCAGTTGCCTGTTTTTAACCAGGACACCGCGTATTACAAGGGCTACATAAATGGTTATGATCCGCGAATGGGGGAAACGGGGATGGTTTACGCAGATAATGTTCTTGCATCCGCACAGGAATCCTATCTGATTACGATAAATGACGACGGAACATTTTCTGCAAGTATTCCCATGATTTATCCTCAATTGTTGTATGTCAGATTTATGCGTACCAATGAAAGTATCTATTTTGAACCGGGCAAAACCACTTTCCGGTTTTTCGACTTGTCCAGGCACCACGATGATCCGGAGCCGGGAAATCTGTTTATGGGAGCTACCGAAAAAGTAAACCGTGACTTATTGGCAATGAAAGATATCCGGTATTTTGATTACAACTATATGCGTGAAAAAATTCTGGATATGTCGCCGGAACAATACAAAGAATACAATCTCGAAATAAAAAGAAAAGAACAGGATGCGCTGAAGGAATACATTCAAAACAACCCAGTATGTAAAAAAGCACAGCAAATCAAAGATATGCAGATTACCTACCGCAATGCGCAAAATATTCTCTCTTATAACATGAACCGAACTTCGGCCTATCGAAGGAAAAATAATGTGCCGCGCGATCAACGGGAAATCCCGCTTGAAAACGAAGAGCTGGACAGCGGATTTTTTGATTTTATTGCTGCTGAGGAAATCAATAATCCGCTGGCTGTAACTACCGGCGGCGATTACGACATTTTTATTAACCGGTTAAAGTTTTCGGATCCTGTGCGGCGGGAAGGAATAATAGCTGTTGGAGACCAAGATATTACCGCCGCTGATTTTGAAAAAATGGGAATTACTTTGGATTCACAAAATAAAGAATTGCTGAACCGACTGGCAACATGTGAAACAAAAGATGATCTGGCTGGATTTATGATTAAAGATTCGGCAGAGTACATGGAATTCAGAACAAAATACGATGAGATTTACAGAGAAATCAGATTGGAAAAATTAAATAATATTCGGGAACAAAAACGCAGGGAAGGATTCAGGGAATATTTTGGTTTCGATTCAGGATTTGCATGGGATATCATAAAAGCCCAGGATGTTTCACAGCGAATGAAATCAAGTTTTAAGCCATTGGCTGAATATCAAATTGAAAATTTGCGCAGTGACTTTGAAAACCCATTTATCGTGGATTATTTGCTGGATCAGAGCGCTGAACTTGAAAATGAAATTGCCCGGAAAGAAGAAGCATTCAGCAATAAATCGGGTTTTGTGGTGAATGAAACGCCCGATGCAAAAGACGGTGACCTGTTCGATACCATCATGAAAAAATACGAAGGGAACCTGGTTTTTGTCGATTTTTGGGCCACCTGGTGTGGTCCCTGCCGCTCGGGAATGGAACGGATAAAGCCGCTTAAAGAAGAGCTGAAAAACAGAAACATCAGGTTTGTTTATATTACAAATCCGTCGTCGCCAAAGAAAACCTGGGAAATTCTGATGCCCGATATCGACGGGGAACATTATTACCTGACGCAGGATGAGTGGAACAAAATGGCTGCCCGGTTTAAAGTAAGCGGAATTCCACACTACGTTTTGGTTGGCAAAGACGGTTCTGTATTGAAAGACAAAGTGTATTTTGCTTCATCGAATGCGGAATTGAAAAAGATGTTTGAAGAGTATTTGGATTAATTAGCTCACGCAAAACATTATAAAAGTTTGATTTATAAAAAATTAGTACTGTTTAATTATTTAAAATTTTAAAAATTTATATTATGAACTTAATGCCATTCTTTCCGATGCTAATAATTGTTGTTTTTTATCTGGCGATAATATTTGTCATTCTTTATTTTATTTACAAGTGGGTGAATAAATTTATTTCTTTGAAACAGCAACATAATGATTTGTTAAAGGAAATTATTGTAAAAATGGATTCCAAAAACTAAAAAGATCAACAAAACCTGCACGATATGTAGTTTATCCTGAAAATAGCATTGCAATAAAAATTGGCAGACAAAAAATCTAAAATGAGAACTTTACTCTTTTTATTTGCCTTCATTGTTCACCCTGTTTTCTTGTTTGCACAAACAGAATTCCACCCCAAAAAAAAGAACGCAGAGCGATACAATCAGTTTGAGATTTCTCCAAAATTTAAGCCGCAACCCGACAGCCTTTTTCTTTCAGATACTTTTCCGGGAAACCCTGAGTTTTCGTTTTCGCCCGAAATTGCAACACCCGGTGAAGATAATTTTGACCCTTATCGAATGCCGATAGCCCGGCCGGATGTTAATCTTCGATTTAATATGCCTATTTATGTTCCTGACTCATCGGTGCATTATTACATCAAACAGGCCATGCCAGTGCAGTCGCCTCCAGAAAAAAATAAAAATGAAACTCAAATCCATCATCGTTGACGACGAAAAGCACGGGCGGGAGAACCTGGCCGGAATCCTGCGGGAATATTGCACCGAAGTGGAGTTGCTGGGCGAAGCGGCTTCGGTGGAGGCGGCGCTGTCGCTCATCCGGGAACAACCGCCCCACCTGGTTTTTCTCGATATCGAAATGCCCCGCGCCAACGGGTTTCAACTGCTGGAGCATTTGCAGGACTTCAGTTTCGAGGTAATTTTTGTTACCGCTTACGACAACTACGCCATCAAAGCCATCCGTTTTTCCGCTGCCGATTACATCCTGAAACCCATCAACCGCAACGACCTGAAAGTGGCCGTGGAAAAAGTAGCCGGACGCATCCGCGAAAAGCAGGAAAACCACCGGATGAAACAATTGTACCACAACCTCAGCCAGCCCGGCAATCCGCGCATCGGGCTGCCTTCTGGCGACCGCATCGAATATGTCGATGTGGATAAAATCGTCCGTTGCCAGGGCGAAGGGAATTATACACACATTTATTTTGAAGACGGAAAACATCTGCTGGTGGCTAAAACTTTGGTGGAATTTGAAGATTTGCTGCAGGAGTTCGGTTTCGTGCGGGCACACAAAACGCATCTGGTAAACCTGAAACACGTGGAGGCCTTTCTGAAATCCGGCAGCCTGTTAAACCTCAAAAACGGGGAACAAATCCCGGTGTCGCGGAGGAGAAAAGAAAATGTGGTGGAACGATTGAAAAGGAAATAATATGATTAGGTTGTGATGTGGTTTATTCGACCTCGGGGTCGCAGGTTTATAGAAAATCAAGATTTCTATAAACATTTGACTCCGGCGGAGTCAAACTTTTTTACATAAAATCATTTGGTTTTATTTCTAAAATGCACTATTTTTAATGCAAAATAGAAATAGGAAATCTGCTAACAGATTTTAGTAGCCGATGAATTATCTGGAATTTAAAAACAGGATGTTTGATTTGGGGTGTTTTAATACGCACCAGGTTTATGCCTGGAAGCCGGATTTCGACAGGAACAATTTTGTTCGTTGGGTTAAAAAAGGCCTTTTAATTCGGTTACGACAGGGGTATTACACATTCCCTGAATACAAAAGCAAACCCGACTTTATCCTGTTCTTTGCAAACCGGATTTATCGTCCTTCATACATTAGTCTGCATACTGCCCTTTCATTTTACGGGATTATTCCTGAAGCAGTGATGCAAATTACAAGCGTTACCTCGCTGAAAACAGCAAGTTTTCAAAATGAATTTGGTGAGTATGAATACAAAAGTGTTCGGGAGGAACTGATGTTTGGTTATGATATCAAACCTATTGCCAATGGACATTCACTGCAACTTGCCCGACCCGAAAAAGCTTTGCTGGATCTGCTGTATCTCTATCCCTTTTACAATACAGAAAAGGAAATGGAAGATTTACGACTTGATGAAGATTTTTTACTTGATGAACTCGACCTCTCACGATTGGACAATTATTTATCAAAATTTAAAAGTAAAGCGCTCCCCAAAAGAGTGAATTTATTGAAAAGCACTTATAACTTATGATGCAACTTGAATTGATAAAAAATTTCTTTCACCCGGGAATAAGAGAAAATGCCTCATTTCAAAAATATATGCTGAAAGAATATATCCAGCTGTTAATTCTGGATTTTCTTTCTTCAACCCAATTTATTGAAAAGATTGCTTTTATTGGGGGGACATATTTAAGGCTTGTAAAAGGGATTGATCGTTTCTCCGAAGATCTGGACTTTGATTGCAAAGATTCTTCCAAAGAAGAGTTTACGGAAATGACAGACGCTGTAATAACCTTTTTAAAGCGTGACGGGCTTCGGGTTGAAGTACGTGATCGTGAGAATAAAAAATTGACAGCCTTTCGCAGGAATATCTATTTTCCCGAACTGCTTTTTGAATTAGGTCTTTCCGGACACCGGGAGGAGCGGTTTTTAATTAAAATTGAGAGTGAGGATCAACAAATGCCCTACAAACCGGAAGTAGTTAATATAAAAGGTTGTGGACTATATTTCCCGTTTCCTGTTCCTCCCGATAGTGTAATATGCTCAATGAAAATCTCTGCAATGCTATCGCGCCAAAAAGGAAGGGATTTCTATGACGTGATGTTTTTGCTGGCACAAACTCAACCCGATTATTCGTTTCTTGCTGAAAAGCTAAATATTCATAACCTTGAGGATTTAAAAAATGAAGTGTTCAAAATTTTAGAAACAGTTGAATTGGACAAAAAAAAGAGAGATTTTGAACACCTGTTATTTACTAAAAGAAGCAGTGAGCGGATTCTTTCGGTTAGGGATTTTTTTCAGGATTTATAATAAGCGTGCATAAGTGGGCAAACTAAAAACCAAAATATCACTAATTACCTCCGTCCTGGCAATTATCACGCTGCTCGTTTTTGCCTTTCAACCCGGAAAAGAAAAACCCGAATCGCTGGTGAAACTGAATGCGTTGGTAACTTTCGACGGTAAAAAATTTATGGTTTCCAATAACGACACCCTTGATTACCTAAATGCTGAAATGACGGTGAACGGCTACTACAAACTCACCGGTTTTTTTATTGTTTCACTTTGTTCATGAAATCAGAAGTTGTTTCTGAACCGTCAGCTCCGTAAGAGTCAACAACTGTTCCTTTGGTTCCTGAAGTGGTTTCAACCGCGTAAACGATACTGCTGTCCGAAGGGTTGGTTTCGCCTTCAAAACGATGGTATTCCACCAATGTAACTTCCTCGGCTGGAAATGTTTTTCCGTCAGTAAGTGCCAGTTTCCCGTCTTCGTTTACAGACATGTTTTGCGAAAAGCCTCTTTTTTTCAGCTCTTCAACCGCCTCTACCATTGTATTATACTGATTGTTCATCTTTTAAAATTTTAATTTCCCGGTAAAAGGTAATAAATTCCTTTAGAATGGCAGAAAATTTGGGCAACAATATTTGCTGCTGTTTTTGAGGTTTATTTGTACAATGGCAGAATAAAATAGGTATAAATAATGCAGCCTACACAAATTCCGAATGCAGACTCAAGCGTAGCAAAAAACACCAGGATGCCTGCAACAACCATCGATGCCGTGTAGAGCTGCAGTAAAAACAGCGTGGCAATTACCAGGGTCATTAGAAAGCCCAGGCGGGCAGCAAAAATTTTGGGCGCTTTGTCGATGGGTTTTTTGCTCAGGTGCAGTAGTCGTGCCAGGCCGGCACTGACAAAGCTCACCGGACTGTATTTCGATCGGGTAAACGCCCGGATAAAAAAATCGGCCAGTAGCACCAATGGAAAGATGACAGAGTTAAATACAAACCCGGCAGCCACAATCAAAATGGTGAAAAATGCATTCAGGCGTGTAAGGCGTTCGTTTATTCGTTCGTTGGATACAGGACATACCAATTGTTTCATGACTGTTATTTTTTCGGTTATTAATCGGTTATGACTTCAAATTAAATACAAAAAAGTATTTTATTTAACAAAATGACCGTAAAATGTCTGATTTCCTTACAAAAAAATAACAGTGCGCAAATTGGCAGTTCTAATAACCGGAGTTTGGTTACGAAACCGGAACGGAAATGGGGCCATCAAGAAACACATCGAGCAGTTGGCCGTTTTCATTAAATACGGCAATGCGTTCTTTATTTATCCACATGGCGCACACCGGTCTGCAGTACTGTTCCCATTCCAGAAAAAGTTTCGGCTTTTTCAATTAAATCTTTTTCAAAGTCGTTCGAGAAATTTCGTTCAATCGTTTTCGTGTAAACCCGTTCGGGCTCGTTCTCGTTTTCTTTTTTACAAGAATTAATTCCCAATGTTATCATAAAAATCAGTGAAAGAGACAGAATTTTTTTCATGGGTGAAAGTGTTTTAAATCAGACTTCAAATTTTGAGAAAAAGTTGCGTCAAAGAAATTTTTCATGGAGAAACTATAGTTGTCTGCTTCAGGAAAAATATAATGCTTATTTTCACCCCGCTGGAGAAAGAGCCACCAAAAGAGTATGAAGTGGAAAGTTACAGATGAAAAAAGCAATTTTAACAAATTACTGAAGTGCCCTAATTTTTTGGGTGTTAATATTTTGTGTCTGGTTGATAACTAAACTCCACGCATCAAAAAAATTCTGCTATTTTTGTCGCAAAATGAAGCGGATGAAACGCCTTTTAATACTATTTTTTCTGACAATATTAACGCAACCACTTTGGGCTCAAAACGAAATCGGCCCCGAAGGCCACAAGCTTCTGTGGCTTTTCCTGGTACTTGTAGCCGCAATTGGGGCGTTGTTCTATTTTGTGAAGTTGCCCGCTTTTTCGCAAATAAAAGGAGGGCCGTTCATCAAAAGGAAAAAGGTGAGTATTGCCCTGGTAAAAGATCGCTTGTATTATCCCGATGAACTTATGCTGACTGTTACAAACGAAGGCAATTCTGCGGTTGATATCGATCGCCCATTGCTGGTTCTCAGCAGTATTTGGTATAAACGAAAATTCAAGCTTAAGGGAACCAATAATGCTTCATTTTATCCGTTGTATTTGGACAAAGGGCAAAGCCATTCTTTAAAAATTGATTTAAACCGTTTTTATTCACACGATAAAACCCTTAAAAAACTACCCAAAGCGAGCGTGTTGGTTAAAGAAGTGGAAGGGAAACGACTGGGCACAAAAAGTGTGTTTTTACGAAAAACATTATTTAAGTTTTAATGAGAGACTGGAAATTTAACCATATCGATTTTTCAATTTATCCCTCGTACAAAGGAGATGACCTGGGGGTATTCTGGACACCTGAAAAGACAACGATAAAAATTTGGGCCCCAACAGCAAAAATGATTGAATTCAGGCTTTATAAGGACGGATCGACCGGCGAAGCTTTTCACAAAACCCAGCTGCAGGCCGTGGGCGACGGGACTTGGTCAACTGTTTTGATGGGCGATTACGAGGGTCGGTTTTACACCTTTCGGATTAACGATGGCGAGTGGCTGGCTGAAATGCCGGATATGTACGCCCGTTGTGTTGGTGTGAACGGCAAGCGGGGAATAATTTTCAATCCGCAGAAAACAAATCCTGAAAACTGGCAAAATGACCAGGGGCCGGAGTTGAAAAAATTTACCGATGCCGTAATTTATGAAACACACGTGCGCGATTTTTCCATCTCCGAATCATCCGGCATTCAGCATAAAGGAAAATATTTGGGTTTTACTGAAGAAGAAACCAAAACCGCAAGTGGTGCAGCTACTGGTTTATCGCACCTGAAAGAACTGGGAATAACCCATGTTCACCTGCTGCCGGTGTACGATTTTTATACTGTTGATGAAGAAAAGCCACTCGAAAAATACAACTGGGGATACGATCCGTTGCATTACAATGCGCCGGAAGGTTCCTACGCTACCAATCCGTATGATGGAACAGTGCGGATTAAAGAGTTGAAAAAACTGGTTCAATCGCTTCATGCCAACGGAATTGGAGTTGTTCTCGATGTGGTTTATAATCATACTTTTTTTACCAAAGAATCGGTTTTTAACCAAACCGTGCCGGGCTATTTTTACCGGCAGAAAAAAGATGGCAGTTTTGCCAATGCATCGGGGTGTGGCAACGAAGTAGCCACCGAGCGGGCAATGGTGCGGAAATTTATTGTGGATTCGCTGAAATACTGGGCAAAAGAGTTTCATGTGGATGGGTTCCGGTTCGACCTGATGGGGATTTATGACCTGGAAACCATGAAAATTATCCGCGATGAGCTGGATAAAATCAGGCCCGGAATGTTGCTCTACGGCGAAGGCTGGACAGGCGGCGAAAGCCCGATGCCGGAAGAGAAACGCGCCGTGAAACGCAATAGCCCGAAATTACCCGGTGTGGCCTGTTTTAACGACGACCTCAGGGATGCCCTGAAAGGCAACCACAGCAGCAAAAAAACCAAAGGGTTTGTAAATGGCCTCGAATTGCGTGAGGAGTCAGTGAAGTTTGGCATAGTAGGTGCGGTGCATCATCCGCAAATTGTGTACGACTATGTTGAATCGGCCAAACAACCCTGGGCCAGCGAACCTACCCAATGTATCAACTACGCATCGTGCCACGATAATTATACGCTGTGGGACAAGCTAAAGGCAAGCTGCCCAAAAGCCGGCGACGATGAAATGCGCAAAATGGTGAAACTGGCGGGTGCCATTGTACTCACTTCGCAGGGAATTCCGTTTTTACATGCGGGTGTTGAGTTTTGCCGCACCAAGGGTGGAAATCCGAATTCCTACAAATCGCCTGATACGGTGAACCAAATCGACTGGGCCCGGAAAGAAGAATATCACGACGTTTTTACCTATTACAGGAACCTGATTCATCTGCGGAAAAACCATCCGGCGTTCAGGATGCCATTGACCAGCCAGATTCAAAACCATATTAAATTCTGTACCGAATATAAAATTGGCGTTGTTTCTTATTGCATTTACGGCCGCGAAGTGGGTGATTCGTGGGAAGAAATTCTCCTGATTTTTAACGCCAACCGCAAGGAGACGTTGATTGAACTTCCTGCAGGAAATTACCGGATTGCCGTTAAAGGAGATGAGTTTAATGCAGACGGGCATGGCGATACGGTTTCGGGAGAGCTGAAAGCCGAACCAATTTCAATGACGATACTTGTTAAAACAGAAAATTGAAATCCTAAAACTTTTAAAAGAAATTCATTTTTTTGAACACACGGCGGTAATGGTAGCCGTAAATGGAGTAAGTAATAGCCAGTGGAAAAACTTTCGGGCGGTTGAACAAACTCCAGAAAAACAGCTGCCAGTAATATTTCCGGTCAGTGTCGAAAATACCGATAATGAATACAGATTTTACCATTGCCAGAATTTTATTGGAGGTGAGTTTTGTGCGGACTTTTACCTGTGGGTTGAAATCGTTTAAGAACGTGCGAATGCGCTGATAGAAAGGTTTTCCGGCGTAAATTCCACGGATCACATCGCGGTAACCATTTGCCAAAACCTCTTTATTCATTTTCGGTATAAAATTCATTGTGGCATCGGTGTTGTCGCCTGACATTTTGTTCAGGATGCGGCCCTCTTTGTATAAACGCTGGTACAATCTCGATTTTGTAGGAGCATTCAGCAACCCAACCATAGCTGATATAATTCCGCTTTGCTGTATAAATTCGATTTGCTGTTTGAAAATATTTGGTGTGTCGCTATCGAACCCAACAATAAATCCTCCCTGTACTTCCATTCCGTTATTCTGAATGGATTTTACACTGTCTATCAGGTTACGGTTTCGGTTTTGTGCTTTTTGGCACTCCATTAAACTTGAATCCTGCGGCGTTTCAATTCCCACAAACACCGAGGAAAATCCGGCGCGTGTCATCAATTTCATCAATTCCGGGTCATCTGCCAGGTTTATTGATGCTTCAGTAGAAAATGAGAAAGGATTTCCGTGTGCTTCCATCCATTCAATGAGCGGCGGAAGCAGTTTCTTTTTAAGTACATTTTTATTTCCGATAAAATTATCATCCACAAAAAAGATAGCATCACGGGCTCCTAAATCGTATAAAGACTGGAGCTCGGTTAAAATTTGCTGCGTGGTTTTCATTCGCAATTTATGGCCAAGCAGTGCCGTAATATCGCAAAATTCGCAATTGAACGGGCAACCGCGCGTAAACTGAATACTTTTCGATGAATATTGTTTCAGGTTTATGAGTGAATAATCGGGTGCCGGTGATTGCCGGATATCGGCAAATTCATCGGTTTGGTAAATTTTTTTAGGGTGTCCGTTTTCCAGGTCCCTGAGAAGCCGGGGAAGTGTAATTTCCGCCTCGTTGAGCACCAGGTGATCCACTTCAGCAAACTTTTCAAAATCTTCTGTAAACAAAGGGCCACCAGCCACAATAGTTTTGTTGAATGATTTGCAAAGCTGAATGACTTCAACTGTTGATTTGTATTGTGCTGACATGGCACCTATATAAATAGCATCGGCCCACAAAATGTCTTTTTCTCTGAGTTTTTCAACATTGAGGTCGATAAGTTTTTTTGGCCAGCTTTCCGGAAGCATCGGTGCAATGGTCAGTAACCCGAGCGGCGGATGTGCCGCTTTTTTCGATACAAACTTGAGTGCATGTTTAAAACTCCAAAACGTATCGGGGTATTCCGGGTAAATCATTAAAATTTTCATGGTAATCTGATTTTTAAATCAAAGTTACCAATGGTTCTATTCATGAGGAAATTTTAGGGATTTGTGGCAGGAGAATGTTGCTATTCAGGTACTTTTGGGACGAAAGCCACTGGCGCGGGACAGCCGGAAATGGTCAGACCGGATTCTCCATGGCATTTTTTACCGAGAGCACATACTGCCGCGACACTTTTATCTCGCGCGGATAATCGTAGAGTTTTAATTTGAGTCCTTCCGGGGTTTTCAGCACTTGCTGAATATAATTTGAATTTACAATGCAGGAACGGTGGCACCGCAGCAAAAAAGGAACATTCGAAAGTTCCTTTTCAGTTTTTTTCATCGTGCTTCTGATTAATCGCCGGGCAACCTTGTTTTTGTCTTTGTAAATAATTTCCACATAATTTGAGGCCGCCCTGATCACTATTATTTGCTCAGGGAAAAGTGTAAAATATTCACCTTGGTTTTCCGATTCAAATTCGATGAGGTCGTCGCTTCCTTTTTCTGCTTTCGGTTGACTGAAATCGTTGTCTTGATTTAACAGATGTTGTAACCGCAATCTCAGCGTGTGGTATTCATAAATAATGACTAAAAACAGCGTGGGGAAAAGCGAAATCAAAACGATTTTTACCGTAAGCGAAAAAGTAATTTCAATGTTGGCGACATAGGTAGTGTAAAAGGCAAAGGCAACACTGTTTAAAATGACAAAAATGATGTGCAGCACGATTTCATTTTTCTGGGTCCATTTTTCCGGTAAAAATAATTTAGGGAAAAGCGAGGGGGCAAATATACGAAGCAGCGAAAGCAAAATCAGTGTAATAACTCCATATCCGGTAATTATCAGCAATTTTTTGTTGAAATCAGTAACAGGAGGATCGAGTGGCTGCAAAAACAGCAAAAACAGGAAAAGCCCGAGACTGACACCGGAAATGGACTGTAAATTTAGCTTCAGATCGTCATTAAAAGGGTAGAATTTATTTAATGAATTAAACATTTTATCTGTTTCAATCGGTTGAAGAAATTTCAGAATACCGCCAGCAACAAGTTAATATCGTTCGATGGAAGATTAAAAAGGTTGCCCACTTCGCGGTTGGTTAAAATTCCATGGTAAATGTAAACTCCTTTGCGGAATCCTTTCGACGTTTTGATGTAATTGTCAACACCGCCGCTGTCGCCAATAGCCAGTAAAATGGGAATAAGAATATTGCTGAGCGAAATGGAAGCCGTGCGCGAAACAATTGACGGCGTATTGGGCACACAGTAGTGCACCACTCCATGTTTAACGTAGGTCGGATTATTCAGATTGGTACATGTTGACGTTTCAAAACATCCTCCCTGGCTGGCGTTCAGGTCGATAATTACCGAGCCTTCTTTCATTTGTTTTACAAGATCTTCGGAGACTTTAAACTTCGGAGTAGTGTTAAACGACATGGCTCCAATTACCGCATCGGCAGAAACAAGCGCCTTGCGCAGAACCTTGGGGTAAAATACCGAAGTAAAAATTCTCTGACCGAGTTTTTCTTCCAGTTTGCTTAAATCGTAAACCGAAGTGTCGAAAACTTTTACAAGAATACCAAGCGACAGGGCTGCGCGGGCAGCGTACTCGGCTACTGTGCTGGTTCCAATAATCACCAGTTCGGCAGGTGTTATACCGGTAACTTCGCCAAAAAGCACACCTTTCCCTTTGTGGGCGTTGCTCAGGTATTCACTGGCAATGGTAATGGAAGTGGCACCGGCAATCTGGCTCATCTGATGCACCACAGGCATGAACCCATCTTCGTTTTCAATGCTTTCGAAGGCAATAGTTGTTACCTTTTTTTGCATCAGTTTTTGAATCGATTCGCTGCAGTGCGCCTGAATCTGCATATTTGAAATTACTGTTTGATTGCCGCGGAGGAGTTCAATTTCGTCGGTGCTGAAAGGCGCTACTCTTAATATTATTTCGCACTGAAAAACTTCCTCTTTATCTTCAACAATTACAGCACCGGCTTTGCGGTAGTCATCGTCCGTGTAGCTGGCATGCAGCCCGGCTTTGGTTTCAATGTAAATTTCGTGCCCGTACGAAGTTAAAAGGTCAACAGCTTGCGGCGTTAATGGAACCCGGTATTCAACTTTTGAATAGTCTGAAGGGATGCCGATTTTCATTTTTTTTCCTCTGCTTTGTATTTCGAGTGTCTCTTCCTGAGGCATTAACATGGTTTTTGAAACCGAAGCCCTTTCTGATGATTCTTTACCGGTTGTCATAAGTACTAATTATTTGCTGTAATTGGCGTAACAAGTTACATTCAAATGTGCAATTTTCAAAATAGGGAATTGCTGAATTTGCAGGTTCGGTTAAACTGTTCGTGCAGTGATTATCCGGTTTTCGTTTTCCTGTGCTTCAATTTTCACCTCCACATAGTTTTCCGGGAGAAGGGGTTCAATTTTTTCGGGCCATTCAATCAGGCAGTATTCACCGCTGAAAAAGTAATCTTCATACCCCAGGTCGAATGCTTCTTCCATGCTTTCAATCCGGTAAAAATCAAAATGAAAAATGGAATGCTGCTCAGCGGATTTGTATTCATTGATGAGCGCAAAAGTGGGGCTGATAACATTATCAGTCGATCCTAAAACTTTGCAAATAGCCTGGATGAATGTTGTTTTTCCGGCTCCCATTTTTCCGTAAAAGGCGAATATCCGCTGACCGGGAAACTGCTCAACGAGTTTTTTGGCGGCCTTTTCAAGGGCTTTTATCGAGGTTGCTTTTTCTGAATACATATTCAAAATCATTTATTTCAATCCCTGCAATAATACGAAAAGTGAAGCATAAATTTATGGTCTGGTTTAAAATCAGGAAAAACGATTTCGGATTCGGGCTTTGTTTTCATGAAAATGTTTTAATTTTGAAAAAAACTAAAAAAATGTAATTATTATGAAAATACCTGCAGATTTAAAATACACGGAAGACCATGAGTGGGTAAAAGTTGATGGTGACATTGCCACAGTTGGAATAACCGATTTTGCCCAGGGTGAATTGGGAGACGTTGTTTTTGTTGAAATTGAAACCGAAGGCGAAGAGCTCGATAAAGGCGAAACCTTTGGAACCGTGGAAGCGGTAAAAACAGTTTCCGATTTGTTTATGCCCGTGGGTGGCGAGGTAACAGAAGTGAATGAAGCTCTTGAAGATGAGCCTGAAATAGTGAATAAAGATCCTTACGGAAAAGGCTGGATGGTAAAAATAAAATTCAATGATTCATCGGAGCTGGATGATTTATTGTCACCCGACGATTACAAAAAAATGATTGAAGCCTAACCTTTATTATCATATTTTGGCCTGTTGTTTTGCATGACAGGCAATAAAAAACCAGGATTATTTGATAATCCTGGTTTTTTAGTTTCAGCCTTTGCAGTATTATCCGCATTTTGAGTTTCCACACGAGAGGCAGGTTAAACAACCTTCCTGGTAAACCACGTCTTCCGAGCCGCATTCAGCGCACTTGGCATCTTCGGCCAGCGTCCCGTTCGGGATGTATTTTTTCAGTGCTCTTGCCACACCGGCTTTCCACGAGTTAATGGTTTCGTTGTCGAGCTGCAGGCTGGTTACCAGCTCTACTACTTTATGAATGGGCATTCCGTGCCGCAGTGTTCCCGAAATTAATTTGGCGTAGTTCCAGAAAACCGGGTTGAATTTGAACGAAAGCCCTTCGATAGTGGTTTTGTAGCCGCGTTTGTTCACGTACTGAAAATCGTAGCGCGAAATTCCGTCGGAATCCTTGCTTTTAATAATGTAGCCTTTTGTTATCGAGCGGGGTAATAGAATCCCGTCTTCATCGTCCGATAACCCGGTAAAAATTTCGTAGGGTTTGTTGTCCATTAACCCAATAAAGGCAATCCATTTTTCCTTGTTGTTTTGGAAACGAACCACATCGGCTTCCAGTTTGTCCGGCCGGTCTGTGGGGAAGATATCTACTTTTTTGTTGTCATCTTCATTGTTCGAAAGCAACACGCCTGAGCGTGAGCCGTCGCGGTAAACCGTTACACCTTTGCATCCGCTTTTCCAGGCCTCGAAATAGAGTTCTCCAACCAGCTCTTCGGTGGCTGTCGATGGCAGGTTAATGGTTACACTGATGGAGTGATCAACCCATTTTTGAATACGGCCCTGCATCCTCACTTTCGACAACCAGTCCACATCGTTGGAAGTGGCCTTGTAATAAGGTGATTTTTTTACCATTTCGTCCAGCTCTTCTTGAGTATATTCGCGGTTAAGTTCGTATCCCTGTATTTCCATCCAGGTTTTAAATTTGTGATGAAATACGGTGAATTCTTCCCAGTGATCGCCCACTTCGTCAACAAAGTCAACACGAACATCTTTATCGTTTGGATTTACCTTGCGGCGGCGTTTGTAAACTGGCAGAAAAACAGGTTCAATTCCCGATGTTGTTTGTGTCATCAGGCTGGTGGTTCCGGTTGGCGCAATGGTAAGCAGGGCAATGTTGCGCCGGCCGTATTTCATCATGTCTTCGTAAAGTTTTTCGTCGGCTTCTTTTAACCGGGTAATAAACGGGTTGTCGGCTTCTCGTTTGGCATCGTAAATAGAGAAAGGGCCACGCTCTTTTGCGAGAAATACAGAAGACCGATATGATTCAAGTGCTATGTTTTTATGGATTTCTTCTGAAAAATCAACAGCAATATCACTTCCATACTCCAGCCCCAATGCGGCAAGCATATCACCTTCGGCAGTGATGCCAATTCCTGTGCGACGGCCTTCCTGTGCTTTATGCCTGATTTTACTCCACAGGCTTTTTTCAACAAACTTTATTTCTTCATCTTCCGGATCCGAGATAATTTTTTCAAGTATGGCATCTATTTTCTCCAGTTCCAGATCGATGATGTCGTCCATAATGCGTTGGGCAAAATGAATATGTTCTTTGAAAAGTCCGAAGTTGAATTTGGCTTCCCTGGTAAACGGGTTTTCAACATACGAATACAGATTGATGGCCAGCAGCCGGCAACTGTCATAGGGGCAAAGCGGAATTTCGCCACACGGGTTGGTGGATACGGTGCGGTAACCCAGGTCGGCATAGCAGTCGGGAACCGATTCGCGGGTAATGGTATCCCAAAACAAAATTCCCGGTTCGGCCGATTGCCAGGCATTTTTTACAATTTTTTTCCAAAGGCGGGTGGCATCAATCTCTTTTTTGTAGGTGGGGTTTTTGCTGTTTGTCGGGTAGCTTTGAACGTAGTTTTTCTCTTCTCCCACAGCTTTCATAAATTCATCCTGAATTTTTACCGATACGTTTGCCCCGGTAACTTTTCCCTGTTCCAGTTTGGCATCAATAAAGCTTTCGGAATCGGGGTGTTTAATGGCCACGGAAAGCATGAGTGCCCCGCGACGGCCATCCTGCGCCACTTCGCGTGTGGAATTGGAGTAACGCTCCATAAAGGGAACAATGCCAGTTGAGGTAAGTGCCGAGTTTTTTACCGGTGAGCCTTTTGGGCGAATGTGCGAAAGGTCGTGCCCTACTCCGCCGCGGCGTTTCATGAGCTGCACCTGCTCCTGGTCAATTTTCATTATGCCGCCGTACGAATCGGAGTTGCCATCGTTGCCAACAACAAAGCAGTTGGAGAGTGAGGCAACCTGGTAGTCGTTGCCAATCCCGGTCATGGGGCCACCCTGCGGTACAATGTACCTGAAATCCTTAAGTACCTGGTAAATTTCGTTCTCTTTTAACGGGTTAGGGTACTTTTTTTCAATGCGGGAAATTTCTTTGGCCAGACGATGATGCATGTCGTCGGGTGTACGTTCAAAAATATTTCCGAAAGAATCTTTAAGGGCATATTTGTTTACCCATACCCTTGCAGCCAAATCATCGCCTTTGAAATACTCCTGAGATGCTTTTACCGCTTCTTCCTGCGAAAATATTTTTTCCCCGCTCGTGGTTTTTACTGTTACTTCTTCGTATGCCATAGTGTTCAGCTAATATATTTAATACATTAATAATTTTCTATAGTAAAAATAGCGTTCTGTCTTCTGTTTTGGATTTGTGCATTGCAAGATAAAACAGATAGCAAACAAATGGAATATTATTTCTGATAAAAAAATTAAAAGTTATCAACTTTGATTTGTTAGTGTGCTGTAGTTCAGATTTTTGTCATGTTACTTTTTGAAAAAAGTTTACCAAATTTTTAAATTTAGGAACAAAAAGCACAATTTTTTGTAATGGGATTTTTGGTTCGAAAAATCAAATTTTCGGGCAATTTTTTGCCTGAAATTAGTGTGCCAAACTGTGCTGTTTGTTGAAAACTTTTTTTATGATAACAGATGTGGCTCCCGTGTTTTTTTCTACATATTTCTTGCAAACTGCAGCTGAATTTTTCAAATTTTCAGGGTTTTCGAGTAATGATTTAAAAGTAGTGTTTAGCTCGTTTTGGTTATGAATAGCATAGGCTCCACCACGTTCGGCCAGGTCAACAGCTTCTTTAAATTTTGAATAATTGGGGCCAAAAATTACCGGTAATCCATAGGTAGCTGCCTCCAAAATATTGTGGATGCCAACTCCAAAGCCACCACCTATGTAGGCCACGTCTCCGTAGCGATAGAGCGATGAGAGTACCCCGATGGAATCAATTATCAACACCTGGCATTCACCTGGCACATTATTTTGGATATTACTGAACAATTGAGCGGGCTTTTTCAACATTTGTTTCAGCCTGTTAATATTTGCAGCTGAAACTTCGTGAGGAGCAACAATCATTTTTACATTGCTGGTATTGTTGATAAATGCTGCAAGTAGTTCTTCGTCTGGTTTCCAGGTGCTTCCGGCAATAATCAGTTTGGATTGGCCCCTGAATTTTTCAACTGCCGGAATTTCTTTGGCTGCCGCAGCTATAGCCGCTACGCGGTCGAAACGGGTATCGCCCGAAACGGTAAAGTTGTTAACACCAATTGAAGATAGCAATTCGGCAGATTTCTTATTCTGAACAAAAAAGTGTTTGAACCGGAACAGCATCTTTTTGTACCAGCGCCCCCAGGCGTTGTTTTTGAAAAAGTGCTGGCCTTCCCTAAAAATTCCTGAAATGAGATACACCGGAATGCCTTGTTTTTGTAATTCAGAGATATAAAAGTGCCAGAATTCATATTTTATAAAGAATGCTTTTTCGGGCTGTACAATTTTCAGGAACTTTTTTGCATTTCGTGGCGTGTCAAAAGGGAGGTAGGAAACGATATCGGCCAGCGGATAATTTTTACGGATTTCATACCCGGAAGGGGAGAAAAAAGTGAGTATGATCCTGTATTGCGGATATTGCTTTTTAATTTCTTCAATAACCGGGCGGCCTTGTTCAAATTCGCCCAGCGAGGCGCAGTGCAACCAGATGTAGCGCGAATTGGTCTCAATTTTTTTTGACAGGTTTTTGGTCCAGTTTTTCCGGCCTTTTATTGCCATGCGGGCTTTTGGATTGAACAGAGAAGCCAACCGGATAGCTAATGCATAAATGTGAATTCCGGTTTTGTATAGAAATTTCATTTTCAGCGGGTTCTTTTTTACGGTTAATAAAACTGCGTTTTCCTGAGGTATTCATAAATGGTGAGGTTCATTAGCAGCAGCAGAAAGAAATAACCAAAATCTTCAATTGGTATGGTAAAAATCCTGAGACCGAGAATATGCATATCGTTGTATTCAACTACAGGTAGTGCGGTTAAAATTCCGTTTATAATTAGCATGGGTACCAGGGCAATAAGATAAGTGAGATAGAATTTGGTGTAGTGCTGCTTGAAACGGTTGCGGAAAACAGTGTAACCAAAATAGATGGTAAGCAAAAAGAAGTTGAAGAAGGTGTAAAGTTTTTCACGGAAGAAATAAGCCGTTAAGGCAAAAACAACCAGTAAAACCAGGCTTACACCAACAAAAATTTGGGGCTTTTCGAAGTGGGGGAGTTTTACGTTCAGGATTTCGTATATAAAAACGCTGCAATAGGGAATAACAATAAAAAACAGCCACTCTTCAAACGGGAGGTTTAAAATGTAAATGCCCGTTACATATTCCGGATTAAATTTCCAGATGCCCAGCTCTTCGAAACGTAAATCCCAAATAATGAAAATGGCCCCTGTAAAAATAATTGCAGGGAGAAGGTATTTCAGTTTGGTGTAAAAACGCACCTGTTTTTCAAAACTGAAAGCCAGCGGAACAGCAAGCGATCCGAGCATTAATAAAAGATAGGTGAAATTTTTAAATTCCATTTTTTGTTGTTTCGCGCAAAGGTAATTGAAAATCTCAAAAGTTGAGAGTTCTTATAAAAGTCTAAAAGGTGCAATTTGTTTAGTGAAGAGAAAAATCGTACACTTGAATTAAGTTTTACTGAATCTTAGTCGCCCCGAGCCTTCTATTAGATTATTCTTGAATAAGCCGGTTTAGTGTCAAGTCAAACGTAAAATCAGGGATTGTCATTTCGAGTCCTCACCCAATTTTTTTGGCATAATGAGGCAATGATATAACCGGTGACTGTCATTTCGACGAGTTTACGAGGAGAAATCTGCTCCTACAGATAGAGTTTTCTCCTCCTGCGTCGTCGAAATGACAGTTCATGGTTGATTCCACACTAGTGTAGTAACACTTCGCGGAGCAATTTGTATTTCATCCCTTATTTTGAATTCGCTCAAATATTTCAAATCATTTTGTTCTGAAGTTTCATAAATCCTTCCTGTTTTTGAACTACCCGGGAGGTTTAGTTTAAGCTCTTTTCCTGAATTTCCCCGATTCAGGACAACTGTGACCAATTCCCCGTTTTTGTTTTGAAAAGCAGAAATTTTTAAATCCGAAGTTTCCGGGTATTCTGCAGAAATTCTTGTTGCGCCCGGCCTCACAAACCGCGAATAATTGCCGAGTGCCCACAACAATTTCGATTCGTAAATATCGCCGCCGGTTTTGTTTTTGTCGATATAAACCAGACCATCTTTGTAATCGTACGGACTCACCGCCAGCCACCAGTGCCAGGCACTTGCGTTGGCAATGGTCAAATCGGCATGGATCACGTTGGCTACAAAAAGAGCAGTTTCCATTCCCAAATCACGGCCGTTTCCCCTGAAACCGTCGTTATCGCCCAAAATACAAAATTCGCTCATCGAGAATTCAAGTTCCGGGTCAACCTGTTCAATTTCTTTGCGAAGTTTCGTCCGTACTTCCTTCAGAACCTCATCGTTAGTAGTGGTAAAATAGCTGTGTCCGGCAATTTTGTGTGCCATGTTCGGAATGTCGCCCACAAAATTATCAGAGGTTGGCGAAAAGAATTCCCTGATTTGATTTCCGCGTTCTGCATCATTCCCCGCTTCGTACAGATGGTTGAGCTGCCCGGCCTCGGTAATTTCAATCTGCGTGGACAAGCCGGCATTTTTTAGGTCATTTCCCAGAATTTGGCACAGTTGGGCAATTTCCGAATTTTTCCAGGGTGAACCTTCCTGACCGCCTTCCCAGTCCCATTGTGGCTCGTTTACCGGCGACAGGTAATCAAATAACACACCTTCATTTTGCTGAATATTTTGGATAACCTCCACCAGGTATTCACTGAATTTTGGAAGGTTTTCAGCCGTCAGGTTCATCGAATTTCCACCATCGGAATGGGCTTTGCCGTTTTTAGTGAGTGCCACCGGCGGACTGTTCACAAATCCGATGAATGTTTCCACACCTCGTTCTTCGGCTGCTTGCAAAAACCAGCGCTGGGCACTTTGTTTGTCCCAGTTGTAGCTGTCGTCATCCTGTAAAAAACTTTCTGCCCGCCGCCACGGATCGTCAATTCCTGAATCATTTCCCTGCCGCGCACTGCCGGCACCAATGTTAAACCGCCAGCAACTCAAGCCAATTCCCTTGGGCGAACCGTCTTCATTTATTTCCAGGCTGAAGAGCAAATCG
This sequence comes from Tangfeifania diversioriginum, assembly GCF_900141875.1. Lineage (GTDB taxonomy): Bacteria > Bacteroidota > Bacteroidia > Bacteroidales > Prolixibacteraceae > Tangfeifania > Tangfeifania diversioriginum. The sequence continues at coordinate 6,521 of NZ_FQZE01000013.1, read as the reverse complement.
GCAATTCGGTTCTTTATTTCATCGGGCCAGTTGCCAACAAACTGGCAGCTCCAGGCATCCGAAGCGCCGAAATTATGAATTTCCTGGTAGGTTACTTCAGGTTTGAGGGTAACTTCAACTGCACTTTCTTCTGAAAAAGAATTGTCGTTTCCTGTTGTACACGAGAAAAAAACAGCAAAAAGCAAAAAGTGAATCCACGTCATTTTTAGCATATTTTAATAATGAATTGATGGAATTTTCTGAATCACTTCGTCAAAAGGTGCTTCCTGCCCGTCAGCAATTTCATACATTTTTGAATGACTTTCGATGGCTGCATTTGTCAGCTCTTTGTACGGGCGGTTGCAAATATCCATAAAACCGATGTTGTAGTTTTCGCCGTCGAAGCGGCCAAAAACAGGCTGGTCGAGCCACTGAAAATAATGGATGCCAATCAGTTCAGGCCTTGCAAGTCCCTGCTCCAGGTAATAACGGTAGGCTTTCCCACGGGCTTCCTGGTTCAGTGCTCCCTGAATTCCAGTGGCCGGCAATCCGCGGTCGATGGCGCCAAAATGAAATTCGCCAATCATCACCGGTTTACCACTTATTTCTGCAATCTCAGCAGTTTCAGGCGGCCCCGGATTTCCATACCCGTTGATGGAAAATACATCGAACCGGTCGCCGGCTTTGTAAAGCAGGTCGCTGCTGATCCACGCGTAACGCATTCCGAGATTCAGGTGATTTGGATCGATTTTTTCTACTTCATCACACGGCACATCCACATATTTTTTTACAAGAATTTCAGAAAAAAGCCAGAAATCTTCTTTCGCAATTGCTGAAGGATAATCTTCGAAAATATGCCCGGTGATGGCTTCAAAACTTTCAAATTCGATTCCCCATTTATCACTCAGATCATCAATCGATTTGTAACGTTGCGAAAGCCATTTTGCAAACATATTTTTTGATTCTGACGGTTGTTCCGTTGCAAACATTTCGTAGGCAATGTCGTGCGCACCAAAAGCCCAGTGGGGCTCATTCCGCAGAAAATAACCGATGAGGTAGGGATCGTTTTTAAATTCACTGAGCTGTTGTGCATATCGTTGGGCATTTTGCAGGTATTCTTCTGAAAACACATCGGGGAAATCGCGGAACAGTTTAATTTCTGTGGAAGGAAATCCGCCGAGAGGCAGAACATAAGGAATCTGCGCTTTTTGGGCGTACTCAATATCCGACCAGTTGCCAATGGTATTGAGCCTGAATTCACGGATTTGTCCCGAGGTGATGGTTTCCCAGTTTTCGCGCCAGTTTTCACCAAAAACGCGCGTCAGGTTGGTTTTGTAAAAATCAACCTGAACCTGATCGCCACGTCGGGAATAAGCATCTTTAAAAACTGCATCGGTGGAGTCGGGCAGCCATTCAAAAAGATCTTCCTGACCGGAAATCATGCCGGTAGCATTGTTTCTTATACAATCCACACCCACTGAAACGAAGGCATACCCTTCCGGATCAACCAGCCACCAGCGGTTGCCGTCGTGGTGCGTTCTGAAAAAACCGGTGGCTTCAAACTGTTTTTCTTTCCAGCCGCCGTATTTGCTCCAGTTTTCGGGGAAGCTGGATGACGATGCTGAATTTAACTGCTCCTCCAGCAAATTTTTCAGCTCGGCTTTGCTTTTTGTTTTTCCGGGCCAGTCGCGCGCAGTCCATTGCCCGAGGCTGTCAACAATCGGCGATTCCAAATCCGGGAACGGTTGAGGAACTTCTTTTGTGAGATAAACGGCTGCCACTTCAAATTCGGGCATAAAATAGGGCTCCATCCACGGCGCAAAATTTATAGCAACCTTCGAAATTTCTTCAGGTTTCATGCGGTTTCCAAGCACTGTTCCTTTGAGTTGCCGGGGGAAACGGGGCATAAAAATTTCCTGCCCATTCAGGTGCTCAAGCGGAAAAATCAGCTTGGTCTTTAGTTTGGGCAGCACACCAATTTTTGCTGCCATTCGTGGTGTTTCTGCTTCATTTCCTGATTCTTCGCCGCTTTGTGCCACAATGGTTTCACCGGCTTTTTCATTCCTGAAAAACTCAAGATTTATGACCCCGCTGAAATCGTTGGCATGCCAGATTTCGCAAACCAGGTAGTTGGCATCTTCCCAGATGGAAGCGTCGTTGCCTTCCCAAATTACCAGATTTTGACTTTCAGAGTGTGGTTGAATTTTAAGCACTTCTTTTTCAAATACAGTCCCCGGGCTGAGTTCGGAGATTTTGGGATTACTTTCCTGGATTTTTAGGAGATCCAGATTGCTTTTGTTTGTGGTAGTGCAGGAAGTTACAAGAATTATTGCCAGCAAAAGAAGCAGATTTTTCATTGGTTCCAGGTTTTTAATTTGGTTAAAGATAATTGAAAAAGATAAAATCGTTTTACCAGTGAAATGAATTCTTTACTAAATAATCAATGTTCGGGTTTTGTCTTGACAGACGGGCTTTGCTTTTCTTATGGAGTTGAAAAGTAACAAAGAATCAAAAAAAAGAATTAGCTGATTTATGAATAGAATATGTGGAGGAAAACGTGGGCGCAAACTTTTTATCATAAAAATAGTTTTCAACAAATAAAGATGTTTAGCACATAATTTGTTATTCCCAAGCGCTTCAAAAAGTTAGATTTTTCTACCCGAAAATTTGATTTAAAAAACAAGATTATCGTAGAATTTTATTTCTGTTTTGGTAAACTTTTACTAGAAAGCAATAAGGTAAGTTGCTCATTAATAGCGTGATAACAAATTGGGGTTGATAACATTTAATTTTTTATTGCAAAAAATTGTTCTTATTAGTTTCTATGTTAAGTATTTTTGTATTAAAGATTTTAACTAACAAATCCGGCCGTGGTAGGACCGGATTTGATTAAATGTTTTTATGGTGACAAATAAGACGCCAATCAAAGGACGCCTGACTTTGTTTGGTAAAAGTCGGAAATTTTTTCGACAAAGGCAACAGATGTTGCGATTTATGCAACAGTTTTTAACTAATTTAACAATAGAAATCACTGTGATTCTTATTGTTAGCATGTTCTCCTAACAGAAGGCCCCGCTTTGGCGGGGCTTTTTGTTTAACTCAATTATACAGCGAAACTCAATAGATGGCAAAATTTGTAATCCGGGATAAACAAAAAAAAGCCGCAGAGGATCCGAAAATTCCCTCTGCGGCTTTCTCAAAATAAGTCTTTTACAATTTCTGTTTACCCATTTCCTTCGGATTATCTTCCGGAGAAATCGCTTTCATTCGGAATGAATAGCTGTATTCATCTTCGGTGAGGCGGTACTCATCATGTGTCCATGCTCCCCAGCTGTTGTCGCCGCCTACGCCCATTTGTTTGTAGTCGATGTTTACCGACGTCAAATCTCGTGGTTTCACATCGGTGGTGTGGCGATTCACTACGCGTACACCTTCCACCTGGCGTCCGTCGGTGCGTTCCGGCGACTCAAAATCTTCCAGCAGGTTATGGTGCGCACTCACGTTCAGCAGCGGTCTGCCATCGAAAAACAAACCGTAACCTTCTGGGTTGGTGATGGCTGCCCAGCGCACATCGGTCCGGTTACCGTTCTCCTGCGGACGCAGGTATTCCCAACCAAGGTCAGCGACGGCTCCGTTGTAAAGCCCCACCAATGCCGAAGTTTTTCGGTCCCAGTAACTTTCATGCGGACCACGCCCCAGCCAGGTCATCTGGTCGTATTCGTGTGGCATTACCAGGTTCATTCCCATGCGCACAATTTCGGGCAGGTCATCTTTTGTCATTTTGAAATGGTTTTCAACTAACACATCGCCTGAACCGTAAACCGAGTAAGAGGAACGATAATCGGCAATTTTTTCATTGTTTTCATCTGCCAGGTCAAATTTGAATTCTACCTCAACGAGGTTGTTCGCTTTTCTGCTCACAGCAACAGCTATAATTCGCCGGTTTTCGCCTGCTTTTCGCCAAACACGACTGCGATTATGCAGGTTGTTTCCATAATCATTGTCGATAGGAGCCCTCCAGAAATTGGGCACCGGACCTGATTGAAGGAATTCGCGATCACCCGTTTTATAGCTTGAAATGAGGCCTGCATTTTTGTCGAAAGTAACGGTAAATCCTTCTCCTGAAACAACTACTTCATTGTCGGTTTCATCAACTGAAACTTCCGGCATACCGGCAACTGCTAGCATTTTTTCAGGAGCAGAAAAGGGCAGCTCAAACTGTTCGGCAGCCAGTTCTGTTCCGGCTTCCAGCAACCCGTCTTTTTCCTTCAAACTGGCCGAAACATTCAGGAAATATTCCACTCCCGGTTCGGGTTGCAATGAAACATCAACCGTTACATTTTCCGATTCTCCCGGGTTCAGGTTAATGTTTTCAAGTTCACCTGATTTTATGGTTTCGCCATTTCCGGTTACTTCCCATGTAAAATTGAAATCGGAAAGATTTCGGAATGCATATTTATTTTTAATGCTGAAAATGCCTTTTTGCAAATCAACCGGCTCGAACCCGATGTGCTGGTAAACTTTTTTCACTTCCAGCAAATGAGGTTTTACAGTGCGGTCGGGTTCAACGAGGCCGTTGAGACAGAAATTTCCGTCGGAGGGCACATCTTCGGGCCCGAAGTCGCCGCCGTAAGCAAAAAACTCTTCGCCTTCTTCGTTGGTTGTCAGCAGTCCCTGATCGACCCAGTCCCAGATAAAACCACCTTGCAATACATCGTATTTTTCAATCACATCCCAGTAATCCTGCAGGTTACCCACACTGTTTCCCATTGCGTGCGCATATTCACACTGAATGAGCGGTTTGGTGGGATTGGTCTGTGTATAACGTTCCATCCCTTCAATGTGCATGTACATGGGGCAGAAAATATCGGTGTTTTCGCCACCGTGAGCCTGCTCGTACTGCACCGGCCGTGTTGGATCGGCCATTTTCAGGTAATTGTAAGTGGCCATAAAATTCACGCCATTGCCGGCTTCGTTACCCAGCGACCAGGTGACAATACTTGGCTGGTTTTTGTCGCGTTCGTACATGTTTTTGGTGCGGTACAGGTGTGCCTGTTTCCAGTCTTCGTCTTTTGCCAGCGATTCGTCGCCATACCCCATTCCGTGCGATTCAATATTGGCTTCGTCAATCACGTACAATCCGTATTCATTGCAGAGCTCGTACCAGAGTTCCGGTTGCGGATAATGCGAGGTGCGCACTGCATTCAGGTTATGCGATTTCATCACCTCGATGTCTTTCAGCATGGTTTCTTTGTCAACCACATGGCCGTTGACGGGGTGATGTTCATGTAAATTGGCACCTTTCATATAAACGTACCGACCATTTACAAGAAGCATTGCATCTTTGATTTCAATGGTTCTGAAACCTACATCCTGCCTGATAACCTCCACGATTTCATCATTGTTTTTCAGGGTGATAATCAGCTCATAAAGGTTGGGGATTTCAGCCGACCATAATTTTGCGTTGGGTATTTCTTCCTCAAACTGAATGTTTTGTTTTCCGTTGCTGACACTTTCTGTAAAAGCTGCCACTTCGTTGCCATTGTCGTAAAGGACAGCCTCAATTTCCGTTGCGCCGGCACTTTCTCCCTCGTTTAACACATCAATGGCGAGTGAGAACTGACCGTTGGTATAGGTTTCGTCAAGCCCGGAGAGCACTTTAAAGTCTTTAATTTGCTGTGGATTTCGGGCTAAAAGATAAATGTCGCGGGTGATTCCGCTCATCCGCCAAAAGTCCTGGTCCTCGAGATAAGAGGCATCAGACCACCTGAAAATTTCGATGGCAAGCGAATTTTCTCCGGGTTTCAGGAATTTGGAAATATTGAATTCTGCAGGAGTTTTGCTGTCTTCGCTGTAACCCACGTATTCTTCGTTCACCCAAACATTTACCATTGAACTGGCAGCGCCAATATGCAGGATGATGTCTTTGCCGTCCCAGTCGGATGGAATGGAGAACGTACGTTTGTACGAACCCACCGGGTTGTAATGATCCTGAATGACAGGCGGTGTTTTTTCGTGCGGGTAGGTTACGTTGGTATAAATCGGATAGTCGAAACCTTCCAGTTCCCAGTTCGACGGTACTTTTATTTCGTCCCAGTCGCGGGTGTCAAAATCATCTTTGAAAAACCAGTAAGGGCGTTCCGAGGGGTTTTGGGAAAGATTGAATTCCCATGTTCCGTTTAAAGACTGCAAAAAAGGCGATTGCCATTTATTTTCGGCGCGGGCCTGGTCAACAGTTTTATAGGGGATAAAATGTGCCCGCGGTGCCAGCTTGTTAATTTGGAACACTGTGGGATCTTCCCAGGCCGGAGGGTCGTTTTCTTCATAAGGTACATTGGAATAATCGGTGTACCGGTTGCACGAGGCAAGGACAAGGATCGTAAAAATCAATGAGGGTAGTGTTAAATACATTCGTTTCATCATGGCAGGAATCTTTATTTATTTACTAATTAGGGTTTGCTGAAAAACTAACGATTTATTTTTAATAGGCATTGTTCAACTCCGTTATTAGCAGGTTGAAAATTCACTAATAATTCCATTGT
>NZ_FQZE01000076.1 GCF_900141875.1 Tangfeifania diversioriginum | reverse complement strand
CGGTGTGAATGCATACTCTGCTAAAAATCGAAACCATGTCAATGAACTTATATATTATGGCACTATTGCCGCTTAATTATTTAACGAAGTATTGAATAAATAAGCAGTAATTTTAATGATTTAATACCAACAAGTTAAATATAAGGTTAACACTTTTGAAGTTAACTCTTTTACTTTTAATTGTATGAAAAGGACAATTTTTATTATTTATACTCTAATCAATTTTACATTTATACAAAGTCATGCAAATAATTTTTTAGAAAGAACTATTACAGGAGAAAGTACAATTCATTTAAAAATAGCTGAATATTTTAAAGGTAGTACAATTGGAATAAGTGACGATAATATAATAATTGTTGGTGGAATTATTAATTCACGTTCCTCTTCGGATTCTTTATCAAACCGTATTTCACTGTATAAATTAATTGATAGTAAAATTGAAAAATCAGGACAATTTGTATTTCCAGAATCAATTTCTTTTGGCCAAATTATTTGTCACAGCAACTCATTTGTTTACTTAGGAGGAATTAAGAATGATGAAATAAATAAAAATATCTATCAAATTGAAGTTTTAAACGATCAGATAGTAGTAAATAAAATTGGAGAACTACCTTTTGAAAAACCAACCTCAAGTGCAACTCTGTTTCAAAATAAAATTTGGATTAGTGGAATTAGTAATGGACAAAATATTTTTTGGTCTTATGATTTTAATACCTCAAAATGGTCACCTGCATTTACAAGAAATTTAAACAGTAATGCAAAATTAGTTTCTCAAAATGATGGAAATCAAGAGATGCTTTATTTAATCGAATTTGATGATAAAAATAATTACTGGACTATATCAAAACTTACTAATCTCCAAATGGGCGAGTTTAAAATTGAAAATTCTTTTTCAACAGGCAATCATAAGCTGAAAAAAACTTTTTCAATCGGCTACTCAAATATCTTATTAGTCTTTGATAATAAGTCAGTTGATGGCGATATTAATTTTTTCATTTATAATACGATTACAAAAAAAAATATAAAATTAGATTCAAATATTGGGATAAATATTGAAGCTTTTCAACAGACAAATGATAAAATTGTTATTGTTGGCAACAAAGGCGATAATTCTAATGAATTAATTTGTTCTCCTATTATTAACAAGACAAGATTTGCATTCTTAGATATTTTCTTCCTTGCTTTTTATTGTTTTCTTCTAATTATAATTGGTTATTATTTCTCCAGAAGGGAAAAAACAATATCTGATTATTTTAAAGGTGGAAAAAGAATACCTGCCTGGGCTGCTGGAATAAGCTTAATAGCTACTACTTTTAGTGCTGTAAGTTTTATGTCTTTACCTGGAAAATCCTTTTCAACAAATATCCTATATATATTCATCCCATTAGGAAGCTTAATTGCCATTTATTTTGTAATTAAATGGATTTTACCATTTTTTATGCGCCTTAATATCACATCTGCATACGAGTATCTGGAAAAAAGATTTAGTTCAGGTATGCGAACAGTCGGGAGCAGTATTTTTATACTTGGTGAATTATTTAGATTAGGGATAATTCTTCTCTTACCTGCTATGGTATTATCTGTTGTATCAGGATTTAATATATATTATAGTATAATCATCATGGGAATGATTGCGACTATTTAGGGTTTGCTGAAAAACTAACGATTTATTTTTAATAGGCATTGTTCAACTCCGTTATTAGCAGGTTGAAAATTCACTAATAATTCCATTGTCT
>NZ_FQZE01000037.1 GCF_900141875.1 Tangfeifania diversioriginum | reverse complement strand
CGGTGTGAATGCATACTCTGCTAAAAATCGAAACCATGTCAATGAACTTATATATTATGGCACTATTGCCGCTTAATTATTTAACGAAGTATTGAAAACAATATGATTGGTTCTAAACAGTTGGCAAAAGAAATAAAACAACATCTGAATAAATCATTGAATAATATTGTTTCGGATGTGGTAATTTTTGGTTCGAGAGTAAAAGGGCAGGCAACCAAAAACTCCGACTACGATGTGTTGATTGTTCTCAATATTAACTATGACCGTAAGATTCAAAAAGCAATCAACGATTTATGTTACGATTTTGATCTGAAGTACAATATATTTCTTGACACACAGGTTATTTCTGAATTCGAACTAAAAAACAGCATACGAGGTAAACATCCTGTTTTTAAGAATGCATTAAAAGAAGGGTTACATGCATGATAAATAATCACGACCGCGAAATTCTTATTCAATACAGACTTGACCAGGCTAAGCAAACCATTGGGGAGGTAAGTAAATTAATTGAAATGGATTTACTGAATGTGGCAGTTAACAGAATTTATTATGGCATTTTTTACTGTTTAACTGCGTTGGCTTTAAAATTTGAATTTAGCTCCTCAAAACACTCGCAGTTAATCGGTTGGTTTAACCAAACTTTTATTAAAACTCAGAAAATTGAAGTGAAGTACGGAAAAATAATCAGAGATGCATACAAAAACAGAAGCGATGGGGATTACGCTCCGTTTATATCGTTTTCAAAAACAGATGTTCAAGATATGCAGAAAGACATGATTGATTTTATTGAACGTATCAATTCCTATCTTCCAACATTATCTGAATAATATTATTTTACCATTGTCGCACATTTGTCCCGTAGGGATGCTTCCATAGGAATCGCTATGCGGCTTCGGCGTAATATGTGCCTGTTTTGTCCTTAGCTCCAAAGGAATGCCTACGGCAGACTCCAAAGGAGGAACAAAAGAACAAAAAGACAGGATAACGTATGAGTCGGAGTAAATCGTCCACATCGCTCCCAGCACTGTCGGTATTTACCGCACCCCCAACAATTTTTCAGGTATTAGCACCCATGAACAATGCCCGTAATTGCGGCGCATGTGAGGTTCCAATATATAACTATTCGTGTCATCGGTGTAATTCCCCATAGGGACAAGCGTGGCTAAAGAAGAACGGTCCACTAATTGCACGAATTCCACGAAGAAGATATTCCAACCCGGCGGTGTTGCTTTCAGCGACACCGTTGGTGAATTTTTTTTAAAACATAACGGTCATGTAATTGGCTCACAATGAAATATTTATTGATGTTGAAGTGAGCTTTCAGCTTGGAGGAAAAACCTTTCGCTACGTGAAAAATACAAGCTGTTGCACATTTACCCTGCAAATGCCTGATGCAAAAATTTTAATATTGAAAAAAAATACCGATCTTGCTACCCCGGAAAAAAGAAGTGCTACTTCTTGGGGATATGGATGTTTCTCAGAACTTTTAAGCAAAACACATGTTTACAACAATTATTAAGTATGGAACATATGAAAAATATTTTAGTAATAATCATCGCGATGTTACTCCTGTCATCGTGCAGTACCCCTTTACAGGAACTGATTTACATGAACGGGATTGAAACCGGAAAAACATACGAAAACGGCCCGCTTCCTGAAGAATACCGGATAAGGCCCAGCGACCAGCTATTCATCCAGGTAATCAGCGATAACCCCGCCAATGTGGCATTTCTTAACCTGTTAAATACAGGCCGGACATCGGGTAGTTTCGGCAGCTCAACCAGCAGCCTGGAGCTGATAACCTACCTGGTAGATGATGACGGGTACATCTCTTACCCGGAACTGGGCAATATTCAGGTGGAAGGGAAAACGGTTTCTGAAGTGCGCGATATTATCCAGTCGGAAGTAGATAACTACCTCGAGAGTGCCTCGGTATTTGTGAAGCTGGTAAACCGCAACATTACCGTGTTGGGCGAGGTACAGCAACCCGGTCAGAAGCTGATGGTGAAAAACCAGCTCACCATTTTCGAAGCACTGGGCGCTGCCGGCGATATCACTGATTACGGAAACCGGTTAAACGTGAAACTGATACGGGAACTGCCCGACGGGAAGCACGTGGCCGAACTGGATTTGACCAACCCTGAGGTAATCTATTCACCCTATTATTACGTGCTGCCCCGCGATATTGTGTATGTGGAACACAGCACCAAAGTATATGGTGCCAAAAACCTTCCTTATTCAGCACCGCTTAGCATTACCGCATCAGTAATTTCTATCGGATTACTCATCTTAAATCTTTTTGGGAAATGAAAAAACAACAAAACGATAAAGATATCCTCAATTTTTACGGGCAGCTGGAAGAGGAAAGCCTGATTTCAAAAAAGACTTTGTTTAAATGTTTCCGTAACTGGTACTGGTATGTGGTAGCTGTGATAGTTGCAGGTGCCCTGGCCTGGTTGTACGTACAATACACTACCTCTGTTTACGAAATAAAATCGTCGATGCTGGTGGAGGAAGGAAAATCCGGTTCACCCCTGGGGAGTGGAGGTGCCAATTCGGAAAATATTTTCCTGGGGCTTGGCATGATGAACAGCATGCGCAACATCCACAACCAGATAGCCGTGTTGTCTTCAACACCAATTGTTTCGCGAACGCTCGATGAACTGGATTTTTCGGTTAACTATTATTCCATTGGCCGTTTTGCAGCTACCGAACGCTACCAGGATGTTCCGTTCATGGTAGTTTGGGAAGAGGATCACCCGCAAATTATTAATGCTGATTTTTACCTGACCATTCAACCTGACGGGAAGCTGGAACTGAAAATTGAAGAAGAGGATGAAGTGATGGTCTTTAACTATAAAGATAAAACCGTGCTGGATGAACTGGACAGCTATTCCTATTCAGAAGAGGCTACACCCGGTACTCGTATTTCTACCGATGAATTTGCTTTTAAAATTTTACTGAATGAACATTTCAATCCCGAATCTGATAACGAGTTTAAATTTCGGTTTCATTCACCGCAGGAGTTAATCAGGCAGTACCAGAATCAATTGGAAGTGGCACTTAAAAGCGATGAAACTACAATCCTGGACCTCACCCTCCGCGATCGTAATGTCAGGAAAGGAATGGCTTTTTTGAATAAGTTAACAGAGGTGTACCAGCTGGACAACCTGGAGAAGAAGAATGAAAATGCCAACCGGACCATACAGTTCATCAACTCACAACTGGCCAGTATCTCCGATTCGCTCAGTGTGTCGGAGAGCCGGATGGAGGATTTCCAGAGTGAACACCAGATAGTGAATATTTCTGCACAGTCGGAGCAACTGCTCGAACGTATGCGTGAGCTCGACCAGGAGCGCATTGCCATGGAGACCCAGAATAAATATTACCACTACCTCAGAGATTACATAAATACTACGGCAAGCCGGGAGCTGGAAACCGTTATCGCTCCTTCGGCCATGGGAATCGAAGACCCCCTGCTGAATAATTTGATTCTGCAACTCAACGATTTGATCAATGAACGATTAAGCCAGACTTCCATACGCCAAAACTCAGAACACCCTACCATAGTCAGGTTAAATGCCCAAATCGCGAGTGTGAAGAATTCATTGCGGGAGAATGTTGACAACATCATTTCGCAGTCGGACATGGCCCTTGAAAACCTGAACCAGCGCATCCGGCAGTTTGAAGCCCAGGTCAGGCGGTTGCCGGCCACTGAACGGAATTATGTGAATATTGAACGAAAGTATAAGCTGAACAATGAGACCTATATATTTTTAATGCAGAAACTTTCGGAAGCGCAAATTGCCAAAGCTTCTAATATTCCCGACAGCCAGATGATAGAAGAAGCCAAAATGGCCGGAACCGGACCGGTGGAACCCCAAAAGAGAAAAATTTATGCATTGGCGTTGCTCCTGGCGCTGGCGTTCCCCACCGGAATTATTATTTTGCTCGACCTGTTAAATACTAAAATTTTATCGAAAGATGATGTGGAGGCACTCACCGATTATCCCATTATCGGGCATGTGTTCAATAACCGGAAAGAGTCTGAAAGCCACACATTGGTGCTCGATAAACCCAACTCACCGGCCAGCGAACCGTATAGTGCAATCCGTACCAAACTGGAGCTTATCACCAAGGGAAAAGAACATGCGGTGATTGCGGTAACCTCTTCTTTCCCCTCCGAAGGAAAAACTTACAACGCCATTAACATTGCTTCGTCGGTTGCCCTTTCCAACAAAACAGCTGTGATTTTGGACCTTGACCTGCGGAAATCGAGAATTAACGAGGATATTGGATTGAAAATTGAAAAAAATGTAGTGGATTATATTTTGGGCAAGGCCACCCTGGAAGAGATAACCCACAAAACAAAACATCCCCGTCTAAAAGTAATCCCGGCTGGGCCGCATCCGCCCAATCCGTTACAAATGCTTACCGATAAAAATCTGTCAGGCCTTATTGATCAGTTGAAAAAACAGTACGATGTGGTTATTGTCGATACCCCGCCCGTAGGTATGGTGGCTGATTTTTTTCTGCTGCGAGATATGTTTGATGCGGCTGTTTTTATTGTGCGCCATAAATCCACACCCAAAAAACCACTTAAAGATATCCTGGAAGAACTGGAAAGTCACCAGATTGAAGAGTTGGGGATTATTGTGAACAATGTTTACCGTACCAAAAGTAACCGGGGTTATGGCTACGGTTATGGCTACGGTTATGGCTACGGTTATGGCTACGGCCACGATACTGACAGCAATCAGAAGAAGGGAAAAACAAAAACCAAAGGCCGGAGTATTTTCAAGCCTTCCTGAATAATTAAGGAGAGCCAACAGGCAATAAATTAGATTATTGAACCAAAATTTTGCGGCGCAGGACTTCCTGTTGCCGCAATTTTTTTTTGGTGCCGGCGTTTAGTATGTAGCCCGTTGGGGGTGTAGAACGTTTTTTGGAAATTTAGTATGAATGCGGAATGCCGGAACTGACATGAATTTTTTTTATGAAAACTCCGGTTGAATTATTGTTGGTATTCAAAAAAGTATAATTTATTTTGTGCAACCGAAGATGATGAAACCATGTACCAGAAATTTTTTTTTAATTTTTTCCTTGCCCTTAGCTTACTTTTTACGGGGTGGCCTTCTGTTTCTGCTCAGTCAGACGACCACCTGTATGGTTTTCTTTCTGACCTGCAGGTGACTGTCAAATCAGGGCCATCGCAGTTAATTACTGAACTTAGTAGTGAAGGGCCCACAAGTGAATTCAACAACCAGGCTGGTTTAAGTTATGGTATTGAAATCTCCAAACAGCTCTCCCGAAATTGGGAATCGGGAGTCGAATTTGGGTCCACGATCCTGAGAGGGAAGACAGACTCTCCTGATTTTTCTGCATTTGGCAATCATTCTTCATTTACGCCTCCATTTTCCGATCCGGTGTTTTACCGGAACAGGCTGTTAAGCAGCAGGGCTTTTGTTCAGTTTAACGGATTTTGGGGACAAAGAGATTTTTTGTTATTGCCGTTTGTTAGGGCAGGAGTGGGGCTGTTGCAATACAAATCGGAATTGAGATACAACGATGGCAGAGAGGATAATTTCATTTTTGGAAAAAGAGTGGAAGATTACAAGGATGCCGTTATGTCAACAGCTGTATATAATGTGAGCCCCGGGTTAAGGTTATCATTAACCGCAAAAGTTAAACTAATGGCTGCCATCAACCTTAACCTGGTGAATTACGACTTTCTTGATGTTGTCCACAACTACAACAAAGCCGGAGAACGAGTGGATGCCGTTGGTCTCTATACTGATTTTTGGATTGGAATTTCTGTTCTTTTTAATAATACAGGACGCTACAATGCCAATAGCATCTCAAAAAAGCAAATTCAATCGCTACCCTTTTATCGGCCCCGCTGAAGGTGAAATGTAAAAAAGCAAAATGATAAAGGATACTTGCCACTGGTTATCGGTTAAATCACTGGAGTAAATTTTCAATGTACACAAATTTGTGTCGTTATTTTAGTGCAAAGAAAATCCAATATTACATAATTGGTTGATAATCACTTTTTTAAATCACAAGTATCTTGGTGTTAATTATACTATAATATTTTTTATTCAAAATCAAAACAGTCTCTTCATTTGAATTAGTAAGGATAATGCATTCTTATTAATATATTTGATGTATAATTTAGCTATGAGCGTAAATGAGAAAAAAATAATCAAAGACCTTGTCAAAGGAGAAGAAAGTGCATATATTCAACTTTTTAAGGAGTATTATGTATTTCTTTGCGCTTACTCCCGGAAATACGTAGGTAGAAAAGATATTGCAGAAGAAATTGTATCTGATGTTTTTTTTCATCTTTGGGAGAACAGAAAAATAATTAAAATCAAAACCTCAATAAAATCATACCTCTTTAAAGCGACTTTTAATAATTCGATGTACTACCTAAGGACACTTGAGAAAGAAAAGAAGTTAGAAGCTTTTTTTAGTGATGATGCAACTGAGAACTTTGGGTTTTCCTTTTCTGAAGGTGAGCTTTCGCAACAAAGTTTGCTTAAAGAAGACGTTTACATAAAAATCGAATCTGCAATTGATAAATTACCACCCAAACAACAGGAAGCGTTTAAGTTGAAACGTTTTGAAGGAAAGAAAAACAAAGAAATTGGTGAGATTATGGGGCTGTCTGTAAAAACGGTTGAGATGCACCTGTCAAAAGCTTTGCTTAAACTGCGGGAAGAATTAAAAAATTCAATTCCTGATTTTCTTTTTTTTATTCTATTCAAGTCGCTGAAATAGAAACTCTACTGGTATTTTCGGCACTAAAATCTTCAATTAATCAGTAAAAAAATAATTTTTGATACAGGGTTTTTCCAAAATCTGCATCATAGTATTGAATACAACTTATAATGGATATCAAAGAAAATATTCAAAGATCGGTAATCCGATTGTTCATAGGCGAAGCCAACCCTGACGATAAAAGCATTGTCAGGGATTGGTTGCGTCAATCGCCGGAAAACAAAAGACTTTATGACGAGTTAAAAGATATCTGGTTAGCTTCAGGAACAATTAATAATTCAGACAATTACGAACTGGAGAATGCACTTCAATATTTTCGGAATAAAATACATACACCAAAAGAAGTTAATCAGAAAAGAACATTTATATATAATGCCCTGAAATATGCAGCTATTTTTCTTTTAGTTGTAGCAATCCCTTTTAGCTATTTTATTGGGAAGAAAAATAATCATATTGAAGATACCTATTCGACAGTGACATGTCAGTTAGGAGATAAATCAATGATTTTTTTACCAGACAGTTCCCAGGTCTGGCTAAACTCTGGAAGTAAGTTAACATTCAACAATAATTTCACAAAAGGTAAAAGAGAAGTGTTTCTGGAAGGTGAAGCTTATTTCTCAGTAACAAAAGACACGGATAATCCATTCAGAGTGAAAAGCGGAAAGATTGATGTTGAAGTACTCGGAACAGAATTTAACCTGAAAGCGTATCCGGATGAGAACCAGATAGCGACAACGCTTATCAAAGGGAGTGTAAAAATTATCGGACCCAGTAACCGAACAGTTATCAGCCCGGGTCAAAAACTGGTTTACAACAATGAAACAGATAAAATGGCCTTGTATGAACTTTCAGATACAGCTCCTGAAACAGAATGGAAAGAAGGAAGGTTGGTTTTCAGGAACGAATCTTTAAACGAACTTGAACTAAAACTCGAACGCTGGTTTGATGTAGATATCGTGCTGGCCGACGAAGCTGTAGGAGAAAAAAGATATACCGGTATTCTGGAAAGAGAAAGCATTCTTGAAGTAATGTCTTATTTCAGTCTTGCGCGTTCAGTCGATTACGAAATCGATGGAAACAGGGTGACTTTTTTCACGAAGAAGAATAACTAAATTAATAAAATTAAAAACTCAGAATATGGAATATCATTAACAAGTAATAACAATTAAAAAAGGGAAGTCTCGTACACTTCCCCTTTCATAAATTTAAACCGAAGTTTAACATTTTAAAACATTCAAATGTATGAAAATTAATCAAATCCACCTACCTGATTATTCGGGGAAGGTGATGAAAAAATTACTTCTAACTATGAAATTAACAGGGTTCTTGATTTTGATTTTCACCTTTAGTGTTTCAGCATCTGTTTGGTCACAAACAACGAAGATGGACATAAAAGCTGAAAATTCTACTCTCCGTGAACTGTTTATACAGATTGAAGAGCAAAGCCAGTATCGTTTTTTTTACAACAACGACGATGTGGATGTCAATCAAAAAGTCTCGGTAATTGTTGAAAATAAAACAATTGGCGACATTCTGAACCAGGCTTTCACTGATCTTCCGTATGCATTTACCGAGGTAAATAACAATTTAATTCTTATTGAGAAGGTCAATAAGAATGCCAGTTCTCCAACTGTGGTCCAGCAACAAAATACTGTTACAGGGAAAGTGACCGATTCTTCCGGTCAGCCTTTACCTGGAGTAACCGTTATTGTAAAAGGAACCACCGTAGGGACAGTAACGAATGGGGATGGTAATTTTTCTTTAACTCTCCCAGGCGATGCTGAAATTCTTCAATTTTCTTTTGTGGGGATGAAAACAGAAGAAATTGTCATAGGAGATAAAACCAACTTCAATGTGACAATGGAAACGGATGCAATTGGCATTGAGGAAGTTGTTGCTATCGGGTATGGAACTATAACAAAGCGAGACCTTACAGCTTCTGTTAGCTCAATTGAAAGTGAAGAAATTGTAGAGAGAACTGCGGCATTCAATGTTATGGAAAGCATGGCGGGGAAAGTTGCCGGTGTCAGAAACGTTTCGTTCTCCGGAAAACCGGGAGGAGGCTCCTCAATAAGAATTCGGGGAATGGGCTCCATCAATGCCGACAGCGAACCAATTTATGTAATGGACGGAGTTGTAGGTGTTGATCCACAAATTATCAATCCGGAAAATGTTGAAAGTATTGATGTATTAAAAGATGCTGCTGCCACAGCTATGTACGGGGCGCAAGGTTCTAACGGAGTGGTGATTATAACTACCAAAACCGGCAAAAATGATGAAGGTTCGGTAACCTACAACGGAAAAGTTGGTGTAGGTTTTCTAAATCGCAAAGTAGATGTGCTCGACGCGGAAGGTTTTATGGAGATTCAAAAACGCGCCTACGCATACAGTGGAAAAGTAATGCCACACCTGCAGAATCCGATGGAGAATCTTTTTTATTATTCAAAAGATGCATCAGGAAATTTTTTGAGAGATGATAACGGATATTTAATCGCTTCTCCCAAATATGATACCGACTGGCAGGATGCAATAACACAAAACGCCATTACAAATAACCATGCCCTTTCTTTTTCATCGGGCAACGAAAAAACATCAGTTTATGCGAGCATCGGTTTTCAGGATTACCAGGGGTTGGTAAAATATACCTATTCTGAACGTTTTACGGGAACCGTGAATGTGCAAAGCGATATTAAGGAATGGCTGAATGTTCAAGCTGTTGTTACCGCCGGTTCTCATGAAAGAAATGATATGGAAGGCGGTTTCGGGCAGGGACCCGTGCGAAATATGCTTGAAATGCCTCCAATTGTTCCGGTAAAATACGAAGACGGAACCTGGGGACGAAAAAATGATTACTCATTGGGGGAGACAGCCGAAAACCCAATTCTTTTGCTACGGGAGCAGAAAAAAATCTGGGACGAAAATTTTTCAGTATTCAATTTGATTACAACCCTAAAGTTAAGTGAAAACCTGAATTTCACAGCAAAAGGTGATATGCAAACCACGAATGCAAGAAATATTAATTATGCAAGTGCAGGATTATTAGATGTAAGTGAAACGAATAATGGTTATGCTGACATCTACAATCAAATTAGAAGAAGATGGTCAAATGAAGATTACTTTACATACAGCAACAGCTTTTTTAGTGATTTGCTAAAATCGCAATTTGTGTTAGGGGCCAGTTGGTACTATTATCGTTCTGAAAGTGCTTCTGCAGGTTCTGAAGATTATTTCGATGATTATTTTGAGTACTACAACCTTGGAGCCGGGACTACATATCACCAACCTTCGTCAGGAATGAATCAGAATACAATTAATTCATTTTATTTTAGGATGAATCACAGTTTTAATGATAAATACCTTTTAGGCTTTACATTCAGGGCAGATGGCGCCTCCAATTTTGGAGACAATAATAAATATGGATACTTTCCATCAGCATCAGCCGCCTGGCGCATTTCAGAGGAGAATTTCTTTGAGCCAGCTAAACGCGTTGTCAATAATATGAAGTTGAGAGTAAGCTATGGTGCGGTTGGAAATGCTTCCATCCCGAATTACAGAACGATTTCTTCTTATTCGAACAACACAGCAGTATTCAATAAAACTTTACAGCCTTATGTTGTTCTCGGCAACCTCGGAAATGAGGACCTGAAATGGGAAACTTCAAAACAATTGAACGTGGGAATGGATCTCGGTTTTTATAATAATCGAATCGAATTATTGATGGATTATTATTATAAATCTACTCAAGATCTATTGTTCTCAAAACAAGTTCCATATTTAACAGGGTACTCGAACACCTGGACAAATCTTGGTGAAATTGTGAACACAGGCTTTGAACTTACATTGTCTTCCCGAAATGTTGTCCAAAGGAATTTTACTTGGTCAACCGACTTTATTTTCTCTACCAATAAATTAATCGTTGAAGATATTAATGGAGAAACAATTGATACAGGTAACAATACGATTGCAAGAGAAGGAGAAGAATGGGCCTCTTATTTTGTGTTCAACAGGTTAGGCACATGGGGACTCGACGAAGTGAAAGAAGCAGCTGTTTACGGGAAAAAGCCTGGAGATATAAAATACGAAGATGTTGACGGAGACGGTGTTATTAATGATAACGACCGCAAGATTATGGGTAATGGTTTGCCTAAAGGTGATGTGAATATGGTTAATACATTTCGCTACAAAGGATTGTCCCTCATGGTTGATTTGAATTATCGTTATGGCGCCAAAAATATGGGTATTTCTGTGACGATGCTCGAAAACCGGCAGATTTATGGTAACTCGGTAGCATCGGTTCTCGATGCATGGCGACCCGAAAATCAGAACTCTATGATTGCAGCAGTTCGGTTGCCTTCTGATGTTTATTTTGGTGAAAACGAAAAGGACAGTCGTATGCTTTATGATGCTGATTTTTTGCGTATTCGAAACATTGCGTTGACTTATAATTTAGGATCACAAATTTTGAACAAGGTCAATTTTGTTAAAAAACTCGCAATTGGAATCAACGTCGAGAATGCACATGTATTTTCAAGCTATCCGGGATTTGATCCCGAAATTGGAGCGTTCTCGACAGATACTGGTCAGGGTATTGATTTTTACTCTTATCCGAGGCCTACTACAGTTTCTGCGAACCTTAAAGTAACATTTTAAAATTAAGTAAGTTATGAAAAGATATATTATAAAAATAAGTTGGGTGGTAGCTTTTCTTGTTACCTTTTCTTCATGTGAAAAGTTCCTTGAAGAAGAACCGAAAACATTTTTATCACCAGATTTTTACTTTCAGTCCGAAGCGCAAATAAATGCAGCTGTTAATGGCCTGTATACTTTCCTTGATAACCGTTTTTCAGGGATGATTGAACTTGGATCACAGACTTATCTGTTTTTAGAATATTTGCCAGGTTATGGCGTTCGCCCGTATTCCGGTAGCTTTGATGCATTAAACCAGGCAATAAATCTGAATATTAAGGAAGACAATAACTATATCGAGGCAATTTGGGAAACGCACTACAAAGCAATAGAAAACTGCAACAGTGTTTTAGGGGGAATACAGGGTGTTTCTCCTGAAATTATTAGTGACGACAGGAAAAACAAGCTTTGGGGCGAGGTATATTTTTTCCGAGCCTATAACTATTTTAACCTGGTCAGGTTATTTGGTGAAGTTCCGTTAAAGCTTTCCAGTACAAAAAACCTTTCTGAGGTTGAACAGGAGTTATCCTCCATTGATGCTGTTTACAGTCAGATTGAAAAAGACCTTCTAACAGCAGATTCGTTAATGGTAAACAATTCCTGGGCAAGTGTTGAAGGCCGCGTCGCTAAAGGCGCAGTTAAAACTCTTTTAGCAAAAGTGTACCTGACAATGGCCGGGTATCCATTGCAAAAAGGTACCGAGTATTATCAAAAAGCATTTGATCAAGCCAGGGCCGTGGTAGCAAGTAACCAGTTTTATCTGTTCGACAGTTATGCGGCTCAAAGAAATCCTGCAAATGAAAATACAGGCGAGTATATTTGGATGATTCAGCGTCAAAGTCAATATGCTGGTTCTCCTGTACATTCAAATATGTTACCTTATCCTGAACCTGAAGATCCGATTTCTGCAGCCGGCGCTTATGGTGGTGCGTTAGCTCCTGCACAGGCTTTTTATGATTCTTATGCCGAAGGAGATAAAAGAACAGAGGAAAAGGGATATTATTATACCCAACACGAGGCATTGGATGACCCGGGTACAATTGTAGATCTCGGACGTCCCTACATATATAAATTTTGGGATGAAGCAGCTTCTGTATCAGGGAATTCAGGTAGAAATTATCCGCTTTTAACGTATGCTGATGTATTGTTAATGTTAGCTGAAAGCAAAGCTCAAATTGATGGCGGTTCTACAAACAATGCAGAAGCGATCGACGCTTATTATGCTGTAAGGAGCAGGGCAAATCCGGATGAAGGAAAACCAAATTTATTATCGGTAAATGATGTGCTGAAAGAGCGTTTCTGGGAAATTTGTTTTGAAGGGCAAACCTGGTTTGATATGCTTAGAACAAAAAAGGCCTTTAACGTAACAACTGGTGAAATTATCAATATGATTGGTTATACCTCACCTCTTCATCCTGAAGGACATCCGTTTGAAGAAGAAGATTTGTTATTCCCGTACCCGTTGAGAGAAAAACGTTTAAATCCAAATCTTACAAGGAATTAATCTTTTGAAACGTTTTAGCTGAATGATTATCAGATTGTTTCAAAAGAGTTCAAAACAAATAAAAGGAGTGGTTATTTAATGAAATTATATATGATACAAATGGTTCTATTAGGTTTGATAATATCGATACTAACATCCTGCGAAGAGAAGGACGATGGTACGAATTTGAGACCTAATATTTTTGGAGAAAATGGAGGAACTGTGATGACGGTCGATTATTCGTCGAATGCAGACACTGTATTTTTTTCATGGGAACTCGTAAATGACGAAATAGACTTTGATTATTATCACATCTCACAGGATAATTCTAATAACAGTGTGGAGGTTGATAAAAATGAGAATAGTTGCTTTTTAACGCATATTCCCTATAATCAGTTGGTCCCAATTACAATTTCCCTGATGAGTAGTAGCACCGAACCGGTAGAAACAATAAACACCAATGTTGAAATAGATGGCTTGGATACTGTGTTTGCCAGCACGCTTGTTCCCGACCGGGGGAGTGTTACAGGCGGAGACGGTACCTATTCCATTGCTTTGCCGGATGGCCGATCTATATTTTTGATGGGTGATTCCTTCATCGGACCAGTTACAAACGGCGCTCGTTCAATGTCTGACCACATGTTTCGGAATACATACATTTTGTACGACGAAGGTGAGGTTAGCGCCATCTATGGGGCTAACGGAGAAAAATCTTCTGCTGCAGTACCTCCGGGTGTAACTAACGAACACCAGAAATGGTACTGGCCCGGGCATGGTTTTGTTGAAGATGATAAATTATACATCTTTCAAACGCTCATGTACCAGGGAGAAGAAGGAATGTGGGGATTTAGGTACGAAACCACAGATATTCTGCAATATAATTTGCCGAATATTGAACTCGAGAAAACAACGCGTATCCCGTTCGAAGGCTCATCCGATATTAGTTTTGGGATGGCTGCCTTAAATGATGATGATTATATTTACATCTACGCGCAGAAAAATGTCGATAACGGATGGGACCCAATATCTGATGCGTTGGTTGCAAGAACTACAATTGATGACCTATATACAAACTGGGAGTATTTCGATGGTTCAGGCTGGAGCTCAAATTCAGATGATGCAGTAATAATGGAAGGGCTTTCGAGTGTGGCCATTTCTTCACAATTTAATGTTTTCAAGTTAAACGGGAAATATGTGCTGCTTAGCCAGGAGAAACAGTTTAATTCAGGAGAAATCTACACGTTCATTTCCGATAGTCCGCAAGGTCCCTGGTACAATAAGCAGCTTGTTTATCAAATCCAGGAAAAGGACCAACCCGGTTTGTTTACTTACAATGCAATGGCACATCCTCAATTCGAAAAGGATGGTATGATACTGATAAGCTACAATGTCAATAACGAAGATTTTGTGGCACAGCACGAAGATGTATCTACTTACCGTCCCCGGTTTTTATGGATAGAAATTGCCGATATATTAGAGAATTAAAAACTTTTAAAATGCAAAGTTTAGTAGCTAAATTTTAAAACATTCAATCATGAAAAATTATAAATTATTTATTCCAATATTATTGATTGCTTTTCTCTTCTTCGGATGCGAAGAAGAAATATCCAATCAAATGTCTGCCGATTTTCCTCAAGATTATGACATCGAATACGAAATCAGGCAGGTGATGCAATATGATCCGATGAACATAAACGGACTCGATATTTCTGAAAAACTGGACTTTTTCAGTACTGTAGGATTTACCTTGCATTATAATGATGGTGAAATAACCAGCTTAACCTATTCAAACGGCGATGTTCCGTTTTCTCCATTTGGTTTTGACGCAGGCTCTCAAATTGATGCTGAATGTGAGCTCGATTACGATGTGATGCCAAACGAACTGCGAATTAAAGGTACTGACAATGTGGTGGCCTATTATCAGAATGGAGAATTTATCATGCCATTTCAATTAGACTGTGGCTCATTAAGTTATAAGTACACTTTTGTTAACATCGATTAAGTTTAATCTTTTAAAGAATTGAAAAATGAAAAACTATAGCAAATATAAAAACTGGCTGATTATTCTCATTTTACCGTTGGCGATTGTAATGTGTATGACAATTGAGAGTATAACGCACCCGGAAGATCCTCAGGTGAACAGCGAAATTGAAATTGGTGTTAAGGTTAAACTGGAGCCGGAGAACGATGACAATACTAAAATGGTTTTTGCTGTACTGGCTCCACAAAGCTGGAATATTGCAGAAAATGCTGAATTAACTTTTACAACCACAGGATACACAAAAGGTGATGTTGTTAATGAACCATTGACTCTGGTTTCTGAGTCAGACGTGGAGCCAACAACAGCATTACCCTGGTCTGCTGCCATCCAAAGTGAATTTGGATTATTGGGCAATCTGGGACCGGTAGAGTGGGTTGTTTTTGAATCTCAAACTACATTTATTATTACAGATGAAGACGAAACATTGATTAATGCTGATGTAGATATCAAACTGACTACCGGAAGTCAAAACATTAAACTGTTCATGGGATACTTCTTTTGCGGGAAAAACCGAGGTTTCCACGAAGAGTATTTCACGGAAAATGCAAAGTCTAAAGTTTTGACAGTGACCGGAGGTTCAAACGCCATGATAGATTATACTTCTGTGAGTTTGGTTTCAACATTGCCTGCAAGTTATGGTTGGGGAGACATTTTTTCCATCAACTTTCAGACTGAAGCCGGCCCGGTAGAGACCGAACTTAAAGGTGCCGACAAAGTTTATATGTACGGAAAGGCAATTTATGCAAATGGCACTGACTCTGCAATTGTAGATGTGATAAGCGATAAAACCCTGATGGAGAAGGTTGGCGAAACAACCTGGCAGAAGTATATATACCCAAAAGACTTTTTCGATTTACCTGATGATGCAGTAATTGATGAAGCTTATTTTTATTTCACAAATGAAGATAAAAGTATCATAGTTAAAGATCCGTCTGGAGGCGACTTTTTGATAACTGAAACTTGTAATTAGATACAGTGGGGTAACCTAAATCAATTTTATCTGATAAAAGAATGGCATCAAAGGCTTTAGGTGGTTAGGTGCCATTCTTTTAAAATGTTTTAAAAAAAACAAGTTTGTTGTTTCCATTTGGCTTTCGTTGCCTCTCATAACGATTGCAGTTATTTGCTTGTCGCGACCTGAATAATGGACATAGGTTTCTTTCTGGTTCATATCGAAAAGCTACTTCATTACACAATGAATTGTCGATTTTGCGATGAAATCGTAACTTCTCAATAATTAAAAATGATTTTCAAAAAACTCATATTATTCACAATTGGCTGCATACTGTTTGTTTTTGTGAATGCCCAACCAACAGTTAATCGGTTTGAAAAAGACGAGCGTATTGTTTTTGTCGGTAACAGTATAACTCACGGTGGGCATTACCATTCGTTCATTTGGCTCTACTACATGACCCGTTTCCCGGATCAACCCATCAAAATTATAAATGCAGGAATCGGAGGAGAAACAGCGTGGGATATAATGAAACGCATGGAACATGATATTTTCAAAAGAAATCCCTCTTCTGTTGTATTGACTTTTGGTATGAATGATACCGGTTACAACATTTTTCTCGAAAAAAATGCAGCAGAATTAGCGGAGCAACAAATTAAAAAGTCATTTGAAAGTTACCAGGAAATTGAAAATCGCTTGCAGGATGCAGAAGGAGTGGATATTATTATTTTAGGAAGTTCTCCTTATGATGAAACTTCTACAATGAATGATTTTATTCTTCCCGAAAAGAATGAAGCATTGTTGCGAATAAACGATTTTCAGCAGGCTTCGGCAAAGAAAAACGGGTGGGGATTTATAGATTTTAATCGTCCGATGGTGAAGATCAATCAACGTGAACAGGAAAGAGATCCAGCTTTTTCGTTGTGCGGTGTAGATCGTATTCATCCTGATAACGATGGTCAGATGGTGATGGCCTACCTTTTTTTGAAAGCACAGGGATTGGCTGGTAAAAAAGTAGCCGAAATTGGCATCGACGTTTTAAACCCGGAAACCGTTTATACGGAAAATTGTAAAGTTTCAAATCTTAAAAAGAGCGGAAATAAGCTGGAATTTAGTTACCTGGCCAATGCATTGCCTTATCCTGTTGACACGGTTCCCCGGCTCGGTTGGGGCAATAAAAGATCGCAACGTGACGCACTTGAACTGGTTCCGTTTACAAAAGAATTCAACCAGGAAATTTTGAAGGTTTCAAATCTGGAGAAAGGGCTTTATCACTTGAAAATCGATCAGGAATCAATCGCTGAATTTCCATCAGAAGAATTGGAATCGGGAATAAATATGGCGCTGTTGACCAACACTCCGCAATACCAGCAAGCACTAAAAATAATGTTTTTAAACGAAGAGCGTTTCGAGGTTGAAAAACGTTTTCGCGATTATTACTGGATGGAATACTCTTTCTTCAGAGAAAAAGGATTATTGTTTGCCGATAACCAGGAAGCAATGGATACATTGAAATTCCACGTGCCACACGACGCTTTTTTAAGAATGAGCTATGATAACTTTACCAAAGCGCGTTATCCGGAAGTCCGCAACGTGTGGCAAAACTACATGAATGAAATTGTAAAAACCATTTATGAAATAAATACACCAGTAGAACGTAAAATCGAGCTAATAAGAATGGATTAATAAAAAATTGCACACCATGAAAAATAAAATAAAGAATTTCCTGCATTTTTTGACTGGCATTCTGATGATGATGGTCATTCCGTTTGTATCACAGGCACAAAAAGCATGGTTTGCCGATGGTTATCATGGTGGCGTGTATGGGCATTATCCAATGTGGCAGGCTCGTTTTATGGTGGAAAAGCTAACAGAAAATCCCGGGTGGGCAATCAACCTCGAAATTGAACCGGAAACCTGGGATACCGTTAGCGTAAAAGATGCGGAGAATTTTAAAGCATTTCAAAAGTATTACGAGACAAAAGGCAGGTTTGGAAGAGTTGAATTTGTCAATCCGGCGTGGGCACAACCTTATTGTTACAATATTTCGGGAGAGAGTATTATCCGTCAGTTTGATTATGGAATGGATAAAATAGAAGAATATTTTCCGAGTGCAACTTTTGAAACCTATTCGGTTGAGGAACCCTGTTTTACAAGCAGTCTGCCGCAAATTCTGAAAGGCTTTAATTTCAAATATGCAGTAATTCGGAATCCAAATACTTGCTGGGGCGGATATACCAGTGGGTTTAATAAAGATTTGGTAAACTGGATTGGGCCGGACGGAACTTCTTTGGTTTCCGTTCCCAGATATGGATGCGAAGATCTTTCAGACGAATCTACCTGGCAAACAGAATCCTGGACTAATTCAGATGAATTTATTGAAAAGTGTTTTAATTACGGCGTGAAATACCCGGTGGGAATGTGTTTCCAGGATGCAGGTTGGGACGGCGGTCCGTGGAATAATGAATATGAACCAACCACTTATACTATCTGGACTGACTATTTTGAAATGATTGAAGACAAGGTAGAACCTACCGACTGGAGGTTCTCGCTGGAAGATGTAAAACCCGGATTGGTTTGGGGATCACAAGTACTTCAAAAAATTGCCCAGGAAGTTAGAGTAAGTGAGAACAAGATAATTATGGCTGAAAAAATGGCTACCCTGGATTTTCTATATAATAAGGCACCCTGGCCCGAAGAAGATCTTGCAGAAGCATGGCGAACGCTGATGCTTGCCCAGCACCACGACTGCTGGATTGTTCCTTACAACGGAAGACCAGGAAATACATGGGCCGATAAAGTTACCCGCTGGACAAATTCAACAAATCGGATTGCCGAGGAAAAAATTTCCAGAATGTTCAATAGAGAAGGGAATGCAGAAGGCACAGAATATATTCGTGTTTACAATACGCATGGTTCAACACGAACAGAACAAGCTGAATTGTTATTACCCGAAGGATTCAATGCAGATATTTTAACAATTTATAATTCTGATGGAGAAATTGTCCCTTCCCAAGTTACAATAGATTCAAATGGTAACTCGATCCTGTGCTTTGAAGCAACTGTGCCCGGACTTGGATTTTCTACTTTCAGATTGAAAAACGATTCTGAAAAATCGCATGACAAGTTTTCTGAAAAGTTTTCAGATGAAATTCTGCAAATTGAAACAGACTTCTATAAAGCCACTATCAGTCCTTCGCAGGGCGGATCAATTACAAGCCTGATAGATAAGAAAAATGGAAACCGCCAATTGGTTGAAAAAGGAAAATTGCTCAATAATTTGAAGGGCTTTTTTTATGATGAAGGAAAGTTTCATCAGGGTTCAGAAAATATTGCAACGGTTTCCATTGTCGAAGACGGGCAATTATTTACTAAAATTAAAATTGAAAATAGAATTGCTGAGAACAATTACATTCAGTTGGTCACATTTAATAAAAACAATTCCCGTATTGATTTTTCCTTACAAATCGATTGGAACGGACAACCCGGAATAGGCGCTTATGACAACAGCGAGAATTACGAGGCAGAAGATCGGGCCAAGGCTTTTTACAATGATAAGTACAAACTCCACCTGGAATTTTCATTGAATAATCTTGGGGAAAGACTTTTCAAAAACGCACCGTTCGATGTGTGTGAAAGTGAACTCGACAATACGCTCTATTCTTCCTGGGACAGTATCAAACACAATGTGATTGTGAACTGGGTAGATGTAACCGATCCTTCAAAAGATTACGGTGTGGCACTGTTTTCAGATCATACAACGAGCTACCTTCAGACCGATGAATTACCTTTAGGCCTGACAGTTCAGTATGTAGGGAAAGCACTATGGGGACGTAATTACAGAATTCATGGACCCACAAAAATGAATTACGCATTGTTGCCACACAAAGGAGATTGGGAAAAAGGATTGGTTCAGGAAGCAAGCAGCCAATGGAATGAACCTTTAATAGCAAAATTTGCTGATGGTTCAACAAATACAATGAAAGAATCATTTTTTGAAATAATGGATGAAAATCTTGAGGTTTCATCAATGACGATAGAAGATGAAGATTTAATTGTACGTTTTTATAATTCTTCTTCTGATAATAAACCGCAGAAAATTAAATGGAATTGCATGGCAAAAAGAGTTGAGCAAGTAGATTTGAATGGAAATTTTATTTCGGAAGTAGGTGTTCAAATAGAATCTGACAGACAATTTACAACAGAAATTTCCCTTCCGCAGTTTGGATTCAAAACACTACGATTGAAAGGTATCAAGATTGATAAAAATTGATAGAAGAATTCATTTTAAACCGATTCAAAAAACAAATGTAAAAATCAAACTCAGATGAAAATGATACGCAGACTATATTATACACTTGTTCTTTTACTATTTGGGCTGAATTTAGTTGCCGGTCCTGACAACATTGCACCAAAAGCAGAAATTACAGCATCAACAATTTTGAATCAAAATTTCGATGCAAAAAATATTGTTGACGGAAAAATTGGGATTTCAGGAATTGGCGAATGGGCTTGTGAAGGTGTCACAACAAGTTGGGGATATGTACGTTTCCCCTGGATTCAGCTAACATGGCCCGAATCTCAGGTAATTGATAAAGTAGTACTGTACGACAGTCCTTCGATGAATGAACACATTGCTGGCGGGAAGCTGGTTTTCAGCGACGGAAGCGTTGTTTGGGTAAATCAGATTCCCAATAACGGAACAGCCAAAGCGGTTTCTTTTGCTCCCAAAACCATTGAATGGGTAAAATTCATAACGACCGACGGCAAAGGGAAAGACCTTGGTTTTTCGGAGATTGAAGTTTTCCCGGCTTTTCCACAGTTGCCTGATTACGTTTCAAAAGTGGATCCGTATATTGAAACCAACCGGGGCCGTTATTTCTTTTTTGTTCCGGGAGCACGACCGTTCGGGATGGTGGGAACGGCACCAATGACACGAAACAAAAATCAAAACGGAGGCGGTTATAATTACAATGAGACTGAAATTTTAAGTTTTCCGCAAATACACACCTGGATGATTTCCGGAATAGAAGTAATGCCAACTACTTCTGACGTTGATCCTCGATTAGGAAAACAAGGATGGAAATCGAAATTTTCACATGATGATGAAATTGTGCAGCCGGGCTACCAGCGTGTTTTCCTGCGGGATTACAAAACCTGGGTTGAGCTGACGGCAACAGACCGTGTAACGTTTCACCGGTTTCGTTTCACCGAAAATATGAAAGCACAAATCCTGACAAATCTTGGAGGGTATGTAGGAAACAGTGCGATGGAAGACGCATCGGTAAAAAAGATAAACAATCACGAATTTGTGGGCTCATTTAATTCGACAGACAGGTTCTGGGGAGGTCCTAAAAATGTATCGATATATTTTATTGCTCAATTTGATAAGCCATTTAATGAACTCAACGGCTGGACCGGAGACGAGCGATTTGATGACATTACTGAAATAACTGGAGACGACACGGGAGTAGCTGCTATGTTTGATGTAAAACCGGGCGACGAGGTGCAAATGAAAATCGCAGTTTCGTACACTTCCATCGAAAATGCCAGGGAAAACCTGGAAGCTGAATGCAGCGGTTGGGATTTTGATGGTGTGCGAAATAAGTCGCGGGATATCTGGAACGACATACTCGGAAAAATAAAGGTGGAAGGTGGGACTCGCAATCAACAAGTAAAATTCTACACTGATTTATGGCATGTATTGCTTGGGCGTCAAAAAATAAACGATGTTAACGGCGATTACCCCGACCGTACATCTGGCGCGCGGGATGGAACATTTACCGACGCTGTCCTGAAAATAAAAACGCTGCCTAAAGATGAAAATGGCGATCTGAAATTCAACATGTACAATACTGATGCACTCTGGCTCACCCAATGGAACCTGAATGTTTTATGGGGGTTGGCGTGGCCTGAATTGCTGGACGAGATGAGTGCTTCAATGATTCAATATGCCGAGAATGGTTATTTATTGCCACGTGGGCCTTGCGGAGGAGGTTATTCTTATATTATGACCAGCAGTCCGGCTACGAATATGATTGCAAGTGCGTTCATGAAGAATGTACTTACCAAAAAAGAGTCGGAAAAAGCATTTGAAATGGTAAAGCAAAATCTGTTGCCCGGTGGTATGCTTGGTGACAGCGATGAAATTGAATTTTATACAAAGAATGGTTTCTGGCCAGGGAATGCAGGGATAACCATCGAAGCGGCGTTTCAGGATTTTGCAGCCGCTCAAATGGCTCTAAAACTTGGGAAAACTAAAGATTATCGATTTTTTATTGGTAGATCAAATGGCTGGAAAAAACTATTTAATCCCCGGCAAAAACTCTTGTTTCCAAAAGATGAAAACGGAAATTTTATCCATAACGATCCCCTTTCCGGTGCAGGTTGGGTTGAAGCCAATGCCTGGCAGGCAACATGGGCCGTTTCGCACGATATTTCTGATCTTGCTGAGCTAATGGGCGGGAATGACACGCTTTGCAGCAAACTCAACCATGCATTTGAAATGGCCGAGCCCAGCGATTTTGTATTTGCATACAACGATGGTTATGTAAGTTACGCAAACCAACCAGGTTGTTCCAATGCCCACGTTTTTAACTACGCCGGGAAACCATGGCTCACACAATATTGGGTTCGAAGAGTGAAAGAACAAGCGTACGGAGGAACAACTCCCGACCTTGGTTATGGCGGCCACGATGAAGACCAGGGACAGATGGGTGGAGTTAGTGCATTGATGGCAATAGGACTTTTTAGCCTGCAGGGAAATGTAAATACAGAACCGGTTTATGATATCACCAGTCCGATATTTGATAAAATCACTATCGAACTGGATCAACGGTATTATTCCGGAAAATCTTTCGTAATTGAAACGGCGAATAACTCTAACGAAAATGTGTATATCCAGGAGGCATTTTTTAACGGAGAGCCGCTGAATACTTTCTGGTTTAGTCATGAAGATTTTGCCAACGGCGGAGAATTAAATCTGATTTTGGGTGATAAACCCAACATAAAATGGGGAAGAAAATAATCAGAATCAATGAAGAATTTCATCAACATATCTTTTAAGTAGATGGATTTTCATTCGTTTTTCAAAAAAATGAGCAAATGAAAAAAATCAAAAATATCATTTTAATTGCACTAATAATTATTAGCAGTGCATGTCAAAATAAAAAGCAGGAAAAAACAGAAACAAAAGAACTGAAAGTAACGGTTGATGAACAATTCAACAAGTTGTTTCATAGGGATTCTGAAGGTGCAACAGGAGCCGATGGTTCCATTTCCGTGCCTTTGCAGGATGGAAGTTCCGTTTTTATGATGGGTGACAGTTTTCTGGACGAAGTAAAAAACAACCAGCGGGACTCCACAACCAAAATGATAAACAATACTTTCATTGTGGTAAATCCTGAACAAACAGATGCTAAAACACTGTTTAAAGGACAATATGTTGATCCGGAATCGTTTGTCATTCCCGAAAATGATCCTGGAAAATTTTACTGGCCGGGACATGGTTTTGTGCGAGATAGTGTGTTTCATTTTTTTATGTCGAGATTTTGGATTCCCGGAACGGGAATGTGGGGATTTGAATTTCTAAGCACTGACTATTTCCGGTATTCGTGGCCGGAGTTTGAAAAAAAATCGGTTGAGCCGTTTAAATACACTCTTCAAAATAATGTTCACTGGGGGCATGCAGTGTTGGATGAAGATAACTACATTTATATTTATGGTAGTTGTGCTGAAGAAGATAACATTTGTAAGGCTCATGTTTGCCGCACTACTTTAACTGATGATAAAATGCTCGATTTGAAAAATGTGCAGTTCTTTGATGGTTCTACATGGAATTCTGATCCAGTTACAACTGAGCCGATGAAAGGGATAACCAGTAATATTTCTGAACAGTTTTCAGTGTTTAAATATCAAGATGCGTACGTTTTACTATCTCAGCAGCGTGGAATCGGAGCGGGAGAAATCTATACCTACACATCTGAAAATTCCTATGGACCCTGGAAAAATAAACAGATGATTTATCGCACGAAAGAATTTGAAAAAGATAGCGATATTATTACTTACAATGCAATGGCGCATCCGCAGTATATTAAAAACGGGGAATTGTTAATAAGCTATAATGTTAATTCCTTGAAGACTTCGCGTGTGTTCGAAAATGTAAACTATTACAGACCTGTATTTTTGCGTGTACCAATGAAGATGATAGTGGAAGAATCGGACGGATTAAAAACAAAAATGAAAGCAGAATAAAAAAGATGGAACAAAAGAGGAAAACAACGCAATTTAAGATGCCTTTCCAAAAGGATGAAAATGCTACACACGGCTACGATATACATCCTTCATTCAAACTGGAAGATGGAGAAATTGCCACCGATTTCGAATCGCTTGCGGAACAAATAAAAAGTGCCGGTGCTATTACAGTGGACGGTTACATTGGCGTTTATTTTGAAACGTTTCGGCAAAAACTTGAAAGTGCCTTGCAGGGAAAAGGAGTAAATACCAACTGGGTAAATGTTGAACAGGCAATGTTACCCGAAAGCAGTATTGACAAGCTCATAGAGCCATTTTATGGTGACAAAGATTCCATCTTTGGAACACGTGCTACCATCGGAATGGTCGATTATTTTGATGCAGACAAACTGGGTAAACTCTCTTCTGAACCTTCTGCCCATCTAAATATTATTTACGGACCGGGAGCGCAACTTGCCGGTTGGGATGGCCCGTTAATTTATATCGATCTTCCCAAAAACGAACTACAGTTCAGGGCGAGGGCAGGAAGTATCAAAAATCTGGGAGCCAGCCAGACGTTCGATATGAAAACCATGTACAAACGGTATTATTTTATCGATTGGATTGTTTTGAACAAACATAAGAAGTCAATAATGGCAAACATTGACTTTATTATTGATGGTCAGCAAGACGATGGTTGTGTGTGGATGAGTGGTGATTCGCTGCGAAAAGGCCTGAGAAAAATGGCAAAGACCTTTTTCAGAGCTCGTCCCTGGTTTGAACCCGGCGTTTGGGGAGGAAGCTGGATAAAGAAAAAAATTGAAGGCTTAAATACTGAGGTGCAAAATTACGCCTGGTCGTTTGAACTTATTACCCCTGAAAACGGACTCGTATTAGAAAGTTCCGGTAATCTTTTCGAAGTTTCTTTTGATTTCATTATGTATTCCGAAGGTGATTCCGTACTTGGAACGGACCGTGAAAAATTTGGAGACGAATTTCCAATCCGGTTTGATTTTCTGGATACATTCGACGGAGGTAATCTTTCAGTACAGTGCCACCCACTTCCGGGATATTGCAAAGAACATTTTGGCGAAAACATAACCCAGGAAGAGACCTACTATATTCTCGACAGAAAAAACGATGCTGCCGTTTATCTTGGATTTCAGGACGACATTGAACCGGAAAAGTTTGAGTCTGAACTTTGGGACAGTTTCAACACAAATTCTGAAATCGATATTACCAAATTTGTTCAGGTTCATCCTTCGCAGAAACACGATTTGTTTTTAATTCCACCGGGAACAATTCACGGTTCCGGCATCGATAACCTTGTACTTGAAATCAGCACAACTCCTTATATTTTTACCTTTAAAATGTATGACTGGGTTCGGCCCGATTTGGATGGAAATCCCCGTCCGCTAAACATTGAGCACGGAATGAAGAACCTTGTGTTCGATAGAAAAGGAGAAAAAGTTAAAAAGGAATTAATTTCAGAACCGGTTCTAATTCAGGAGGGAAGTGACTGGAAACACTACGAACTTCCAACGCACGAAAAGCACACTTATCGTGTTCATCGTTACCATTTTAATTCAGAAGTAAAAATTGAAACAGCCCGGAAGTTCAATGTTTTGAGCCTTGTAGAAGGGACTTCAGTAACAGTTCTTTCTAAAGATGGAAGACAGGATGAATTCCAATTTGCCGAGACATTTGTAGTCCCATCTGCCGCAGAAAGTTACACTATTAAGAACAACTCGGAAAAAGAAGCCATGGTTGTGGTGGCATTTATGAAATAACAGATGAAAATGAACAGAAAATACGCAATAGGTGCCGATGTTGGAGGCAGTCATATCAGCACAGTACTGGTTGACCTGCAAAGAAAACAGATAATTGAAAATAGCCACAGCGAACAAAAAGTCGATAATAAGGCGTCAGCTCATGAAATCTTGAATAGCTGGGCAACGGCTATTAAAGAAACCATGCAACATTCGAAAAATGATGAGGTAGCCGGCATTGGATTTGCCATGCCGGGGCCATTCGATTATAAAAACGGAGTTGCACTCATGGATAAAAGTGTGGCCAAATACGAAAATCTGTTTGGTAGAAATGTCGGCGA
Source organism: Tangfeifania diversioriginum (assembly GCF_900141875.1). GTDB lineage: Bacteria > Bacteroidota > Bacteroidia > Bacteroidales > Prolixibacteraceae > Tangfeifania > Tangfeifania diversioriginum. Next base: position 12,758 of record NZ_FQZE01000037.1, on the reverse strand, counting down.
TGAATTGAAAGAATTGTTGGATTTACCGCAATCGATGCCATTTCGGTATTTAAACGATGCACTCGCTTTTGCAGTTGGTGAATGCTGGATAGGAAAAGCAGCAAACTACGAAAATGTGATGGCAATTACCTTAGGTACCGGTTTTGGTTCTGCGTTTTTAACAAATGGTGTTCCTGTCATTGAAGGAGATCGTGTTCCTGAGAAAGGTTATGTTTACCATATTCCGTATGAAAGCGGGATTGCAGATGATTATTTTTCAACGCGTTGGTTTATTACCGAATTTGAAAAAAGAACCAGGATAGTTTGTAACGGAGTAAAAGAAATTGCAGACAAAGCATCAGAAACGGCTGAAGCAAGAAAGTTGTTTGAAGATTTCGGAACCAATATCGGCGAATTTTTAGCCCCGCTATTATCCACATTCGACGCAGATTGTCTGGTAATCGGCGGAAATATCTCTGGAGCTTATCCACTGTTCGCGCAATCGTTTGAAGCCGCTTTGTCTGGAAATAATCTTTCAGTCGAGGTTGTAATTTCTGAGTTAATGGAGTCGGCTGCGATGACAGGAAGTGCAAGACTTTTAGAAGAATCATTTTGGAATAAACTGGAACCGTTGGTTTCAAAAATATAAGATCAGGATAAATGGATAAAAAGAATTCAAAGTTGGCAGTAATACCGGTGTTGTTCGGTTTTTTTATTATGGGTTTTGCCGACGTAGTTGGAATTTCAACCAGTTACGTACAACAGGATTTTAACCTGAGTGATTCCATGGCAAACCTTTTGCCAATGATGGTTTTTCTGTGGTTTGCTGTATTCTCGGTTCCCACCGGGATGATGATGAACAAGCTCGGCCGCAAAAATACTGTTTTAATTAGCCTGGTAGTTTCTTTGATTTCATTACTGGTGCCGGTAATTGCATACGAGTACACCGTAATGTTGTTTGCTTTTGCTTTACTCGGAATTGGGAATACAATTCTGCAGGTTTCTTTGAATCCGCTTTTAACAAATGTAGTAAGCCAGGATAAACTGACAAGCAGTTTGACGTTTGGACAATTCGTAAAAGCAATCGCCTCTTTTTCAGGGCCAATTATCGCGGGATTTGCTTCAGGTACTTTGGGAAACTGGAAATTGATTTTTCCGATCTTCGCCGCGGTTACTTTCTTATCCGGATTGTGGTTGGTTCTAACTCCAATTGAAGAGGAAAAGAAAGAAGTAAAAACTACCAGTTTTGCTTCCAGTTTTGGGTTGCTTAAAGACCCGGTAATTCTTATGCTGTTCCTCGGAATTTTGCTGTTGGTGGGGATTGATGTTGGCTTAAATACCACTCTGCCTAAATTTTTAATGGAGAGAACCGATTTGCCTCTGGAAAGGGCTGGTTTGGGAACAAGTCTCTATTTTGCAGCGCGTACGATAGGTACATTTGTTGGGGCAATTTTACTGATAAAATTTTCAGGACGTAAATTTTATATTGGAAGCATGATTTTGGGGATTGCCGCCATGGTTCTGATGATTTTCATTTCTAACCTCTGGGTAATTCTTGTCATGATTTTTTGCCTGGGGCTTGCGATTGCCAATGTGTTCTCTATAATTTTTTCTGCTGCTTTGCGGCGGGAACCTCAACGTGCAAACGAAGTTTCCGGCTTGCTGATAATGGGAGTCGCCGGTGGTGCAATTGTTCCACCACTAATGGGAATTATAGCAGATTTAACAGGCCAGACCGGAGCTATGGTTCTTTTATTGGTTGCGTTGGGATATTTGTTATTCAATGCGATAAGGATGCAAAAGGATTAAAATTTCACAAAACAAATGCCGGAGCTGTTGATTTTATTCGGAACGATTTCAAAAAAATAAAAATGATGATAGACAAATCAATTTTACTACTTTTACTACTTGTACTAACCATAGGGTGTTCAAATAAAGACGTGGACAGCAAGCGGGACGAAAATGACTTAGCTTCCTATATTAATCCGTTTATTGGTGCAAGTACAAGTACTGATGCCGCCGGAGTTTATCACGGGTTAGGGAAGACATTTCCTGGAGCTGCTACTCCGTTCGGAATGGTTCAGATAAGTCCGAACACAATAACCGGAGGAGATAACGGCTCAGGTTACAGCTACGAACATCAAACCATTGAAGGATTTGCTCTAACACAAATGAGTGGTGTCGGCTGGAACGGTGATTTGGGAAATTTTCTGGTGATGCCGACTACCGGAGAATTAAAAACCAGTGCTGGGACAGCCGAAAATCCTGATGCAGGATATCGTTCCCGATATTCAAAAGAAAGTGAAAAAGCCGAAGCAGGATATTATTCTGTGCGGTTGGATGACTATGGAGTAAAGACTGAATTAACAGCTACCAGTCATTGTGGAATATATCGGTTTACATTTCCTGAAAATGAAAGGTCGCGAATTCAGATCGACCTCGCTCGTCGTGTTGGGGGAACGTCAACACTTCAACACGTAAAAGTGGTGAATGAAAATACAATCACAGGATGGATGAAATGTCCACCCGAAGGAGGCGGCTGGGGGAACGGCCTCGGCAAAGCCGATTACACGGTATATTTTTATGCGCAGTTTAGCAAATCGCTTAACAAATTTGGTACCTGGAGTGCTGATATTCCGGATGGTTGGTCACGTAAACTGGAGGATGTTACAAGTGAACCTTATCAGGAAGTTGTTGCCAATGCCACTTTAAAAGAAGGGATAACTGAAGAAGAAGGCAAACACCTGGGATTCTTCACCAATTTTTCTACCGAAGACAATGAGAAGGTTTTATTGAAAGTAGGTATTTCGTTTGTCAGTTTGGAAGGAGCCAAATTAAATCTTGAAGAAGAAATCGATGGGTGGGATTTTAGTCAGGTACGCAAACAGGCGTATGAGAACTGGAACAATGCGCTTCAGAAGATTTCAGTAAAAGGTGGAACTGATGATGAGAATACCATTTTTTATACCGCTTTGTACCACTCGATGATTGATCCCAGAACATTCGAAGATGTGAATAATCAGTACATCGGCGGTGACAATTTAGTACATGAATCAGAAAACTTTACCAAGCGGACTATTTTTAGCGGCTGGGATGTGTTTCGCAGTCAGTTTCCACTGCAAACGCTCATAAATCCAACTGTAGTTAACGACATGATTCAGTCTCTTACTACTCTTGCCCGAGAAAGTGGAAAAGGCTATTATGAACGGTGGGAACTTATGAATGCCTACAGTGCTTGTATGATTGGGAATCCGGCAATTTCGGTGCTTGCTGATGCTTATGCAAAAGGAATTCGAGATTACGATATCAGTGAAGTATACAAAATCGCCAGGAACACCAGTGAGAAGAGCGGAAATGAAGAAAAAGGTTTTACGGTTCGAAGTGATGCCGTGGATTCAGGAAGTGCAGGTTATGCAATCGGCGAATTTTCAATTTCAAATACTCAGGAATTAAGCTATACCGAATGGTGTATGTCGGAGCTGGCTAAAGCTTTGAGTAAAGAAGAAGACCATGAAAAGTATTTGAAACTTTCACAAAGCTACCGGAATGTGTTTGATTCTGAAAAGGGCTGGTTTCGTGCAAAAAACGAAGACGGAACCTGGAAAGAATGGCCCGAAAGAGGTCGGCTGGAAGAATGGTTCGGCACCGTTGAAAGCAATCCTTACCAACAGGGGTGGTTCGTTCCCCATGATGTGGAAGGAATGGTTGAGTTAATGGGCGGCCGTGAAAAAGTATTGGATGACCTGACCAATTTTTTCGAAAAAGCGCCCGAAAATATGATGTGGAACGATTATTATAATCACGCCAACGAACCGGTACATCACGTTCCGTTTTTATTTAACCGGCTAAACGCCCCGTGGTTAACTCAAAAATGGACACGCGAAATTTGTCACCGCGCTTATAAAAACAAAGTAGAAGGATTGGTTGGGAATGAAGATGTGGGACAAATGTCGGCCTGGTATGTGTTGGCAGCCATCGGATTACATCAGATTTGTCCGGGCGATTTGCGCTATGAAATTACAAGCCCGGTATTCAATGAAATTGAAATTCAACTGAATGAAAAGCACACATCAGGAAATACATTTATGATCAAGGCAAATAACAATTCTTCAGAAAACATCTATATTCAAAGTGCCAAACTTAATGGAGAGCCTATAAATAGATGCTATTTAAACTACAAAGAAATTTCTGTTGGTGGAATTCTGGAATTGGAGATGGGAGCGACTCCAAATATGAGCTGGGGATTGGAACATGATCGTTAAATCCCGGCAAATTATTCCGCCCGGCTCAATGTGCATTGCTAAAATTTGACCGGCGTGCCAGACCCGTCCGGCAACTGACGAAAGCCGAATCTCCAGGGCAGGAGTGGTTTTTATGTCAGATTTATTTTCACTCAATGAAATTACAGTTCCCTACTCACACAAAACCAAACCTTCCAGTTTACCCCAAATCTCCAGTTCTAAAGATGTTTACAACCTGGTATATCCAAGTTGGATGAAAGATATTGAACATCGTGAATCATTTAAGATTTTGCTGCTTTCAAGAGCCAACCGGGTTTTGGGAATATCAAACTTATTTACAGGTGGTTTATCAGGTGCAGTTGTAGATGCAAAGTCATTCTGCCAGCCTGATTCGTTTTTTATGGTCTATTTTGACTCATTATAAATAAAAAAGCCTGCAAATCATTTGATTTACAGGCTTTTGGTGTTTTTTGGATTTCCTATCCGTCGGGGTGAGAAGATTTGAACTTCCGACCCCTCGCCCCCCAGGTGTGTAATTCTAATTTATATCTATTTGTATTAATTTTATAAAACCTATATTTGGTGGGCTTTACAGAGATTTTATAAATATTAATATAAATTGGTTTTGTATCGTTTTTAGTGCTATATTGCGACAGAAGTGCGACAAAAGTGCGACAAAAATTAAACGAAATATGGGAAAGTATAAATTTACGATGCGGACCACTAACCCTAACAAAGAGGGGTTGTATGCTGTAATGCTTGAGGTGTCTAAACTTAAGAAGAGGAGCTACCTTTCACTAAAAATACACGGTGACCCACATTATTGGGATGACATTCAGGAACGATTTGTCATCGAAAAGGGACTAAGAAGTAAAGAAGCAAAGGAAAGAAACGAGGAGCGCAAAAAAAATAATTACCTAATAGAAAGGTATAATCAACGGGCAATTGATATATTGCGCAAGTTTGAAGATGAGAAAGTGGACTGGACCTTAAACCAGTTTAAGGAAGCATTCACTGGAAAGATTAGGCAGGGAAAATTCCATTCATATATCTTGGAACATATAAAAACATTGCGGGAAACAGGACATACTGGAAATGCAAATTGTTATGACAATCTGGAACATATCCTTTCCTTATTTGATAATAAGATACAGGAAAGGGTCTTTGGTGAAATCGATTATAAGTATGTAAAAAGGTTTGATGTATTTCTTCAGAAAAGGAAGAACGAATCGAATACAAGAAGGTATTATATGAAGTCGCTGCGGGCAATAATCAATAAAGCAATTAAGGATGGAGAGGCAACGAGAGGTACTTATCCGTTTGGGAAAGATGGCTTCAAAATTTCTGAATTGGATAAAGAGACAGCAAAAAGATATCTTCCGAATGATTACCTGGTTAAATTAAAAACTTCCAAATCATCCCGTGAAGTTCGTGAGTATGCCCGTAAACTTTTCTTATTTTCCTATTATTGTTACGGAATGTCTTTTATTGATATGGCACATTTGAAAACAAAAAACATCGTTATTCATAATAACGGGAAATACATCGTCTATTTCAGACAAAAAACAAAAAACCAGCCCAAAACAAAACCGATTCAAATAAAGATTACAGAGCAGATTCAGCAATTAATAGATGAGCTTAAACAATTTAAAGAGCCAATGAAAGATTACTTGCTACCAATTATTACGGTAGATCATGAAGGGGAGAAGTTATATGAACACATTACAAATAAGAGAAAACGTTATGTAAGCTATCTTAAAGACCTTGCCAATGAGTTTGGTTTTGAATTTAACCTTACAAGTTATGTTAGCCGACATACAATGGCAATGCAATTGCAGAATAATTCAATCCCCAGGGATAAAATAAGCCAGATTATGGGACATAATGATTTACAAACAACTAACACCTATCTCGATAGTCTGGATAGTTCAGTAATTGATGAAGCAGTAAAAGTATTATAATTAACATTTTTTATTTCTATTATCATGCAATACAAATCAATAACTCCTGAACAATATTTCTACTTAAAAATGGATGATATCAAGGCTGTTCCGATTGGAGCTGAAAAATATGACTACATGGTTAATCTTGTCCATGAACTCAGGAAATATAGAAATTCAGAAGTTTTAACACAGAAAGTACTAGATCCTTTTTTTAAGACTCCTTTCGATGACAAGGATGAGGTAGAAGAATGGTTGATGTCAGCTTTAAGGAATGATGACACTTTTGTACATGCTTATAACTGTATGGTAGAAGATCAAAATTTTACTGGCTATCGGTTTGATAAGAAATTTGTAAGTGAGCGTCAATTACACACTCTGCTGCTTGAAGAACAAGAAGAAGAGGTTAGGCAAAATTCTTTATCAGAGCAAGAAATGCTTCATCATAATACTGCCTCAAAAATTCTTGATCTTGAAGATTCAAATTTAAAACAGGAACTGTTAAAAATATATGAAAAGGCAATTGAAGCAAAAGTAATTGAGTGCACCGATGAGTCATTTTTGTATTGGTTTGGAGGGAGACGTGGAAAGCCTCACCCCAAAATAAGTTGGATAAAATTGAATAACAGAGGAGAATATCATAAAAATGCTTTTTTTTGGTTCTGTAAAAAAATAAATCCCGATATGAAGGCAAAGGAGATGACCGAGATTTGTGGCACAAAAATAAATACTAATAACAAAAATTACACACCAGAAAACGAAGTATCAGGAATATTCAAATAAACTTTGCGATGGTAACACGATGCCAATGTCGCATGAAATTTAACAGCTCAACTGCTTTTGCAGTTGGGCTTTTTTATTTTATGTCACTATGAATTTGCGATATTTTGCGACTCTAAAACGACACCAGGTGTCGCAATAAAGCATTGATTTACTGGGTTGTAAATCATATTCTGTCATTATATTTGTTGCATCGGGAACGAACCCGAGAATAAATTTTGTTTAATGAATAATATAATTGAAAGTCTACCTTCTCAGGTAGCAGTTTTAATGGAAGAAGTAATAGCTGTAAAGGGGCTATTACTTGAAATGAGGAAAATGCCGGTAAGAGAGAGCGAGATCATCGGCATTGAAGATGTATGCAGGCTGACAGGGTATGCGAAGAATACCGTTTATCAACACGTGCATCAAAACAAAATCCCCTACCACAAGCCAGAACATGGCGGACGCAAGCTGATCTTTTTCAGGTCGGAAATTGAAAACTGGCTAAAAGGCAGAAAGCCTGAAACTTCTGAAGCATACTGTGAAAGGAAAGAGCTTGAATTGTATAACTCAATGAAGGGAGGGTTGAATTGATGACAGAAAAAGATTTAGGTAAAGCTTATGGGACATTTAAAGAAATTATGAATCTCAAAATTAAACTATGGAGGAATTTAAAATGAAAACAGAAAGAAATTTATTTCAAGAATGGTTGGAAAGCCAGTCGCTATTTACTAATTGCTGTAAAGTTACTGAAACAGGCAAGGTCCTGTGGAACGAAGGTGAAATTATCATTGACCTTGAAAAATTGGGTCATCGCTCAGTGCTGATTGATAAAAAAATCAGGTTTTTACGATTTCAGGAGAACGAGATTAAAGAAACCAATTACAGTGAGATTAAAGACTTGATCTTGGAAAGGATGAATTGCACTGGATCTCAAAAAGAAAGGATGCATTTAATTAGAAATAATTTATTCTTTGCTGAGGATTTATTGAAAAACCTGAAAGAAGCAATTCCGGAACGAGCAGTTGATAATTCCTTGGAGTTTTACAATGATGAAGGCATTTTCACTGTTACAAAGGATGGAACGTTCATTGATTATTGGGCTTGATATTAATGTGATAATTAAAGTGAACAGGAGGGAGCCAAAAAAATGAGGATATTCAGTCAAGCTCAAACAGCTCCCTCCCTCATTAAGAAATTTAATAAATGACAAACAGAATATTAAAGATTGAGGTAAAATACAGAAATGAAGTAATAGCTATAAAGGGGCTATTACTTGAAATGAGGAAAATGCCGGTAAGAGAGAGCGAGATCATCGGCATTGAAGATGTATGCAGGCTGACAGGGTATGCGAAGAATACCTTTTATCAGCACGTGCATCAAAACAAAATCCCCTACCACAAGCCAGAACATGGCGGACGCAAGCTGATCTTTTTCAGGTCGGAAATTGAAAACTGGCTTAAAGGCAGGAAGCCTGAAACTTCTGAAGCATACTGTGAAAGGAAAGAGCTTGAATTGTATAACTCAATGAAGGGAGGGGTGAATTGATGCAAAAACACCATCACAGAGTTTTACAGTGTCTCCAAATAGTGCCAGTAGTGATTTATCATCACCAGCATGAATTGGTCGATACAAAGGAGAGATTTTCGAAAACACGTAACATAAATAAAAAGTAAAAAATGGAGAGTTTATTAAAAAGATGTAGTATAAACGATGTAGATATTATTGATTTCTGCAAAGTAACCAATACAGGAGAAATACTCTGGAATGAAATTGTAACTATCGAATACCTTGAAAGGTTAGGATTTCGAAATGCTATAGTTGACAAGACAAATTTACTAATCCGCATTCAGAATTCATTTGTTAAGGTAGTAAGTTTTGAAGAGATAAAAGATTTATTGTTAAGTGATTTGTTTTTCACTTATGATAAAGAATTTTGGAAATATCTGACTTCAACTCAAAAATTCTTCTCGAAAGATCTTTTATATAAATTGAAATGAGAAGAAGTAGAGCAAACTGAACCTGGTGTAGCTGTCTTGTATGTAGATGATGGTTATTGGGTTATAAGTGATGATGGGAATACATGGTTCTGTTTTTATTAAAAAAGTTATTTAAGGACAAAATAGTAAGGAGGGAGCAAAAAATCTGAAAATATTTAGATAAGATTTAGCAGCTCCCTCCCTAACAAAAAATTGAAAAAATGAAAAATTCATTATTTGATGAGGACGGTAATGTCAGTTTAACTATAAAGCTTGAAATTCCTGTAAAGGATTTAGAGAAAGTGATAGAAGATGTCGTTATTAAAACAACTGAGATCTTGATGACGAAATTTAAGAACGAGTGATCAATGGAGTTTATTCCCCGAAAAGAGGCCATAGAGCGGCTGAATGTTAAAACTGCAAATACTATGAGCAGCTGGGAAGAAAAAGGTTATTTGAACCCACATAGAATAGGTGGGAGGATTTATTATCGGCAAAACGAGTTTGCCGGTTCAGCGGAGAGATTTCCGAGAATAAAAGAATGTTTAATTTAAAACCAAAACAATTTAAGTTATGATTGAATTACAAACGAAACATACACCTACCATTATGAAGTTTTATAAATGGTTGATAGATGGTCTGTTGGATATTACAGAGAATGGAAACATTAGATTGAATGAATAAAACTTCATACAATTTCTACAAGCTATTGGTATCCATAAGATAAGATTTCAAAATATCACAAAGTATGTCCACATACAGTATGATAATATGGAAGAAGTTAATTCTCAATACGTAATGAACTATGTTTCGAAATTTTTGCGTGCTAATGGTAATGATAAGATAAGGGACTATTTTACACAAAATAGCCATGTCATTTCCCATGAATTAATATATAGTCTTATGGAAAGAATGCCTTATGAAGTAAGTGAAGGGGATGAAACATTCATTTTAAGTGAAGGCATCTTATTTGTTATAGAAGATAAGATTCATTTCAAATCCTGGTGTTAAAAATTATCACGATTTGTGAATTGAAGAGAGGGAGCAATATATCTGAAAAACTCGTTACAGGAAATGGTAAAACTGCTTCCTCCTTTTTCTTTATAAGTGATACACGACAAATAGAGGGAGCAAAAAATCTGAGAATACCTATAAAGGAGATAGCAAAATTGCTCCCTATTTAATAAGGGAAAAACTCCAAAATTATGAAGATATATAGATATGATGCTGAATATGCAAACGAAGTGATGGAGGAAATTCCTCCAGGTTATATTGACAAAACAGTATGTGGATGCGGATTAACCTCTGTTGCTTTGGAAAACGATGTAAATACAATAATCGCAGTTCCAACGATTTATTTGGCAATAAACAAAGCAGAACAATATCCAAATGAAAGATTTGATGGGGATGTCTTAGCAGTTTGGGGAGAAACAGAATTGGGAGAAATAGAATTTTATAGGTACCGCAACCAACTTAAAAAGATCGTTGTAACTTATGATTCACTTCCAAAAGTTAAATACCTGCTTGAAAAATATGATTATAAATTGGTGATCGATGAATCAAATGAGCTTTTGTCAAAAACAAAATTAAAAACAGATGTAATTACCACAGTATTTGAAATTGCAGAAGAATACAAGGAGAGTGTTAGCTTTATCTCCGCTACTCCAACGCCATTGCAATATTTGCCTAATTGGGTCTCGGAAATCGATCAGATTAAGATTGAGTGGGCAAATACTATTAAGGCACAACCTATTTTGGCTGAGAGGACATTTCCTTACAAGAGTCTTAGAAATGAATTCATCGCTCCTCTTAATCAAAATGGTGAGATGACACTTGAGGGAAGAAAATTCAGTAAAGTAATAGTTTTTATAAATTCTGTTAGGCAGATATCGAACGTGGTAAAAGAGGCTGGATTAAAAAAGGAGGAATGTGGAATTATATGTGGCAATAGTCTTAAAAATGACAGCAGAATAATTGGGATACCCAGATATGTCTCCGGAGAAATGCCAAGATTCTTGTTTATTACATCATCCGGTTTCAGTGGAATCGATTTATATGACAGCCAAGCCATGACTGTTGTTGTTAGTAATACGAGAAAATCCTGGCAAATGATAGATATGCTAACAGATCTTAAGCAAGCGATTTCAAGGCAGAGAAATAAAAATAATCCCAATTATGGTACGTTTATATATATTTATAACCAGTCAATGTTCAGGAAAACAAAGGATGAGCTACTGGCTAAAATTGAAGAAGTAAGAGATAAAATCTCCAACACAATTTATTTATACGAAAAAGGATTAGAAGAAGGAAAAGAAAATGGTATAGAATTCTACCCGGATTTCGAAGCTTATACTTTAATTAAAGATGGTAGATATGTGATAAATGAAGAGGCTTTTAAAGCTGATAAATACTTCATCCTTGAAATAAGGGAACAATATTCGAAAGGATTTGATATAAAAAGTCAGTTTAACGTATCAAGTGAGATTGAGCCGATTATTTTGCCTGGTGTAGTCACATATACTGATTTAGTTGATTATTTTAAGGAAAACCACAAAAATGGCGCAATTGAATGGGGTGTATATTCAACTAAAACTGAATGGATTTGTGTAATTGAAACATGCTATAAATACTATAAGAAAGTATGGAAAGATTACACTTATGCTAATACGATGATAACGAATTATGGAGATGCTTTTGAAATTATAGCCTCAGAGGCCCATAAAGTTTTTGGGGAGGGAATTTACACGAGAAAAGATGCTAAAGCTATGATGCAGAACATTTATGATGAGCTTCAGATACCGAGAAAAGCTAAGCATCATGATTTTAATGAAATATTTAAAAAAGTAGAGCATCCAATGATAAATGGCGAAAGACACGTAAGGATTAAAGAAAAATAATAAAACCAGGCATTGTTACCTTATTAATAGAAATAGTTTTGAGGGTTCGGCAATTAAATGCTGAGCCCTTTTCATATTTCTGTAAAATTTATATCCTAAAGATAAAAAGCGAATTTACATTATAGAGGCTCCACTTTTACCAATTCCGGCCATTTTTTCATCGAAAAACAACAATAACTAATAAAAATATACCTGTGTAAGAAATCAATCAAGTTAAGCGAAAATCACCACGAATTTATCCCAATCTGTGTTCAAAATCCGGGAAATTGGATAAAATGAATCAGGCAAAAATGAAGGAGAATCGAATTTGCATTTAATAGAATGCAAAATTCAGTAATTTTTCAGGCGCGAATTTCTTGTGGAAAGGGGGTCTGGCGACTGTCTGTATTTCCCGGTAACACAAATAATTTTGCATAATCACCAATGGTTTCAGTACAAAAAGAAATTCATATTTGCACTTAACGTGTTTTCTGCAAATAAGAAAAATTATATTTGCAGAAGCACGGAGAACATTTCAACCTGCCATTCAGCAACTGCAAGAAAAACGTCCTTATCAACGATTAAAGGAATCGTCTCCAACAACCATCGGAAAACATTGAGACTGCAGAGCCCCCTTGGTAAAGCCAGCCGGGGGTCAATCCCCCTTCAGGCTGGCTTTAGAGACCTCATCGGCTTAACAAATCGACTTTGGCCCCCTTGGTATTGTCAATGATTGAAAGCAGGTAACAACTACCGCATCCTTTCAATCAATGATACAAGCCCCATCGCAATGAAGTTTGCAATTGTACATAAAATGCCACAAACCAGTAAAAAACCGATGAAACTGAACAGACCATCCGGATCGACCCAGTTCCACGAGATTACTGCTGCGAAAATGGAAAGCACTATCACTACTATCCAATACACTGCGGTTAATGCCCCGCCTTTGTTAGAAATACTCATAAGAAATTGTTTTAATTA
>NZ_FQZE01000034.1 GCF_900141875.1 Tangfeifania diversioriginum | reverse complement strand
CGGCATCTCAAACTTAATGTATTTATATAAGAGGAAAAAGCCACTTTTGGAGAGACTGAACTATTCATAAATTTTAAAAATATGAATAAAGTTCATCTAAATCGCTGTCGGAGACAGAAATAATTAATTAATTATTTGGAACTACATGTTCATTACCAAAATAACTGCTGCAAAATGATTCAATTTTTTAAAACTTCAGGCGAAACTGTAATCGCTGTTGATGCCATTCTTCCGCTAAGTCAGAACGACATTGAGAAATTAACCTGGCTGTTTTCCGGTGCCGGATTCCTGAAACAGGAAAAGCTGGAGGGTTGGTTTGTCGGCCCACGCAAAGAGATGCTCACGCCGTGGAGTACCAATGCCGTTGAAATCACCCAAAACATGGGCATCAAAGGGATTGTTAGAATAGAGGAATTTGTTGGGGTTGAAAATGAAAATGCAGCGTTTGATCCGATGTTGCAGGCCATATATAACAACCTCGACCAACATATTTTTATAATCGATAAGCAGCCCGATCCAATTCTGGAAATTGACGACATTGCAGCATACAATGAACAGGAAGGACTCGCTTTGAGCGCCGAAGAAATTGATTACCTCAATTCGGTGTCGAAAGCGATGGGGCGGCCGTTAACCGACAGCGAGGTTTACGGATTTGCCCAGGTGAATTCGGAACATTGCCGCCACAAAATATTTAACGGCACGTTTGTCATCGACGGGAAAGAGATGGAATCGTCACTTTTCCAGATGATTAAAAAGACCTCGAAAGAAAATCTCAATAAAATTGTTTCGGCCTATAAAGATAATTGTTCGTTTGTGCAGGGACCGGTGGCGCAGCAGTTTGCACCCAAAACGCAGGATAATCCCGATTTTTTTGAAATCAAAGAAGTGGAAACCGTACTCTCTTTGAAAGCTGAAACCCATAACTTTCCCACAACGGTGGAGCCTTTTAACGGGGCATCAACCGGAACCGGCGGTGAAATCCGCGACCGGATAGGCGGCGGAAAAGCCAGTTTCCCGGTGGCAGGAACGGCCGTTTACATGACTTCCTACCCGCGTACCGAAGCCCAGCGCCCGTGGGAGCAGTCAACCGAAGAGCGCGACTGGTTGTACCAGACGCCTGAAGAAATTTTAATTAAAGCATCGAACGGCGCCAGCGATTTCGGCAACAAATTCGGACAGCCACTTATCGCAGGCTCAGTGCTTACTTTCGAGCATTTTGAGTCGTTCAAAAAATACGGTTACGACAAAGTTATTATGCTGGCCGGCGGAATCGGCTACGGCAATAAAAAAGACAGTCTGAAAGATGATCCGGGGAAAGGAGACAGTGTTGTTTTACTGGGCGGCGACAATTACCGCATTGGAATGGGCGGGGGCGCTGTTTCTTCGGTTGCCACCGGTGAGTTTAAAAATCATATTGAACTCAACGCCGTGCAACGCGCCAACCCTGAAATGCAAAAACGGGTGTACAATGCCATTCGCGCGCTGGGCGAATCGGATAACAATCCAATTATTTCGATTCACGACCACGGCGCTGGCGGTCACCTGAACTGCCTGTCGGAACTGGTGGAAACCACAGGCGGCAAAATTGATACGGCAAAACTTCCTGTGGGCGATCCCACGCTTTCTCAAAAAGAAATTATCGGGAACGAATCGCAGGAGCGAATGGGGCTGGTGATGAAACCCGAAAATGTGGAATTGCTGAAACGCATTTCTGATCGGGAACGGGCTCCGATGTATGAAATTGGAGAGACCACCGGCGATATGCAGTTTACTTTCGAAAACTCGAAAACCGGCGAAAAACCAATCGACTGGCAGTTGGGCTACATGTTTGGGAATCCGCCGAAAACGGTTTTGGAAGATACAACCGAAAATCCTGATTTTGAGAATTTACAATACAATCCGGAGGAAATAAATTCGCTTGTTGAAAATGTAATTCAACTGGAATCGGTGGCTTGCAAAGACTGGCTCACCAACAAAGTCGATCGCTCGGTAACCGGCCGGATTGCCAAACAGCAGGGCGCCGGGAAATTGCATCTGCCGCTGAATAATGTGGGCGTTATCACGCTCGATTATCAGGGGAAAGCGGGGATTGCCACCTCAATCGGGCATGCGCCGGTTGCAGGTTTGGTTGATGCACCCAGCGGCTCAATTCTGTCGATTGCAGAAGCGTTGACAAATATAATCTGGGCGCCTTTAACCGATAAAATTAGAAGTATTTCGTTAAGTGCCAACTGGATGTGGCCGGCGAAAAATCCGGGTGAGAATGCACGGATTTACCACGCAGTGGAAGCTGCCAGCGATTTTGCCTGCGCGTTGGGAATAAATATTCCCACCGGGAAAGATTCCATGTCGATGACCCAGAAATACAAAGACGACGTGGTTTACGCACCGGGAACAGTTATCATTTCTGCCTCGGGCGAAGTTTCCGATGTGCGAAAAACTGTGGAACCGGTGTTGGTAAACGATGAATCGAAAGAGATTCTGTTCATCGATTTTTCTTTTACTGAACGCGCTTTGGGCGGAAGTGCTTTTGCACAGTCAATTAATCAAATTGGTAAAACAGCGCCCAATGTGACCAATCCTGAAAAATTTGTTGCGGCTTTTAATACTGTTCAAACCCTGATTGAAGAAGAGCTGATTCTGGCCGGTCACGATATTGGTTCGGGAGGTTTGATTACCTCTTTGCTCGAACTCTGTTTCAGTAGCAATAAAGGAGGAATGAAAGTTAACCTCGATGGTTTCAACGAAGCAGATGCCGTGAAGATTCTTTTCAGCGAAAACCCGGGGATCATTATTCAATGCGCTGATAATGAAAAAGTAAAAGAACAACTGATAGAAAATGAAGTTGGTTTTATTTTGCTTGGCAATTCGGTTCCTTACCGGAAAGTGAGAATATCTCATTCTGAAAATGAAACCGATTTCGATATCGATTCGCTACGCGATTTGTGGTTCAAAACTTCTTATTTGCTCGACCGAAATCAGAGCGGAAAAGAACTGGCGCTGGAACGTTTCAAAAACTACAAAAAACATGAACTTGATTATGATTTCCGTGCGTTTTCAGGCGTCGCTGCCGACTTTGGAATCAATATGGACCGTCGCGAAAAATCGGGAATTAAAGCTGCCATCATCCGCGAAAAAGGGGTGAACGGCGACCGCGAAATGGCTTACGCTATGCATCTGGCCGGAATGGATGTAAAAGATGTGCACATGACCGATTTGATTGCAGGCCGTGAAACGCTGGAAGACATCAACATGATTGTGTTTGTGGGCGGCTTTTCCAATTCCGATGTGCTCGGTTCGGCAAAAGGCTGGGCCGGTGCATTTAAATACAACGAGAAAGCGCGCATTGCACTCGAAAATTTTTACAAGCGTGAAGACACGCTTAGTCTCGGCGTTTGCAACGGCTGCCAGCTCATGGTGGAACTCGATTTGGTGTACCCGGAACACAGCATCAAACCGCGTATGGAACACAACGAGTCGCACAAATTTGAATCGGCATTCCTGAATGTGGATATTCTGGAAAATCAGTCGGTGATGCTGGGTAACATGGAAGGTATGAAACTGGGAATTTGGGTGGCGCACGGCGAAGGTAAATTTTACCTGCCGTTCAATGAAATGGAATACCACATTCCGATGAAATACAGCCATGATGAATACCCGGCAAATCCCAACGGCTCACATTTTTCAACCGCAGCAATTTGCTCGAGAGACGGCCGCCACCTGGCGATGATGCCACATCTTGAACGTGCATTCATGCCGTGGCAGTGGGCTAATTATCCTATCGACCGGAAAAAAGATGAGATTGCCCCGTGGGTTCAGGCATTTGTGAATGCGCGGGATTGGATTTTTGAAAGATTATAAAATTTTTCAAGAGTCATTCCGTACATTTTGCACCTCTTCTTTGGTCACTTCGGAGGCGTTGTTGCCAAAACTTTTCCGTATGTAAGTCAGCACATCGGCAATTTGTTTGTCCGACAAATGGGAGTGCGGAGGCATGAGGCTGTTGTAAACTTCCCCTTTTACTTCAATTTTTCCTGATAATCCTTCCAGGGTAATTTTTATCAAACGTTCCTTATCGCCGGTTACCCAATCGGTATCAATGAGTGGAGGATGCATTCCCGGAACGCCTGAACCATCGGCCATGTGACAGGCCAGGCAAACAGAATCGTACACTTTTTTTCCGGGATGATTAGACATGTCGGCTGATGCTGATTTTGTTTCAGTCACTGCATTTCCGGAGGTTTGTTTGGTTGGTTCTGATTGTTGCTGGCCTGAGTTTCCCTTTCCGCCGCAGGCACTTAAAGCAACAGCCAGCAGTAAAATGGCAATTTTGTTGATTCTCATTATTTTTGGTATTTTATGAATGGATAATTCTCCAGACTTTTCCTTTATTACTGTCCACTACATAGAGCGAACCATCAGGGCCCTGTGCCAGCCCACAAGGCCTGTACTCCGCGTCGCCTGTGCTGTTAACTGGTTCTGTGCCTGCAAAACCGTCGGCAAAAACTTCCCAGTCGCCCGACGGGTTTTCGCCATCAAATGGAACGAAAACCACAAAAAATCCTTCCTGTGGTTCTGGTGCCCGGTTCCACGATCCGTGAAAAGCGATAAATGCCCCGTTTTTATATTTTTCAGGAAACATACCTCCGGTATAGAACAACAAATCGTTGGGCGCCATGTGACCAGGAAAGGCCATGATGGGGGGCTTTTTGTTTTCGCATCGTTCCTGTATTGTTTTGTCTCCACCATATTCGGGAGCAAGAACTTTACTGTTCTGCAAATGGTCGTAGTAGCAATAGGGCCAGCCAAAATCAGAACCTTCAGTTACCAGGAAGAATTCCTCCGCCGGAAGTTCGGCACTCTCTTCGGTGGTGTACATTTCCGGGAAAAATTGGTGAAGTTGATCCCGGCCATGCTGAACGGCATACAATTCACCCACCTGATTGTTCCACCGCGTGGCCACGGCATGCCTGATTCCTGTTGCATAACGTTCGCCATCCTCCAAATAATGCTGGTTTAAACTGTTTTCATCTACCTTCCAAATTCCTCCGGCATAATCAAGAATGGGGCATGGATCCATTCCCGGCGAGCCTTTGGTGCGCATCTGTTCCATGCAAGCGTTTGAAGGAGCGCCAATAGTTACATACATGTTGCCTTGTCCGTCGAATTCCATTGGTTTGGCTTCGTGCTGGCCTTCCTGCGGAAACCCGCGGGCAATAAGTTCCCACGAATTACCGGGTTTCAGTTCACCTTCCTGCATGGGGTACCTCACCACCGCACTGTCGGCACCAAAATAGAGGTAGCCGTTGTGGAGCTTGATACCGGTACCTGTATGTTCTCCGGCATATTCAATAATATCTGCTTTTCCGTTGCCCGACGTATCGCGTAAACAGGCAATTCCCCTGTTGCCGTCGTTCTGGCGCAGCGAAACGTATATATCGCCGTTTTCATTCACTTCAATATGGCGGCCGCGGCCCACGTTGTCGGCAACTACCAGCGCCGAGAATCCTTCGGGTAATGTCAGTCCGCCGTTGTCGTTGTCGGGATGGAGCGTGTGATTTTCTGGTGCATTTTCCTGCCCGCACGAAACAGCGAGCAAGGTCAGTAAAACAAAGTATGCTAATTTTTTCATTGCACTAATGTTTAAGTTCAGTCAAATGAACGTTGTAACCCGGTAAAAAGTTCAGAAAAACCGGATTGTTTCTGTATCGGTTATTTCCTGCTGGTTTAACTGAAAACTGTTTCTTATTTTTGCTGTCTATTGCAAAAATTATGAATGAATATTTGAAGATAAATCATGAGTCTGAAGTTCCGAAATACAAGCAGGTCGTTGATCTGGTCATTTCTGATATTGAATCGGGTATTTTTAAACAGGGACAGCGCATTCCTTCGATAAATGAAACCAGCGAAGAGTTATTGCTGTCGCGCGATACAGTGGAGAAAGCGTATGTTTTTTTGAAAAAGAAAGGCATTCTCTCATCGGTTCGCGGGAAAGGATATTATGTAAATCAGACCAATGTGAGCAGGCAACTCAAGGTGGCATTGATTTTTAATAAACTCAGTAACTACAAGAGAAGTCTCTACTATTCTTTCATTGAAACTCTGGGGAGTAAAGCCAGCGTTGACGTTTTTATATACAATTATGATTTGGAACAGTTTGCCAAAATTATTTTCAACCATGTATCCAATTATGATTATTACGTTATTTTGCCGCATTTTAAAGACGAAAATGCCGATGTTGCCGGTGTTATCAGAAAAATTCCGGGCGAAAAAATACTTCTGATAGACCGGAATCTCGATATCCTGAAAGATTACCCGATAGTTTATCAGGAATACGAAAAAGATATTGAAACAGCACTGACTTGTGGGATTGAACTCATCCGGAAATATAACCAGCTGAACCTTGTTTTTCCTAAAAATCAGTATTACCCGAAATACATTATGCGCGGATTTCAGATTTTTTGCCAGGTGAATGAGCTTGAATTTTCAATTATTGATGAGTTAAAAGAGAAGGATTTAAGAAAAGATGAGGCGTATGTAATTGTTGCTGATGATGATTTATACCGTTTCATAAAAATTTTACAGGAAAAAGGCTGGATCCCGGGCCACGATGTGGGGATAGTGGCCTATAACGACAATCCGGTAAAAGAAATTTTGGAGGGTGGAATAACCACCATTTCAACCAACCATGATGAAATTGGGCGAACAGCTGCCGAGATGATTCTTTCAGGCAATTTCCGACGGATTAAAAGTCCGTTTGAATTCATTAAAAGGAAATCTTTATAGCACTGTGTGTTTTGTTATTCGCTGAGCAGTTTTTTAACATCTAAAGGAATAAACGGCCCTTTTGTTGCCGGAACCCGATTCATGCTGACATGTATCTGCATTTTGGCAGGTTCGAACAGGATGCACTGAAGGTTTTCTCTGGGTTTACGGGCTGCATGCATGGCTTTTTTCAGGTTGCCAAAATTAAATGTCCCGTAGTTATCACGGGCTTCAAGCATTAACTGAGAGAACCGTTTGTCAGTCACTGTTTCTTCAAACATCCCGGGGGAGTAGAAATAGTTGGATGCTGCTAAAACTCCTTTGCTGCCTTTTCTAATGGCAAAGTTTTGTTGCCCCAATTCGGCAAGCAGAGCTTCGGTACTGTCGGCACACATTACATTTACCGGCACTAGGTGTTGCTGTTCCGTTAAAATTTTTATCATTTCGTCTGCTGAGCCGGCTTTTTCAGCTGCATATTGCATTGCAAGCTGCACGGGCAGGCCGTCAAATTTGTCTTCGTCTTCAAAACCGTTGTAAACAAGCATGTTGCCGTAGCATACGCCTTTTTCATTAATTCCGGTGAATGTGCCGGCCAATCCAAGAAAAGAGGAAGCAACAGTGGCATAACCATGGTGGGGATGTTTTACCACTGTCAGGCCCAGTGCTTTATTAATTTTTTTGAAATTGTAGTCCGCGTTTCTTCCCATTAGTAATTGTCCGTCATTGGTGGCATCTCCCCATACAGCCAACACACTGCACGTTGCTTTTGGAACTGTATTGAGGGCCAGTAGTTTGAGGTATTCCACTCCCGAGTTTTCTGCCATTCCTGTAATAAAGGCAACCGTTTCAGGGGGAAGTTGTTCTTTTAGTTTAGTGGCTTTCTCGAAATAGCTGTTAAGCGTTTTTTCAGGAAAGAATTTTTCGCTTATATAAGCCAGGGCGTTAAGTTGTTTTTGAAGGATTGAACCATATTGCCTTCCCATTTCCTGCGGCCCCCCGTAAAGATGAATTACAGGTATCCCTTCATAATATTTCAGCCGTGGTGTCCCTCCTTTATTGGGAAATTCGTTATCCCAGTTTTCGTTAAAAACAGTGTTAAATGCTTTGTATGTACTACATCCTGAAAGCAATATAAATGTAAGGGTACAGAAAAGTAAACTAACCCTGAAAGTAGTTAAAACCTTCAGGGTTAATATTTTCAATTTCATTTTTTAAAAATCAGTGTAATCCCATTTTCCACGATATGGACGGCCTACCATAAGGTTAGCATAGTCGTCGCCAACAAACTTCTCTTTTTCAGGGTTCCACAATAGCGGACGCCCAAGTTCATAAGCAATGTTGGTAACGTTACAAACCGAAGCGGTGCGGTGCCCGGTTTCCACATCCGAAACAGGCTTGGTGCGGTTTTTTATGGCATCCACCCAGTCCTGGTAGTGATTATCGCTGAAATAAACCCGTTCATCGGTATCTTTTAATTCCGCTTTTGCAAGGTTTTCGTTGGGGAAAGTGCGTAAAAAGCTGCGGCTTACTTCAATTCGTCCTTCTGTGCCAATAAACTGCACTGCATTGTAATCACCCTCGCCGCCCCATTGTTTGTGGTTCATTCTTACACCATTTTCATAAACCATTGTAAGTCCGTTGTCCTGTGTCGGGTCGGCAGGAGGTAAAAATTGCACGGGACCCGATTCGTCCATGCCAAGTGCCCACTGGGCAATATCAAACATGTGGGCACCCCAGTCGGTAATCAGGCCGCCGCCAAAATTCCGGTAGCCACGCCACCATGCCCACGGGCCGTCGGTGCTCACTGGCGCTAAATCTTCGTGGTAACCCCGGTAAAGCGACGGGCCAACCCATTCGTTCCAATCCAGCCCCTCGGGAACCGGTTGTGTGGGCAAATCGCATTGTTTTACCGGTTCGCCAACACTCACGTTAACTTCTTTAATTTCACCAATATAACCGTTGCGAACTAACTCAACAGCATGGCGGAAATCGCGCCATGAGCGCTGCATGTTGCCGGTTTGGAACACGCGGTCGTATTTGCGGGTGGCGTTTACCATGGCACGGCCTTCGGCAACTGTAAGTGCCAGTGGTTTTTCGCAGTAGATATCTTTTCCTGCTTTGGCGGCATCAACAGCAATTTGTGCGTGCCAGTGGTCGGGAGTGACAATTACAACGGCATCCACATCGCTGCGTTCCAACAGCTCGCGATAGAAGTGGTAGCTGTCAACTTTTGCGTTCAGCCCTTTGTCTGTATTTTTTTTGTTGGCCGATTCGATGAATTTGTTCAGCTTGCTGTCAAAAACGTCGCAGGCAGCAACAACGGCTGTTTCTTTGCAGCCGCCAATACCATTGAGCAGCGTGTAAACTTGTTTCCCGGTTCCAATGAATCCCAGGTTAATACGATCGTTGGCAGCAACAAATCCTTTCCCGCCCATTACATGTCGTGGAATAATGGTTACTGCTGCTGCGCCGGCAGCTGCTTTTCCAATAAAGTTTCTTCGGTTCATCTTGTTCATAATGAAAAGTTTTACTGATTTACTATTATTTTAGAATATTAAACTCAACGGTTTTTGGTCTTTCAGACATCAAAGCAAAATTAAAATTTTTATTCAATTCTCATTAGCTTGTTTAGTGAATTGAACTGGTTAGACCAAAAATAAATTATCAAGCGCTCCGTTTCAATAAATGCATGAACAAAAGTGATACTTAAAAGCAGATTTCCGGGTAAATTGCCTAAAATTTTGTACACAATCCCAATTCAATTTGTGCCATTTTTACCGGTTCTGAAACCAGAAACCACGGGGAAAGCCACTTTTTGCTATGTTGTAGATTTTCTAAAAGTTACTACTTTTGATCGGTTAAATCTTTGAGATCAAAAAGTATCCATTATATGATAAAACAGGTGTTTTTTTTGATTGCAACATCGTTAGTTTTGTTTTGTGGCTCAGCTGCACCCCAGCCTTTTACATTGCAGGTAATTGTGAAAAATCAACCCGCTGCCCCTGCTGTTCTGGGCACTTTAAGGGGTGATAATTTTCTGCCGCTCGACACGCTGAAAGCGCAGCCTGTATTACGGGATCCTTCTTCAGTAGCTGAACCTGCATTGAAGAACTTTCATTTTCATTTTTCTGACAATGCCGTAAGAGGGGTTTACAGGCTCATGCTCGGCCAAACCACTTACGCAAAAGTAATGAACGAACCGCCGCAGCAACTCGATTTTATTTTCAATAAAGAAAATATTGTTTTAGAAACTGATTTTAAAGCCCCGCTGGACAGCCTGCAGGTTCACGAATCGGTAGAAAACCGCGTGTGGTTTGATTTTTTGCAGAAAGAACAATTGCTGACAGAAGAGATGGAATTGCTGGAAAAGGAAGTGGATTATTACAAGTCGAGGGTTGTTGAAGCCAGATCATCAGGAGGGAATACCACAAACTTGCAGGAGTTGGAACAGCAGGCCGATCAAAAAGCCAATGCGTTCAATCAACTGCAAATGGAGCGCAATATGTTTGTGGAAAATACGGTAAAAGAAAACCAAAACCTTTTTACTGCACGGCTCATTCAATCCTTCAGGCAACCTTTCCGCGACGGGTATCTGAATGCAGGAGAACGGAAGAATTCGGTTCAGCAGGAGTATTTCAGCTACATTGATTTTTCAGATGAATCGCTGATTAATTCCCCGGTTTTAACCGATAAGGTTTTTGAGTTCCTGGTAAGTTATAACCAGCCTGGCTACAATCAAGAACAAAGAGAAGGGGCTTATATTGAAGCAGTTGATAGGATAATGGCCAGTGCTCAAAAAGGAAATGAAAGAGTAGCAGAATTCATTTTAAATTATTTGGTGAATGGTTTTGAAGGACTGGGCATGGAAAATGTATTGACCTACATTGCGGAAAATTACAGCGATAATATTTGTCAGACCGACGAAAAAACCACACTTGAGCGCAAGCTGGAATACCAGAAAATGAAGCCCGGAACTTTTGTCCCCGATTTTACAATGGACAATATTAAAGGCCAGCCGCTGACTTTCTCGCATGTGCAGGAAAGCCGCAACCTTATTATTTTTTGGGCCAGTTGGTGCCCCCACTGTGTTGAATTGCTGCCCCGAGTTAAAACCTGGTTCCGGCAATTTAACCCCGGCAATTTTGAAATTATAGCCATTTCGCTCGATACTTCTGAAAAAGAGTGGAAAAATGCAGTTACTACAGCAGGGTTCGAAGAGTTTTATAACCTTTCGGATCTTAAAATGTGGGACGGGAAAGTTACAGAAGACTACAATGTATTTGCCACGCCCACTATGTTTTTAATCGATGCAAACCGGAAAATTCTGGCCAAACCGGAAACCTTTGAAGAGTTACTGAAGAATGCTGCTCGGTAACTGAAAATCTGTTTAATCCAAATAATGGTTAGCTATGTGGAAATTTGATGTAAAATTGTATTTTTGACAAAAACTATATTTTTATTGCAATCTTGATTATAAACCAATAACTAACAGACCCGGAAATGAAACTCACGATTATCGACATTGTCATAATTTTTGCCTACCTCCTTGCCACCGTTTTTATTGGCCTCATTCTTAAAAAAGTAGCCCAGAAAAGCAAAGCCAACTACCTGCTGGGCGGAAACAAACTGCCCTGGTACATGCTCGGCCTTTCCAACGCATCGGGTATGTTCGATATTTCTGGCACCATGTGGCTGGTAACGCTGCTGTTTGTTTACGGGCTGAAAAGTATTTGGATTCCCTGGCTCTGGCCGGTTTTTAACCAGATTTTTCTGATGGTGTTTCTGAGTATCTGGCTGCGCCGCTCGAAAGTAACTACCGGTGCCGAATGGATAAACACCCGCTTTGGCCGCCGGCGCGACAGTAACCTCTCGCACGGGGTGGTGGTGGTGTTTGCACTCATTATGTGTCTCGGCTACCTCGCCTACGGGTTTATCGGGCTGGGGAAATTTGTCATGATTTTTATCCCGTGGGATGTGGTGGCACCCTACATTCCGTTTGAAGTTCCGCTGGAATACGTACCCCATATTTACGGAATTGCCTTTACGCTGTTTGCCGTGTTTTACGCGGTGTTGGGCGGAATGTCCAGCATCGTGTGGGCCGATGTGCTGCAGTATGTTATCATGACCATTTCTGCTATTTTGATCGGCATCCTCGCCATGAAAGCCATGGCGGTGGAAACACTGCAAGTACCCGATGGCTGGCACTCGCCCTTTTTCGGCCGGGAGCTCGACCTCGACTGGCGCGGAACCATCGATGAAGTGAATGCCAAAATTGCCAGCGACGGCTATTCGCTCTTTTCCATCTTTTTTATGATGATGGTTTTCAAAGGTGTCCTGGTTTCGTTGGCCGGACCGGCGCCAACCTACGATATGCAGAAAATTCTTTCCACAAAATCGCCCAAAGAAGCCGCTAAAATGAGCGGATTTGTTTCAGTCGTGCTGATGCCCATTCGCTATTTTATGATTGCAGGTTTTGCCATTCTCGGGCTGCTGTATTACGATCGGCTGAACCTGATGGTGGCCGGCCAAATTGATTTCGAACAGATTTTACCGTCGGCCATTTCAGAATTTGTGCCCATCGGTTTTATGGGATTGCTGCTGGCCGGGTTGCTGGCGGCATTTAACTCCACTTTTGCCGGAACACTCAATGCAGCCCAGGCATACCTTGTAAACGATATTTACCTGCGCTACATCAAACCCGATGCGTCGAATATCGAAACCCGCAACATGAATTACATTACCGGCGTTCTGGTGGTGATTGTCAGTATCATTTTCGGCGTTTTTGCGCAGGATGTCAACAGCGTACTGCAGTGGATTGTGTCGGCGCTTTACGGTAGTTACGTGGTTTCCAACGTACTGAAATGGTACTGGTGGCGGTTCAACGGGTACGGCTATTTCTGGGGAATGGTTACCGGATTAATCCCGGCGCTGATTTTCCCCTATGTTTTTTCTGAAACGCTCGATTTATACTACTTCCCGTGGCTGCTGCTCATTTCAATTGTTGGTGCGCTGCTCGGAACATTTCTTACCAAACCAACTGATGAAGAAACCCTGAAGGGATTTTACAAAAATGTGAATCCCTGGGGATTTTGGGGCCCCATCAAACGCAAAGTAATGGCCGAAGATCCCACATTTGTGCCCAATAAAAATTTCAAACGCGATATGCTAAATGTGTTGCTGGGCACTATCGCCCAAACTGCGCTGGTAGCGCTGCCTATTTATATCATATTGAAAGAGACACTGCCCATCTGGATAACAATCATTATTACGCTGATTTGCGGATTTATTCTCAAAAAAACATGGTGGGACAGGCTGCCGGATAAGTAGTTTGTAGTTCGAAGTTTGTGGTTTGTTGTTCAGGTTTCGAAGTTTAAAAAATTAAAAGCAATAATATGATCCCATCAAAAAAAGAGTTCAATAAGCAACTGGAAAAACTGAAAAAGCAGCATGTGAAGTTGCTGACGAAAAAGAATAAACCGCAAAAAAAGGCATATAACGGAATTTATACACGCTATAAACGTCCGATACTAACCGGCGAACATGCGCCGCTGGAGTGGCGGTTCAATTTAAATTACGAAACCAATCCGTTTTTAATGCAACGGATTGGAATTAACGCAGCGTTTAACAGCGGTGCCATTTATCTTGATGGGAAATATTTACTTGTAGCCCGCGTGGAAGGTTGGGACCGCAAATCGTTTTTTGCTGTGGCTGAAAGTCCGAATGGAATTGACAACTGGCGGTTTTGGAAACGCCCCATAGTCCTACCCGAAACGGATGAACCCGATACAAATGTGTACGACATGCGGGTAGTTCAGCATGAAGACGGCTGGATTTACGGTATTTTTTGTGCCGAACGGAAAGATTCTTCGGCACCAAAGGGCGACACCTCCATGGCAACCGCCAGTGGCGGAATTGCACGCACCAAAGATTTGGTGAACTGGGAACGCCTGCCCGATTTCATTTCGCACCACGGACAACAGCGAAACCTGGTGTTGCATCCCGAATTTGTGGATGGTATATATGCTTTTTACACCCGCCCGCAGGATGGGTTCATTGAAGTGGGCGGCGGTGGCGGCATTGGCTGGGCTCTGGTTGACGACATCACCAAAGCCGAAGCGCTGCACGAAGAAATCATCGATGAGAAAGTGTACCACAGCATCAAAGAACTGAAAAACGGGCAGGGCCCGGCACCGCTGAAAACTGAAAAAGGATGGCTGCACCTGGCACATGGTGTGCGTAGCTGTGCGGCTGGATTGCGGTATGTGTTGTACATGTTTGTGGCAAGCCTGGAAGATCCGTCGAAAGTGATTGCGAGACCCGGCGGGTATTTTATGGCACCGGAAGGGGAGGAGCGCATCGGCGATGTTTCGAACGTTTTGTTCGCCAACGGTTGGATTCGAAACGAAAAAGATGAGGTTTTTATTTATTACGGTTCATCCGATACGCGCATGCACGTGGCCACTTCAACCATCGAGCGGCTGGTGGATTATTGTCTGAACACTCCGGAAGACGGATTGCGTTCGGCCGAAAGTGTGAAGAAAATTAATGAATTAATAGATCGCAATAAGTCATACCCTCACTCAAAGTGAGGATATGACTGAGCCTTTGGTTTCAGAAAAATTGGAAAACGTGAAACACTTCGTACTTTTGGAGAAATATTAAAATTATGGAAAAAACTTACAACTGGGCCGTGTTAGGCTGCGGTCATATTGCCAAAAAGTTTAGTAACGATTTAAAATTGCTGCCCAATGCAAATCTTTACGCGGCTGCTTCGCGCAACCTTCAAAAAGCAAAAGGTTTTGCCGGCGAATTTGGATATGAAAAAGCTTACGGGAGTTACGAAGAGATGGTGAACGACCCGAAAGTGGATGTGGTGTATGTGGCCACGCCTCACTCGCATCACCGCGAGCACGCCCTGCTATGCCTGGAAAACCAAAAGGCCGTTTTGTGCGAAAAAGCTTTTGCAATGAACCGGAATGAAGCCTCGGAAATTATTGCTGTTGCACAGAAAAACAACACGTTTTTAATGGAGGCATTCTGGACCATGTTTCAGCCGAGTTTCAAAAAGGCAATGGAAATTATCAAATCCGGTGAGTTGGGTAAGCTAAAAACGGTTCGTTCCGATTTTGCATTCAACGGAGTTTTCGATCCTCAGAAGCGGCTTTACAACGTGAATCTTGGTGGCGGGTCGCTGCTCGATATTGGAATATATCCTGTATTTGCGGCGCTTACTTCGCTGGGGAAACCTGAAATCATAAAAACATTTGCCGATTTTGCTTCAACTGGTTCGGAAGAAAGTATCAGTATGATATTCAAATACAAAAATGGCCAAATGGCCAGCCTCACTTCCAGCTTTGCTTCTTTTTCGCCCACTCAAACTGAGTATTGGTGCGAAAACGGCTACCTGGTTTTAAATCCCAAATGGTTTGTGCCTACAAATATTACCGTTTGGAAAAAAGGTGAAGAGCCCGTGAATTATCCGTCGGAACACAAGGAAGGTTTTGGTTACCAGTACGAAGCTGCGCATGTGATGGATTGCCTCGATGCCGGTAAAATTGAAAGCGACAGAATGCCCTGGCAAATGAGCCTCGACCTGATGGAAACGCTGGACAGGGTTCGTATCGATGCCGGGATATTTTTCCCGGGTCACGATAAAAACTTATTTTTTTAATAAAATTAATCTGAATGAATATGAAGAAAAATCAATTATTGTTAATCGTAATTTTAGCTGTCACTGTTGCATCCTGTATGATGTCAGGTAGTTCGGGTGAAAGTGATGCAAATCGTAAGGATGTTGTCGGGAGCTGGCAAATTGCCGGGAAATCCTACGAAACGATTAAAGATAAAAATGAGGAGAAGGAGACTCAAACTGTGCTTTCATTTCAGTTGAAGGCGGACTCAACAGGTACCATGGTTTATGAGATGAAAAACAGGAAGAATGAAATACCTATTACCTGGACCTGGAAAGCTGAAAAAAAACTTGGCAGCGAAAACTTTGGAGTGAGCATGAAAAGTGATGTTGTGATACGTGGCGGTGGATTTACTATGTTGGGATTAATGATAGAAGAAAATGCGGGGAAGCTGAATTTAAAATCATCCGATTATCTGTTTGAAAAAGATTAGCCGAAATTTATTTGTAAACTCATTCTATTTGCATGAATTTAAATAAGTTAAAAAAGGAGTTTGAAAATGAACTCACCGATAACATCCTGAACTACTGGGCAAAAGAAGTTTATGATCCGAAACGGGGAACCTTTTTCGGGCGGATTACCAACAATGGTGAGAAATTTCCGGAAGCGCCGCTTTCTGCTGTTTTTATTACGCGAATTATGTGGACTTATGCTGCGGCTTACCGCCATTATCCAACAGCTGTTTACCAAAAAATGGCCGATGAGGCATTTCGCATTTTGAAGGAATCGTTTTGGGATCCGGTTAACGGGGGAATTTATTGGAGCGTTAATCCTGAAGGCACACCCGTGGATACCAAAAAGCAGTTTTATGCCGAAGCATTTTTCATTTATGCACTTTCAGAATATTACCTTGCTTTTAAAGATAAAACGGCGAAGCAAATTGCGGAGTCAATGTTCATGCTAATGGAAAAATTTGCTTTCGACAACGAATTTGGCGGATATTTTGAGGCCAAAACTGCCGACTGGGAAGAAACCGACGACCAGCGACTGAGCCCCCAAGAACTGAATGTGAAAAAGTCGATGAATACACACCTTCATATCCTGGAAGCCTACACCAACCTGTACCGGATTTGGAAAACCGAAGAGTCGGAAAAGCAGCTGCGCCATCTCATTCGCCTTTTTCTCGATAAAATTATTGATGCGGAAACTTATCATTTCCACCTGTTTTTTGATGCCGACTGGACCGTGCGTTCTGACATCGATTCCTACGGTCACGATATTGAAGGAAGCTGGCTGCTTTGCGAGGCTGCCGAAGTTTTGGGCGACGAGGAACTGATTGAAGAAGTGGAGAAAGTGGCCATCAAAATGGCTGAAGTGACTAAAAATGAAGGATTAGATGAAAACGGAGGATTGTATTATGAAAAAGATGGCGATCACTTGCAGGAACAGTTCGACTGGTGGCCGCAGGCAGAAGCGGTAGTCGGGTTTTTCAATGCCTGGCAACTGACTGGCGAGGAGAATTACCTCGGACTCACCCGGCAAAGCTGGGGTTTTATTCAGAAATACATTATCGACTCTGAAAAAGGGGAGTGGTTTTGGGGAGTGGATGCTGAACTGAAAACCCTGCCCAATGACAAAGTAAACGGCTGGAAAGCACCGTACCACAACAGCCGAATGTGCATGGAAATGATGCGCAGAATTGCACAGGATGGAGAAAAAAAAGCTGACAAATAAAGTATCAGTTTGAAATTTCATAGAATGAGAAAACTTTTGGTTATTTTGTCAGTTGTTACTGCATTTTCAGGATTAAACACGGGATGTAAAACAACACAGACAACAGTGGATACAACTACAATTAACGAACTCGATTTGGACAGGTACCTCGGAAAGTGGTACGAAATTGCCCGGTATGATCACTCTTTTGAGCGTGATTTGGTTGGCGTAACGGCTACCTATTCTTATCGCGACGACGGAAAAATAAAAGTGGTGAACGCGGGCTTCAAAAACAGCCTCGATGGAAAATATAATGAAGCCATTGGAAAAGCAAAGCAGCCTAATCCTGAAAAAGCCCCCGGAAAGTTGAAAGTCTCCTTTTTCTGGATTTTTTATGCCGATTATTTTATTCTCGAACTTGACGAAGATTACCAGTGGGTACTAATCGGAAGTTCGTCCGATAAATATTTGTGGATTTTAAGCCGCACACCTCAGCTTGAAAAAGAAACGCTGAATGACATTCTTTCAAAGGCAGAAGAGCGCGGATACAATACCAGCAAGTTGATTTGGGTGGAGCAGAAAACGCAAATTTAGAAAGAACAGTTCTGTTTTTGGGTCATTGTATTTTTTGCAGTAATTTTTCTCCTGAAATAAATCCGTATTTTCTGAAAATCTCCTTTCCCTGTTTGTCGAGAATCAAATGGGTGGGAACTGCCGAAATCCCGAAATATTTCATCACATTCTGGCTGTTTGCGTTCATTACACTCAGCACAACGACATTTATTTTTTCGCCCGGTGTGTTTTCTACTTTTTCCAGTTCAGGTTTCATTTGTTTACAAATGGTGCATCCGGTGGATTTGAATTGCAGCAGCGTGTATTCAAAATTTTTATTGTTTTGCGTGTAGTTGAAAAGTGAATCCACCCACTGTTCCCCCGAAATAACCTCCCCGCTTTGATTCGATTCCCTCATTTTTTCAGAAATAAAGTTGTTAAGGTTGTCTTTCATGAAATACCCCAGCAGCAAAAACGCAACCAGCAATGATGAAAGGATAACAGGAAGGTATTGTTTTTTCATTTTCAGATCCGTTTCTACAAAGTTAAAATTTTTGAAGTAACAGATTTTAACCCTCCAAAGGATTAAGCCTCGAAATATTCTTTCAATTCATTTTTATACGCAATATTTGTAAAATGCCGAAAGTTAATAAAAACCTCACCGAGGGAAATATTGGCAGGCAGTTGACAAGCCTTACCTGGCCCATGTTGCTGGGCCTGGCAGGCATGGTGATTTTCAACCTGGTGGACACCTATTTCATCGGGCGGCTGGGAGTGCAGCAGCTGGCAGCCATCGGGTTTTGTTTTCCGGTTATCATGTTTGTGAATAGTCTGGCTCACGGAATAGGTATTGGAACTTCCTCGCTCGTATCGCGCAACATTGTAAGTACCAGGCGCGAAATTGTGCGCCGGATGGCCAGCCGTGCAGTTTTTCTGGGTGTCATTATTGTTGTGGTATTTGTGATTTTCGGCCTGTTAACCATCAAATCCTTATTTTCCGCACTTGGAGCAGTTCCCGAAATTTTGGGATACATCAACGATTACATGAGTGTGTGGTACTATGGGGTTGCATTTGTAGTGGTGCCCATGATTGGAAACAACATTGTACGCGCCACCGGTGACACTTTTTATCCCGGGATGCTCATGGTTCTGGCGGCGGTAATCAATGCCATTCTCGACCCCTTGCTGATTTTTGGCATTGGCCCGTTTCCCGAAATGGGCATAAAAGGTGCCGCCCTTGCTACAGTTATTTCAAGAGGAGCAAGCCTGATTTTTATTCTTTTTATCCTCATTCGCCGCGAAAATTTGTTGACCCGGAGCATTGGCCGTATTTCTGAAATTTTGAAAACCTGGGGCGAAGTATTGTACATTGCCGGTCCTGCAAGCTTGGCTTTGTTGATTACTCCCATTTCGCTCGGACTGATTACCCGAATTATTGCCGGTTTTGGCGAAGAGGCAGTGGCAGCTTTCGGTGTGGCTTCGCGTGTTGAAACCTTTGCCCTCATGATGATCTCAGCGCTGGGCTCTGTGATGATTATTTATATGGGGCAGAATATCAGTCAGCATAAATTTTCAAGGATTTTTCAGGCGTTAAAATATGCGGGAATCTTTTCGTTGAGCTGGGGTGCTTTAATTTTTGTGGGATTTCTACTTTTTGCCGATTCCGTTTCTGCATTATTTTCCGATAATCAAGCGGTTATTGACATTACTTCCGATTATCTGAAAATTGTGGGGATGAGCTACGGATTTCAGGGATTGGTGATGCTCAGCATGGCCAGTTTCAACGGCCTTAAAAAACCGTTGCCTTCCGCGTTTTTTTCATTCCTTCGCATGATGGGGATCTATGTTCCTCTTGCCTGGCTGGGAAGTATTCTGTTTGAGTTGCCCGGTGTGTTTTGGGCCGCCTTTACCGCCAATGTCATCTCCGGAGTGGCTGCATTTTTTTACCTAATCCGCACTGTCAAAAAAATGAAAGGTACATGAGGAAATCGATAATTTTCCGCAAACTTACATTTTTGTTAAGCCTGACTGGCTTTTCCCATCTGTCAACCCGATTTTGCTATTTTTGCACCGCAATGTGAAAAACAAACATTAACATCATAACCGGTTTGTTCAAAGGCCGGAATAATTCAATCCACAATTTTTTGTTTGATTGACGGGGTGCACAGGCATCCTGAAATCGAGGTACTTTAAAGGAGAAGGGAAAACATGATTCACAAAACAGAAGCCGAAGAACGGGAATATTTAAATGCAGTAACGCAAAAACTGAACAATGCCCTGGAAGAAATTGACAATAAAGTTTCGGGATATACCAAAGATTTGCAGGAACAGAAAAATTACCTGTACGAGAATAAATCCGACATGGATCATGTGGAGAAAAATGCCGTACGGCAATCGGTAACAACCGCCGCATTAACCGGTGAAGCTGCCCTGGAGCGCAAAAAACGAATTCAGAAACTGCTCAAATCTCCCTACTTTGGCCGCTTCGATTTTTCGGAAAATGGCAACGGGCAGGCATTTCCTGTTTACGTAGGAGTTCATGCTTATTTTGATGAAGCAGAAAAAGCCAACCTGATTCACGACTGGCGGGCGCCCATTTCCACGCTGTTTTACGATTTTGAAAATGGCCCGGCGTACTACGAAACTCCGGATGGCAGAGTGGATGGAATCATCTTGCTGAAACGGCAATACCGTATCCGCAATGGGAAAATGGAGTACATGCTGGAAAGTTCGCTCAACATTCACGACGATATTTTGCAGAAGGAGTTGAGCAAAGCATCGGACGATAAAATGAACCATATCGTGGCCACTATTCAGCGTAACCAGAATGCCATCATCCGCAACGAAACCTCGCGTGAGCTGATCATTCAGGGGGTGGCCGGCTCGGGGAAAACCTCCATCGCCTTGCATCGCATCGCTTTTTTGTTGTACCGTTTCCGCGAAGATATTTCTTCCGAAGACATTTTGATTCTTTCTCCTAACAAGGTGTTTGCCGACTACATTTCAAACGTGTTACCCGAGTTGGGTGAAGAGAAAATTCCTGAACTGGGGATGGAAGAGCTGGCCGCCAACCTGCTGGATGGAAAATATCGGTTTCAAACCTTTTTCCAGCAGGTTTCCGCGCTTCTGGAGAAAAACAATGAGGCTTTTCGCGAACGCATTCAGTTTAAATCCACCTTCGGATTTGTGAAAAAACTGAACGAGTACCTGGCACACATCGAAAACAACTATTTTGAACCCGAAATGCTGATGGTAAAAAGGAATCCTGTTCCTGTAGATTACATTGAAGAACATTTCCGGAAATGGCACCGGGTGCCTTTGTTTAGCCGTTTCAATAAAGTGGTGGAAGACATCGAGCGTGATCTGCTGTTTTACAACAATTACGAAATTTCGGGAAAAGAACGCAACGAACTGCGCAAATCAGTTAAAAATATGTTCCGCATCACGAATTTGCGGGCGCTGTACAAAGATTTTTACGAATGGTTAGAAATGCCGGAAATGCTGAAAATGGCCGCCAAAAGTGCGTACGAATATTCCGATGTCTTTCCGCTTATTTTCCTGAAAATGAAACTGGAAGGCGCGGGTTCGTTCAGTAAGGTGAAACACCTGCTGGTGGACGAAATGCAGGATTACACGCCGGTGCAATATGCCGTTTTAGCGCGGTTATTTCCCTGCAAAAAAACCATTCTGGGCGATGCCAGCCAGTCGGTGAACACTTACAGTTCGTCGTCTTCCGAAGAAATTGCCAAAGTATTTCCCGGTGCCGATGTGATGAAACTGAACAAAAGCTACCGTTCTACTTATGAAATTGCCTCATTTGCCCAAAAAATTATTCCCAACACCGAAATGGAAGCCATGGAACGACACGGCGAAGAACCGGCTGTTATTCATTGCAAAAACAGGGCAGGGGAGTTGAAATTGATCCAGGAACGCATTGCTGCGTTCAAAGAATCAGAGCACCACTCGCTGGGAATTATCTGTAAAACCCAGAAACAGGCCGCCCAAATTCATAATGAGTTATCGGAAGAATTTCCGGATGCTATATTACTTACAGAAGAAAGCGCGGCTTTTTCGGGCGGGGTAATTGTTTGCTCGGTGCACATGTCGAAAGGACTGGAGTTTGATGAGGTGGTAGTGCCCGGCGCTGATGCAAAAAATTACCACAGTTCCAACGATCGCAGCTTGTTTTACATTGCCTGTACACGCGCCATGCACAAGTTGAGTATTACGTTTGTAGAGGAGAAATCACTTTTTTTGAATGGAGAATAGTCTATGGAAATTTGTCCGCTGTGTTATACAAAAAGTTTTCAACCCGAAATAGAAGGTCCTCAGGGCCGCAGGTTATATCTGTGCGAAAACTGTAAGCTGGTATTTGAAAAGAGAATTAACCGTCCGGAGCGAGATGTGGAAAAAGATCGTTACCTGGAGCATGACAACAGTATAAACGATAAAGGGTATGTGCAACATTTGAACCGGGCCATAAAACCTGTGTTAAACTATTTAAAGCCCGATTATCAGGGACTTGATTACGGTTGTGGCCCGGTACCCACGCTCAACCGGCTGCTCGAAAAAGAAAGCTATAATTGTGAATTTTACGATCCCATCTTTTTCCCTGAACCACCGACGGGAAAGTTCGATTTTATTTTTGCCACCGAGTGCTTCGAGCATTTTTTCAGACCAGCCGATGAAATGTGCAAATTAAGCGGCTTGCTCAAACCGGAAGGAATTCTCGTGGTTATGACACAACCCTGGAAGGATACAACCAAATTTAAAAGCTGGCGGTATGCCACCGATCCCACGCATGTGGTTTTTTACAACCTGGAAACCATTGAGTTTATTTCCCGGAATTATGGTTTTACTTTGCTGAAAAATTACCGGGACCGGGTTTTTATTCTTCAGAAAAAATGAACGGACACCTGGCTTGCTGATTTTTATTTCTCAGAAAGTGATCACTTTATCGCTGTCCACCACCCATTCGGTTAACTCGGGCATGGTACTGATTTCAGTTCCTTCAATGAGCGGGGTATTTTTCAATCCGCGGGCATCGGCACATGAGCCACAGATTTTTACTTTGGCGCCCTTTTTAATGGAGGACTTCATCATTCGTTCGATGTTGTAATACCCGTTTGGTGTGGTTTGTCCGGCTACGGCACACGATGTAGCATCGGCCATCAAAAAAATCCGTACTTCCACATCTTCGTGGGCTTTGTTCAACTGGTTGGCCAAACGTAATCCGTTATATGCTTTCTCTGTCCCGTATGGTCCGTCGTTAATTAAAATCAAAATTTTCTGCATAGTTTGTTATTTATTTAAACATTCGGCACAAAATCGTATTTCGGGCCTGATTTTCAGTCGTTCGATTGCAATGGGTTGGTGGCATTTTAGGCACAGTCCATAATCTTTATCGTGAACGACCTGCGAAATTTTCTGTAGCTGATCGAGCCGGGATTGCAGGTTGCGCATACTGGCATCCACAATACTTTTGTTGTTGATGGCATCCATCCGCGAAATACGCCCGATGGCATTGTCGGGCGATACGGGAGACGTAAATTCTTTTAATTCCGTTATTTTTTTCGTGAGTTTTTTAATGTCACGATTAATTACCTCAATGATTTGCTGGCGTTCTTCTGGTGTCATATTCTTTTTGATATGCCTCCAAAAATAAGGTTATTTTTTGAGGTTCCTGTTTTATCACAGAACAACTTCAAAATCAATTTTGACAAGAAAAAAATACCAATTGAGGATTTTCATCGACTTTCAGCGTTGGTAATTTAAAAATTAAGGCAACGGGCTTCCCACCGGAATATCGCAGCGGTGCCCCGGCTGTCCGTGTGGCGGATTTATCCGTTCTCCGCTTGCAGTAGTTGTTGGTGTTGTTTGCCTTCTTTGCGAACCATTCAGACGCCTTGCATTTTCAATAGTAGGCGCCATTGGGTTGTTGGCAAGTGTTGGAGCGGTGTTGCCGGCGGACACTGTGTTATTTGCCGGCGCAGCATTTAGCGGTTGACCAACCGGAATGTCGCACCGGTGCCCGGGTTCACCGTGTGGAGGATTAATCATTACCTGCTCATTTGTATTGCTTGCAGTTGTTGCAGTTAACGGTTGCCCCACCGGAATATCGCAGCGGTGCCCCGGCTGTCCGTGTGGCGGGTTTATCATCACCTGTTCACTGTTTTCTTCGGTTGTCTGTTGTGCTGCTGTTTCTGAAACCGGTTCTGCAATTTCATCTGTAACAATATCATTTTCTGATGTGTTGGCTTCTGGTTCAGAATTCACAATATTGTTTTGTTGTTGTTCGGGTAATTGGGAAGACTGGTTGGAATCATTCCTTGCAGGACTGCATGAAACTATTGCAAACAGGGCTGCTGCAGCAAAAACAGAACTATATAATTTGAATTGATTTTTCAGGTACTTCATAATTTAAAATTTATTGATTTATAAATAGTTGTTTCATTTTTAATAAGCTGTTAAAACTTGCTATTGAAACAACACCTTTGAGCTCAAATGGTTTATCGTAAGTTATTCAATTTTTCAAAGTCGGTAAATGTTTTGGAATGAACCAATTTCGAATGTGTTTTGAAATGATCAGGAAGAATAAAGTAGTTTATCTGCCGACCATTTTCCTGCTCCGTTTATCAGCAAGAAAATAAGCAGCATGGCCATGGCAAAATCGGTGCGGGCGGCATGGGCCATAAACCAGAATCCTTCGTTCAGCAAAATGGGGATTTTGGTACTTATCAGAGCGGTTGCCATTATGGTTAACAGCGGAATGGCAGCCAGCCGTGTGAGCAAGCCGGTTAACAGAAGAATTCCGCAAACAACTTCGAAGCTTGCCACAAAATATGCCCAAAACTCCGGGTTTTCGAAACCGATTTTTGTAAACCTACCCACACCTACAATTTCGGGAAGAAGAAATTTCTGAATGCCTTCGGACAGAAAAACCAGCCCGACAATGATTCGTGGGATGAGAGAACGATTGTCATCTGTCGTTTTTACCAGCTTTTCAAAAAAATGATTGATTGAATTCATTGTGTTTCAATTTCAAGAATAACAACCTTACTTCAGGTTTGTTTTTACAGCCTTTCTCCGGTTCTATCGTCCGTCGGGTTTCATCGGTGTTTCATCTTGGCCACTGTTTTAATTTTTCGCTCGCAAGGCCTGGCGATGCAGCAAAAGGGTTTCGCGACAGCAATAAAATCTTTCGTTAAGTGAACATCTATAAACAAATTGATGATATGTGTGTTTGGTTGTAATGATTTGATGACTTTAGCTAAATAGAAACCCAATAACAAAAATTTACTATGAAGCAATTTAAAATTAGTAAACAATTCACCGATCGTGATAATTTTACCCTGAATATTTACCTGCAGGAAATTGGCAAAACAGATATTTTGACCGCTGAGCAGGAATTTGAACTTGCCCGCCGAATTGAAGAAGGGGATAAAAGAGCGCTTGATGAATTGGTTAAGGCTAATCTTCGTTTTGTGGTTTCTGTTGCAAAAAAATACCAGAACCAGGGATTGAGTTTATCGGATTTGATTAGTGAGGGAAATGTGGGGTTAATCACTGCTGCCGAGCGTTTTGACAGAACCCGCGGGTTTAAATTTATTTCTTATGCTGTATGGTGGATCAGGCAATCAATTTTGCAGGCAATAGCTGAGAAATCCAGAATAGTGAGGGTTCCGCAAAATAAAGTGGGGTTGAAAAATAAAATCACTAAAGCGTATAACCAGTTGAGCCATGAGTTTCTTCGCGAACCAACTATCGACGAATTATCCGATTTATTGGATTTGCAGTATGAAATTGTTGAAGAAGTAATAAATTCTGTAAATGACCAAATATCAATGGATGCCCCACTTGGCAATGAGGGTGAAACGAATTTGTACGATATGACTTTGAATGAAGATTCGCCCAGTGCTGAAACCCACTTAAATAAAGATTCATTTCGGATAGAAATAGAACGCTCGCTTGCAGTGCTTAATGAGCGGGATTCTGAAATTGTCCGTTGTTTATATGGATTCAATGAACAGGAGCCTCTTTCTTTGAG
The DNA here is from genome assembly GCF_900141875.1 of Tangfeifania diversioriginum. GTDB lineage: Bacteria > Bacteroidota > Bacteroidia > Bacteroidales > Prolixibacteraceae > Tangfeifania > Tangfeifania diversioriginum. The sequence continues at coordinate 16,070 of NZ_FQZE01000034.1, read as the reverse complement.
CGAAACAGCATTCATTTTTGGATTGTCACAAGATAGGGTGCGTCAAATAATGGATGGTGCAATTAAAAAACTAAAAACTCATCACCAAAGCAAAAGTGTACTCAAAGAATATATGTATGCATAGTGGCTAATGCCGGTTAAATTGTTGAAATTCAACTTTGGTCGATTCCTGTCAGTTGCACAATTTTTTCAAGGTAGAAGTATCTCAACCAGGAAACAAACCAACCGCTTATAATTAGAATGAAATGAGTTATGGCAACAATAATTAAACCCGAAGAACTGGATTTCAGGCCCGATGCAAAGTCACCGGAAGACTTTAGTGTTGAAACGTTAGCGCCCAGGTTAAGCACCCTGGCAAAATCAGAGAAATTTATGTTTGACATACGTAAACTTCAACCGGATAAATATTCCTTTCCTTATCATTTTCATAAGGATGCAGAGGAACTTATAAAGATTCTTTCAGGAAGTACAGCAGGCTTTTTTACGTTAAATGCCGAAAAAAGCGCCAGGGCTTACGAAAACAGCTGTTGAAAAAGAAAGACATATTGGAAGAGCTGCACCGAAAATGGCTGAAAGAATTTTCAGGGGATTTGTAAACGTCTCCGGGCTGGCTTGATAATTTTCAATCCCGGTTTTCATGAACATCATCCAGAATAATACGTTCGGTAGTGTATTAATTATTTTTTAAAACATTAACTTAAAAATTTCACTATGAACAAAAAAGTACTATTCGCGCTAATTATGGCCTTTGGAATTTTGGGACTTGCTGCCTGCAGCAACGATGACGATGTTACCGACGAACCCTGTTCAACTGCCTGGTCAACTGAAATTCAGGCCGAAATTGAAGGCATGTCGCTTGCGGCACAAACTTATGCTTCCGACCCAACACCAGCCAATTGCGAAGCATACAGATCTGCCGCCCAGGCTTATATCGATGCGTTAAAACCCTATGGTGATTGTGCCACTTTAACAGGGCAAAGCAGAGTGGCCTGGGAAGAAGCAGTAGCTGAAGCCGAAGCAGATATTGCTGAAATGGACTGCTCGTAGCACAGTTTATTTCAGGTTCATAATAAAAGTTAAAACCCAGAGGTGTATGATCTTTAACACCCCTGGGCAACTTTTACACAAAAAATCCGATAAATGCCACATCGCAGTCAGCCAAAAGAACACCGATGTGGTGAGTGAGTAACCCAATATCTCAGGTTTTTCATAAATGGTAAAACCAATTAACCTGCAGGTTCAATAATCATCAGCACATCTCCTTTCGAAACCGAGTCACTCGCTTCAAATTTGATCTCTTTCACAACACCATCTACCGCAGAGTCTATATTATTCATCATTTTCATGGCTTCAATAACAGCTACAGTTTCTCCGGCATTTACTTTATCGCCCACTGCTTTTTTATACTCCACAATCATTCCCGGAAGCGGAGCAGTGAGGCTGCCTGTTTGTTCAACCTCTTTTATTCCCGCTTTCTTTTTGCGGCGGACCTGCGGACCGGCAACTCCGGTTGAATTCGGATCGTTAATCTCAACCGTGAAGGTTTCACCATCGACCGTGACTTCCAGTTCACGTCCGTTACCCGATGATTTTTTCGAGGTGAGTTCGCCTGCCAGTGCTTTCCGCACAATTTCGGCTTCCTTTTTCACCTGCTCCATGGTTTTTGGTTTCACGTCTTCAGGAATTTCTTCAAGTCCATACTTCCATTTCAGAAAACGCTTGCCGGTTACCGGATACAAAGCGCAAAGCACTTCATCGTCTTTATTTTTAGCGAGGTCACCGAATTTTTTCTTTACCTCCTCCATTTCAGGCTCCAAAATTGACCCCGGACGAACGGTAATCGGCGTTTCTCCGCGTGGATAACCTTTCAGAGCTTTTTCCTGGACTTCAGGATTGATGGGCAGGGTAGTTTTTCCGTACAAACCGTAGCAAAGGTCTTTTACCTCTTTGGTAATTTTTGAATATTCGCCTTCGTAAGAATCGAACAGTACGTTGTTTACTGTTTGCACACCCACAATTTGTGACGTAGGTGTTACCAACGGAATGTTCCCCAAATCTTTCCTCACTTTTGGCAGCAGGCGGAAAACCTCGTCCAGCTTATCCAGTGCATCCATTGCTTTCAGCTGGTTTACCAGGTTTGAAAGCATTCCGCCCGGAGTTTGATGGAGCAACACGTTGATATCGGTAATGGCGTATTTCGGACTGTTGTCCAAATGCCGGTATTTCGGAATGTATTTTTCCATTTCAGCAGCAATCTCATTCACTTTGTTGATGTCCAACCCGGTGTCTCGGTTTGTTCCCAACAACGACATAATTAACGGTTCAACCGCCGCGTGGGAAGTACGGTAAGCGTAAGGACCGATGCAGGTATCGACAATATCCACCCCCGCCTCGATGGCTTTAAAAATAGCCAGATCGCCCATGCCCGATGTAAAGTGGGTATGCAAATTTACAGGAATGTCGGTGATTTTTTTGATCTCACGAACCAGGTTATAGATATCGTAAGGAGCAATCAAACCTGCCATATCTTTAATACAGATGGAATCCACACCAAAATCAACCAGTTCTTTCACTTTGCCGGTGTAGTATTCCATATTGTACACATCGCCTCCAAGCCGCGGTTGATCGAGCGTGTAGCACACCACTCCCTGAAAATGTTTTTTGTTGTTTTTGATAACTTTCGCTGCCGTTTCAAAATTGCGAAAATCGTTCAGTGCATCAAAACAGCGGAAAATATCCATTCCGTTGTCGGCAGCCCGCTGAACGAATGCTTCCACCACATCGTCGGCATAATTGCGGTAACCCACTACGTTTTGACCGCGCAAAAGCATCATAAACGGCGTTTTGGGCATGTGCTTTTTCAGCGTACGCAAACGCTCCCACGGGTCTTCACCCAAATACCTGTGCATGGCATCGAACGTGGCGCCCCCCCAGGTTTCCACTGCATTAAAGCCTACGTTGTCCATCATTTCAGCCACCGGGATCATATCTTCGGTGCGGCCACGCGTGGCAAACAACGACTGGTGTCCGTCGCGTAAACTTAAATCGTTAATTTTTATCGGATTGTCGGCCTTTGGCCGGTCTTTTTCAAATTTCAGTAGAGCCATTTTAAGCGCTCCGTGTTTATCGTATTTCATTGTTTTTCCTTTTTAATTGTTTTTTATGTTCATTCAACATATAGTGCTGCGTCAATTATTTTTTGTCATTTCGAGTTTTCACCCAATTTTATTGGGCATAATGAAACGATGACAGACTAACTATTGCTGTCATTTCGACGAGTATTCGAGGAGAAATCTGTTTCAAATTCAGAGATTTCCTGCCCGTCCCTGCCCGGCAAAGTCATTCAGGCGGGCGGTCAGGCGGGCTCACCCGGAATACCGGGATTCTCACAAAGTGATCGCTTCGCGTGAAATGACAATTTTTGATGATTTATGGCTGACACAACATTAGGCTCTGAGCAGCACGCGTCCCCTGAGCTGAATGACCTGGCGCTTGTTCATATTTATTTCAATACCTGTACGCGACCATCTGCCTAAACGTGTTTTGTTTTCGGATACTACTGCATTTGCTTTTTCCTGTTCGATGTAATAAGCTGCAGCTATCATGGCTGCTTTTCTCTTTTTTTCGTAAGTAGTCATAACAGTATATTTTAAAATTATAATGGAATATTTCCGTGTTTTTTAGCCGGAAGCACTTCGGTTTTAGTGCTCATAGCTTCCAGCGCATCAATTAACCTCATGCGTGTTTCAGAAGGAATAATTACCGCATCGATGTATCCGCGCTGGGCAGCCCGGTAAGGAACATTAAATGCTTCTTCGTATTCATCGATTTTTTCCTGCGTTTTGGCGGCTTTGTCTTCAGCTTCATTAATTTCTTTGCGGTATGTGGAAATTACTTCAACCGCACCTTTTGCGCCCATTACCGCAATTTCGGCGGTAGGCCAGGCAAAAACCATGTCGGCGCCCAATTGTTTGGAACACATGGCCAGGTAAGCCCCTCCATAATCTTTGCGTGTTACCACAGTAAATTTCGGCACGGTAGCTTCGGCATAACTCCAGAGCAATTTTGCGCCGTGGCGGATAATTCCACCTTGCTCCTGCTGAACACCGGGTAAATAACCGGGCACATCCACAAATGTAACCAACGGAATATTAAACGCATCGCAAGTACGCACAAACCGACTGATTTTGTCAGATGCATCGATATCGAGACACCCGGCCTGAATCAACGGCTGATTGGCGATAATGCCTACCGATTGGTTATTCAATCTGCCGAACCCTACAATCGCATTTTCGGCATAATGCTCGTGTACTTCATAAAAACTGTCGTGGTCGAGCACCGATTCGATAATGTTTTTCATGTCGTAAGGCATTTTGGCATCATCGGGAATGATGGTGTCCAACTCTTCGCAAACACGTGCCGGATCATCACCCATCGGAACAATCGGTGCATTTTCCAGGTTGTTATTTGGAAGATAACTCAGCAGCTCGATTATCGATTCGATGGTTTCTTCATCGCTCTCGCAGGCAAAATGGGCATTTCCGCTTTTTGCATTGTGTGCCATAGCACCGCCCAGTTCTTCAAAAGTGGTTTCTTCGCCGGTAACCGTTTTAATCACATACGGACTGGTAATAAACATGTGACTCTTCTTCTTCACCATATACACAAAATCGGTCATGGCAGGCGAGTAAACAGCTCCGCCGGCACAGGGTCCCATAATGGCTGAAATTTGTGGAATTACACCTGAGGCTCTGGAGTTTCGCATAAATATTTCGCCGTAGCCTTTCAGTGCATCAACTCCTTCCTCCACACGTGCGCCACCTGAGTCGTTCAGTCCCACAACCGGCGCTCCGGCTTTAACAGCAAGGTCCATTACCTTGCTGATTTTAGCAGCATGCATTTCGCCCAGCGATCCTCCCCGCGAAGTGAAATCCTGAGAAAATGCAAATACCGTGCGGCCGTTTACTTTACCGTGTCCTACAATTACACCATCGGAATTGATGTCAACTTTTTCCATGCCAAAATTCACCGAACGGTGCTTCACCAGCATATCAATTTCACGGAACGTGCCATTGTCGAATAGTAAATCGAGGCGTTCGCGGGCGGTCAGTTTTCCTTTCTGATGTTGCTTTTCGATTCTTGCCCCGCCTCCCATGGCCAGTGCTTCCTCCCGCTTTTTCTTTAAAAGTTCAATTTTTTCTGATACCTTCATGAATTCTTCCTGTTTTACATTGTATTTTTATGGCTTTGTAAATCAATATGATACAGTATGATTGCATCCATTTTTTTCTTTAAACACTTTTTAATCTGTTTTATAGAGAATTTTTTCTTTAATTAAAATCATAGTTGACCCTGTTTTAATAACCTTCACAGAATTTTGCTCAATTAAAATCCAGTTTTATACAATCAGTGTGCCGTATTTACAATTTCGTAAAAATAATCAACTCTATGTGAAATAGGTGTTATAAGGGCTATTTCCTCTTTATTCTTCAAACTAAACAAATAAACTTCTTCAAAATTTTTCATCCTGATGCCTCCCCTGTTATTATCTTCAATCAAGTTAAATGTTGTTTCAATTCTTTCGCAATAAAGAAAAAATTCTTTAAATGAAAAAATACTTTTTTCATATTTCATACTCAGAAGTGGAAATTTATACCGGCAAACTAATATCCTCGGCAAAAGCAAATGATTAAAGTTCTGTAATTCAGGCTATTATTAATTATTATCTTAATGTTAAATCGGAAGTGTATTTTTATTGCTGTTGAGCTTTGAATTATTTCACATTATCACTGTGTAATGGACAAATCACTCATTCCGGTTGTATAAAATTATCAGAAACCTTTATTCGCAACATTCCGCTCAGTAGATTATACAAAGCAAATAACTCCAGTGAAAACGGCAGGTAACCCAGGTAGCCTGCAAGGGGCATTTCAAAAATTTTGGGCTGGTTCAAATAAGGCAGTTCGTAGGTCCATTTGGGCCATGAGTAGTAATTCCACAATTCCCAGAAAAAACCACATATCACCACGCCAATCCAGAGATTCCAAACCGGCCGCCAGTTGCCGCTTTGTGTGTAGTGTAGCAAAGTTTTAAACCCCAACCAGTAATTTACGGGTTCAACAATAAAATAGACCGATATCCAGACAAAAGGAAAAAATATGCGCGGCCATACCAGGAACAAAACCAGCATAACCCACCCGGAGATGAAAAAGAACGGGGGGAGATTTTTACCGGTTTTCCAACGGCGTTTGTTTAAAGCCGGAAGCCGGAAGGTTGACACAAATTCACCTGTAACAAATACGGCCGGCAGCACAGTACTGAAATTCAGTGAGGCATACAATGCATACGCCACATCACTAAAATATTCACGGCCGGTGTAATGCCAGTTTTGCAGCACGGTGTTGAAAAGTTCGAACAACCACCAGAGCGGTATTGAAAATATAAACAGAAGAAGAAATCCGGTTTTACTTCTGTTCACCAGCGATGTTCCTTTTCGCATGAAAACAAGTCCGTCAATTGCCAGGATGTATCCCAGCCATAGTGGGAAAAATGTAAGGTGTGTTCGTACCCCCTCCAAATACCAGTTCAGAAACCAGAATATGGCTGCCAGTAGAAGTCCCAGCCATCCGTGGAGCGGATAATTTCTTTGCCTGTTCCTCATAACAGGAAAAATACAAAAAAATCAGGATTTATTTTTACTGAAGTTCAAAAAAACTATCGCCTTAGTAATGAAGGTTGGGGAGAATGGAACGGACTTCACTGTCTCGTTTGTTGAAACAATTACCTGCTTAAATTAAATGTTAACAGTGTGCTTAAATTTTGGTTCTTTTTGTTGCGAACTAAAAAAACTTGATTATATTTGTACGAAAAATTATAAAATGGAAGAATCAGAAAGAATACAAAAACAAAAAGAGCTGATTGAATCCATCGGAAGAGATAATGAAAAGGATGGATTTCAACCCGTAACGGCGCGTATTATGGGCTTGTTAATGGTGATGGATAAAGAAGAATACACTTTCGACGAGATTGTAGAGGAAATGCAGATCAGCAAAAGTACTGTCAGCAATGCGTTGAGAAATCTTGAACTTCGCGGTGTTCTTGAGTATGTTACCTACCCCGGCGACCGCAAACGCTATTTTCGTTTTGTTTCTGCTGATATAAGTAATATGATTGATGAAGTCGAAAAAAAAATGCAGCAGAAATTAGATATAATGAACCGAATCATAGAATTAAAAAAGAATCCAAATTCAAGAAATGCGAAATTTTTAAAAAACATAACGGAAGGAATAAGTTTTTTTATTGAGCACATAGACAAACTTAAAGAGGAATATAAAAACAAACATTAATTTTTTTTGCCATTTAAGTTCGTAATGTTCAGAACTAATTAATATTTAAAAGATAAAACAGAATAAATGAAACAATTGGTAGTCATAGTTTTAATGGGCCTTTTACAATTTCCTGAAGCAGCGAGTAGCCAGGAACATTATACGCTCAACAAACTGCTGAAAAATGCAGTTGAGAATAGCCATGCCATGAAAAAGGCGACTTTACAGGAAAGTGAAAGCAATGCAAAAAGAAAAGAAATTGCAGCCACCGGGCTTCCCCAGGTTGAAGGTGATTTAAGCTATTCCAGAATGGGAATTCCTGATATTGAGATACCGCAGGAAATGGCAGAGAATTTACCGGAAAATATTGCCCCATTACTTGGCGGACTTTCCGATATAAATGCTTTACACACGTCTTCTGCAGGATTAACAGTAAGTCAATTGCTGTATAGCAAAGCCTATTTAACCGGTGTAAAACAGGCAAAAAAGGCTGAGGAATTGTACAAAGTAATGCTTCAGAAAACCGAAGAAGAAGTGATAAATGAGGTATCGACCATGTATAATAAGGTGCAGGCGAGTAAAGCATCTTTAAAAATTCTGGATGAGAATATTGAAGCGCTGGAGCAACTTTATGAAATATTGCAACTTCAGTACGAAAATGATTTTGTAAAGCTTACCGATGTAAGCCGGTTAAAAGTAACTGTAACCAATCTGAAAACTCAAAGAGAAACCCTGCAAAACGGAATTCAGATTCAAAAACGTTTTTTAAAAATAATGGCTGGCCTTCCAGTTGAAGAAGAAATTACATTGGATACTATCTCAGCCGAACAGGTTACTGAGAGGCGTCCTTCGCCAGGTTTCTTTTCGCTTGAAAACCTTCCTACCTATCAATTGCTTCAAAAGCAAAATGAACTCGCTGAACTTGAAATAGAATCGGGTAAAGCAGCCTATTATCCCAATCTGGCTGCATTCGGGCAATTCTCCTATTCAAGCTACGCCACTGAATTTCAGTTTAAAAATTTCAACAATATGAATACCATCGGCCTCCAGGCAACAATACCCATTTTTAGTTCAGGAAAACGAAAACAGAAGGTTCTTCAGTCGCAGCTAAAATTGGAGCAAAACATGGAAGATATGAAGTTGAACAGTAAGTATTTGGATGCGAATTATAAAAACGCTTCCAACTCATTATTGTCAGCATGGTCGAACCTGCAGGATCAAAAGGAAAACAAGGAGTTGGCCAACGAAGTGTACGAGCAGGTAAAACTTCAGTATGATGAAGGAATGGCTTCGTTAACTGATCTGCTAAATGTGGAAACTTCGCTATTAGAAGCTGAAAACTTATTCAACCAGCAACTTTTAAAATATAATCTTGCAGAAATCGAGCTCCTCAAAGCCACAGGAAAACTAAAAACATTAATCAATTAAAATTCAAAATGAAGACAGTAAAACAAATTTCCATTGCGCTCATTATTCTTGTATTAGTAGGTTTGGCAGCGTATAAATTAAATGCGAACAAAGAACAAATAAGGGAAACAACCGAGCTGGCCTCGCAAACGATTTCCGAAATTCCAGTAAAAATAGTTGCACCACAAACCGGTACCATCAACAAACAAATTTCGACTACCGGGACGGTAAGCGCCACTGAGGAACTGATGGTTTTATCGGAAACCCAGGGAAAAGTGCAAAAGATATACAAAAACGTGGGCGACCGTGTTCAGAAAAACGAAGTGATTATTGAAGTTGACGATGAAGTTATTGCCGCCAATGTGCTGGTTGCCGAAGCCGACTTCGAACAGCAAACCAAAGATATTGAACGTTTGCAGCGCCTTGAACAAGGAAACGCCATTTCGAAACACGATTTGGAACAGGCGCGGATAGCATTGAAAAAAGCGGAAGCCGACCTGATTACTGCCCGCAAAGCCCTGCGCGACACCAAAATAAAAGCGCCCATCTCGGGGATTATCAACAAACGATTGGTTGAAAACGGACAATTTATTTCAGGAGGAATGCCCATCTGCGAAATTGTAAACACGGCGAAACTAAAAATATGGGTTAAAATTCCGGAGAAAGACATTTTTAAACTGGCAAAGGGACAAGCAGTTCACGTAACCATCCCTTCCCTGCCCGGAAAAACATTCACCGGAAAGCTCAATTCGATTGGCGAAAAAGCCGACAATGCCATGAAGTTTGATGCTGAAGTGGTGATGGACAACCACAACGGCGAACAGCGCCTGAAAGCCGGGCTTTTCAGCGAAGTACTGATTCCGGTTGAAGCCTCGGAAACCATTCTGATTGAAAAAACGGCGATTACAGGAAGCATGAAAAACCCTTCAGTTTTTGTGGTGGAAGGCGACAAAGCTGTGAAGAAAGAAATCATTACCAACGAGAGTGACGACAAATTCGTTGAAGTGGTGAGTGGACTAAATAAAGAGGGCCGTGTGGTTGTGAGCGGACAGTTAAACCTGAACGACGGCGACCGGGTAAAAATTATCCAATAAAAAATTATCATGAATATTACTGGTATTTCTATAAAAAGAACGACCATTCCGGTCGTTGTATTTACCATTTTGGCACTGGCCGGTATTTACAGCTACACCCGCCTGAATGTTGAACTGATCCCGAATATTGACATTCCCGTCAATGTGGTGATGACTGTTTATCCGGGAGCAGCACCCAGCGAGGTGGAAAGCTCCGTAACCAAACCGATTGAAGATGCTGTTTCGGGTATGGAAGGAATTGATAAACTTTTGTCGTATTCGTTCGAGAACATGTCAATCGTGGTTGTTCAGTTGAAAGACGACATGGACGCTGACATTTCGCTTCAGGACTGTGAACGCAAGGTAAACATGATTCAAAGCGATTTGCCTGAAGATGCCGAACTTCCCCGGTTTATGAAAATGGACATGAACATGTTGCCTGTTATGAGCATCGCAGCTTCCTCGAACATGCCCGAACAACAGTTCTACGATTTGATCGATTTAGATATTGTTCCATACATTTCCCAGATTAAAGGTGTTGCCCAGGTTGAAATTATTGGTGGTAACCAACGCGAAATCCAGATTAAAGCTGATGCCCAGAAACTGCAGCAATACGGCATTTCACTGTCGCTGCTGAAACAGATGGTAGCTGCTTCGAACCTCGACTTTCCGGTGGGAGATATAAAAGACGATCAAACCCGTTCGCTGATTCGTTTAAGCGGAAAATTTGCTTCGGTTGATGAAATTGGGGAGCTCATCCTTCGCACATCGCCCGATGGATCGACCATCAAGGTGAAAGATGTGGCCACAGTTGTTGACGGAAATAAGGAAAGTACCAAACTGGCTCGTATCAACGGAACTCCGGCTATTGGTTTGTCGGTTACAAAACAGAGCGGTGCCAATGCAGTTAAAATCAGTGAAGAGGTTCAGGAACTTTTTAAAGATTTTGAAACCAAATACAGCGCCCAAAACCTGAAATTTACCATCGCCAGCGACTCTTCCGAGTTTACGAAAGATGCCGTTAACAGCGTAATGGTCGATCTGATTTTTGCTATCGTTCTGGTATCCGTTACCATGTTGCTGTTCCTGCACAGTTTCCGAAACCTGCTGTTTGTAATTGTTTCCATCCCAACCTCCATTATTTCAACTTTTGTTATCTTCAATATCTTCGGGTTCTCACTCAACCTGCTCACTTTGTTGGCCATGTCAATTGTTGTTGGTGTGATTGTGGATGATGCCATTGTGGTGTTGGAAAACATCTACCGCCACATGGAACAGGGCAAAAAACGCTGGCAGGCTTCGCTGGATGCTACCAAAGAGTTGGGCATCACAGTTGTTTCAATTACCATCGTGCTTATTGCGGTGTTCCTGCCTATTGGTATTACCAGCGGAATAACCGGCGAATTGCTTCGCTCGTTTTCATTGGTTATTGTGTTCTCCATCCTAATCAGTTTGCTGGTGTCGTTTACGCTGGTTCCGTTACTGACTTCACGCTTCGGAAAAATTAAAATACTAAAGAAAAGCAATGTGCTCGACCGTATCCTGATGGGATTTGAGTCGGCAATCAATACCATAAAAAACTACATCATGTCGGCGCTGCACTGGGCGTTAAATCACAAAACAGTAACGCTGGTTTCGGTGGTGCTGCTTTTATTCGGTTCTGTTTTACTGGTGTCAAACGGGTATATCCAAACTGAATTTATGGATGCCGGCGACCGTGGTGAATTTATTCTGAAGGTGGAGCTTGAAAAGAATGCAACACTCGATGAAACGAATAAAATTTGCGCCCAGATTGAAGAGGAACTGATGAAGTATCCTGAAGTTGAGTTGCTTTTCACCAAAGTAGGTTCTGAAGGTGGAAGTATGTCATTCAACGAAACCCCGAATGCAGCAGAAATCAATGTAAAACTTGTTGACAAAAAGAAACGGCATGTTTCGTCCAAAGTATTCAGTATCCAGGTAAAAAATACATTGTCGGAGGTGTTTGCAGGCCCCAAATTTACGGTAAACGAAGCCAGCATCATGGGTACAACTACCCGCCCGCTTGAATTAATCGTGCGTGGCAACAATTACGACGAAGTAAAACAATATGCAGCCAGGGTATTCGAAATTGCCAAAAATGCCCGGGGTACAACCGACGTTGAAACCTCCGACGAAGAAGGAAATCCGGAACTGAACATTGAAATCGACCGCGACAAACTGGCCAAAGTGGGTTTGACCCTGGGCGAAGTTGGCGCAGAGTTACGTATCGCTTTTGCCGGAGACAACAACCTGAAATACAAAGAATCAGGCGAAGAGTACGACATCAATATTATTCTCGACGAGTTCAACAAAAAGAGTAAGGGAGATGTGGAAAATATGTCGCTGATTACCCGCTCCGGGAATAATATTCAACTGAAACAGATTGCCAGTGTAACTGAAAAAAGGGGCCCGGCAATGTTATCCCGTTACAATAAATTGTCTTCAATTTCCATTACCGGGCAGGTAGCCGGAAATACAATTGGTACCATTGGCGAGGAAATTGAAACGAAACTGGCCCAGGTTGAGAAGCCCATTGGTGTGGATGTTGTTTACGCCGGTGATCTTGAAAATCAGTCTGAATCGTTCGGCAGCATGCTTGTTGCCCTGATTGCCTCGATACTGCTGGTTTATTTAACCATGGTAGCGCTGTACGACAGTTACGCCTATCCGTTTGTGGTGATGTTTTCTATGCCACTTTCAATAGTTGGCGCATTGCTGGCATTGGCACTGGCCGGGAAAAGCATAAGTCTTTTTTCCATCATGGGTATCATCATGCTGATGGGACTTGTGGCGAAGAATGCCATCCTGGTAGTTGACTTTGCCAATGAAATGGTAAACAAAGGCGTAAAAGTGTACGATGCCATTGTTGAGGCAACAAGCCTGCGTTTCCGCCCGATTTTGATGACCAACCTGGCCCTGATCTTTGGATTGCTCCCGCTGGCTCTTTCGAGTGGTGCGGGTGCCGAGTGGAAAAGCGGTATCGGTTGGGTGCTGATTGGAGGACTTACCAGTTCGATGTTCCTGTCGCTGATTGTCATTCCGGTAATATATGTAATGATTTCAAAACTTGTGAAAAAAGATCAACCAAGCAAAAAAGAACAACTGACCGAAATTTATGTCGAAAAGGGAATGATTCAGAATAAATACAATTGAAGTCGATTTAATATTAACATTTTAAAATTTAAGAAAAATGAAGAAGATTATTTTAACATTAGCTGTCGCATTAGGTTTGGGAATTACTCAAACAAACGCACAAAAGTTATCAGGTGGTATCAAAGCAGAATCCAACTTGTCGAATTTTATTCTTTCAGATTTAGGTAGCGCAGAAAGTTCTATGAAACTTGGAGCCGGAATAGGCGGTTTCTTGAAATATGATTTGAGCGACTTTTTTGCCATTCAACCAGAGCTGATGCTGCACTTTAAATCATCAAAAATGGAGCATAATACCACAAAAGATGATTTTCAGTATATCGGTTTTAATTTGCCTGTTTACGCAATGGGGCAATGGCAAAATGAGGGAGGAAACAGGTTTTATGCAGGTGTTGGCCCATACATTGGGCTCGGCTTAGGTGCAAAATACAAAGATGCCGATATTGATCTTTATGAAGAGGTGGCCGGCCAAAAACCTATGCAGCGCTTCGATTTCGGTTTTGGAGCCCAGGTTGGATATGAGTTTAATGAGGGAATACAAATTAATGCCGGGTATAAACTTGGAATAATTGACGCGCTTGATGCCGAAAAGGACAACACAACAATGTTGCCTCAAATGGTTTCATTGGGCCTGGGTTTTCGGTTTTAAAACTTGACATAAAAAGTTAAATTAAAACTTTATAAGAGGAGATAAAATGAATACACCCGATGTAGCTCAACGTGAAGAGCGTCTGTTTATTCTTTTAAAACTTTACAAGAAAAAATGCAGGAGGCTGCAGGTTCGAATCCTGTCATCGGGACAATCTCTTTTTGGACTGCCAAATTTTTAATATAAAATGAAAAGCCAGCCATCAAATAATAGAAACGCAAAATCCTTTAATGGCATTATCTATTCACTTCTTCTTTGCATATTACCTTGGGCAACACCTAAAATTAGCGCACAACCACATATGAATGCGAACACCCCCAAGGTTGCTGTTGTTCTAAGCGGCGGAGGCGCCAAAGGTTTTGCCCATGTTGGAGTTTTAAAAGTCCTGGAACAGGAAGGAATTCCTATCGACATAATGGTTGGGACCAGCATGGGAAGCCTTATTGGCGGTTTTTACTCATTGGGTTATACTGCCCGGGAAATTGAGGAAATTGTTAAAAGTCAGGATTGGGAAAAGGTTCTTTCCGATAATGTTTCAAGAAATGTTCTTTCAAAAAACGATCAGGTGCAGAAACAAAAATACCTCTTGTCCTTTTCGTTTTCCGATGTAAAATCGGTAGGTCTGCCACAAGGTATTATAAGAGGGCAGAATGTGCTGAACATTTTTTGCGGACTGGCTGGAAACCTTCCTGTGAATGCGAATTTTAGCCAGTTACCCATTTCTTTTGCCTGTGTTGCCGCCAACCTTGAAAGCGGTGAGGAAGTAGTTTTAAAAGATGGCTTTTTCCCAACGGCCCTGTTTTCGAGTATGGCAATACCCGGTTTTTTTCAACCTTGCCAGCGCGAAAACCTGTTGCTGGTGGATGGCGGGATTGTAAACAATTTTCCTACCGACGTAGCCAAACGAATGGGCGCCGACATCATTGTCGGGGTCGATATCAGAGAAAACCTCAAGCCGAAAGAAGAGTTAACCTCGGTGGACGGGATTTTCAATCAAATGATTGGGTTCCTGGAACAGGAAAAAGATTCTGTCAACAACAGTCTGTGCGACATCAAAATACGACCCGATATCTCGGGCTATTCCGTAGGAAGTTTTTCACGCGAAGCTGCCGACACTCTTGTTTTAAGGGGCGAAAGAGCGACACATTTAGTACAAGATCAAATCAGGGAACTAAAACAGAAATTCAATCTTAAACAACGGGAATATTCGAGGAAATATATTTCTGATGAGAAATGGCAAATTACAGACATAGACTTTACGGGCGGCCACAACCTCGATGAAACGTTCCTTAAAAATAAACTAAACCTTGAATTACCTGGAAGGTATTCCAAAGAGCAAATCAAAAATGCCATCGACCGGTTGTACGGGCACGGTGATTTCGCTCTGGTGTATTACCATCTGACAGACAACGCAAATGGCAAAACACTTCACCTGGATATCACCCCCCGGAAAGTGTATTCGCAACGATTTGGGTTTAAGGTTAACACCAACGATGCTGCGGCGCTTTTGCTCAATGTAACCCGAAGGAACCATTCCAAAACAATCAGTTATTTATCGGCAAGCACTGAGTTGTCGGCCAATCCCGGAGTCAGTATAGTAACTGAAACCAGAAAAAGAGATCTGCCCACACTCGGAATCGAAATAAAAGGGAAATACCAGAAATACAACATTTACGAAGAAGGCGATAAAATGTTCAACGCAGAAATTTTTCATACTTCGGGGGATATCTACCTGTATAAATACTTTTGGAATAAATTGAATTTTGGGTTCGGAATACGGGAAGAATATTTTAACGGCGATGTGTTTTCGAAAAAAACAAATGATGCGGTTTTGATGTCAAAAACCGACCAGTTGATTACAAACGGGTACACCTATCTCTCTTTCGATAACATGGACCATTTTTATTTCCCGGAAAAGGGTACGCGACTTGATGCTGAATTTTCGCTAAATACCGACTTTTCAGACGGCAGCACATTGTGTCCGGTTTTGCTTTTTAAAATGAATAATGTAATTCCTGTTCAGCCCAATATGGCCCTTTTATTCGATTTATACAGCCGTTCACTCTTTAATTCCGAATACCCACTGATTAAAACAACAATTGTTGGTGGAGAACCATATTCACAATATTTTAATTATCACCTCCCATTTGTAGGCCTGCCTCCGGTTACAATTGCTGATCGGTTTGTCAATATTGCTTTGATTGGAATTCGGTATCAGGTAAATAAGGACCAATACATCTCCCTGCTTTATAATATGATGGCGCAGGGAAACAATTTTGATCATCTCGATAATTTCAACACCATTGGCGGCGGAGGTGTAAAATATTCGATAAACACGGCAATTGGCCCCATTGATTTGGGAATAGGTTATTCCGGGTATCATGAAAAACCTACATTCTCTGCAAATTTAGGATATTGGTTTTGAAAATAATCCATTGAAAATCC
>NZ_FQZE01000052.1 GCF_900141875.1 Tangfeifania diversioriginum | reverse complement strand
TCATAGTTTTAATTTTAAATTTGAAATTGCCGTGCCCGGTTGACTAATTACATATTAGGTGGTCTACCTTACGATTTCTAAATAATCAATTATCGGATCACCGTCAACCAGAGCCAGACTGAACGAGGTTATAATATAACAGTGTTAAAAACGGCCTCAACTGCACGGCATCTCAAACTTAATGTATTTATATAAGAGGAAAAAGCCACTTTTGGAGAGACTGAACTATTCATAAATTTTAAAAATATGAATAAAGTTCAGGTTAATCCCGACTTAGATGAAGTTGAACTTTTAAAAAAAAGTTTTACTGAATCTTAGTCGTCCCGATAGTCATCGGGAGAGATAGGGATTATTTGTGAATAATCCGGGTTAGATTTTTCTCAGTTTCTAATTAAGTATAAATGTCGTTTAGTTAGTTAATTTTATTTGGTTGACGTTGTCAGGAGCTTCGCACGCTGACAAGTCTATGGTTTTGAACCTGTCAACGTCAACAGACTTGACAGCGTTAACTAAACGACATTGAATTAAGTATTCTAATTGCAACAGCAGGCTGGTAAAGCATTTTACAAATAATCGGCAAACTTATCGTCGAAATGCTGGTTGAACCACTTGTCGATTACCGTTTTTTTAAACCGCCACTCCTTTCCCAGTTTCGCGGCAGGTATTTTATTGTTTTGCGCCCAGGTATAAATAGTCTGGGGCTTTACTTTCAGGTATTTTGCAACTTCTTCAAGTGTCATTATTTCATCCATAACTTAATCTTCCAAAAAATATGAAAAATCTGCTGTATCTTTTTGTTCAGCCGCGGGCTGGTTAGTTTCTGTTTTGTTTGAATCGTATTCTTCGGCATTCTGCCCGGAAAATAGCTGGTCGAAGGAATATACAATGGCCGTGTAAAAATTGCCCTGGTATTTACGGAACAATTTAAAATCCTCGTTTTTATCGCCGAGGAATGGACGCAGGTTCCACGAAAGCTGGATGCCGACAAACGCCAGGATAACAATCCACACTTTAAAAACCGTTACGCCAATCTGCGGATAAACATTCTTTTTGTCGCAGGCAAATTTCAGGGCCTCCAGTATCAGTTTCATTCCAAAAAACCCGGCAAAAATAAAAACCACCACATGCAAAAGTTGCAGAAAATGGTAGTTGTTTCCCGTAATTTGAAAGAAAATAATTACCGGAACAAACGACAACGTAATGGTTGAAGCCAGCACAAAACCACTCAAAACAATTCCCACCATCTTTCGGAAACTCATTTTTGACCCCAGAACCTGCTGAATTATAAAAAACGAGGGGAAACAAATAAGTAAAGTTGTAATAAAAAGCACCATCATTTTAAGCCCGGCAACCAGCGCCTGCAATGCACTGTGGTAGCTGCCCATTACAAGCCCGTAAATAAACCCGAAAAGGCAAATAATAAGCAGTTGCTTAAAAATCAACCGGTTCGATTGCTTGCTGTTAATCTCAGCAAAATAGGATTCTTTGTCTTGCAGTACATAAAACACTTCCCTGATTCTTTTGAAAGTTGTCATGGTTTTTTGATTTTCTACTAAAATTAAGAAATATTTTATTGTTTTGCAATTTTTATTGCTGTTTTTTATTGTTTGCTGATAAAAGTTCCTTAGTAGAAAGCAATCCGCATGCAGCGTAAATATCCTGTCCGCGGGAAGCGCGGATGGTAGTAAAAATTCCCTTTTGATTGAGTTCGTCTTTAAAACGCTGAATGGTTTCTTCGCCCGGGCTTTTCAGCGGGGTGCCCGGCACGGGATGAAAACGAATCAGATTGATGCGGCATTTCAGCCCACTGAGCAAACGGGTCAACTCTTTCACATGGCGCGGAGAATCGTTCAAACCTCCAAACATAATATATTCGAACGACACACGGCGTTGCCGGCCAAAATCCCAGTTTTTAATTTCAGCAATCACTTCTTCAATAGGGTAAGCCACTTCCACAGGCATCAAATTGCGGCGTTCGTTGTTAAACGGAGTGTGCAAACTGACTGCGAGATGCGCTTCGCTTTCCTCCAAAAACTTCAGCATGGCCGGAATTATTCCAATTGTTGAAACTGTAATCCGGCGGGGGCTCATGGCAAATCCCCAGCCGGCAGTAAGAATTTCAATGCTTTTCAGCACCTCATCGAGATTATCGAACGGTTCGCCCATGCCCATGTAAACAATGTTGGAAACTTCATTGGCTTCGTCGATGCTTTTGATTTGATTCACAATTTCGCCGGCCGTAAGTTGCCCCTGGAAACCCTGTTTGCCGGTCATGCAAAACAGGCAACCCATTTTGCAGCCCACCTGCGAACTCACGCAAACTGTGTTACGCTCGCGTTCGGGAATCATGGCCGTTTCAATAAATTTCTGCTGAAACGTGGGGAACAGGTATTTTTTGGTACCGTCGGTACTGCCCTGGATTTTTGACGGCGCTGTCAGCCCGAACTCATACTTTTCGTTGATCAGCTCACGCGCTTTTTTGGAAAGATTGGTCATTTCGTCAACTGACGAAATTTCCTTTTTGTAGAGCCAGTCGGCAATTTGCCTGGCTGTGAATTTTGGCAAACCGAGCTCTGCTGCAACTCCCTGCAATTCAGTCAATGTTTTTCCAAAAAGCTTTTCCTTCATAATGAATAATTTGGTGCAAAGATAGGGGAATTTCAAACTAATCCGTTAAAAGCAAAATTGGTTTTCTCCGGGAAAAAAGTAATCGGTGATTTTCAGACTCCAAAATTCATTATTGGCTAATAACCAAATTCACATCTTGTATTTTTTTGATAAAAAGAAAGTTACAAAATACCGAATTTAAAATAAGTGGCGTAAAATTTTGAATTCACCATATTTTTCACTAACATCATAAGAGTAATTTGAATAAAAAAAAACAATTATGGGAATATTAAAATCACTATTTGGAAAGCCGGGAAAACCGGTACAAAATGCAATTATTTATATTGAACCCGAAGAAAGCGACATTCCGGTTGCGTTTCAAAAAACCGGCAAAGCGGGTGGTGCCACTTTTGCCCACCTGAACAAAGGTATGTACCGGATTATTATGGCACTGCCACCCCAAAAAGGAAAACTGGCAAACGAAAGCGAAGACCTGCCTGATGATTTACATGTTGGCTATCACAAAGACAAAAATATTTACTTTGTGAGAGAACCGGGTGGTTTTTTTACTATCCGTTTTTCGAATCTGAAAAATCTTTATGATGATAACATCACACCCTTGTATGAAACCGACAAAAATGATCCCGGCCGTTTGGTAGTGGGTAAATTTGAAGCTGACGGAAAATTCGGGAGCGTCACCATGAAAGTTTCGGCACTTACGGAAAAATCGTTTGAAAAACTGATTGAGAGATACGCTGAAGATGTAAAAATGGTCATCATCAGAAACGAAGCACCTGTAATTACTGAAGAAGAAGATGATTAGCTATTGCATAGTTCAACCAATACATTTCCAGTAATTTAAATTAAATGAATTCCTGCATACATACCTAAAAAGTAAATCTCCCGCTGATTGCGCTGATTTTCGCAGAAATTTATAAAAAATCAGCGTTTATCTGCGGTATCTGCGGGAAATCAACAAAATATTCATTAATGGGGGTACACATACGGACAATCATATAAATTAAAAAACTCAAAGTTTATAACTGCATAAAAACTTCACTGCTTTTATTCATTTTGGGTATTCTTTCTATCAATGAATTTCTGTTTACCCCGGGCGAAATAGTTCCGGGTGCCGAGGTTTCCCTGGAAATGGGAACCCTCAAAAAAGTGAAGTAAAACCATTTTATGAAACAACTACTATTCATAATTATTATAATTTTTCCGTTTTGGACAAGCCAGCGTGCCTCTTTTGTCAATATCTATCTTGAATCGGGCACAGGAAGGGGAACTGTGGCTTTTCAGCAAACCGGCCAAAAAGGAATGGTTTCGTTCGAGTATCTCGATGCGGGCTCGTATTATTTGCTTGTTGAATTTCCGCAACAACGGGGCAAATGGATTGAAGAAAAACCCCGGCAAAGCACAATGACAAAAGCAGCTTATGCCCCCGGCAAAAAAACCTACTACTACCAGGGAACCGAAGGTTATTTTTCAATAAAATTCAGGGGATTACGAAAAATTGACTCTGAAAATTTCCGGCCAGTGTTTAGTGAAATAAGGTCGGAAGACGGAATAAAAATTAACGTGGCGCAATTTCAAACGCACAGAAAAAACGGACAGATAAAAATTCGAGTCAAAAAACTTACGGCCGGCCAGTTTAAACGAAAAGCCGAAAAAGCAGAACAGGATATTTCCACGCTCTCGATTCAGGGGATAAAATAATTCTGCTTTGACAGATTTTTTTGTACCAACAAAAAGCACCGCCCCGAAGGACGGTGCTAACTGTTTTTTTCAAATTCATCAAAACAGAAATAACTAAATAATTTTCAGCTCTTTCCCTACTTTTATAAATGCCTCAACTGTTTTGTCGATTTGTTGGGTAGTATGTGCGGCAGAAAGCTGCACTCTGATTCTGGCCTTTCCTTTTGGAACAACCGGGTAAACAAAACCAATTACATAAACGCCTTCTTTCAGCAACTCATCGGCAAATTTCACCGCCAGCGGGGCATCGTAGATCATCACAGGCACAATGGCAGTGTCGCCTTTCACCAAATCAAACCCGGCAGCCTCCATTTTTTTGCGGAAATGCTTGGCATTGGCCATGGTTTTTGCCGGAAGATCGCTCGATTCAGAAAGCATGTCGATAACTTTCAGCGTAGCGCCAACGGTTGCCGGTGCCAGCGTATTTGAAAACAGGTACGGTCGCGAACGCTGACGCAGCATGTCAATAATTTCTTTCCGGCCTGAAGTACAGCCGCCGTTTCCGCCACCCATCGCTTTACCAAAAGTGGTAGTGATGATATCAATTTTCCCGAGCAGCCCGTAATGTTCGGCTGTGCCACGGCCCGTTTTTCCGATGTACCCGGTAGCATGCGAATCGTCCACCATTACCATCGCATCATACTTATCGGCCAGTTCCACAATTTCAGGAAGGTTGGCCAGATCGCCGTCCATTGAAAAAACGCCGTCGGTAACTATGAGCCGGTATTTGGCTTCCGAAGCATCTTTCAGGCACTGTTCCAGTTCTTCCATATTGGAATGTTTGTAGCGAAAACGCTGCGCTTTGCACAGGCGCACCCCATCGATAATAGAAGCATGGTTCAATTCGTCGGAAATTATTGCTGATTCGGGCCCGAGCAACGGCTCAAAAACTCCGCCGTTGGCATCGAAACAGGCACAATACAAAATGGTATCTTCAGTGCCCAAAAATTCAGACACCTTTTCTTCCAATTCTTTATGAATCTGCTGAGTTCCGCAGATAAATCGCACCGATGAAAGACCGAATCCCCAGTCATTCATAATATCCTGTGCTGCTTTTACAACTTCAGGATGATTGGCCAGACCGAGGTAGTTGTTGGCGCAAAAATTCAATACTGTTTGCCCCCCTCCTACTTCAATTTCAGAACTTTGCGATGAAGTAATAATCCGTTCTGTTTTGTATAACCCCTGTTCTTTCAGTTCTTCGAGATTGTTTTGAAGGTCTTGTTTTATTTTTCCGTACATTTTTTATTCGTTTAAAGATTCAAATTTCAAATTAAAGTAAAATAGGCAGTTGGCAAAATGCAGTAGGCAAATTGGGCTACCGCCTCGGTTTCTAATTTCTCACCCGTTACAAAATAAAACAAATCAGCCGAAACAAACATTGATAAAATACAGCGTTGATTGCAAAATTATACATTCCCTCAATTTCTCCTATCTTTGCACCAAATTCAAAAAATAAGCAATGAACAATCAAAAAATACGGGTGCGGTTTGCACCAAGTCCAACCGGGCCGCTGCACATGGGCGGTGTGAGAACCGCTTTGTTTAACTACCTGTTTGCCAAAAAACACGGTGGTGACTTTATTCTGCGTATTGAAGACACCGACCAGAACCGGTTTGTACCCGGCGCACAGGAATACATTGAAGAAAGCCTCGAATGGTGCGGACTGATTCCCGATGAAGGCCCGAAAGCAGGAGGAGACTTTGGGCCTTATCGCCAAAGCGACCGCAAGGAATTGTATGAAAAATATGCCGATCAACTGGTTAAAGCGGGTTGGGCGTACATTGCTTTTGATACGCCAGAAGAGATGGAACAGCTCCGTAAAAATGCCGAAGCCAAAAAAGAAACATTTTCGTACGGTATTTCTACCCGGGACACTTTAAATAACTCATTGAATTTGCCGGCAGAAGAAGTTAAACAAAAAATTGCCGCCGGTGAAAAATATGTCATTCGGTTTAAAATGCCTGAAAATGAAAATGTAACAGACAATGATATCATCCGCGGAGAAGTTACTTTCAGCACCAACATCCTCGACGACAAGGTGCTGTTTAAATCCGACGGAATGCCAACTTATCATCTGGCCAATGTGGTGGATGATCATTTAATGGAAATTACCCACGTCATCCGCGGCGAAGAGTGGCTGTCGTCAATGCCCTTGCACGTGATGCTTTACAAAGCGCTGGGTTGGGAAAATACCAAACCCAAATTTGCGCACCTGCCACTCATTTTAAAACCGCAGGGCAAAGGGAAGCTCAGCAAACGTGACGGTGACAAAATGGGATTCCCGGTTTTCCCGCTGGAATGGAAAGACCCAAAAACCGGTGCGATTTCGATAGGTTACCGCGAAGAAGGATATTTTCCGGAGGCGTTTGTTAACCTGCTGGCAATGCTGGGCTGGAACCCCGGAACCGAGCAGGAATTTTTCACGCTGGAAGAACTCACTGAACAGTTTGATTTAAGCCGCGTGGTGAAATCCGGCTCGCGATTCAATCCTGAAAAAGCCAAGTGGTTCAACAATCACTATTTTCAGCAAAAAACGAAAAAAGAACTGGCCGCACTTTTCAAACCCCTTCTGGAAGAAAAAGGAATTTCGGCCGATAATAAAAAATTGGAACGTATTGTTGCTGAAGTAAAAGAGCGCTGCGAGTTTGTGTCCGACCTGTGGAACCAGAGCTACTACTTTTTTGTGGCCCCCGAAGTTTACGACGAGAAAACCATAAAAAAGCGCTGGAAGGAAGATACTCCTGAAAAACTTTCAGAAATAATCAACGTTTTTGAATCGGTTGAAAAGTGGGAAGCGGCTTCAATCAAAGAACAGTTTTCCGCTTTCATGAATGAAAAAGAGTGGGGTTTTGGCGCGGTAATGAACCCGCTGCGGCTTTGCCTGGTGGGCGGAAACATGGGGCCTGATTTGTTTGCGATTTGCGAAATACTGGGGAAAGAGGAAACAATTTCAAGGATTAAAAAAGGAATTGAAAATATTGGCAATTAGTTTTTTTATCCACGAAAATTTAAAGTTGCATTTTAACCCCCATTTTTCATAAAAAAAGGAGTTTGTTACCAAACGAAGGACGCAGCAAATCATGCGTAATTTGGAACCTGCCCTTGCCAAAAAAGTGAAAGTTATTGTGGTAACCCGTTCGGTGGAAGACTTCCAAAACAAAGATTTAACCGCCTGGAAAGAAGCAACCAAACATATAGAAACTTCTGGCATTCACCTGGTTTACAAACCGAACATTCATCAAAAATTTGCTATCATCGACCAAAAAATTGTTTGGTACGGTAGTATTAATCTGCTCAGCTACGGCAGCGCCGAAGAAAGCATGATGCGGATTGAGAGCAATAAAATTGCGTATGAGTTGATGGGAAGTTTGGAGAAAATAGCTTAAACCATTTATTTGAATAGCGCAATAAAATCAGCTGGACGATAAACAAGTAAGGATGATTTGGAGAAATCTGAAATATTATTGGTAAGAATCACATCCATTTTGTTGGTTTCTGCGAGTGAATTTATCAGCGCATCTTCAAAATCAGAAAAATTGGAAACAAATGCCTTGTGGATCGTTTCATCGGTGGTATGTAACAACTTCGTAAATTTTAAAAGCTTTTGAATCGCATTTTTGGCTACTTGTTTATCAATTTTCATGGAGCTGTTCAGGATATAATAAACAGTATCGATGGAAAATGCAGGCACAAAAACTTCACTTTTATTTTGAATAAAAACAGCAAACAATTCCTTTTTGGTTTCGGGCGAAAGCGAGCGATTTACAATAATATCGATGCAAACATTAACATCCAGTAAAACCCTTTTAATTTTATTCGGAACGGCTGGCATACATTTCGTCTCTTAATGTTTTGTAATCTTTTTTTTGCAGTTCATCATTTACTTCAATGCCGTCAAGTAACGAATCCAATTCCCCTGGCAATTTATAATCCGTTTCAGCATTTTGTCTTTCCAGTTTTATCAGATTCTGCAGGTAGTTCTCAACAATGCCGGAAACGGTCAGACCTCTTTTTTGTGCATAAGCCTTAATTTGCTTTTTTAACGAAGCATTGTGCAAGCTTAACGTTATTTTTTCCATTATACTACTATTTTTTCAATATCTATACCACCAAAATTAAAATAAATGATTTGAAATGCAAAACCGGTTGCATAATCTATCGGCCTTATCGGGTGCACAACAAATGCAATAATGTTATGAGCCACTGAAAAAATGGATTTTTACACCGTGGCTTCAGCCCGGTGAACAGAGAGAGTCAAAAACAAAAGGGCTTTAGCCGTTAAAGGAATTAAATGCTAAAGCCGCAAAAGACACTGAGAAAGATAATCACCAGGCTAAAGCGCCGGTGAAAAAAAGAATGAATGCTCTGGATCGCTTTATAAATCGTGGAATTTGTCGTACACCAGCCCTATCCAACCACTGACTATTGTTACAGATGCCTGAAAAATGCAAAATCTACCATACAATCCTCTCAGCAATAGTTTTGCCTGTGTTCCCTTTACGCGCTCAGCGGATCGAACCGCTAAGCCCCTTTCACACCGGCAGCTTAAATTTCATGGTCACCTCGCCGGTTTCTTTGTTTACTTCTATTTTTTGGCCTTCCATGCCCATCTCTTTCCCGGTGGCCATTTTAAACAAGCCTGAAAGGAACTGCATTCCGTTGTTCATTACCTGCTCCATATCTTCAGCACTGGCATTCCCGCCCTGGCCGTTACCACCGGTGGTTTCTGCGGGAGCTGTGGCAGGGTCTTCCTGTGGTTCGGCAGCGTCTTCGGAGAGGTCGATTTCGTCGGTTGGTTTTTGTATGGCAACCTTCTCCTGCAAGATCCCGGGTTCTTCCGCGACTTCGGGTTTCTCCAAATTTTCCGGTTCGGTTTCTTCAATTTCATTCACAAATTCTTCTAATTGCTGAATAAACTGCGAGCGTCCTTTGGTGCTGAAATCCACAAAATTGGTTTGCCCGCTTTCGCCCAGCACGCCATCAAAAAGGCTCTGTTTTACCAGCAAGCCCGAGGCAATTTTCATTTCGATGGAGTTGCGTGTGATGAAATTATAAATGGTAAGTTTATTGCTTTTCTGCCCAATCCGGTCGATGCGGCCAATGCGCTGGTTCTTTTTGGCCGGGTTCCACGGAAGTTCAAAATTGATAAGTGTGTCGGCCACCTGAAGATTCAACCCCGATCCGCCTGCTTCGGTCGATAAAAATATTTTGTATTGCGGGTTGGTTTCAAATTTGCGAATGAGTTCGCCACGCGATTTTACAGGTATTTTGCCGTTCAGCTCCACAAATCCGATGTTGTTTTCGCGGAGGATTTTCCCGATGAGCTTGTGTACTTTAATCCACTCCGAAAAAATGATGATTTTGGTATCGCGGTTGGGCACATCTAATTTTTCAATGAGAATATGCTGCAACTCTTCCAGTTTTGGCGATTCGTTGGTTTCGTCGTCAATCAGGTAAGTGGAATCGCAAACCATACGCATGCTGGCCAGCAGCAGTTGCATTTTTTGCATGTCGTATGGCGTCATAAATTTTTTGCGCAGGATGGCAGCAATCCCGCTGGCATACGAACCGTGATAATCGGCCTGTAGCGGCGAAAGCTCCACCGGAATGTCGTGTTGCTGAAGATGAGGCAACTGATCGATTACTTTACGCTTTTCGCGCCGGAGCAATATTTTTTCCAGTTTTTTATTGAGTTTTTGAAGGTTATAGTAACCGTTTATTTTATTGTGGCGGTTGGGATCGAACAGGCAGTGCTGGTACGAGAACTCCCAAAGCGGCCCGAGGAATTGGGGATCGAGGATACCCATCACCGAAAAAATATCGATGAGCCGGTTTTCGATGGGCGTGCCGGTAATGGCCAGTTTATGCTTGGCCTCCAACCGTTTCAGCGACGCGGCAGTTTTTGTTTCGTAGTTTTTGGCGCGTTGTGCTTCGTCGAGAATCAAAAAATCGATGCCGGCACTGTTGATGGCCATTTGGTCGCGCAGCACGGTTTCGTAATTCACGATGAAAAAGAAATGTTCACTGCTTTTGTATTGTGCAATTCGCTCGTCGGGAAATCCCTGCACTACCAGCGCTTTTTCGTCCGAAAATTTCTCCACCTCTTTTTTCCACTGCTCTTTCAGCGATGCCGGGCATACCACCAGTGTTTTTTCAAACCCGAAAATTCGCTTTTTCAGGATGGCGGTGGCAATGGCCTGAATGGTTTTTCCCAGCCCCATTTCATCCGCAATAATGGCGTTTTTGCGAAACAGTGCAAACTCGACGCCTTCTTTCTGATAAGGATAGAGATCGGCATTTATCATACTGTAATCAGGGATGTGTTGATCGCGAAGACTCAACAGCATCTCTTGCTCAAAAGCTGCTTCCACTTTTTCGGCCACCTCTGGACGGATGCGGATGTGCGGAAAATCAGCAGCTTCCTCGATAAACTTCAGGAATCCGGTAATTTGAGCATCTTCTATGCAACTGGCATTTTTAAAATACCTTGAAATCAGCAGTTGCTCGTCAACCGGAAGTTTGTGCGGGTAGTACCAGGTAATTTTATAATCGTTGAGCGGGTCACAAAATACTTCCACAAACGGGTATGTTTTACCCAATCGGTTGTAAAGCGTTTTGTTTTCTTTTAGTTTTCTGAATGCAAACATGATGTGCTTGGTAGTACCCAGCTTGTTAAGTTTAGCGTCCATGCTGTCGCTGTACCCGGTTTCGCTTTCAAAATCACGCAGGAACACTTTGTATTTTACCCCTCTTTCGTTGGTCAGGATGTGGTCGCCATAAATATTACCGGCCCACTTGATGCGGTATTCCGCCTTATCCGCTTTTTGCCGCCGCTCGGTTAGCACCCGCTTAATCATTCCCTGACGGGAATATTTTTTATGCTCCAGATGCTCTTTTGGATTAAGCAGTTGCGTTTCGCTTTCTACCTGCAAAAGACAAGCATACGCGTACTTGTCCCACTCAACCGGGTCGTTGCCGCAATACGGATAAATTGCGCCGGTTTCTGATACAGCGTCATCCTCTTCCGGCAATTCAATATTGAGGGAGTATTCATCTATTTCATTTTCCCGTTCATCGACCACAATCAGATCAAAGCGCGATACCGACTGCGCCAGCATCTGGCACTGCCCGTTGTTAAAAATGATTTCGCCCAATGCCTGTTCCTGTGGGCTGAGTATAGTTTGCAATTTCTTTTTTTGTGCGGAAACGACCTTTTTTATTTGCATCGGTATAACAATTTTTAATGAATCTGAATTCAAAATTTAAAAACAAGTAAAATGAATGGATAATATTAAAACATTTGTGTTTCTGCGTACGCAAAAAACAGGGAGCTTTTATGAAATTTTTTCAACAATGTAAAAAAAAAAAAACAGCAACCAGTTGTTCATCTCACCGCTGCCGCGCGACTGCCATACAGTGATTCCTTCAGAGCATCGCGTGGTGCTATTTTGCAACAATTACATTATCTAAAAATCCCTTCTCCCCTTCACAATCGTTGGCACTGCTATACAAATAATCCCTATCTCTCCCGATGACTATCGGGACGACTAAGATTCAGTAATCCCGATTCTCGGGACAACTTCAATGTTATCAATTTTCGGAATTCAATTTTTTGGCGTAGTAAAACCATTTTAATCACTACGTTTGCACACCTTTTTTTTCAGAAAAGAAAAAGGGAACAGTTTTAAATCAATTTATACGGATGATTACAGTTGCAGATTTAAAGATACAGTTTGGGAAGAGAGTGCTATTTCAGGATGTGAACCTGAAATTTACTGCAGGAAACTGCTACGGTATTATTGGTGCAAACGGGGCAGGTAAATCAACTTTTTTGAAAGCCATTTCAGGTGAAATTGACGCCACTTCAGGCCAAATTAGTTTGGGATCCGGTGAGCGCCTTTCAGTACTGAGCCAAAATCACTTTGCCTTTGATGAAGATTTGGTCATTCACGCCGTGATGAAAGGGCACGAACAACTTTGGGATTTAATACAGGAGAAGGAAGCGTTGTATGCCAAGCCCGATTTTTCGGATGAGGACGGGATGAAAGCCGCCGACCTTGAACAAAAATTTGGTGAAATGGATGGCTGGAACGCCGAAAGCGATGCTGCAATTTTGTTAAGCAACCTGGGAGTTAACGAGGAATATCATTACACGCAGATGAAGGACATGAGCGGAAAACAGAAGGTGCGGATTTTACTGGCCCAGGCACTTTTTGGAAAACCGGACAACCTGCTGCTCGATGAACCCACAAACGACCTCGATTTGGAAACTGTTTCGTGGCTCGAAAATTACCTTTCAGATTATGAAAATACAGTGTTGGTGGTTTCGCACGACCGTCACTTTCTGGATGCTGTCAGCACACATACTGTCGATATCGATTACGGAAAAATAAAATTATTTGCCGGAAATTACAGCTTCTGGTACCAGAGCAGCCAGTTGGCGCTGCGGCAACAAAAAGCACAGAACAAAAAAGCTGAAGAGAAAAAAGCCGAATTACAGGAGTTCATTTCCCGTTTTAGTGCAAACGTAAAAAAATCGAAGCAGGCCACCAGCCGCAAAAAAATGATTGAGAAACTCAATATCGAAGAAATTGAGCCGTCAACCCGGAAATACCCGGGCATTATTTTCACCCCGGAACGTGAAGCGGGCGATAAAATCCTCGATGTGCACGGACTGAGCGCCAGCATTGATGGTACCGTGCTTTTTAAAGATGTTGAATTTGTGGCAAATAAAGGGGATAAAATCATTTTTCTGTCTAAAGACCCCCGGGCAATGACGACACTTTTCGAAATCATCAACGGAAAAAAACAAGCCGATTCAGGCACTTTTCAATGGGGACAAACCATCACGTCGGCCTGGTTACCTTTGGATAATGCTGATTTTTTCCGAAGCGATCTGAGTCTCTTCGACTGGTTTTGCCAGTTTACCAACGACACCACCGATTATTACATCATGAGCTACCTCGGGAAAATGTTATTTGCCCGCGATGAGGTACATAAAAAAGTGGAAGTATTGTCGGGCGGTGAAAAAATGCGCTGCATGATTTCAAAAATGATGCTGCTCAATCCAAACGCATTGATTCTCGACACCCCCACCAATCACTTAGATTTGGAATCGATTCAGGCGTTTAACAACAACCTGGTAAAATACCCGGGAAACGTTTTCATGTCGTCGCACGACCACGAATTTATACAATCCACCTGCAACCGCATCATCGAACTCACGCCAAATGGCATCATCGACAAATTGATGGATTATGATGATTATGTTTCGGATGATGGGATTAAGGAGCTGAGGGAGAAAATGTACCGGTAAAACTGCTGCGGATTTAGTCAATGCCCAGTTGAAACCTAATTGCTTCAACAATCATTTTTTGAAGTACTACTTCATATCGCTTCCTTATCTGAATACTGGAAGTCATTTTTTATTTCATCTCATTATAATTGTTAATTTTTAAATGTATTCGATGTAACCACATGAAAATCACAATGTTACTCATTTGTGAATAATTTTATCCATGGTCGTTTCTTCTATGTCAGAATTAAAAAGAGGATCAGATGAAGCTTTTTTGAGCAACTGATTTTTTTTACTTCTTTCAGTTTCAGCTTCCTCCACAATTACACGGATTTTTTTTAACTGACCTGAATTTTTTGGGAAGTTTGATCGTAGTTCATTGTTGCTAATTTCGCATGTTTTTTCGAATGTCATCTTTTAAAATTTTCTCAAAGTTTCAAAAAAACCAGTAAGAAATCAAGCAGTTTTTGTCGGTCAGGATGTAAGTTAAGGTTTGCTGAAAAACAATATTAACAATTGATTGTCAATAAATTACATACAAAAAAGTCACACAATTTAGCTTCAAAGTGCAAACAAAATATTA
>NZ_FQZE01000033.1 GCF_900141875.1 Tangfeifania diversioriginum | reverse complement strand
GAAAAAGCCACTTTTGGAGAGACTGAACTATTCATAAATTTTAAAAATATGAATAAAGTTCAGGTTAATCCCGACTTAGATGAAGTTGAACTTTTTTAAAAAAAGTTTTACTGAATCTTAGTCGTCCCGATAGTCATCGGGAGAGATAGGGATTATTTGTGAATAATCCGGGCTGAAAGTGTGATGAGGATAATTCTGAAAAATTAACCGGTTTTGGAACTGGTTTTATGAAATCAGGATCAGCTGCAAAAAAGCCCCGGCAAATCACAGCTTTTGTGGGAAGCTCATTTGCACCTGAAAAAACCTGCAAAACAACACCACACACCTAGCCTGTTTGGCAGCGAACATAAAAAGTTTCAGTTGCCGGCATTTCAGCATGAAAAGCTGGAAGACGCTTACGATGAAATTGAACTGCTGGGGTTCCCGCTGAGCGTAAACAATTTTGATATGCTGCAAACCAGCTTCAGGGGGCAAATAATGGCCAGAGACCTCGCAAATAATATCGGCCGGAAGGTAAAAATGACCGGCAACCTGGTAACCATAAAATACGTGCGTACCATCAAAAGAGAAATTATGCATTTTGGCACTTTCCTCGACTATACCGGTGAATTTTTCGACACCGTTCATTTTCCTGATTCATTAAAAAAATACCCGTTCAGGGGAAATGGCGTTTACCTGATATAAAATGCTTTCAATATCGAAAACTTCAACTGATGGAACAGAATTCCGCTTGATAGGCATACTATTCGGTGGCAACTGGTACACTGGCGGTCATATTTGCGCTTCCCCTTACAATAGTTGATATGTCCACAATTTGGGCTAACAAAACCATTCTCCAATTTCAATTCAATGAGATATTCATAACAGGCATTTTCGTCAGGAAAACGTTGCTGAAATTCAAAAATCGTTCTCTTTGTCGTCCACAATGATGAAGGCGGGCCTGCCCGACTGAAACCAACCAAACAAGCCTGCCATTTATTACCTTGATTTATAACTGCTTGAAGAAGTCATTCCCTTTGTTATCAACGATGATGAAGGCGGGCCTGTCCGCCGGAATCTCCCCAGTAATAATTTTATTGTAAACCTTAAAGCTGTTGAAAGAAATCGTTCCCTTTGTTATCAACAATGATGAAGGCGGGCCTGCCCGACTGCGTCATTCAGGCAGGCCTGCCCGACTGAAACCAACCAAACAAGCCCGCCATTTATTACTTTGATTTACAACTGCTTAAAAAAGTCATTCCCTTTGTCATCTACTATGATGAAGGCGGGCCTGCCCGACTGAAACCAACCAAACAAGCCTGCCATTTATTACCTTGATTTATAACTGTTTGAAGAAGTCATTCCCTTTGTTATCAACGATGATGAAGGCGGGCCTGTCCGCCGGAATCTCCCCAGTAATAATTTTATTGTAAACCTTAAAGCTGTTGAAAAAAATCGTTCCCTTTGTTATCAACGATGATGAAGGCGGGGAAATTCTCCACTTTAATTTTTCGAACAGCTTCCATCCCCAGCTCTTCAAAATCGATTACCTCAACCGATTTAATGCTGTCTTTGGCCAGGATAGCTGCCGGTCCGCCGATGGAACCGAGGTAGAAACCGCCATGTTTTTTACAGGCATCGGTAACCTGCTGCGAACGGTTGCCTTTGGCCAGCATCATAAGCGAGCCGCCCTGACTTTGGAATTCATCCACATACGGATCCATTCGCCCTGCCGTGGTTGGTCCAAAACTACCGGAAGCCATGCCTTTTGGCGTTTTGGCCGGGCCGGCATAATATACCGGGTGTTCTTTGAAATAATCGGGCATCGGTTTACCTTCGTCGAGCATTTTTTTGATGCGGGCATGCGCAATATCGCGGGCCACAATCAACGTTCCGCTAAGATTCAGCCTTGTTTTTACAGGATGTTTCGATAACTCTTTGCGTACTTCCTCCATTGGGCGATCGAGGTCGATATCCACCGCCGGCTGTAAATGAGGTGCTTCTTTGGGCAGGAACCTTGCCGGATTTTTCTCCAGCTCTTCCAGGAAAATACCCTCGGCGTTAATTTTGGCTTTGACGTTGCGGTCGGCACTGCAACTCACACCCAAACCAACCGGACAGGAAGCTGCGTGGCGCGGCAAACGGATTACACGCACATCGTGCACAAAATATTTTCCGCCAAACTGCGCTCCCACTCCGCTCTCACGGCAAATCTGCTCCACTCTCTTTTCCCACTCCAGGTCGCGGAACGCCTGGCCGCCTTCGTTGCCTTCGGTAGGCAGGTTGTCATAATATCCGGCAGAGGCTTTTTTTACTGTGGCCAGTGTAGCTTCGGCCGAAGTACCTCCGATAACCAGCGCTAAATGGTAAGGCGGGCAAGCCGAAGTTCCCAAATCCATAATCTTTTCTTTCACAAATTTCGTCAGGTTTTCTTCGGTAAGCAACGATTTGGTTTGCTGGTACAGGAAAGTTTTATTTCCTGAACCTCCTCCTTTGGTTACAAATAAAAACTCGTAACTGTCGCCTTCTTCGGCATAAATATCGATTTGCGCAGGCAGATTGGTTCCGGTGTTTTTTTCTTCGGTCATGGTAAACGGAACTACCTGCGAATACCTCAGGTTTTTATCTTTATACACATCATAAATTCCCTGCGACAAATGTTTGGCATCGTTGGCTCCGGTAAATACATTCTCGCCCTTTTTGCCAATTACAATGGCTGTTCCCGTATCCTGACAAGTGGGAAGTTCACCTTCTGCCGATACCACCTGGTTCAACAGCATGGTATGCGCCACAAAACGGTCGTTATCCGTGGCTTCCGGATCTTTCAGAATATCCGCCAGCTTTTGCAGATGGGCGGGCCTCAGGTAAAACGACACGTCTGAAATTGCTTCGCGTGCCAGCAGTTCCAGGCCTTTCGGATCAACTTTTAAAATTTTACGGCCATCCAGTTCACTGATTGAAACATAATCTTTGGAAAGCAACTTATATTTCGTATCATCTTTCTGAATGGGAAATGGTTTTTGGTATTTAAATTCGGTCATCTTTTAAGTGTTAAAATTCAACTTATTCACAAATATAAAACTATTCGCTATTTTAGATTTCAATAATTCAAATATGAACAGGAAGTTTAACTTTCTGCCAACTTTATTAATTTCACGGCAACCGAAAATGATTATTTGTACATTTATCATTTTTAAATAAAGGTGTATCAAAAATGAAAACAAAGCTGCTACTTCTCTTTATAATTACCTTTTTCACTGCCCGGTTCCTGATCGCCCAAACCAGTTCACTCACTGTAAAAACATGGATTTCTGAAGAATTAAAAACGAATACAAAACCCGAAGGCCGGATTTTTCTTTTTATAGCAGAAAGCAGTGGTCGCGAGCCCCGCCTGAGTAGCTCGCCGGGCGGTTCAACCCAAATATTTGCTACCAATATTGAAAACTGGAAGGCTGGCGAAATATTCACGTTCAATAGTTCAGCCGAACTATCCCGGTCGAAATCCATTTCGCTGGATGAAATCCCCGACGGGAATTACAGGCTGCAGGTTTTATGGGATCAGAACCGCGAAGCCTCACACATAAATGCCGCAGGAAACCTGTACAGCCAGGTAATGCGGATTCAACTTTCGGGCAACCTGGATGTAGAACTCTCGCTGGAAAATAGTATTCCACCGCAGGAACTGGCAAAACACAAGTTACTGAAAGAGGTAAACATAAAAAGCGAAATACTGACCGAATGGTGGGGCAAAGAGATGCGGTTAAAAGCCGCCGTTCTGCTGCCGCCCGCATTTCACGATGAACCGGAAAAGCATTTCCCGGTGCGTTACAGCATTGCCGGATACGGCGGCCGCTACACGCGGGCCAACCGCTTTGTGGAATGGGACACCAACTTCATGGACTGGTGGCAATCGGATGAATCACCCGAGGTGATAAATGTTTTTCTCGATGGCGAAGGCCCGTTTGGCGATTGTTACCAGCTCAACTCCGAAAACAGCGGCCCATACGGAACTGCATTGACCGAGGAGCTGATTCCGTACATCGAAAATAAATACCGGGCTCTCGGAACACCAGAAACACGATTTCTCGACGGATGCAGCACCGGTGGCTGGGTTTCATTGGCATTGCAGCTTTTTTACCCCGACTTCTTTGGCGGCTGTTTTTCCTATAGCCCCGACCAGGTGGACTTTGAAAACTGCCAGCTCATTAACATTTATCGCGATAAAAATGCTTTTTACAACGAATACGGTTACCTGCGGCCAATTATACGCGACGTTACCGGTGAGCCGGCGGTTTCGCAAAAAGCGTTTATTCAGCATGAAAGTACGCTGGGATGGAACAACACCTACACTACTTCGGGCGGGCAGTTTGGTGCATTCACCGCACTGTTCAGCCCCAGGGGAAAAAACGGATTGCCGGTGGCGCTGTTCGATCCTGAAACCGGTGAGATTGACCACGAAGTAGCAGAACACTGGCGTAAATACGATTTGAAACATTACGTGGATACCAACTGGGAAACGCTCGGCCCGAAAATACAAGGTAAAATCTGGATTTGGATGGGCGACATGGACAACTTTTTCCTCAATCCTGCGCTGCGGGCTTTTGACGAAATGCTGAGAACAAAAACCAATCCTGAATCGGATGCAGTAATTCACTTTTCTCCAATGGCAGGGCATTGTTCAGAATACAGCCACATTAAAGTGCTGAATCAGATAAAAGAGAAGCTGGAAAAATAGAAAATTTGAAAATATCCGTCGAGCGGTTGGAACCGCTTGACGGGTAAAACCGCTTGACGGATGTGTTATGATTCCAGAATCTTTTTCAGCAAGTTCACCGCAAACAGGAAAACAATGGCACCTATAACAGCAGTAACAAGCGTACCGATAATTCCGTGGCGGATGTAAATTCCCATTTCAGGAAGGAGCCAGTTACCAACAACAGCTCCGATAATTCCAATTACAATATTCAGCAAACAACCATAGCCTTTGCCCCGCACAATTAAACCAGCAATTGCCCCGGCTGCCAGCCCGATTAAAAGTACATACAACATATTTCAGTTTTGTAAAATTCAAACAAAAAAGAAAAGGTTGCTTC
Source organism: Tangfeifania diversioriginum (assembly GCF_900141875.1). Taxonomy (GTDB): domain Bacteria; phylum Bacteroidota; class Bacteroidia; order Bacteroidales; family Prolixibacteraceae; genus Tangfeifania; species Tangfeifania diversioriginum. The sequence continues at coordinate 40,426 of NZ_FQZE01000033.1, read as the reverse complement.
CGGTTATTGTAACCCAGGAAACAACCTCTTCAAAACATTTTATCGCACAACTGCTTCCTCCTCAGGAGCATTCTGTTTTTTATTCTTTATCCAAATAGAAAAAATAATGAACAGCACTACAAGGATTACCGGCAAAATGGCCATATTTCGTAGTGTTACCTGTGCCCCGGACGTGCCTATTGACTCGCCCATAATAGGCAGCACCATTGAGGTGGCCACAAACCCGGCTCCTCCCAGAATCGACATTCCCAACGCTCCGGTTTTGGGTGTATATTCTGCTGCAGCGCCAATCATTGTGGGCCAGAAATAACACACACCAACGGCAAATACAGCGGCTGAAAGAACGGTTAAAACAGGTCCGTTGGTTACACTCAGCAACAGCAATCCGGCAACTGAAATAACTGCAGACCCCAGGAGAACACCCGGTGTATTTAAACGATGAATTAAACCGCCGGCAAAATAACGGCCCACCGCCATTAAACCGGTCACCACCGCCAGAATTATCATGGGATGAATCCCTTTATCTGCCAGTAAAAGTTCAATAAATTGTGTGGTCCCCAGTTCTGTTGAGGCGGTAAGCAGCATGCAGGCAAATATGAAAGGAAACAGCAGTGTTATTTTGTTAACGGCTTTTCCTTCAATAATTATAAAGACAGCAATTACGGCAATGATTATTAACGGCACAGAATAATTTGCAGTAATGGCATGAGAAATGGACGAAACATTGGCAACCAGTATCATAAAAATTACAGCAAGTGTTATTGTAATCGGAGCACCTACATTGCGCATCATCTCTTTATAACTCACCCCGGAGGCAACACGTTCGGTTTCCGGGATTTTCTGACCGAAAAACAGGAATCCGTAGATAGCAAGCGGAATAAACAACAGGCCAACCAATACCTGCCACGGCAAATTCAGACTGTCCATTACAATTGCTGCAAGCAAACTGCCGATGACGATTCCTCCCGGGAACCACACATGAAACCGGTTCAGCATTTTCGATTTCTTCTCAGGATAGAGTGCCGTTACCAGCGGATTACAGGCAGCTTCCACACTGCCGTTTCCAAGCCCTATTAACACATTGGCAAGAAACAATGAAGTGTAATCTTTTGCTAAAAGCAGCAGCACAATTCCCACTAAATGCAGGCCGAATGCCAGCCAAACAATGGTACGGGTTTTAACAATATCAATAATATAACCGCCGGCGAACATCGCCACGGCAAATCCCCAGAATGCAGGTGCCAAAGCGCGGCCAACCTCCTCGGGGGATAATCCATAATCATCGGTAAAAACAGATGCGATTCTGGCTCGGATGGCAAAAGTGATGGCTGTTACCAACAACGCCAGGCAGCTCGCCACAAAAAGTCTCGTTCGGTTTACATTCACATTTTCCATAATTTTGATTTTAAGTTTGAATTTCACTTATCAATTTATTATATTTCATTCAGTATTGTTTCAATATCATAAATCAATGGTTTCTTTATTTTAGATGGGTTTTCATCTCCCAGATAGACAGAATGAAAACTAAAAGTCAATCCGTTGTAATTTATAATTGTATTACCATTTTTAAAAATGAAATATTTTGACGTAAAAATCATTACATAAACTATCTTTTGAAGCATTGGATTAGCATTTAACCTTTTTGAATAAATATCACATTGGGTAAATGCTGATTTTATTTTTTCTTTTAATGCTGATTGTAAAGCAATTTGGGATTTAACTCGTAAAATTTGTTTATATTCAATGAGAAATGCATTTGTATCATTTGTAGCTAAGGTATCAATCCTAGCATTTTTCAGTTGAACCTCCGACAGTGGAAAATATCCTTTATTAAATAAATACATTTCAAATTCTTTTTGCAACTGTCTCTCTCCTTCATGATAATCAGAAGCATTTCTATAATTCTCCATGAATGCGATAAAATTTTTGATTGTTATGTCAATGGAAAAGCCCTCATCAAGTTTCTGAATAATATAATTTTGTAATTTTTTGCAATCACTTAAATATTGTTCATCATTTTCAAAGTCTGTACCCGAAACTATCAAATTCTCGAATATACCTTCACTTGCACTTTGTGGAAGATGCATAGGGAAAATTGCATTATATAGATGATTCAACCTAATTGCACTATTTGCTCCAATATATTCTTTTTGAAATCCCGTTAAGTGTTCCAGAACAAACAATTCTTTCCTACAATTATTTAATTCAGTGACAATTTCAGTTAAATCGGATGTCTTGATGTGGTCTTCCCATCGTTCATAAATGGAAACAAGAATACTATAATTTTTATTAATGAATTCAATTTTTTTTGAAGAAATAAATTCTGGTATTTTTTCAATTTTGTCTAAAAGCAAACTTACTTCAATAGGTCTATGATCATTAAAGGGATTTTTCCATCCACCATTGCACTCAACTTTGAATTTTTTAAAATCTTGATGCTCTTTTAATAATCGAGAAATTTGTCTTAAATGCTCAATTGTTTTAATAATTGAATTGACATACTTTTCTGATAAATCTATAGTATCGTTGTACTTAAGCAATTCTTCAAACAAAGTTTGGGTCAAATAATTATTTTTTATGAAATGAATAAAAAAAGCAATCTCAGTTCTGAAATTTATGTTTGCTTTTCCCTTCGAATCTTTATCGGCTGTTCTAAGAACGTTTTGGTAAGCATCGTTGATATATTCTATACGGGAATCTAAACTATGTATCAAATTTTTATGAGCTGTCATCTGTTCTCAATTTGGAAATAACAGTTAGTAAATAAAATTAAAATTCATCCTTAATTATTCTTTTCAGCAAGGTATTCAATAGCCTGTGAAATTAACCGGCGATAAGCCGAAGATTCATAAGTATGATAATCATGCCCTGGTTGAAGGTACACAATGGTTGAGTTATTGTATTTATTCTCCCAGCCAATAATCGGTGAACTTTCGGGATGGCTGGTTTTCAGCAAAGGCGTTACATCGGGTAATACACGGTAATTTCCATACACTTCATCAAACAGCCTGAAATCATGAAAGCCTTTGGTAACCGGATGTTGCGAATCGACAACCTCAATATCAACCCACACATCGTGTTTGTAAGTCGAAAATTTTTCCGGCGGAATTCCCTCTGCTTTTTCCACGTACCGGCCACCGATTATTTTTTCAAACTCGTCCCAGTTCTGGTACGATACGATGGAATGGTGAAAAAACAGGAAAGGTTTACCTTGTGAGGTTAAATCGATATAAGCCTGCTTTTCCTTTTCAGAAATGGGTTGCCACATATCGTAAAAAACCAGCACATCAAAGTTTTGGGCAGCACCTTCGGCAATGGCTTTATTGGCCGCCGGCTGATGGAAATGTTCATACTCAATGCTATCAAGTGCATCAAAAAGTTGAAAAAACTGAAGCGTGTCGTAAGAGTGACCGCCGGTAATCAGCATTATTTTAACAGGTTGGGATTGCAGCGATAAACACATGAAAAACAAAGCAGCAAATACAACTAACTGTTTCATTTTATTTCGGTTTAATAGTTTTTCAGTTTATAAGCAAACTATAAAGCAGTGTTACTTCACTTAGCGCAATCACCGGACGTAGTATTAAAAAATTTCCGGGTCAATGTATAAAACAGAAACTGCTCTATTGTTTGTAAAAATAACAATAATATTCAGTCAGCCACGAAGTTCCTCCGATTTTTAAGCCGAAAAAGTTAGCCCACAAAACTCAAATAATTTTTGAACCCGGGTATTTTTTTTCCGGTTGAAGCAACCCTAAAAAAATTCTAATATCTTTATGTTTGTAACGTTATTTATTAAATGACCGAAACGGCAAAAAAAATACGGAAGATTTCAGGCTTGATACTAACCACCACTGCGCTTTTAGTTGTAGTTGCAGCCATTGTGGTGTGGATTCTTTTGCCCGGCTTCGCCAATAAAAAACTCACCAAATTTGTAACTGAAAAATCGGGTGGAAACTATCATTTAAGCATTCAAAAAATCGAACGGAAATATTGGCCATTTTCGATTAAATTTCATGAGGTGAGCTTTGTCCCCGATGAAGATTTTTCAGCAAAGGCGGTACAGGATTCAACAGGAAAAACCACCTATTCTGTTCGGGCAAAAAGCATTGAATTTGAGGGAATAAAATTCAGAAAACTGCTCCGCAACAAAGCATTTTTGTGCCGGAAAGTCAGTGTTGAAAAACCTGAAGTTTCACTGGCAGGTGATGAACTGGCGCAAAGCAACTCAGAACAAATGGCCGAAATGATACTTGCCCAAACCAGGCCCTTTATCAGCAATTATTTAAATGAAATCAACATCAGGCAAATTGAATTTACCGATGCAAGTTTCGGATTGTATGGCCCTGCCGGCGATTCAGCACTCGTTTCGGGAACTGATCAGGTTTCGCTGGAAGTGCTTGGTTTCCATACTGACACAGCCATGATTTTTCACCAAACCCATTTCTTTAAAACCGATGATGTGCTGGTAAAAATCACCGATTTCAACAATGAAATGGGCGACAGCCTCCACTTCGTAAATATTGACACCCTGGCTTACTCTCTGAAATCGACCGACATAAGGGCGGTTGGATTCCGGCTGGCCCCGCTTTACCGCAACACGGCAAAAAACCTGTACGAAGTTGACGTGCCCGAAGTATATGTAAAAAGCCGGAGCATTACCCACTTCGCCCTCAACGACTCACTGAAAATCAGTTTCCTGGAGTTCAAAAATCCGAATATACGGTTCTTTCAGAAAGAAAATCCGGACCGGCTTAATCTGGAGGACCTTAACCGGTTCGACTTGTACACCCTCATTCAAAATCAGTTTACCAAAATGGAAGTGGACAGTTTTCAACTTACAAGTGCCCGGCTCGAAATTTTTCGACAGCCTGATTATACCAGCTATCAGCAACAATTCGGCGCAATAGATATTACCCTGAATGGATTTGCACTTGATTCCACATCGGCACAAAACACTGAAAAACTGCTTCATTCCGATGAAATTGAAATGCGAGTAAGCGATTATTACCTTAGGCTGGAAGACAATCAGCACGATTTCAGGGCCGACTCACTCGTTGTTTCCACATATTCGGATCAGCTGGGTGCCTATAACATTAAAATTTCTCCTGGAATACAACAGGAAATGCAATCGCGTACCGAAGTTAACATTGCATGCGAAGCGCTGAATATTGAAAATGTAAACCTGCGAAACCTCTACCATACAAGGAGTTTGCCTACCTCCAAAATTGAAATTCAGAAACCTGATGTACAGCTGAAATATCATATCGACCGGGAAAAGCAAAAAAAACAGGAAGAGACAGGATTGCTCTACGAACTGGTAACCGACTATCTCGAGGGTGTTTATTCCAACCTGGCTTACATTGATAAAGGGAAACTGAACATTGAAAACCACCGCAACGAAAAACTGGAAGGTTATTTCGAAACCGACTTCACTTTCAGCCTCACCGATTTTTCGCTCGACTCGACCAGCCGGCAACGTACCGACAAATTTTTCTTTGCCACCAATTTCGACCTTCACTTTTCAGATTACGAGATGCAGCTGGTTGACGATTTGCACAAACTGGAAATCGGGCAGGCAACAATTTCAAGTACCAACCAGCATGTTCAGATTGAAAACCTGAAACTACAACCGGTTATAAACAATGTTTCCATAACCACAATGGAACAGTACAACCGTTCGGAACTGTACAACATTTCAATTCCTGAAATCAGCCTGAATAACGTCCGGCTGAACGATGCCTTTTTCAATAAAAAACTAAAAATAGATCACTTTAAAATTTCGACCCCAAAAATCTATTTTGAAAACTTTGGCACCCTGCGCAAAACCGGAGAAACCACGGATTTTACCGAATTTTACCAACTGGTATTCAATTACATTGAAGATTTCGACATCAACAAATTTTCGGCACCAAACGGCAAACTGACCTGGGTAAACCACACCCGCAATGGAAAAACCATATCGTTCGATAATGAATTTTCAGCATCGCTCGATAAATTCAGGCTGAATAAAAATGAAATTGGGAAACAGCGGTTATTTTTTTCCGACAATTTTGATGTAACCATTAAAGACCAGCAGTTTGAGCTTTCTGACAGTGTGCATATCCTGAAGGCCGGGGAGATTAGACTTTCTTCGGCGAACTCGCTGGTGAGCGTTAAAGATGCCCTGCTTTATCCCGGAATTACAACCGAAAATTACCATGAACTGGCAACAACTTTCCAAGTGGCCATTCCGGAGCTGATCATAAGCGATTTTAATTTTCCTGAAGCCTACTATTCGAGGCAGCCCAACATTGAACTTCTGGAACTTGTTTCGCCCAGATTCCAGGTGTACAGGCAAACGGACAAAGCCAAACCGCTGGACTTAAACAAATACCAATTCCCGCTTCCCGCTTTCCTTCAGTCACTGCACCTCAACGAACTCAAAATCAGCGATGCAAATGTGGTTACCTACGCAACCAAAGGCATTGACCACCGGGCCGTGGCCAACTTCAGCTTTAGCCTGTCGATGCCCGGATTGGTGCTGGAAAACAACGAACAGCAACAAGCACAAATATTGAGCAGCAACATTCTTTTAAACATTTCCGATTTTAAAGCACCTTTGGGCGAAGACCACAATTTTTCTGCAGGTTCACTGAATTTTAACCGGGACTTGAAAACAATTTCAATAGGAAATTTGCAAATTGATCCCTTCATGACCGGCCCCGGCAATAATCGCTTTTCCATTTCGGCCCCAAAAATCGAATTTACCGGTTTCGACCTGGCAACAGCATTGAAGCAAAGCAACTTTAATTTTGAAAAGATAGATATTCAGACCCCTTCTGTAGATATTGAAATCAACAAACAAATTCAAAATGATACCATCGAGTTTCTGCAAACCCTCGATTTGTATCCGTATGTGGAACCACTTTTAAACCAGATTAAAGTGAACAACCTCAGCCTTACCAATGCAGAACTCAACCTCAACTGGTTGAAAAAAGAGCTGTTCAACAATAAAATCAATCTTAGTTTTAATGACATTTTGATTGCCGAAAACCAGCCGCCCTCCAACTTTTTAAACTCGGCAGCATTTGAGATTTCCACAACCGGCCTGCAAACCAAAAGCAATGACAACCGTTACCGGTTCAGTGCCGGTTCGTTAACCTACAACTCATCGCGGCACCAGGTGTTGCTCACCAACCTTGCCATTGAACCACTGATTGATAAAGAAAAATTCCCCAAAAAGGACGGTTATCAGACAGATGTGGTGCAGGCCACCATAGATTTTGCCCAGTTGCAGGGAATTAACGAACGCAGGTGGTTAAACGATAACATTCTGGATGCCGAAATGCTGAAAATCGGCCCGGCCCGGCTCAATATTTACCGGAATAAACGCTATCCGTTTAACCAGCAACAACGCCCACCCTGGCCGCAGGATCTGATAAAAAACATCAGGCAGCCATTCGTGTTCGATTCCATAGTTTTGATGCCTTCGCACATCAGGTACAGCGAACTGCTGGGTACCAGCGACGAGCCTGGGTTTGTAGATTTTGGTAACCTCACGCTAAATGGCGGGCAGTTTACCAACATTGCGGAAGTGCTGCAACAGCACAACAATTTCATCATCGATGCACGGGCCGAACTCTACAATCAATCGACGCTGAGCGCCCGTTTTAATTTCGACATGACAAGCCACGATTATTATCACACCGTTAAAGGCTCCCTTGCACCTATGCCGCTAACCCCAATTAATAAAATGCTCGGAAGGGCTTCCCCCATGATAATTGAGACCGGAAATTTAAACCGCCTGGAATTTAAACTGGAACTCAACGCCACAAACTCGTCAGGATTGCTGTATATGGGGTACAACGATTTAAAAATTGCCGTAATGGAATACAACAGCAGTGAACAGGGGAAAGCCGGTTTCGCTTCATTCTGGGCCAATAAAATGATACTCAATTCACAGAATCCCAAAAAAGGTGAACTCGAACCGGCTCCCATTTATTACGAGCGCGATATCAAACGCTCCATTATTAACTACTGGTGGAAATCGATCTATTCCGGCACCAAAAAAGTGTTGGGCATAGAACCAAAGAAATAGTTCAACATAACGAATACGATTAGGATAAAATATACGTTAAAATCAAGTATGCTGTCAGCTATTTTTACAGGGAAGCTTTCCGGCAACAATTCTTTTTGCGTAACTTTGAAAAAATAAATGTAAAAAATAAAGACATGAAGATAAAATTCAATACACTTACCAAAACACTATTATTGAGCCTTTTAATATTTTCCTTTTCAGCCTGCCACAATTTATTTAACAACGATGACGACGAACCGGTTAATGAATATTTGGTTAGCTACGAAAATGTAAAATCATACCTTCCTGTATTTGTGAATCAGGCTTTCGACAAGATTTCAGAAGAATACCCGGCAGTTGCGCCTGCTATTTCCCCCATAAAAAATCGTGCGGAACACGGAATTATGGTTTATAAAATAACGTACTCCACTACTTTTCAGGGGAACCCCAAACTGGCATCCGGACTGGTTTGTTTCCCCATGGGCGAAGGCACTTTCCCGATAATGAGCTACCAAAACGGAACCAACACACTGCACAGCCAGGCCCCTTCAGTAAATCCAAATAATGAACTTTACCAGATGCTCGAATTTGTGGCTTCCACCGGATTTGTCATTTCAATTCCCGACTACCTCGGCTTCGGGGCTTCCGACAATATGTTTCATCCCTACCTGGACAAGGAATCAACCGTTCAGAGCGTGCTCGACATGCTGCGCGCAGTGGAAGAGTTGGCAACCAACTACCTCGATATTGACCTCAAAAACGACCTGTACATTAGCGGCTATTCGCAAGGCGGCTGGGCTACCATGCAGGTACAGAAAGCAATTGAACAACAGTTTTCAAACGAATTTAACCTAAAAGCAAGTGCCTGCGGAGCCGGACCGTACGACCTCAGCTACATTAACGAATACATTCTAAGTCAAACCGAATATCCCATGCCTTATTTTACCGGCTACATGCTAAACAGCTACACCAATCTTGGCGATGTTACAACTCCAACCGACACCGTGTTTAACGAACCCTATGCTGATAAAATTTCCACCCTTTACGACGGATCAAAATCGGGCGAAGAAATTAACGCTCAACTCACAACTTCTGTCGAGGATTTGTTCAATGCCAATTACATTGAAAATTATGCCACCGATTCCATTTACAATTCCCTGATGGAAACCCTGGAGGCCAACAGTATTAACGCCTGGGGCACTTCAGTGCCCACTCGTATTTACCATGGCCAGGACGATGATTTTGTGCCCGCACAGGTTTCGCAAAACATCTACCAGGAATTTCTCGGTGCCGGTGCAAACCAGGTTGAAATATATCCCTTACCCGGCTTGGATCACAGGGATGGGATTATTCCTATCGGCCTTGCATCTGTGAATTGGTTCCTTGAACTTACCGAGTAACAAATGCCCATTACAATTACAAATTGCTTGTTAATTTACATCGGTGCCATTTTTTCATAAAAAGAATCAGTTAAAGTTTAAAAATTTCCCAAATTCATTTTTATATTAGCACTCAAAATTGAGTAGTTATTTTATTCAATTTTAAACATCCATTCAACCTGCTCGGGCTGCTTTATGTAACTGAGGGGGCGGAGCTGTAAGAAAACCACAGGAAACAAAACCATAAAACCCTAATTACAAGCACACTCAAATATTATCATTGCAAATGATTGAATCATTAATTACATCCAAAACCCGCATTAAACTGCTGCTGAAATTCTTTTTCAACAGCCAGACCAAAAGTTACCTGCGAAGTTTGGAAAAGGAATTTGGGGAGTCGTCGAATGCCATCCGGATTGAGCTCAACCGGTTTGAAGAGGCGGGCATGTTAAAGTCGGAATACGTGGGCAACCGCAAATATTTTCAGGCCAATACAGAACATCCGCTTTACAACGATGTGAACAATATCCTGAAAAAATTCATTGGTATCGATAAAATTATTGATCGCATTACCAGCCAGATTGGCGACCTGGAAGCAGCTTATGTGACTGGGGATTTTGCCAAAGGCCGCGATTCAAAAATCATAGACCTGGTGCTGGTGGGCAAAAATCTCGACAACAATTTTATTGGCGATTTGGTAGAAAAAGCCCAGGAACTAATCGACAGGAAAATCCGGTATATTCTACTTACCGCCGACCAAATGCAGCAAATTTTCAACCAGAAACCGGCACTGCTCATCTGGAAACAGGATCAATAATACCCCCGCCAACTCCACAATTTCGTAATTCAACAGTGCTTTCAATTTTTACAATTTAACCGTTTAACAATTTAACAATTCATCATGCTCAACACTGCCATAAAAGCGGCCATAAAAGCCGGCCACGAAATACTAAAAATTTACAATGCCCCTGAAGCCAACTTTTCGGTTGAACGAAAAGCTGACAATTCGCCGCTCACTGTTGCCGACAAAGCCAGCCACCACGTTATAAACCAGCTGTTAAAAACCACAGGTCTGCCTGTTTTAAGCGAAGAAGGCCGCGATATTACCTTTGATGAACGGAAAAACTGGGAAACCTTCTGGATGGTTGATCCGCTCGACGGAACCAAAGAATTTATTAAACGCAACGGCGAATTTACAGTGAATATCGCACTCATTTCAAATAACCAACCTGTTTTGGGAGTCATTTATGTTCCGGTTACGAATGTACTTTATGTTGGAGATATACAACAAGGGGCCTGGAAACTGGAGAAAACACCTGAAGATGCATCGTTTCAGACTGTGAAAAATGGGGGAACCAAATTACCACTTGAGATTCAAAATTCTGGCTACACCATTGTGGGAAGCCGCTCGCACGCCAACGCTGAAACACGTGAATACATCGAACAACGAAAAATAGAACATCCGCAAATCAACATCATTTCAAAGGGGAGTTCATTAAAAATTTGCATGGTTGCCGAAGGAATTGCCGAAGAATATCCGCGTTTTGGCCCCACTATGGAGTGGGACACAGCTGCCGGCCACGCCATTGCCAACGCCAGCGGCAAAAAACTCTGGTTTACCAGTCTTGAAAAAGAACTCAGCTACAATAAAAAGAATCTGCTCAATCCGCATTTCATAGTAAAATAAACCATGACTTTCGATTCCTGGATAGTAATAATCGCGCTGGTATTTCTAATCGTTGCCTTTCTGCTGCGGGCCATGCGTCCCGGGCTGATTCTCTTCAGCGCGGCAGCCATTTTTATGGCCACAGGTATTATTACCGACCAGGAACTCATTGCAGGATTTTCAAACAACGGGGTTATCATCATCGTTGTACTGTTTTGGGTGAACGAAGCCATCCGTCAATCGGGACTGATAACCCGGCTGGCCCAGGCTTACCTTCCCCGAAAGAGAAACCCCATGGCATTTCTTCTGCCGCGTCTCATGGTTCCGGTGGCCTTCATGTCGGCTTTTCTCAATAACCTGCCCATTGTGGTGAATATTTCACCGGTGCTCATACGCTGGGCCGACGGGCTGAAAATATCGAGCAAAAAATTTCTGATTCCGCTCTCCTATGCTGCCATTTTCGGGGGAATGTGTTCCCTCATCGGCACCTCCTCCAACCTGGTGGTGCATGGTTTGATGATAGAAAACGGCTTTAGTGGGCTTCACCTTTTTGAACTGGCTAAAGTGGGCGGAATAATTGCCTTCATCGGTTTTGTCTATATGGCCGTTTTCGGAAATGTTTTGCTGCCCGGAAAAAAAATAAAACCCCAAAAAATAAATACCGAAGCCAAAGATTACTACTACAATCTGGTGCTGCCCCAAAACAGCCAGTTAGCAGGCCGTGAACTGGAAGGCCAACGGTTGCCGGGCCTCAGTCGCCTCGAAGTACACAGTATTGAACGCGACAATAAGCTTATTCCTCTGGAAACAAAAAATATTAAGTTGCAGGAAGGAGACGAAATACTGGTAAAAGGCGATGCGCAGAGCCTCAACTATATTCTTTCACACAAAGAAATTGAAATTAAAGGAATCGACTACCTGCGCCATGAAAAACCGGAAAACCTAAAACAATATGAAGTTGTGCTTTCTCCACGCTTCAGTGGCCTCGGGCAAACCGTGAAGGAATTTGATTTTTTCAACCATTTCAATGCAGTTATCCTGGCTGTGCACCGTAACGGCGAACCGATTACTGCCAGCCTCAACAACCTGAAACTGGAAGTAGGCGATAATGTGGTGCTGCTGGCCGGCGATAAATTCATTGAAACCTGGGAGTCGTCCACCATGTTTTACCTGGTGAACTATGTGCGCGACCATTACGTCAAGAGAAATTCGCTGCAACGCTGGACGGCACTTATTATCCTCACTGCGATGGTGGCCGGTATTGTCATCAACGAAATTGTATCGTACAGCTACGGAATGCGCCTGAACATTCTCGTGTATGTTTCCCTGGCTGCCGTTCTGCTGGTATGGCTAAAAATACTGCCTCACGAGAATTACACCCGCTCGGTGAGCTGGGACATGGTTATTGCCATTGCATCGGCGTTTGCCATAAACAAAGGTATTCAGAATTCAGGTATTGCCCAGGCCTATGCACAGGATGCAGTGAATTTTGTCAATTCACTTGGCCCTGTGGGAGTGCTTGCTGTTATTTACATTACCACCACCATACTTACCGAGATTATTACCAACAATGCCGCGGTGGCACTGGTATTTCCGGTGGCGGTTATTGCAGCTCAGCTGCTCGAAGTGAACCCGCAGCCTTTTTTCGTGGCCATTGCCATTGCCGGCGCCGCCAGCTTCATGACTGCCGGTGGTTACCGGGCAAACCTGCTCATAAAAGGATTCGGAAAATATACCCGTGGCGATTTCCTGCGCATCGGTGCCCCCATGCAGCTTATCGCGTTTTTTGTCAGCATGTGGCTCATCCCGTATTTCTGGCCATTCTGAATGAGAAGGAGGCAATTTTCAGTAGCAGTAGGCAATTATGTGAATAATGAGTTTAGAATCGCGTGAGAGGACAAAAGACTGGGCACCCGTCCGAAAAAGATTTTCAGCCTTGACTTTTTGGTACTTTTGTGTTAAGACAAAAGTACATCAATTAATAAAATTACATTAAAAAATACATCATGAACAACATCCACCCTGTATTCGACCGCATTAAATACCGCACAGCGTATGGAATGTCGATGGATAAATTAATGTCTGTCTGTCCCGAAAAAGTAGCGACTCAGGGTTCCAAAATCAGGGATAGCGTTGCGCATCAGGACAACTCGCAGCTAATTAAAACTAATTCCAAAATTATTATATTTGCTTAAAACAAACAATATGGTTACAACGATAAAAAAAGGAACATCCCGGAAAAAAATTATTGATGTTCTGAAAAAAAGAAAGACGAAAACGAAAGGCCTGGATCTAAAAAAATATTGTGGTTCCATTTCATTAGAGGAAGACCCGCTGGAAATGCAAAAAAAATGGCGTAATGAATGGGAATAATGTTCTTCTGGATACAAATGTGATACTTTATTTTCTAAATGGAGAAGAAACACTAATTCCAATTCTCGAGCAAAAAAGTTTGTTTATCTCATTTATCACACAGCTTGAACTTCTCGGAAGTAAAAATATTAAACATTTCATTGAAGAATGCACGGTAATTGATATCACTCCCGGGATTAAAGAAACTGCTATTCTGTTAAGAAAAAAATTATTCTTTAAAACTGCCTGATAGTATTATAATGGCAACTTCTTTGTGGCTTAATATGCCACTAATTACAGCAGATAAAGATTTTAAAAAAGTAGAAAATGCTGATTTAATTTTCTTTATACCTTAATTAAAATTCAATAGAAGCGACAAAAATCAACCCCCTCGCACACCCCTGATCCGCCAGCTGGCAGACAGCATGACGTGCAATTAATAAACATGACACTTTACGGATATTCATTTAACAATAAAATTATGGACAAAAATATTTATACAACATTCGACAAAATTAAAGACCGCACAGCGAAAGAAATTTATTTAAAACAGAAAGCAAAAGTGATCTGGTTTACAGGTCTCTCCGGCTCCGGGAAAACCACCCTGGCCAGCATGCTGGAGAAACGGTTGTTTGAACTCAACTACTTTTGCCAAATCCTCGATGGCGACAACGTGCGGTCAGGCATCAACAAAAACCTGAAATTTACAGAAGAAGACCGCATGGAAAACATCCGCCGGATTGCAGAGGTCTCAAAACTCTTCATGAACTGCGGCATTATTTTAATCTGCGCCTTCATCAGCCCAACACGGGAAATGCGCGAAATGGCCAAAGAAATTATCGGCGAAGACGACTTCCTCGAAATTTTTGTGGACACGCCCATTGAAATATGCGAACAGCGCGACCCAAAAGGATTATACAAAAAAGCGCGCTCCGGCGAAATCAAAAACTTCACCGGAATATCTTCCCCTTTTGAAGTGCCCAACAAACCTTTCCTGGTGGTTGACAACACCAATCCAAATATGGAAGATACCGTGCGTAACATGACAAAAAAAATCATTCCCGAAGTCCGGTTCGATCCAACTCCTATACTTTAGACCAGGTATTATTTGGAACAATTTCACCTCTACTTTTTATTCTATTCAGTACATTTGAATAAAACTTTTATCATGGAAACAACAATAAGAATAAATTCGAATGAAATTACACCGGAATTAATTGAAGGAATAAAAAAATTATTCCCAAATAAAACGATAGAAATTAATATACAACCAGCTGATACAACAGATTATATTCTAAGCAATCCAGAATACGTAAAAGTACTGGAAGAAAGAATAGCTCAATACGAAAACAAAAAGAAAACCATTTCTGTAAAAGCCAGCGATCTGGTATGAAAACAATTGAATTTGTTCCAGAAGCATTTAAGGAATATCAGCATTGGATTGAATCTGATCGGAAAATTGCGCTAAAAATTGGAGACCTCATACGCGATATTATCAGAAATCCATTCAATGGATTGGGCAAGCCTGAAGCTTTAAAGCATCAGTTTAAAGGGTACTGGAGTAGAATAATTAATCAGGAACACAGGCTTGTATATAAAGTCACAAAAAATTCAGTAGTAATTATATCCTGTTTTTCACACTATTAACCGCACTGGTACGAATTTGATATGAAGTGATCTCAATGAGGAAATCCACACCTCAGCTTTACCCTGTGAAATAAAATCGAAGATTTTGATGCGCAGCATCATTTCACAGGGTAAATCCTGTGAAATAAAATCGAAGATTTTGATGCGCAGCATCATTTCACAGGGTAAATCCTGTGAAATAAAATCGAAGATTTTGATGCGCAGCATCATTTCACAGGGTAAATCCTGTGAAATAAAATCGAAGATTTTGATGCGCAGCATCATTTCACAGGGTAAATCCTGTGAAATAAAATCGAAGATTTTGATGCGCAGCATCATTTCACAGGGTAAATCCTGTGAAATAAAATCGAAGATTTTGATGCGCAGCATCATTTCACAGGGTTAACAATTTAACCTTTTATCAATTTGACCATTTAACAATTTAATACATGAACTACAAAAAACAAATTCTCGAAAAAATTGCCACCAACAAAGAAGTGGTTGGAGTTATCGGCCTCGGATACGTTGGCCTCCCCCTCGCAGTAAACTTCGCCGAAGCGGGTATCAAAACCATTGGCTTCGACAAAAACCCGGACAAGGTGGACAAAATCAACCACGGCAGTAACTACATTGAAGACATCCGCGATGCCGTGCTGAAAGAAGTGGTGGACAATGTATCACTTAGTGCCACAACCGACTTCAGCCGAATGGCCGAGTGCGATGCCCTCATCATTGCCGTGCCCACACCACTCGACAGGTTTAAAAAACCCGACATGAGCTACATCGAAGCCGCCTGCACCGACATCGGCCGCTACATGAAACCCGGCACCTTTATCAGCCTCGAAAGCACCACCTACCCCACCACCACCGAAGAAGTGATGCTGCCCATTATAATGGAAGAAACAAAGAACAACTCCCTCTATAAAGAGTATTACGCTGAGCAGGGCGATCCTGACCTCCCCCCCTCGGGGGGATTGAGGGGGGCTGCTCCTTTCTGGCTCGCCTACTCCCCCGAACGCGTCGATCCAGGCAATAAATCATTCCACACCCGCAACACCCCTAAAGTATTGGGAGCCATGACACCCGACGGCCTTGAAATTGGTGAAGCACTCTACAAAAAAGCAATCGATCAAATTCACCCGGTAAGTTCTCCCCGCATTGCCGAAATGGTAAAAATTCTGGAGAATACCTACCGCCTCGTCAACATCAGCCTCATCAATGAGCTGGCACTGCTGGCCGGAAAAATGGATATAAATATCTGGGAAGTCATCGATGCTGCTGCCACCAAGCCATTTGGTTTCCAGCCCTTTTATCCAGGTCCCGGTATTGGCGGGCACTGCATCCCGCTCGACCCGTTCTACCTCGAGCACATCGCCAAAAAATACAACTTCGACCTCTCCATGATACATACCGCCGGGCACATCAACATGCGCATGCCGCATTACATGTACATCAAAATAGCCACCGCCCTCAACCGCCACAAAAAAGCCGTCAATGGCAGCAAAGTGCTCTTCCTCGGTGTGGCTTACAAACCCAATATCAACGATGAGCGCGAATCTCCCGCACTCGAAATCATGGACATCACAGCCCACAAAGGTGGAGTTGTAAGCTATCATGATCCGCACATTCCCGAAGTAACCACCAACGAAGGAAACCACTTTAAATCAGTGGAACTGACAGCCCAAACGCTCGAAAATACCGACGTTGTGGTGCTCACTACCAACCACAGGGCCTTTGATGTGGAATTCATCCAGCAACATACAAATATGGTGGTAGATTTGAGGAATATGATAAAAGAAGCGGGGGAAAAAGTGTATAAATTATAAATTCATAGCGCCACTTGCTGGCGCACATTTGTAATGTGTGCCTCAGCTTTAGCCTATGAAATAAAATCGGAAATTTTAATGCGAAGCATTATTCCACAAGGCTAAGGGCTGAAATAAATATTATTTTTAACAATGGCACGGATTGCCACATTGTGAGCCCTTCGGGACAAATCCGTACCAACAGAGGATTCGGGAAGGAGACAGAGCAGTAAAAAAATAATGTCAGCTGATTCAACGTCAATTCGGAAATCTTATAGTTACAATATCTTAAACTGAAATATATCCAACATCTTCTGGGTTATTAAATTCAATTTAATTTTGAAACATCCCTTCTTTGTAATACTATACATTTTTCTGTTCATTCAAACAAGCTGTGAGAAGGATGATATAGATGCAAAATTTATTATATCACTCTATGGAAAGGTTTCTGATATCAAAACCGGACAACCAATATCGGGCGTTATTATTAGTGATGGCTACACCACCTCAGTAACCGATGAAAATGGATTATACAGCTTTAAAGGACATACCGATGCACGGCATGTATTTTATTCGGTACCCGAAGCCTATGAAATACCCTTAATAGATGGAATTCCCGATTTTTACGAGACAATAAATACCGCGTTTGATTCCATTGAAACCAATTTTGAATTAACTCCCCTTAAAAATGGCATCGAAAATGAATTTACCCTTTTTTGCGTAGCCGACCCGCAGGTTTGGGATACCAGAACTATTAACAGACTTAAAAATGAAACAATAAATGATTTGAAAAATGAAGCACAACAGCATAACCTTGTTTACGGGATTACATTAGGAGACCTTGTAGGCGACAAACCTGAATTAATGAAAGATTTAAAACAGGCTTTTGTTTCAACTGAAATTCCGTTTTTTCACACCATTGGCAACCACGACTTTAATGAAGAAATCAGTAACCCATTACAATCTATTAAAAATTACGAAACTCACTTTGGACCGGTTGACTACTCCTTTAATAGAGGAAAAGCGCATGTGGTGGTAATGAACAATATCCTTTATAAAGGAAACCGAAAATATAACTTGGGTTTTACTCGCGAACAAATCGAATGGTTAAAATCAAACCTTCAACACGTACCTAAAGAAAAAATGTTGATTGTTTGTGTTCATATCCCGGTAAAAGATGACCCCAATGTGCAACACCGCAATGAATTCCTTAATGCTCTTAACCCTTTTAAAGAAGTACATATCATGTCAGGCCATTATCATTTGAACAGGAATTTCCTGCATAACGAACACAACATTTACGAACACATTACAGGTACTGCCTCAGGTTTATGGTGGAGCGGTACCGTTAACAAATGTGGCACACCAAATGGCTATGCTGTATATGAAGTGAAAGGAAATACTATTAAAAACTGGTATTATAAATCAATAAATTACGCCAAAGAACACCAAATACACATGTATGCACCATACACTTTTGGCGACACCAAAGGTTATGTGGTGGCAAATGTTTGGAATGCCGACAAAAACTGGAAAATTGAATTAATTGAAAACGGAAGCAACCGGGGAGAAATGGAAAGGTTTAAAGATTACGCCCCTGGTACTTATGCATTTTTAAAAGCTGCCGGGTTACCTGAGCCAGGCAACAAAAATGCATCTTCCCGCTATGCTGAAACAAACCATTTATACCGGTTAAAACCATTGAATAACAATGCAGAAATTACAGTAAAAGCAACCGACCGTTTTGGAAATACATATTTTCAAAAAAAGTTTGTTGAAAGTATTGACGAATTAAAAAAATACAGATGAGAATTGTTTTTTATTTAATTATTAGACATGAAAACAACAAAATCTAAGATTTCTCACTTTAAATGATTAAACGATTTATTATATACGGTCGGAAAAGGTTGTTAAAACTAGACGAACACACTCTTGAGGTAGTGCGCAAATCTTCTGCATCAACCGTGGCAAAGGTGGCTGGCATGGCCATTGGGCTGTTGGTAAGTGTTTTCCTAGGCCGTACAATTGGTGCAGAAGGATTGGGCATTATTAACCTAAGCAACCGTGTGGTAAATATTTTATTGGTTGTGGGTTTGTTGGGTATGCGCCAGGTAATTATTAAAGAAGTAGCCATTACCCATAACAAAAAGGACTTTGCCCATATTGGCAATGTAATGCACACGGCTTATTGGCTGAACGGGGGAATTACTTTGGTACTTTCAGTAATTCTGATATTTCTATCTCCATGGCTGGCCAACACTGTTTTTAATGAACCCAGGCTTCAATACCCGTTAATGATTGCGTTGGTGGTGATGACACCACAGGTGTTTTCCAGAATATTCTCTTCAGGCTTGGTAGGCTACCGGAAAATATGGCAAAGCAACCTAGTGGAACAAACATTAAGCATTGCTATTACCGGTATCCTTTTAGTTATTCTGTGGCTGCTTAAACGTGAAATTACCGTAAATATAGTTGCTGTTTGCTATGCTATTGGACGTGCTGGTGTAACAATAAGCGTCGGTCTGTACTGGCACAAATTATATAAATTTAAAGCTAAACGAATATTCATACCAAAACCATTGCTTAAAACATCAATTCCGTTACTGGGAAGCACGCTCGCAGCTATTGTTGTAAGTAATGCCGATGCAATCATGCTGGGTTGGCTGGGTACAACAAAAGAAGTAGGTTTATATTCTGTGGCTGCCAGATTAGCTTTGCTTACCAGCTTCTTTTTACAAGTGACAAATGCATCGGTGTCGCCTAAAATTGCTGCTTTATACGAAAGTGGAAAGATGATGGAACTGGAAAAAATGGTACAACGTGTTACCAAAGGATTAGGATTATTTGGTTTAATGCAGGTAGTCGTTTTTATTGGAGCCGGAAAGTTTATTTTAGGTATATGGGGCGCTGAATTTACAAGTGCATATTGGGTATTAATCATTCTTGGATTAGGCCAACTGGTAAATATAGGAACAGGGGCTGTTGGGCTTCTGTTAATTATGTGTGGATACGAAAAAACACAAAGCCATATTGCAGTAATTTCCATGCTCTTAAATCTTTTATTAAACTTTGTGCTGATAAAGTATTTTGGCGCAACAGGTGTGGCCATTGCCACAGCTTTAACTATTGCAGGTGTAAATATTGCAAGAGTATATTTTGTTAAAAAGAAATTGGGAATAATTACAATACCAATAAATATTTTGAATAAAAAATAATACACTATCAATGGATAAGAAACCAAATTTTTTTATTGTAGGCACTGCTAAAAGTGGTACAACAACTTTGTATTATCACTTGAGTAAACATAAAGATGTCTTTTTCAGCAAACATAAAGAACCCTATTTTTTCTCAACTAAGTATGTAAATCTTCCTCATAACGGACCTGAAGACAACATCAATGACGAAAGACGAAAAAAATTATCTTCTATCAATCATTATTTAAAACTTTTTGTTAACGCAAAAGATCAAAAAATTCTTGCTGAAGCATCTACAGATTATTTATATTATTCTAAAACAGCTAATGATATCTCTAAATTTAATCCAAATTCTAAAATTCTTATTGTCCTAAGAAATCCAATTGAACGAGCATTTTCTGCATATTATCATCAGGTAAATAAAGGACGTGAAACTCTTAGTTTTTCGGATGCTCTGAAAAAAGAAGAAAGTAGAATTGAAAACAATTTTAGTTTTATTTGGAGGTATAAGCAAATGGGTCTTTATTCCAAACAAATACAACACTACCTGAATGTTTTTCCTTCTGAAAATATTAAAATTCTTTTGTTCGACGATATTAAAAATGATGTCAATAAAGTAATAAAAGAAATATTAAATTTCTTGGAAATAGATACTAAGTTGTATGTTGATAAATCTGTAAAACAAAGAGTAACAGGTATACATAAAAACAAAACAATAAATTACTTATTTGAGAAACCAAATGCGGTCAAAAGAATATTTAAATCAATTATACCATTGAAAATTAGATCTAAACTAAAAAATAATATTAGCAATTGGAATATAAAAAAGCCCGAGATGTCTATATCGGATCGTAAATATTTAATTGATTATTTTAAAAATGACATTAAGTTGACAGAAAATATTATAGGCAGGGATCTTAGTAGTTGGATTAACGAATAAAACAATTATAATTATGCAAGCAATAATTTTAGCAGCAGGAATGGGTAAAAGACTTAAAGAATTAACTTCTGAAAATACAAAATGTATGGTAAAAGTTAATGGAACTTCTTTAATCGAAAGAATGCTTTCCCAACTTGACATGAAAAATTTAACAAAGATTATTATTGTTATTGGTTACCAAGGACAAAATCTTAAAGAGTTTGTCTTATCATTAAAACTAAAAACGAAAATAGTGTTTATTGAGAACGAATATTATTACAAAACAAATAATATTTATTCTTTATTTTTAGCTAAAGATTTCCTTATAACCGAAAACACATTACTTTTCGAATCAGACCTAATTTTTGAAGATTCTTTAATTGACAAATTAATAGAAAATGATTATCCAAATTTAGTATTAACTGCTAAATATGAGAGTTGGATGGATGGCACTGTTTTGACTATGGATAAAGAGAATAACATAACAAGCTTTCTAGGAAAAAAAGATTTTGATTTTTCCAACTTTAAAAATTATTATAAAACAGTCAATATCTATAAATTTAGCAGGAAGTTTTCAACCACACACTATGTTCCCTTTCTTGAAGCTTATTGTCAAGCATTAGGTAATAATGAATACTATGAGCAGGTTTTGAAAGTAATAAGTCTATTAGATAAGCCTGAAATAAAAGCATTACCGTTAAAAAACGAATTATGGTATGAAATCGATGATATCCAGGATTTAGATATCGCCGAAACAATTTTCACTGGTTCTGAATCAGAAAAACTCAAAAAATATCAGAATAGATATGGGGGTTACTGGAGATATCCCAAATTAATTGATTTTTGTTATTTAGTCAATCCTTATTATCCCACACCTAGGTTACTTACTGAATTAAAAACTAACTTTGACAAGCTTATAAGAGAATATCCGTCAGGCTTAAATATCAATAACCTACTAATTTCAAAGTATTTCGGAATTAAAAAAGATTTTATTTGTATTGGGAATGGTGCTGCTGAAATTATAAAGTCATTAATGTCAATTACAAATCACAAAGTTGGTATAATAACTCCAACATTTGAAGAATATCCGAATAGATTAAAAAAAGACAATGTTGTTAATTTTGTTCCTAAAAACAAGAACTATTCCTATAACACAAATGATTTAATCAATTTTTTTGAAAACGAAAATATAAGTACACTTATTCTAATCAATCCAGATAATCCATCAGGCAATTATATCAAAAAAGACAATGTAATCGATTTAATTAAGTGGGCAAATTTGAAAAAGATAAGAATTATTCTTGACGAATCTTTTATTGATTTTATCGATTCTGAAGAGCAAGGTTCTTTACTTGAAAATAATATACTTGAAAAATATCAAAACCTTATTATTATAAAAAGCATTTCAAAATCTTTTGGGGTGCCTGGGTTACGTCTCGGATTTGCAGCATCTGGCAATATTAAACTAATAGAAAAGATTAAAAAAGATGTTACAATATGGAATATCAATTCTTTTGCTGAGTTTTATTTGCAAATTTTTGGAAAATATAAGGATGATTATAAAAAAACAATTGAAAAGTTTAAAGAATCTAGAAATGACTTTTCATCAAAATTAAAAGATATTCAAATCATTAGAATTTTACCTTCTCAAGCAAATTATTTTTTATGTGAAGTAAAAAACTTTTCTGCTACTAAACTAGCGGAAATTCTTTTAAGTCAATATAATATTTTAGTAAAAGATTTATCTCAAAAAAAAGGATTTCATGGAAATCAATATATCAGAATTAACATTAAAACAAAAGATGAAAACAATCTGTTGGTTGATGCCCTTTTAGACATTCAATCAAAAATTAATTAAGTATTATTTCAATGAATGAAAATATAGAACATTATAATCAAGATGGTACTATGCTAAGAAAAGCACAATTAAGACTTCTTGAAATGTTAGAGGAGGTAGTTAAAATTTGTAAAAAACACAATATTAATTATTGGCTTGATGGAGGTACTGCATTGGGAGCTTACAGACATAAAGGTTTTATTCCATGGGACGATGATTTAGATATTGCGGTAATGAGAAAAGATTATAAAAGATTTTTAAAAATCTTAGAGAAAGAATTACCTGATAGATTTATAATTCAAAATCACAACAATGAAAAATATTTTCATATGCTATATGCACGAGTTGTAGATAAAAATTCGTTCTTTGATTATGGGAACAAACAGCCTTTTAGAAATAATTTTAAACATCAAGGAATTTTTTTAGATATATTTTACATAGATAGAGGAAACAAATTTATTAAAACGATTGTAGATTCAATCTATATACGGTCTTTTAGAATAATTCGAAATATCCCTACTCCCCAAAACATTCTTATTAAAATATTAGCATATCCTGCATGGCTCTTTTCAATTATCGTAGTTAAATCTATTCGACTTTTATCTTTTTTACAACCATCAGAAAAGTTAATTTATGGTTTTGGTGTGCCCTTCAATTGGGAATTTAGAAAAAGCGAAATTTTTCCTGTCCAACCTATACTTTTTGAAGGGAAGTATTTCTTAGGTCCCAAATTGCCTCATGAATATCTGGAGCGCTGTTTCGGCAATTACATGAAGATTCCTCCTGTTGAACAACGAAAAACACACGCCGAAAAAATTGAAGTTTACGATGTCAAATAAATCCAAAATGAAAAAAATAATCACATACGGCACATTCGATTTACTTCATCACGGGCACATCAACATATTAAAACGCGCCAAAGAACTGGGTGATTATTTAATTGTGGGAGTAACCGGTGAAGCCTACGATAAGGGAAGGGGAAAACTAAACGTACAAAAAAGCACCATTGAACGAATTGAGGATGTCCGCAGCACCGGCCTGGCCGATGAAATTATTATTGAAGAATATGAAGGCCAGAAAATGGATGACATTCAGAAATACAATATCGATGTATTTGCCATTGGTTCCGACTGGAAAGGAAAATTTGATTACCTCAATGAATTTTGCGAAGTGATTTACCTCGAACGCACAAAAGGAGTTTCAAGTACAAAATTAAGAAGCCAAAACCGCAAAATAATTAGCCTGGGTGTTGTTGGCAGTGGCCGTATTGCCAACCGTTTTATTCCCGAATCAAAATATGTAAGTGGTATTAATGTAAATGGGGTTTTTAATCCAAACATTAATGAAGCCAGGGAATTTGGTAAAAAACACGAATTGAGTTTTTATACCGATAACCTCGAGAAATTTTTCTCAAAAGTTGATGCCATATACATTGCTTCACCTCATTTATCCCATGCAGGTTATATTAAACAGGCATTGGGAAACGGGAAACATGTGCTCTGTGAAAACCCAATGGTTTTGACTGAACATGATGCACAAAACCTGTACGACCTGGCCGAAAACAAAAAACTGGTATTGATGGAGGCCATGAAAACAGCTTACGCTCCAGCTTTCAATCAACTCATGGCCTTCATAAAAAGTGGTGCAATTGGAACAGTAAAAGACGTTAATGCCACACTAACAAAGTTAACATCTGGTCCTTTACGCGAATTATCGGCAAATGAAGCAGGCGGCAGCGTTACCGAAATGGTTACCTACCCCCTCTTACCAATAATCAAATTATTCGGAAACGATTACATCGACATTCAATTCTATACATGGTATAAAAACGATATTGATTTATTCACACGCGGAATTATTCATTATAAAAATGCAGTAGGTTCGTTTAAGGTAGGTCTGGGAGTTAAATCAGAAGGAGATTTGGTAATTACCGGCACAAAAGGTTATGCCTATGTACCCGCTCCGTGGTGGCGTACTGAATATTTTGAGTTGCGCTTTGAGGACCTGAATAAAACCCAAAAATATTTTTCGAAATACGAAGGCGACGGATTACGTTATGAAATCAACGAGTTTCTGTCGCTGATAAATAATCCCGAACGGAACTATATGAAAATAAACCGGAAAGAGTCAACAACTATTGCCGTAATAATTGAAAAATTCAGAGCAGGCATTAATGTTCACTATCTCGAATAAACAATTAAAAGCACAATAATATGAAATATGCATTGGTAACAGGTTCAACAAAAGGCATAGGTCTTTCCATTGGAAAAGGTTTACTGGACGCTGGTTATTACGTTTTTTTTAATTGTCCACCAACTGACGATGATTTTACTGAATTTAATCAGCAAATTAATGAAAACTACAAAAACAAATATTCGCTCATTGAAGCTGACGTTTCAAATGTTGATTGCATAAATAAAATTTATGATGACGTCTCTGCGCTCACAAAGCAAATCGATTTATTTATTTTTAATGCCGGAATAACCGACAGATCGCCTTTTCAGGAAATCTCTTACCAGCAATGGATGAAAATTCAAAACATTTTTGTTAATGTGCCTGTATTTATATTACAAAAATTTTATTCGATGTTGAACCAGCAAAGCAATATTGTTTTTGTGGGTTCGATGCTTGGCGATATACCTCACTCTACATCGCTATCCTATGGTGTTTCAAAAGCAGGCATTCATGCATTGGTACGTAATCTTGTTAAATTCTTTGCCGATAAAAAAATACGGGTAAACGGTGTAGCTCCTGGCTTTATCGATACCCAATGGCAATTAAGCAAAGCTCCTGAAATTCGGCAACGAATTGAAAATAAAATTGCCTTAAAAAAGTTTGGAAGTCCTGAAAATGTGAGTGACTTGGTGTTGCACATCATCGGAAACGATTACATCAATGGAACAATTTTAAGAATTGACGGCGGGTATAGTTTTGAATAAAACCATATTTGAAAATCTTTTATAGTACTTTTGCATTTCTAAGCTTTTAAAACGCGCTAATTCCATGATAGTAAAAATATACAATCTCATATTTCCCTGGGTAATCAATAATATTCTGAAAATCCTGAAACTGAAAAAAAGAAATGAGAACCTGTGGATTTTTGGAGCTTGGGGAGGTGATAATTACAGCGACAATTCAAAATATCTTTTTGAATATGTAATTGAGCATCTGCCAAACATAAATGCAGTTTGGATAACCAAAAAACCTGACATAAAAGAAAAATTAAACCTTGCCGGGAAAAAATGTTACCTGTTTAACGAGCCCAATGGCCGTATAACACGATTAGCTGCCAATTATGTATTCTTCACCAACGGCATGACCGATTTTGGCAAATACGATTTATGCCACGGGGCAACAAAAGTGGCTTTGTGGCACGGTATGCCTTTAAAAAAATTATGGTTTGCTACTAATAACCTACAAAAACGAGACAAAAATATTTTTAGATTATTGCAATATATTGTATTGAAAATTTATAACCACGCTAAACGGGATTTCACAATTGCAACGTCTGAAACAACAAAAAAACTCTTAATTGAATGTTTTGAAGTAAAGCCTGAGACAGTGCTCATTACCGGCCAGCCGAGAAACGATGGGTTATTTAACACAAAGGAAATTCATTTGTTAAAGCAAAAATTAAATCATAACTCAAATGATAAATTTGTGTTGTATATGCCAACATGGCGCGAAATGGGAAACAATGAAATATTCCTTGAAAACATCCTAAATCAACTCATTAACGACTCAGCATTTCTTGATTCATTAAATAAAAACAACATCAAGCTTTACGTAAAACCTCACCCCAGAATAACAATAAATACCAAATCCACTAAAAACATTATTGTATTAAAAGGTATGTCAGATATCGACAATCAAGTATTAATTGGTGCTGCAGATGAATTAATAACGGATTATTCAAGTGTTTTTATTGATTATGCTTTGTTGGAAAGGCCTGTGCATTTCTTCGTGCCTGATTTGGAAGAATATAAAAAAGACCGTTTGGGCTTATTCTTTTCATTTGAAGATTTTGTAGAGGATTATTTCACCGATATTAATGAGTTAAAAAAGGTAATTCTGAATAGCACTATTTACGCTCAAAAGGGCATCAATAACAGTTTAAAAGTTAATTCTTTATATAATGACCCAATGTTACCTAAAGGTAAATACTGCGATTGTTTTACAGATACCTTTCTGTATTGCAAATAAGTAATAACTTTTTTGCACCAATTCTGAGGGGATCTATATGATATCCATATCAAAAATAAAATTTTTAAGTTCACCTTTTTTCTATATATGTTCTTGAAGATAAAACGTTTACATGCCGACAACTATATAGCATTTGTTGTGCTATTACAATCCTTACTGGTTGTCTTTCAACATGTATTAATATTTGTTTTTCATATTCCGGAAGAAATTACGACTGAATACAGAGTAATATTAACAGCTCTGCCATTGAGTGTTGCCATAGCACTAACAATGTATCGGAAATGGTATGTATTTTTTGTAGTTTATAGCATAACTATCTTAATACTATTAATTAACCTAACAGTATTTCCCCAAAATTCACAATACATAAGGTCTCAATCCATTAGGTTTTTATTGCCTGTAGTAATACCCAGCGCTTTATGTTTGATGTATGTTTCGAATATTGAAATTGTTGAAAAAGCATTATATAAAATATCTTGGGTTACGACAATCCTGGTCTTAATATTTGTTGTTAATTTTTTTATTGGCACATTTAGAATACATAGCTACAGTATGGGGCTTTCTTATGCCCTCTTGTTACCCATGATTACACTTTATTCAAAAAAAACTGTTTATTCACTACTCGCTGCCTTCTTTTTATTTTTAACAATATTGGCTATTGGCTCCAGAGGTGCGGCAGTCATCTTTTTCGTTTATTTAATTTATGACCTTTTTCAATCAAACAAAAAATTAGTAGTTCTCATCTTGTTAATATTAGGTGTCTTAATTTTATTATTACCAATTTTCGCACAATGGTTACAGAATGTCGGAATCTCATCTCGTACTTTAAAACTACTATTAAGCGAAAGAATAATTACTCACATGTCTGGAAGAGATCTCATATATGAAAAAATGATAAATGTTTTTTTTGAAAATCCCATAAAAGGCATTGGCCTTTTCGGAGATAGATATTATTTAAACGGAGCTTATACACACAATTTAATATTGGAATTATTTTTAAACTGGGGGTTTATAGGAGCCACTCTTATTCTTGGATTCTTTTCTCTTAAATTTATCATCACATTTAAAAAATCGAATAAGGCCAATAGAAATATTTTAATAAAATATTTTTTGGCAGGTGTAATGCCACTTATGTTTTCCGGGTCATATCTAACTAATTACGACTTGGGTGTATTTATAGGCGTATTGTTTTTAGTTAATAAAAAAAGTTAAAAAGAAAAAGTTAAAAACAAATCAGAATAACACAAGCAATAAATTACAACGGTTGTAATTCATATATTAACAAGATCAATTGATGAAACATATATTACATATAAATTCGTACTACATAACAAATAAATTACATTCTGAATTAGTTAAATCACTGGACAAAAAAAGCTTAAAGCAAACCGTTTTTATACCTGTATGTTCAAACAAATTAATTAATGCCAACAATATTGAATCACTCAAATTTGGAAAATTAATCTACAGCAAATCTTTTAACTCACTGACTCGTTTAATTTGGCCAGTTAAAATGCTACAAATTTGGGCTTCATTCCAGAAAACTGTAAAAAAAATTGAGCGTCCAAACATTATTCATGCACACAGCTTGATTGTTAATGGTTTAATTGCTTGGCTATATTCTTCAAGATACAATATTCCGTTTTCAGTTTCAGTTCGGAATACAGATATTAACGTATTTCTGAAACGAAGTCATATATTCAGAAAACTAGCTGAAAAGATACTGCTTAAAGCTGACAGCATTATGTTTCTTTCGCCTGCATACCGTGATGTGCATTTAAAAAGAATAATTTCCGATGAACTATTTACAAAAATACTCCCTAAAACTTATATTATCCCAAATGGTATTGATTCTTTTTGGATTGAAAACAGTTCCAACAAAACTACTTTTATAACAAAAAATATTTGCAGGATACTATTCTCCGGTAGAATAGATGGTAATAAAAATCTAAAAGGTGTTATCGAGGCATGCAATATTCTAACTTCTAAAAATCAAAATATTGAAATTGTTGTTGTTGGGGATGGTCCCCTTTTAAATGACTTAAAAAAGAAGAATTATTCCTTTAAAGTCACCTTTCATGGATATATAAATGAAAAAGAAAAATTGAAAAAAATTTATCGTTCGTGTCAAATACTGGTTGTCCCTTCTTTTCACGAGACTTTTGGTTTAATTTACCCAGAAGCTATGACTCAAGGGCTTCCCGTAATCTATTCAAATAACCAAGGTATTGACGGGTATTTCCCTGATGGACATGTTGGATATGCGGTAAGTCCTAAAAATTCAAATGATATTGCAAAAAAAATAGAAATGATTATAACTGATTACAAACGAATTTCAAAAAATGCGAATTACGAATCGCAAAAATTCTCATGGGATTTAGTTTCTAATTATGTTATAAAAATGTACAAGGCAAGCATTACTTCTCAATAAATAAGAGATAGATAATATATATACACCAAATCAATACAAAAAAGAAAATGCTATGCTAAAAGTATGAAAGTTGAATAAAAAAATGACCTGATGCAAACAGAATTTAATTGGATAGACAGCAAATTATTAGTTTACACATTTCTCATTTATACTTAAACAGATGAGTAGGCATTCGAAAGTTTCAATCATCACCCCAACATACAACTCCCACCAATTCATTGAAGCCACAATTCAATCCATCCTCAATCAAACCTATACAAATTGGGAATTACTAATTACCGATGATTGCTCAACAGATGGTACCTGGGAGTTGTTGCAGAAATACCAAAGACAGGATGAACGGATTAAAATATTTAAGCTCAAAAGAAACTCTGGCCCTGGTATTGCCCGTAATAATTCCATCAAACATGCACAGGGTCGTTTCATTGCTTTTTGCGACAGCGACGACCAGTGGAAACCGGAAAAACTGGAAAAACAAGTTGAATTCTTAACGACAAACAATCTTGCTTTTACCTTTTCTGCCTACCAAAAAATTGATGAAAAAGGCGAAAAAGGTGGTATTGTAAATATTCCTAATGAAGTAAATTATAACCACTTGTTAAAAACATGTCCAATTGGCTGTTTAACTGCCATATACGATACGGATAAAATAGGAAAAGTTTATATGCCCGAAATCCGCAAAAGACAAGACTATGGATTATGGCTTAAAATCTTTCAGATTATTGGTTCCACCAAAGGTACGAATGAAAACCTGGCCTATTACAGAGTTCGTTCCAATTCCGTTTCAAGTAATAAATTTACAGCAGCAAAATACCATTATAAAGTTTTACGCCAGGTTGGGAAAGTACCTTTAATTAAAGCTTGGTACTATTTTTTACATTATGCACTAAATGGGGTTTTCAAATATTTGAAATAAAATTTCTTGCCTCTACCAAATTCGATGCCACCAAAGCACACAATTGCGGTTCTCCCGAAGGGACCACTAAGTGGAAATCCCCCTACACATTAAAATTAGAACGCACCCCCCAACGCCCTGAATTGCGGGATGGTAAAACGGCCATGCGTTGTGCACAAGCCATTATTACCGGCCCGGGATAAAAAAAACCGGAAAATCGTAGAACGGCAGCTTCCACGAACCTGTCAGCATCGGCACAACCTGACAGCGTTTAAGCTAAATTAAGAAACTGCAGGGCGGATAAAAAAATAACGCCGGTAATTGTGCCTCCCTACCCGCCAAGCGGTTCAATCCGCTAGGCGGATAGCCTGAAATAACGATACAATTTGCGGCGCAAACAACGAAACATTTTCAAGCAACCAGCTGCTTGCGCCTTGTGTTCGCGTCGCTCATCAAACCCTCGGTAATACAAACCGGGGGCTATTGTTAGTAAGCGACTTCGATGGTCCCTTTCTGGTGTAGGTTTATTGTTTATTATTCCTGTCGGACATAGTTTTAAATGTTATTTGTAAATTCGCAAAAAATGACAATTATGGCACAGGTATCCGGAATCGAATTTTAAAAAAACAACGACGGAGTTAAACTATATGGTTGAGTTGACCTCAAAAAATCATGGTAAAGTATTTGAACCTTTTTCAGAAAAACCAAATAAAGTATGACTTTGGATAAAAAAAATAAAATAATGCTGTTTCCCAAAATCGGGAAATTTATAATCATCTTCTTTTCAATAGCTTTTTTAATAGTTGCCGGCCGTGGTTATCAGTTGTACAGGTATGTGTTTGAAGAAAATGTAAAAACCGAAAATGCGGTAATCATTCCCGAAAATGCTTCGTTCGATGCTGTTATCGACACCCTGCAACACCACCACATTCTGGAAAATTACAAAGCCTTCAGGTGGGTTTCGAAAAAGAAAAATTACAACGATGCCATCAAACCGGGCCGGTATCTTTTCAAAAAAGGTGAAAATACCAATCAGATAGTGAATAAATTACGCGGCGGAATACAAGAGCCGCTGGAACTGACCTTCAATAATGTTCGTTTCAAAGAAGATCTGGCCGGCAAAGTGAGCCGCTACATCCAGGCCGATTCCCTTTCTGTTTTAAACCTGTTTAACGACACCCTTAAAATTGAAGAGTGGGGATTCACACCTGAAACATTTAAGGCCATGTTTATTCCCAATACTTACGAACTTTACTGGACAACTTCGGCCGATGCGTTTGCACAACGCATGAAACAAGAATACGAACGTTTCTGGGATTCCGCCAGAAGGGAAAAAGCAGCTGAAATAGGGTTATCACCGGTGGAGGTTTCCATACTGGCTTCCATTGTGCAGGCAGAAACCGCGAAAGCAGAGGAATTTGAACGGGTAGCAGGATTGTATATCAACCGGCTGCAAAGAGGAGTTGCCCTGCAGGCCGACCCCACCGTGAAATTTGCGGTTGGCGATTTTTCACTGCGAAGAATACTGAACAAACACCTCGAAATTGATTCGCCATACAATACTTACAAACATGCCGGACTTCCCCCCGGCCCCATCAATTTTCCGGAAATTGCATCGCTGGAAGCCGTACTCAATTACGAAGACCACAACTATATGTATATGAGCGCCCGTGAGGATTTTTCAGGATACCACAACTTTGCTGTTACGCTTTCGGAACACAACCGAAATGCAGCGAGGTACAGACGTGCCCTCGACGAACGAAAAATATGGAAATAAAACAAATGCTTTTATAAAACATATTTAAAAGAATGCTTTTCCCGTAACTTTCAATGAATTTATAAAGTATCAGTAATAAACTGAAAATCTTAAATTCTTTGAAAGATGAAATCAGAAAAAACATTAAAAGTCTGTGGCTCCATAACCAAAAAAGAATCGTTGGTAAGGCTGAAAAACGACACACTTGAACATACCTATGTGGCAGAAGCGAACTTACCATATGCCAATTATTACGGGCGTGTTCCGGAAACGCTTCAGCCCAATTCCCTCTTCCTTTTTACCGATAGATTTTACACGCTGGAAGAGGCGCTTCGTTTCACCCAAAATATTGATATTTGTGAACGAAACAGGGTCAACACTGCCAGTGCTCAAATCCAGTTTAAAACGCACCGTTATCCGGCCATTCGCATCCGCAATTTTCCCGACTACGAACACCTAAAAATGCTCCAGGAATGTTTCCTGAAACTGGGAATGAAGTTCGCACGAAAAATAAGCATGGAACCGGAAGCACTGGTGACCGTCAATAAATGTTTCACCCTTGAGAAAAAAGAGGAAGGAATTTATTTTGACAAAGAACTTCCAAACGAGGGATACATCACCGTGGAAAAACGACTGGACTATGAAAATTTTGACAGTTTGATGCACGATGTGTGGAACAACGGAAATTGCAAAATTTTTGACGGTGCCATGGGCGGATTTTTAATCGATAATCATGTTACCGATATGATTCGTATTTATTCTGAACATATTGACATTAAACTGCTTAAATGCATCAAAAAAGAAGTTGACAAGCAAATGCAGTCCTATTAATTTTATAAAAATGAAGAACAATAGAAGAAACTTTATTCGCAATTCGGCATTGGCACTGGCTGGCGCAGGAATTGCAGGATCAGGCGTACAGGCACAAAATCAGAAAAAAACAGCGGGAAAAAAAATTGAGCGAAACCCAATTGGCGTTTCCAGCTATTCGTTTTGGCAGTTTAACGGCCCAAAAGAAAATGCCCCCATTGAAGATTGCATAGAAAAAGCAGCCCAAATGGGATTCGACGGCATCGAGTTTTTACTGGTGCAAATGCAGTCGGAAGAAAACAGCTACCTGCAAAAGCTAAAACGTCAGGCTTTTCATGCCGGTCTCGACATAATGGGCTTTTCCACCCATCAGGGCTATGTTTTTCCCGAAAAAGAAAAACGGCAGTCGGAAGTTGAAAAAACAATTCACCAGATTGAACTGGCCTACAAACTTGGAATCCCAACCATGCGCCTGAACACCGGAAGGTGGGGCACAAGCGGTAATTTCGATGAATTAATGGACAACAAAGGAATTGAGCCGGTTTTGGAAGGCCACACCGAAGACGAAGGTTTTAAATGGGTGATTGATGCCATTGAACAATGCATTCCCACCGCCGAAAAATGCGGGGTTGTGTTGGGCCTCGAAAATCACTGGGGACTTGGCCGAACAGCCGAAGGAGTGTTGCGCATCGTTAATGCCATCGATTCACCGTGGCTGCAAATCACATCCGACACCGGAAACTTTCTGGAACGCCAGTACGAACAACTGGAAATGATGGCCCCGAAAACGTTTCTCATTCAGGCAAAAACCTATTTTGGCGGAGGCAAATGGTACACCCTCGACATTGATTACCCGCGGGTAGCCGAAATTTTCAAAAAAGTAAATTACCGGGGATATGTTTCGGTTGAATTCGAAGGCGAGGAAGACCCGATGACAGCCGTGCCCAAAAGCCTGGAAATGATACGGGATGCATTTACCCGGGAGGTTTAACAAACAACAGGTTAAGGTTACTACGCATTTTTAAATTTGTGGCCGCATTCACGGCACTCAAACTGACTTTTATTTAAAAGTTTCTGAGGATTGGGTGCGGTGAATAATAATGCACTTCCAATAAACATAAAAAATAGTTTAATGCGCGTCCCGAAATCCATTTTCAAACCAACATTTTGCGAGTGACATTCCGGACATTTGACCAGCGTTTCCGGAGTTTCCATTTCTCCTGTTTCAATCATAATATTTCTGGCGTGGTCAACCTTATCTTCAGGCACTTGCAACTCCACCAGAAACGAGGGAATGTGATTTAAAACCTGCGTGGTGAGTTCGTTTTTCAGGCGGCACTCAATTTCTTCCGACTCCAGCCGG
The DNA here is from genome assembly GCF_900141875.1 of Tangfeifania diversioriginum. Lineage (GTDB taxonomy): Bacteria > Bacteroidota > Bacteroidia > Bacteroidales > Prolixibacteraceae > Tangfeifania > Tangfeifania diversioriginum. Next base: position 6,131 of record NZ_FQZE01000033.1, on the reverse strand, counting down.
CTTTTCAGCACAATCAAATCATTTTGATAGTGCGATTCTTTAATTGTTACAAATTTCATCTCATTCGTTTTTAAGGTAATCTTTCGTTTTCGCCCAAATTTGTTTCTGCTGCTGCAGTGTTTATGCCATCCTGATCTTTTTCTTTCCGCGTGGCAATTAACGATATGGCCATAATTAGGCCGGTTGCAATAATTACTACAAACAACACCCCGCTCTCAAAACCCTCGCGCCGGAGCGATTCGGGAATAGCAAAAAATAACAGAATGGAAATTAGCCCGCGCGGGGCAATAAAAACCTGTGATGCAATGTTTCTTTTTTCAAAAATATAATAGAGCAGAAACCGTAACAGATAGGACACCAGCAGAAATATTCCGCTGATGAGCCACACATAACTGCTGAGCAACGTTTCAAGCGGTAAAGTAATTCCAAAAACAACGAAAAAAAGTGTACGAACCAAAAACGATGTTTCGTTGATAATCATATTGAATTCATTGAAAACACTTTTTATCTTTTTATCGTTCAGCCAGACTTCCAGTTGCCGAAACAGCACAACCTTATGATTCCGGAGCAAAATACCGAACATCAGAATCATTATCAGCGATGAGAGATGCAGTAATTTACCCACAGAATACAGCAACACCAGCACCGACAAAAACAGAAAGAAACGGGCGCTCCCTTTTATATTCTGAATGAGATACAGCAGCACATAGCTCAGAATAACAGAAACGGCAACCGTGATAATGATATTCCCGCCAACAGCAAATGCAAGTTCATTTACCCCATCAACATCAAGGTTTTCAACAATCATGTAAAACACCATTATTCCAAGGATATCGGAAAAAGTACCCTCGTAGGTTAAAAATTCTTTCTTGTACCTACTAATATTTGTAACACTCGGAATTATAACTGAGCTACTTAAAACAGAAAGAGGAATGGCATAAACAATGGCCGAAAGAAAACCAATATCAGTAAAAAAGAGCCGGATGAAAAATGAAATGGCCAGTGACGTAACCACCAGCGAAATAAATGCAATGAGAAATGATTTCCAGATTACAGGCCATTTTTCACGCTTTAGCTCCAAATCGAGTGCAGCTTCCAGCACAATCATTATTACCCCAATTATACCTAAAATTTCCAGCGGACTGGAAAAATCAGGGGCAAAATCGTAATTCAACAAAATTTGCTGCATGCCTACCCCAAGTCCCATCAACAATAAAACGCTTGGGATATTGGTTTTCCTGGAAATTATATTAAATATAAAAGATACAATTACTATTGCACAAATTATGATAATAAATATATATGCATCCATAATTGCACTCTTAGCTAAATTTAATTGTCGATAAAGTTAACAAAAAGAGAAGATATTAGTTTTTTCAATATGGCCCCAAATCAAGACAAAATGTCTTTGGCTTTTCGCATATCAGATTCGGCAACCTGCAGTTCGGCGAGTGGCGATGGAACAGCATTAGTCACCTGATTGGGCTTCTCTTTTTTTATCCTGCAGTTAACGCCAATTGCCTCCAGCCGCCTTTTCAACTCTTCTAAATCCTTTAAATTATCCGCTTTTTTAACTGTAATATAACTCATAATTTTAGTTTTTAAATTCCATTTTTGGATGAACTTTCAACGTTCGGTAACCATAAACTGCTATTACTACAAAGCTAATAAACGGGAGGATAAAAGAAAAATTAACGGCAGGCAGCCACCCCACCCTGCCCAAATCAATAATGGCACCCTGCAGAGGTGGCATCAAAGCTCCGCCAACAATGGCCATTACCAGCCCCGCTGCACCGAGCGTGGAATCGTCGCCCAATCCATCGAGGGCAATACCGTAAATAGTGGGAAACATCAGCGACATAAAAGCGGAAGTGGCAACAAGCAAATACAAACCTGCCATCCCCTGAATGAGAATGACACCGGTTGTTGTTATCATTCCGCCAATTGCAAAAATCATGAGTAATCTGCGCGAATTGAAATATTTCATCAGCGCTGTACTGATGAAGCGGCTCGACAGGAAAATAACCATGGCCACAATGTTGTAATTCTGGGCTGTGGCTTTTGGAATCCCCAGGTTATCAGCATAATGAATGATAAATGTCCAGCACATAATTTGCACGCCCACGTAAAAAACCTGGGCAATAACACCTTCGCGGTACCTTACATTTTTAACCAATCGTTTGAATGAATCAATCGCTCTGATGGTATGGTCAGCATCTTCACGTTTGGGCATTTTCGACAACAAAATCAGGATAAACATTAAAATTACAAAAAAGCCTAAAATAATGTACGGATCGCGGATTATCTCCAGGTCGTTGGTACGGATTGCGGCTTGCTGGGCTTCCGAAAGCGTGGGGAAAATCAAATCGCCCGCAGCATCTCTCCGGTCAGATTCCAGGTGGGTTAAAATAAACTTTGAAGCCACAAACATCCCCAGCAACGATCCTAACGGGTTAAACGACTGAGCAAGGTTCAGCCGCCGGGTTGCAGTTTCCGGATCTCCCATAGCCAGAATGTACGGATTGGCGGTGGTTTCCAGAAATGCCAGACCAAAGGTTAAGATGTAGTAAGAAACCAGAAAAAATTCGAAAATCTCGAACTGCGCTGCCGGGAAAAACAGCAGCGCCCCAACAGCATAAAGGGCCAGGCCAACCAATATTCCTTTTTTATAGCTGTAGCGTTTTACAAAAAGTGCTGCCGGAATGGCCATTGTGGCATAGCCGCCGTAAAATGCAAATTGTACCAGCGCAGCTCTGGCATTAGATGTTTCCATAATGGTTTGGAACGCAGCGACCATTGGATTGGTAAGGTCGTTGGCAAACCCCCACAGGGCAAATAAACTGGTAATCAATATAAAAGGCAGTACTACTTTTTTTGAAACGACTGGTTTGTTCGATTGTTTCATTTTATCAGTTTTAATCCAATATTTTAAAAATCCTAAAGTGTAGATTAGTTTTTTAACCGGTAACCTGTAGTAACCGGTTTTGCCATATTTCTTGTGGAAATTTTAAAGAAAATGGTTTCTATTTTCTGCTTTAAGCTGATCAACTATCTTTTTCACATCCTGGGCATTCTCTTTTTTGCAAACCAGGGTTGCATTTCCGTCGCGCACCACGATAACATCGTCGAGCCCCACCAGTGCAACCAGGCCTTCATCGGTAAAAACATACGAATTTTTGGCATCCAGAAAAATTGATTCGCCATTTGAAGCATTCCCGTTTTCATCCTTCTCTTCTTCCTGGTAAACCGATTGCCAGCTTCCCAAATCATTCCAGTCGAAATTTCCTTCCACCATGTAAATATTCCGGGCATGTTCCATTATGCCATAATCAACTGAAATACTTTCAACTGCCCTATAGATTTCATCCAGCGTTTGCGGATATGAAGGCTTGCCAATGACTGCCTGAATTTTCCGTAAATCGCTGTACAAAGCGGGTGCAAACTCCCTGACGGCTTCCAAAAAAACCGATACCTTGAAGACAAACAATCCGCTGTTCCAGAAGTATCCGCCATCTTCCAGGTAAGTTTTGGCCGTTTTGAGCTGCGGTTTCTCCACGAACCGGTCAACTTTAAACTGCCTGATTGTTTCAGAACCCGTAATGTCTTCGGCTGTTTTTACATATCCGTAGCCTGTTGCCGGAAATGTTGGCCTTATGCCGATGGTAACAATTCCATCCTTTTCACTGGCAATTTTGGACGCAGCCAGCACCGTGTCGCGAAATAATGCGTGGTCGTTCACCAGATGATCAGAAGGTGAAACCACCATAATTCCCTCCGGATTTTCTTTCTCGGCAAACAAAGCTGCCAGGCCAATACAGGGCAAAGTGTTTTTACCAACCGGCTCATAAATCAGGTTTTCGCGGGGAAGCTCGGGCGTTTGTTTTTCCAGTTCGGTGGCCTGGTTTTTATTGGAAACAATGTAAATATTATCAGTTTCGGTAAATGTTGAAAACCGTTTAATGGTTGACTCCAGCAACGAACCTTCGCCAAACATATCGAGGTATTGTTTGGGTTTTACCGTTCTGCTCCGGGGCCAGAACCTTGTTCCCGAGCCCCCTGCCATAATCAGACAATACAAATTTTCCATTTTTATGAATTAAAAAAACAAATATGAATAATCTCCGCCAATGAAACAACACCTTACATAAAATCAAATGCCTGCAAAGCTTTGCATTTTAGAATTAATGCTGTAAAACACATATAATTCAATTTTGGCAGAATTGGATTTTAAAACAGCGGAAGAATGTATTAAATTACAGCTTAAACGACACACTGCATTTGTATTCTCCATGCTGCAACAGGTTTAATTACTATTTTGAACAGGGGAAGTAATTACTACAATTTCATTAAATCGTAGCTTAAAGATAAACCGTGTTCAGTGGGAAATTTATAATTGCCACTCTCCATTATATTTCTAAATACGCAAGAATATCCAATTCCAATACCGTTTTTAAATTTCCACCGGGCATGTACAGCAAATGTTTTTCTGTATTGATGCGATGCACCAACCCATAATTTATCATCGTAATGAAAATTAATTGAGGCATGATAGAAAAAAGGCTCATCGCTACCATCCAGGATTAGACTAAGCAACACAATTGGTTGTACATCAAATTTTTCAACAACTTTAATCTTGTACCCACTCATAAAATATAATCGGTCAGGAAAAGGTGTATAGATGTAATTATCCGCTTTTTCCGAGTTGTCAGTTAAATCAAATGTGAGGGTTTGCGGACTCGAAATACCAGCAAAAAACGTATTGGTAGAAAAATGAATCCCCAATCCGAATTTAAGGTAATTTTTAACTAAATCATTAGCCAACAGAGGGTCGTGTTCATCAAATACTTCATATTCAGTCAATGGATTTTTGTAATTAAAATAACCGCCCCTGATTCCAATATTAAGGCTACTCTCCGAATTGAAATTCCAATTATAGGAAAAATCGGTTGAAACCTGTAAAAAATCTTCCATCCAAAATCCATCATACTTTGCATTTATTCCAAATCCAATTTTATTTTCAACAGACCTGGTATAGGCAGACAACAGGTAAGTAAATTCAGGTTCAATGGCTTTACCCAAATCATTATATCCATAAGCGAATGCCCCAAAATCCCCGTTTTGTCCAATGGCTGCAGGATTAATTAACTGAGGATGAAACATAAACTGATCAAAAAAAAGTTTATCCTGACCGCTTATTGATTGAGAAAGAAAAAAAGCGACCACAAAAAGCAACCCGCTGCTATTTATAGGTTTTTTCATATAATGCTCTGTTAAACATTGATTTTATGCTGAAAAACTTAGGTTCATTTATTTTTAAGTACGAACTATTTTTCAATATTCGTCAAAAATATAAAAACCCGGGGTATTCGAAGATTTAGTCACTCCAAAGTTCAACTAATTTCCTATGCTCTAAATCATACAGATTTGTGCTTGAACAGATGAAAAATTTGGGACAATCTTTTTCATTTTGGGAAAGAGTTCATTTTACGTCTTCTGATAACTGTTTTACAATCAGCAAAAAAAATATGTGGCTTCATTATTGTTTATACCTTGAAACAAAAGGGGTAGAACTCTTAATTTGATTGGTTTTGTGTATAGGGTTTGTAAATCATCAATCATCTTCAAAAAGCGTCCATATTGTTCTGCCTCTTTTTTCTTTTTTGGGGATTCCTGTTTTGCAATTTCATTATTTATGGGTCACATTGAAAATCCGGTGGGCTTTTATGGAATTCACAAACATCTTACTTGCAGTTATCAGCTTAATCGATAGTTAACCATATTCTTATGAATTCTGTTTTAAACTTTTCTCCTTAGATGAGAAAAGTAACAAAAGAATCAAGAAAAAAATAAGCTTCCACCCACTCCCGACTTTCTTAACGGCTTTCATATTACAGCTACTTCAGCCTAAAAGTCGGTTCACGCCTACCCCGGCCCGCATTTTTTTCAGGCCCGCGCGCTTATCCTGATTTCATCAGGATTTTGCTGGCTTCTAACTTCCAGTTCTGCGGCCTATTTTCATCGAAACCGGAATTAATATAGGGTTTGCTGAAAAACTAACGATTTATTTTTAATAGGCATTGTTCAACTCCGTTATTAGCAGGTTGAAAATTCACTAATAATTCCATTGTCTG
>NZ_FQZE01000035.1 GCF_900141875.1 Tangfeifania diversioriginum | reverse complement strand
CGATTTTTAACTGCCGGACAGATTGATATTTAACCATGATGTGCAAACTTTTTCCCTTGAAGTTAATATTTTGTTTGCACTTTGAAGCTAAATTGCGTGACTTTTTTGTATGTAATTTATTGACAATCAATTGTTAATATTGTTTTTCAGCAAACCTTATTTTAAGTATTTTTTGGAATTTCAATAAAAAAAGTTGATCCCTTTCCGGGTGCGCTTTCGGCCCATGTTTTTCCGCCCATTCGCTGCAGCGCTTTGGTTACCATAGCCAGACCGATTCCGGTGCCCTGAAAATCTTCGGTCCGGTGCAAACGCTGGAAGATATCAAAAATGCGATCGTGATATTTCATATCAAAACCAACTCCGTTGTCTTTCACAAACAGAATCCAGGAACCGGATTTTTCTTCAAACCCGATTTCGATAACCGGTTTTGTTTTCACTGTCGAGAATTTTAACGCATTCTCGATAAAATTACGCAAGGCAATGGAAAGTCCGGTAGAGTCGGCGATGACCTGCTTTTCGGGTAGCTCGGTTTTTATTGTCGCCCCGGTTTTTTGAAACTCGCCGGTATAACCTGCCAGTAAGTATTCAACAAAAGGCTTAATATCAATTTCTTCCTGTTTAATCTGGCTGCGCTCTAACCGCGAATAACTGAGCAAATCGTCAATGAGTTGGTTCATTTGCAGGGTGGAACTGCGAATGGTTTTGATAAAATGGGCCGCTTCTTCATTTAGACTACCACCATATTCATCAAGCAGCAATTTGCTGTACCCGTCAATTCCCCGCAACGGAGCTTTCAAATCGTGCGAAACCGAGTAGGTAAATGTTTCCAGCTCTTTGTTTACTGCCTGCAACTGCTCCGTGCGTTTTTTTACCCGTTCTTCCAGTTCGGCATAAAGATTAATGTTTTCGATGGAACGGGCAGCGGAATCGGCCAAAGTTTTCAGTAACTGCATTTCGGTTTCGGTGGGCGTGTAGGTTTCTTTCCAGTAGTTGCCAATAGCACCAATGGGTTCATTGATTATTACCGGAACCATGGCAAGGCTTTTTACAAAAGTGGGACTGTAAACGTCTTTCGGAATGCGCTCATCGCTAAACACATCTTCAATAACTACTGGCTTTTTGTTCTCCATTACCCAGCCGCTGATACAGGAAGTCATCGGAAACTTTTTCCCTTTCCAAAGGGGTTGAATGGCATCTTCGTTCACATAAAAACAGTGGTTGTTTTCCCTGAAAACCAGCGTAGCCCCATCGGCGCCAATGAGTTTCCGGGCCGATTTAGCCACAATTTCCTGAACATTATCGAGTGATTGTACCGCCGACAATTGTTGTATAGACTCAATAAGGATTTCCAGCCGCTGGTTTAATTTTCTGATTTCTTCCTCTTTTCGTTTTTGCTCGTTAATCACCTCGGTGTAAACAATTATTCCGCCAATGGAGCCGTCTGCCTCGTACCAGGGACGGCACTCCCAGCGGGTCCAGTCGAGCGTGCCGTCTTCCCTGTAAAACTTATCTTCATCGGCTCGCGAAACAATTCCTTTCAGGGCTTTTTGATGCACTTTCCGCCATTTTTCAGGAATATCGGGAAATACTTCATAGTGATGTTTGCCAATTACATCCTTTTCCTTCACCCTGTAATCTTTCAAATAGCGTTGACTGACAAATATATAATTCAAATCTTTATCGTGAACAGCCACTGCGGATTGATTGTGCTCAATAATATATTTCATCAAACCATGGGAATGAGAAAGCGCTTGTTCGGCCTGTTTGCGCTCGGTGATGTCCTCACAAAATCCAAGCAGTAAATTATTGGATAGTTTGGTTGCCGCAACCGACCACCAGCGTACAATGCCGGCTTTTGTATAATAACGGAATTCTCCGTAAGCATTTCCTGATTTCTGAATTTCTTCAAAATGCTTTAATCCTTTTTCAACATCTTCAGCAAACAAAATATCAGGAATACGCTTTTGAAGCAATTCCTTTTCCGCATATCCGGTGAGTTCGCATGCAGCGGGGTTTACTTCCACGTATTTCCCTTCATTGCTGGCTAAGAAAATTCCATAAGGAGCCTGCTCGAAATAACTGCGTTTACGTTCTTCGCTTTCTTTCAACAATTTTTCTCCTCTTTTTCTTTCCACCTCTTTCCAAAGCGTATCCATGAGCAGTTGCACCTGCAGTACATCAACTTTTTCGTAATCGTTTTCTTTATTGGCCAAACCGAGGACGGCTACAATCTTATTATCGCTAAAAACCGGAATGGTCATGTACCTGAAAAGCGGGGCATGACCTTCAGGTAGGCCTTTCCTGAGCGGATTCGGCGCCTGAAAATCGTTTACAACTATTTCCTTCCGCTGGCGCACTGCTTCACCCCAAATGCCTGTTTTTTCCAATTGATAAACGGTTTGTTGCTCAGTTACCGAACAAATATCCATTACTCCGTCGGACCAGGTATTCAGTGTGAATTCTTTCTTTTCTTCGCTGTAAAAATAGAGGTAGCCAATTTTGCTTCCCGTTAGTTTAATGGCTTCGTTTAGTGCATAATCGAGGAATTCCTGTATGCCTTCGGTTTGATGCTGAAAAACATTCACCAGGCTTTGCAGCCGGGCTTCATTTTGTTTAATTTTTTCTTCGTTTTTTTTGCGTTCCGTTATGTCCTGCGCCAGTATGGCGATATCTTCTTCCATGGGCACAACAACAAGCCGGAGCCATGTCGGTACCGAAACAACCTCTCCCACATATACTTCTTCCAGTATTTTTGGATTTTCTGAATTTGCCACTTCGATATAAGCCTCAAATACAGATGTACCTTTATGAGCTGGAAAAAGGCCGAGCAGTCGTTTGCCCTTCACCTCTTCGGGATTAGTACCGTTAATACGTGCGATGGTCTGATTTTCGTAAACCCAGGTAAAGTCAACAATTTCATTTTTCTCGTTTCGCAACGGATTTAGAATGGTGAACCCGTCAGGAGAAAAATCCTGTGCAACCTTAAAACGTTCTTCGCTTTTGCGAAGGGCTTCTTCGGCTTGCTTTCGTTCGCTTATGTCGGTAATTATTCCGTGCCAAAGGGTGCTTCCGTCGTCCAGCAGTTCGGGTTTGGCGTTGCAGTAACGCCACCGCAACCCTTGTTTTGGAAGAATTACCCGGAATTCACTTTCGTAATTTGTTTGATGTTGGGCTGATTCGGTAATTGTTTCAACGATGTAATCGTAATCGTCGGGGTGAATGCGGGTAAAAACCGGTGATGCATCTTCCCTGACTTCTTCGGGTGTTACTTCGTAAATATCCCACATTCCCGGGCTGGCATAAGGAAAAGCAGAACTGCCGTCGGAGTAAAGACGGTATTGATATACAACTCCAGGTACCTGTTTTGCGAGGTTATTTAAAAGGTTTAAACTTTTAGTTTGCTCTTCAACCGCTTTTTTCTGTTCCGAAACATCTCTAAACTCAGCCACCCTGACTGTTTTTCCTTTATAGGGAACATTTCGGGCTTCAATTCGTACAGGGAACTCTTTGCCGGATTTATGCAAACATACCGCTTCGTTGGGTTTTTCGTAACCCGTCATCATTTTTTCGTTTACAAATTCGCAACTGCTTTTTGCAATTAAATCCAAAACATTCATTCCTGTTAATTCTTGCTGGGTATATCCGGTAAGTTCAGATAAGCCTTGATTAAAATCAACCAGAATGCCTTTGTCATGAATAATTATGCCACCAAACGAAGCATTGTGCAAGGCTTTAAACCGTTCTTCGCTTTGACGAAGCTCTTTTTCTGCCTGTTTCTGTTCCGAAATATCATGAATAATGGAGTGCAGGTAATCCTTCCCGTCAATTTCTACTTTGCTGCTGTAAATTTCCACATCGCGCACTTCGTCATTGGCCAGCCGGTGTTTAAATTGGAAATAGATACGCTCGCTTTTGCGGGCTTTTTCCATTTCAGTTTTTATTTCAGCGGGAGTAAGGGTGTTGATTTCATCAATACGCATCGTTTCGATCTCGCTGCGTTTCCAGCCATAAAATTTTTCGGCAGCTTTGTTGGCGGCCACAATCCGGTGCGTTTCAGGTTCGATGAGCAGCATCACGGCGAGGCTGTTTTCAAAAATAACCCTAAAACGTTCTTCGCTTTTTCGGATGGCTTCATTCAACTCCATCTGCTCCATTTTCTGATAAGTCATATCACTAATCAGTTGGGTCATATCGAGCAAAAAATCCATTGCTGCCAGAATTTTCTCTTTTGAAACAACGGGTGTTTCTGCCAATACTTTCAGGTAATGCTTTTCATCAAACCCATACTTCTCTGCCTGTTTTTTAAAAAAAGTTACATCGGGTTCTTCAAAAAAGAACTGACCCGAAAACAAATTGGCAATGTGTTCGCCTTTAATTACAATGGGTACCGCCACATCAACCAGGCCATTTAAACATTTATAGAAATGATATTTTTCGCCCGTACCCATTTTATTGGCCAATTCCGTATCGCTAATAGTGCATCTTTGGGAAGTTTCGGGATGTACCCGGTGAAATTGGGTGCAAATCTGCCGCCAACCCGATTTCGACAAGACATTTCCTTCCAGGTCTAAAATAGCCGTAACGAACCCGGTGGTTTTGTTGAACCCTTCAAGTAAGGTGTTTACTTTTTCAAAATCGATTAAATCGGTTATGGCGGAGTGATTTTCCATATCGAAACAGTTTTTACCAGGCCAGGTTGAAATCACCTGCTAAGGTTCTTTAAAATTAAGAAAATCATTGAAAAACAAGAAACAATAAAAAAGAATAATATTCAAGATGTAAAATGGCCAGGCTTTTAAAAAAACTGAAAACTGAAATAAAATCATAAACCCCAATTTTATTCAAAAAAACATTTTAAGCATTAAAAATCAAGTTCAATATGAGCAAAACAGATTTGTTGGTTTCAAAAAAAATGATGACATTTCAACACTTGAGTTCATCATACAAATTTACCTATGCCGGAAAATCAAGTTACGCACCTGAAAAATCTGATTAGCGCTAAACGGGCGATAAGCCAGTTGGTTGTAAAAGAAAAAAAGGAAGGCGCTTTAATCAAAAAAGTCTGCGCCATTTTAGTTGAGAAACGGGGTTATTTAACTGCATGGGCTGCACTGTCTGCTGAAAACGGAAAGTTTCACACTTTTGCCGAGGCAGGCGTTGGCAACGAGTTTAAAAATCTCACAGAAAAACTTAAAAAAGGAGAATTGTGCGGGTGTTGCTCTAAATCGTTCCACCAAAAAAAAGTGGTAGTTACCGCCCGACCCGAAAAGGACTGCCTTGATTGCCCGCTTTCGCAAAAATACACCGACAGAGGCTCCTTTTCCACTCCCCTGATTTATGAAAACCATGTGTTTGGAATTTTTTCCGCTTCAGCGCCCAAAAAATTTGTAAGTGAAAAGGAGGAGCAGGAGTTGTTTCTGGAAGTAGCCGATGATTTAAGTTTTGCCCTGCATTCGCTGGAGCTGGAAAAGAAACGAAGCGCTGCCGAAGAAGCCTTGCGACATGAGCAATTTCTTTTGAATACCCTCATGAACAATTTGCCCGAGCATATTTATTTTAAAAACCGGAAAAGCGAATTTATTCGTATCAACAAGAGCATGTCGAAATTATTCGGGTTGAAAAAACCTGAAGACGCAATTGGCAAAACAGATTTTGATTTTTTTACAGCGAGTCATGCTCAGCCTGCGTATGAAGATGAACAAAAAATAATTCAGTCGGGCAACCCTGTTGTGGGTAAAGAAGAAAAAGAAACCTGGCCCGACGGAACGGTAACCTGGGTTTCATCCACCAAAATGCCCCTAAAAGATAAAGACGGCCAGATTACAGGAACTTTCGGAATTTCAACAGATATTACAGACCGTAAAGAAACCGAACGCCGGTTAATGGAGAGCGAAAACAAATTCAGGAAAATAGGAAATTCGGCGCTTGATGCGGTGATAATGATAAACAGTAACGATGAAGTTGAGTTCTGGAACCCTGCGGCTGAAAAAATGTTTGGTTACACACAGGAAGAAATAAAAGACAAAAAGGTACACGATTTGATAATGCCGCGCAAATACCTGAAGCAACAACAGATAGGCTGGAAAGAATTTTTAGAAACCGGCCAAGGCAATGCAATAGGAAAAGTAGTTGAACTTAGCGCATTACGGGCAAACGGCGAAGAATTTCCGATAGAAATTGCACTGTCCTCAATGAAAATGAATGAAAGCTTTTGGGCGCTTGCAAGCATCCGGGATATTACAGAGCGAAAGGAGACAGAGAAAGCGTTGTTAGAAAGGAAACAACTTGTTGAAAAACTAACCGAAAACATTCCAGGGTTGGTTTATCAGTTCCGGTATTACCCCAGCGGACATTCAAGCATGCCGTATGCCAGTAAAAGCATTGAAACTATTTTTGGTGTAAAACCTGAGGAGGTGAAAGACGATGCAAGTAAGGTTTTTAAGGTAATCCACAAAGATGACCTTCCGGAAGTTATCCGCTCCATAAAAGAATCGTTTGAGAAGCTGACAATTTGGGAAGCAAACTACAGGGTGGTTTTGCCACAAAAAGACGCCAGGTGGCTCAGAGGATTTTCCAAACCCGAAAAATTGCCTGATGGATCGGTGCTTTGGCACGGCTTTATCAGAGATGTAACCGAAACAAAACAGTGGGAGGAAGAGCTAAAACTGCAAAAAGAACAATTTGAACTGGCTGTGAATGGCTCCAACGATGGAATATGGGATTGGAACCTGAAAACCAACGAGCTGTTTTTATCGGCAAAGTGGAAGGATCAACTTGGCTATAAAGAAGATGAGCTTTCAAATGAATTCAGCACGTTTGAAAATCTTATTCTCCCGGAAGATCGCTCCAAAGTAAAAAATTATGTCGGTTCTTACCTTCAGGGCGAACTGGCAGATTACGATATTGAATTCCGGATGCGTCATAAAAATGGCAGCATCCGCTGGATCAATGCACGGGGGGAAGCCTTGCGCGACAAAAACGGGAAACCCTACCGGATGGCTGGTTCTCATACTGATATTACCGGGCGGAAAGAAGCAGAGCATAAATTACAAGATGCTTTTTCGCGGGTTAAAGTTATCATGAATTCGGTACAGGCAGGAATTATACTTGTACGAAAAAAAGACAGGGTGGTGGAAGACATAAATCCTGCCGTTGAAAAAATGCTGGGCATAAAAAAAGAGGATATTGTTGGCTACAAATGCAATAAACATATTTGCCCGAATGAAACAGGCGGTTGTGTTGTTTTTGATAAAGGTAAAAGTTTGGATAATGCCGAACGGTCTGTTAAACATATTTCAGGGAAAATTATTCCGGTTATTAAAAATGCCGTTATCACAAATATTGATGGCGAAGAATACCTGCTCGAGAGTTTTGTGGACATCAGCAAACAAAAGGAAGCGGAAAAAGAACTGGATATTGCACGTTTAGATGCAGAAGCGGCCAACAAAGCCAAATCGGAATTTCTGGCAAATATGAGCCACGAAATTCGCACCCCCATGAATTCGATCCTCGGGTTTAGCGAAGTGATGCTGAATACTACGCACGATGAAAAAAACAGGGGCTATTTAAAAACGATTTTAAACAGCGGAAAAACGCTTCTTTCGTTAATTAACGATATTCTGGATTTATCGAAAATTGAAGCCGGAAGAATGGAAGTATCGCCCGAACCGATGGATATGCGCGTTGTGTTATATGAGATGGAACAGATTTTTACGCAAAAGATTCAGGAAAAGAACCTGGAATTGATAACTTCTGTGGACGAAGATTTTCCATTAAATATCACTTTTGACGAGGTGCGCCTGCGTCAGATTTTGTTGAATATTATTGGCAATGCGGTAAAATTTACTTCCGCCGGATTTGTAAAAACAGAAATTAAAATAGTAACCAAAAAAGATTGTTTTATCGATTTTGAGATTGCCATTTCAGACTCAGGAATTGGAATAGCAGAAGAGGATCAGAAGCGTATTTTTGATTCTTTTAGTCAGCAGTCGGGCCAGGAATCGAGGAATTACGAAGGCACAGGCCTTGGTCTTGCCATCAGCAAAAAACTGTGTGAATTGATGAACGGCAAAATTGGCCTGGAAAGCAAGCCGGGCGAAGGTAGTAAATTTACCATCGCTTTTTCCGATGTAAAATATTCCGATGAATTTATTGAGCAACAGGATATTTACTCTTGGGATGTAAATAATATTGAATTTGAACCTGCAAAAATAATGGTGGTGGACGATGTGCCCTACAACCGCGATCTCGTTCCGTCTTTACTCGAGGGTTACAACTTTACTTTTTATGAAGCCGAAGATGGCAAAAAAGCGTTGGAAGCGGTCGGGGAATATTCACCCGATTTAATACTGATGGACATCAGAATGCCGGGAATGAACGGTTACGAAGCAACCCAAATAATTAAAAAAGACAAAACGCAAAAATCCATTCCCGTTATTGCACTTACCGCCTCCACAATGAAAACCGAAACAGAAAAAATCAACCAACTATTTGATGGCTACTTACGTAAGCCGATACAAAAAAAATCGCTGGTAAACGAATTAATCCGGCATTTGCCTTATAAAGAAGAATCTGTTGAAAATGTTGCTTCGGATTCGGACAACAACAAAAATGCACCGGTTGAAATCGATGCCAAAACAAAAAAAGAGTATCGCGATTTATACTTCGACAGAATTGATGAATTAGAAGGCGGGATGATAATAGAAGAGTTAGAAGATTTTACACAAAAGATTTCTGAATTTGCTGAAAAAAGAAAATTGCCTTTCCTTTTGGAAAAAGCGGGAGAATTGAAAGAAAACATTGCAGATTTTGATTTTGATAAAATTATAAAAAGGTTGGCTGAACTGAAAAAGATAGGGGAATGATTATGAAAAACAAAGACTTAATTCTTATTGTTGACGACCAGCCCAATAACCTGAAAGTAATTTCGAGTGTGCTGGGCGATAAATACTCCATAAGTGTTGCCAATAGCGGGGAGAATGCTTTAAAAATTTTAAATAAAGTTACACCCCAACTCATTTTACTTGATATTATGATGCCCGGAATGAATGGGTTTGAAGTATGTGAAAAATTAAAAGCAAACGAGGGCACGAAAGAAATACCGGTGATATTTTTAACCGCAAAAACAGAAATCAGCGATCTTGTTAAAGGATTCAATTATGGCGCGGTTGATTACATCACCAAACCTTTCAATGCAACTGAAGTAAAAGTAAGGATAAACAATCACCTTAGTTTGGCCCATGCAAAAAGCCAGATAAAAGCGCAAAAAAAGGATTTGCAGGAAAAAAATCGGGCGCTGAAAAAGTTGATGAACGAAAAGGATAAATTTTTCTCCATTATTGCACACGATCTGAAAAGTCCGTTTAGCGGACTTTTGGGAATGCTGGAACTTATGAATGATGAAGGCACTGAACTAACTAAAGAAGAAACAAAGAAATTGCTTCCGGCTTTGCTGAAAAACGCAGAAAATGTATATGCATTGGTCGAAAACCTGCTCGAATGGTCACGGCTTCAGCGAAATGCCCGGGAAGTTAATTCCGAAAAAATTAATCCGCAGGAAGTTGTTAATGAGGTATTGGGTTATCTCGAAGCCACTGCAAACCAGAAACAAATAACCCTGATTAATGAGGTGAATGAAAACCACGCGGTTTTCGCCGACCGGATGATGTTCAATACAATTTTAAGAAACTTGATATCAAATGCACTCAAATTTACCCGGGAGGGTGGAAAAATTACGGTGGCATCCGAAACGGAAGCAGATGGGAAAGTGACTTTTTCTGTAACTGATACCGGAATTGGGATGGACAGCAAAACAATCAACGAAGTTTTCAGCATTGATAAAAATGTATCGACCCCCGGCACAAAAAATGAAAAAGGCACAGGCCTGGGCCTCATTCTTTGCAAAGAATTTATTGAATTGCAAAAGGGTGAAATCCGGATAAAAAGCAAGGTAAATGAAGGAACCTGCATCAGTTTTACACTCCCCAAAAATTGATACGCCATCCGTTTTTAAACAAGGGGTTACAACCCCTTGTTTTGTAACTTGCCCTAAACCCACCCGCTATTTTTACGAAAGATTCTGATTAACCTTTACAAGTAAGTTTTCTTTATGATACGGTTTTGCAATATAATCGTCGCACCCTGCTTCCAGCGCTTTTTCCTTATCGCCCTGCATAGCTTGGGCCGTAATTGCAATAACCGGCAGTTCCGGTTTAAATGATTTGATTTTACGGGTGGCTTCATAGCCGTCCATCACCGGCATTTTTAAATCCATTAATACAAGACCAATTTCCGGATTTTCACGGCACTTTTCAACTGCCTGCTGCCCGTTTTCAACAGAAATATAATGAATCCCCTTACTTTTCAATACAGTTTCCAGATACAATCGATTCATAGAATCATCTTCGGCAATCAGTACTAAGGTGCCGGCGGCAGGTTGTTTCGAATTTCCGGGAGTTTCCTCTTCCGTTTCCTCCGGCGCCCACGGCAGGGTAAAGCTTACTGTAGTTCCTTTTCCTTTTTCCGACTGCAGCGAAATTTCTCCGCCAAGCAATTCCACCAATCCTTTTGAAATGGAAAGGCCAAGTCCGCTACCTTCGTAACCTCGTGTCAATCCAATATCGCCCTGTGTGAAAAAATCGAAAATCGCATCCATTTTTTCCTGTTCAATGCCGGTTCCATTATCCTGAATATAAAATTCAACCTGCTTGTTTTTCAATTGATAACCGAAATGAATCTCTCCATCTTTTGTAAACTTGATGGCATTATCCAACAAATGCGACAGTATCTTTTTCAGCAATTCCGGATCGGTTTCAATTTTTGAAATTTTCGAATTGCCAGTTTCCAACCGAAGTTCCAATCCTTTTTCAGTTGCCTCGGCATTGTATTGTTCATACAGCGTTTGCAGAACTTCATGAAGGCTGAAAAGGGTTTTGTTTACCACCACATTCTTCGACACAATCAGAGAGATGTCCATGAAATCGGTGATGGTATTGGTTAATCGCCTGCTGCTTATTCTTAAAATTTTCAGGAAAGACGCTTTATCATTTTCGTTTATTCCGGGTTGTGCAAGCATTTCACTAAAACCCAGAATCCCATTCAGCGGCGTACGTACTTCGTGCGAAATATTATTCAGAAAAGCTGATTTGAGGCGGTCGGCGGCCTGGGCTCTTTGCTTCTCCGTTTTCAAATCTTCCACAAACCTTTTTCGTTCAATGGCTAAACCAATGGACGGGGCTATAGCTTCCATTATCTTCAGGTCTTCACGAGAAAGAGTTTTTTCTCCTTCGTAATTTTGGATTACCATTATTCCAATGGCCTTTTCATTATCAAAAACCGGGACTCCAATCCAAACTTCCGACGGCGGACCCACCAATTCAACCTCACTGCTTTCAATTAACTCATCATGCAGAGTTTGGTCGATAATCTGTGGTTCTCTTTTTCTGAGAACATACCCCGACAAGGTATTTTTTGCAGGAAAACCATCCACATTTTCGTCCACCGAATCGATCATAAACAAGGTTGAGAACGATTCTTCCAACTCATTGTATAAGGCAATAAATAAATTTTTTGTGTTAATTACTTTGGTTAATTCCGAATAAATTAAATTGAAAAAATCATCGAGGTTTCGTGAGGTTACAACCGCTACCGAAATAGTAAACAGAATTTTCTGTACCTGCTCCATTTTTTTCCGTTCGGTTATGTCTTCTTTTACCCCCACAAAATGGGTAATTTCACCTTCGTTGTTCATCAATGACGAAATGCTGGCGCTTTCCCAATACAGCTCGCCATTTTTCTTTTTGTTCAGGAATTCGCCGTGCCAGTCGTTGCCTGAAAGAATCGTATCCCAAAGCTCTTTATAATAGGATTTTGGATGTTCTCCTGAATTTAAAATCCGGGGATTTTCACCCAGCACATCTTCCTTTTTATAACCGGTTATTTGTGTAAATTTTGGGTTTACATACTCAATATTCCCATCCTTATCTGTAATAACAATGGAATCGGGACTTTGGGTTATCGCACCCGAAAGTTTTCGAAGTTCGCTTTGTGCAGCTTTTCGTTCTGAAATATCGCGCGAAACGCCAAGTATGCCTTTGGGTTTGCCTTCGGAATCGGTTAATACAGAAAGTTTTACCTCGACCCAGATTGCAGTGCCGTCTTTTTTCAAAACTTCCAGTTCTACTATTAACGGTTTGGCAGAAGCATTTCCACTTTTGATGAGGGGAATGTATTTTTCAAAAAGCTGTTTTACTTTTTTGCCGGATGCAGGAGTTAACGTTTCCAAAAGATTCCGGTTTATTACCTCTTCCGGCCGGTAACCGCGCAGGGCATAAATGGCCGGACTGATATAGGTGTAATTCAAATCGAAATCGAATGTAAAAATCACATCGCCCGAGTTTTCGGCCAGCAGCCGGTATTTGGCTTCGCTTTCTAAGAGCGCTTCTTCGGCTTTCAGCTTTTTAATAAAATTTACAACCTGGAGCACAAACGCTTCGATGAGTTCAACATTCAGCGGTTTGGCATTCTTTTTTGTTACCAGGGTGATGTTGCCAAAAACCTTCTCGCTCTCCTGAATCAGGATGCAATAAATTTTATCGATTGATAACAATTTCCTGACTGCTTTTCCAATTTTACCGGAAACCTTATTGTTGAAGAATTCCGGAAAATCCCACTCAACTTCCACCAGTTTTCCGCTGATTAATTTATTATAATATTTTGTACTGATTTCGCCTTCCAGTTTTTTGACATTAAATCCTGTAATCTTTACCAACGCGTCTAACTTATCATGAATTCCTTCTATATGTTTCATTTTCCAGCGATTGGAATCGGTACCATACTCCACCAGAGCAACGATACCTTCATTTTCCATCAGCTCAAAAAGTTTTCGGGAGGTGTATTCATAAATTTCTTGAACGGATGTGAAATTTATTAGATCGAAAGCAGTTTCTGCCAGCAGCCGGTATTTGGTTTCGCTTTCACGCAGCGCATCTTCGGCCAGTTTGCGATCAGTGATATCCTGTAACGTAACCAGCACCATTTGTTTATCTTTGACTGTGATAGCTGTAGTGGATGCCAGAAATGTCATTTTCTGAATTTCATTTTCATTCTTTTGAAAATAGAATGGCGCTTCAACCTGCAAGTGCGTTTCTCCTGTTTCCAGTGTGTTGAGCACAGTATTGCGAATGACGCAATTCTGACAGAATTCTCCGAATCCGCACCCTTGAGGATCGTCCAAGGCATGCATACATCGTAAAGCATCTCCGCCCCGCAACCCGAGCATCTCTTCCACGCTTCGTCCGACAAATTGCGTCGCAAAACCATTCACCTGCTGAATGCGC
Source organism: Tangfeifania diversioriginum (assembly GCF_900141875.1). Lineage (GTDB taxonomy): Bacteria > Bacteroidota > Bacteroidia > Bacteroidales > Prolixibacteraceae > Tangfeifania > Tangfeifania diversioriginum. The sequence goes on along the minus strand of NZ_FQZE01000035.1, from coordinate 27,210 downwards.
CTTTCGGAATCCAACACCAGCATTACCAGGGGTGCGTTGCGATAAATAGCAGCAAGTAAAGCCTCCTTATCGCGCAAGGATGTTTCTGCCTTTTTCCGTTCGGTGAAATCGAGGGCAGTGAATATCACTCCTTTGGAAAGGTCGCTTGCATCGATTGCCGTTGAAGCCAAAAGAATATCGAGGATTGTTCCGTCCTTTTTTTGCCAGCGTGTTTCAACCATTCCCGATCCTTGTTTGGCAATCTGTGCGTACTTTTCTTTTCCAACCAACTCAAACTCTTTTTGAGAAGGATATAAAATACGGGCGCTTTTGCCAATAAGTTCCTGCGTTTGATAGCCGGTTATTTCACAAATTTTCGGATTGACTTCAAGCAGAATTCTGCTTTTTGTAAGGCCGATTCCGGTAGGCGCCACCCGAAAAATACTTTGAAGTTTTTCTTCGTGCCGCCGCAATTTTTCTTCAGCTTCTTTTTGGGCTTCTACTTTTTGCAGCGCTTCGTTAACGGCAAACGGCAGTCTTCTCACTTTTTCTTTCAGCACGTAATCATCGGCGCCGGCTTTCATACAGGCTACGGCGATTTCTTCATTCACCGAGCCGGTTAGCAGAATAAAAGGAATGTAATGCGGTTGCGAACGGGCGATTTTTAGCGCGCTCATGCCGTCGAACACGGGCATGGAATAATCCGAAATAATCAAATTGGGCTTGAATTCCGCCAGCGCTTTTTTAAAATCTTCGGCTGTATCGACAACCTGACTAATGAATCTGATTTTTTCTTTCTTCAGCGATCGTTTGGCAATTTCTGCATCGGCTGGCAAATCTTCAACAATAAGAATCTTCAATTCGTCCATTATTTTATCTTGCTGATTTTTACTATTTTTTCCATAAGTTCATCGGTTTTTATGGGTTTGGCAATATAATCGTTACACCCCGCTTCCAGCGCTTTTTGCCTGTCGTCGATCATGGCATAGGCAGTTTGTGCAATAATGACAACCTTTTGGTTTGTTTCCCTGATTTTGCACACGACGTCGAGTCCGTTTATATCTGGTAGCCCGATGTCCATTAAAATAACATCGGGTTTTTGGGTTTCAAAAAGCTGCAAAGCTTCTTTTCCGGTTTCGGCAAACAGCAGTTCCGACGTGTGATTTTTCAGTATCTGGTTAAAATAAAGCCGGCTCACCGAATCGTCTTCCACTACCAGAATTTTGGTATTCATTGTTTCTTCTGGCTTTTCCGGGTTCTCATTGCTTACTTTTTCATCACTTTCTCTCATTGAAAATACGGGTAGCCGAAAACGAAAAACGGAGCCTTTTCCGGGTTCCGATTCCACGGTAATTTCAGTGTCCATTAATTCCAGTAGCTTTTTCACGATTGACAGTCCCAGGCCCGTTCCGCCATAACTACGGGTCGAGCTATCATCGGCCTGGCTAAAGCGGTCGAATATTTTTCCGTGTTTTTCTTTGGGAATTCCGGTACCGGTATCAGCAACAAAAAATTCTGCTTTCCCTTCAATTACTTGCGATATACCAAAAGTAACCGAACCTTCAGATGTGAAACGCAAAGCATTGTCGAGCAAATTGGAAAAAATTTGCATCAGCCGGTTTTCGTCGGTATTTAAAACAAGCGGTGTTTCCGGTTTTTTCACAATTAATTCAACATCTTTTTTTCCTGTGTCAGCCATCTTTTTTTGAAAAATCGAATGGATGGTAGAGAGTGTTTTTGATGCATCAAACGGTTTTTGCTCAATACCGGTTTTCCCGGTTTCGAGCCTCGAAATATCGAGGATGTCGTTGATGATTTTCAATAATCCCTCGGCGCTTTTGTTAATTATGGTTGCAAATTCCTGTTTCTTGGTTTGCGGCAATTCCCCGTCATCGGTTAAAAGGTTCGTAAAACCGAGGATTCCGTTTAGCGGGGTACGTATTTCGTGGCTCATATTAGCCAGGAAAGCTGTTTTCAGCCGTTCGCTCTCTTCAGCTTTTTCTTTTGCAGTTATCAGTTCATTTTGTACCCTTTTGCGCTGAGTGATGTCGGGTGCCATGCTAAGCATTATTCTTTTCCCGCTGCTCAGTTTTCCGAGCGGTGTTGTATAGAAGTTCCAAACCCTTTTTTCGCCCGATTTAGCCGTTATTTCAAACTCGCCGCTTAAAATGGTTTTTTCTTCATCAAACATCCCGGCAACATAATTTTCCACTTCTTCGGCTTTCTTACCGTAAGCCATTTGGGTCCATTCTTTCAGGGTCGGAATTTCATCAATGAAATAACCCGAAAAATGAGTCCATCCCTCGCTCAGGTTTATAACATTCCCGTCCTCGTCGTGCACCATTATCGGAATTGGAGCCAGGAGAACCGCTTTCCGGAAACGTTCTTCGCTCTCTTTCAATTCTTTCTCGGCCAGGGTGCGTGAAGTAATATCCATTACTGTGGATACCATGGTGTTTTGTTCAGTCAGGGGAATGTTTACCGCATTTACAAAACCTTTTGAACCATCACTTCGGCTGATTTGAATATCTTCCCAGTGCATTTTCTGCGGGTCGCCCGATTCAATACCTTCCATAATCATCTGCACTACTTTGCTTCTGTATTCCTGGTCAGGATAAACTTTTTCAAAAAACGAAGGAATATCTTTTATCTCCGATGCTTTCCACCCATAAATTTCTTCAAACCGCCGGTTCATATAAAAGGCCGTTCCTTCATCAATTTTATTAAGTGCAATTCCGATGGGAAGATTATCGAGTACCGTTTGAATAAAACTGTTTTTTTCCTGTAATCCGATTTCAGCATTTTTTCTTTCGGTAATATCAAACATCACACCCCGGATTTTCACAGGCTTGTTTTCCTTCATTTCAACCGCTACCACATCGCGTAACCAAACGTAATCGCCGTCTTTCTTTTTAAACCGGTATTCCAGCGTATGTTGCTCGCCTTTGGCAGCACATGCAAAACAATAATTGGTAGCAGGTTCCCGATCGTCAGGATGCAGGTTGTTTTTCCAGAAATTGAGGTTGGTCCATTCCTCGGGCAACCATCCCAGTTTTTCGGTTACCTGCGGGGCCACATACACCCATTTATCCATGAGGATATCGTATTCCCAGGCAATGGCATGGGTCGATTCAATTAGTTCGCGGTATTGCGCCTCGCTCCGGGCAATTCTTTTCTGATACTCTCTTTCTTCAGTTTGATCGCGAAAAACCAGCACAACACCCGTAATTTCACCCTTTTCATTTTTTATAGGTGCGCCACTGTCGGCAATCGGAATTTCCCGCCCATCTTTCGAAATTAACAGCGTGTGATTTGCCAGTCCAACGATTAAACCACTTTCAAGCACTTTTACAAAAGGGCTCTCCACTTTTTCCCGGGTTTCTTCATTAATTATGCTAAAAATCTGGTCCAGCTTTTTCTCTTTTGCCGCAGCAAATTCCCAGCCGGTAAGTTGTTCTGCAACGGCATTCATCTGGCTGATATTCCCTTTTTTATCGGTACATATTACGGCATCGCCAATGCTTAACAGGGTAGTCCGGTAAAGCGTTTCTGCTTCCCGTATTTTTTGTTCGTTTTTAACATACCGCACAATGAGTTGAAAAAGTTTGGCGATAACGGCAAAAGTTATGGGAAGTACTAATAATACAGGCAGCCAAATAAGCGAAATTACTTCGTACCTTTCATTTCCGGGAAGCAGCAACTGAGATGCCAGCATAACGAGATGTGCAACTACCCCGATTAAAATAAAACGAATGAATTGTATATTTTCCAGTTTGCTCTTGAAAAGCCAGCGAAAAAACAATCCGGTTAAACTGCTAAAAAGAATGGTTGCCAGTCCGGCCCAGATGCCGGAACCTCCCAGGTAAATCCTGTAAGCGCCAGCCATTAAAACCGAAATAAGAGCTGTGTATCCGCCTCCAAACAAACCGGCCAGCGTGAGTACAACCGAACGCCCATCGTAAATCACACCCGGTGAATACGCATAGGGCATCATCATGGCAGCAATGGCCACAGCGCCAAACCAGATTCCCTGTGATACCTGATAAAGAATTTCATTTTGAGGTTTGTACCATTTGATTAACCCATACAATACCGAAAGCGAAATTAGTAATGCAGAGTTTTGGATTAAGTTGACAATCATTGATTTTTTTTTGCAAGTTAGAAAAATAATTTGGACATTTCAAAGCAATTGCTTAGCTTTGTTCATTATTTAGATTCATTATGCCGAGGAATAAAACATACGATGCTGATGTGGTGCTTGAAAAAGCCATGAATGTCTTTTGGGTGCATGGTTACGAAGCCACTTCGGTGCGGCTGCTCGAAAAAGAGATGGGCATTAACCAGTTCTCCATTTATGCATCGTTTAAAAATAAAAAGAACCTGTTTATTAACGCCTTGCGAGCATACCGGGAGTTTGTCATCAAAAACAGATTTCAGGCCTTATTAGAGGAAGGAGCAGGTTTTGCCGAACTTGAAAAATTTCTGCTCAGTGCAGCCACTTCAACGGAAGGCAAGGAAGATAAAAAAGGTTGCCTCGTGGTAAATACTGCTGGCGAACTGGGCTACAAAGATCCTGATGTTACAAGCGAACTGAATCTCTATTACAATTTTATCCGCAATATGATTTTGAAGGTATTGAAAAATGCCGTCAAAAAAGGTGAAATTCCTGCAAATACAGATATTGAAAAACAGGCCGGCTTTTTCCTCGGTGTAATGCAGGGGATTTCGGTTGCAGGCAAAACAATGGAGAAGCACCTTTTACAAGACTTTATTGAAGTAGCATTGAAACAAATCAGATAAATTTTTTTAACTATTTTCTAAGCGAATGCTTGGATAAAAATAAAAGTAATAATTATGACACAATTTAAATTACACACACTGGAAACAGCGCCTGAAGGTGCGAAAGAAATTCTGGAGGAAGCACAAAAACAAAACGGATTTATTCCGAATTTGTACAAAATCATGGCCGAATCGCCTGAAGTTTTAAAAGCATACACACAAATGAATCAGCTCTTTACTGAAACTTCCTTCAGTCAGACTGAGAAAAATATTGTCTGGCTAACTGTAAGCTACAACAACAGTTGCCACTATTGCATGACTATCCACTCCATGGTGGCAAAAATGTTTAAACTATCGGATGAAATGATTGAAGCACTTCGCACGGGAAAGCCACTTAATGATTCCAAGTTGCAGGCACTGAGAAAATTCACCGATACAATGGTAGAAAAACGCGGCTGGGCTTCGGAAGAAGAACTTCAGGAGTTTCTAAATGCCGGCTACTCGCGCAAAAATGCACTGGAACTTGTTGTTGGAATCGGGCAAAAAATCATCAGCAACTATGTGAATCACATTTCGCATACTCCAATCGATGAACAGATTAAAGATTTTAAATGGGAAGCAACATCTGAAAAAACGGAATAAAAAAGAATGATGAATTAAAAATAATGCGCCATGACTCAAATCCAATTCAATACTCAATTGCATGGATTGCACGATGAATTATATTATTATGCTTTAAAACTCACCACGAACAGAGAAAAAGCAAAAGACCTCATTCAGGAAACATTTTTGAAAGCGATCTCTTACCGGGCCAAATACAGGCATGATAAAAATTTCAAAGGTTGGGTTTTCACCATAATGAGGAATACTTTTATAAATAATTACAGAAGGGATTCAAAAGGGATAAATATAAATCCAACTAGCGGAGAAACCTCATTTTTGGAGTTTGCAGACACAAGACCTTCACCATCGGCAGATAGTTATGCAAATGTTAATGATATTTACAGATGCATCAATTCGTTATCAAAAGCATACCGTATCCCATTCAATTTGTTTTTGAAAGGGTATAAATACAACGAAATTGCCGATGAGCTTGCATTGCCGATGGGAACAGTAAAAAGCAGAATATTTTTTGCGCGCAAGAAAATACAAAAAGCTTTAATAGATTAAAATTATTAGAATGAAAAAATTATTAGTGATTTTCTTATTTGCCGGGCTTGCAACTTTTGCAGCTTCAGCCCAGTTGCCTGAAAAGGCCGAAGACATCTCACCACTATTGATTGGTGAAAAAATTCCAGATGTTGCCCTGAAAGCAACTGACGGCAGTAATCAGCAGTTGCACGACATTTTGGGGCAAAAACCCACTGTATTGTTGTTTTATCGGGGCGGCTGGTGTCCTTATTGCAATGCGCACCTGGCCGAAATCAGGGATGCAGAAAGCGAAGTATTGAAACTGGGCTACCAGATTGTTGCAGTTAGTCCCGATTCTCCTAAGAATCTGAATGAAACAGATGAAAAGCAAAACCTGGGCTACAGCCTCTATTCCGATGCCGGCGGAGAACTCACCAAAGCAATTGGAATTGCATTCAAAGCTCCTGAAAAGTATTCGGGAATGTTGTCTGAAAAATCGGATGGACAAAACAAAGGATTCCTTCCGGTTCCGGCAGTATTTATTGTTGATACTTCCGGAAATATTCAGTTCGAATACATCAACCCGGATTTCAAAACCCGGTTGAGCGCCGGAATGCTGCTTGCCGTTTTAAATGAATTGAAAAAATAAAGAAGTTTCCCGCAGATCGCGCAGATACACGCAGATAATAATTTACGCTTCAAACAAAAATTCTGCGGAAATCAGCGAAATCAGCGGGACAAAATAAATGATTATGAAAACCAACATCTTATTAACCATTTTTACTGCAATCCTATTCATTGGCACAACAAAAGTTATGGCACAACAGGAAAAACCTGCGAATACCACAGACAAACTCGTAATAGTGTGGACCAGCGATGATCCATATGTTGCCGAACGAGTGGCATTGATGTACACACACGCCGCAAAAACTGCCGGGTGGTTCAGCGAAGTTACTTTAATTATCTGGGGGCCGTCGGCAAAACTGACCGCCGAGAACCTGAAAATCCAGAAAAAACTGAAAGCCATGCAAAAGGACGGTGTTGAAATTCAGGCCTGTATTGCCTGTGCCGGCGCTTACGATGTGGTGGAAGACCTGAAAAACCTCGACTTTGAGGTGAAAGGAATGGGCAAACCTTTAACCGATTACCTGAAGAGCGATGCCAAAGTCTTGACATTTTAAAATTTTATAAATGAGACGAACAGCAATTTTACTTTTGCTAATCCAGTTTTTTATACCCGTGGAAAGCAAGGCCGAAGAAAATAAGAAAAATATTGCAGAAATTTTCAATGAACTTGCAGCGCATCCTTTTCATCCGCTGAACGATGGAAACTCGATGACGGTTGACAAAACATTAAAAAAAGACGGCATTGCCGATTTAAACAATACCGATTGGGAAGTTCGCACCGTAGCTGTACGTGATTTGGTCAGGGAAGGAAAAAAACAAACCGCCGAAATTAAAAAAGGGTTGTTTCACCCGTCGCTTTACGTGCGGCAGGTTGCTGCCAAAGCGCTGGGCATTTTAAGGGCAACCGATGCCATCACCGAACTGGAAGAAGTAGTTAAAAACGACAGCATTGCGGTGGTCCGTTCGCAGGCGGTTATCGCACTTGGGCAGATGGAATCCCGTCAGTCGTTAAGTTTATTGAAAAAGTCAGCCAAAGAAGATCCTTCGAAAGATGTGCGCCACCAGTGCGAGCTGGCCATTTACCAGATTGAAAACCAAATGGGTGTCACCCAAAAAAATCTGAAGGCCTGGCAGGCGCTCGACGAATCGACTTTTGAAACCGTAAAAACCGGCGATGTTGCTCCGGTTTTCAATCTGGAAGATACAGATGGAAAAACATGGCAATTGTCTTCATTCAACAATAAAAAATGGGTGGCGCTGATTTGGGTTTTTGCCGACTGGTGCCCGGTGTGCCACGGAGAGTTTCACGATTTGATTGAAATGAAAGAAGAATTCGAAAATGAAGGTGTGCAGGTTTTTACCCTCGAAATGCATGATATGTATCGCGGGAGGGTAATGGTGGGCAAAGAGCTGGAACCGGAATACTGGTTTGCTGAAGCATCTTATAAAGAAGCCTACACCAAAAAAATTTGGTGGCCCCACCTGCTCGATCGCGCAGGCGCTTACGGCGCACAATTTGGAGCCGATCCAATGGCTTTTGCGGTTCATGCCGAATACATTAACCGGCCAACAACGGTTATTATCGATCCGGAGGGAATCGTCCGGTTTGTCTATCCCGGAACTTTCTGGGGCGACCGTCCCACCATAGATGAAACTTTGGAAATGATTAAAAATGAACAGTTTGATTTTGAGCACCCAAAAAGGCTCACCAAACAATAAATAATTCAATTGAAGATTGTCAGGTTTAAGCCGAGAATCCGACTAAAAAAATAAACAACAACTATTAACAAAAAAGATTACAAAAATGAAAACGTATGCAATTTGCCCCATTTCAGATAAACGGATTAACGAACGGGTAGCCCGGGTAAACGGGGCTTTCACTGTATTACTTCTGTTACTATTCGGTTTTACCGGACACTGGTATATACTGGCCTTTCTAATGGTTGACTTTTTAATGCGCAGCGGAAATCTTTCCAGGTTCAGCCCGGTAGGTTTTTCATCGCGAAATATTATAAAATTAATGTCGGTAGAAGAATTGCTTATTAACGCCGGACCAAAAATTTTTGCAGCTCGTATCGGACTAATTTTTAGCGCAGTTATTTTGTTTGCATCAGTAACCGGAATGCATTTTACGGCCCTGGCTTTTACTTTCGTACTCGGTCTGTTTTCCTTTCTGGAAGCTGCGTTTGGAATTTGTGTTGCCTGCAAAATATACCCGTTTGTGTACCGGCTTTTATATCAATGAATACATTTAATTTACAGAATTTGAAGCTAGTTATTTGAAGCTGTTTTTATATTTCTCCTAATTGTAGTTTCAGTAACTTTAATTCGATTTATACTTCTGGTGAGATGGTGAGCAAACTGAAACTGCTTTTGGTTAAAAAAATGTTTCTGAAGTCTAAACAAATATTTATTTGCCCCCTTTTACTAAATGCGCCAGCCCCGGGTCATTTTGAATGCGCTGCATTTCGCTTTCCACAATTGAGATGACTTCATTTTTTACCTGTTTGTAGTTGTCATGTATCTCCCGTTCCAAAATATCCTGTCCGTGTTTGTCGGTGAAATCAACAATAGCAGGGATTGGTTTATATCTGGCCATTTCCCGTTTTACCCTTTCATTATCTATAACTATCTCAGCATGAAAAATCTTTTGTTCTATTCGCTCGTCAAAATTGTCTGACACTGCACCGACAAACACCCCTTGTGTGAGGTTGCTGATTTTGGATGCCGGGATAATGCTGTCTAACTGGGTATTAATGGAAGTGGTTTTGTCTTGGCGGCTAATGGTCATACTCTGGCGTTTTTGCAGGATTTTTCCGAAACGTTCGGAAAGCACCCGGGCGGTTTCACCTACTACCTGGCCCAAAAAAATATTCCCGACCGTGTTCTGGATAACTTTACTTTCTTTATCGCCATAATCGCGGGTCAACTGGCTGTAATCCTGGAAGCCCAGGCAAACCGCTACCTTATTACTCCGTGCTGTGGCAATCAGGTTATCAAGCCCCCTGAAATAAATCGTCGGCAATTCATCTATAATCACGGAACTTTTTAACCGATGTTTTTTGTTTATCAGTTTTACTATCCGGGAGTTGTACAGCCCCAGCGCGGCACTGTAAATATTCTGCCGGTCAGGGTTGTTGCCCACACAAAGTATCTTTGGTTCTTTGGGGTTATTAATATCAAGGGTAAAATCATCGCCCGTCATCACCCAATAGAGCTGTGGTGAAATCATCCTTGATAGCGGGATTTTGGCGCTGGCAATCTGCCCCTGCAACTGGTCTTGCGCCCCACCTTCCCAGGCATCCATAAAGGGAGATAAATAGTTTTCCAATTCCGGGTATGAGGTCAGGATTGTAAAGGTATCTGCATATTTTTTATTCAGGAACTCAATGGCATGGGGAAAGGTGCAGTACTTCCCGTCTTTATAAATTTTTAGAAACCAGATGATGGCTGCCAAAAGGATAATCGGCGATTCCACAAAAAAGTCGCCCTGCTTTTGAATCCAGGTACGGTTCAGGTTCAACATGATGGTATAAGCACTTTCCCAGGCATCCGATATGTCCGTCATGAATGTGGGGTTAATGGGATTGCAACGGTGGCTTTTACGTGGGTCGTCAAAATTTATCACGTAGTATTTGGGCTTAATTTCATAACCATCCAAATGAGTCAGTAAGTGGTTGTAAGCAATTTCACTTAGGTCTGGGAATTTGTAATCGTAGATATACATAGCAAAGCCCTTTTCAATCTGTTGTTTGATGTAGTTGTTGACCACGGCATAAGACTTCCCGCTACCCGGTGTGCCCAGCACAATAGAAGCCCGGAAAGGGTTGACCACGTTAATCCATCCCCGGCGCTTTTTCCCTTTGTAAACAAAGTGTGTTGGCAGGTTTACTGAGTATTCGTTTTCCATCAGCCGTTGTTCCTGCATAAAGGATTCGTTTTCGCTGTTAAAAACATCATCCATCAGGTTATTTTTCAGCAGGCGGCTTATCCATGTCCCTGCAACCAATATCAGGATAAAACCTGCAGAAGTGGACATGATATACAAAGCCGATTTACTTGTAACTTGCAAAGGTAATTCCAGTATCCACCAGTTCAGGTAATACAGTGCCACACCAAAACCCAGACTGATATTTATTTTTGTCCAGGTGATTTTTTCGGCTTTAACTCCTTTTGTACCGAGGCATGATAACGCCAGCAGAAGGTTGGCAAATAACTTTGTGTAAAGCGGCGATGAAAATAGCCCTGTTGATTGCTGAAAGTTCATCAGTATTTTGTCAACAACTTCAATGTTCAGGTTTTGGCCGGATACCATTTCATAACAAAACCAGTAAATATGGGCAACTACGAGCAAAATACCGACTGCCCTTATAAAATCGATGATTTTGCCCAATGCCCTTAAATCGTCTTCCTGTGCCATATTTTTTTTATTTTCGTTTTCTTTTTCGTTTCATTTTGCGGATAAAAGCTTCTTCTTCATAATTTTCGCCCTGCCCTGTGAAATCAATAAATGAGAAGATGCCGTTTGCAGGCTCTTTTTCATTATCCCGAATTTCAGAATTTTCACCAGGAGTATTTTTGGTAGTATCCTGTCCGAATTTTTCATTGAGGGCATTGGCTGAAAACGCCTTGCCATAGCGGGAACCGTTAAGCGCCGTATGCTGATTGTGGTCGATGAAAGTAACACCGTATATGCGCCCGCCCTGGTTTTCCCTGAACACCAAATCAATGCCATGTTTTTGGAGTTGTTGTGTAAATTGTCCTCTTGTTTTTGAAATTGCCATGGCAGAATCAATAATCGTTCGTGTCGCTTCCGTTAATTTGTTCTTTTTGATGTTTTGGGCGTTATATCCGCAGCGTTTTTTCAGGTTTTCTGCCCCCACTTGTTTGCCAATAAGCGATGCTTTAACAGGCAGACCTTTTTTTCTCCCTTTCTTATCCAAAGCGAAATAAACAATACCGTGATGTGGTTTACCCTCAAATTCGCCTTTGACTTCTTCCAGACCAATATTGTACAGCGACAAAAGTGTTTTGTATTCCCCAATGCTTTGAAAACGGTACGACCCTGCCAGTTCTTTGGTCAGGTTGGCAATCTGCTTTTTGATATTTCCGTTTTTATAATCCACTTTTGGAAGTTGCGGTGTTTTACAGCGGCTTTGCTTGTCCGCAGGATGTAGCCCGTATTTTTGTTCCAGTTCGCGAGTGATTTCTTTACTTCGCCGATACTCAAATTTATCGTTGATTTTTTTGCCGTTTTCGTCCACCCTCAGCGATACAATGTGGATATGGTGGCGGTCAATATCTTCATGTTTATACACCACAAAAGGCTGGTTCCCGTAACCCATTTTATCCAGATATTCCTGTGCAATAGCAGAAAGTTGTTCGTCACTAAGGTTATCATCCGGGTGTGGGTTCAGTGAAATATGGACAACATGCTTTTCCGTTTTGATGTCTTTGGGCAGGTGGTTTTCAAAACTTCGCATACAAAAAGCCAGGGTAAGTGATTTATCCGTTGGCAAAAGCACCTTGTTCGAACAAAGGACTTTGGCTTCCCCCGCATCCACCTTCTCCTGGTTATAAGACAAAGCCCCGAAAAGTGAACTGCCTATGTTTATTTTTGCAACCATTGTTGTTCGTATTTCCGGGTGAGTTCGATGATTTGCCCGTTCAGGCGGATAAATTCAATGGTCAGTTTCTCCAATTTGTAGAGTGCAGCCAGTGCCTTTTTCTCGGTAAAATGGGTGTTCAATGCTTTTACCACCTGGTTATAATTGACCCCGACAGCACGGAACTGGCTGTAAAACGTGCTCAATTTGCTGTAATAATCCTGTTCAGCTTTGTTGATTTGGATTACTTTGAATGTTTCATCAAAAACACGGGCGGCAATAAAATGGGCTTTTGTCTTCATCCCCGATTTTTCAAACAGTGCCAGAAAACGGGCATTGTCCACCGCATTGAACCTGACCGTGTAGTTTGCCACCACCGGGTTTGCTTTGGGCTTACGCCCGCCTTTGTATTTTCTTTCAGCTTTACTCATTCTTCTATTTTTAAATTTTAGCGACTTCGGAGCCAAAAAAGCCGGACTTCTGGGGACGGATGTTTTGAGCCACCGAAAATATTTCGGGAGGCTCAAAACACACCTTGCTATTTGCCGACGCAAATATTCCTTCACTATCGTTCGGTTGGTAATTCCCGACAAAAGTCCAATGTTTCCGACTTTCATTCATTGCCGCAAAAGTAAAACAGGTTAAAATTCTATGAAATAGACAAATACAGACAAAGCAGGACAGTTTGACCATAGCCTGGCAGGAGGCGATTTTTTTGGTTTTGTTTGTGGTTGTATTTGTGTTTGTAACTGGATAAACAGGTTGGAAAATGGTTGGTTAAATGTGCTTTTTGCCGGGCAAATGAACAGGTGGATAATTGTACAAATACATATTTACGCGTTTGCAGAAGTACATAAATGTGCAATTGCTTAATTCTGGAAACGCATAGTTATCCGGGCAGATAATCGAACGTAAAGACAGGCAAAGAAATATCCTGATAACCGCACACAAAAACAGTGAATTAAAGGAGCGGTAGAATAATCTTTTACACGAATAAAGGAATGTATGAATAAATATCTGCCTGATGGAATTAACGCTTGTTGAAATACACATTTACAACGATAAATACTCAGCCAAATATTGAAATATTTATTTAAAAACGTAAACATTTAAAGCAATGGAAAGACAAATGAACAAACCATTATTTATGGCTTATGCCACCCAAAAAGGCGGCGTAGGAAAAACAACTTTTACCGTATTAACGGCAAGTTACCTACATTACGAAAAGGATTTGACCGTATTGGTAGTGGATTGTGATTACCCTCAGTACAGTATCCTGCAAATGCGGGAACGGGAAATAGAAACCGTATCAAAGGACAGGCAGCTAAAAGCCCTTGCTTATGAACAGTTCACACGGTTGGATAAAAAAGCTTATCCCATTTTAAAAGCTTCGGCTGAATCAGCCATAAGTATCGTTGAAGAGTTCCTGGAACAAACAAAGGTAGTAATTGACCTTGTGTTGTTTGATGTCCCGGGAACCGTTAACACCTCGGGGATGTATAAATTACTGTCTGAAATGGATGTATTTCTTGTGCCTATAAGCGCTGACCGCGTGGTGCTGGAAAGCAGTCTTAATTTCGCAAAGGCCATTGGTGAAATGATTAAAGCCAATCCTCAAAAACAGTTGTACCTGTTCTGGAACCTTGTCGATAAGCGGGAGAAAACGGCTTTGTATGATATTTACTCCAAAGGTGTTGCAAGTTTGAAATTGCCCTTGTTAAAAACCAGGGTCCCCGATACCAAACGTTACCGAAAAGAAATACTTGGCGCCGGGCAACGCCCGTTCCGCTCCACACTGTTTCCTCCGGACAGACAAATAGCCAAAGGGAGCAATATTACAGAATTGATTGATGAAGTTACAGAAACCCTGAAATTATAAGCTATGAAAGAAGTTGATGATAACGAATTTATGAAAATGGTAGCTTCGGGTGGTGACAAGCCGACTAAAGACAAGAACCGTCCACCTGTGAATGCTTTACGAAAAGGGAAAGATGCCACAGCTCCTGGTAATAAAACATCCGATTATATCAGTTCATTTATTCAAAGGGGAAGCGAGGGTGAAAAAAGCACTATATATCTTAGTAAAGAACTGATTAGCCAGCTCAAAAATATAATGGCAACCATCGGCGGAGACAAAGCTACTTTGGGCGGTTATGTGGAAGCCATTATTGCATCACATTTTGAGCAGTACAAAGACGAAATTATCCGGCTTTTTAACGAGAACATCAAACAACCTTTTCAATCATGATAAGTATGGTTGATATTGCAGGGATTGTAATTGTGGCATTTTGCATCTTTTCGGCAGGATATTTCTTGTTGAATGGCACGAAAGGCGTAAAGACGCAGGAAACCGAAGCTGAAACACCAGAAAATAACGAAAGTATTGTTGGTATAAGCAAAACCCGGTTGGGACAATATGTCGATGGTTCCATCCAGAGGAGTGTCAACAAACGTCGTGTCATTCCACCGGAAGATATAGAGCAGGTTTTCTACACACGAGAAGAAGCCCTGCTAAATATTGACGTGGACATAGAACCCTTATATCAACCAAACGAGGAAGAAAATGAAGGGGATGAGCTTCCATTTGACGATACGGAACTTGTCCCCGTGTTGGCAACAGGGGCAAGTTTTGACGACCTGTCCGAAATGTCAGAAGCCATACAATCGCACCTGCATGAATTATCACAGGCACACATTGTAAAAGCTGCTAAAATAATCAGAACGGTAAATGAAACCGACCTGCTTAAACAGCTTATAAGCCAAGTGGAAGGCGGAGAACAAAAAGTTGCCAGTATCCTGGACAGGTGCGAGGCTGAGTTGAAAACATCAGCTAGGCAGGAATCCGAAACTGATGATGCAGAGGGGTTTGATTTAGGGAAATATTTGTGAGGTTTTTGCGGAAGGGCATAGATATAAGTTTGGCAAATAGATATGTTTTTTGCCAGTTTTATAAAGAATAGTGCTACATTTGCAACAAAAACAATTTTGGCTAAAACACTGGAACAGCATATTAACCATTACTTCCGGGAAAGTGAAAGGCTTTCCAAACAAAAGCTTGTCTCATCAATAAAGGAAGATTTTCCTCATTGGTCTGATAATACGATTAACATGTATTTATCAAAGTTGAAAAAAGAGGGAAAAATCAGCACCCCTTCAAAGGGAATTTATGAGTTGGGAAGCATATCCCTGTTCAATCCTGAAGTTTCGGGCTCTTTAAAAAAAATATACAACAAAATAAAACTGGAGTTTCCCTTCATAACTTATTGTGTATGGGACAGCGCCTGGCTGAACGATTTGATGCAACACCAGCCATTTAAACATTATTTGGTGGTTGAAGTGGAAAAAGATGCTTCCGAACACGTTTTCGGGTTTCTTAATGAAACGCTCAAAAATGTTTTTCTGAATCCAAATGAAGAAATATTTAACCGATATATCCAAAATCTGGATGATGTTGTTATTGTCAAAAATCTGGTTTCAGAAGCTCCTTTAATAGAAACACACAAAATAGTCATTCCGGCTTTGGAAAAACTTTTGGTTGACATGTTGGCTGATACAAACCTCTTTTCTGCACAGCAAAACGAAACAAGGTTTATTATGAAGACAGCAATGGAGAAGTTTGCAATAAACAAATTGAAGATGAAACGTTATGCCCTTCGCAGGAATAGGGAGAGTGAAGTTGAAAAACTGATAAATATAGGTTTGGCAAAAAAAGACTAATTATGCCAAAATTATACATGCAATGATAGATAAAAAATCACATACAATAGAATGGATTACCAGCCTGAGAGGCAGGTTGGGGAAACGCATTGACCCAAAACTGATTGAAAAAGTAATTTATGCGCTGACCTTTCTGGAACAACTGCGGCAGAACGGTTTGGAATTTGTTTTTAAAGGAGGGACCGCATTGCTGTTGGCAACTGAGACCCCAAAACGATTTTCGATAGATATTGATGTTATTACCTTGGAGCACGAAAGCAAAATCAGGGACATTCTCGATAAGATATGCGGATTGGATATGTTTATCCGCTGGGAAGACGACAACGACAGGAAACATACCCCCGGCGCACCGGTCGGGCATTTCAAAATGTTTTATAAAAGTGTTGTTGATGGGCGAGAAGAACCGGTTTTGCTGGATTTATTGTACGCCCCTAACCCGTATCCCCAAACACGGGAATACCCTTTAAAACACAGTTGGCTGGCAACTTCAGGTGAGAATACAATGGTTGTTTTGCCTACGTTTGAAGCAATCCTGGGGGATAAACTAACCGCATTTGCACCAAAAACAACCGGTATCCTGTACTCCAAGAACCGTCCTGTGGAAATCATAAAACAGCTATACGATATTGCGTTTCTGTTTGACAGGATAACCGACCTTGATGTAGTCAGGAACAGTTATTCAAAAGTAGTTCAGGAAGAAATTGGCTACCGAAACCTGGAAATAAATACAGATGAAGTATTAAAGGACACCAGAGAAACCTGTTATACACTCGTCGAAAGGAACTTAAAATCGGACGAATTCAATCACCTGCAACTTGGAATTAAAAACTTTACAAATTTTACGATTGAGCGTTTTGCAATAGATGAAGCCATAACAGCTGCAGCGAAAGTGGCCTACCTGACTACCTTATTAAATAACGGGAAAAACCAAAAAATAGAAAGGTTTAAAAATCCGTTGGAAATCAGGGAATGGCTCATAGAAGGCCAGGAATTCAACAAGCTCAACAAATTAAAAAAGACCAATGCCGAAGCTTTCTTTTATTGGCATAAGAGCTTGAGCAAAGCTTAAAATAAAAGGATTACAAAGAACTTTTTACCCAAACCATTTTTTCTTTTATCATCTGCTTATCTGTTTCCACTTCCCTCGGACAAAAAACGACAAGTAGGGACACCTTAACCACACCCAAAGAATGCCTTTCAATTTAACCATAGGTTTGCGCAAGTATTAACCGCCGGGGCAGGTTTTGCCCGGCATAAAATTGCAAACAAATGGTAAAAAAAGTAATCTCATTTTTCGTATTTCTCCTCTCGTGGGTCAGCCTTATGGCCCAGGGGGATGGTAGCGCCGGTATTGCGGAAGCTACACAGATGGTCACCTCGTACTTTGACCCGGCCACTAAATTGATTTATGCCATTGGCGCCGTTGTCGGCCTAATTGGAGGCGTAAAAGTTTACAACAAATTTTCCAGCGGGGACCCGGACACTTCAAAAGTTGCAGCTTCGTGGTTCGGGGCGTGTATTTTCCTGATTGTGGCAGCCACCATTTTAAGGTCGTTTTTCCTGTAAGCCATGGCAGAATTCACAATTAACAAAGGCATAAACAAGCCTGTCGAATTTAAGGGGCTGAAAAGCCAGTACCTGTTCATCTTTGCCGGTGGGCTGCTCGGTATCATCATCCTTTTTATGGTGATGTACATGAGCGGTGTGCCACAAACCGTATGTATCGGGTTCGCTGTAATTACAGCCCCGTTGCTTATCTGGCAAACTTTTTCCCTTAACAGGAAATATGGCACACACGGGCTGATGAAACTACAGTCTGTAAAACGTTACCCCCGCAGGTTAATAAACCGGCGAAGGGTACTGAAACTGCTAAGCCGTGCCAGGTAAAAACAATCACCTTAAAATTACATTCATCCAAATGAGAAGTATTTTAAAAAAAAGTACACTGGAACAAAAATTCCCGCTGCTGGCGGTAGAAAACGGGTGTATCCTTTCTAAAGACGCGGATATTACTGTTGTCTTCAGGGTACGCCTGCCCGAGCTCTTTACTGTCAGCGCTGCGGGATATGAAACACTACACTCTGCGTGGTGCAAGGCCCTGAAAGTACTACCCGATTATTCAATTGTCTTGAAACAGGACTGGTTCTGTAAGGAAAATTATGCTCCGGAAATACCGGAGTCAAAAGAAATATCCTTCCTTTCACGAAGTTTCCAGAGGCATTTTAACGAACGCCCTTTCCTGAACCACTACTGCTATCTGATGCTGACAAAAACGACCAAAGAACGGTCAAGGCAGCAAAGCACGTTTAACAGCCTTGCCCGCGGGTTCATCGTCCCCAAAGAGGTTAGCGACAAAGAAACTGCAAACCGGTTCCTGGATGCGGTAAGCCAGTTTGAACGCATCATAAACGATTGCGGAATAATGAAATTGGAACGGCTTTCCACGGCGGAGATTGCCGGGACGGAAAAAGAGAGCGGCATTATCGAAAAATACCTTGCCCTTACCCAGTACAACAATCCGGAATTAAAGGATATGCGTATCGACCCCGCAGAAATGCATATCGGGGACAATGCCCTTTGTTTGCACACCCTTTCGAATGTGGGCGATTTGCCGGGGAAAGTAGCCACAGACTGCCGGTATGAACGTCTCTCAACTGACAGGAGCAGTTGCCGCCTGTCTTTTGCATCACCCGTAGGGCTGCTTTTATCCTGTAACCACATCTATAACCAGTTTGTGTTTATTGACAACCATGAGGAAAACCTGAAACGGTTTGAAAAGATGGGGCGCAACATGCAATCACTGGCCCGGTACGGACGGGGCAACCTTGTGAACAAGGAATGGATTGATTTGTACCTGAACGAAGCGCACGCCCGGGGGCTGGTTTCCGTACGCGCCCACTTTAACGTGATGGCGTGGTCTGACAACCCGCAGGAACTAAAAATGATAAAAAACAATGTGGGCTCACAAATCTCCCTAATGGGGTGCCAGCCGCGCCACAACACCGTAGATGTCCCGACCCTTTACTGGTCGGGCATCCCCGGCAATGCAGCAGACTTTCCGGCAGAGGAAAGCTTTTATACATTCATCGAACAAGCCTGTTGCTTTTTTACAGGGGAAACCAATTACCAAAGTTCCCCGTCGCCGTTCGGGATTAAAATGGTCGACCGGAATACCGGGAAACCATTGCACGTGGATATTTCCGATTTGCCGATGAAAAAAGGGATTATCACCAACCGGAACAAGTTTATCCTTGGCCCGTCAGGAAGCGGGAAATCCTTTTTTACCAATCACATGGTCAGGCAATATTTTGAACAGGACACGCATATTTTACTCGTGGATACCGGGAACAGCTATAAAGGGTTGTGTGATTTAATCCGCTATAAAACGAAGGGCGAAGACGGGGTTTATTTTACCTATACCGAAGACAGCCCGGTTGCTTTTAACCCGTTTTATACCGATGACCGGGTGTTTGACATTGAAAAAAGGGAATCCATCAAAACACTTATCCTGACCCTTTGGAAAAAAGACAGCGAAGTTCCTACCCGGGCGGAAGAAGTAGCTTTGTCCAATGCTGTGAACAGCTTTATCCGGCTTATAAAGAAAGACATCGGTACCATTCCCTCATTTAATACCTTTTATGAATTTGTCAGGGAGGATTACCGGAAAGAACTGCATTCAAAAAATGTCCGCGAAAAGGATTTTGACGTGGATAATTTCCTGAACGTACTCGAACCCTATTACAAAGGGGGCGAATATGATTTTCTGCTGAACTCGGACAAGCAACTGGATTTGCTCAACAAACGTTTTATCGTGTTTGAGCTGGACAATATCCGCGACCACAAGGTACTGCTCCCTATTGTGACCATTATCATCATGGAAACTTTCATTAATAAAATGAGGAGATTGAAAGGTATCCGCAAGATGATATTGATTGAAGAATGTTGGAAGGCACTGACTTCTGCCAACATGAGCGAGTACATCCGGTACCTGTTTAAAACCGTCCGAAAATACTTCGGCGAAGCTGTAGTGGTCACCCAGGAAGTAGATGACATTATCAGTTCTCCCATTGTAAAGGAAAGTATTATCAATAATTCGGATTGCAAAATACTGCTTGACCAACGCAAGTATATGAACAAGTTTGATGCGATACAGGAACTGCTTGGGCTTACCGAAAAAGAACGTGACCAGATTCTGTCCATCAACATGGACAATGACCCCAGCCGGAAATACAAGGAAGTATGGATTGGATTGGGCGGGGTTCAATCTGCCGTCTATGCCACAGAAGTTTCTGCGCAGGAATATTTTACATACACAACCGAAGAAACTGAAAAGCTCGAACTCACCCGCCTGACTGAAAAGCTGGGCGGGAACATTGAAATGGCCATCAAACAACTGGCTGAAAGCAAACAAGAAACTTTTGCACATTAACAACTAAAACATAATAGTATGAGAACAAGATTAATAATAGCAGGACTGCTTATCGTGCTTGGCACAACCGGGCTGAAAGCACAGTTTGTCGTTACTGACCCTTTAAGTATTGCGCAAGGTGTTATCAATTCTGCCAACGAAATTGTGCAGACTTCAAGCACGGTTTCCAACGTAATAAAAAATTTTCAGGAAGTGAAAAAGGTTTACCAGCAGGGGAAGGAGTATTATGACAAACTTAAAGCCGTGAACGACCTTGTAAAAGACGCCTATAAAGTGCAACAAACGTTAATTATGATTGGTGAAATTTCCGATATCTACGTCAGCTCTTTTGAGTTGATGTTACAGGATGAATATTACACCGCAGAGGAGCTGGGAGCAATTGCATTTGGATATACCAAACTATTGGAGGAAGGGGCAGCTACCCTCAAAGAGATGAAAGATGTCATCAACAGTACCGGCCTTTCCATGACCGATAAAGAGCGAATGGATATTGTTGACCGGTGCTATAACGCAGTGAAACATTACCGGAACCTCACCCGGTACTATACCAACAAGAATATTTCCATCTCCCTTATCCGGGCAGAGCAGGAAGGTGATAAAGCCCGGATATTGGCGCTTTACGGGAATGCAGAAGACCGGTACTGGTAAAATTTAAGCCTATGGATACATTTGATAATTTACACCAGGCACTACGGGTGCTTTATACCGAAATGATGCCCCTTTGTTCGGATATGACCGCAGTGGCCAAAGGCATTGCCGGGCTGGGCGCCTTGTTTTACGTAGCTTACCGGGTATGGCAGTCGCTTGCACGGGCGGAACCGATTGACGTTTACCCGCTGCTCCGCCCTTTTGCCATTGGCCTGTGCATCCTGTTTTTTCCCACCATTGTGCTTGGAACAATGAATGCGGTGTTAAGCCCAATCGTGAGGGGGACAAACAGCATACTGGAATCACAGGTGCTTGACCTGGAAAAATTGAAAAAGGACAAGGACACGATTGAACGGGAGAAAATGCTGAGGAACCCGGACGAAGCCTACTTAGTGAGCGATGAAGCATTTGATAAGGCCATCGATGAACTGGGATGGGGACCAAAAGACCTTGTTACCATCGCCGGAATGTATGCCGAGCGAAGTTGGTACAACCTGAAAAAGTCTATTCAGGAGGCTTTTCTCAATCTGTTGGAACTTATATTCCAGGCTGCCGCTTTGGTAATAGACTGTCTGCGGACTTTCTTCTTAATTGTACTGTCCATCCTCGGGCCAATCGCATTTGCATTCAGCGTTTATGACGGTTTTCAGAACACCCTCGTTACCTGGCTTACGCGGTACATCAGTATTTATCTCTGGCTACCGGTGGCCGATATTTTTTCTTCCGTACTGGCTAAGCTTCAGGCATTGATGATTCAAAAGGATATTGCAGAGATGGCTGCCGACCCAAACTATATCCCGCAGGGAACTGACGGGGTGTATATAACCTTTATGCTTATTGGCATTGTCGGGTACTTTACCATCCCCAGTGTGGCCGGGTGGATTGTACAGGCCGGTGGAATGGGGAATTATGGCCGCAATGTGAACCAAGCGGCAACTAAAGGCGCTGCATTTGTCGGTGGGGCGGCAGGGGCGGCTGCCGGGAATATTGCAGGGAAAATATTAAAACAATAAACGAATCATTTATAACTATGGAGTTTAAACCTTTAAAGAATATCGAGAGCAGTTTTAAGCTGATACGACTGTTCGCCATCATCTTTGTTTGCGCCAGTACAGTTGTTACTGTTTATGCAGTCTGGAGTTCGTACAGCTATGCTGAGGCCCAGCGTCAAAAAATTTATGTGCTCGACCAGGGTAAATCCCTGATACTGGCCCTTTCGCAGGATTTGGCGCAAAACCGGCCCGTGGAGGCCAAAGACCATGTCAGGCGTTTTCATGAACTGTTTTTTACACTTTCGCCTGATAAGGATGCCATTGAACACAACATCAACCGGGCCCTTTACCTTTCGGACAAAAGCGCTTTTACCAATTATAAAGATTTGGTAGAAAGCGGGTACTATAACCGGGTAATTTCAGGTAACGTCACCCAACGGATATGGATTGACAGCATTTCCTGCAACTTCAGCAATTATCCTTATGAAGCTACGGTTTATGCTCGGCAGCACATTATTCGGGAAACTACGGTTACGGAGCGCAGGCTGGTTACTTCCTGCCGGTTGCGCAATACTTCGCGCAGCGATAATAACCCGCACGGGTTTATCATTGAAAACTTCAATATAAAAGAAAATGAAGACATGTCAACATGGGACAGATAGTATTCCTGTAAAGGATGGAATATCCGGTATCAGGACCGCTTTTCAGTGCAGGTTAAAGAACGCTTGTCAAAAACTTACCCAAAAGCAACGCAGGGTTACCGTTTGGGCTTTGCTTATTGGGTTTACCGTTTTGGTTTTTGTTGCCGTTTCGGATATTTTCAGAAATGGGGCAAAGCTTTCAGAACCAAAGCATATTGTTCCATTAAAAATACTGGATGTTAGTTCAAAAGACACGGTTTTACATAAAATTACAAACAATGAAAGAGAACAACAATAAAACGGGGCAGCGCAAAGTGCTGCCCCCGGAACAACTGCAAAAGCGCAAAAAGATGGTCATTTTCCCGCTCATGTTCGCGGCTTTCGCAGTGGCAATGTATTTTATTTTTATGCCTTCATCTCAGGAAGGAGATGAAAAGCAAGGGCTGAACACCGATTTACCGATACCAAAAAACGAAATCATCGGGGACAAAAAAACTGCCTACGAGATGGAACTTTTCGAGCAAAAGAAAAACTGGCAAACATTGTCCCTCGAAGATTACGGCATTAAGCCTGACACGGTAAAAAGCAGGATTATCACGAGTAGTACCGGGGGTTATACCTCACAAAAAGCGCCGGAATCTTCCATTCGTTCATCGGCTGAAGCTTACAAAAAAGTCAGCAGCGACCTAAACACCTTTTACAACGAGCAGCAGGTAAGCTCGCGGGAAAAAGAACTGGAAAAGCAGGTTGAAATGTTACAGGACGAATTGGAAGAAAAAGAAAACACGGACAGTGTCAGCCGGGTGGACCAACAGCTCAAATTAATGGAGGAAAGTTACAAGATGGCTGCCAAATATATGCCACAGGGACAGGTACAACAATTGGAGCAACATCAGGATCAGGATTTAGTACCGGAACCTCTCCTGAAAGAATCCAGGAACATTGTCCCGGTTGCTAAATTGGGAATCAATGAAACAAGCGCCCTTCTGCAACAAGTGGAAGATTCCGTTTTTTTGAACAGATATTCCCAACCTGTGAATACCGGCTTTTACACGGCAGGTGGGAACCTTGTTAAGGTTTCCCCAAATACAGTTAAAGCCTGTATCCATAATGACCAGGTAATTGTTTCAGGCCAAAATGTAAAAATACGTTTGCTGGAACCAGTAAAGGCAGGTGGGATAATCGTCCCTGTGAACGAAATGGTTACCGGGATTGCTGTTATCCAAGGCGAACGGTTGAATATTACCATCAGTTCACTGGAATACAGGGGCAGGATAATCCCGGTGGAAATTTCGGTATATGATACGGACGGGCAGTCGGGAATTTTTATTCCCGGCTCTGTGGAAACCACAGCCCTGAAAGAGGTTGCCGCTTCAATGGGACAAGGGGCAGGGACGAGCATCAGCATTAACCAGGGGACAACAGCCGGGCAGCAACTGGCTGCCGATGTGGGCCGGGGTTTTATACAGGGGGCTTCGCAGTATGTTTCAAAAAAACTTCGGACACCTAAAGTCACCATTAAAGCCGGACACCGCCTGTTGTTAATGCCTTCCAATTAAAAATCAAATTATTTAACTCAAAAATCCATCAACATGAAACAGTTATTTTTCACATTTGTATTTTTTGCAACCGTGACATTATCACCGTTTGCCCAAAACAGTTTTACAAAAGTTATCTCAAAAGACAGGGTAATCCCGTCGTATTACATGGAGGTGACTTTTGACAAAACCGTTCATTTGATTTTTCCTTCGGGTGTTACTTATATCGACCTGGGTTCATCCAGCATTATTGCCGATAAAGCGGATGGTGCTGAAAATGTGGTCAGGGTAAAAGCAGCCATTAAAGGTTTTAAAGAAGAAACCAACTTTTCGGTGATTACCGATGAAGGCAGTTTTTATTCATTTATTGTGAATTATTCAGAAAACCCGGAAAAGTTAAATATTGAAATGAAAGATTTTCTTCACAATGAAAAATTGGGCAATGAGCCGGAAAATTCAGTCGAAGTTTATCTTTCTGAATTAGGAAACGAGTCGCCCCAAGCTGTTCAAATGGCAATGGAAAAAATCTATAAAACGAACCGAAAGAAGGTCAAACATGTAAATAGCAAACAGTTTGGCATTGAATTCCAATTCCGTGGAATTTTCAGCCACAACGGCTTGTTGTTTTTACATACTGAAATTAAGAATACCACTGACATTCCCTTTGATATTGATTTTCTTGTTTTCAAAATAGTCGATAAAAGGGTGATTAAACGAATGGCTATACAGGAAACTGTGATAGAACCTGTACGGGCTTACAATTACCTGACCTCAGTAAAGGGAAAAGAAGCAGAAAGTACCGTTTTTACATTTCGGAAATTTACTATCCCTGATAAAAAACAACTGGTTGTTGAGCTGTTCGAAAAGAATGGGGGAAGGCACCAGCGGTTTGTGGTGAAGAACGGGGATTTAGTGAAAGCTCAACCATGCAGATAACTGTGACCGTATCTTTTCCTTTTTGTGGGGTTAACACGAAAGGCAACTGCCGGGTTGCCTTTCGTTAATTTATAGGGGACGCTACATTTCCCCTTTATCAGCGAGCGAATAAAATGATTCACTGGTGAAAATAATGTGGTCTAAAACAGGAAGGTCAAGTATTTTACCAATTTCAACAATTTTTTTTGTAATCTTGAAATCTGCATCACTTGCCACCAGGTTACCGCTCGGGTGGTTGTGCATGAGCACTATTGAGCTTGAGTTACATTTTAGGGCAGTTTGAAATATCAGCTTTGGGTCAACAACAACTCCTGACAAACCGCCAGTGAACATGTTTGAGATTCCAAGTACGCGGTTTGCCCTCGATAAAAGCAATATTTTAAACGATTCGCGGTGGTCGATATCTATAATCCAGGAAGGATAAACCAAATCATATACATCTTTTGAGCAAGTGATTTGGGGTAAATCCATTAGTTTTGATTTACGGGAGTATGAAACTGTAATTTCATTAAGCGAAAATAAATTAGTCATTGAAGTTACCCATGCCTTTGGGATTTATTTGGGCTTCCGGCACGCCATTAAATTTTGGCGTACCCCATTGAGCCTGACGGATACTTGTCAAGGGTGCATGTCAGTTTGTTTTTCGTTCCTCAAAACAAACTGAACGCATCCAAAGGACGGCTGACAATATAAAACGAACAATATCAGCCGCCCTTGACTTTTCCGGACGGCGATGAATAACTTGGCCAAAAGTTTAATGGATTGTATTAGTAAGGTAGGCTTTAAGGATTATCTCTAATGAATTACCTCTTGTTAACTTTAAAAAGGCACAAGGGACAGGTAAGCTGGAAAATGATTAAATTGTTACATATTTATGTAATTTCAACTCTAATAAACAAGATGTTACTTATTTAAAGAACAGGGACAAATTCCTTATCGTCCGTATTGGAAATGCAATCAATCCGGCAAACAAGGAAAAGACCGCCATTATAACGAAATAAAGCAGCCATCCCAGCACCGGCAGAAAAAGAAATATCTGTGGCGTTATTCGTGTTAGGGTTTTCCATCCGGCCACAATGCCAAGCCCCATATAAATTAAGAAAAAATGGCTTTCCCAGAAACTGTCAGGGGTTTTATAAGTATCATTGACCAGCAGGTCAAGGATAATGCCTACGGGCAAACCTATTAAAAGAGTCAAGATTACCTCAGTTACAGCTGCCCTTTTTTGCTTTTGCCGGGAAACCGAAAAACAATCCGGGCAAATTGGTTTTGAAAACTTATTGGTACAATCAACGCACAATCCTTTGCCACAAACCTGGCATTGTGATACGGCACTTTCGGATGGATGGTTAATGCAGTTCATTGACAATTGAAAACTATTAAGTGGTTTAAAGTTACATAAAATCTTTCTATACCAAAGAAATTAATGAATCCTGAGATAGTTATTTTTCTTCGTTTTGATAGTTAAAGTTTGAGTTTCTTCTTCTGTGTCTCTGCGTTCATAAAACTCAATACAGCATCATAATCTTCAACCAAAAAGTTCGATACTTCTCCGGTTGGGTTCACTTAGTCAATTTGGCTTCACAGAGGTATGATTTGTCTTCATTCCTCTGTTTTTATTTAAATTCAGTTCCAATAATCCTATTCACGAAATATTTTCATATCAGATATTTCTTTATTCGACAAAAGTGAGTTGAAATGAAACAATCTACTTTTGTTAAAAATGGATTTTATAACAAATATCCCATAGAGCTCCCATCACATTTCCTTTTTCAATAGCACTGGTTGATTCGTTGTAGAAATACCCGGATTCTCCTGTGTAAAGACCAATGTTCAGTCCTTTTAATGCAATTTCGTGAGAGACTTTTCTGCGGTTTATCCGGTAACTAACCGTGAGGTCTCCACTTATAAAAGGGTCGTATTGTTTACTGAAAGCTTTTGAATCATCCAGCTTTATTTCATGGCTTATTTCTGACAGTATTTCATCAATAGGCGTATAACGTTCTCCACCCTGGCAAGTCAACCTTAAATTCAGTCCAAAGCGGTTATTTTTGCTCCGCCCGGCGAGCCACTCTTTTCCCCACACACCATTAAAAGTAAAAAACCACGCCCAGAGGACGTGGCTTTGGGATAACCCCTGGAAGGGGATGAAAATACCTTTACCCTCAGAGAAGGTAAAAGCTTGTT
>NZ_FQZE01000031.1 GCF_900141875.1 Tangfeifania diversioriginum | reverse complement strand
TGAATACAATACTAATACAAGTGAAGCTATGATCCAACTTGCTATGATAAAATTAATGCTTAATAGAATTCGCAATTAAAATTTAAACAGTTTCTTAAACCAGTTGGTAAAAAGGGCTATTTCCCGCGAAGTGAAGGAAGGCTGAGGCTTGCAAACTATTCTTTCCGGGTGGCGCGGATTCCGATCCGCGTATTCAGGTGAGAGTGATCTTTGATTCACTCATTTTTTTTATCAGCGGATCGGAATCCGCTGCACCTTATTCAAAGTCTGCGTGCAGTTTTTCTGCCATGGCATCGGCCAGTTTTAGCAGTTCCTCTTTGCGCTCTTTTTTCAGTGATCCTTTTTCTTCAATCGGTTCATACACTTGCTCCCATTTGATATTCTCAGCAAAGAGTTTCAGGTTTTTCACCCCGCCGCCGTTCCAGGCAAAGTTTCCGAAAATGCCGAGGTAATGGTTTTTCGGTGCCATGTGCTCAATGGTTGAAAGTAAAGTCTGTACATTTGGAAAAAGCGCGTTGTTGTAGGCCGGACTTCCAACAATAAATCCTTTGTATTTGAAAATATCGTTGATAATGTAGGATGAATGCGTTTTGGAGGCATCGTAAACCCGAATGTTTTTAATGCCTTTTTCGGCCAGCCGGCGGGCGATAACTTCCGCCATTTTTTGCGTATTTCCGTACATTGAGCCGTAAACAATCACCACTCCTTTGTCGAGGTCGTACGAACTCCACTTGTTGTAACGGGTCAGCACCCAGTCGAGGTCGGTGCGCCAGATGGGGCCGTGAGTGGCGGCAATCATTTTAATGTTGAGCGGTGCCAGTTTTTTGATGGCGCGCTGGGTGTGCGGACAATATTTCCCAACGATGTTGGTAAAATAGCGCATCACTTCAATTTCATAAAAATCGAGGTTGATTTCATCGTCGAAAATGCCGCCGTCGAGTGTGCCGTAACTGCCGAACGCATCGCCGGAGAAAAGGATATTGTTGGTTTCTTCAAAAGTTACCATGGTTTCGGGCCAGTGCACCATGGGTATGGTTTGAAACTGCAGCCGGTGTTTGCCGAGTTCGAGCACATCGTTGTCGTGAACCATGTGCACATTCTCCGGCTCCATGTAAAAACTCTCCACAAATGCAAACGTCTTTTTATTGCCAACCAGCGTAATTTCAGGATATTTATTAACGATGGCTTTCAGCGCTCCCGAATGATCCGGTTCCATGTGGTTTATCACCAGGTAATCGATGGGGCGGTTGCCAATAATTTCTTCGATGCTTTCTAAATATTCATCAATAAACGACCGTTCAACCGTGTCAATCAGTGTGATTTTTTCATCCACAATCAGGTACGAGTTGTATGAAATTCCGTGCGGAATGGGCCAGATATTTTCAAACAGGTTTGTGCGGCGGTCATTGTATCCCAAAAAATAAATGTTGTCAGCTAAATTTATGTATTGCATTGTTTCTGTTTTTTTTCGATTGCGAAATTAATGATTTAGCCCGAATTTTGTGTTGAATCTGGTCTGTTTTTCTTATGGCAAACGCTAACGGAAATGCAATGGTCAATAAAATTATTGAAGAGATTTGAATTAACACTTGGTTTAGTTTTTGCGTGAAAAATCAAATAATTATTACCGTTCCTTAAAAAACAATTAATATTGCATCCTTTTAATTATTAAAGATTTCAATACCGGTTGTCGATGTTCGATTTTGAAACAAAAAAGCAATTAAAAACCGGGAAACCTGCTGCTTTCAAAGAGGTGTTCCGGTTACTGTATCCGCGCATGCGTGGCTATTGCAAGCTTTTTATTGCTGACGACAATGAGGTGGAAGATGTCATTCAGGAATGTTTCATTACGTTGTGGGAAAAACGAAAATCGATAAATCCTGAAAAGTCAATCGAGAGTTTCATTTTTGTGATTTTGCGCAATCGGTGTTTAAATGTGTTGAAATCAAAAAAAATTGAGGATCGCAAGGTGGAAATCGAAAATCTGGATGTGAATGAACTACAGTACCTGTACCAACTTGATTTTTCTGAAAAAGAAGAAAAAAGTATCGAGGAAATGTTAATTGAATCGTTTAGGGAAGCAGTGGACGAGCTTCCTGAAAAAATGAAGCAGGTGTTTGTAGCTTGTAAAATACAGGGTAAAAAACAAAAAGAGGTTGCCGAAGAGTTGGGAATTAGTGTTAAAATGATTGAAAAACAAATATCAAAAGCCAAATTGCAAATCCGCGATAAACTAATGAAGCAATATCCGTCGATGGTAGTTATTATTCTTTTGCTTCTCAGCTGAAAAAAAACTTTTTTAAAATTTTCTTATAAATTTTTTTGATGAGGGGGTAGGGTTTCTCTATGGCAGGTTGTACTCCTAATGACATTACATTAAATGCGAACATTAATTTTTAAATACCTTGAAGGTTCGGCAACTGATTCTGAAAAAGCAGAATTGTTACAGTGGCTTCGAAAAAAAGAGAATCGCATAGTTTTTCATAGTTACAAGTTAGAATGGAGAAAAGGCCTGAAGAACGGACAGATTACCGTTGGTGGCGAGGAGAGCTGGAACCGGCTTCAGGAAAAATTGTGGCAAAAAAGTTACAACAGATGGCAGGAATCCCTAAAAACCCAACAGTTTTTCAGGTATGCTGCCATCTTCTTTTTTGCACTTAGTATTGGAACAGCAGTTTGGCATTTCTCAGGACAATCTTCAAGGAATATTCAGGAAACAACAACAAGCGTTATTGCCGAAAACGGGCAGATTTCAAAAATTGAACTCCCCGATGGCTCTCTCGTCTGGCTCAATTCAGGTTCACGGATTTCATACAACAACTTTTATGCAGAGCAAAACCGCCAGGTTGAACTTAGCGGCGAAGCCTATTTCGATGTGGCGAAAAATGCAGAACTACCCCTGGTTGTGAATTGCAATGATTTGTACGTGAGGGTTTTGGGGACCAAATTCAATGTAGCCGCCTATTCATGGGAGGAATCAATTGACGTTGTATTGGAAGAAGGCACTGTTGAACTGGTCAACCCCGTGGCCAAAACAACTTTCTCCGAAATGGAATCCGGGCAAAGGGCACAATTCAGTAAAGAAAATTCAGCCCTGCAAGTTAACGATGTAAATACCTCACGGTTTACCGCATGGAAAGAGGGGATGATAAATATTTATGATCAACCGTTGAAAGACGTGGTAAAACGTTTGGAAATCAGGTATAATCAGGAATTTATTTACGATAAGGAAATAGAAGATTTCAGGTACACTTTTACCATAGAGAATGAACGGCTGGAAGAAATTATCCGGGTAATGGAGCAAATTACGCCGGTGAAAGCCATTCAGCAAAATGATGTTATTGAATTAAAAATTGATGAAGAAAAAATGAGAAAGGTCGATCGATAAAGTAAAAGTAACCGGAAGTGCGGCAACACTCCCGGTCTTATTTACCATCGGCAAATGATAAATAAATTATTTATACACTAAATCATTGGTAAAATTATGAAGAAAATCCGAATTACGGGGAGTAAAACCCCCTCATTCTGGGACAAATGTTTAAGATTTATGAAATTAACATTTTTGTTCTTATTGGTTGGATTGATGCAGGTTTCTGCAAGTGTTTACAGTCAGTCCACAAAACTTTCGCTCGAAATGCGAAATGCAAAGGTGTCCGAAGTGCTGGATGCCATAGAAAGTCAGTCGGAATTCCGGTTTGCTTACAGCCCGGGGTATATTAATCTCGACAGGGAAGTATCCGTTGACATCAACAAAAAAACCATCGAAGAATCATTAAAATTGATTTTTGCTGGTACAGGCGTTGAATTCGGAATTCACGACCGGCACATTATTTTGTATCCTGAAGAGATGAATGAAAAGGAGACAAAAACCGTAAAAGCTACCGATCAGCAAAGTACTGTTTCCGGTATGGTAACTGATAATTCAGGACAGCCACTGCCAGGAGTTACCATTGTTGTTAAAGGTACAACCCTTGGCACTGTAACCGATGTTGACGGAAAATACAAGCTGAATGTTCCGGCAAGTGCTGAAGCACTGCAGTTCTCGTTTGTGGGAATGCAGTCGGTTGAAGTTGAAATCAATGGAAGATCTACTATTGATGTCACTTTACAGGATGAAACATTTGATGTGGATGAAGTTGTTGTTGTGGGATATGGTTCTATTCAAAAACGCGAGTTGACAAGTGCCGTTTCAAGTGTTTCTGAAAAAGATTTGTTGCAGGGAGCTGTAAACAACCCTTTACAAATGATGGACGGAAAAGTATCAGGTGTCTCTATCTCAAATACTGCTGAAGCCGATCCGAACAGCGGGACCAACGTGCAGATTCGCGGTTCTTCATCGATCGATGCAGGCAATGGTCCGCTGATTATTATCGACGGCGTTCCCGGAGGTAATCTCCGCAACATCGCACAGCAGGATATTGAGTCGATGACCGTGCTTAAAGACGGTTCTGCTGCTGCAATTTATGGATCAAGGGCGGCCAACGGTGTTATCCTTATTCAAACCAAAAGAGGAAAATCGGGCGATGTGGTAATAACTTACGACAGTTACATCGATCACGATGTAGTGGCAAACCGTCCCGATATTTTATCTGCCGATCAGTTCCTGGAACATGGAATCGATGTTGACCGTGGCGCAAGGACTGACTGGTACGATGAACTGTTGCGAAAAGACAATTTCGGCCAGAATCACTACATTTCTGCATCAGGTGGTAACGAAAATACCATTTTCCGGATTTCTGCCAATTTCCGCGATAAAACTGCTATCGATATCGCATCCGATCGTCAGGAAGCAGGTATCAGGGCAAGTTTCGAACAAAAAGCACTTGATGGTTTTCTCGAACTTAGCGGAAATCTCTCGTATAAAGATGCGGCCGAAGAATATACAAACTACGGCGTATTCCAGCAGGCCGTTAAGTTGAATCCAACAATTCCGGTTTACGACGAAAATGAACCTTCAGGGTATTACCGCATGTACGGCTACGACACATATAACCCAATTCAGGATTTAATGGAGCGTGAAAACGGTGCCGACCAGGAATATTCAATCATCGATTTCAACATTAAGATGAACCTGCTTCGGAACCTGAATACCGAAATTAAACTGGCTCGCCAGAAACAGCACATGTACAAGAGGGAATATTATAATTCAAAATCGAAAGAATCGATTGACAACATGCGTACAGGCCGTGCCAGGCTCCAGAGCGAAGACTGGGAAGATTATACCATTGAATGGATTGGTAACTATTTTGCCGAATGGGACAAAAGCTTCCTGAAAGTGATGGGCGGTTATTCGTACCAGGAATTCAACAATTTTGGATTTTGGGCCGAAAACATGGACTTCATTTCCGATGCTTTCACATATAATAATTTGAGTGCCGGTGAATGGAACCTTGAAGAAGGTCGCCTTGGAATGGATTCGTGGAGAAGCAAAGAAAAAACAATTGCCTTCTTTGGACGTGCCAACTACTCTTATGACGACTTGCTCCTTTTTACAGCATCGATGAGGTACGAGGGGAATTCAAAATTCGGTAAAGACAACAAATGGGGAATGTTCCCAGCGGCTTCTGCTGCATGGAGACTCTCCGAAATGCCTTTCCTCGAAGGAAGTACTGCTGTTGATGATTTAAAAGTAAGGCTGTCGTACGGTGAAACCGGTCGTTCAGGATTTGGCCGCTACGCTTCTTTGGCACGTTATACCGGTTACGGAAGATGGCAGAACGACGAGGGCGAATGGATTCAGGTGTATGGCCCGGCCAATAACCCCAACCCAAATTTAAGATGGGAAAAACAAATTTCGTACAACTTCGGTGTTGATTTCGAATTGTTCAACAGTAGTCTTTCAGGTAGCGTCGATGCATTTATTCGTAAAGGGAAAGACGTTATTTCTAATTACGATGCACCGGTTCCTCCATATCTTCACGACCAGATTTTCACCAACGTGGCAACTACAAGCTCACGCGGTGTGGAGTTAATGGTGAATTGGGATGCTGTTCAAACCAACGATTTTACCTATTCAACCAACGTTACAGCTTCGTATATAAAATCGAAACTCGATAAATTTTCCAACGAAACCTTTACAAAAGGATACATGGAAAGGTACTGGCTGCCTTCGCCGGGTAACCCAGGAAACGCCCAAAGATTGGAAGACGACACAGAAATTGGTAGTTTCTACGGGTATAAATATGCAGGTGTGGACGATGCCGGTAATATTCTGGTTTGGGAGAACGGTGAAGTTGGTACTGAAAAAATTGATGCGTCAAATGAAGCCAGCGATTCAGATAAAACTTATCTGGGACACGGTTCACCTCGTATGGAACTGGCATGGGGCAATAATTTCACCTATAAAAATTTCGACTTGATGCTGTACTTTACCGGCAGGTTCGATTACCAAATCCTGAATCTTTACCAAATGTATTACGGATTGGTTGCCGAACCGGGAGTTAACCTGCTGGAGGATGCATACGGCCGCAACGGTCACATTACTTCAGGAAAAGTGATTACCGATTATTTCCTTGAAAATGGCGATTACCTGAAATTGAACAACCTGACACTGGGGTGGACACCGCAGATTACCAGTAAATACATCAGTAACTTAAGGGTTTACGGAACTGTTAAAAACGTGTTTACACTCACCAATTATTCAGGGCTGGATCCTACAACAGTTAATATTTCAGGTCTTGAACCGGGAATTCAAAGTTTAGATGTTTACCCGATTACAAGGAATTACACGCTGGGAGTTCAAATTACATTTTAATTGATTGAATTTAAAACCTTAAGAATAGAAACATGAAGAAGAATAAATTAATATACCTGCTGCTGGTTTTTATATTGGCAGCTCCATCCTGCACTAATCTGGATGAAGAAGTATTTGATACGTTAACAGCCGATAGTTACTATCAGGATAAAAACTCAATTGTCGCTGCTCTTGTTCGTCCTTACGAACATGGCCACTGGTGTGGCTGGGACGGCGACCGCTGGATTACTCAGGAACTTTCTGCCGACCAGTTTGTGTGGGCTCAAAAAGGTAAACATGGCTGGGATGGCGGCCAGTGGGTTCGCATGCATCGCCACGAATGGACTGATGACGAAGGTGTGGTTTACGGAGCATGGATTGGACCTTACCAGGGAATTGCACAGTGTAACCAGTTTATTGAAGATTTTACAGCGCTCAATTATCCTGATTTTAACCTCACTGAAGCTGACAAAGCACAACACATTGGCGAACTCAGAACTTTGAGGGCCTGGTTTTACCTGTTCCTGATCGATTACTTCAGGGAAATTCCCATTGTAACCGAAGTTGGGCAGGTTGTTGGTCAGTCAAGCGCCACCGAAGCATTCGAGTTTATTGAAAAAGAATTGAAAGAATCGCTCCCTGGCTTGCCTCAAAACGGAAGAGCCGGACGTTGGGATCAGGGAGGTGCTGCTGCACTTCTTGTAAGACTCTATATGAACGCCGAAGTGTGGACGGGAACTCCACGTTACGATGATGCAGCAAAATATGCACAGGAAATTATCGATGGGCAGTATGGCGATTACCAGATTGACCCGGACTACAGAGGCCCGTTTCGCTCAGGCGTAAACGGTTACCGTTCTCCTGAGAATATCATGGAATTTCCACACGCCAAAAACATTTACGAATTTGGCTGGATGTATAATGCTATGATGCACTATCAGCAACGGTACTCACTGGATAACGACTGGGGCGGATGGAATGGAATTACCTTGTCACCATCGCGCGACCTGGAAGGTGAAATTTATGATTACAAACTTGGTAACCCCTATGAAAAATTCAGCGATGGCGATTTCAGAAAAAAGCCTTTCCGTACAACTAATAAAGAAGGTGGATATGAAGGATTTTTCCTCATTGGCCAGCAGTACGAATTTGATTATGAAAAAGGGTATGGTTTCGATAGCACAAAAATGATTCTCGGAACCGAAGAATATAACGGCGAACCGCTGAATTATGTCGATCAGGTTGGTCGTTTCTCTGAAAAGCCTGATGGAAGATGGAATGAAGGTTCTAAAGTAACTACCGGAGAAGAAAACAGTGGAGTTCGGTTTATTAAATTCCCGTGGCTGCCCATGACGTATGATCTTTTCCATACCAATTCAGCCACCGAAATTCGCCTCGCTGAAATGTATTATGCACTTGCTGAATGCAAATACCGCGATGGCGATAAACAAGGCGCAGCCGAATTACTCGACGCAGTGAGAGAAAGAAACTTCCCCGATGAAATGTGGGCCGAAGAAAGTTACGCAAATAATATTGAAAAACTCGATGATGATGAATTTGTGGATGAACTGGGTCGCGAATTTATTGGCGAGCGTCACCGCCGCACCGATCTGATCCGCTGGAATCGTTTTGGTAATGAATGGTGGGACAAAACTGCCGACAGTCAGGACAAAACTGTTTATCCGATTCCATCGAGGGCATTAAATGCCAACCCATTATTGGAACCTAATCAAGGCAATACTCAAGCCAACTAAAGTTAATTTTTTAATTAATTTATCTGTTTTAGTAAAAGCGCCGCCAAAATTTGGTGGCGCTTTTCTATTTTTTGCATTTTTAAATTTTAATTTCAGGTTTTACACTATAACAAACATTAAATGACAACAAGAAGAGATTTTCTGAAAAAAGGAACATTAACCACTGCCGGACTTGCAGTGGCTGGTTCAGGAAGTTTATGGGCAACTACCATGAGCAAACAATACACTTCAAATCGTCCCGCTGTAAGCGAAAGAAATTTTACCTCGGAGGCAGTGGAGGAAACCATTAAAACCACGAAAGCCAAACTAAAAGATCCAAAACTGGCGTGGATGTTTGAAAACTGTTTCCCCAATACGTTGGACACTACAGTTGAACACGGTACCAAAAACGGGAAACCCGATACTTTTGTAATTACCGGCGATATTCATGCCATGTGGCTGCGTGATTCCACCGCACAGGTTTGGCCCTATTTGCCGCTGGTAAATAACGATGAGAAATTAAAAACACTAATTGCAGGTCTGGTCAACAGGCAAACGCAATGCGTACTGCTCGATCCGTATGCCAATGCGTTTAACAAAGAGTTGGTTGACGGGGAGTGGAAAGACGACCATACGGACATGAAATCCGGCCTGCACGAACGCAAATGGGAAATCGATTCGCTTTGTTACACGGTTCGCCTCGCATACAATTACTGGAAAACTTCCGGCGATACTTCTGTTTTCGACGGCGACTGGCAAAAAGCTGCTGCCGCCATTGTGGAAACATTTAAAACCCAGCAGCGCAAAAACGGACCGGGGCCTTACAAATTTCAGCGCGAAACCACACGCCAGCTCGATACTTTATCGAACGGGGGCTACGGCCGTCCGCTAAATCCTGTGGGATTGATCAACTCCTCGTTCCGTCCTTCCGACGATGCTTCGACCTACGGATTTCTAATCCCATCGAATCTGTTTACCGTCGTCTCGCTCAGGCAACTGGCCGAAATCAGCACTGAGGTAACTGGCGATACCACCTTTGCTGAAAAATGCCAGGCTTTGGCTGATGAAGTAAATAACGCTATTCAGCAATACGCCATTGTGAAACATCCGCGCCATGGAAAAGTATATGCCTACGAAGTGGATGGTTTTGGCAATTTTACTTTTATGGACGATGCCAATATTCCAAGCCTGCTGGCTTTGCCTTATTTGGATGCTGTAGATAAAAACGACAGCATTTATAAAAACACGAGAGACCTAATCTGGAGCCAGGACAATCCCTACTTTTTTAAAGGGAAAGCTGCCGAAGGAATTGGCGGGCCACACGTGGGTTATGATATGATTTGGCCAATGAGCATCATTATGCGGGCAATGACCAGTACCGACGATAAAGAAATAGCGTGGTGTGTAAAAACATTGCGCGATACCGATGCCGGGACCGGTTTTATGCACGAATCATTTCATAAAGATGATCCTGAAAATTTTTCGCGTTCATGGTTTGCCTGGGCCAATACACTTTTTGGAGAACTAATTCTGAAATTGGTTACTGAAGGAAAATTATCGTAAATATATTGTAGTCTGTTTAATTAAACAAAGTAGGGTAAATTTTCCTCCAGCAGTGAAAAGTTTATTGTTAAATTTGTGAAAATTTAAATTTTAAAAATAATTTCAAATGAAGAAAAGTCTGACAATCGTTTTGCTTCTGGCAATTACAAATTTTGTAAATGCACAAACCTGGCAACCTGCCGGTGACAAAATTACAACCCAATGGGCCGAAGAAATTGACCCGGCCAATCCGCTGCCCGAATACCCACGTCCGCAAATGGAACGCAGCGAGTGGCTCAATCTTAATGGGTTGTGGAACTATGCTATCGTTGAAAGGGGCAGCAGTGTACCCGCTGCATTCGACGGGGAAATCCTCGTACCGTACGCCATCGAGTCGAGTCTTTCAGGCGTGCAGAAACGTGTGGGTGAAAACAATGAATTGTGGTACGAAACCACATTCTCGGTTCCTTCCGACTGGAAAAGGAAAGATGTAGTTTTGAATTTCGGTGCTGTGGACTGGAAAGCCGATGTGTGGGTGAACGACATAAAAGTAGGTTCGCACAAAGGAGGCTACACACCGTTCAGTTTCAATATCACACCTTTTCTTGAAAACGGGGAGCAAAAACTGACGGTGAAAGTTTGGGATCCTACCGACAGGGGCTACCAGCCGCGCGGGAAACAAATCAACGATCCGCACGGAATCTGGTACACACCGGTTACCGGAATCTGGCAAACAGTTTGGATTGAGCCGGTGGAAGAAGCTTACATTACCCAACTGAAAACCGTTCCGAATATCGACGGCGAAAATATTTCTGTAGTAGCTGCCACCAAAGGAACTTCGGCTACCGATATTATCGAAGTGAAAGTGCTTGAAAACGGAAATGTGGTTGGCACCGGCAAAGCAGTTGCCGGAAATGAAGTGCTGGTAAGTGTGCCAAACGCCAAATTGTGGAGCCCCGAATCGCCGTTTTTGTACGATTTGGAAGTTGCAGTTTTACAAGACGGAGAACCCGTTGACGAAGTGAAAAGCTATGTGGGAATGCGCAAAATTTCCACCTCGCGCGATGAGAATGGCGTGATTCGTATGCAGCTTAATAATAAAGACTACTTCCATTTCGGCCCGCTCGATCAGGGATGGTGGCCCGACGGATTGTACACTGCACCCACCGACGAAGCCCTGTTGTACGACATTCAAAAAACCAAAGATTTCGGTTTCAATATGATTCGTAAACACGTGAAAGTGGAACCGGCGCGCTGGTACTACCACTGCGACCGCGAAGGAATCCTGGTTTGGCAGGACATGCCCAACGGCGACCGCTCGCCGCAATGGCAAATGCGCAACTTTTTCGATGGAAAAGAACTGGAGAGAAGTGCCGAATCGGAAGAAAACTACCGCCGCGAATGGAAAGAAATCATGGACCTCTGCTACTCCAATCCGAGTGTGGTGGTGTGGGTACCGTTTAACGAAGCCTGGGGGCAGTTTAAAACCGAAGAAATTGTGGAATGGACAAAAGATTATGATCCTTCACGGCTTGTAAATTCGGCCAGCGGCGGTAACCATTACGAAGTGGGCGACATTCTGGATATGCACAATTATCCGAATCCGGTAATGGGATTGTACCATTCTGAAATGGTAAACGTGCTGGGCGAATACGGAGGTATTGGACTGGCAAAAGAGGGCCACTTGTGGGAAACCGGCCGCAACTGGGGTTATGTGCAGTACAAAACTTCGCAGGAAGCCACCGATGCCTACATTGAAATGGCGGAACGGTTAAAAGAATTGATTCCGAATGGATACTCCGGTGCGGTTTATACACAAACTACCGATGTGGAATCAGAAGTAAACGGCCTGATGACTTACGACCGCAAAGTGATTAAAATGATTGAGGACCAGATTAGAAAAGTGAATCAGGAAATTTCCAACTTTTTTAATGATTAACTATTAGTAAACCAATACGATGAGAATAACAAGCCTGATACTTACATTTATTTTACTGAGCCTGGTTTCTTTTTCAAAAGAGAACAGGAACTCACATTACATAACCAACAAAAAACCATTGGTAGCGCAGCCCTACACTGCGCTACCCCTGGGTTCTATTCAGCCGCAGGGCATGTTGCTTGAAATGTTGGAAGTGCAGCGCGACGGGCTTACCGGAAACATCGACAGTGTGTACAGCGTGGTTTGTGGCCCCAACAACGGCTGGCTCGGTGGAACTGGCGATGGCTGGGAACGTGGCCCTTACTGGCTCGACGGACTGGTGCCGCTGGCTTATATTCTGGATGATGAAAAGCTGAAAGCCAAAGCGCAGGAATGGATTGAGTGGAGCATTGAAAATCAGCGTGAAGATGGTTACTTCGGTCCGCGGCCACTGCCCGAAGGTTACGAACGAATTCCGGGAACACAACAGGGAAATCGCGAAGATTGGTGGCCTAAAATGGTGATGCTCAAAATACTACAACAATATTATTCGGCAACAGAAGATGAACGTGTCATCGATTTGATGACCGACTATTTCAAATACCAGTATAAAATGCTTCCGCAATATCCGCTCGGTCACTGGACATTCTGGGGCAACCGGCGCGGTGCCGACAACCTGGCGGTGGTTTACTGGCTCTACAACATAACCGGCGAAAAGTTTTTGCTTGATTTAGCTGAAATTATTCATGAACAAACTTTTGAATGGACCGAAATTTATTCGGGCGACCGCATCCGGAGGCTCAATCCGCTGCCTGGTTTGCACTGTGTGAATGTGGCGCAGGGACTCAAAGCACCTGTTGTTTATTATCAGCAGCATCCGGAGCAAAAATACTTAGATGCGGTGAAAGACGGCTTGACTGCTCTCAGGGAAAGTCATGGTTTTGTAAATGGCATGTACGGTGGCGATGAACCGCTGCACGGAAACAACCCCACTCAGGGATCCGAGCTTTGTTCGGCAATTGAAATGATGTTCAGTTTTGAAACCATTTTGCCGGTAACGGGCGACATCTATTATGCCGATTACCTGGAAAAAGTAGCCTACAATGTGCTGCCAACTCAACACAACGACGATTTTACACGCAAACAATATTTTCAGCAGGCCAACCAGGTGCTGATTACAGACGAAGTCCGTAATTTTTTCCAGGATAACCACGGACGGATTGTTTACGGAACCACAACGGGTTACCCGTGTTGCCTGACCAACATGCACCAGGGATGGCCCAAGTTTGTGCAAAACCTCTGGTACGCCTCGGCCGATAACGGAATTGCCGCAATGGTTTACGGCCCGTCAAAAGTAACCGCAAAAGTGGGCGATGGGGAAGAAGTGACCATCACCGAGCAAACAAACTACCCGTTTGATGAGGAAATTCAGTTTACAGTTGAAGCTTCAAAAAATACCTCGTTTCCGTTTCACCTGCGTATTCCGCAATGGTGCGAAAACTATTCGCTTACAATAAACGGTGAAGAAGTTGCTGCCAATGCCGAAAATAACATTGTTGTGTTGAACCGTGAATGGAATACGGGGGATGTAGTGAAATTGCAGCTCGATATGGATTTCAGGTACAGCAACTGGTACGAAAATTCACTGGGAATTGAACGCGGTCCGCTTGTTTACGCGCTGAAAATTGATGAGGAGTGGCGCGAAATCACCAAAAAAGAGTACGACGATACCTATTTTGAAGTGTATCCGAAATCGCCCTGGAATTATGCCATTCTGCGCAGCGAAATTGAAAACAATAATTTACAGGTTGAAATGAAAGAGGAAGTGGCGGATTATCCGTGGAACCTTGCCAACGCGCCCATCTCGGTGAAAGTAAAAGCGCAGCGTTTACCCGACTGGAAAATTGAAAGAGGTTCAGCGGGAGACATCCCGGTTCGTCCTGAAAACTGGAATGTAACAACTTTTGTGGAGGAAGTGGAACTTATACCTTATGGTTGCACCACTCTGCGAATTTCGGAGTTTCCGGTGAGGTGATAAAACAAATGTAACTCATCAGTTTATTCAAGTATGATAAACATTGAAAAAAGGAGCAAAAACAGGTCCAACCTTCAGGTTGGGGTAAAAAAAATAACGTTCCTACTTAGGATTTTTGAAAAATTTGTAAGATACAAAATACAAATTTTTCAAAAATCCGGGGTTTCAATCATACATCCGCTACTACCCAGCCTGAAGGCCGGGCCTGTTTTTATTGCCTCTCGCTGAATTCAATAAAACAAATAAATTTTTAGTGTGAAGTATCTGGTTTTTCTTTTCGTTTTTACATCATTCAGCTTCCTGTTTTGTCCTAAAAGTCAGTCACAAAATGCTGAAATAAAACAGGTGCAGGCTGTTGGTGCCAGCGAGTTTTTAAACAGCATCGGTGTTTGTTCCAGCATCACCGGGCGGGGCGAAACTTTGCAGGGAACCATTGATGCACTGGAATACACCGGAATCCGGTTTATCCGATGCGGGCTCGAAGACGACATCTCAACCGCCGATATGATTGAACTGCATCGGAAAACAGGTGCTAAAATAGTGTACGGACTGCTTAGTGGCGGTACCGATATCGACCGGCTGATAAGGGAAGCGCGTGAGCTGACAGAAGCCGGCGCGCTGCTTGCCATCGAGGGTAACAACGAACCCAACAACTGGGGCGTGGCTTACCAGGGCGAAAAAGGCGGTGAAAATCATTCGTGGCTTCCGGTTGCCAGGCTGCAGCGCGATTTGTACAAATCTGTTAAAAGCGATCCGGTGTTGAAAAATATTCCGGTTTGGAATATTTCGGAAAGCGGCGCCCAAACTGATAATGCAGGATTGCAATTTCTGATCATTCCTGAAAATGCCGGTACATTGATGCCAGTCGGCACACAATATGCCGATTTTGCCAATTGCCACAACTACATCACACATCCCTCGTGGTCCGGATTGCACGACAACCAAACGTGGTTAAGTGCCGCTCCCGGTCCCGAATGCCCGGTGGACGGTCTGCATGGCAACTATGGAAAAACCTGGGGAAAGGGGTTTGATGGCTATTCCGAAAAAGAATTGCAGGATTTGCCACGGGTGACCACCGAAACCGGAATTGCCGCTAAAGGTGAAATTACGGAAGAAATTCAGGCCCGCCTGTTTCTGAATTTATACTTATCGCAGTTCAAACGCGGTTGGAGTTATACTTCCGTATATTTGTTGAGAACCCGTTCGAATGAGCCTGCGCACGAATCTTATGCATTTTATAAAATGGACTATTCGCCCAAACAGGCCGCGCATTATCTGCACAATTTAACAACTATCCTGGAGGACAACGGAACAATTTCAAAACCAGGAAAATTGAGGTTTTCTATTAAAAATCGTTCTGAAACTGTCCACGATTTGCTGTTGCAAAAAAGTAATGGAAAGTTTTTTCTGGTTTTATGGGGCGAATGGTTTACCGGAGGCACCGATAAAATTACCGTGCAGCTTGACCGCATATTTTCATCTGTAAAAATCTATGACCCAACACATGGGGAAAGTCCGGTTATGCGCTTGAGCGAAGCCCGGGAAATTACATTCTTTTTAAGCAATCATCCTTTAATTATCGAATTACAATAAAATGGCCAATTACAAAGTCTCTTCAATTTTTATATTTTTTATGTTGATGCTTGTCTGTAGCAACATGAGTTGTGTGGCAGATGAAAAACAGGAAAATAATTCTTCGCAGAAAATCCCTTTTGGCGATCCGTTTATCGTTCTTCACGAAGGTAAATATTACGCTTACGGAACTCATGGCACCGATGGAATTGAAGTGTATGTTTCCGATGATTTGCACACCTGGCGCGGTCCGGTGGGGGTAAAAAACGGCCTGGCCCTGCACAAGGACGATGTGTGGGCCAACCGCTGGTTCTGGGCTCCGGAAATCTATTTTGTAAACGGCAAATTTTACATGTACTATTCAGCCGATGAACACATTTGCGTGGCAACTTCCGATTCACCGTTGGGGCCATTCACACAAAAAGTGAAAAAATCGATGATCGAAAATGAAAAAGCCATCGACAATTCCCTGTTTATCGATGGCGACGGAACACCCTATTTGTTTTTCGACCGGTTCAACGACGGGCTGAATATTTGGGTGGCCGAACTGGAAGAGAATCTGCTGGAAATCAAACCCGGAACCATGCACAAGTGCATTAATGTTTCGCAGGAATGGGAAGAGGTGTGGCCGCGCGTGAACGAAGGGCCTTTTGTTATTAAACGCAACGGGAAGTACTTTATGACCTATTCGGCCAACAGTTACGAAAGTCCGTTTTACGGAATAGGGTTGG
The DNA here is from genome assembly GCF_900141875.1 of Tangfeifania diversioriginum. Classification (GTDB taxonomy): domain Bacteria; phylum Bacteroidota; class Bacteroidia; order Bacteroidales; family Prolixibacteraceae; genus Tangfeifania; species Tangfeifania diversioriginum. Next base: position 31,712 of record NZ_FQZE01000031.1, on the reverse strand, counting down.
CCACGGCCGACAAAATTACCGGGCCCTGGGAAAAGTATGAAAATAATCCCGTCTGGCAGAAGCCGGGTGATTTGGTAGGGGTGGGGCACAGCGCTTTTTTTACCGACAAGGAAGGCAACTTGTGCATTGTTTTTCATGCTCACAACAGCAAGGAAAATATCCATCCGCGAAATATGTACATCAGCACGGTAACTTTTGAAGAAGTTAACGGGGAAGAGATTATAAAGATTGACGAAAACTTTTTTGCACCTGTTTTGGTGGAAGACTAGGAACCCAAAATTTAAGAATACATGAAGCTGTCCATAAAATTTTTATTCATTTCGCTGGTACTTCCCTGGTTGGGATGCAGTAACCCGGATTCCGGAAACCCGGCTTTCCCGGCCGACAAAGGCCAATCGGTTGATGGACTCCGAATTGCCTGGGATTACAGTTCGATGCAAAAACTGGCACCTGCGGGGGGCCGAAAACTAAACTGGGTGGGTTATCCCCGCGTACGCAGACTTCAGGATGGTTCGGTTATGGCCGTTTACGAAACAGGCAGCGACGTGGAAATGGTGTGGAGCTTCGACAATGGCAAAACCTGGCAGGAACCTGAAATTCTTTTTGAAACATTGCAGGCGGAAAATGAAAATGGCACTTCAACCGATGTTCGTATGGCCAATCCGGAATTGATTCAACTTCAAAACGGTGATTTGGTTGTGGCATGTAATTACCGGCCCGTCAAAGCCGAAATCACCCCGTTTGCCATTGCGGTAAAACGCAGTACTGATAATGGGGAAACCTGGACTGAAAGCCAAATCATTTACGAGGCAGAACCCCGATTTTCCGACGGTTGCTGGGAGCCCACCTTTCTGCAACTACCCAACGGTGAATTGCAGGTCTATTTTGCCAATGAAGCGCCTTACACCCATTCCGATGAACAGGAGATTTCCGTGATTTCATCACAGGACAATGGGGCTACCTGGAACAAAAATATAAAAACCGTCAGCTTTCGGGAAAACCGGCGCGACGGAATGCCGGCTCCGCTGCTGGTTGACGATGAAATTCTGGTGGCTGTTGAAGACAATAAAATCGGGCAGTTCAAACCCTACATCGTGCGCACTTCAATTTCAGATAATTGGAGCATGCCGGTGCTGGCCAACTCCCCGAACCGCGAATACGCCCTGATAGACAGTTTACCCGACGAAATTTACGCAGGTGCTCCTTATCTTCTCCGAGTTCCTTCGGGCGAAGTGGTGCTTTCGTATCAAACCACTTCCGGGCGCACGCCCGACTGGGAAATGTCCACGCTCGAAGTGGCCATTGGCGACAAAAAAGGGCGCAACTTTGAAAAACTTACCCGGCCATTTGATGTGCCGTTAGACCGGGAAGCCAAATGGAATTCCATTTCAATGTGGGATGAAAACACCGTTGTGGCTGCGGCAACCACCAGTTTTCGCAGTCCAAACTGCGAGGTGTGGATAATCCTCGGTCACCTGATTCCCGAACTGAAAGTTCCACAGAAATCAGTAAAAGTAGATGGAGATTTATCGGAATGGGAAGAAAAATTCCCCGTTTTTATTGGCAGCAAAAGTGAAACAAATCTGGCTGGCGCGTTGGGCTACGACGAGCAAAATCTCTATTTTTGCGCGACAGTGAAGGATGATAAATTGTTTTACAACACCCAACAGCCCCTTAACAGCGATGGCATGATTTTCTATATCGATGCCGGAAATTATAGCATGGCAGAACCTGACCAGGGGGTGTTCAAAATAGAGTGCAGTTACAAAGAGGATTTGAAAGTTTGGGAAGGAGATAATGGCGATTGGAATGAAATTTCTTCAGAAAAACTGACCTTGAAAACTTCGGACAAAAAATCCGGGTATCAACTTGAAATGGCAGTGCCGTTTTCTTCTCTGAAAAAAAAGGACAAGTCTGATATACGATTTTCCGTGGGATTAATTGATTATCAGAGAGGAAAATTGAAAAATATTGAACACATCGTTCATTCAGTGCCTGAATCTTCGAACACCTGGTTGAAGGCAGAATTTTTAAATAAAAAAAATGAATAATGCATAAAATGAAAATATTAAAATTGATTTTAGTCGCACTTTTGCTATCGCAGGTAACCCTTGCCTGTGATAACAATAAAAATGCGACAGAAAATAATACAGATGAAAATGAAGTTTATCAAAACCCGGTTGTCCCTAAGAGTTTGCCCGACCCGACAATTGTTAAGGCAGAAGACGGTTTTTTCTATCTTTATGCCACTGAGGATATCCGCAACACACCCATTCATAAATCGAAAGATTTGGTGAACTGGGAATTTGTCGGCACTGCTTTTACCAATGAAACCCGGCCCGATTTTGAACCCGATGGCGGGTTGTGGGCACCCGACATCAATTACATCGACGGGAAATATGTACTCTACTATTCCATGTCGGTTTGGGGTGGCGAGTGGACCTGCGGAATCGGCGTGGCTACCAGCGATTCGCCTGAAGGCCCGTTTACCGACCATGGCAAACTGTTCCGCAGCAACGAAATTGAAGTGCAAAATTCCATCGACCCGTTTTACATCGAAGAAGACGGAAAACATTATCTGTTCTGGGGAAGTTTCCGGGGCATTTATGTCATTGAATTGACCAGCGACGGGCTTTCCCTGGAGCCGGATGCCGAAAAGCAGCAGATTGCCGGAACGGCTTACGAAGGAACCTACATTCACAAAAAAGACGGCTGGTATTATATGTTTGCCTCCATCGGTTCCTGCTGCGAAGGGGTAAACAGCACCTACACAACAGTAGTGGGGCGTTCCGAAAATCTTTTCGGGCCATATAAAAACAAAGCCGGCCAAAATATGATGGAAAATCACCACGAAGTGATTATTCACAAAAACGAACGGTTCGTGGGTACCGGCCACAATTCTGAAATTGTAAAAGACGATGCCGGAAGCGACTGGATTTTTTACCACGCTGTGGACAAAAACAATCCGCAGGGCAGGGTACTCATGCTCGATGAAGTGCAGTGGCAAAACGGCTGGCCGTATGTGGATGGAAATTCACCGAGTAATGTGAAGAAGGTGCCGGTATTTAATGAATAAAAATTTTATATCGTTAACGCTTTCAAGTCTATAGACGTTGACAGGTTAAAAGTTACAGACTTGTCAGCGTGCAGAGCACCTGACAACGTCAATATAATAGAAGTTCAGAATTAATTGATATTTTAAAATGAAAGCAAAACAATTTTTCGGCCTGATGGCAGCTACACTTTTTCTTTTAAGCTGCAGTCAAAACAAACAGGAACTGCAGTTTGATAACCCACTTCCCGTCGAGTTTGGCGACCCTTATATTTTAAAAGCATCCGACGGAATGTACTACATGGTCGGCACCGGCGGCGTAAAAGACGGGTTCAAAATGTACTCGTCAACCGATTTAAAGGAATGGAACGATGAAGGCCGCATTTACCAGGGAAACACAGATTCTTCGTGGTGCGTAGCCAATTTCTGGGCACCGGAGTTGTACGAACATAATGGCAAATTTTACCTGTTTTACAGCGCCGACTGGCGCGAAAACCCAACCAACGAGCTGGAAAATTTCCTGATTGGAGTGGCGGTTTCCAATAGTCCAACCGGCCCTTATACTGACCTTTATAATCGACCCATTTTCGATCCCGGTTACCCGATTATCGATGCCAATCTATGGTTTGAAGACGATCGGGTTTACCTGTATTATTCCAGGGCCTGCTATAAACATCCGGTGGAAAGCGAACTGGCCGATTGGGCGCGTAATGAAGGATTGTTCGAAGAAATTGAGGAGAGCTGGATTTACGGCGTGGAACTGAAATCCGATTTCTCGGATGTTATTGGCGAGCCGCAATTGCTGCTCCGGCCACCTGTTTCAATGGATGATGAACAAGCCGAGTGGGAGAGCCGCTCGGTTACCTCCGGCGAAGTAAACCGCCGCTGGACTGAAGGTTCCTACATTTTCAAAAAGAACGATGTATATTATATGATGTATTCAGCTAACTTTTACGGAGGGGAACATTATGCTGTTGGATACGCCACAGCAGACCATCCGCTGGGGCCGTTTACAAAAGCGCACAATAATCCCGTGCTTGAGAAAAATACAGAACAAGGTGGAATCGTTACCGGAACCGGGCACAATTCAATAACCTGGTCGCCCGATGGCAAAGAAATGTTATGTGTTTATCACGGCTATACTTCTGAAACCGGCAAAAACCGCGTGGTATTTATCGACCACATGGAAGTGCTCGACGACGGAACACTAATGGTGCACGGGCCAACCACTTCGGAATAAATTCGAAGGTTCCAACTATCCAACGATTTCGAACTGTCGAACTATTGAACAATATCCTTTGCGTGAAAAAACAATTCAGAATTTAATAATTACAGATACATTCAAAAAATGAAAAACTTAGTACTCACATCAATTATCCTTTTATTTATCCTGTTAAATTCTTGCAGTAAATCAGTGTCAGAACCACAAACCGACTGGAGCGCCATTGCCGATACCACCAGCCGGGCGTTGGTTGAAAACTACTGGAACGCAGACGAAAAACGGTTCAATTACCAAAACGACGGACAAAGCACCGAGTTTCATTACTGGCCGCAGGCACATGCTTTGGATGTGATGCTGGACGCGTATTCCCGCACCGGCGACGAATTTTACCTTACGCATATTCACGATTGGTTTGAAGGCGTTCCGGTACAAAACGGCGGCGATTTTTTGAACCGCTACATCGATGATATGGAGTGGAACGTGATTGCCATGCTCCGTGCTTACCAGCTCACCGGCGACGAAAAGTTCATGAATGCCACAGAAGTGGTTTGGGAGGACATCAAAGCGCATTGGAGCGATATTGCCGGCGGCGGACTGATGTGGGAAAAAGAAGACCCCTATGGCAAAAACGCCTGTTCCAACGGACCCGCAGCTATTTTTGCCGCACGTCTTTTCCGCGAGAAAAAGAATTTCGATGACCTTGAATGGGCCAAAAAGATTTATCACTGGGAACGTGAAACGCTTTTCGATGAAGAAACCGGCGCCATCTGGGACAACATCAGGGAAACCGATGATGGATTGAAAATCAATAAAGACTGGATTTTTACCTACAACCAGGGAACGTTTATCGGTGCTGCCGTGGAGTTGTTCGATCTGACTAACGATTCAATTTACCTGCAGGATGCCATTAAAGCCACCGATTATACATTAAATGAACTCACCACAGCCGATGGAATTTTGAAAAGTGAAGGTGATCACGATGGCGGGTTATTTAAGGGGATTTTTATCCGCTATTTTACGCAACTGATTCAGCACCATGCTTTGCCCCGAGAGAAAAAACAGGAGTACTTGGATTTTCTGTTTCTTAACGCGCAAACACTTTGGAATGAAGGAACCGACAAGGAACGGATGTTATTTGGCCCTTACTGGAAAACAAAACCCGAAGGCGCTGTTGACCTGACTATTCATCTGAGCGCTGCCATGCTGATGGAAGCTGCAGCCAAATTGTCTTCGGCAGGTTTTTCGCAGGGAATGGCAGTTTCTGATTTCGAAGTCTGGTCGGGCAACCCGGTGTTTGAAGGCTGGTATGCCGACCCCGAAGTGATTGTTTACGACAACAAATACTGGATTTATCCTACCTATTCAGCCCCGTACGAAGAGCAGGTGAAATTTGATTGTTTCTCGTCGGCTGACCTCGTGAGCTGGACGAAACATGAAAATATCATCGATACCACAGAAGTGCAGTGGGCGAACCGTGCCATGTGGGCACCGGGTGTTATTGAAAAGGATGGAAAATACTACTTCTTTTTTGCCGCCAACGATGTGCACCCCGGCGAAGTGGGCGGCATTGGCGTTTCCGTGGCCGACCAGCCGCAGGGCCCTTTCAAAGATTTGCTCGGGGAACCGCTTATCAACGAAAATGTAAACGGAGCGCAGCCCATCGATCAGTTTATATTTCATGATAAAGATGGCAGTTATTATATGTTTTACGGAGGATGGAGGCACTGTAACGTGGTAAAGCTGAACGACGATTTTACCGGAATTGAACCGCTTCCCAATGGCGAAATGTTTATGGAAGTAACGCCCGAGGGGTACGTGGAAGGCCCGGTAATGTTTATCCGAGACGGAAAGTACTATTTTATGTGGTCGGAAGGCGGCTGGACCGGCCCCAACTACAGTGTGGCTTATGCCATTGCCGACAGCCCGTTCGGGCCGTTTGAGCGGCAGGGAACGGTGTTGCAGCAGGATCCGCAAGTGGCTACCGGGGCAGGACATCACTCGGTTTTGAACATCCCCGGCACCGACGAGTATTATGCAGTGTATCACCGTCGCCCGCTTACCGAAACTTCACCACATCACCGTGTTACCTGTATCGACAAAATGGAGTTTGATGAGAACGGGAAAATTTTACCCATTGAAATTACAGACAGGGGGGTAACTACACAGGTTTTGAAATAAGCTAACTAACTGGTAACAAAGATCATTTTTTGTATCAATTAAAAGTTGTAAATTATTTACCTTGAAAAAAGTTGATTAGCTTTGTTACTACAGGATGAATCAAGACTGACCTAATTTGTGAATGGATACAACAGCCCGGAATAATCAATTGATTTGGGAGAGTTTTAAAGCAGGCAACAAAGAAGCTTTTGCACAATTGTACGATCAATATGTGCAGGTACTCTTCCGGTACGGAACAAAACTATGTCCAATCGATGATTTTGTGAAAGATGCCATTCAGGAGGTTTTTCTCGATTTATATCAAAAACGAAAAAAGAATGACACCAATCCACAAAACCTTAAATATTATCTGATTTTGGCGCTGAAACGAAACCTGATAAAAAAACTTCAACGCAAAAGAAAAGCAGTGGATGATGAAATCGATTTCGACTTGAAATTTGAACCGGTGTATAGCATTGAATCAATTATAATAGAAGAAGAGGAGGAAAAGGAATTACAATTTAAAATTAACGAAGCGGTTCGGCAACTTCCGGCCAGGCAAAAAGAAGCACTCTACCTTCGGTTCAATGAATCACTCGATTATACTGAAGTGGCACAACTTCTTGAAATTTCAGTTGAATCGGCCAGAAAACAGGTTTACAGGGCGTTGAAAACTTTGCGTGAAGACAAAAACGTAAATACTTTTGTTTTTATGACATTAATTCAAAAGGGATAAGTTTTCAAATATAGTAGCAGGTTAAAAAAATGATTTGATTATTGAGCTGAAATTCTGCGTGTTGCAATTATTTTCAAAAATAAACGAAATAATCTGTCCATATTTTTAGGTTTAATGTCCTTTTAGAAAGTACTAAACCAATAAAATGGAGAATATCAGCAAATATCTTGAGGATAAGAAATTCATAGAGTGGGTGTTTAATCCTGATGAAACCCTTGACAACTGGTGGAGCTCGTTTAAAATTGACAATCCCCACGAAAAAGAAAACATCATTCTGGCAAAGAATATTATTAACTCCCTGCGAACAAATGATAAAGAGCTATCGGAAAATGAAAAGATTCTCCTGTTTTCACAAATTCTCAAGCAGGTGGAAGATAATCAGCAATCGGCCCGAAAAGTTAGAATTTTTGGCACACTGCTAAAATACGCCGCAGTAGCGCTGGTCTTTTTCCTGATTGGTGCACTGCTTTTTTATAAACAGGATAATTTTAGTCCCCAGTTTTATACCCAGCAATTAGCTGAGCCTGATGCCAGCGAAACTGCCCGGCTCATCAGACCCGGAGCTGAAGATATTCAACTCGAAGAACAAAAATCTTTTATTGAATACCGAGACGACGGCAGTGTAATGGTGAATAACACGGTTGCAGGCTCCAACCAACATCACCCCCAAAAAGCACCTGAAATGAACCAGTTGGTTATTCCGTATGGTAAAACTTCTGAAATTATTTTGCCCGACGGAACAAAAGCATTTCTCAATGCAGGCAGCCGGTTGGTTTATCCCGAATTTTTTGTTGACAAAACCCGCGAGGTTTTTCTCGTTGGCGAAGCTTTTTTCGATGTGACACACGATGAAAACAACCCATTTATCGTTCAAACCACCGATGTGCGAATAAAAGTGCTGGGGACAAGTTTTAATGTTTCGGCATACCCGTCTGACAAAATAATTGAAACTGTTTTAACAAAAGGAAAAGTGATGCTCGAGCAAAACAGTACCCGTTTGTTTGACGAAAGTATTGAAATGGTTCCGGGCCAGTTGGCAGCATTTGACAAAACCAAACGCGAAGCAATCCTGAACAAGGTTGACATTGAAAACTACACCCTTTGGAAGGACGGACTTCTCAAATTTGAAAGCTCAGATTTAAGCCGGGTAATAAAAAAACTGGAACGATTTTATAATATTCGGTTTAGCTACCAGGATCCGTTTTTAGGAGGAATTGAAATTTCAGGGAAACTGGATCTTAACGAAAACCGCGATGAAGTGCTTGGTGTAGTTGCTTCAGCTGCATCGGTCAGAATTTTAAAAACAGGAGAAGATTTTTATAAGATTAAAAAATAAAAACCGGAAGGTGTTGCAGCACCTTTCCGGTTTAATAGTGTTAAAATTTTGGTAATGTTAAATTTAACAATTCAAATTTATGAAAAAAAGACGAGAATTGGATTTTCCCGACAGGGAGGATCGAAAACTTAATTTAAGTTTTAAGAAAATGAAATTAACTCTAGTTCTAACCTTGCTTGTGTTTGTCACTTTCGGGAACAGTTTTTCCCAGGGAAAACTTTCTGTGGAGTTTAAAAAAGCAACTATCCGGGAAGTGATTGAAACCATTGAAGATCAATCGGATTTCATCTTTTTGTATAAGGATGAAATATTCGATCAGAAAAAAAGGTATTCAATTGATTTTCATGAAGCTTCTTTCGACGAGGTGTTAAACTCAGTATGTGATGCAGCCGGAGTGGATTATGAAATCCGTAATGAACGGCAGATTATCCTTAAAGAACGGGAAAAATTGAAAGGAGCTGCAGCAACGGCTTTTCAGCAGCGAGGCATATCCGGTTTGGTAACCGACTCCGACGGGCAACCATTACCGGGTGTCACACTGGTGGTCAAAGGAACAACAACCGGAACTATAACCGATGGCGACGGCAGGTTTCAGCTCGAAATTCCTGAGGGTGCCGAAACGCTGGTTTTTTCATTTGTAGGAATGGAAAGGCAGGAGGTGCCGATTGAAGGGCGCACAACTTTCACCATTGTAATGGAAGAGGCCACAATTGGCATTGAAGAAGTTGTGGCAATTGGATATGGGACCCAGCAAAAACGCGAAGTGTCCGGGTCAATCAGCAATGTTTCCGAAGATGATTTTAACAAAGGGTTGACCCAGGATGCAGTGGATCTCCTGAAAGGTAAAGTAGCCGGACTTACAATTACAATGGGAAGCGGCGATGTAACAAGCGATCAAACAATCAGGTTGCGTGGTACATCCTCGTTAACAGGCAGCAGCCAGCCTTTTATTGTAATTGACGGCGTTCCGGGAATGAGTTTATCTTCGGTTGCTCCGCACGACATTGAGTCGATAAGTGTTTTAAAAGATGCTTCGGCAGCCGCTATTTATGGATCACGTTCGGCCAGCGGGGTAATTCTTGTAACCACCAAAAGTGGTAAGGTTGACCAAACCATGGTGGAGTATGATGGATATGTGGCTACAAGTACTGTAACCAATGTGCCCGATGTTTTAACAGCCGATGAATGGCGGAATTACGCTTCCGAAAATAATATTGATACCGAAGGGCTGGACCTTGGCGCAAATACCGATTGGTTTGATGAAATTATGCGCACCGGAATCAGCCAAAATCACAATATTTCGCTTTCAGGAGGTGGGAAAAGCAGTAATTACCGTGCTTCCATTTCTTACCTCGATCAGCAGGGAGTGGTGAATGACAACGAGATGGAACGTTATAATGCCCGGATAACCTTTAACCAAAAAGCATTGAACAACATGCTCGACATTACTTTTACCGGCGCAATGACACAACGAAATTATTCACCTACCGATACAAGAAATTTTGTGCTTGCCTATAATATGATACCTGTTGTTCCTGTTAAATTTGAAGATGGAACATGGTTCGATACACAGGAGTACGATCAGGGGAATCCGGTAAGAAACATTGAATTCAACAAAAGAGACAACAAATACAGCTTGTATTTCGGAAATATCAATGCCGAACTTACACTATTTGAAGGATTTACTGCTGGCATCAGGCTGCACAAAGAAAGAGAGACAAATGATTACGGACAGTTTTATGACTCAGATACTGAAAGAGGCCGCAATGACCAGGGATATGCACAGCGTGAATTCTGGACTGCTGATAAAGAGCTGCTTGAAACCACTCTGAATTATGAAAAGTCTTTTGACGACCATAAAATAACACTTTTAGGTGGTTACTCTTACGAGGATAATTATTACCAACAAGCAGGTGCACAAAACAGGCAGTTTGTTACTGATTTCTTTGGATATAATAATTTGCAGGCCGGTGAAAACCTGCGTCCTTCCGATGTGTGGTCCGAAAAAAATATGAACCGGTTGGTTTCATTTTTTGGAAGAGCAAGTTATAACTACCAGATGCGTTATATTTTAACACTTTCGCTCAGGAACGATGGTTCTTCAAAATTTGGTGCAAACCACAAATGGGCTACTTTCCCCTCTGTTTCGGCAGCATGGCGGATCAATGAAGAATCGTTTATGGCCGGTGCAACGTTCCTCGACGATTTAAAATTGCGCGTGGGCTATGGTGTTTCGGGTAACCAGGATGGTATCGACCCGTATAAATCGATGCAGCTTTACGGCACTTCAGGCCAGTACTACGATAACGGTAAATGGTACCGTGCCTATCAAATCAGCCAGAACGCCAACCCCGATTTAAAATGGGAAGAAACATCGATGTTCAACATCGGTTTGGATTACAACATTATGAACAGCCGCATTAGTGGTACCATTGAGTATTACGACAAGCGGACAAAAGATTTGCTTTATACTTACCAGGTTCCTGTTCCTCCCTTCCTTTATCCGGATATGCTCGCCAATGTGGGATCTATGTCAAATAAAGGAGTTGAATTTTTAATAAGCGGAGATATTATCAGGCAAAGGGATTTTCGCTGGAATGCTTCGTTGAATATGGCACACAATAAAAATGAAATAACCAAGCTGTCGAGCGATGAATATACCACAAGCGCTATAAAAACAGGTTCTGCATGGATTCGTGGCGGCTCGGATAACACAACCCATATTGTGGAAGAAGGACGTGAAGTAGGGACATTTTACGGTTGGCTGGCTTATGGCCTCGACGAAGACGGCATGTACATAATGGATGACATGATTGATGGTGAAGAAGGCCTGACTAACGACGACCGCACATATATCGGTTCTGCGCAGCCAAAACTCACCTACGGATTTTCAAATATCATTTCGTACAAAAACTGGGAACTCAACTTTTTCTTCCGCGGTGTTTACGGAAACGATTTGTTGAATTTCTCAAAAATGTCGTATGCTACTACCCAGTGGCTGCCTGGTGCAAATGTGTTGCACGATGCACTCACAATTGGCCTGGCCGATAATCCGAAGTACAACAGCTTCTACATTGAAAAAGGTTCTTTCCTCAAGCTCGATAATGCCAGCCTGAGCTACAGTTTCGATGTGTCGGGTATAAGCGAAATTCAAAAATTAAGGGTTTACGTCACCGGACAAAACCTGTTTACCATCACCAATTATACAGGTCTCGACCCCGAAGTGGAAATGGACGGACTCGACCCGGGTATTGAAGGACGTGAGTATTATCCTAAATCGAGGACCATTTCATTGGGTGTGAATCTTAGTTTTTAATCATTTAAATTTGAAATTATGAAACGAACAAAAATATTATCACTGATCTTCGTGCTTAGTTTATCCTTTATTTACCAGGGATGTACCGACCTCGAAGAAGAAGTTTACGACAAGCTGCCGGTTGATGAGTTTGGCCAAACCACAGATCAGATTAATTCACTTATAGCGCCAATTTACCGGACACTGAAAGGCGTATTTCCGTCCAATTATTTTTTGCTGAGTGAATGTTCATCCGATATGGCCATTACACCAACCCGAAAAGGTGGCGACTGGTGGGATGGCGGCCAGTTTAAAGAATTGCGCCTGCATACCTGGTCTCCTAATACCAGCCTGGTTACCGGCTCTTATAACTCGGCTATGGAAAGCATTTCGAGTTGCAATAAAATTTATGCAATGATTGATGAAAACCAAAGCATTGAAAATAAAGAACAGATACTTGCTGAAATCAGAGGAGTAAGGGCTTTTTGGTACTATCTTTTAATTGATTACTACGGAAATGTACCAATAGTAACTGATTTTAACGATACCTCTCTCCCGGCAACCAGTCCCAGAGCTGAAGTGTACCAGTTTGTTCTGGATGAGTTGAATGCAATTAAAGATATTGTAAGGGATGATGTTACACCTGCCAGTTACGGTAAAATTACAAAAGGTGTGGTTTACACCTTGCTGGCCAAAATGTACCTGAATGCCGAAGTCTGGAATCCTGGTGGTGGCTCCAAATGGCAGGAATGCGTCGATGCATGTAATGTAGTTATGGATTTGGATTATGTTATTGAACCAAATTTCAAAGCAAGTTTCGTGGTTCAGAATCAAAATTCCAAAGAAATAATTTTCCCGATAGTTTTCAGTACTGCTGATGGAGGAAATCACCTTCATTATCGTACTTTACATTACCTCGATCCTATTCCACTCAACCTGAATGTGGGAACCTGGAACGGAATTAGTGCAATGCCCGGTTATGTGAAAGCCTATGATGAGGCAGACAAAAGAGTTGACTGGTCGTTTTTAACCGGACCGATGTACGATACTAACGGTGATATTTTAATCACTGCCCATGGCCGGGAACTTATCCACACTGTCGATATCGAAATTGAATATAATATTGACGAAGACGGTTGGGGCCAGGTAGAGCAGGAAGATGGTGCACGTTGCTCAAAATGGGAATTTGAAAGCGGGCTGAATGGCGATATGGAAAATGATATGGCCATATTCCGACTGGCAGATGTGTATCTGATGAAAGCCGAAGCACTGGTACGCCTCGGGCAGGATAACGAGGAGGCTACGCGCCTGGTAAACGCTGTACGAAGAAGGGCATTCGATAGCGACGAAAAATTACTTTCGAGCGTAACGCTCGACGATGTTTATAATGAAAGACGCTACGAACTGGCCTGGGAAATTTACGGCCGTCAGGATATGATCAGGTTTGGAACATTTCTGGATGAAATTCCGGGCTGGAAACCGGAAACAAACGAAACCCGTTTGCTTTTCCCCATTCCGCAAACAGCGCTGGATGCCAATCCAAATCTTCAGCAAAACCCGGGTTATTAAATTTTCCAGGGGATGAATTAATTCGGAATAGCATATATTTATTGAATTTTGTTTAACGTATAAAACCGCTGCCTTTTCAGGTGGCGGTTTTTATTTGATCATTTGTGGATTTGAATCATTTAATTTTTTTGGAAAAAACGGCACAAACCTGTAGTTTTACATACTTCATCTCAATAAAACTAAAATGAAACCAATAAGCAATTCTTTCCTGGTTTTTGCAGTATTTCTTTTCTTTTTTTCCTGCAGTGAGCAATCTGAGCAGCAAGACAAACCAGTCAACTTTGTGTTGATTTACCTCGACGATATGGGCTTTGGCGACCTCACGCTTACCGGGGCCCTGAACTATTCAACGCCCAATATCGATAAAATGGCTGCCAATGGAATGTTTTTTTCGCACTATTATTCCCCACAAGCTGTTTGCAGTGCTTCGCGTGCCGGACTGCTTACCGGCTGTTATCCCAACCGGGTTGGGTTCAGCGGTGCGCTCGATCATACTGCTGATACAGGCATCAATCCTGAAGAAGAAACCATTGCCGAGGTATTGAAAAAGAAAAATTATGCTACGGCTGCATTCGGGAAATGGCATCTGGGGCACCATAAAAAGTTTTTACCGCCCAATCATGGTTTCGATGAATATTTTGGCATTCCCTATTCAAACGACATGTGGCCCAACCATCCCACCAACAAAAATTACTATCCGCCTCTTCCACTTATCGAGGGCGATGAAGTGGTTGAAACCAATCCCGATCAATCACGGTTTACAACTGAGTTTACCGAACGAACTGTCGATTTTATTCAACGGAATAGAGAGCACCCGTTTTTTGTTTACCTGGCACACCCGATGCCGCATGTTCCGCTGTTTGTTTCTGATAAATTTAAAGGGAAATCGGAGCAGGGATTGTACGGCAATGTGATGATGGAAATCGACTGGAGTGTGGGTGAAATTCTTACTGCATTAAAAGATCTTGAGCTGGAAGAAAATACAGTGGTGATATTTACATCTGATAACGGCCCGTGGATTAATTATGGTAACCATGCCGGGAGTACAGGTGGTTTGCGCGAAGGGAAAGGAACCACTTTCGAAGGCGGACAGCGCGTGCCCTTTTTGGTGCAGTGGAAAGGAACTGTTGAACCTGGCAGGGTGGATAATAACCTGGTGTCGGGAATTGATATTCTTCCGACCATTGCTGAAATTGCTGGCGCGCAGTTGCCTGAAAAAAAGATCGATGGCGTGAGCCTTTTACCGCTACTGAAATCACCTGAAGCCGAACCGCCCCGTAAATCATTTTTGTACTATTACCGCCGCAATAATCTCGAGGCTGTTCGCGATGGACAATGGAAGCTGGTTTTTCCCCATAACGGAAGGACTTATGAGGGATTTGCACCCGGAGAGAACGGGCAGCCCGGCCAGGTGGATGAATGGTCGGAAGTTGAGCCAGGTTTGTATAACCTGCGTCGCGACCCGGGCGAGCGGTATAATCTTTTGAAACATCACCCCGAAATAGCTGAGCGCCTTCGAGGTATAGCTGATGCTGCACGCAAAGACTTAGGCGATGAACTTACAGATAATCCGGGTGAAAACCGGAGACTTCCCGGGCAGGTGGAATAACGTAACAAAATCACTTTCAATATTAAATAAAAGTACAAAATACAACTATTATTGAATAGTTCTTGTCATTTGTGCTTTTTATTGCTACTTTTAGAGAGTAATCTCATTTAGTGTAATTACTCATCTAAAAATTGAATTCAGCCTAATCAATCTTATTAACTTACTGAAGAACTGAAAAGTGATTTGGAATTTTATGTTTTAATAATTTAAATAAAATAGATATGTACGACAGGAAGCATCATCATTTTTCGTCACCCGATTTAAAAAAAATGCAGGAAGTAGTAATTAATGCACGCACACGAATTTATATTGGATCTGACGAAGATCCGGAAGAAGCAAAAGAACGCTACTTATCGCGAATGGGAGTGAAACCCTAAAAAGTTGTTAATCCCCCTTTAACATGCTTTGGATCAATATTTATTTCTAAATTAATCTCCGGCCGAAAGGAGTGAGCGCCAAAGATACCATTTTGAAATGCTGTTTTGCCCAGGGGATACCGATGATGGTAATTCCGAGCAGGGCACCAAACACAAGGTGTGTGAGGGCAATCCAGATGCCGCCAATAATCAGCCACAGAATATTCATAATAGTAGATAAACATCCCGGTGCATAATCCATGTATTCCACCCGTTGGTTGAAAGGCCACAGCGCCAGCATTCCAAGTTTAAAGGCTTGGATGCCAAAAGGAATACCAATTATTGTAACGCAAAGCGCCAGCCCGGCGAGGATGTATTCCAGGAAAATGGCAAAACCACCAAATACCAGCCAAATGATATTTCCTAATACCTTCATTTTTTTGTTTTCAGTAAAATTAACTTTTTATTCAGACGATCAATTCAAATTGGTTATAAAAATGGTTTTTGTTAAATTTGTGAAACTGCTGGATTTGTGAAAGTTAAAAAATAATACCGGTATTTCTTAACGAATCCGGTGACGTTTTTAAGTTATTGGCAGTTTATTAAAACAAAATTGAAGCAAGATGATAAAACAACTCGAAATAACATTACCCGGTTTCAGGAGGGGATACCATTTGATTACCTCACTAATTGAAAAGGAACTTCCTGAACTACCTGAAAAAGGATTGCTGCACATATTAGTTAAGCACACTTCTGCGGGAATTACATTAAACGAAAATGCCGATCCCACAGTGCGCAGCGATTTTGAATCGTTCATGAACAAAATGATTCCCGAAAATGATCCGGTTTACCAACATACTCTGGAGGGCAGTGACGATATCACTGGACACCTCAAAAGCTCTGTAATTGGTGCTGAATTAACTATTCCTATTACCAATCATCGATTAAATTTAGGCACTTGGCAAGGCATTTATTTTTGTGAATTTAGAAATTCTGGGGGTAGAAGAAAGATTGTACTAACTATTCTTAGTTAGTGCCAATTCGATGGCTTCAAAATTTTTAAATGTTTTTCGAAAAGGTTCACCTTTAAAAAAAGTTGAACCCATATTATCTCAAATTTATATTATCATCAAACATTTTATTACTAACTTGACGAGCCAAACATAATTGCTAATGTTATGTACGAATCACTCTTGCAAAAACAACACAAAATGAACTCCACCGTAGGTGCAAAACCTACTCAAAACCATTGAGCCTTAGTTTAAAGTAAAAAACAGAGAAACAATAAAACAATAAAAATATGAACAGCAAACTTTTTGCTTTATGTACATTTCTATTTGTCTGTGTACTGACCTTTGCACAAGAAGATGAAAAGGCAAAAATAGCTCCTAAAGTATTGAGTATGGTAGAAGAAAAAAGAATAGTTGATAATGAGAAATTACTGGCTAAAAATGATTTATTAGAAAAGCATCTTGAATACACAAAAACTATAATTGATCAACAAAATACGCAGATATCAAAAATGTCTAGCCATTTTCAGATTTTCTGGGTTATTACTTCGGTTATTTTAGCAATGATTGTCTTTGTTATGTATGTTCAGTATATAAAACCTGCAAAAGAATTAAAAGCAGAATCAAAGGAACTTCTAAATGAAAGTCAGGCAATATTAGATAATATAAAGGGTGAAATAACAAAAGTAGTTAAAGAGAATTTTGAAGAAATTGAAAGAGGACGATTTGATGCTGCAATAAAAATGTTGAAGTATGGAGATCATATTTCTCAAAATGATGCAGTAGCTACTATTAAAGACTTTAAAGTTAAAGGTTTTAATGATTATCAGCTTTCAATTATGGTTGAACTGTTATCTACTTGTAGAGAAGATATAGTAAATGATGCTAATTCGTGGTATCATCAGTTTATGAAGGATCTTTCAGAACAAAAATCCAATAAAATACTGGATGATTTTTTTAGCAGATATGTAAATAACAATAAAAGGATGTGGTTAAGCTATGCTTTTTATTATTTTATCAACAACAATTCAATAAATTATAAAAATGAGATACATAAGGTATTTATGAAAAAGGATAAAAACGGAGACACCTTTTTCCTTACATATTTTATGCAAGAAATTGAAAATGCTACGAAAATAGATTTCATAAACATTGAAATCTTAAACGATAAGGATTTTGTTGACAAAATGGAAGGCTTAGGTCTTTTAAATGAATTAATAATGACAAATGAAAGATACATGGCAAAAGGTGTTACAAAGGCAAAAAGTATTTATGAGCAATGGCCAGTTTTGGAACGACCTTCATATTTAAAAGAAAGAATAGATGATCTTTTAAAAGTATTGAACGAAAACAGCTAATGAAAGATTAATGAGGCAGGCTAGAAGCACATCGTTATTTGGTTCAACTATAAACTGAATTGAACCAAAATCAATGTGTATTAAAATACATTAACTATGGTATGCCTGCACATTTGAAATCGTCGGTAATTGGTCCCGAAATTACCATTCCAATTACAGGAGGAAGGCTGAACCTGGGAACCTGGCAGGGAATTTATTTTTGTGAATTCCGAAACGGAACCCGCCGGCGGCGCCTGGTGCTTACCATTTTTAGCTGACAAGTGAACAGGTTAATTCTCCGGGTTTCGAAATCAATTACCTGTTTTATAACAAATTTTTGAGAAAACTTTACTGAGTTTTGATATTTTTTAAGGAATAGTATTATCCTATTTTGCAGCCCAAAATAAATGAAATATAAAATGCAAAGAAATTTATTTTTAGGCGTCGAAGCCATTGGTCAGGCCTCCATTGACGCCGGTATATCGGGAGTTTATGCCTATCCCGGTACGCCATCAACTGAAATTACGGAATACATTCAGCATAGTAAAACAGCCAGCGAGCGAAAAATTCACCGCGAGTGGTCGGCCAACGAAAAAACAGCACTGGAGGCAGCACTGGGAATGTCGTATGCCGGCAAACGCTCCATGGCCTGCATGAAACATGTGGGCCTGAACGTGGCTGCCGATGTGTTTATGAATGCTGCAATTACGGGAGTTAACGGCGGACTGGTTGTTACCGTTGCCGATGATCCTTCACAGCACTCGTCGCAAAACGAACAAGACTCGCGCTACTACGGGAAGTTTGCAATGATACCGGTTTTTGAACCTTCGAACCAGCAGGAAGCTTATGATATGATGTACGAAGCTTTTGAGTTTTCCGAAAAAACAGGACTGCCGGTTATGATGCGTATTACCACACGGCTGGCGCATTCGCGTGCCGGTGTGGTCCAAAAAACTACAAAAGATGAAAACCAGCTCCGGCTTCCTGAAAATTTAATGCAGTTTATGCTCCTTCCTGCCTACGGAAGGAAATATTACCAAAACCTGCTCGACAAGCAGGACTGGCTCACTGAGTTGTCAGAAAAATCTTCTTTTAATGCTTTTTACGAAGGAGAAGAAAAAAGCCTTGGAATTGTATGTTGTGGCATTGCTTTTAATTATCTCATGGAAAACTATCCTGAAGATGATTGTCCTTATCCGGTGGTGAAAATTGCCCAGTATCCAGCTCCAAAAGAGATGCTCATCCGGCTCGAAAATGAGTGCGACGAATTACTTGTGATTGAAGAAGGATACCCTCTTGTAGAGGAGCTGCTGACGGACTTTTTTGGCAAGGGAACAAAAGTTTCAGGAAGGCTGGATGGTTCGCTCCCGCGCCGTGGTGAGCTGAATCCCGACCATGTGGCCAAAGCTCTTGGAAAAGAAATTACACCCGACTGGAACAGCCCGGATACGCTGGTTGGTCGTCCGCCGTCGCTTTGTGCAGGTTGCGGCCACCAGGACACCTACAAAGCACTTAACGAAGTGGTGAAAGATGCAGGCGAAGGCAGGGTTTTTTCAGATATTGGGTGTTACACGCTGGGAGCGCTGCCGCCCTACAGTACCATTAATACCTGTGTGGATATGGGCGCTTCTATCACAATGGCCAAAGGCGCTGCCGATGCCGGATTATCACCCGTTTTTGCCGTTATTGGCGATTCAACTTTTACACACTCCGGAATTACCGGTTTGCTCGACTGTGTGGTGGAAAAAACAAATATCAATATAATTATTGTGGATAATGAAACGGTTGCCATGACGGGGGGGCAGGATTCGTCAGCCAAAGGCCGCATTGAAAAAATTTGTGAAGGTGTGGGCGTTGCCCCGGAACATATCCGGCTTTTTGTTCCGCTGAAAAAGAATCATGATGAGATTGTGAAATTAATGAGGGAAGAAGTGGCCTGGGAAGGAGTTTCTGTGATAATCGGGCGTCGGGAATGTGTGCAGCGTCTGGCAAAAATGAAGAAATTAAACAAATCAAAAAAATAAACGGAATGAAGACCGATATAATACTGGCAGGTGTTGGAGGCCAGGGAATACTTTCCATTGCAGCGTCGCTGGGAGCAGCTGCGTTAAACGAAGATTTCTATTTAAAACAGGCCGAAACGCATGGTATGAGCCAGCGGGGCGGGGCAGTGGTTTCGCATTTGCGCATTTCAGATAAGCCCATTCATTCTGACCTGATTCCCCAGGGAAAAGCGGACCTGATACTTTCGGTTGAACCCATGGAGTCGTTGCGCTATTTGGCTTATTTATCTCCGGAGGGTAGTTTGGTAACCAACACTTCTGAATATAAAAATATTTCCAATTATCCTGATTTGGAAGATACCTTCAGCGAGCTTGAAAAGAAAATAAATATTGTACGGATTGATGCCGACAAAATGGCCCGCGAAATTGGCAACCCCAAGGCATCGAACATGGTTATGCTTGGGGCTGCATCGCCTTTTATTTCAATTGATGAAGAAATTATAATTAAAGGTATTGAAACTATTTTTCAGACTAAAGGAGAAAAAATTGTACAGCTGAATATTGAAGCTTTCAAGGCAGGAAGGGCATTTGCTCATAACAAATAAAAAATCAACACGTAAAGAAATTTTAGGAATAATCCGCATGATGAATTATTATTTTTGGATTTGGAATAGTGAAGTGGAATTAATGCTTTTTTACAAATAATGGGAATATATGTACTTTTAGATAAATAAAATATAAAGAATCCATTTACAACAACGTTAGCAGCAATACTACAAAATAAGCTATCGGTGAAAAAGCAAATATTGATATTAATTTTATCCTTTTACTTTATGAGCAATGCCCAGGCCCAATTAGAGAATTCAATTTTTGCAATTGTACAGATTTCATATAATGTACCCGGAGAAGAGTCTGTAATAGGGGGTATTCGAGGTACTGCATTTTTAATAAATGATTCAACTGTTCTTACAGCAAATCATATTTTAAACTCAAAGAATTACCAACCAAACCCAGGTTTCAAGTTTGCTCAGTTTTGGTTGTTAAATCGAGGTAAAAATTTAATAATCCCACTTTCCAAGGACTATTTAAAATCAATAGAAGAAATTGATGCTACAATTATTACACTTCCAGAATCAGTAAAATGTAGTCTTATAGTATCTGAATGCTCGGCTAATCTAAAGGACTCAATCTATAATTTTGGTCATATAAAAGATAAAATGCCAATAACTAAAGCTCATTGGAATAACAATCTTCTTGTAATAGATGAATACGACTTAGATAAATATGTGTCTGATAAAACTGGTACAATCATCGAAATAAGGAAACAAACGATTAATTATAATGACGTGAAATTAAATGACATTACTACACTTAAACCATCTTTTAAAGGCATTACTGGAATGTCAGGAGGACCATTAATTAGGAATAATGAGGTAATTGGACTAATGTCTTTTGGGTTTCCAGCAGATTCTGATATAAAAGATTCTGTTTTTGCAATCTCGATTGATGAAATTATGGTAAGACTAAAATAAGAAGCAAAGCTGCTAACAAAAAATATAGGTCATTTGGCGGATAGTGCTAATTTTGAGTATATTAACATTTAATAAAAATATAAGCGGTTTGACAAGTTGGTGTTTCAAAATGCCAAACGCCCCATATTCAAACCGTTACCAAAAATTCCATGAGTATTGTGATTCATTATTAATTCTGACAAAATTACCAATATGGTAACTTTTTTATTACCTTTGTCGGTAGAATGATAAATTTAAAATGAGAGTAGTTGCTAAAAAGATACTTCGAGAGTTTTGGGAAAAATACACTGATTCAGAGGACCAATTAAAAACCTGGTACAAGGAAGCAAGCAAAGCTAATTGGACAAGTCCAGCTGATATAAAAAATGAATATCCTAAAGCAAGTATCTTAAAAGCCGGGCGAGTGGTATTTAATATATGTGGTAATAAATACAGGCTGATTACACATATTAACTATGCGAGACAATGGGTTTTTATAAGATTCATTGGTACACACACAGATTACGATAACATTGATGCAGAAAAAATTTAATTATTATGGATATTCAAATGATTAAAACCGACGAAGATTACCAAAAAGCATTAAAGAGGCTTGAGGTGATTTTTGATGCTCCAATTGATTCTTCCGAAGGAGACGAAGCAGAGATTCTTAGCATTTTGATTGAGAAATACGAAGATGAGCATTATCCGATTGGACCACCTGACCCGATTGAGGCGATTAAGTTTCGTATGGAGCAAATGGATATGAAAAAAAGTGATTTGGCTAAAATAATTGGATACAAAAGCAGAGTTTCAGAGATTTTCAGCAGGAAACGTAAATTGACTTTACGAATGATACGCAAACTGCATGATACGCTAAAAATTCCGTATGAGATTTTGATAGCGGATTATTAAAAGGCATGTATTGCTAATCGGGTAGGCCGTAATTGCATAAACCGTTCGATTAAAATCAGGTGATAAGCGATTAACCAGATATAAATTCAAACAAAAATAAAATCTAACACCAGTATCCCAATTGCAACGCTAATCATTGCATATTCACTTAAATTTAAAAGACACAAAACAAAGCCCCGATCCAATTGAACCGGGGCTTTTGGTTATAGTAAAATGGATTAGAAAATGGTCTATTCTTCTTCCTGCTCTGCTTCATAGGCTTTCAGCAGTTCGTCCTGGACATCGCCCGGAACTTTTTCGTAACTGTCGAATCCTATGTTGAAAACGCCGCGTCCACCGGTAAGTGAGCTAAGTGATGTAGCATACCTGTACATCTCTTTTTGCGGAACTTTGGCCGAAATTTTTTCCATTCCTCTTTCCGAGCCCATGCCCATAATCATGGCACGGCGCCCCTGCAGGTCGCTCATCACGTCGCCCATGCGGTCGCTCGGCACCCAAACTTCAAGGTTGTAAATGGGTTCAAGAATTTTTGGCCCGGCATTTTTAAAGGCTGTGCTGAATGCATTTCGTCCGGCCAGTTTAAATGAAATCTCGTTTGAATCAACCGGGTGCATTTTTCCGTCGTAAATATAAACCCTGATATCGCGTGCATAAGAACCCGTAAGTGGTCCTTCTTCCATTTTTTCCATGATCCCTTTCAGAATGGCCGGCATAAAACGGGCATCGATTGAACCTCCCACAATGGAGTTGACAAAAATAAGTTTACCTCCCCATGCCAGCGGGTGTTCCTGTACGTCGCGAACAGCAATTTTCTGTTCTTTGTCGCCAAACTTGAACATGGTTTTGGGTTCAGAGCCTTCTTCGTAAGGTTCTATAATCAGGTGCACTTCGCCAAACTGACCTGCGCCGCCCGATTGTTTTTTGTGGCGATAATCGGCCTGTGCCGGTTTGGTAATCGTTTCGCGGTAGGGCACTTTGGGCTGAATGTAGTTTACGCCAATTTTATGTACGTTGTCGAAAAACCATTTCAACACATTTAAGTGGTACTCGCCCATGCCATGAACGAGCAACTGTTTCAGCTCTTTGGAATATTCAATAATATAGGTTGGGTCTTCGTATTTTACTTTACTCAATACTTCGCCCACTTTTTCATCATCCGATTCATTCTCGGCTTTAACCGCCACAGTGTGTTTCGATGCCGGGAATTTGATGGGTTCATATTTTGTGCCGGCTTCTTTTGTAGCCAATGTTTGGTTAAACCTTGTTTCTTTAAGTTTTACCGTGCAGCCAATGTCACCTGCAACCAGTTGGTCAACTTTTTCACGGTTTTTTCCTGCTGAAGCAAAAACCTGCGAAAGGCGTTCTTTATTCTCGGTTTGCGAGTTGTATAAATCGAGTCCTTCTTTAATGGTCCCCGACATTACTTTAAAATGTGTAATCTCGCCCACATGCGATTCTACAGCAGTTTTGAAAACAAACAGGCTTGGCGGTTCCGATTCGTCCATTTTGGGTTCCTGGCCTGCAACAACATTTTTTATGCCTCTTTCGTCGGGCGAAGGAGCAATGTTAACAATGAATTCGAGCAAACGGGCAATGCCAATATCTTTTTTGGCGCAGGTGCAGAATACCGGGTATAAATCGCGCTGAAGCATTCCCATTTTCATCCCTTTGCGCATTTCATCTTCGGTTAGGGTGCCTTTGTCGAAGTAAAGTTCCATTAATGCTTCTTCGTTTTCGGCAGCCATTTCAACCAGTTCGTTGTGCAGACCTTCTGCCCGCTCTTTTTCTGAATCCGGTATGTCGAGCACTTCAGGTTTTCCACCGTCTTTTGGGTATTTGTACATTTTCATTTTCAGTACATCGATAATGGTAGAAAACTCAGGGCCTGCATCGATTGGGTATTGTACAATAGTAACTTTGTTTCCAAAAGTATTTTTGCATTGCTCAAATGTAGTGTCGAAGTTTGAATTGTCGTGGTCGAGCTGATTGAAAACAAACAGCAAGGGTGTGTTTGTGTTTTCGGCATAACGCCCGGCAGCAGCTGTGCCTGATTCAACACCGTTTGTAGCATTGATAGTCATTAATGCGAGGTCGGTTACATTGAGTGATGATACAACACCGCCGGCCAAATCGTCCATTCCGGGTGTATCCACAATGTTTACTTTAACATTGTTATATTCAGTATATAACGGGGTTGAGTAAACAGAGTTGCCATATTCCTGCTCAATAGGGGTATAGTCTGAAACTGTATTATGAGAAGTGACTTCCCCTCTGCGTTGAATTACTCCACCCTCGAACAGCATGGCCTCTGCAAGGGTGGTTTTTCCACTGCCGGCATTTCCAATTAGAGAAATGTTTCGAATTTGTTTCGTCTTGTAAACTTTCATTTTATTTTAGTTTTTTGATTTATTGTCAATACCTTATTCAGATCTCCCTGGAAAAAGGTCACCAAAATTAGTAATAATTTGTTAACAATCAAGAGTATGTACGAAACATCGAAATTTGCAGGAAGGTAATAACAGGGGTTGCTTTTATTAAGTGATTGTAAATTAGTTTTTTTGAATTTTTTCATGTTTTCAAACACTTTCTCTTTTTTTGTTTTTTTAAGAATTACAGACTTTTTTGGGATTTCTTATTTTTTGGAAGTGCCCAATCCTGTTAAGTTTTTTCGGGTATTCACAACGCACAGAAATTCCGGATAATAATTCTCCAAAAAAAAGTTTGCACTTATTTATTGCTATTTTTGAGCCTCGAAAAAATCTGGAATGTTCCGAAAACAATTCATATATTTCCTGGGGCTTCTCCTTATTTCAGCATCAATACAGGCGCAGCAAAAATTTACGATAAGCGGAATTGTAAGTGATGCAGCTACAGGAGAAAGTCTGACCGGAGCTACTGTTGAGGTAGATAAATGGCCCAGCACAGGAGCTGTATCAAACAATTATGGTTTTTATTCACTTAGTGTGCCGGAGGGCGAATATAAATTGCATTTCAGGTTTTTGGGCTACGATACAAAATCTGTTTTGCTGAAATTGGACAGTAATAAAAAGCTGGATATTGAGCTTGGCGAAAAGAATTATGAAATTGGAAATATTGTAGTAACAGGAGAGCGGGCCGATAAAAATGTGACATCGGTAGATATGGGCAAAGTGCAAATGGCTCCCAAACAAATTGAAAGTATCCCGGTAATTTTTGGCGAACCCGATATGTTGAAAACGCTTCAGCTTACTCCGGGTGTGAAGCCGGCAGGTGAAGGGAGTTCGGGGTTTCATGTGCGCGGCGGGGGAATCGACCAGAATTTGATTTTGCTCGACGAAGCACCCGTTTACAACGCATCGCACCTGCTGGGGTTCTTTTCCGTTTTTAATTCCGAAGCGTTGAAAAATGCCAACCTTTTGAAAGGTTCAATCCCTGCAGCGTTTGGCGGGCGCACCTCGTCGGTACTCGATGTGCAGATGAAAGAAGGCAACCTGAAAAATTTCGGCGTGACCGGAAACCTGGGGCTTATCTCGTCGAATGTTACAGTGGAAGGGCCGCTGGTAAAAGACAAAAGCTCCTTTATTGTCAGCGGTCGCCGCACTTATGCCGATTTGTTCCTGAATCTAAGCGGCGATGAAGATATCCGTGAAACGCACCTCTATTTTTACGACCTGAACATTAAAACCAACTACAAGCTCAATCAGAATAACAGAATTTATTTTTCGGCTTATGCAGGCCGCGACGATTTTGGCTACAAAAATGAGTTTGGCTTCGATTGGGGCAGCATTACCGGAACGTTTAGGTGGAACCATATTTTTAACGAGAAACTGTTTTCGAATACCTCGTTAATTTTCAGCAACTATTCGTACGACATTTCAATTATGCGAGATTTCGATGTGGTAATCCGCTCCAAAATCGAAGATTTCAACCTGAAACAGGATTTTTCATATTATGCCAATTCAAATAATACGTTGAAGTTTGGCGGAAATGCAATTTTACATTCGGTTTTGCCGGGCGAAATTACTGTGAATGAAAATTCCCGCTACACACTTCCTGCCGATATCTCAGAACGAAAAGCCATTGAGTGGGCAGCCTACGCTTCCAATAATCAGCGTGTGTCTGAAAAACTGCAATTGTATTACGGGCTTCGCATGGAGCTGTTCAGTAATATTGGGCCAGGCGAATTTTACCGGTTTAATGAACAGGGCGAATTGTCGGATACCATTACCCTGGAAAGAACAGAATTTTTTAAAACGCAGGGAGGAGTGAGTCCGCGTTTGGGAATCAATTACCTGATTAACAGCCGGAGTTCTGTAAAGCTGTCGTATAACCGGATGTACCAGTTTTTGCATTTATTGTCGAACACCACTACTACCACACCAACCGATTTGTGGTTGCCCAGCAGTAACAATGTAAAGCCAAAAATCTCCGATCAGCTTTCTGCCGGGTATTTCAGGAATTTTTACGATAACGAATTTGAAACCTCTTTGGAAGTTTATTACAAAAAACTGCAAAATCAGATTGATTATAAAAACGGTGCTGAACTGATTTTCAACTCCACAGTGGAAGCCGAACTTGTTTTTGGCCGTGGTTGGGCTTACGGCGCCGAACTGATGGTGAAACGGAATTACGGACGACTGCATGGCTGGCTGAGCTACACCTGGTCGAAAACCATGCGCCAGTTTGATGCCATAAATAACGGAAATGCTTTCCCCGCACGCCACGATCGCACACACGACGTGTCGGTGGTGGGCATGTACGATATAAACGACAAACTGAAAATATCGGCTACCTGGGTTTATTACACCGGGAATGCTGTTACTTTCCCCAGCGGAAGGTATGAAATTGATGGAAAAACCATTGGCTACTACACCGAACGAAACGGTTACCGCATGCCCGATTATCACCGGCTGGATTTGGGTTTGGTTTGGCAAACTAAAAAAACCGACAAATTTGAATCGAGCTGGAATTTTTCGGTGTACAATGCGTATGCACGCGAAAATGCTTACTTTATTCAGTTCAGGGAAAAAGAAGAAAACCCGGGAGTGACCGAAGCCGTTCAGGTGTCGCTGTTCAGGGCAATTCCTTCAGTAAGCTACAAGTTTAAATTTTAATAAGCGACTAAAACAGAATGAATAAAATATACTACATATTGGTTTTGTTGTTTCTTGCAGGTTGCGAAAAAGTGATTGATGTGGACCTGAATGAAGCCAGCCCTGAAATTGTAATTGAAGGGAACCTGAATGCGCGGAGCGGGGAGTTGGAAGTGAAAATTTCGAAAACGGGGAGCTATTTTGGCAACGATGAATTGCAGAAAGTGAATGATGCCACGGTTTTTTTTGAAAATCACAGTGGTGCTGTTTTTCCGGTTGACGAAACAGCGGATGGTGTGTACCAAAAAAATAATTTACAGGTTCAGCCCGGAAACGAATACCGTCTTTTGGTTGAGGTGGAAGGAGTGGAATACTCTGCCCGTTCGTTTTTGAACACGGAAATTCCCATTGATTCGCTCAGTTACCGGCTATACGACAGAATTGCTTTTTTTGACAGGGGGTACAGGCTGATGCTGTATTTTTCGGACCCACCCGAGGTTGAAAATTTTTACCGGGTGAAAGTCTATAAAAACGATACATTACAAAATGATGTGAGCGATTTAGTTGTTTTCGACGATACCGGGCTTAACGGAAAATATGTGGAAGTAACCCTGCGCGGCCAGCGTTTCGATGAGGGCGATACGGCCCGGGTGGAATTTCTTACACTCGATAAATCGGTTTATGAATATTTTTCCTCCCTGCGCGAACTGGCCAATACAAACCCCGGTTCGCCGGCACCGGCAAATCCCATTTCAAATTTTTCAAACGGCGCGCTGGGCTATTTTTCAGCCTGGTCGTATGATTCAAGGGATATCGTTATTGAAAATAGTCGTAATTACTGAGCTGCTTTCCTGTTACCCCAATCAATGATTTAGCGATATTTTCTGAAAAAAGATAAAAAAGTTTGCACAATAAATTTTTATAAATATATTTGTCCTACAAATAGGAATTATTCTAATAGACCAATAATGAAAAACAGCTTGCATACCACGACCCTCGCCGACCAGGCCGAAGAAAAAATCATCGAATACATAAAGGAACATCATTTGGTACCTGGCGATGCACTTCCCAACGAAATGCAGTTTTCTGAAATGATGGGTATTAGCCGCAACGTGGTACGTGAAGCGATGAGCCGACTACGCATGTTAGGTCTCATTCAATCACGAACAAAAAGGGGCATTGTGGTAACTGAGCCTCCCTTGTTGAATGGCTTCAGTAAAGTGCTCGACCCCCAACTTTTAAGCATTAATACCCTTAAAGATATGATGGGCATGCGGCTTGCCCTGGAGATTGGGATTACCGATTTTATTTTTGCTAACATCACCAATGTTGATTTAAAGGAATTGGATGAGATTGTTGCCCGACAGAAAGCGATCGGTATCAATAACCTTTCAATTGAGGATGAATTGAAATTTCATTTGAAAATTTATGAGATTGCAGGAAATCAGTTTATTATGAAATTTCAGGAACTGATGCATCCTGTATTTGTGTTTTCCAAACAAAACTACGAGAATTATTTCCAGCCCATAAACCGCAAACTTCAGGAAGAAAATAAAATTATTACCCACGTCGATATTTTGGAAAAACTTAAAAACCGGGATGCTGAAGGATACCGGAACGCGATGCGGATGCATCTGCACCCCTACTGGGAATTTTTATACAACTATACAGAAAAATAAATTATGGATATTCAAAAAATTACTGGACTTATAGCTGCACCGTTTACCCCTATGTACGAGGATGGCTCACTTAACACCGGAATAATTCCGGCCTATGCCGCCAAACTAAAAAACGACCAATTGAGCGGGGTATTCATTTGCGGTACAACTGGCGAGGGTATGTTAATGACCCCTGAAGAACGCATGAAAGTGGCAGAAAAATGGATTCACGAACAAACTAAAGAATTCAAAGTCATTGTTCACGTGGGCACTACATCCTCCAAACAATCCAATGACTTGGCGCGCCATGCTGAAAAAAACAGGGCATATGGCATAGGTTGTATGGGACCATCGTTTTTACCACCTACTCATGTTGACGAACTGGTTGGATTTTGTGCAGAAATAGCTGAGGGAGCACCCGGGTTGCCTTTCTATTATTATCACATACCTTCCATTTCCGGAGTTAAAATCTCAATGGTTGAATTTATTCAAAAGGCGAAAGAGCGCATCCCCAACCTGGCCGGAATAAAATTTACCGACAATAATTTTATGGATATGCAACAATGTATGAAACTCGATAAAGGGAAATGGGACATTCTGCATGGTTACGACGAACTGCTCCTGGCCGGGCTGGCTTTTGGAGCGAAAGGCGCTGTAGGGAGCACCTACAATTTTATGGCGACCTTATATTACGGTGTTATGGAAGATTTTGAAAATGGGAACTTAGATGCTGCTCGCGAAAAACAGGCATTTTCTGTTCGGGTGGTGGAAGTACTGAATAAATACGGCGGTGCCATTGCCGCCGGGAAAGCGTTGATGAAGCAGGCAGGTGTGGACTGTGGCCCTAACCGGCTGCCAATAAAAAACCTGCAAGGAATAAATTATGAAAATTTTACAAAAGAAATTGAAAGTTTAGGTGTTTTAAAACCGGAAAAATCCGGTGTATAGTTTTAGGTATAGTTAGACAAAAGGTCCCGCTATTGAGGAGCGGGACCTTGAAACCTAATCCATTAAAAAGTTATAATGAATTAAATGAATCTTAAAAAGTTTGTAAATCTATGAAAAACTTCGAAGAAAGGCGAAAAGAAAAGCTAGGGAAACGGGGTATGTTAACCCTATTTCTCATTGCAGTGTTATGCAGCATTCAACTACTGTTTGCAGTGAATGTTTACGGACAACAAACGGTAACGGTTGGCGGAACTGTTACTGATTCACAGGGATTGCCATTACCCGGAGCAACGGTGATGGAAGAAGGAACAACAAATGGTACTACCACCAACAGCGATGGTGTTTTTACGATTGAAGTATCAGGAAATGCAACTTTAACAATCTCATTTGTAGGGATGAAAACACAGCATATCGCTGTTAATTCCAGAAGCCAGATAAATATCCAGATGGAAGACGAGACCATCGGCTTGGAAGAAGTGGTTGCTATTGGATATGGTACAGAATCTCGTCATAATGTTACCAGCTCTATTTCATCTGTAAAAGGTGAAAATGTAGAAAATTTACCAGCTTCAAGTGTTGATAATTTATTACAAGGCAGGGCAGCAGGGGTTCAGGTTTTGCAAACTTCTGGTGAACCTGGTTCTGCTTTGTCTGTTCGTATAAGGGGAAATACATCAATAGGGGGGGGGAATGAACCACTTTATGTTGTAGATGGCGTCCCAATTAAATCTGAGAATTATACAGGATTAGGTGAAGGCACAGCTGGTCTAAATTCTTTATCCGATATCAATCCTAACGATATCGCCTCTATAGAAATCTTGAAAGATGCTGCTTCAACATCTATTTATGGAGCCAGGGCATCCAACGGAGTTGTATTAATAACTACTAAGAGGGGACAGGGTAAACCTAGGTTAAATGTTAATTTTTATTCTGGTATTCAAAATTTAACAAAAAAACTTCCTGTGCTTAATAGCAGGCAACATAGAGAATATTTTACCGAAGCATGGCTTAATAGAGGTAGAGGTTTAAGAAATGAAATTACAGATAGCCTTAACTATACTTTTAATGGAGATACTGATTGGCAGAAAGAAATTTTTAGACAAGCATCTGTAAATAATGTCGATTTATCATATAGGGGCGCTAGTGAAAATTTTTCATATTCTGTTTCTGGAGGATATTTCAACCAGGAAGGTATTTTATTAAATTCTAATTATGAACGTTTTACAGGAAGAATTAATGTTGAACATAGGGCAAATAAAGTATTAACTGTTGGTAGTAATTTATCATACAGTTATGCGGTTAGAAACACAGTTAGACAGGGATTAGGGAATCATAACCCAATATATATGGCATTAAGAACTTTTGCTTTTAACAGGCCAACAAATATAACAGGTGCGCTTTGGGAAGGAGGCTCAAATCCTATCAGACAGCTTAATGATATTACTAATGAATCAAACTCAGACAGATTAATTGCGAACATATTTGGTGAAATTGAGGTTATAAAAAATTTGAAATGGAGATCAAATATCGCAATTGATTTATTGTCTCTTAAAGAAGATCGATTTACTCCATCTACTTTAAGAGGGGTACCTTCAAGACAAGCCCTATCAAGATGGACGCGTGATTTGATGTGGATTAACGAGAATACTCTTAATTACAGTAAATTATTTAATGATGACCATTATTTTAATATTCTAGCGGGGTTTAGTCAGCAAATGACGAATAGGCAAGTGCTTACTGCTGCGGGTAGTGAAGCTCCCTCGGATAAAGTTCCAACGATAAATGCAAGTGCATCAATCAATAACGCATCATCTTTTGAGAGTTCTTGGAGTTTAGTTCAAATTAGAAACCCACGTTCTCTGAACGTGGTCAGAGTCGTTTTACGGGTTTGCCTATAAAAGACTCATTGCTAACTTTCGAAAGTTG
>NZ_FQZE01000028.1 GCF_900141875.1 Tangfeifania diversioriginum | reverse complement strand
AGACAATGGAATTATTAGTGAATTTTCAACCTGCTAATAACGGAGTTGAACAATGCCTATTAAAAATAAATCGTTAGTTTTTCAGCAAACCCTAAGTAGAGAGATTAATCTATATTTTGTTTTGGGGCTACCCTGAAATTTACGGTATTTTCAGATATCAAGGTGAGTATTTTTCCCATTTTAATTTGAAATTTTCAGATCTGTAAAAATCATTATTTCAAAAAAGAAGGATTTTATGATAAGTCAATTTTACTGTTAAGAAATTGATTGTGAATACTATACGATTATGTGGGATTTTTGTTTTGTTTTTTACCGATTACCTTCTCCGGATTTTTTTTGCTAATGCGACAGATTTGAAGAACAGTGAGTTTTTGGCCTGTCGCCCTACGCACGTCTTGTCCATCATTCAGAAAATAAATAGTTTCTTAATCAGGCGTTTTTATTTTGCGGTAACTTTGAAATTTTCGTGCATTCTGTGACAAGCAGACAAAAGAAATTCCCTGACTCCTCTATATATTTATTTGCAAATTATCACCTTTTCCCATTGACCTTGGTAGAGATGTAAAAAAAAATTCCTTTGGGGCGCAACCTTTTTGCTTTTAAATATATCTACAAAAGAAAACGCATTATTATGAAACCAATAAACGTAGTAGAAAAATTAGCTTTAATCGCAATTTTAGCACTGATGTGGGGTTGCTGGGAGGATGACGACATAACGAATAAAAAAACGGCAAACGGTAAAACAAGCTTGTTTGGTGAAGTAACCGAACCCGAAATTCCTCAATCAAATACGGGGATGGATGGAGCAAGGTATGCTTTAAATAGTTTTGGAGGAGGACCAACCGGAGGAGGCGCACCTACAAGCACAGGTGCCTGGGGAGGCGGAAATCCCAATGGCCAATTCGAACCCGGAGTTTTAACATCAGGCGAATGGAACGACCTTGATAACTGGGACTTCTGGAACAATCTGTTAAACAACCAGGAGTATTATGAAGACGTAAATAAATGGAACCTCAAAGAGATAAAAAGGTACAGCTTTGTGGTTGCCGATAGAGATGACGCACCTGTTGCAAATGCCGAAATCACTCTTTTGTCGGGTGCAGTAGAAGTTTGGAAAACCAAAACAGACAATAAAGGAAAAGCCACATTGTGGTCGGATTTAGACCTTGAAGGACTGACAGCCCAAGTTAAGTTTGAAGATGCCGAAGAGGTAATCGAGGCTTTGGAGTATGCCGAGGGTATTAACAAAGTGTACCTGAATAAAACAGTTGAAAACAAAAAATCAGTTGATATCTACTTCGCAGTTGACGCAACTGGTTCAATGGGCGATGAGATTAACTATTTAAAAGCTGAATTGAATAGTGTCATCGAACGGATAAAACAAAAGAATCCTTCACTTGAAATGCGTTTTGGGTCAGTGTTTTACAGGGATGAAGAAGATGAATTTGTAACCCGCCCTTTCAGTTTTACAAGCGATGAAACAAGCCTGATTTCCTTTATTTCAGAACAATCTGCCTCAGGAGGGGGCGATTTTCCCGAGGCTGTGCATGCTGCCCTGGATGTTGCCATTACACAAAATACGTGGAACGATGAAGCCTCGGCCCGCATCATGTTTCTGTTATTAGATGCTCCACCACATTACACGCAAAAAGTAATTTCAAGCCTTGAACAAAATTTAATTGCCGCAGCTGAACAAGGTGTAAAAATAGTCCCAATTACAGCTTCTGGTATCGACAAGGCCACCGAATATTTAATGCGTTCGTTTGCTATTTTAACCAATGGAACATACATTTTTATAACCGATGACAGTGGAGTTGGAAACGATCACCTGGAACCCACCATTGGAGAATTTGAAGTTGAAAAATTGAATGATTTAATGGTCAGGCTGGTTGATGAATATGTTCCTTAACGTTTAATCTGGGACCGTAAATTAAATAGCTGGGCGGACAATAAAAGATGCTGTTTTACAAAGAAGGTCAATCAAAATTCTTGTAATTTAGTTGTTTCGGACTGGCATCTTTTTTATAAGTCTTTTTTGAATCATTCGCTATTTTGTGGACAGAAGTCATACTATTTCGTCTTAACCAAATAGAGCCTCCGTATAACCTACTTTCAGCATTCTAATAAATATCAGCATGATACTTGCTCTCTTTCTGTAATTCTTCAACAGATGTAAAACCGGAACCTTCCAGGAGTTGGTTCAGGCAGCTTTTCACTCCCTTCCCCATGGCAATGCTGCCGCAAACGTAAATGTGTGCCCCCTTTTCGAGCCATTTAACCAATTTTTTTCTATTTTCGGTTAAAATATCCTGCACGTACTTTCTGGGATTATTATCTTTTGAAAAAACCGTGTCCAGTTGTTCCAGTGTTCGGTTATTTTTAAATGCTTCAAGTTCTTCTTTATACAACGAATCGCTGGCCTGTTTTTTGGCTCCCCAGATGAGCCACGTACCGTTTTGGACTGCATGCGCCGACCGTTCCTGCAAAAACGCCCGAAAAGGTGCAATTCCCGTTCCCACTCCAATCATTATAACCGGTGTTTTGAAGTCTTTCGGCAGCCGGAACTCCGGATTTTTTTCCAGCGAAAATTCAAGCGGACTTCCGGGGTGTAAATCTTCATTGATAAAAACCGAGCCCGAACCTTCGTGCGGAAGGTTTTTGAACTGATAGCGAATGGTTTTCACGGTAAGATCGATAGTGCCGGGATTCAGTTGCGGGCCCGATGCAATGGAATAAATCCGTGGTGTCAGTTTGGGCGGAATTGCCATAAACTGTTTGGCAGTTATGCTGCAGGGAAAATCGAGCAGAAGATCCAGCAGGTTCGACTGCGCCAGGTATTCGGTTAAAGCCGTTTGGTTATTTAAAAGCTTTTCCAGTTGCTCAAGCTTTGCTATTTTCTGGTACCTTTTTACTGTTCCTGCATTTAAGCGTGTAATTTCGGTTTTTTCTAAAAGAAAAAGTTTTAAATCTGAATAAGGCCCTGAGTTGGATTCTGTGGAGCTGGGTTGCACCTGCTCCAGTATTTTGTTGGCCAGCCATTCAGGATTTCTGGGAAGAATCTCAATGGAGTCTCCGGCTTTATATGAAAATCCTTTGCTTTCAACTTTCAACGAAATATGATAAACGGGTGATTGAGCCGAGTCTGCTGTAAGTTTCCGTTTTTCGGTTATTATTGCTGAAAACTGCGGGCGGTTTTTTGATTCTTTCTGAAAATTAACCGCTCCTTCAACTATCTTTTGGTGTCCGTTTTTTGATGAAAAGACTTTAAAACTCTCCCTGACCCATTGGGCTGCATTTTGTGAAAATTCCACATCACAATCCATCCGGGGCAAAACCGGTGTGGCGCCCATCCGGCTGAGGCGTTCATCCAAATCTTTTCCGGCTTTACAAAACTGTTCGTAACCGGAATCACCCAGTGCACAAACAGAATACTTCAGCTGCGACAAGTTGCCGATGCCCTTTTCCGTCATTTTCAGAAAGAATTTTTGGGCCTGCTCCGGTGGTTCTCCTTCGCCGTGGGTACTAACCACAGCCAGCAATTTTTTTACCTCCGGTAGTTTTTCCGCGTTGTATTTCGACATGTTCACACAGGTAGCTTTCACGCCGTTTTTCCGGTAAAATTGTTCAGCCTGTTTGGCCACCATTTTGGAATTGCCAGAACGGGTTCCAAATAAAATAAGCAGTTCGTCTTCTTTTACACTTTTTTTATTCCACTTCCAAAACATTGCAATCCTTTGTTTTCAGATTTCCATCTGCTTTAAAAACTTGTTTTTCTCCTTTTGCCGTAACCACCAAATGATAAATCCTGTGAGCGGTAGCCCGGCAGCGATTAGCCCACCAATAAAAGCCAGTATTTTCCCCCAAATTCCCAGTACAGCGCCTGTGTGAATATCGTAGTTCATGGCGATTAGTTTTTCTCCGCGGTTCATATTCTCAAATGACCGGTCGGTTAAACGTTTGCCGGTGGAAGCATCATACGTTTCGAGGCTGGCATCGTAATACACACCAGCCTTGTTTTTTACGTAGGCATCTACCGTATTTTTATCTTCTTCAAGCGCGTACAAAGCAATATCGTATGCTTCCGGGTGATGCGCTCGGCTGTTTTGGTACACCGTTTCGTAAATAGTTTTTAGGGGCTTATTTGTTGCAGATTCAGGTGGAGTGGGCGTTGCCGGAGGCTGTGTGCTCAGATTGGCCACAACATAAACCAGGGCCATAAACCATTTAAACGACCAGACCATTCCCGTGAAAGCAAGAACCAAAAGCAGCGGAATGCTGTAAATACCGGTTACAACGTGCAAATCGCGGTTAATATCCATTGAAACACCACGCCATCGGATGGTAAAAGAACGTTTGGTGAATTTATTTCTGCGGGGCCACCACCAGATTATTCCGGTGATAAGACAAATTACAAATAGAAAAACCGTCCAGCCAACTATGGGCTGACCGATTTCGGTGCGCAGCAAGAAACTCCAGTGGAACATTTTCACCAGCTGGAAAAACTCGTATTTGTGGTTCATTGTCTTCTTGATTTCACCGGTATAAGGGTTTATAAACAGTATATAATCGTACTCACACCAGGAGAAATAACTAACTTTTTCTTTGTTGTATTTATACGCTTTAAACCGCCAGGTCTTATCGGGCTCTTTGTAGGCATTAACGGTGGTTATCGGATATTCAGTGCCCAATTCAGCCTGGGCGATGTTCCATAGCGAATCCAACGGGAGGCGTTCGTTTCCGGGCTCTTTTACGTGCATGCTTTCGGCATGGGCCGCATAAAAAATTTCGTCTTTAAAAGTGTAAATAACACCTGAAATACTGATTAAAAATACCAGCAACCCGGAACCTAACCCGAGCCACTGGTGTGTTTTTGTAATTATGTTTATAATGCGGGAATACACGATGAATAAATTTTAATTTAAGTTGAAAATCCCTTTGGCTTCCAGACCGTCGATTTCAGCACCTTTAACAGCTGTAGCAGTTTCCGGGTCAATTTCATAAATATGGGCATCGGTAGCTGTGGTGATACTCATGTAAACCTTTCCGTTTTCCACCAGGGCAGGTGTGGCATACTGTGCTCCGTGAAGCGGCACATCGGTTACATCGGTAACTGTAGCTGCATTCAGATCGATAATAACCAGTTTGCAGATTGGATTACTGGGTGAAAACGCACCCCACAAGACCGAGTCGTCGGTAACGACTCGTGCTACGGCTTTTCCGCTTCCGGCGTAAGAGAAGTAAACAATTTTACCGCCGCCGGTGGCTTCTTCAATGTTGAGGAAATAATTGGGGTCGAATGCTGTAGTTCCGTTTTTAATCCTCAAAATACCCGATGGTTTGGTTTGTTTGGTGAAACCACCTGCCAGAGACGATGAGGAATAGGTGTAAAGGTCGCCGTTTTCTGCTTCGAGCAAACCGGTTGCATTTCCGTAAACACCGATCGGACTGGTTCGGGTATCACTGATGACCTGCTCAAACTCCAGTTCAGGATAAGAGAACACCGCCACCTGGGCCGTATCCACGCTCGGTGTGGAAAAATCGCCGGAAGGAGATACCGGGTAAAATGACACAAACAACTTATCGCCTTTTACCACCATGCCTGTGGGCCATTTGGGCAAGGTGTCGCCTTCGGGTTTGTAAATGTCGGTTTCCACTTTCCGGTCCAGCGAAACACTTTCCGCATCAATTACATGCAATACCCGCTGGGTTATGCCGGTGCGCGGAACTTCGAATGCAAGCAGCGTGTTATTGTCGGCAGGAAGCATACAATCGAGTGTCTTTTCAAAAACAAAACGGCCGTATTCCACCAAATCGCCGTTTTCATCAAGCTGGTAACCAATGCAGTTGTTGTCATCGAAATAGCCGATGCTGAACACCGATTTATCTACCTGTGCAAAATAGCGCCACCCGGTTTGTTCAAGCCCCTGGCCTTCGGACGTAATTGTTCCTTCCGACAATGTTTCGGTTTGAACAAGGTAATCGGCAGCTTCGTCGTTCGAGCCGAGAACCTGAAGGGCAACGGTGTAAGCTTCCTGGTCAGAGGGGAGGTCGGGATTGACTTCGTCCTCTGAGCACGAAATTACCAATCCTGTTATTGATAGGAATAATACTGAACGGATTAAATAATTAAAATACTTTTTCATGATATTGACTTTAAATGGATTTAAAATTATTTGTGATTATTTCTCGATATAGTATCTGATTTTGAGGTTAAAAGAACGTCCCGGCTTTTGCAGCCTGAAATGGTCGTAGAGTTTAGCATCGAGCAGGTTGCGGCATTCAAACGCCAGGTTGTATTTTCCCCCGCCAAACGAATAAGTTACTTCGGCATTGTGAGCAATTTGCTGCGGAATAGTGTACTTATTTTCGGGATCGCCCTGGCTTGGCCATTTCAGAAAATACTCTTCCACAAAACGGCTGTTAAACTGCCAGGTGAATTTGTCGGCATTGCTGAAAACATCCTGGTACCAGGCTCCAATCGAAAGGTTCCCAAACAGGTACGGAATGTTTGGAATCCGGTCGCGGTAAACACCACTTTTGCGCTGGCCTTCATATTCCGTATTGTTGATAATGTTCTGATACGTTCCGTTCAGACTGATAAAATAGTTTTGCCGCCAGGTATAACGCACTTCCGATTCAACGCCGGAGCTCAATACATCGCGCTGATTGACGTATGTACTGGTAGCGCCTTCGGCCTGGTTTCGGATAAAATCTTTCGCATTGCGGTAAAACAGGTTTCCTTCTGTTTCAATGAAATGAACGCCTGTCCGGTAGCTCCATAAAAATCCCAGGTTGGCATTCAGGCTCTTTTCCGGCTGAAGGTTGGGGTTGCTTAGCAGGTTCAGTCCGTCACCAAACATTTCGTATCCTTCGGGCAACCTGTATGCATTTTCCAGAGAAGCTTTCAGTTGCCCGGTTTTGCTGAAAAACCATGTTATGGCAGTTCCATAGCCGGCGTTGTTGTAGTCAGAAGTGTAGATTGTGCGTTCACCGTCCCAGTCCACATCAGACATCTCAGAATTGAAGTCATATAGTTTTACAAAAAGGGTGGTGCTGAGTTTGTTCCTGAAGAATTTCCCCGACCACGATAATCCGTAAACCGATTTGTTCAGGGTATTGGGCTGACTAAACGCCGTTTCATATCTGCTCAGGGGGTCGCTACCCTGCCGGTTAACCGACGACAATGTGAGGTTGAAATCGATGTGGTTTTGGGGGTTGAGCTGGTAACGGATTCCGGCATTTCCGATAACCGTTTTGTCGTTAAACCGGAACAGGGATTTTTGCCAGCTGGCTTCTCCAATGTTCTCGTCGTTATTGATTACGTACTCACCCCGCCAGTTGTACCTTCGCGAGCTGGTGTCGGCAACCAGGAATTGCCCGTCGGTATATGATAAATAGCCTTTAACATCAAGTCCTTCCACCCCAAGGTCGTCTTTTTTATATTTCAGAAAAGGTGACAACACGTCGTCTTCGCGGAAAACCTCACCGTATGGCCTGTCCATGCTTACACCATGCTGAATTTCGTTGTGGTTACCGGATAAAATGATTCCCAGCAAAAACATATCGGCCCAGCTTTTTTGCAGAAATCCGCCTTCGAACTGCACCATCTTCGATTCATAGGCATCGTGAAAATGAGGTAACTTTTCCGGTTCGCCGTAAGTGCCGGTTTCAGGATTCACCACACTTACTTCCACTTTGTAGTCGTTGTCGGAATAATTGTAAAAAGCGCGGGCGTTGAACGTGAG
Organism: Tangfeifania diversioriginum; assembly: GCF_900141875.1. Lineage (GTDB taxonomy): Bacteria > Bacteroidota > Bacteroidia > Bacteroidales > Prolixibacteraceae > Tangfeifania > Tangfeifania diversioriginum. The sequence goes on along the minus strand of NZ_FQZE01000028.1, from coordinate 58,617 downwards.
GCCGTTTTTTTCATTAAAATAATGCCCGTTCAATGCCAGCCGGTGCGTATTGAATGACCCGACAGAATAAGATGCATCGAAAAACTTTTTTACCGATTGTTTGGTGATGATATTCACGGCACCCCCCAGAGCGTCGGATCCCAGGTTAACCGGCACAACGCCTTTATATACTTCGGCCCGGTCGATAAGATTTACCGGGATGTTGTTAAATGTGAGCGATGTTCCGGTGCTAATGAGTGGAATTCCATCGATAAAAAATTTAACCTGTTTCCCGGACAGTCCGTTGATGGCAAAATCGAATCCGGAACCCAGTCCGCCTTCCTCGCGGACCATAAGTCCGGTAGTTTTATTGAGCACCAGGTTCAAATCCTGGTTGCTGTTGTGCAGCGATTTCACGTTAACTGAATTGATGGCGTAGGCCGTCTCTTTTGCTTGTCTTACTTTGCTTTTGCCGGCAACTGTCACCTCCTGCAAATCAACTGACGATTCCCGCAAAACAATGGAAACCTTCGTTGTTCTGCCGGCAGCAACATCAATGGCAATTGTTTCGTTTTGGTATCCCAGACTGCTTGCTTTCAGCAGATGATTTCCGGGGGTAATATTTTCGATAAAAAAATAGCCGTTTTCATCTGCAGCAGCACCTTTCTGAGTGTCTTCAATAAGGACGGAAACAAAAGGCAGCGGCTGGTTTTGTTCATCCACAATGGTGCCTTCAATTTTTGTTTGTGCATTTTGCGATATAGCCGGAAGAAAGCATAGCAAGAATAGCAACATGGCTATCCATTTTTCAATCACCTTCTTACCAACAACTCCCATCATCTGCTTTTTTTGTTTGATTTCTAATGTATTGGGCACAAATCTAGACTGATTATAGATAAGAGGCAATCCCAAGAAATGGGGAATTGCAGAAATTGAAGCAAGGTTATTGGGTGGTAATTTCTGAACAAGTGAGTCCTGAGCAAATGCAATATTTTGCCTCAGGTTGATGCATATTTTATTGATAATTATCTCATTTTGCTACAATCTTAATTGTTTTGTTATAGCACATATTTTTCTATTTTAGTATCTGTGTTTAAGTGTATAAATAGCGTTGATAATTACAAGTAAATATTTAGTTAAACCAATACCTGATTTTAATTTTTTTGACCATCATGAAAAAACTTATATTTTTAACACTATTCGTGTTGCTGGCAGCATTTCAACAGGCTCCGGGGCAAGAGCTGCAACTCAACGATCTGGAGTATTTCGAAACCCAGGGCGTTAACGTTCTGGTATATAGCAACCTGTTTACCGGAGGTTTTAACGACGAAAAAACCGCCGGCATCGAATTGATTCATCATGGTGTCAGAACCGCGCAGGGCGGTGCGGTGCGGCTGTCCAACACGCCGGAGCAGTGGGATCTTGTTCCGGCCATTCCCATTCGCACGGTAAAACGTGCATCCAATTCTATTGAATCGGTTTTGACGTATGAAGATTTTGACTTTGCTTCCCGGGTGGTGGTTACCGCCAAAGACAAAGGAGTTGAAATAGCAGTTTACCTGGATGAACCCGTTCCCGCGGAACTGGAAGGGGCTGCCGGGTTTAACCTGGAGTTCCTGCCCTCGAAATACTGGGGAAAAACCTACCTGGCAGATGGGCGCCTCAACCGGTTTCCGCGCTATGTGGTGGGCAACACCGTTACCCGGCCCAACAGCGAAAAAATAAAACAATTCAAAGGGTACGTCACGTCCGACGACCGGGGGACCGGCCGGTTTGTGGATCCGCTGCCACTTGAAACCGGGCGTACTTTTATACTTGCGCCCGAAGACCCGGAACGCAGGGTGAAAATCACCTCGCACGATGCCGAAATCATGCTTTTCGACGGCCGGGTGCTGGCACAAAACGGCTGGTTTGTGGTGCGCAGCCTGCTCCCGGCAGGAAAAACGGGCAAGGTGCTGAGCTGGACCGTGGAACCCCATGCCATCGACGGCTGGATAAGAGAACCAAACATCGGCTTCTCGCAGGTTGGCTACCTTCCTTCGCAACCCAAGGTTTCGGTGATTGAACTCGACAAAAAAGACACACTGCTGGCAACGGCCTCGCTTTATAAAATCGATGAAAACGGACGGGCTGCCGAAGTGTTCAGCGGCAATATTGAGCCCTGGGGTGACTATTACAAATACCACTATGTGAAATTCGATTTCTCTTCCGTGAACACCCCCGGTATTTATTATATCCAGTATGGCGACCAGAAAACCAATAACTTTATCATTAACGATGACGTTTACGACAAAATTACCGATGCCACCAGCGATATCTGGATTCCCATTCACATGAACCACATGTTTGTGCGCGAGGGGTACCGGGTGTGGCACGGCGAGCCGTTTAAGGAAGGTTACCGGCAGGCGCCGCCAAATACCGATCATTTCGACCTCCACCGTCAGGGCCCCACAACCGACACAAAATATGAAGGGCTGGAACGGATTCCCGGGTTAAACATCGGCGGTTTTTTCGATGCCGGGGATTTTGATATTGAAACCGGCTCGAACATAGGCGTGGTGCAAAACTTTGTGCAGACCTGGGAGTATTTTAGACCCCAACGCGACCAGACGTTTGTCAGTCAGGAGCAGCGATATGTGGATTTGCACCGCCCGGACGGCACGCCGGATATTTTGCAGTTCATCGAGCACGGAGCCAAGAATCTGGTTGCCCAGGCAGAGATTATCGGCCACATGGCACAAACGCTTTCCAACTCGGTGTTGTACAATTATCATCACCTGGGCGATGCCGCGTCCATCACCGACGGCCTTCCTTACAACTCCGCTCTCGGTTCTTACGAAACGGCTTCCGACGGCCTTTCGAGCGGGGTGAAGGACGATATGTGGGCCTTTACAAGTCGCAATCCCGGTCTCGACCTCAGGGCGGCCACCATGTTTGCCGCTGTCAGCCGCGCGTTGAAAGGATACAACGATGATCTTGCGGAACGTGCACTGGACCAGTCGAAACGATTGCTTAACGAGGCCACCGAACTGCTGGCCAGCCAGCCGGAGAACAGCCGCGGCAGACGCTTCGGAGCGGCAGATGTGGGCACCAACCTCCAGTTGTACATTTCAACCGGGGAGCAGCAATATGCCGATAAATTTCAGGAACTTTTATGGCCTGCACTCGACCGGAACCTGAGTTATGTTATTTTGACGGCATTGCACGGCATTTCGCACATGGATGCCTCGTACAAAGAAAAGCTGCGACCGTATGTTGAACAGTATAACGAATACATCGACGACCTTGAAAAGGATAATCCCTACGGAGTGCCCATCGGTTTGGGCAACTGGGCCGGAAGCGGGGCCGTGGTGAACTTTGGCACCACCATCTGTTTTGCCCATAAACATTTCTCCGATATAATCGATGCCAGCCATGCGTTTAAGGCTACCAACTGGCTGTATGGCTGCCATCCGTACCACAACTATTCGCTGGTGGCCACGCTGGGCGCCGCACGTCCCAAAGAAGTCTTTTACGGAAACAACCGGGCCGATTTCTCCTTTATCCCGGGCAATGTGGCGCCGGGCATATTATTCCGCCAACCCGACCATTTTGAAAATTACGATGACTGGCCGTTCTTGTGGGGACAAAACGAAGGCACGATTGGCGGCAATACCAGTTATCTGATTTTTGGATCAGCGTTTAAGAATTTGATAAAGTAAAAGGGCTATTGTTTTCGAATCGTGTTAAAATGTACAAACAATACCTACGAGAATGTACCTGTGAATTGGAGAAATTATTGTAATTAAAAATCTTGCGAAATTTGTATAATTCCATAGATTAACCATTTTTATTCCTGTTTGAGGAATGCAATTCTTGGTGAAGGAGCTGGGAGTGCTAATTAATATTTTGAATATGATGTATTTACGTGTGTTTTTAACTTGTGTCCTTATTTTGTTAGTCACGGCCGGGTTCAGCAAAACAATTGCGAATACTGTTTCCGGAGAACCGCAGGAAGATTCACTTTCAGAGCAAAATTTACGCCGTGCAATGGATGTTACTGACCGGACAATTGCTGCCCACTTCTCAGGAAACGATATGAAAATGGCAAGGTACTACAATCCTTACAACGAAATTCGTTCTGACGAAACAGGCAGTATTTGGATGTACACCAGTGCGGTTGAGGCTGTCAACGCAATCCTTCATGCCCTGAAGGCACATCACGAAAACGGGAACCCCGCACTTTACAACGAACATTTTAAGCGTTATGCCAAATTATTGCAGGAATTATATGAAAACGCCAACTTTTATCTCGGAACTTTTGAGTTGACATCTTATACCCAAACCCGTGAGTGGACTGTTTACGGAGTACATCGAGGTACCTCCAAAGGTTCTGCAAAAGTTGCGGGAATTGAAAATGTGTACGACGACCAGATGTGGTTGATTCGTGAATTGCTCGAATCTTATAAGCTGACCGAGAATCCGGAGTTTCTGGAAAAAGCGGAGTATTTAACCGGGTATGTGCTCGACGGATGGGATTGCACCCGCGAAGCAAACGGAAAAGAAACTGGCGGCATAACCTGGGGGCCGGGGTACGTAACCAAACATTCCTGCAGCAACGGGCCAATGGTTAGTCCGCTGGTGTGGTTGCATGAACTCTATAAAAATAAGAATGATGAGATTGAATACCGCTTTATTGATGCAACCGACAGGGAAACCCGAAAAACAATGCAGGTAAAGAAAAGCGATTTTTATTTGAACTTCGCCAAAAAAATATACCACTGGCAAAAAAAACACTTACTGCGTACTGATGGGGTTTACGACGATATGTTGGGTGGTTGCACGCCCGATAAACCGCAAACCGAAACAGTTGATGGGAAAATTTATCGTAAGGGAATTGTTTGCACTGACAGGGTAGGACCGGCCATTACATACAACAGCGGAACAATGCTTTCAGGCGCTGCCGACCTTTACCGGGCAACCGGAAATGATAAGTATCTTGATGACGCAACGCAGTTGTCGGATGCAAGTTTCAGCTTTTTTGCCACCCCCGCTACTGACATGCCAGGTTATTATACTTTCGATACCAGCGGGTTCAGAAACTGGTTTAACGGCGTGCTGATGCGCGGATATGTTGATATATTCCCTTTTTACAAAGGTGTGGCTGATTATATCGATAGTTTTCAGCGAAACCTCGATTATGGCTACGGGCATTTTCTGCATGATGGATTTCTTCCTTCTGATCTGTTGAATGGCTGGGATTCAGATGAAGCCAAAAATACAACAGAAGCCATGTTCAGTTTTGCTTTTGCTGCCGAATACGCTGTTTTGGCCCGGTACGAACTTGAAAAAACAGAATAGAAGTTTTTGAATCTGCACCTTTTGCAACGATATCCGGAGTTCAAAACGAATGCCGATTTTGATGTCTGCGGCTCATGCATTTTCCTGATGCATTTAACATCTCAAAATGTTTTGTTGCAGTGGAAAAATAAATTTTAAAGCATTCGTGATTTACAAAACGGGCGGGAATGTTGGCCCCGCCAGCTAACCGGAGTACTGTTCTGAGAACCGCGCCAAAACTTTGTCGGCATAAGTTTTGGAAACAAGGATGTCGGGTGCTGATTCATAATCGAGGCTCAGAAAAATACCTTCCTGTTCTTTGCGGAGAATTTTAACCCGATCGAAATTAACAATGACCGAACGGTTGCAGCGCACAAGAGAAGTGGAGGCAAAATCATTCTCAATTTTTTTTAACGTATTCCGGATCATAAAAGTGGCAATTCTGCCTTTGTTTTGGTAATGGATTTTTGCATAATTGTCGGCTGCATCAATCCAAAGTACTTCGTTTTCAACAACTGAAAACCTGAGTTCTCTCTTTTCATCTCTGAAATTAAACATTTGTTTACCATGCTGTTCTTTATCAGGTACTTTATTGCTAAGTATCGCCAGTTTTTTGTTTCTGTCCTTAAGGGTAAAATAGAGCCATAAAATGGAATAGGGAAGTAACAACACAAGTGATGTGTTTATAATAGATTGCCGCAACATATCGCTGAAAAGCCGTTGATCATCGAGAACAATATTTTGGAAAAGCGTATAAAACATGGCCATGGCAAATATTTCGGTCAGGATCCATAATGCATATTGCCAAAAAAAGAGCCCGTTGCGACGGGCATAGTGGTACATGATAATCCTGCTTACAAGTACGACCAAAACGCCGGTAAGAATTACCAGGCTCGAAAAAACCAGATACATTACTTCTGATACCGGAAACCAGTTGCGCGAATCAAAAGGCTGATAAATATTTATAAAAATAAGGGCAAACAAAGCGGTGTAGATTATCAACCTTGTGATATTCCCTTTTTCATACAAGTATTCCGGAATTTTTTGATTCATTCTTTTTTGAAAAATTGTTGTTATCCTGCAAAATGCAAAAAGTGTTTTATGGCATTGTAAAGGTAGCCCATTCGGGTCCATTGTGCAATCATTTTCAATGTTCTTTTATCGGATTTCACCCCAAATAAATACATTTTGTCCCTGTAGAACCGATTTTTTCCCCTTTCACAGGGGTATGACCCATTATTTTGCACAAGGAGTTTTGCTGGCTTTTATTTGTAACAGAACAATCTGTTTTTGTTCGCTCAAAAAGAAAAACTATGCAAACAAAACAACATCCAGTGGTTCAAAATAAATATTCAAAGCGGGTGCTGATGCAAAATTTTATAAGGAAACCCGCATTGAAAACATTGAATTTTTCGTTTCGCTCTGAATTTTCAACCACTGATGTAGCCCGGGAAAATGAATTTCTGTCTTTTGATTCTGCTATATCAGAAAACCGGTATTTTCATTATTCTGTAATTGTTCCGGTTAACAGTATTAACAACTCGTGTATTATGTTGCTGCACGGACTAAATGAGCAGAGTTGGGACAAATATATTTCCTGGGCCGAATACCTGGCTGCCTCAACACGCAAGCCGGTTATTCTTTTTCCTATTGCATTTCATATTAACAGAAGGCCTTCAGCATGGAGCGATCCGAGAAAGATGACCAGGTTAATTGAAAAACGAAAAAGAACGGAAGGGGATTTCAGCTCATTAAGTTTTGCCAACGTGGCAATGAGTGAGCGATTGACGGAAGAGCCTCTTCGTTTCTATAATTCAGGAATTCAGACGGTTGAGGATATTTCCCGGTTGGCTTCACAAATTTCAAATGGCAGGCACCCGCTTTTCGGGAAAGGAACAACTATGGATTTTTTTGGCTATTCCATTGGCTCATTTTTGGCCGAAATACTTTTGATGGCCAATCCGGGAAAACTGTTTTCTGCGTCACGCCTTTTCATTTTTTGTGGTGGTGCAATTTTCGGCAATATGTATGGAGAATCGAAATATATCATGGATAGACAGGCCTATAACCTGTTATTGAGATTTTATTGTGAAAATTGGATCGAAACGGGATTCAACCGGCAGCTATCGAAAAGAAATACGAATGATTTCTTGTTCCAGGCTTTTAATTCAATGATAAAGCCTGATATAAACCAAAATGAGCGGGAAACATTTTTTGAAAGTCAAAAACACAGGATTTCGGGTATTTCACTTTTAAAAGATAAAGTGATGCCTTTTAGTGGAGTTGAAGCCTGCATGGGAAAACAAAGGGCAGAGGAATGTTTTGAGGTGATGGATTTTCCGTTTGAATACTCCCACGAATCACCTTTCCCGGAAAATGGAAGGATTGATCGCCATGATCTTAAGTCCGCATTCAATAAAGTATTTAAGAGAGGGGCTGAATTTCTTGCCTGAGTATTTTACCGAGGTAAAACACCCAGGCAGGAATGGTCAGCCGGGTTTGTGGTGTGTGATTAATCAATGAAAAATTTCAATTCATTCCTGATATACTGTCTTTTATCCTGAAATAATCGAAATCCACATACCCTCCCGGTTCTTCTGTAGCATAGTTGAACAACCCAAACCGGTAGCCCATAAAATGCGGAAGCGTATATTCCATTTTTAGTTGCGAGCCGATTTTTATCCATTTTTTTCCGTTGAGGCTGTAATAGAAATCGGCCACATCTTTGCGGTTGCTGAAATCGCCTTCCGCTTTCAGGTAAATTTTATCCTGTTTCAGCGGCAGGCTTTCCACTTCAACCGGCTCTTCATTTTGGGCGCTCACCATTACAATTTTTTTGGTCCCGTTTTCAAATTTTACCCCAACAAGGCCATATTTTTTTTGCAGCAAAGCCAATCCGGCAAAATCGCCCTCTTTCATGTTCGAAACATCGATTGCTGTTGTTCCTGAACACTCCGGGCCAATGGTGCGCTGGGTAAGTGTATTTTTGGCCTGAAGAAAGTTGTCGTCCACACGACCGGTTTTCAGACGCAGGTACCCTTTCTTGCCGTTCACTGACCAAAATTCATTGTCGGGATTGTGGTTCCATTGCCACACCAAAGGCAAATCAGGTTCCCCTTTTTTGCGTTTGAAATCGTCGGATGCCACAATTCCGGGTATTAAACTTTTGCTTGCCGGCAATTCTTCCAGTACATCCGGCACTTTGCCGTTTATTCCCAGTACCGGCCAGCCGTCTTCCCATGTAACCGGAGCGAGGTAGGGAATGCGACCCACCGAGCCGTAATCGCGGAAAAGGTAGGCATACCAGTCGCCATCGGGCGTATCGATTAAGCCGCCCTGTGCGATGCCCCGGTCCTGCAAAGCCAGCCGGCTCTCCCACGGACCGGTAATTTTATCAGCGCGGTGAACAATCACCGTGCGCATACCGCCTCGCGGCCAGGTAATGTTGAACAGGTAGTATTTTCCGTTCACCTTAAAAAGCTGCGACCCTTCGGCCGGCAGCATCATGTTGTCGCCCGCCGGTTTGCTGGCATTTTCAATCAGAACCCGCTCGGTTCCTTCTTTCACACCCGACAGGTCTTCTTTCAACTCCACCATCATCAACCGGCCAACGCCCCAAATCATGTAAATTTTGCCGTTGTCATCAAAAAATAGGGTGTGGTCGTGATAGCTTGGACTAAATGTAATCCTCTTCCACGGTCCGTTTTCAATGTCTTTGGTTGAATAGATGTACGTTTTGTTGGTGGTTCCGGCAAACGTGCTCACATAGTAAGTATCGTTGTGATAACGGATGCAACTTGCCCACGAACCGCTTCCATAAGCATCTTTCCCGTTTTCGAGGTTCAGTGCGTCCACATCATCAAGCGTATCGTAACAATAACTGACAATTTTCCAATTGGTTAGGTCATTCGATTTCATGATAGGCACACCCGGGGTCATGTGCATGGTGGTGCTGCTCATGTAATACGTGTCGCCCACGCGAATCATCGACATGTCGGGCACGTCGGCATGGATGATGGGGTTTTTCGCACCGTTTTGTGCAAACACTGAATTACCGTAAATGAGGGTAAAAAAACTAAACAGAATTAAAACAGGTACTTTCATAACTATTCAGGTTGAGTGTCGTTGGCTGAAGTGGCATACAATCCGATTAAAGCTCCGGTAAAACCACCGGCCACATTGGTGGAAAGGATATCGCCTGAGACGGTTCCTCCAAGGTTTTGGAAATTGCCACCATTAACTGCAAAGTTGAAACGGTAATCATCCCCATCGGCTTTTACCTGTAACTGAACTGGTTGGGTGATATCAATCCGGGTGCTTGCAATTATTTCAGATTTTCCTCTTTCGGTTCTTTCGAGAAGAAGATAATACGCATTATTCTTTTTTGTGATTCCGAAAACATAGTTGAACTGTTCGCTTTGGTAGCACGCCAATCCGGCCAAATCGTTTTCCGATTCCGGTTTGTAGTTTACTGTTGTGGTTGCTGTAAACTTTTTGTGCATCTGCCGTTGAAACAGCGATGAAATGGGCGCAACAGCTTTTATGTTTGTATCGAACGGAGTTATTTCCAGTCCGTTTGAAGTCACCGAAATAAAATCTTCACGCGGCCCTCTCATTCCAATCCAGCGGTAATCGAGCTTATCCGATGAAAAATTTTCGGTAAACGTGAAATTCCCGTTGGGGAAAAATCCGTCTTCTCCGGTATTGTTTACTACTCCTTCAGGCATTTTCAGTTTGGGTTCCATCGGAATTAAACCGTTTTCAAAAACCGGGAATTCGCCGCTCCAGTCCACTGGCAAAATAAATGTTTCGCGGCCGGTATTTACCCTTTCTTTTTCGTTGGGCCGAACTCCGAGAAATACACCGTAATATTGTTCTCCGTTGGGGCCTTTCACCAAATCGGCATGGCCGGCCCAATCTACTTTGTTGGCGCGGTTGGGATTCAAATACCGCTGCGAAAGAATGGGATTGTTGGCTGCCGGTTTGTAAGGCCCGCGCGGATTTTCGCTCACAAAAATCACTTCGCTGTGCCAGCCGCCGGTACCTCCTTCGGCACACATTAAATAGTAGCGGTCGTTTTTCTTGTAAATATGCGGCGCTTCAATCCAAATTGGTTTTTCCGAAAGGTCCACCCCGCCGTCCACAATTATTTTGTCGGTGCCGGCAATCACCTGGTCGCTTTCCACATCGTAATTCCATATTTTTATGACCCGGTGGCCGTTATATAATTCTTTTCCTTGATCCGGCGCATCGTTATGCACGACGTAAGCTTTTCCATCATCGTCAAAAAACATGGAGGGATCGATTCCGTTGAATTTGAGTTTGTACGGGTCGCTCCAGCCTTTGAATGGATCTTTCGTTTTCACCACAATATTTCCAAAACCGCCTGCAAACTGGGTTGTAATCATGTAAAAGGTGTCGTTGTTCGGGTTGTATTTAATGGCCGGTGCATACACACCGGCAGCGATTCCTGCGTCTTGCACTTTTAGCTGCGATTTTCGGTCGAGCACATGCCCGATTTGTGTCCAGTTCACCAAATTTTTCGAATGAAAAATAGGCACTCCCGGGAACATGGCAAACGACGAGTGGACCATGAAATAGTCGTCGCCTTTGCGGACGATGGACGGATCGGGATAGCAACCCTGCAAAATGGGGTTGTAAAATTCATCTTCTTCAAGCGGGTGGTTATTGTAAACCTCGTCGTTTCCCTGGTAAACAAATTGGGTGAATACCGGTGTGTGTCCCGGCTGATTTTGATCGACTGAATTTTTTTGCCCACCGAAGCCTGAAAATGAGAGCAGTGCAAAAAAGGTAACCAGTAAAAATGTGTAAACTGGCTTGGCAATTGTTCGATTCAACTTATTTCTTTTCATATTCAAATAGTTAATTGTTATTATTTCCTTTTTATCAAGGTGTATGTTTTTCCTTTTTCGGTTTGAATGTCGTACAAATTTGTTGGAGTCAGGTTTACCGGGTTTAGATTTGCCCGCTCTGAAATCAAAGGTTCTTTAATGTCGGGAGTATCAAAAAACGGGTTGTTGTTTTCCCCGGTTGCTGGACTCAGAGAATTGTTGTCAGCAAATTCCATTGCGTTGGGAACACGAATCCTGCAATTTCCGCCAAGGTTCGAGTTAATTTCAATCTGCTGAACCTCACCATTTTTCCAGTTGAAACTGACTTCGAAACCACCCGGAGTTCTCAATCCTGAAATTTTTCCATTCTCCCAGTCATCGGGCAGGGCAGGCAGAAAATGAATAGCCCCGTCATGGCTTTGCAACAGCATTTCGGCAATTCCCGCGGTGCAGCCAAAATTACCGTCGATTTGAAACGGTGGATGGGCATCCAAAAAGTTGGGATATGTGCCACCTCCACCACGATTGCTTTCCCCGCCAACCAATGTGAGTTGGTCTTTTATCAGTTTCATGGCGTGGTTGCCGTCGAGCAGCCGTGCCCAGAAATTTACTTTCCAGCCCATCGACCAGCCGGTTGACACATCGCCCCGGTGGTTGAGTGTAGTGCGCGCGGCATCGAACAGTTCAGGCGAAGAGTAGGGTGATATCTGGTTGCTGGGGTGCAGTCCGTACAAATGCGAAACGTGGCGATGTTTGTCGTCGGGACTGTCCAAATCTTCCATCCATTCCTGTAGCTGGCCATGCTTTCCAATTTGCATAGGCGGCAATCGGTCTTTTATTTTCCGGAATTCTTTCGTTAAAGCTTTGTCTTTTCCAAGTAACTCTGCTGCTTTTATGGTATTTGTGAACAGATCGAAGAGAATTTGGTTGTCCATTGTTGCCCCGGCGCATATCGACGGGCGACCCGCGGGTGCGTTTTCCGGAGAAACAGATGGACTCACCACCAGCCAGTTGTTGGTTGGCTCTTCAATGAGAAAATCCTGGTAAAACAGGCATGCCGATTTCAGCACCGGATAAACTGTTTCGAGGTATTCCGTGTCGCCGTTGTACAGGTATTTTTCCCACAAATGCTGCGACAACCAGGCGCCCCCCATGGGCCACATGCCCCAGAAAGCACCGTCCACCACACCTGAAATACGCCAGATATCAGTATTGTGATGGGTGCCCCAGCCACGTGCGCCGTACATTGTTTGGGCGGTTTGCCGGCCCGATTCAGAAAGTTCTTTCACCATTTGAATCAACGGTTCGTGCATCTCCGGGAGGTTGCATTTTTCGGCCGGCCAGTAATTCATTTCGGTGTTGATATTGATGGTGTATTTGCTGTCCCATGCCGGATGGGTACTCTCGTTCCAGATTCCCTGCAAATTGGCGGGCTGGCCACCGGGCTGCGAACTCGAAATGAGCAGGTAACGACCAAACTGAAAATACAATGAAACGAGCTCCGGATCATGGTTTTGTGAGAAATCCCGGATCCGCACATCGGTAGGCTGGTTAGCTGCTTCAGATGTGCCTAAATCGAGGCTTACCCGTTTGAAATAGTTTTGATAGGCTGCAATATGACTTCCTTTTATTTCTTCGAAAGATTTGTTTTCGGCTTTTTGCAGAAAACCGGCACATTTCTCAGCCTCATCGGCGGTTAGTGTTTTGTAATCCAAAAAGTTGGTAGCTATTGAAATGAGAATGACCACCTCGTTGGCATCCTCAACTTTAATTTTATTTGCTTCTGTTGAAGTTGAACCACCTTTGGCGATGAATTTACTTCGGGCGTTGAATTTTACCTGCCCGGTTACACCCTCGTGCGTTCCCGAAAGACCTGTCATTTCAATGGTGTGGTTGTCGAGCGTTTTTATTGATTTTTGCAATGCGCCATCCATTCCTGCCCTGAGTGTTATTTTACCCGGTTGGTCGGCAGTTAACCGAATGGCAATCACCTGGTCGGGTTGCGATGCAAAAATTTCCCGTGTGTATGTTACGCCATCAACCTGGTAAGTAGTGGTAAAAACGGCCTTCTCAATATCCAGCTCGCGATAATAACCGGTATAGTTTTCATGTCCGGGGAAAGAGAGGTTGAGGTTTCCAACTACCTGGTACATGGAGCCGTGCAAGTCGGTGACCATATTTTCATTCACCATTTTTTCTGCTTCGTGGTATTTGCCGTCGAAAATAAGTTGGCGTACTTCCGGCAGGGCTTTCAGTGCATCCGGATTGTCGTTGCGTGAAGGACCTCCCGACCAGAACGTTTCTTCATTTAGCTGAATTTTTTCGTTGGCCGGGTCACCGTAAATCATGGCGCCCAATCGGCCGTTGCCAACCGGAAGGGCTTCGTTCCAGTTGCTGGCCGGCTTATCGTACCACAGTTTCAGCTTGCCTCCCTTTTCTGCATGCAACGGGTTGTTGAACAGCAGAATACATATTACTAAAAGCACTGAGTTAAATCGATTCATTTGTCTGAAATTCTATTAGATTATAAATCTTTTGGTTTAAATAGTAGTTGTGAAAATTTGTAGAGACTTGTTTTCCAAACCCCGAAATCGTGGTTTCCGTCATAAATTTCATAGCGATGAGGAACGTCGTTTTCTTTCAGGTAATTGCTTGTTCGGTTGCTGATATCGATAAGCCCGTCTTTATCGCCACACGACAGCCAGAGCAGCTTCAGTTGTTCTTTTGCGACTTTGGGGTTGGGAATTAGTTCCTCCGGCGATTTGGTATTGGGCGCCGATGAAAAACCGCCAACCCAGGCAAATTTATCCAGGTTGCCCAGCCCGAAGTTGAGCGACTGCCCGCCTCCCATCGACAAACCGGCAATGGCCCGGTGTTCGCGTTTGCTTTTAACCGGATAGTTTTTCTCTATGAAAGGAATCAAGTCGTTCAGCAAATCCTTTTCAAAAGTGGCAAATGCTTTCTGTTTCTCAGGAGCAAAAACATTCCCGGTGGCCCGGTCGTCTTTCATGGCCCTGCCGTTGGGCATCACCGCAATCATGGGTTCCAGTTTGTCATCAGCATACAGATTATCGAAAATAACCTGCGGCTGACCGCCATTTAACCACTCAAACTCATCACCGCCAATTCCGTGCAAGAGATACAGCACCGGATATTTTTCCTCATTGGAATATCCGGGTGGGGTGTAAATTACTGCATTTCGGTTGTTGCCAACGGTTTCTGAAAAATAGGTAATGGTGTCGAGATTACCACGGGCAATGTCAGCACGAACAACATCGAAACCCTGTGGGGCGGGGTTTGTTATTTCCTGCGAAAAGCAGGCAGCGCCAATGGAAAGGGAAAAGACAAAAAAAATCAATTTTTTCATATCAGGTCATTATTGGTTTCAGAACAAAGCATAAAAAAAGTAAAAAATACTGTTAAACGAAAATGTTACAACACATTATCTCAAAAAATATTTTGATGACTCAGTAAATTATTATTTTCGAAGCAACCTGATGTAGTGAACACCGCCTGCAGTGCTGCCTTCATGCGCCTGAAATTTTACCCGTACCGATTCTTTTCCTTCCACCATATCCTTTGGGATATCATAAACGACAACCTGAAATTTTGACTCGTGCCATCTTCCGGTGTTATCTTCCGTTACAAGCTTCTCATCATCGATTAAAATATCGAATTTCCGGCTGCCCCATTCGTATCCCCAGTAACGTACCATGAGCGACAAATTTTCTTCACCATCGGTTTCAAACCGGTAGCTGAAATAGCCGCCATCTCCGGCATCCCGGTAAAATTCATTTAAATTGGTTCCTGAATGTGAATTTTTTGTTTCCATGGCATGGTCTGCTTCCGGCTGCTGTTCGCCGGTGGCCACATAATCGATGGTTTGTTTTTGCAGTTCCAGCATTGTTTCTTCGGCCCGGGCAACAGAATCGAGATAGGCTTCATAACCGGATTCAGACAAAACCATCCAGTACATCATATAACGGGCATCGTGGATTTGAAAAAAGGGTTCCAGTTCAATCTCCTGCGGATTTAACAGGTTGAGATTTGAAATTGAAAAGGTCAGCGGTTTATTTTCTACAGGATTCAGTTTTTCAGTAATTTCAGCAATACTATTTCCAATGATCACCGGTGCCATATCCACCGGGAGTCTTTCCCCGTGAGCGATATGGCCCCAGCGGCTGTCGTCGGCCACCAGTCCGGCTAAATTCTGAGTGCCGGTTTTGGCTGCAAGAAGCACCGGCCCGTACATAAATGCGTAATAGTTGGAAACGTTGGGCAACTGCTCGAGCCGGTGAGCCATGGGCAATAAAATCTCAATTTCATCCCCTTCTTTCCAGGTACGATCGAGCGAAACGTAAGAAGATGGATTTGTTTTAACCTGAAATTCCTTGCCATTCACAGTAATTTTCAATTTGTTTCCAGCAACCCACCCCGGATAACGAATTTTCAATTCAAAATGTGCCGAACCATCAATTACCTGTAACCTGGTTTTCTCTTCAAACGGAAAATTTGTTTCCTGCCTGATTTGAATTCCTTTTTCTTTCCAATTCAGTTCCGATGCGATAAACAGGTTTAAATACAGTGAGTTATCCTGATGTGTGTAAATGAATTCATTGTACTTTCCGTGGTTTTCCATTCCCGTGCCCACACAACACCACATGGCCTCATTAGGCGCAGAATACACCCGGTAGTGACGCGGCCTTGCCGGTGTAAAATAAACGTAGCCACCATGTTCGGGATGCTGGGTTGACAGTATGTGATTAAACATCGCCCTTTCGTAATAATCGGCATATCTGGCCTGCGGTTGAGCTCGGAACAAACCTTCCGTTAATTTGAGCATATTGTGGGTGTTGCACGACTCCGGTCCTTCCACATCCTCCACATAATCGGTGCATGCCGATGCTGCCGGAAAATGTTCGCGCCGGCTGTTACCGCCAAAAGCCAAACTGCGGTTTCTGGTAACCGTTTCCCAGAAAAACTGTCCGGCTTTTGCATATTTTTCATCGCTGCTTAGTTCCGCAATTCGTTGAAATCCGACTGCTTTGGGAACTTGTGTATTGGCATGTAAATTATCCAGATTGTCGTGGCCTTCGGCCATTGGCTCCAGTAAAAATTTGTGCGAAAAACGTTTGGCAGCAGTTAAATATTTTTCATCGCCCGAAATGGCATACGCATCGGCAAAAACTTCATTCATGCCGCCGTGCTCTGTTCCCAGCATAGCCTCCATTTCGTCATCAGAAAAACCTGAAGTGATTTCAATTTCCCAGTCGCAAAATTTCAGGAACATATTTCTGGCTACTTCGCTTTTCCCGTACCACCAGGCATCGCGCAAGCCGGCATACATTTTATGCAGGTTGTACCACGGCACCCACGAACGGCGAAATGCACCGAGGTTATTTTTTTGAAAAGCAGACCAGATTTCATCGCTTCCGGGAACTCCACCCACATAACCAACTCCCCATTCCGGGTTATTTTTGACATTGGCATTCTGGCAGGCTTTTAATTCGGCCAGCATGTAATCCATTCTTTTTTTACATTCCGGGTTGCCAGTTGCTGCGTAATTCATAGCCATAGCCGAAAGATAGTGCCCGCCAATGTGACCATCCAGGCCAATCCAGTTTTCGTAACTTTCGGCCTTTGGTTTCAGGCCGGCTACTTTGCGGTAGGGCGCCAGTAGCCGGTCAACATCATATTGCAGGAGATACTGTATGTTGAGATCGCGGGCATGTTTGAAAGGGCCATCCAGCAAAACCACATCGGCCGGCGGAAATGTATTGGAGTAGTTTTGTCCATTTGAAATGGCTGAATTCCCAATACATGTTATGAAAACCAATATAGAAAACAGAAAATCCTTCATAACCTGCAATTAAATACATTCACATTAAAAATACGCTAAATCAGCTGTCTTACCAAACTTTAAAAAAAGTAAAAAATACTGTTAAAAAGAAATTTTTTCAACCTATTTAAAAACATGTGGCAAACTCACGGAAATACTCTAATCAAAAAATTTATCACCTTAAAAGAAAAAACCTAAATTTATGTGTATTTGGACAATCTGACTGAAATAAATTAACTTGCGCAGGAATAGGTACTTAAACAAACTGAATAATGAATAAATCGGGATTTTTTTTACTTCTGGGAGTTTTCGTTTCTTCCTTTGTATCTGCTCAATTTTCGCAGCAATACCGCGACAGTATAAACCGTCTCAGTTACGAAGATCACAAACTAATGATGGAAAAACTGGGCATTTCGGAATTGCGCCCCGGTCCGTCGGGAAATCCCGAAGCACCCAATGCAGCCATTTCTGACGAAGCCAAAGTCCAGCCCTATTTTTTGCCCAATCCATTGGTTTTTAACAATGGAACCAAAGTAATTACACGCGAGCAGTGGGAGAAACGCCGCGCCGAAATTTTCGAACTGTTTGACCGCGAAATTTACGGCCGTCTCCCTGAAAGTATTCCCGGTGTGAAATGGGAAATTGTGAGCGAAAATGATACGATGGATGGCGACTTTCCGGTAAAAATTAAGCAACTGAAAGGTGTGGTGGATAATTCCTCTTATCCCGAAATTGATGTTGAAATTGATTTGACACTGGGAATCCCGCCAGAATCCGGGGAAGCGGTTCCGGTGATTATGGAATTTGGGTTTAACTGGCCTGCTGGATTTGGAAGAATCCAGAATGATGATGAACTCACCTGGAAACAGCAGTTGCTGCAAAAAGGGTGGGGCTACGCCGTACTTGTTCCGGTAAGTGTACAGGCCGATAACGGCGCCGGTTTGCGGCAGGGAATTATTGGTTTGGTGAACAAAGGAAAACCGCGTAATGTGGACGACTGGGGAGCACTCCGCGCCTGGGCATGGGGAGCCAGCCGGGCGATTGACTATTTTGAAACTGATAAAGAGGTGGATGAAACCCGCGTCGGGATTGAAGGACTTTCGCGGTACGGGAAAGCGGCACTGGTTGCAATGGCATACGAACCGCGCATTGCAATTGGTTTTATTGGCTCATCGGGAGCCGGCGGCGCAAAAATTTTGCACCGGGTTTTTGGTGAACAGGTTGAAAATCTCGCAAGTTCCGCAGAATACCACTGGTTTGCCGGGAACTCTATAAAATATGCCGGCCCGCTTACGCAGGAAGATTTACCGGTGGATGCGCACCATTTGGTCGCATTGTGTGCTCCCCGCCCGGTTTTTATCAGCTCAGGTTCGGCGGCTGTCGAAGGCCAGTGGGTGGATGCTAAAGGGATGTTTTTGGGTGGCGCGATGGCCGGTCCGGTTTACGAACTTTTGGGTAAAAGAAGCATGCGCACCATGTTGTTCCCTCCGCAGGAAACACTGGTTGACGGCGATGTGGCTTTCCGGCAGCACGAAGGCGGCCACACCAATAAACCCAACTGGCCGTGGTTCATAGAGTTTGCTGAAAGGTATTTCGAAAAATAAAGTTTCATTTCAAAAAAAAGCCCGCTCTGAATGACCAGAGAAGGCTGTAAGAATTGTATATCCATATTTTGATTAGTAATCACATTGTTGTTATCTGCGCCGTGAGCTTCCTCTTGAAGAGCTGCTGGATCTGCTGCTTTTTACTGAAGGAGAAGAGCTTCTGGATGAAGAACTTCTGCTTACAGATGGAGCAGACTTGCGGGAAGTACTCCGTGAGGTACTCACTTTAGGAGCTGACCGGCGCGAACTCCTTGAACTACTCACTTTGGATGCCGATTTGGTTTTTGGTGCACGCTGCCTCGAAACCGAAGGTGCCGATCTTCTGGAAACATTGTTGGTGGACCGGCTCACAGCCGAACGTCTCGTAGTGTTCCCTGAGGAAATCGTGGCAGACTTCCTGGGTGTGCTGCTTCTTGCCTGTCGTGTAACTGCCGGCCGTTTTGAAGTATTTGCCGATGAACTACGAACAGCTCTGTTGGTGCTTCTGACAGTTGAGTTTTTTATGTTCACTGCCCTGTCGTTATTTGAACTTCCCTGTCTTACAGCTGTGCCGGTGCTTTTTCTGGCTGACCTGGCTTCGGTTGCTTTGCGCACCCTGGTAACTGATGTATTTCGCGTTGCTCCTGAATTCTGCCTAACCGAAGGATTCGTGTTGTTTCTGTTGCTTCTGACGTTAGCAGATTTTCGTGCAGCACTGTTCCGCTGATTAACGGCCGTATTGCTTCTTTGTCTGGCCGAAGCCCTGACAGCCGAACGGTTTCCGGAATTGTTCTGAGTATTTGTACGTACCCTTCTGGCCGTGGAGGTGCTGGCTGCCCTGGTTCTTCCATTTGCAGAATTTCTGTATGAAGTGGAATTTCTGCCTGAATTTTTTCGGGCGTAAAGCACTTCTCCCCTTTCCTTCAGATCGGGACGGGAATAGGTTTTTTTGTAAACGCCTTTGTTAATGTTTACGGTTATCCTTGGCGAATAAGTCCTGATGCTGGTGTAGTAATGATTTTTATACCGCGAATAACGGTAATGATTCCAGTGGCGGTAATGTGCATGGTAATGATGATGGTAGTGAGAGTGGTATCCGTAGTAGGTGTGCCAGTAGAACGGACGCCACGGGTTCCAGTAAACGGGCCTGTAACCCCAGTACCATGATGAACGCCAGACAGTGTATGAAGGGAGGTAGATATACCTGATTACCGGCC
The DNA here is from genome assembly GCF_900141875.1 of Tangfeifania diversioriginum. Taxonomy (GTDB): domain Bacteria; phylum Bacteroidota; class Bacteroidia; order Bacteroidales; family Prolixibacteraceae; genus Tangfeifania; species Tangfeifania diversioriginum. Next base: position 38,828 of record NZ_FQZE01000028.1, on the reverse strand, counting down.
ACTCTGCAACGTGGTAAGTGTTGGTATGAACTACTGTAACATTTTTGCCAGCCCGGGTATTACCTACGTAACCCGGATTTGGAGTTGCCCCGTTTTCGGCATAATACGGCTCAACGATGTAGTTTTCGCCATAAAGCAGCTCGTCGCCAATCAGTTGTAACTGAACGGAACCGTTGTCAAATTGCTGAACAGTAAAAACAGCAACGTCTTGTGTTTCATTCTGATTGATTGCAACGCGCAAAACAATGTTGTGAACGTTTCTGTCAACATAATCATACACCATAATGTAATCGACCAGGTTGTCGCCATTCAGGTCGAGGTTATTCACCATAGTGTTTTCATCATTCAGGTTTTTTTCAAAATCTTCAAGGGTTTCTGATTCCTGGAAGAGTTTCATTACTGCATAGAGATTTAAATTATCACCTGGCAAACCCAGATATTCATCCGGATAATTTTGTGCCCCGGCTATGCTCCAGCCTGCTGTAAGCAGTGAGATGATTAATGTGATTACTAAATTTTTCATGACTTTTAATTTTTAGTGAAGAGTCATTTCTTCACCCGTAAAATGCAAAAGCCATACCATTTCAGTCCGCTGGTAATTAAAGTGCTTAAATTGAGTTGGTTGAAGGTTTAATATTTGAAAAAAAGAAGCGATGCATTATGCACATCGCTTCCAAATTTTAAAATAAGTCCGTTAAGGACTTAAAATTTTTCCTCTGAAAAATCAGGAAAGAAAATTCTTCTGAAAATCGTCCCAAATCTCTTTCGGAAATTTTTCCAGCGGTTTTTCAACTATTTCTCCACCATCCTGCAGCATAACGCCCATGGGTTCGGGGGTTAATTTTGCAGTTGAAACCGCCAGGAAATCCTTGAAACGTTCCAGCTCCCGAACAGCCCAGTTGGAGGCATCTTCAGCCAGGTAACACGAATTGGTATCTTCTTTCCAGTTGGTTGGCTGCAAGGAGTAAATCCATCCCAAATTGTACGGGTCGTCTTTTATTACGCCCGGATTTTCAGAAAGGGCCGCATTGGTTTCCTGAACGATTCCTGAAACCGGAGAAAGAATTTTCAGGGTGTTTCCGTTGTAACCAATCCGGGCAAGCAGTTCACCTTTTTTGATTTTTTCGCCAGGTTGCTTTACCTGTGTGATCTTTACATCGCCCGTGATGTGAATCAGTAAATCGTCGAGGCCAACACGTGCTTCGCCGTTTTTTTCAAGATGTGCCCAGGTATGATACTTACTGAAAAATACACCCTGAGGTATCCGAAGAGAACTGGCAGTAATAAAACCCTTTGCTTTTTCGATAAATGCAGGTTGCTTTACTTTTCTGTTGATGAACAACCAAAAAGGAATAAGGATAAGGAAAAAGAAAATGATGGTGATGTATTCGATTCCTTTTGTTTCAAAAATATTTGTGTAGCTAAATCCATCCATAATTTATAGTTTTAAGTTACCGGCAGAATCTTGCGGCAACATGATTAATCGTTTTTATGTTTTGCCCATGAAGGTGAGCCTTTGAAAACCGGCATCCGGTTGATAATCCACCTGAAAATCCAGATTTGGATGAGAATGATGGTTATGCTGATAACAATTTCCATCCACGAGGGAACGTAACGCACAGCTGCATCCCACCGGAAAGCAATGATGGAAACATTGAGCCGGTTTAGGATAATACCGATGATGGTCATAATAGCTGCAATTCTTATGAGTAGAATGTTGGGCTTGCGGTAGCTGAGTATAAACAAAACCATGGGAACGAGCACAAAGCCAACCATTTCAACCAAAAACCAGTAGCCCATTGATGAGTTGATGTAACTTCCGCGCTGTCCGTGAATAAACACCAGCAGCTGCAAAAACAGGTAAATAAACATGCTGCAACCACAAATACGCGACAGGATTTGTAGCATCTCTTTTCTCCTGGTCCGGCTTTTTTCATCAATTTGATCTGAAAATACCTGCTGGCTGATGGAGCCTTCAAAAATAATCATGGAAAGGCCGGCAAAAACGCTGGATACGAGAAACAGAATGGGAATAAATTCAGAGTACCACAGCGGGTGTATCTTTTCTTTTGCCATGAGGAACAAAGCCCCCAATCCCGACTGGTGCAAAACAGAAAGGGTGATACCAAAAATAACGGCTCCAATGGTCATTCCCGACAAAATTTTATGGGCACGTTTGGCACCCAGCCATTCGGCCACTGCCGGCGAAAATTCAATGAGAAGGCCCAGAATGTAGAGGATGAAATGCCAGGCTACCAGGAAAAGCACGGAGCTTACACCGTAGTTATTGCCAATTACCGGATTGAAAATATTCCATGGTTTCCCCAAATCGAGAACCAGTGCGCCGGTATAAAAAAGATAAGCCAGGAATCCATTCAAAACGGTAACCCGGACGATGGAATGGAATTTATCGACCTTCAGAATATAAACAATGAAAGTCAGCACATAAGCACCGCCGGCAAAAGCTACGCCGGTTACCACATTAAATCCTTTCCATAATCCCCACGGAACTTCCTGCGTAACATTTGATACGGCACCAAGACCGTGGGTAAAACGAATAACGATAAGGGCAAGCCCCACAAGGATAATCGGAATGGAAATAATGTTAAAAGGAGTGAGCCATTTGCCACTGGGCTTTAATTCTTTCAGCAAAAACCGCCAGATGGTTTGATTTTGCTTCTTTTCTGTAATTGGATATGCTGGACTAGTCATGATTTTCGGTTTTGTTTTGTTTGTTTTTAGTAGCTGCATGAAGTCCGAGTAGCAATGAGGGAACCAGGACGTCTACAGCGGGAACACTGTAAAGAAAACTTTTGGTTAACGAAGGGTAGGACTCTTTTTGAAGTTTGATATCGAACCCCAGTTCATTGTGTGGCACAGGCGACAGGTACAAATAACCGGTTCCTCCAACTGTATGCTCGCCATAAATAGAATCGATATACATTTCGGGCCATTCAGCAATACGCCGGCGTGCTTCGGCAATGAGTTCGCGCCGTGTTCCAAAATAGAGCGCATCGCCGCATGTTTCAACGCACACCGGCAGTTCGCCTTCTTTAATACGGTCGTAACACATGTCACACTTCTGAATTATAGGATTGGCACTTTCGTACTCAAATTTCGGAACATCAAAAGGGCAGGAAACCATGCAGTAGCGGCAACCCATGCATTTTTCTTCGCGCCATATAACGGGGCCTTCTTTAGTTTTGTACATGGCCTGCGTTAAACAGGCGGTTGCACACGCTGGTTCGTTGCAGTGCATACACTGGTTTCTTACATACACTTCGCCTTCTTCTGTGTCGAAGGCATTAACGGTACAACGCTGGGTTACACTTGTTTTTCGCTGAACGCCGGCTTCCATTTCATCTTCCGGTTCAGGAAGCCCGTGTGTTTCGGCACAGGCTTTTTCGCAGGCCCTGCAACCGATGCAGATACTCGAATCGTACAAAATTCCGTAAAATTCGGTATCATCGTCTGAATTGGATCCGGGAGAACCGGCGGCATTGAGTCCGATTATGGTCATGCCGGTTGCCCCGAGGGCTTTAAAAAAATCTCGTCGGTTAATACTCATAATTTTATTTTTTATTTAGTAGTAATTAAGGTTTAGATTTCGTTTTTATTTTGAGGTGTCGATAAACTGATTCTGAAATTCTTCCCAAACTTCCGGATCAAGGTTGGCCAGTACATTGTCGGTAAGTTCTCCTCCATCCTGCAAAACAGGCTGGGCCAGCTTCAACTGGCTGGCATTAACCACAATGGCCATAAAATCTTTGAGCCGGGTAAATTCATCTTTCATCCAGTCTCTGAATCTATCGGCCATGAACATGAAACTGATTTCCCTGACCCAGTTTGCGGGTTCAATTTGATAAACCCATCCATTGGTATAGGGAGCTGAATTAAGCTGTGAAGGATTGGTGAGTAACTCTTCATTCTGCTGTTTTATTACTCCGGTTACAGGGGAATAAATTGAAAGCTGTTTTCCCTTGTGCATAAGCGTGAGAATTTTTTCGCCTTTGCGAATTTTTTGGCCGGCAGCCTTCATTTTTAGCTGGGTTACTTTACCGGTTACATGTTGCAGAAAATCGTTGATGCCAATTTTAACCTGCCCGTTTTCTTCCATAAATGCCCAGGTGTGGGTTTTGTCGTAAAACAAACCACCCGGAACCAGAATTGAGTTTTCGTTTAATGCAGCCTGTGGTGCTTCCCTTGTTTCGCCGGGGGTTTTTGTGTTTTTTACATTGGTACGGACAAGTGCCACAATTAGTAAAATTACTGCCAACATCCCTAAAATATATCTCCAGCCTGACGATATTCCTGAAGCATTTTCTGCACCGCCTGATTGTGAAACGGAACTGCGCATGGCAAGCAACCCTGCCGTTTTTTCAACACTTGACAGATTGCTGAATCCTGATTCTGCCAAAGCTTCCTGCCCGTCGGTAATTGCCCACTCCAAAAAATCATGGGCTGCACCTTCGGTTGGTTTAAAAGCTGCTGCAGCATAAATTTCACCACTAAGCTCTTTGGGATATTTGCCAATCCAAACGCCTCTGCTCAAATCTTTGGGGCTGCTGTAAATTTTTTCAAAGCCATCTATTCTGCCGTTCTGGTTTTTATCAAACGGAAGAATGCTGATGTTTGATGCAAATGAATTTTTATCAGCATCTATAACATCAATCAACCGGCAGAAACCAACAGCCGATTCATCATTCTGAATGGCCGAAATCAGGTTTTCAACAGTAGTTACTTTTTGTGCGCTGATATTGGAAGGGCTGATTTTGGCACACGCAGAAACTTTTGAAATTACCTGCGGATGGTCAAGCAGATAACACCGGAAGGCTGAATTGTCACCCTCTCCAATTATTTCTGACCAATTCCCGTTTTCAGAAACAATATTTGAAAAACAAGCTGGTGTAATTCCTTTTTCAAAAAGTTTATCCTTTAATGGATTGTTTGAATTGATAATGGGTACAATTACATCGTGGCCAATGGTTATTTCCCATAACGAGTTGTTTTGAATCTTTTCCTTTTGGTCTCCGGTTAAAAAATAGAGTTTGCCATTTTCAACCGCCATCTCATCTGTGCTTTCATTAACCACAATTTCCACATCGGGGTGCGATGATCTGAAGTTGTGCACCCAGTTTGATGTAACTGACATTAATTCGGGAGAGCATACAATTTCAAGGTTTTGCTTTTTGGCAGAAGCTTGTTGTTCGCCGGGGTTGTTGTCGTTTGCTATGCTGCCTGATGCAACAGTGAAGAAAAGTAAAAACGATAACGCTGACAGAGTGGATAATAAATTTTTCATGATGCTGATATTAGTTTTTAAAAATTTCATTTGTTTTCAATTTCGTTTTTTTTGTTTGGAGTAATTCAAACAAAGTGCCAATTGTTGTAAGATATTTATAATGAGCGTCTTGTGTGGTTTTAGCCTTTTGGTTAAACATAAATTATTGTTGAAAATATATACACCCGCTTCAGGAAATATGGTTAATGTGTTTGTATTCAGGTCATTGATTGCAGTGTATAAAAATTAAGCACTGTAATAAAATTCAACACTGAAAATTTTTTATGAAAGTTGATGTGAGTAAACGGATTGATTATTAGTGTTTTAAGGGCAATCTGGGATTGTGTTAAAATGTAAATACAATTTTCAATAGTTGGTGTATCTGGCAGGCCGGTTTTTACCACCTAAAATATTTCCAAACCAAATGCGGGGTTCATTGTTATGTACACAGAAACAATAAATTTAAATGAGTATGAAAAAAATATCAAAACTTCTAACAACGGCACTATTTATAAGTGTGCTGAGTTTTTCAGCATTTGAATCGAAAGCGCATTGCGAAATACCTTGTGGAATTTATGGCGACTCCGTGCGCGTTGCTCTGATCTACGAACATATTGAGACAGTGGAAAAATCGATGAATATGATTAACGAGCTGTCGGAACAGGAAAACCCGGATTATAACCAGCTGGTTCGCTGGGTGGTGAATAAAGAAGAGCACGCCAAAAAAATCCAGGACATTGTGAGCCAGTATTTCCTTCACCAGCGGATTAAACCTGTTGAAGCAAATAATGAAGAAGCTTACAAGAAGTATCAGAAACAGCTTGAAACACTTCACCATATCCTGGTATTTGCCATGAAGAGCAAGCAATCTACGGATTTAGATGTAATTGACACGCTGCGTGCAAAAGTTCATAATTTTGAAAACCTGTATTTTCATAGTCACGATCATTAATTTTTCATAATCTACCAAAAAAAGAGGGTTTTGATTTTTTTCAAAGCCCTTTTTTATTTTCATCTGCCGCATTCCTGATTTCAATTCATTTTATTGGAATCGGATTCAAAATTCCCAAAGTCTAATCTCCATTTTTTTCATTTTTTTGAAAATTTATGAATAGTTCAGGTTAATATCTATTTTTGTTCAGATTAAGAAATACAAGAAAACTCGTTTGTTATGGCAAAAATGACCGGCTCCCGCAATATTTTAGTAACCCTGGGAATAATTCTGTTCTTTATTGTTTTGGCCTATGCGTACCTGTCGCCCCTGATTGAAGGAAAGGTTCTGCAAATGCCCGACATTGAACACCACAAGGGCATGGCAAAAGAACTGGCCGATTACCGTGAAGAAACCGGCGAAGAAGCCATTTGGACCAACAGTATGTTTAGCGGAATGCCCGGTTACATGATTTCGGTAATCTATCCCGGCAATTTATCCCGTTATATTTCAAGGCCCATTCGGCAGGTTTTTTCTACTGCCTCATTTCTGATACTGTACCTTATTGGTTTTTTCATTTTATTAAGAAGTTTAAAAATTAACCGCTGGCTAAGCGTGGCCGGTGCCATTGCTTTTGCTTTTTCATCCTATTTTTTGATAATTCTCGGGGCAGGACACATGTCAAAAGCCAATGCCATTGCCTGGCTGGCACCGGTTGTTGCCGGGGTTTTGCTTGCTTTCAGGGGGAAGCCTGTTGCCGGAACGCTGCTGTTTGCAGCCGCTTTTTCGTTTGAACTACTGAGTGGGCACCTGCAAATAACTTACTACGGATTTTTATTAATTGCTGTTTATGGTTTGGTAGAATTGATTTTTGCCATTCGTGAAAAAACTTTGCCTTCATTTTTCAAAGCCTTTTTGTTCTTGCTGGCAGGAGCTGTTGTGGCAATTGGAATGAATTTTTCAAGGCTCTACACTTCCTGGGAATATTCAAAAGATACTATTCGCGGACCGTCGGAACTGACTTCCAACAATGAGAACAAAACCAGCGGTCTCGACAAAGATTACGTGGTGCAGTGGAGCTACGGGATTGATGAAACCCTCACCTTGCTCATCCCAAATTTTAAAGGAGGAGGCAGCCAGATTAACCCCGGCACTGACTCCGAAAGTTTTCAGGCTTTGAGAAGCCAGAACGTTCAAAATCCGCGACAAACCATTCAGGCTGTCAGCATGTATCACGGCGAACAACCCGGCACATCGGGGCCGGTTTACGTGGGCGCAATTGTGGTTTTGCTTTTCCTTTTGGGATTATTTGTAGTGAAAGGTCCCATAAAATGGTGGCTGGCATCGGCAACGGTCTTGTCTATTGTGCTTTCGTGGGGCGGAAATATTATGTGGCTCACCAGCTTTTTGCTCGATTATCTGCCTTTTTACAATAAATTCAGGGCACCAAGTATGACACTTGTTATTGCCGAGTTTACCATGCCGCTGCTCGGTTTTATTGCCTTAAACGATATCATTTCGGGCAAAGTGGATAAAAAAGAGTGGTTAAACGGGCTGAAATGGTCGGTTATTATTGCCGGAGGACTTTCGTTGCTGCTGGCTATTTTGCCGGGCATTTCAGGTAATTTTACCAATGCCACCGATGCCATGCGTTTCCCCGACTGGTTAATGGACAGTGTGATTGCCGACCGGAAAAATATGTTGCGTTCCGATGCATTTCGTTCATTTATTTTTATTGCACTGGCAGCCGGAGCAATCTACCTGTGGCACATCAAAAAAATTAAAACTACACCATTGATAGCAGCAGTCGGGATTTTAATTCTAATCGACTTGTGGGCTGTGGATAAGCGCTACCTGAACAACGATCATTTTGTGCCGAAGAGGCAGGCTGAAAATCCGTTTCAGCAAATGCCAGCCGACCAGGCCATTCTCCAGGATGATGATTTGTATTTTAGGGTACTGCCGTTGCAGAATCCTTTTCAGGATGCAAGGAGTTCGTATTTCCATAAAAATGTGGGAGGTTACCACGCGGCCAAACTGCGCCGTTACCAGGATCTGATCGACCATCACCTGCAGCCGGAAATTCAGCAAATGGTAAGTGGTTTTCAGGGCGGAACTGCCATGGATTCTGTTTTCATGGAGCTTCCGGCAATAAACATGCTCAATACCCGCTACGTGATTTACGATTTAAACCAGGCGCCGGTTCGTAACCCAATGCCATTGGGAAATGCATGGTTTGTACCCGAATTTAAGGTGGTGGGAAATGCTGATGATGAGATTAAAGCCATGGAAAATTTTGACCCGGCAGAAACAGCTATTGTCGATCAGCGGTTTTCTGATTACGTGGCCGGAAAATCATTCAGCAAAGATAACAACGGCCATATTGAACTCACGGAATACCAGCCCAATTATCTGAAATATGACTACACTGCAGCCAGTGAGCAATTCACGGTGTTTTCCGAAATTTATTATGAAAATGGGTGGAACGCCTTTATCGATGGCGAGCCTGTTCCTCATTTCCGGGTAAATTATGTGTTGAGGGCAATGCTAATTCCGGCCGGAAATCATACCATTGAGTTTAAGTTTGAGCCAAAATCGTATTATGTGGGCAATAAAGTTTCGCTGGCCAGTTCAATCTTGTTGATTCTGGCCATAGCAGGATATGGATTTGCCCGGTTTCGGAAAAGAAAAACTAAAACAGCATAATCCGTGGAATTGAAAAATTATTTTTTTAATGAAAAACAACAGGCTGCCAAATGAATTTTTTCAGCGCGATGTATTGCAGGTAGCTCCTGACATGTTGGGAAAAATCCTCGTGCGTAAATTCAGTGACGGAACTATTGAGCGGTTTGCCATAACCGAGGTGGAAGCTTACAGTGGCAACGGCGACCGGGCATGCCACGCCAGCCGGGGGAAAACCTCGCGCACCGAAGTGATGTTCCGCGAAGGAGGGCTGGTGTATGTTTATTTGGTTTACGGGATTCACTGGCTGCTGAATATTGTTACCGGCAAACAAGGTGATGCTTCAGCCGTTTTAGTCCGCGGAATTGAAGGCGTTCCCGGACCGGGCAGAGTAGGGAAAAAGCTTCAGCTCAACAAATCGTTTTACGGGGAAGATTTGGCTGATTCAACCCGGATTTGGATTGAAGATGCAGACAACAAAGAACAATACAAAACAGCACCGCGAGTGGGAGTTGATTACGCAGGGAAGCATTGGGCCAGCAAGCCCTGGAGGTTTATTCTAACTGATTAAATTTTATTTTTCTGCTGCTCCCCGGATAATAATTTTTTCACCCATTATTTCCACCTCGTCACCATCGCGGAGTTTTGCCCGTTTCCTGAATTCTGGTTGTCCGTTCAGGGAAATTTCGCCTTCCTCGACCAAAACTTTTGCATGGCCGCCGGTTTCGGCAAAGCCAAGCCGTTTGAGCAATTTGAGCAGTTCAATATATTCTGTTTTAAGTTGAAATTCCTGCATTATAAATTGAGTTTTCTTTTAATTTTTCTCGGGATGGCATCTTTGTGCACCAAAATGGCAATGGTTTTCAGCTTCACATAATCTTCGGTCATGTGCAGGTAGCCGCCAAAATCGTTGCTTTCCGGCCCCCACGAATTTTTGGTGTAGAAAGCCGTTTCGCCTTCATCGTTTTTCGAGATGCCGACAACATGCATCAGATGATCGTCGGTGGTGGAGCGGTTAAAAAATGTTTTCTGCCGAAGCAGCTGATCCACTTTCCCTTTTTGCTTTTCAGGCAAATCGGCTGTTCCTTTGTTGTGGGAAAATGTTTTTTCGCTGGTATCGCCGTCCCAGCAAAAGGTGTAGCCGTTTTCAACAGAATTGTACATCACTTCCATCAAATCATCGATGGGCAGGTTGTAATAAAGTGCGTGCGACCAGTTGTCGGGTATTTCCAGCACAATAGGCTGGTAAAACGGGTGATGTGAATAAGAGGTCAGCTCTACGTAATCGTCCGGATCAATTTCAAATTCATCACGGAATTTCAAAGGAGAAAGCCGGCCTTTTTCTGACTTAAACTTGTTGGGCACACGGCCAATGTGTTCTTTCAGTATTGATTCGTACGATTTTAAACCGGCAAGGTCAAAATTTTTTCTTTTTTTATTCAGGTTAGCAACCTCCGTCTCAAGTTCATTTACCAGGTCGCGATGGCGGTATCGGCCGTCGTCGGTTTTTCCCGGAAATGCTTCCTGCGAAATCATGCCGTGTTCGTGCAACACATCGATTACATCGTGAGCCTGTCCGCCCTGTCCGAAATTGTTGTTCCCATGGTATAGCAGGTATTTTTTTGCTTTGTTTTTGTAAGCGTAATACACAAAAAACATTTCCGACAAATTGGTTTGTGGAAAACCTTTTCGCAGAATTTCCGACTCGAGGAAACTGGTGGTGGCAAAACTCCAGCAGGTTCCGGTGCTTCCCTGGCTGATTACCGGGGTGTGTCCCAACTCTTTTTCAATGGTAAACGAACCCGGTTTTTTTGTGGCTTGTGCGGAGGTTGCCACTAAAACCAGAGAAATGAATATCAATGCAAAATTTTTCATGTCAAATATTTAAGTTAAACTCTTCTTTTTTCTTTTTGGGGAGGCTTTTTGCCACCAGTTCATAGGATGTGTCAATGAATTCATAAATCAAATCATCAGGAATTGAACCATCAATATCAATGGTATTCCAGTGCTTTTTGTTCATATGGTAGCCGGGTTTTACAGCCGGAAACTGCTCACGCAGCTCCATGTTTTTTTCAGGAAGGTTTTTCAGGGCCACATGAAAATCGTCTTCCAGGTCGGTTAAACAGAACATCTTTCCCGCTACTTTAAAAACCAGTGTGGTTTCATCAAAAGGAAACTCCTCGGTTACTCCTTTTTTGGCAATGCAATATTCCCTGAGTTCTTCAATGTTCATTGGATAAATTTTTCTTAAAAATAGAATTTTTTTGAGAATGTGTGGAAATGACTTCAGAGTGTCGGATAAAACGCATCTTTAAAATGCTCGAGTTCAAAATCCTGTCCAAAAAAAATGACAGTCACCACATCGAACCGGGTCTCATATTCCAGATCTTTTTCGAGAATATAGGCATCGGCAGCCTCCACAATCCGTTTCATTTTGGCATTGGTAACTGCTTCCGAGGGATGTTCGTAGCGCAGTCCGTTCCGCGATTTTACTTCCACAATTACCAGTTCATCGCCGTCGCGGGCAATAATATCCAGCTCAAGGTGGCCGTGGTACCAGTTGGTGTCCCGGATTTCGTAACCCTGACTTTGCAAATAGTTTTTTGCATGCAATTCTGCCAGTTCTCCTATTTCGCGTTGTGAAACCATTATTTAGTTCAAAGTTTAAGGTTCAAAGTTCAAAGTAGTTTTAGTTGTGATTGTTTTTCTGTTACTTCCAATTCCCATTTTTTGCCAAAAAGCAGGGCCAGGTTTTTACCGTTGTGGCCCGCCGGGAAATCGTAACAAACAGGATAATCGTATTCATCAACTGCTTCGGCAATAATTTCATGGACTGTTTTACCGAAAGGCGATTCGTTGTCTTTCATGTCGGTAAAATTTCCCAGTACCAGCCCTGCCAGGTTGTCGAGTTTCCCGCTCAGTTTCAGTTGATGAATCATTCGGTCGGTGTGGTAAAGGTATTCATCGATATCTTCGAGAAAAAGAATTTTACCATCGGTATTCAACTCACAACTGGTTCCCTGCATGCTGGATACAATGGAAAGATTTCCGCCCACCAGTTCAGCGGTTGTTTTGCCGTGATGATCACCTTTGGCTGCGGGTATGTTGTACGAGGCACTGCCCCCGGTGAGCAGTTGCATCAACGACTTTAAATTTTCGTTGGGCTGCCCGTTTTTTTCGAAAAAATAGCGCGGCATTGCTCCGTGGATAGTGGCAATTCCCTGGCTGTTCAGGCAGGTGTGCAAAATGGTGATGTCACTGAAACCCACAACCCATTTTGGATTTTTCAGTAATCTATCGTAATTGAGTTTGCTGATGATGCGCACGGTTCCGTAGCCACCGCGAGAACAAATTATGGCCGAAGTTTCGGGGTCGTCGAGTGCTGTTTGTAAATCTTCCAATCGTTGATGATCGGTTCCGGCAAACTGGTAATGAGTGGTAAAAACATGATTCCCTAATTCTACGCGGTATCCCTGTTTGCGCAGCCAGTCAACAGCTGGCAAAACATATTTCTCCTTTACCTTTCCGGCAGGTGAAACGATGCGGATTTTATCTCCTTTTTTCAATGCAGGTGGAACAATCATACCTCTGTTTTAATTCAAAGTTACTTCAATTTTTGCAGAAAATACCTGCTGCGGATCATTCCTTTGGGTGAGCGACTGCCAAATTTGTGCGATGTCACGTTTCGGTGTATTGTTGTAAATTATTTCGCCGTTGTATTCCACTTTTACTTTCTCGTCCAGATCAACCATTTTATCATTCAGGTTGATAAGGAACGTATCTACCAGTTCAGCTTTTTCAATGGTAATAGTTTGGCCATCTCTATTGGCTACCACCAGCGCATCTTTTACAGCTTCATTTTCAGGCACACCTAGCCAGTAGAATCGGTTGTGAATTACGCTGCTTTGTTTCCAAACTACCTTTTCAGGGTACGGATTTCGGTTGAATTGAGCCATCCAGCCGATGGCAACCGTGTCTTTTTGCTCCATCCAATGGCCCATATTTTCATGAATCTGGACATCGTGCATGTAACCTTCCGGATCATTCTGGTGAAGTTTATCCAGCTTTTTTTTCCACTCGGCAGCAATTTTATTGCGGTCGTAAGCCGCATCTTCGGCACCCATGTGGAGTGCAAACGGCAGGTTGCGCAATCCCAGCGGCGAAGCATCATTTGGGTGGCCGGCCATCATGGCTGCCGCCGCCAACTGATCGGCCATGCGCGGAGCAAGCTGGTAAGTGCCGTCGCCGCCTGCGGAGTAGCCGGTGAGGTAAACCCGGTTGGTGTTGATGTCTTCAAACACATCGGCCAGTTCAATAAACAGGCTGAAAAGAGAATCGACATGCGCCTGGTGCCACATGTTCCACGAGTTGGTGGGCGCGCGCGGCGCCATGTAAATTCCTTCTTCCGGCTCGTACAAACCGATTTGGTTTCTCCATTGCTGATCGTTCATCTCTTTTGTTGTGCCACCACCCCCGTGCATCGAAATGTAAAGGCTCCAGCCTTTTACAGGTTTTTTGCCAAATTTTTTGTATCGGAACTGAAGTTCTCGGTTACCGATTTTCAATGTACTGTCTTGCCAAAGGCCCGCGTATTTTTCTTTTAGCTTTTTATTTAGGAACTGATGAATCATTTGAACCGCCGTATCGGCTTCTTCTTCCGAAATTGCTTTTTGCGCAAAAGGCTGTGCGGGCAAATTACTTCCCTTTCCGGAGGCTTCCGCCAGCCAGGTTTTGAGTGATATTATTTCTTTTGAATTATTAACGGATTCAGTTTGGCAGCTTACTAAAAACAGTGCTGCGATAAATATAAACAGGATGGTTTTTGTCATTTTTATGAATTAACTTGAATGGCAACAAAATTAGGGATTTGCCATAATCCTGAAATTTTTTTAGAAAGTTTCTGAGTTCCTAAAATTTTGAAAGGATCACACCAACACCTCGTACAACTCCTCCACGCTGTCAATCAAATAATCAGGGCCGGCTTTTTCAAGGTCTTCCTTTTTCCCAAAACCGTAGGTGAGCGCAATCGTTGATAAACCGTTTTCTATGCCACCTTCAATATCGAAAAGCGTGTCACCAATCATCACAATTTTTTTTGACGACTGCAGTTGACGCGATTCCAAGAGGTGAGAAACAATGGTGGCTTTGGTGGCATGTTCCCCTTTGTAATCGGCCCCTTTGAGCTGAACAATGTATTTGTTGAACCCGAAATGATCGCTGATTTGCAGGGCAAACTTTTCGAGTTTCGATGTGGCAATGTATAAGTGTTTTCCGGCAAAATGCAATTCTTCCAGCATTTCAAAAATGCCCGGATACGGATCGTTTTCCAGCAAACCGTGCACAGAGTAATACTCTCTGAAATACTCCACGGCCAGTTCCGTGTTGCGTTCATTCAGCCCAAACAGTTTTTTGAAACCCTGTTGTAGTGGCGGACCGATAAATTCATCGGGTACCACGCCGTTAAAACCATCCAGTTGTATTTTATCCAGTGCATATTTTATGGAACTGCCAATTCCGCGGGTGTTGTCGGTCAGCGTTCCATCGAGGTCGAAAATAATGTGGGAAAAGTATGGCATCTCAATAATTTTTTGACAAATATAACATATTATATACCGATTTTATTCGTCCTGAATAATTGGTGCATTTCTCATTTCAATACAGTATGTGTTTGAAAAATAATCATTTGAAAAAGGCCGTTTTGTATTTACATTTTGTATTTTTGAGAGAGTAATCAATTTGAAATTTTGACTTGATTTGTTTAATAAATAATGGCAATTATGAAAACAGTACAAATAGAATTAAATAAAAAACAATTCATAAAAATCATAAAAGAATTAGATGAAAATGATAGATTTCAATTATACAACGAACTAAAGAAATCACTGTTCCTCAAACGATTTAATAAACTTTTAAAATCTGCCAAAACTGATGATTTAACTTTTGGCGAAATAACCAGGGAGGTTGAATCAGTAAGAAAGGAAAGATTTGAAAATGGCAGACAAATCTATTAAAATAATTGTTGACAGTAACGTTTGGATATCTTTCCTGATTGGAGGAAGCCTACAGGGATTGCAAATTCATATTAATTCAAATTTGATTAGCATTGTAACTTGTGAAGAACAATTGCATGAACTTCGCGAAGTATTTAATAAACCCAAAATCAGAAAATATTTCAGCAAAGAACAAATTCTGGATTTTTTTGAATTACTTGATGAGGCCTCAGAAAAAGTGACACTACAGACTAAAGTAAAAATTTGCAGGGACAGTAAAGATGATTATCTGATTGCTTTAGCCATTGATTCTCAAGCTGATTATTTGCTTACTGGTGATTACGATTTGCTTGATCTGGTTAAGATACAAAATACGAATGTAGTTAAGTACAGTGAATTCAATAGTATTGTGAATTCTATTTGAACAACCTTTTCATTCAAAGTTGAACTCTTAACAGTTTCATTTCGTATTCTGTTGAGTAAAATTTTCATGAATGCAAAGATTTCTAACTGTTAGAACCAAGTCAACATTTTATAAATGCATAGCTGCAAACGGCAAATCCCGATCCTATATAGCTAAAAAATGTTATTGTAAAATCCGTTTTCCCTCAATTCCCTTATCTTTGTGCCCTTAATAAAAAAGAACCATTTTCAAGTAAAATATTTAAACATGGGTAATTTTAAACGTACACTGATAACCACTGCACTGCCTTATGCCAACGGCCCGATTCACATTGGCCACCTGGCAGGCGTTTATGTTCCGGCCGATATTTATGCCCGCTACCTGCGGCTGAAAAATGAAGATGTGCTGCTGATTGGCGGCTCGGACGAACATGGTGTACCCATTACTTTAAAAGCGAAAAACGAAGGCGTGACACCACAGGATGTGGTGGATAAATTTCATAAAATCATTAAAGAATCGTTTGAGAAATTCGGCATTTCGTTCGATGTGTATTCGCGCACCAGCGCGAAAGTGCATCATGAAACGGCTTCTGAATTTTTTAAAAAATTATACGACGGAGGCAAATTTGTTGAAAAAACGTCCGAGCAATATTACGACGAAGAAAACAAACAATTCCTGGCCGACCGGTACATCATCGGCACCTGCCCGAAATGTGGGTTTGAAAAAGCTTACGGCGACCAGTGCGAAAGCTGCGGCACTTCGCTGAGTCCGACTGAATTGATTAACCCCACTTCTATGATTAGCGGCAACAAGCCGGTGCTGAAAGAAACCAAACACTGGTACCTGCCACTCGACCAGTACGAACCGTGGCTGAAGGAATGGATCCTCGGGGAACACAAAGAGTGGAAACCCAATGTTTACGGGCAGTGCAAATCGTGGATCGACAGCGGGCTGCAGCCCCGTGCCGTTACCCGCGACCTGAAATGGGGGGTGCCTGTTCCGCTGAAAGAGGCCGATGGAAAAGTGCTGTACGTTTGGTTTGATGCACCCATTGGTTATATTTCGGCCACAAAAGAGCTCACCGACGACTGGGAAAAATACTGGAAAGACCCGGAAACACGGCTATTGCATTTCATCGGGAAAGACAATATTGTTTTTCACTGCATCATTTTCCCAAGCATGCTGAAAGCAGAGGGAACCTATAATTTGCCCGACAATGTGCCGGCCAACGAATTTCTAAACCTCGAAAACGATAAAATTTCCACCTCGCGTAACTGGGCGGTTTGGCTGCATGAATACTTAGAAGATTTCCCGGGGAAAGAGGATGTGCTGAAATACGTGCTTACCGCCAACGCCCCGGAAACCAAGGACAACGATTTTACCTGGAAAGATTTCCAGAACCGGAATAACAACGAGCTGGTGGCCATCCTCGGCAACTTTGTAAACCGCGCGCTGGTGCTCACCAATAAATATTTCAATGGTGAAGTGCCGGCAGCAGGCGAACTTTCGAATTACGACAAGGAGACACTTTTATCAATTTCTGCCATAAAAGCTGAGGTGGATAAAAGTCTCGGTAATTTCCGGATCCGTGAAGCGCTCAAATATGCCATGGATTTGGCTCGCCTCGGCAACAAGTACCTCGCCGACGAAGAACCCTGGAAAGTGTTCAAAACGGATCCAGAACGGGTAAAAACCGTTTTGAATGTTTGCCTGCAGATTTCGGCCAACCTCACCATCATCCTGGAACCGTTCCTTCCGTTTAGCATGGAGAAACTGCGCGGATTCCTCAATTTCGACAAAATGAACTGGGAAAAACTGGGCGCAACCGATTTGCTGCGACCCGGACACAAAACCAACAAGCCGGAATTGCTTTTCGAAAAAGTTGACGACAAGGTGATTGAGGCGCAGTTGCAAAAACTGCTCGATGCCCGCAAAGCCAACGAACTGGCTGAAGCAAAAGCCAAACCGGCAAAAGAGAGCATTGAATTCGACGATTTTGGGAAAATGGACATCCGCTCGGCCACGGTTCTGGAGGCAGAGAAAGTAGCGAAAACCAAAAAGCTACTGAAACTGAAAGTGGATACCGGAATTGATAAACGAACCATTGTTTCGGGAATAGCAGAGTTTTACAAACCCGAAGATTTGATTGGCAAACAGGTTTCCATTTTGGTGAACCTGGAACCCAAAAAGTTGCGTGGAATCATGTCGCAGGGAATGATTTTGTGCGCCGAAGATGCCGACGGTAAACTGTCGATTGTTTCGCCTGACCAGAAAGTGAAAAACGGTTCGGAAATCAAGTAATCTCGCTGACGGAATATTTTTCACCGGAAAGATGCAATGGTTTTCGAGAGCAATTCAATTACATTTTTCACATTGTGGTTGAATACTTTCAGCACCGCTTCCCAGGTAACCGGCTCTTCATCGGTTTTCCAGCAATCATAATCTGTACTGAGGGCAACGGACGCATAAGGAATTTCCAGTTCGTTGGCCAGGATGCACTCCGGGGCAATGGACATGTTTATCACATCGGCTTCCCACATCCGGAACATGTTCGATTCGGCACGTGTTGAAAACCGCGGCCCTTCAATGGTAATTACTGTTCCGCGCGGGTGGAAGTTCAATTTTAAATCATCAGCATTTTTAATAAGTTTATCGCGCAGCAGTTGGTTAAACGGTTCGGCCATGGCCGCGTGCTGAAGATTTCCGTTTTCAAATGTATCGTGAAATGTGATCTCGCGGTGCCGCGTAAAATCGATAAATTGGTCGAGGATTACCAAATCACCTCGTTGGATCTCTTCGCGCAGGCTGCCACATGCAGTGGTTGTTAAAATGTGGGTGCAGCCCAGTTTACGAATTGCCCAGATGTTGGCCCGGTTGTTTACCTGCGATGGCGGAATGGAATGATCGCGCCCGTGGCGTGAAAGCAGCACAACGTCAACACCTTCAATCTTTCCGGTTTTAAAAGAAGAAGAGGGTTTTCCGTAGGGCGTTTCAACTTCAGTTTTGCCCGGATTTTTCAAAATGCCCGGATCTTCTAATCCCGATCCGCCTATAATTGCAATTTTATTCATAGCTGTATTTTTTCAGGAAACAGTTTTAAAATGCTTTTTTTGTTTGCTTTACAAACTCCACGTTCTGTAATAAGCCCCGTTACCAACCGGGCTGGTGTAACATCGAAACCGTAATTGGCTACCGGGCTGTTTTCAGGAATTAACCGCACCCGCCGGATTTTTGTTCCTGTCCAGCCTTCAATTTCGGCTACTTCCTCAGTCCCGCGTTCTTCTACCGGAATTTCAGCCAGTCCGTTTTCCATTTTCCAGTCGAAAGTGGAAGAGGGCAGGGCGGCGTAAAATGGAATTCCGTTGTCGCGGGCTGCCAGCGCCTTCAAATAGGTGCCTATTTTATTGGCCACATCGCCGGTAACGGTTGTGCGGTCGCTGCCAACCAGCACCAAATCCACTTTGCCGTGTTGCATCAAATGGCCGCCGGTATTGTCGGCAATCACGGTATGCTGCACACCTTCTTCTCCCAGCTCATACGCGGTAAGCCGGGCACCCTGGTTGCGCGGACGGGTTTCATCCACCCACACATGCACCGGAATTCCTTTGCGGTGGGCTTTGTAAATGGGTGCGGTGGCAGTTCCCCAGTCGATGCAGGCCAGCCAGCCGGCATTGCAGTGCGTCAGGATATTTACAGTATCTTGCTTTTTGGCGTAAATTTCTTCGATAATTTGCAGCCCGTACTCGCCAATTTTTTCGCTGTAATGAATCTCTTTTTCTTTAAATGAATGGACTTTCTCAAGCGTTTCCTGTATGAGTTGCGGATTTTCTTTTTCCTTCAGAATGAATTCCAGCATTTCGTCAATGGCAAATGCCAGGTTAACCGCAGTGGGCCGCGAGGATTTCAGGTAATCTGCTGTTTTTTGAAGGTGTTCTTCCAGGTTTTTCTGTTTCGTGTTTAACAACGCAAGGTACATGCCGAAGGCAGCTGTAATGCCAATTAACGGTGCCCCGCGCACCACCATTTCTTTAATGGCAAAGTAGGTGTCGTCAACAGTTCTCAGGTTAAATACCTCAAACTGAAATGGAATTTTACGCTGATCGATTACCTGCACGGTTTGTGGGTCATCTTTTTTCAGCCAGATAGTATGGTAATGTTTGCCTTTTATTTTCATTCATATAAAATCTATATCTTCGAAGGCTAAAATAAATAAAATGCCAATTGATTTAGCTGCTGTAAAAAATATCATTTTTGATTTGGGCAATGTTTTGCTGAATCTCGATTTTAATGCATCCATTGAAGCTTTCCGGAAACTGGGACTGGCAGATGAAGTGGTGGACAGCGGGCAGGCTTACTCCGACCCGGTTTTTTATGAACTGGAAACGGGACAAGTTTCAGCGGAAGGTTTCCGGGAAAGAATACGTGAGATACTGAATAATCCGGAAATCCCGGATGAACAGATTGACGATGCTTGGTGTGCCATGGTTCTCGACATCCCGGCCGAAAGGGTGGAGGTGGTAAAAAAACTACGGGAGAAATTCAATATTTATCTGTTCAGTAATACCAACGAGATTCACATTAACCGGCTTCATGCGGAGTTTAAAAACGATCATGGTATCGATTTCCCTTCGCTGTTTGTGAATGATTTTTATTCGCATGAAATAGGTGAACGGAAACCCGATTTGAGTGCTTATCAGAAGGTTATCCGTCTTTCGGGAGTGCAGCCGGAAGAAACCCTTTTTGTTGATGATTTGGAGAATAATATTGATGCAGCCCACGAGGCAGGCCTGAAAACATTCTGGCTAAAAAAGGGGATGGAAATGACAAAAGTATTCAACGGGTCACTTTAAAATCCGAATATTTTTCAGCCGGATATCTTCCACGGGCCTCCATTGCCGGTCGGTTTCCACTTTTTCAATTTCATCTACCACATCCATTCCCGAAATCACTTCGCCAAAGATGGTGTACGAACCGTCGAGATGAGGCGCTCCGCCAACTGTTTTGTAGGCCCGGCGCTGCTCGGACGAAAAAGTGTAATCGTTTTCTTCCTCGATTCCATCCAGTTCTTTATCGAAATATTTTCGGCCCGAAACAATATAAAACTGTGATCCGTCGGCCCGGCGGCGCCGGTTTTTTGTGTCGGGTTTTCGTGGTGAGCCAATCATCCCGCGTTTATGAAACAACCCCGGAACAATGTGTGCCGGCAATGTGTAGCCCGGTCCTTTGTAACCCACAATGTCGCCTTTTTCGGCATAACGTGTATCGGCAGCCCCGGTTTGGATGCCAAAATTGGTAATTACGCGGTGAATCAGCAGGCTGTCGTAATAATTTTCTTTTACCAGCCGGATGAAATTGTCGCGGTATTGCGGGGTTTCGTTAAACAGGCGAATGGTAATGTCGCCCATATCGGTTTCCAGGATCAGTCCTTTAATTTTTTTGTTTTCGGCGGCCACTTCCTCATTGGTAAACGAACGCAGCGATTCAAGCGTTTGAGGTTCGCTGTTTTTATTGCTGAGCAATTGCGCGATAAATGTGGAAGGAATGGCGAAACTTTGCGTTTGGTAATTGGCTACATCGGAAAATGCAATGCCAATGGTTTTTTTGTTCGATACAAAAACGGGCGTGCCAAAAGTGGCTTTTCGGATTCGGTTGGTAATGCGGTAGAGCCGGCTTCCTTTAACATTTGTCTGGTTCAATAATTTGCCGGTAAAAATCTGTATTGTTTTTCCCGGAGATTCAGCGATGTAAGATGTTTTGGCGGAGTTTGGCGCTGTGCCGTCGAAGAGTTCGATGGGTTTCCGTTTCAGGTTGTCAATCTGAAGGATGATTAAATCGTTGATCCGGTCAACTGCCACGTATTTGGTGGTTTTAAATTTTTCATCGGTGTCGAACGGGGAAATCAGCACATTGTTGGAAGCGTTTACTAAAGAATACTTGGTAACCACCAGGTGTTCAGCAATAAAAAATCCCTGCCCCGATTCCAGAATCCGGTTGTCATCGTACGAATCGATGGTGACAATGGAAGGCATAATATCTTCCCAGCCGGTTTCCTGATTTTGGGCCGTTTTTTCTTTTGCTTCAGGTTCGGTTTCAATATCCTTTTTCTGTGCGTTGTTGCCACACGATAAAGCCAGTGCTGAAAGCAAAAAGAAAATGATAATATGTTTTAATTTATTCATTCAGAATGGAAACTTTAATTTTTACATCGGTAAAAGGCCGGTGGTTTTCATCGGTTTTAAGTGCCGCAATTTTGTCGATGGTTTTGAACCCTGAAATGCATTCGCCGAAAACGGTGTATTTCCCGTCCAAATCGGGATAGCCGCCAATGGTTGTATAGGCTTCGCGCTGAGCATCCGAAAATTCCAGGGTTCCGGTTTGCAGGTTGTATTCTGTTTCAATTTGCTGTTTTACCCTGTCGGCAATTTCCCGGAATTCATCCACCATTTTTTCTTCCCGCAACATTTGTAGTTCGTTTCTTACATCGTCTGTCAGGTATTTTGCTACAATTTTTTTTCGGATAGGGCGGTTCACAGCCATTTCCATCGTGTCAAGTTCGCCTTCAGAATGGACCCTTCCTTTCACAATATAAAACTGCGAAATATCGGACTGCTGCCAGGGATTTACTTCATCGGGCTGGCGGGGTGCGCAAAGGGCACCTTTTTTATGAAAGTGGTGCGGCAGAATTTCATCGTCAACTGTTTTATCCGGGTCGCCGTAGCCGATTCGTTTGCCCGGTGCCGCATTTTTCGAACTTTTTGAGCCTCCCTGAATCAGAAAATTCTGAATGACACGGTAGAACAGTGTTTCGTTGTAGTAGCCCTCTTTCGCCAGTTCAATAAAAGCATCGCGGTGTTTGGGCGTGTCGTCGTACAACCGGAATTTCATATTTCCCATGTTGGTCGAAACCTGAACAACCGTGGACTGCGAAAAACCTGCGTTGGCTGCCAAAAGGAAAGTTATTAATATTGTGAAAAATCTGACCATATTTTATTTCATCAACTCAATTTCCATTTTAATATTTTTCAGCGGGCGGTTGTTTTTGTCGGTTTCCATAGCGGCAATTTTATCCACCACTTCCATTCCTTCCACTACTTCTCCAAAGACTGTGTAATCGCCATCGAGCGATGGATAACCGCCAATGGTAGTATAAATATCGCGTTGCTCGTCGGTGAGTTCAAATTTTAAGCCCTGTGCTTCTATCAGGCTGTCAACTTCCTCCCTTACCTGAGCTACTTTTATTTCAAAGCCTTCGCGGTCGTTGTTTTGTTGAAATTCATTGAGTTCGTTTTCAATGGATTGCAATTGTTGCTGTAATAGTTCCTTTTTCAGGCGCGAATTTTTCATCATTTCCAGTGTATCGAGTTTTCCGTGCGTGAAAATTTCGCCCTGTATAATGTAGAATTGTGTGGCACTCGATCGTTTCTCCGGATTGGAAGGACCACCCCGGCGGGCCGCTGCCAGCGCTCCTCGTTTGTGGTAATATTCCGGTACAAATTCTGCCGGAACAGTGTAATCGAGCGAACCACCTCCCAGCATTTTTCCCGGCTCAGCATTTTTCGACTCGGGATCGCCTCCCTGGATCATAAAATTTTCGATAACCCGGTGAAACAGGAGATCGTCGTAAAATCCTTCTTCCACGAGCTTTACAAAATTCTTTTTGTGTTCTGCTGTTTTTTCGTAGAGTTTCACTTTTATATCGCCAAATTCAGTTTGTATTACTGCCAGTGTTTCATCATCGTTTTGGGTTGCATTGGAGCAGGACCCCAGCAAAGTTATTAATGCTGCTGAAATAAATAATACCCGTTTCTTCATTCTTCTGAATTTTGTATAAATTGACCTTTATAATTAAAAAATCGCTGTAAAGATAAAAAGTTGTAAAAAATGACGTTAATGCTTTCGCGTAAAGTAGTTATTTTGTTGCTTAAAGAAATTTAAAAATGGACCACTTGCGTGTAAACCCGAAAGTTCGTCTGGAAGCAGTTAACTTGTCGATGGCTCCGGTTATATTTGAAACAATAGATCGGGACCGCGATTTTTTAATACAATGGCTCCCATTTGTTGAATACACCCAAAAATTATCTGACACTGAAAATTTTATAAATAGCCTTGTAACCCAACCCGGGAAAAAACGGGATAAGGTTTTTGCCATTTGGTATAAGAACGAATTTGCAGGGCTTATAGGTTTTAAAGACACCGATTGGGTGAACCGCAAAACCGAATTGGGTTACTGGTTGGCCCAAAATATGCAAGGAAAAGGTATTATAACCTCAAGCGTTGAAAAACTGATTGGTTATGCGTTTAAAAAATTAAAGATGAACCGCATTCAAATAAAGGTGGCAAAAGGCAACTCCAAAAGTTCGGCTATCCCGATAAAACTCGGATTTCAATACGAGGGCACAGAGCGGGCAGGAGAGTTACATCGCAATAAAATTTTTGATTTGGAAGTGTACAGTTTGCTGAAATCCGACCGGAAACACCATATATAACTTTTGTTCATTCATCTGATCATTAATTACTTATTCGTTAATTACAGGTTAATTTGTGTTAATAGTAATTTGTGTTCTAATGTTTATTCATATATTTGACCCGTAAATTCGTTTGTTCGGTTTTTCAACAATTGAATAACTGAAACAGAGGTAATGATTTTAGGAAAATGGAAGCTATGGAAGACAAGAAAATCAGAAGAAACCTATACCGTGTGCTTCGTAAAACAGGAGTTCAAAAAAGTGATATACAGCCGACTGCGTTCTATCAGCGCGATTTGAGATTCGATTCAGTTGACTGGAAAATATTCACTTTTTACCTCGAAGGGATTTTTAATATCTCAATACGCGACGAAGAACTGGTAAGGCAGAGTAGTGTAAATGACACATTGCGATATTTAAAAAATACAGCTTAGTATTTTTTGGGTGATTATTGAATTATAGTTTAAAAGGGATCAAAATTTTTGATCCCTTTTTATTTGAACATATTGCAACAGAATTTGTAACTTTCAACATTAATCAATAAAAAATTTATATTATGGAATCAATTGACGCACTTTGGCAAAAGTTTTATGATGCAATAGTGACTTTTGGTCCCCGTTTGATAGGCGCTCTGCTTACGCTTATTATCGGTTGGTGGATAATCAACATTATCCTGAATGTTCTCCGGAAAAAATTTGAGAAAAGTAACATGGAACCCTCGTTGCGGGGTTTTCTGAACAGCATGATAGGCATTCTGTTGAAAATCATGCTGCTGATTAGTGTTGTGGGAATGCTTGGAGTTGCAATGACTTCTTTTATCGCGGTACTTGGTGCTGCCGGCCTTGCCATTGGCATGGCACTTTCAGGAACTTTGCAAAATTTTGCAGGAGGTGTAATGCTGCTGCTTTTTAAACCCTTTAAAGCCGGCGACTATATAACAGCGCAGGGACATTCAGGTACAGTTAACGAAATCCAGATTTTCAACACGATATTAAAAACGCCTGATAATGTTACCATCATAATTCCTAATGGTGGGCTTGCAACCAACTCAATGGTAAATTATTCCACTGAACAACGCCGCCGGGTAGATTTTCTTTTTGGAATTGGTTATGGCGACGATGTGGACAAAGCCAAAGCTGTGTTGAGAAAATTAATTGACGATGACAAACGAATTTTGCAGGATCCTGAACCATTTATTGCCGTTAAGGAACTTGGCGACAGCTCGGTAAATATTGTGGTTCGTGCCTGGGCCGAAGCTTCAGATTACTGGGCAATTTTCTTCGACATGCATGAAAAAGTATATAAAACATTCGACAAGGAAGGTATCAACATTCCGTTCCCGCAAATGGATGTACACATGCAGAAATAGAATTTCAGGGTAAGAATACTGAAATTCTTTTCAGGCTAAATGATTCTAAAAAGTGGTATTGTCTTTTGGGCAATGCCATTTTTTTGTGAAATGACAGCTTTTCAATAGTTTTCTTTTTGAAAATTATTTCTTGCTGAAAACAAGGAACTATAAATATATATTCCGGCAATTTTTAATTTTGTACCCGGAATGAAAATCGGAAAGCTTATACTGGAAGGAACCCCACTGTTTTTGGCACCCATGGAAGACGTGACTTACAAGTCCTTCCGCTGGATGTGTAAAAAATACGGCGCCGATGTGATGTACACCGAGTTTGTGTCGTCAGAGGCGCTGGTTCGCGACGTGAAAAAGTCGAAACAAAAAATGGTTTTGTTCGATTTCGACCGCCCGGTAGCCATTCAGATTTACGGGCACAACATTGATTCTATGGTACGTGCGGCACAGGTTGCCGAAGAGCTGCAGCCCGATTTTATAGACATCAACTTCGGTTGCCCCATGAAAAAAATAATTCGTCACGGTGCCGGGGCGGCCATGCTGCGCGACCTGCCTAAGATGCAGCAAATGGCTGCTGAAATTGTTAAGGCGGTGAAAGTTCCGGTAACCGCCAAAACCCGGTTGGGCTGGGACAAAAACGACAAACCTATTGTGGAAGCTGCACTGCGCCTTCAGGATGCCGGCATTGCCGCACTGGCCATTCACGGACGTACCCGCGAGCAATTGTACACCGGCGTGGCCGACTGGACGCTGATTGGCGAAGTGAAAAACCACCCGCAAATTCAAATCCCAATCATTGGGAATGGCGATATTACCGGTGGCGAAAAGGCCAAAAATCTGTTGGAGCAAACCGGTGTGGATGCGCTGATGATTGGCCGCCCGGCAATTGGCCGCCCCTGGATTTTCCGGGAAGTGAAACACTACCTGCAAACCGGCGAAACACTTCCCTCGCCAACTGTTGCCGAAGTGGTGGAAAATGTAAAGGAACAAATGCAGCTCAACCTCGAATGGAAAGACAACGAGCGATCGGCTATTCTGATGATGCGTCGTCATTTTGCCAAATATTTTCCGGGATTGCCCAACTTTCGCGAACTGAAAATCAAACTTCTGCGTGCTGAAACCAATACCGAAGTCACCGGAATTTTGGATGAGATTGTGGAAAGGTATGGCAGTGTGCGACCGGTTTATGAGGAATAATTTCCCGGAATATTTTCTTGAAGAGGATTTTTGCCACAGATTACACGAATTTTCACAGATAATATTCCTGCTAATTCATTGCACCACCAGCTTTTTCGACGGGCTCCTTTTATCTCCGTATTTCAGAAAATAGTGGTAAACACTGTTTTGGTAATCTAAAACTAATGGAGAAGTGTTGGCAATTCTCGACAGCATTATTATGGAACGTTATGGAAGTACCCGGTCCGATTTTTCCAATGGCGGGTTGAAATATTAAAACGCTGCTATTTTCGGACACAGCAAAAACAATGGATTGAATTTACAGGTTAATTACTGAATAATCCTGAAGCTAATTTTACAGGTGGTAGCCGAGTTGGCATTAATATTGTTTTACAGAAACCATAAGTCATAACTTTAAATTTAAAAGCCATGAAAACAATTACAGGAATTTTTTTAATGTTTGCACTTGCATTTTTGACCAGTTGCATTGGTGAAGAAGGACCTCCCGGACCTCCGGGGGAAGACGGAGAATCTTTTTTAGGTTCCGTTTTTGAAATTGAAGGCGATTTTACTTCGCAAAACGATTACTCGTTGTACTTTGAATTCCCTTCAAGTATAACAGTTTACGAAAGCGATGTGGTGCTGGTTTACATTCTTTGGGAACAGGCAGAAGACAACAACGGCGAATGGCTGGATGTTTGGCGCCTGCTGCCACAAACGGTTGTTTTGTATGATGATAATACAGGAAATAACGAGGTATTACAATACAATTACGACCATACATTTGCCGATGTGCAGGTTTTTCTGGAAGGAACCATTGATTTTAACACGCTGCTGCCTGCGGAAGCCCAGGATCAGATTTTCAGGATTGTTGTGCTGCCGGCCGATTTTGTGGCCCAAAAGAACCTGGATGTAAGCGATTACAATATGATGATGAAATCGCTTGAAGTAAAACCTGAAATGATACAAAAATTAGAAACGGTAAAACCGGTAAATGCACCGGTTAACCGCCAATAAGAAATTTGTGTTGGAGAAATGTTCAGTTGTTGCAGGAAGTTATTCCCTGATGTTGGGATAAGCCGCATTCCAGGCGCCAAAACCACCCTGCAACGACTGAACATTTTCGTACCCAAGCTGCATTAACGCTTTTGCCGACAATGCTCCGCGGCCACCTGTACTGCAATAAACGAAAATACGGTCATCTTTTTGAGGTGGATTTTTCCCTGTGTTCTCCCAAATTCCGGGCATGTCAATTTTGAATTCAAGCACACCCCGTGGAATATTCACAGCACCGGGAATTGCACCTGATTTGTGTTCGCCGGCTGTGCGAACATCAATGATAAAAATATCAGCTTGAGTGTAGGTATTTTTGAAATCTTCAACCGTTATTTCGGTGATAACTTCTTTGGCGGCAGCTAACATTTGTTCACTGCTTTCGTAAACTTTCAGGTTTCTATTTTGCTGACCAGTTGCCTGGCAGGATGTGAAAACAAAAACCACCAACAAGGCCGCCATTAATTTGCTAAAACTATTTTTTTGATTCATTTTATTATTGTATTTGATTAATAATCAATACAACCAAAATCAGTGAAAAATGTTTTGGTTTTTGAAATATCCTCAATCCAGCAGGGTAATGAAATAAAAAATCCGGTAGCTTGTTTGCCCCGGATTATTATTAAAGTTTCTGACAGGTTGATAAATCATTTTTCGGAAAAATCTTTACCTACTTTTTTTAGTCCGTCGAGGTCGTCCACATTAAAATCGCCGTAAAATGAAATCACAAACCGGTTGCCTTCCGGGTCTTCGTTTTTGATAAACACATGGCATTCCGAATACTTCTTTCCCCTGCCACGCAGCCAGATTTCTGCATCGGAATCGTCGTCTTCCGGATCTTCGTATTTTTTATAAGAGGATGGCAGGAGCGCTATGGCTTTTTCAAGAAATTCGGGACCGCTCAATTCGCCTTTTTCGGGATTGTACGAGAGGAATCGAATTTCATGCAGATCGCCTGAAACATGTTGGTTTTCATCATTCAAATCGATGTCAACCGCATCAATCATATTTTTATTGAATGAAAAATTGGTTACACCTTCTTTTCCTGAAAAGGTATCGTAGATTTTGTCTGACTTGCTTTGTGCCGACAGCAGCAGGGATGCCAGTAAAAAGCCGATGATAAATATTACTTTCGTGATGAAATCCATGAGATTGAATTTTTTAAGGATTACAATTCTTCAGTATTTTCGGGTAATTCTTTCCTGTCTTCTGTGCTTTCTGACAACTCTTTCATGGTGAGTCCTTCGGGTTTCATTTCCCAGGTTTTTCCTACCATGTCGCCATCCCAAGTATTCGATACATTTTCGATATCGTAGATAATTTCTATCATTTCCTCACTCAGGTGGATGGCTTTTCCTTCAGGAACTTTAATGGTAATCTGCACTTCCTGATCGCGCCACTTGCCGTCTTCTTCAAGCAAAAACCATGGATCGAAAAGTAGTGTGGAATCGTTAACCTGGTAATTATAGATGATGTCTGAGGCGTATTCCCTGGCTTCGCCGCGGGTTCGTCCACGTGAGGATTTTTTTACAGACACTACAAAGGAGTCGCCACCTGATTTTTCAACATCTAATTTTGGTTTGCCCAGGATTACTTCATCACCGTTTACAACTACTGCTTTCAGGTTGTTCAAATCCCAATCGAGTTCGGCGTAGTTTTCGTATTTGTCTTCCGCCATGTCGAGCGTATATGTTTGGCAGCTGTCACACGGAAGCGTATTGCTGATTACTGCGGAGCCCTGGTCTTTAAAGTTCCCTAACTGGCTGGCTGAAACTACAACCAGGGAAACCAGTGCGATGAGCCACACACCAACCATTGATAAACCGATTGCAGTATTGTTTGATTTGTAGCGGAAAACCAGCTTGGACCCGATGTAGAGCATGGCCAGCAGCGGGATACCGGCGAGCAGGCCAACCGCAATCATTCCGAAGGTTACGGTTCCGGGTTCAACAAAATAGTTGAAGAAGTCGGGGAAATGAATTTCCGGTCCCCAGACCAGCGGCCATCCCTGAACAAATGATTGTCCGATGGCAAGTGAAGAAATCATACCAAGCAATCCGAAGAAACCGGACAAAATTAATATGACACCAATTATGACAACGGCCACTTTCAATATTAATTTAAAAACATTGTATGTTACGTCGCCGGCGCCTTCCATTGATTTTTTGCCCTTGGCGTAGGTGTCCGAATTTTTAAATTTGTGATAGCTTTTTTTTACTTCGTTTACTTCTTCGCGAATCGATTTTTCAATATTTTTCACTGTGGCTTCCTCGCCGCGCATTTCGAGCCGTTGGGCAGTGGTGCGGGCTTTGGGCACTGCAATCCACAGCACTATGTAGGCCAGCAGTGCTGCACCGGTTGTGACAAAAAACAGCACCACAAAAATAATTCGCAAAATAACCGGGTCCATGTTGAAATAAGCACCCAGTCCGCCAGAAACTCCGCCCAACACACGGCGTTCGGGGTCGCGGTAAAGTCTTCTTTTGCGTTTGGGTGAGGTTACATAAACTTCTTCCTCTTCGCCTTCTTCTTCAGCAAAATCTTCGGGAGTGCCCATGGTTTCTATTACCTGGTTTACCCAATCGATGGTCACCACTTTTTTTTCATCATCCGATTTTTCTGTAAAAATTTCAGCAATTCGTGCTTCAATATCCGATAATATTTCTTTGCCTTCTTCATTGGCACCAAAATGGTTTTTCAGGTTAACAAGGTATTTTTGCAGAATTTCGTAGGCATCTTCTTCAATATGAAAAACTGTACCGCTTATATTGATAGTGAATGTCTTTTTCATTTCGTTTTCTGTTTAAGCTTTGTTTGTTTTAATTTTTTCAACTGCCTTTACCAACTCCGACCATGAACCTTCGAGCTCGGTAAGAAATTTTCGTCCGGTGTCGGTCAACTCATAATATTTACGCGGGGGCCCCTGGGTTGATTCCTCCCAGCGGTAGGCCAGCAACCCGGCATTTTTTAAGCGCGTAAGCAACGGGTAAAGGGTGCCTTCCACCACAATCATTTTAGCTTCCTTGAGCGCCTTAATGATGTCGCTGGCATAAAGTGGCTTGCCATCCAGTACCAGCAGGATGCAGTACTCCAGTACCCCTTTCCGCATTTGCGCCTTTGTGTTTTCTAGTTTCATTTTATTTTCTCCCTCTCTCTAAATGGTTTGTATTTATCCGTGTTTATCCTCACTTTTCCGTGTTGCCTTATTGAACTCCCCGCAACCTTCAGCAGTCACTCAGCATTCAGCTATCAGTTTCTTAATTGTTGTCACCGGCTTCAAAACCCGTATCGTCAAGCATCCAGTTTTCAAGTGCAAGCGGAACTTCTGTTTCGTTTTGCAAAGGTAAGCTGAAGGTTTCAAAAAGCTTGCTGTTTGTCATCCAGTTTTCCACCTCCAAAGCCGGGTCATTTGCTTCTTCGAGGTAGAAGAAATTCAGCTTTGCCCCTGGGGCATGGTTCGTGGCAGAAATTTTTCCGTTTGTTTCAATCATGGCAATTGCAATTTCGTTAAAGCTGCTGTTTGTAATTAATTTTTTCCAGAATTCCTGGGCGCTAACGGTGTAGCTCACCAGCACGAAACTAATAATGACAGCAACTGAGCGTAAAACTGCTCTCTGAACATTGTTTTCCCGGGGGGACTTGTGCCCCCTCCGGGATGTTGAATTTGTTTTCATGGCTTTGTTCGTTTTCATGGCTTTCTGTTTTTCTGTTTTCTGTTTTTCTGACTTTAAGACGTTGCTTTTTACTAATCGTTACAAAATGAATAGAACTTTTTTTAAAAAACTACTTTTAATTACATTGTTATTGGCTATACAAATATATATAAAAATATAAGTACCATGCAACACATAGTACCATATTTTTTAAATTATTTTTTCGAACAATATTTAAAACAGTAGTAATGAGTGGGTTTGTTGTTTGTTAATATTAGGGAAAAAATGAATTTTTTTTGGAAATTGGATAATTTTTGGATTCAAAGCAATTTTTCTGGTTGATAATTTTGTTCAGGATAATTGCGTGATAAATGGATTTTTAACAGAAGCCGCTTATCTTTGCCAGTGAATTAAACGATTTTTCTAGGTATAATTAACAACACTTTCAGCAAATAAATGGGGATAATCATTAAACAAAGTATTAAAGGCAGCATCTGGTCGTATTTGGGTGTAGGTGTTGGGTTTGTGACTACGGCTTACCTTTTTCCTAATTATTTGACCCCGGAGGTTGTTGGTTTGTTTGGATTGCTGGTTTCCTGGTCAACACTAATGGGACGATTGTCGTTATTGGGATTACCAGGTGTTACTAACCGTTTATTTTCATATTTCAGAGACTCAGAAAACGGACATAATGGTTTTTTACGTATTGCTTTGCTTTTCCATATTGTTGGTCTGATTCTTTTTCTTAGTGCTTTTGTGCTTTTAAAACCTCATCTGGTTGAAACAAATATAGAGGATTCCCCTTTATTTGTTGAATACCTTTACTTGCTGGTTCCACTAACCATTGCCACGATGGTTTTCACCTTTCTCGATGCATTTAATAAAATGCTTTATGATGCAGTTTTTGGCACCTTTTTGCAGGAATTTTTTCAACGGGTTTTGGTATTTGGAGTTACTCTGTTGTTTGTTTTTAAGCTCATCAGCCTCGAACAATTAATTATTAGTTATGCTGTGGCAATTTCACTAAAAGCACTGATAATAACTTTTTTTCTGCTCAGAAAAAAGGAAATAAAGATGAAGCCACCCACCCGGCGCGTTGGGAAAAGTATGCAAAAGGAAATTGTTAATGTTGCTTTGTTTTCGTTAATAACTGGTTTGGGGTCAATGATTGTATTCAATATTGATAAAATTATAATCAACCAGATGCTCGATTTGACAAACACCGGAGTTTATACAATTGCATTTTATTTTGGTTCACTGGTTGTAATGCCTTCAAGAACATTGTTGAGAATTTCAGGAGCACTCATTGCCGATGCATGGAGGAAAGATGACATAAAAACTATTGAGGAAATTTATTACAAAAGCTGTTTGAACCAATTAATTATTGGTGGTTTTTTGTTTTTAGGAATCTGGGCCAATATTGACAATATCCTGATCATACTTGGTGATGATTATTCGGGAGCCAAATGGGTAATATTTTTTATTGGGTTGGGGTATTTGTTTGATATGAGTACCGGGTCGAATGGCCAAATTATAGCTTTCTCTAAATATTACCGTGTTAATTTGGTTTTTATTTCATTACTTATTGCTTTGGTAATTACTTTAATGTATTTACTGATACCCATTTGGGGCATTTCAGGAGCAGCTGTCGCAATCGCCTCATCGTTAATGTTAAATAATTTGATGCGTTATATTTTTCTGTTCTGGAAATATAAAATGCAGCCATTTAACTGGAAGTTTTCGGCAATTATTGGGTTCAATGTTTTGGTATATTTTGTATTGCAATTAATTCCGGAATTTCCATTAATAATCGATTTATTTGTGCGGGGCGGGTTGATAGTGTTATTAACATTGGTTTTTATATTATTTTTCCCGGTTTCAGAAGATATTACAAAAATTCTTAATTCACTGAAAAAGTTAGTGGATAAAAATTGAAACATTTCATGATTAAGCTGAATCCTTTTTTGAGAAGAGTTTTTAAAACTTATGGTGAACCTGCACCAAAAGAATATAATATGCCACTATTTGTTACTGGTTGCATGCGAAGTGGTACAACTTTGTTGGTTGATAAATTATCAACTCACCCCCAACTTCTCAAGATTGGAGTTGAACTAAATGATGTATGGACTAAAATAGGTGGTGCAAGTATAAAGGGGCATTGCGATTATAAAAATGCAACTGATGCCAGTGGATATTATACGTATCAGATGACAAATTATTTTTCGGATTTTATCCATGAAAGTAAAACATTAAAAAGGCATCTAATGCGTGCCAATTCAAGATTAAATTACAAAACAGGTAGGGTTTTTTATGACTGGCCGAACATCATTCCGGTAAATAAATCACCTCATCTGATGAATAAAATAGGCTATGTTAGAAGTTTATTTCCACAATCGAAATTTATTATAATTATTCGCGATATATATGGGCATTCGGCAAGTATGAAGCACCATTTTTTAAAATTGCATAGAACAAAGTCATTACTTTACTATGTGCCAAATGAAAAACACGCTTGTTGGAGCAATACCTCAAATAAAAATACTATTACCGGGGTGAAATATTATCCTGAAAATTTTGAGCTTATCCCTGAAATGTGGTTCAAATTAAATATTCTTGCATTAGAAACTGTAAAAACTTTAGCCGAAGAACAAGTTTTAATTGTTTCTTACGAAAATCTGGTCAATGACCAGGAGAATACCATTAAGCGCATATTCCAATTCCTCAAATTGGATGAAAAACATGAACATCATATTGAAAAAATTGCAAAAAGCAAGGTGAATATTATAAACGCCACAACTAAAGGTGAACCTCTGGAAAAGTGGAAGAAGCAATTGACAACAGAAGAAAAGGAGAGTGTTAAAAGAACGATATCAAAAAATAAGGAATATTATAAAATAATAAGTGAAGCAATTTCTATTTAGAATGATTGAAATAACTACTTATCTGTCTAAAATCTATTTATTCATTTTTTGTTTAAAGTACATTCAGCATATAAATTTTCCTGGAATTTTTCATCGGAATATTTCCCTGAAAGTTTTTTTAGTTGTTGAAAATTATTGATGGCTAGGTTTTGTGTTAACGAGGCATTATTATTTTGTAAGTCATTTTGAAAATTTTTAATGCTAAATACCCTAAAACCTTCCTTTTTAAGCCAATGCAACATTAAATTTTTTTCGTTTAAATATACTTTTACTCCTTTCTTGAAAGCCGTAAAAATATTCCCCATTGCCATTTGACGATGGCTGTTGACTACTAAAGCACTTGTCCTTTCATATAGACTATTGAATTCATCTAAAGACATAAAATCTTCAATCAAATGAAAATAGTTTTTCCCTCTGGTTAGTTTTCTTATTTTTTTTGTATAGTATTTTTCCAATCCATAATTAAAAAGCAGTGTGAAATTAAATTGTTGGCGGTTGGGCTGCTGTTCAATTAATTTTATGATATCTATATGGTTGTTATACATGGCCATACTATTTCCTATTAGAATAAGAGGAGAAGGTTCATTAATTTTTAATTTAAAATTAATGGAGCTTGGATTCAGATCGAGTGAGGGAAATGAAAGCTGTATAAATTTTGGTAATCTTCTCCAGTTATTTACTAATAGGTGGTATTCTGCTTCACTTAGTCCGAGAAAAAAGTTGATACGGTTTAGTGCTTTTGTAAACTGTGTTATATTTTTCTTTTCCCAAAATTTTTCAAGAATAAGTTTAACACCCAATGTTCTTTGAGTTGTTTTGCTTAAATATTTAAGTCTTTGGCGATCATATAATTCATGACCAAAAAAACGCCAGGCAATTTTAATGTGATTGGGCAGGCTTAATGCAATTTTTATTTTCACCTGATCCAAATCATATAAAACAACCAACTCTGCTTTTTGGCAGATGCCGATAACTTTTTCAATATCTTTTTTAGAACCGTTAAGTTGAATAATTTTTTTTCCGGGCTTGTATTCTTTTCTTTCTTTAGAAAAAATAACTATCGTGTTTTCAAAAAGATTTCCCTCAAATCTATCTGAGTTTCCCATAAAAGTGTGCCCAGTGTAAATATGAATTGTTTTTATGGCTTGTGTCATAGCATCTGCTTAAAATTTATTGAAATTTGAAACGAATTGAGTTGTATTTGAATCTTAAACTAACTTCACAGGCAATAAGTCTTTTATTCCAATGGTTCCGGCTTTTGCACGCAGTAGTTTTTTTTCAACTCTGGCTCCCGTCAGCATTTGTACGATTGCTTTAGGGAAATTGACACCAGCAAGATGCGCAAAGGGGTATTGTCCTCCAAAACGGCAATTCATTTCCAGAATATAAACCTGATTGTTTTTGTAGAAACAATCCACATCGAGGTTTCCTATGTGTTTTGTTTTTTTTGAAAGTTTTTTTCCTAACTCAACCAGTTCTGTATTATTGATTATTTCGGCTGCATCAGTTTCTCCCGCACGCATAGCCAATTTCTTTTTAGGGATACAGGCGAGAAGGTTTCCTTTTAAATCATTGAATACATCCAATCCAAATTCATCTCCCGGTAACTTTTCCTGGATAATTACATTTTCAGTTGGGGCATTTTGTGATTCGTATTTTAGGTAACTTTTAGCAATTTTTTCCTGTGTTTTTTTGAAAAAAAGCTGTAGCTCTTTGTTACTTTCGGCCTGAAAGATTCCAATTGAGCCCATACCCCAGCGAGGTTTAATAATTAACGGATATTTTACTGCCTTGTTTTTAACTGAAGTTAGTGTATCTTCAATTGTCAGAAATGAGGCAGGAGCTTGAAATTCATTCTCAATAAGAAAATTATAAGTTAGCCACTTATCGTTGCATATTTGAGTTAATTCTAAATCACTGACAATTACAGTAATTCCTTTTTCTGCGAATTTTATTTTATTCCTGGCTAATATGGGTAAATCGATATCAAATAAAGAAATTACAGCTGTAATATTATTTTCCAAACAATAATCGAGTAGAAAATCAATATAGTTACTGTCATAAATCAAAGGGGTTAATACTGATTTATCAGCTATTTTCATCGAATAGGTTTCCACACTGTTTGCCGCATGAACCCTTCCCATACCAGACAAAGCTTCTTTGAAATAATTGACCATGTAAGTTCTCCGGCCAACGGATGTAAGCAGAATATTCATCGTTTTACAAATCTTTTGATGCCATTAAATTAAGAAGTCCGCCGGTGTGCCAAAAAATTACATTGGCTCCGGGAGCAATTTTTCCATTTTGTGCATAAATTTTAAGAGCATGGAAAGCTTTACCGGTATATGTGGGATCTAAGACAAGCGCTTCGTGTTGGACTACCCATTTAATGGTATTTAATAATTCCGGGAAGGTTGCTTCATATCTTCCACCGGTCCAGCGATCATCAAATTGAATATCAGCAGGCATTACAATAGGATTACCCAAATGATTATTAAGTTTCTTCATACTGTCCAGTATTACTTCCTTTCCTCGCTTTTCCTCCCGGGCTACTGAGATACCAATTACCTGGCAATCAGGTAAAAATTCACGGATGCCAATTTCAATCCCGGCCTGTGTGGTACCGGTTCCACTTGCAACAAACAGATAATCAGGTTTAACTTCCTTTAACTGGGCTTTAAGTTCTTTAGCTGCATCGTAATAGGCCAGTGTACCCTCTACACAATGGCCGCCGCCCCATATATAAAATGGGTTATAGCCTTCATTGCTTAAATCAGCCATTGCCTTGTCCATTGCTTCTTTAACTCCAGCTTTTTGTACAAACCTTAATTCTGCCCCGGTTAATTTTACGATTTTCAAATTGCCCTCATACTTTTCCGGTTCATCGTCATGTATTATACAGATCAATTTCCATCCCAATTTCGCCGCAAAAAGAGCAGTTGAACGTAAATGATTTGACTGATTGCCTCCGGCGGTAACTATTGCATTGAATTTCTTTTGTATGTCTTCATTAAGAATATAATTCAGTTTTCTTGCTTTGCTTCCGCC
The DNA here is from genome assembly GCF_900141875.1 of Tangfeifania diversioriginum. Classification (GTDB taxonomy): domain Bacteria; phylum Bacteroidota; class Bacteroidia; order Bacteroidales; family Prolixibacteraceae; genus Tangfeifania; species Tangfeifania diversioriginum. The sequence goes on along the minus strand of NZ_FQZE01000028.1, from coordinate 1,862 downwards.
GCCGGGGAATGGATAAAAGTCATCGTGTTTTACCCAAATATTAATTCCAAGGATTTTACTGATATTATAAATAAAGTTTATTGGTGTTCCATTCATGGTCAATTATTTTGTTATTGGCAAATACATGTGGTACCTTGTTTCTCCATTAAGTGAACTGGAAAATTTTTCTTTTACTTCAAACCCCAAACTATCGTAAAAATTAAATAGTTTTAAATTATTTGCTCTCATTTCCAACAAAATGCCGGCGGAATTATGCGTAGTGCAAAATTCTATCAATTTGTAAATCATTGATTTTCCGATTCCTGTTCCCTGGAGATTTCTATCAGTGGCTATTAAAGTAAGATATGTAGTTTTTGGGACAGGATTAAAATAAAAAGCTGTAAAACCTACAATTTTTCTTTTGTTCTTTGCTAAAATAAAAGTTGCATTAGACGATAATTTCCTGGCGTATTCGACTATATTTTTTCTATCACTAATTTTTGGGATAAAGTAATCATCGTAGTGGGTTAGAATTTCTGCAATTTTATCTTCATTAAAAGGTTTATCCGAAATTTGAAAATCAATCATAGCTTTTAATGCAATTCATAATTTTATTTATAGTTGTTAACGCCAACTCGGGATAAATTGGCAAACAAATTACCTCTGCGGCAATTTTCTCTGCAACAGGCAGATTACTTGGCTTGGCTGAAGACAACCCGCGGTATGTTGGAAATTGACTGATAAGCGGGTAGAAATAGCGGCGTCCGTAAATATTATTACGTTTTAGTTCTTCGTAAAGCTCATCTCTGGATTTTCCATATTCAGAAGCATTTACCAGGATTGGAAAATACGCGTAATTATGGTGTACTTCCTGAATGTCGTCGAGGAAGTGAATCCCCGGAATGCCTTCCAGTTGTTTACGGTACGTATCAGCCACAGTTTTACGTCTTGCAATGTATTCATCCACATACTTAAGCTGCAATAATCCGTATGCTGCTTGTATTTCGTTCATTTTTGCATTAATACCCGGTTCTATCACCGTGGTTTCTCCTGCAAATCCAAAATTTTTCAGGTAATCAATACGTTTTTTTGTTTTCTTATCCGGGCAAATTATAGCGCCTCCTTCAATCGTATTGAAAACTTTGGTTGCATGAAAGCTCAATATGGAAAGATCGCCAAAACTTACAAGAGATTTATCTTTAACTTTCACTCCGAATGTGTGAGCTGAATCATAAATTAGTTTCAGGCCGTAAATGTCGGCAATTTCCTGAAGTCGTTCAAGTTTACAAGGATTTCCATAAACATGAACCGGCATAATGGCAGTAGTTTGCGGTGTAATGGCTGCTTCCGCTTTTTCGGGGTCGAGCGTAAATGTTTCAGGTTCGATATCCACAAATACAGGCTGAATTTTGTTCCACCATAATGAGTGGGTAGTGGCTGCAAAACTAAAAGGAGTTGTAATTACCTCCCCGGTAATGCGTAAAGCTTGAAGGGCAGTCATCAGCGCCAAAGTGCCGTTGGCAAAAAGTGAAATGTGTTTTACCCCGAGGTAGTCAGCAAGCGCTTGTTCAAACTGTTGATGAAACGGACCGTTATTTGTGAGTATTTTGCTGTCCCATATTTGTTCCAGATACCCTGTAAATTCTTCCAAGGGAGGTAACGCGGGTTGAGTTACAAAGATTGGGTTATTATTTTTTTCCATTCCTGATGCTTACAAATTTTTCAAAGGTAATTTTTACATCCCATTTTTTAAGGGATTTCTGCAATATTTTTAACAGGTGAAATTTTCAATACTTCGTTAAAAATGTGGATAACTATTTGAAAATGAGCAAAATAAACCATCGGAATATTTGATTAAACCCCTGATAATCAGTATCTTAATG
>NZ_FQZE01000044.1 GCF_900141875.1 Tangfeifania diversioriginum | reverse complement strand
TAATCCAGCTGATAACCTTTCTTTGCAGGAAGCAAAAGAATACTATCGAAAGTTGGATAAATAATTATTCTTGTGGAAATCAGGATAAACAAAACTTTTTGAAAGACTCCTGCATAGAAAAGACATGTATAAATTTTACCCGTAATAATTTCCCACTGGAAGATACTTTAAACGCTGAATTTTTTCAATGGTATTAAACTTTTGGGTTCTGCCGACTGGCGGAAACCGCGGCAAACTCACAACAAATAACAAGCTAACAGCAATAACAATAATATTATGAACATTCTCAACCTTATAGGCCGCGAAAATGAACTCTTCACCGAAGACATTGCCAGCCACGAAAAAGAACTTTCAGAAATCGTAAGTTCTTCAAGATTTTTGGTAATTGGCGGTGCCGGCTCCATCGGACAAGCGGTTACCAAAGAAATCTTTAAACGTAATCCACTGAAACTCCATGTAGTCGATATAAGCGAAAACAACATGGTGGAACTGGTGCGCGACATACGCAGTTCGTTTGGATACATCAACGGCGATTTCCAAACTTTTGCACTCGATATTGGCTCTGTGGAATACGATGCGTTCTGGAATGCTGATGGAAATTACGATTATGTACTCAACCTTTCAGCACTAAAACATGTGCGCAGCGAAAAAGACCCGTTTACGCTCATGCGTATGATTGATGTAACCATTTTCAATACTAAAAAAACCGTACAGCAATCCATTGACAAAGGCGTAAAAAAATACTTTTGCGTTTCCACCGACAAAGCCGCTAACCCGGCGATGTGCTAAGGACCGAAGCCGACGTGACCAATTTAGTTGAAAACTTTGGCTACAAACCAAATACACCCGTACAAAAAGGAATTGAAAGGTTTATTAAATGGTACAAATCATATTTTACAACAGAATGAACCTGATAGCACTCAACCAATCCTCCCCCGTGGGGGAGTTAGAGGGGGCTTCCGTACAAAAAGGAATTGAAAGGTTTATTAAATGGTACAAAACTTACTTTACTCCGTGAAATAAAATCGAAGATTTTGATGCGTAGCATCATTTCACGGGGTGAATCCTGTGAAATAAATCTGCGATTTAATGCTTCGCATTATTTCACAGGGTTTAACTTTGAACCATAAACAAATGGCAAAACAAAAGTTCATAATAGATTTGAAAGCTGTTTTGGAACTCGGCGAAGGCCAGTTCATCGAATTTAAAGAATCGCCCGATAAAAGCCTGCCAAAAGAAATGGTTGCATTCGCCAATGCATCAGGCGGGGTGATATATTTGGGAATAACCGATTACGGTCAAATAAAAGGCATTGAAACATCAAACAGGCTGAAATCGCAAATACAGGATACTGCCCGCAATTGCGACCCGCCTGTTGCGGTGCTATTAAAAGCCTTATAAATACATCATAAGTTCAAAAATCCGGTGCATTCATTTCAACGACGACAAACGTGTTGAAATTCTCGATAAAAAAGAGGTTGATCGCGGTATAATTGGAAATATCGAATATGCTATTACATACCTGAAAGAGCTCGTACCGGTTAGATTTGAGATTAAAGATTTAAAACGAGATGAATTCCCGGAATATCCAATCGAAGCTTATCGCGAGGCAATTGTTAACGCAGTTATCCACTTCGACTACTTTTTAGGTGACACAATTGCCATCGAAAAACTTAAAAGCAGTATCGTTATCAATAATAAGGGAGAATTACTTTTTCCCAAAAGCGAATTTGGCAAAAAAAGCGAAGCCAGAAATCGTTTGCTGGTTGATTTACTGGCACGAACCGATTTTATGGAAAAAGCCGGCACCGGTATTAAACGCGTTACCAATGCTTGTGTTGAAAATGGCAATGAGATTAATTTTGAATTCTCCGATTCTTTTTGGGTAACCATAAAATCAAATGGTACCGATAAGGTCACCGATAAGGTCACCGATAAGGTCACCGATAAGGTCACCGATAATCAGCAAACAATAATTCGTGTGATAAAAGAAAACGATAAGGTAACTACATCGGATTTAGCCGAAATTGTTGGCATATCACAAAGAAAAATTAAAGAAAACATTGCAAAACTAAAAGAATATGGTATCATCGAACGAGTAGGCCCCGCAAAAGGAGGCCACTGGCAAATTATTGAACACGATTGAAATGGATAGATTTATTAAATGGTACTAAACCTGTTTTTTTTATTAGCATGAACATCCTAAACCTTATAGGTAGAAATAATGAACTCTTCACCCAAGACATTGCCAACCACGAAAAAGAACTTTCCGAGATTGTAAGTTCTTCCCGGTTTTTGGTAATTGGCGGTGCAGGTTCCATCGGGCAGGCCGTTACCAAAGAAATCTTTAAACGCAGCCCGCGAAAACTGCATGTGGTCGATATCAGCGAAAACAATATGGTGGAAGTGATACGCGATATTCGCAGTTCGTTTGGTTATATTGTTGGCGATTTTCAAACCTTTGCACTCGATGCTGGCTCTGTGGAATACGATGCGTTCTGGAATGCCGAAGGAAATTACGATTATGTACTCAACCACTCATCTTTTAAAGCATGTGAGCAGCGAAAAAGGAGTGAAAAACACTTCTGGGTTCCACCCATAAAGTGGCCAAGCCTGCCAACGGATGGGCGCTTCCAAATGAATCATGAAAACCTGCTAGATAATCCTAATTTAAGAGCAGAAAGAGCTGAAAAAGGATATAAACGTGCTGTTGAAATGTTTGCGCATTCTAATAAGGAAATTCGGGAGAGTTTATTAAATGCTTATCATAAGGTGATAGAAGAATTTTATAATTAAAAAGTAATATATAATGGAAAAAGCATTAGTTATAGGAGGAGCTGGATTTATTGGCTCTAACGTTGTGAAAGAATTATTAAAAACAGGTAATTACACAGTTAAAGTTTTTGATAATTTATCTACTGGTCAACTAAAGAATTTAAATGGTCTGGATTATGAATTTAATAATGGGAATATTTTGGATTCAGAAACTCTCAATTATGCATCGAAAGATATTGATGTCATATTTCATTTAGCAGCAAATATAGGTAATATCAAATCGTTAAATGACCCAATTTTCGATTCAAATACCAATATAATAGGAACATTAAATGTTTTATCCGCTGCTAAAAAAAACAATATTCGTAAAGTTGTATATTCTTCATCTGCAGCAATATATGGAGAACTCCTTTATCAACCCATTGATGAAAATCATCCATTAGAACCAGAATCACCTTATGGAGTAAGTAAATTAGCTGCTGAAAAACATTGTTTGTGGTATGGAAAACATTACAATATTGACACAGTTTGTTTAAGGTACTTTAATGTTTATGGGATCAACCAATATTCTGATGAATATGGTAATGTTATTCCAAAATGGGTTGATTTATTATTAAATAATGCTCCGATTAAAATATATGGGAATGGCTCTCAAACCAGAGATTTTGTTAATGTTAGAGATATTGCAAAAGCAAACGTGCTTTCAGCTAGCAAAAAGCAATTGAGAGGTTTTTATAATATCTCATCAGGGGAAAGCATAACTATTAAAGAACTTGCATTAAAACTAAAAAGAATTTTTGATAAAGAAATTGAAATTCAATACGAAGATTTTAGACCAGGAGAAGTTAAGCATTGTAAAGCAGATATTACAAAAGCTCAAAAAATTCTAGGATTTAAACCAGCCGTTGAGTTGAATCAGGGACTAAAAGAATATGTTAACTGGATAAAAAGCCAGAAAATTTAAATATGACAAAAAATATTTTATTTGTTGCTGATGGTTACCCATTAAGTAAAAATGCTGGTGCCATTTTATATCGCAGGATAATGGAAGTATATGGCATTGAAAATTTTTGCTATTTTGCCATTGGCTACACGACAAGAGAAAAATGGCCAAATGAATTTCAAAGTATGCAAAAAGAACAGCATTCTTTGAGAGTTTGGCCAAGAATTAGGGGATTAAAATATCTAAAAAAAATTCCCTTTATTGAAGAAATCTTTTATTTTGCCAAAATTCCCTGGGTTCGATATAAACTCAAACGGTTTGTAAAGAAAAATAAGATTGATACAGCATTTATACTTCTGCGTGCCGACGTGCTATCAATCTTAAATAAATCGATTTATAAAAACATAAAACAGGTTGGGTTCATTTCAGATACTATAGAAGCAGAACAATTTGATAAGCCAAAAATTTATAAGTTTAAAAAAGATAATTATTATAAGGCAATACGAAATTTTGACAGTATTCACGTAGCAGGAGAAACTATGGGAAATTATATTAGAGATAATTTCTCTCAAAAAACTGCTATTTTAAGACTTGGATATGAGAATAATATACCTAAACTTTCTAAAAAATTAGAATTGAATTCTGAAATTCGCATTTTTTTTGCTGGTTCAGTATATACCAAAAATGAAATAGAGAGTTTTGTACAAGCTCTGGATCTTTTTCAGAAAAGACATTCTGGGTTTAAACTCGTTTTTATTACTGCTACAGAATATCAAATAAAACATCAGTGCAACAATATTAAGATTGAAAATTTGGGTTGGAGAAGTGAGCAAGAATTAATAGAACACATGCAAAATTCTCATTTAGGTTATGTAGCCTATAAATTTGATAATGAAAGTAAGCATCAAATGAGTTTTGCTTTTCCAAATAAAATTGGTTTTTACATATCTACTGGTCTTCCAATATTTTTTCATGGCCCTGATTATTCCTCGGTTGGAACGTTTTTGAAGAATTATAAATGTGGTATCCATTGTGCATCAATGGAAATAAACAAAATCGCACAACAACTTGAAACCGTTCTGCTTGACAGGAAATTTTACAATGATTTACAAAACGAAACCCGTGTCGCCTTTAAAAACGAGTTTTCGTTAGAAGTTTTAAAACAGAATTTTAAGAAGTTGATTGAGTAAGAAAAGTATTAATAAACTATATTTAATTGAAAACATCTGACAGAGTAATTTTTAATACAATAGTGTTGTATGGAAAACTGATTGTTGTATTAATTATTGGGTTGATAAGCACACGGTTGGTTTTATCAGCTTTAGGGGAGACGGATTATGGTATTTATTCTCTTGTTGCAGGAGTTGTTGGCATGCTTGCTTTTTTGCAATCTACTTTGTCAAGTGCTTCGATGAGGTTTTTGGCTTATAATCTTGGTAAAAATGATGAGCACTATTTAAAAAGGACTTTTAATACAACTTTATTTCTACATTTATTTCTGGGAGTTATTTTAGTCATAATTATGGAAGTTGGAGGCTATTTTATGTTTGAATATTTTTTAAACATACCACTCGATAGAATTAGTGCAGCTAAAGTTTTATTCCACTTTATGGTCCTTTCTACTTTTGTTACTGTAGTTCTGGTTCCTTATGATGCTGTTATGAATTCTCACGAAGATCTATTCATGCTTTCAGTGTTCGATTTAATTGGCAATTTTATTCATTTAGGAGCTGCAATTTATTTAACCATTGCCAATACAAGATTATTGATTACCTATGGATTTTTCATGTTTATATCGCAACTTGTTCAAAGAGGTATAAAAATGTTTTATAGTAATAAAAAATATAAAGAGTGTGTATTAAATTTTAAATATATAGATAAATTACAAATTCGATCAATTCTCTCATTCAGCTCATGGAGATTAGTTGGGTCTGTTGCATCTGTAATTGCAAGTCAAGTAAGAGGAGTCATTATTAACGTTTTTTTTGGTGTTAAACTAAATGCCGCAAATGGCATTGCCCTGCAAGTTTCTAATCAAATAAATAACTTATCTACCAGTTTAACAAGAGCTATTCGGCCGCAAATTATTAAAAGTGAAGGACAAAGTGATCGTGAGCGAATGCTGAGAATAACATCTCTTGCGACTAAATATTCTGTTTTATTATTTTCTTTATTTGCAATTCCAATTTTTTTCGAAATGGAATTTTTACTGAATTTATGGTTGAAAGAAGCTCCCGATTACACCTTGATATTTTCAAGGTTAATAATAATTGGTTTATTTGTTAGTAAATTAACTTTTGAAATTGGAACTGCCATAAGTGCTGTCGGCAGAATTAAAGAAGTAACATTAGTTGAAAGTGCAATTATGGTATCAGCTGTTGTTTTGTCGTATTATTTTTATACATTAAATTTTCCACCTTATACAATTTATGCTGTTAGTATAATATTTGGTTTTTTTACATTCGTTGCTAATCTGTATTACGGTAAAAAAATAGCTGGTTTAAACATACTCGAATATTTAAAAAGTTCACTTTTACCTTTGGTATATCCCATTTCAATAAGTTTGGCTTTTGTAACTTTTATTTATTATTCTTTAGATATGGGTTTTTTACGTCTATCTCTTAATACAATAGGAGCTGTTATTTTGTTTCTTATTTCATTTCGATTATTTAGTATAAACCAATGGGAAATTCAAAAGTTTAACAGTTTAATACAAGTAATAAAAATGAAAATCCGTACTTTCATTAAATAATATTTTTATGCCAATTAAAATCAACACGCCCATCCTAATAATCGGCTTCAACCGCCCTGATATAATAAAACAAACTTTCGAGTATATTAGGAAAGCTAAGCCCAAAAAACTATATATTGCCATTGATGGCCCAAGACCTGAAAAAGAAGGTGAAGAAAAACTCGTTGAACAGGTTAAACAGGTTGTTGAGAACGTTGATTGGTCATGTGAAAAGCACTACAAATATAACGAATCTAATAAAGGCGCTGAAGTTACAGTTTCTTCAGCCATCTCCTGGGTTTTTGAAACAGAAGAATATGTTATTATTCTTGAAGATGATATTGTTGCGCCTATGGCTTTCCTTAAATTTGCCCAGGAAATGCTAGAATTATATAAGAATGAAGATAAAATTTGGGCAGTAAGCGGGATTAACTTCACACCTCTTCCTACTACTGATGGTACTGATTATTTTTTTGCAAAATATGGCCATACCGGGGGAGGATGGGCAACATGGAAAAGAGTTTGGGATAAGTTTGATCTTTATACTGAAGTTCAGGATAATCACTTAAAAACTAACTTTTTGAAGACTATTACGAACTCTGGAAAGGAATTAAAATACTATAGAAAAAAATTTAAAAGGATAAAGAAAAATGGGGTGGGAAAAAGTACATGGGATAATATTGCATCATATATGCATAGAACCAATAATTTATTGTACATTATCCCAAGAGTTAACCTTGTATCAAACATAGGTGTCAATGGATTACATGCAAGAGGGCGTACTCAATATCATTTTGTAGAATATGATAAAAATTTTACTATAAAAAATCACCCTAAGGATGTTACATGTAATATTGACTATGATAAAAATCATTTTGATGTTTATATTAATAGAAAAAGCCATTATTAAAAAGAATACTTAAAAAAATGGGGAGGACATTATGGCGGTAAGAATACAATCTGATCTTGATCAACTTGAACTAATTAAAAAGAATTATTGTATTGGTTGTGGAGTCTGTACTACAACAAAACACACTAGCTTGTATCTAGATGAAATTGGCAAATATAAATTGAAACTAAAAAATATTGATTCAACAAATGTCAATGAAGTTTTAGAAATTTGTCCGTTTTCTTCTAAGGCTAACAATGAAGATAAGCTTGGCGAATTATTATTCAGCACCGAAAATATTCGAAAAAATGACAACTTAGGATTTTATTTAAGTAATTATATTGGTCATATAAAAGAAGATAGCATTCGATTAAAAGCCAGTTCTGGTGGAATAATTACCTGGCTGCTGAAAAATCTGTTAAATACCGGGTATATAACGCATGCAGTCCATGTAGGTAACAGTAAATCACGCCCGCTATTGTTTGAATATAGTATAAGTGAAGAAGAGGAAGCTATTCTGACTGGTGCATCTTCACGTTATTATCCTGTTGAACTTTCAAAAGTTTTAAATTATATTAAAAATAATGATGGCAGATATGCTATAGTTGCTCTACCATGTTTTGCAAAAGGCATTAGACTATTACAGCAAAGAAATAGCTTATACAAGGAAAGAATAAAGTATGTCATTTCTCCTGTATGTGGTCACTTAAAAACAGCAAATTATGCAAGATTTTTGGCCTGGCAAAAAGGAATATTTCCAAATGAGCTAAATTCGATAAATTTCAGAAAGAAAATTCCTGACAGGCTGGCTTCTCAATATGGCACAGAGTTTTTTAGTATAAAAAATAATCAAAATCTTGTTACTACGGTTAACAATTCTACCTATAAAATGGGAACTGACTGGGGGCATGGTATGTTTAAAAACCCGGCTTGTGACTTTTGTGATGATACCTTTGGCGAAGTTGCAGATATTTCAGTTGGAGATGCCTGGTTACCGCAATACATAAAAGATTATAAAGGTAATTCAGTAATTGTTGTCAGAAATCCGGAAATCGATGAAATTTTAAAAGCAGACACAAAAAATGGCGAACTATATCTTGATAAAGTAGAACCAGAAATGGTCGAAAAGAGCCAGGCTGGGGGGATAAGAAATAAACGGGGAGATTTGAAGTATCGTCTTTGGTTAAAAGAACAAAAGGGAAATTGGTATCCTCCTAAAAGAATTGGTGCTTTTGACAATGACATTAATGATAAAAGAAAAAAAATAGTTCGACTTCGAATTCAAATCAGCCAGGTTTCACATCAATTATTTATTGAAAGTTTGAATAAAGGGAATTTAAAGTATTTTTATAAAAAAATGATGCCATTGCTTAATCATTATTTTATAACTTATTATGGTCCCATAAAATTTATTAAACACAAACTAAAACAGCTATTATGAGAGTTGGAATTTTAACATTTCACTTTGGATATAATTATGGAGCTGTAATGCAAGCCTATGCTTTACAGCAATATTTAAGTAATTATGGTTATAGTGTTAAAATTATTAATTATACACCTCCAAATATTAAATACAGGCCATATATCACCCAACTAATAAGCAGAAAGATTTCAGTTACAAAAGTTCGAAAAATTATTAAAAAAATAAAATATGCTCCTCGTCAAAAAGATGCTTTTGAATTATTTAAAGGTAAGTGTTTTAATTTGTCAGAAGTAATCTCTTATGTGGAGCTTTCCAAAATTACTACTGAATATGACGCAATTATTGTAGGAAGTGATCAAATATGGAATCCGAGTCAACACAAACTTGCATCGTATTTTTTAGCACATTTAAATAATTATAAAGGAAAACGGATTAGTTACGCGCCTTGTTGTGCGTTTAATAAAGTTGAGGATATAAATAAACTAAAATTGCAAAATGCATTGAATAATTTTGATGCAATTTCTGTTCGAAATAAGGAAACTGAAAGATTTGTTTTTGAACTTATTGGGAAAACACCGTCAATTGTTGTTGATCCGACTCTTCTTTGGGATTTTAAGGAGCTTATAGAAAAGGAACCAATTATTTCAGGGAAATATATTTTAACTTATATTCTGGGTAGTGAAATTACAGGAGGCCATAAAAAAGTGATTGATGAACTAAGAAAAAAATATGCAGGCATAAAAATTATTTCTGTTATACTTACAGAAAATAACCCTCAATTGTTTAATTGGTCTGACGAGGTTTTTTGGTACGCCAGCCCAATCGAATGGTTAAATTTGTTTTATTATTCAACTTTTGTCTATACAGATTCATTTCATGGTGTCCTCTTTGCAATAAAATTTCAAAAGCCATTTTTAGCTTATTATACTGAAATGGCAAGAGCTTCCAGATTTATTGATTTAGTGAATCGATTTGATGTCCTTCAGGATTTTATTGTGGATAGTTATGATGAAATAACAACCAAAAATTCCTTTCAAAAAGAAATTGATTTTAATGTTTTAAAAGAAAAATTGAGGAAAGAGGTTGAAAAATCAAATAACTTTCTCCACGAATCACTTTCAATTTGAAATATCATTTATAAATTGACATCTGATATTCAGTGGATTACACCCATAAATATGAATTTAAAGGAGTAATTACATATCTCTAATAATTTTTTTGTAATCAATGAAGAAAATTCTTTTTATACATCATGCTGCAGGCTGGGGCGGGGCTCCTAAATGTATGATTAATTTGATAAATAATCTCGATCAATCAAAATATGAATTTGAGGTACTATTGTTGAAAAAATCTAAGATTGAAGAAAAGCTATTTGAAAATGGCATAAAGTTTAAAGTTGCAGAATCAAAATTTTATCATATCTTCTATCGATTTTTTGCTCATAGTGAAGCAGGCTATGTGAAATGGTATAATATCTATAGTTTTATTGTTTGTGGAATTTCATGGCTATTGTCAAGGTATATTTTCGCAAAAATTGAGTTAAATAAACTAGATTTTGATATTGTGCATTTAAATTCATCCGTTTTGACAGACTGGCTTGCCCCATCAAGTAAGAAAGGTAAAGTTATTATTCATATCAGGGAACCATTTAGAAAGGGAAAAATAGATATTCTGCATTACTATTTTAGATTCCAAATAAGAAAATATGCAGATAAAGTAGTTGCAATAAGTAGAGATAATGCCCATAGATTAAATCTTCCTGCTATTACTGAGGTTATTTATGATTTTTCAGAAATTCCTGAAATACTTCCTTTAGAAAACTCTTACGCTTCTAAAAAGGTTTTATATTTGGGAGGCTCAAGTACCAGTAAAGGTTTCTATACAATGGTTGAGGCGCTGGACTATTTGGATCGAGATGTAAAAGTATATTTTGCAGGACATTATAATATATGCCCAAAATCAAAAAATCCATTTGGGTTATTAAAGTATTATCTTTCAAATGCAAGAAAGAGAAATATTGCGATTTACAAGATGAAAAATCATCCAAATGCGATATTAATTGGGCTAATCTATAATGTCTCAGATTATATTAAAGAAGTATGTTGTCTTGTTTCTCCTTTTTTTGTTCCTCATTTTTCTTTTCCTGTTGTGGAATCGCATCTGCACAGTAAACCTGTAATTGGTTCAGATGTGAGTGGTATGGAAGAAATTATTCAAGATAAAATTAATGGTTTCCTATTTCCAAAAAATAAACCAATTAAGCTGGCTAAAGCAATTAATGCGTTAACTAAGGATGAGTTAAAAGCCAATCGAATGGGTAAGGCAGGATATAAAAGAGCAGTTGGTTGTTATTCAAAAAAAAATAAGGTGAATTTTGAGATGGTTTATGACGCGCTAGTTGATAATAAATAGAGAGCATTATTGTTATTATTTTTTGAAAATAACCTAAAAGAATTTTCCTGGCAATAGCGAAAAAGAATTTGATGAAGAAAGTTAAATTAAATATTACCGATTATAGCATATTATTAGCTGTTGCTTCTACATCTCTTTATATTGTTTTTAGAATTTTGGGCAGAGAATTAGGTAGTTTTGCCTATCTATGGGCACCATTAGCTTTAATTACTATTATTCTCACACGCCCATCTATTTTCAAAAAAAAGTTACTAATAAAAGTAATTTTTTATGGTATTTTTATGGTGGGTATTTTACAATTTTTTTTATGGAATTATCTTGACGATTGGAATAAAGGGAAAATTTTTGGGGAATTCTATAATATCTTTATAATGATATCAATTCTATATTATTATAAAGAAAAAAAGGAATATCATAAACTAGCCTTAATTGCTAAATATGCTTTTATTTTCATTTTAATTGGTATAATTGGGACTAATATTGCGCTTTCATTAGACTCAATGATCGTTAGACAATCAGCAAGTTCCGGCAAATTTACTTCCTATCAAGTAATGGTTTATAAATATACTGGTGCAATGGGTTATAATTATATTCAGGCTATGGTGTGTTTAATCCCAATACTAATATTTTATATTAAAAACAAACAAAAAATGATATTCAAAACCAAAACTTTAATTGTGGTTCTTCTCCTTCTGTTAATCACTTTAATAAGATCCCAGGTTTTTGCAAATGTTTTGATTGCAATTTTTATCACTATCCTTTCATTACTTGATGCAAAAAAATTTAGAAAATCTGTTGTAATAGTATTATTTTTTGGTTTTCTGTTTTATTTAATTCCCAACTCATATTATATAGATGCAATTTATTATTTAGGTGAGAAATTTGAGCCAGGAACAGCAATGCATTATAAAATAAATGATTTTGCTTTTTTTTTAAAGAATCCTGAAATTGATATCGAAACCGGTGCTGGAGCAAGAGCAGAGAGATATCCAATGCTTTTTGAAGCTTTGGCCGCTAATCCTCTCTTTGGCAATTCATCCTATAATAGTCCATATGATATTGGTTTAGGGGCTCATTTGTATTGGATGAACAGGCTCACATTATGGGGAATTCCCGGTTTTATATTTTTTGTTTATATTTTAATATCAATATTTAAGAAAATAAGTTCGTTATTTGACGAGCATTATAGGTTTTATTATTTTCTCTCCATACTGGCATTTGTGCTTTTAGGATTGATTAAAGCCACAGGAGGTAGAGAAATATGGTTTATGTTAATTGTTGTCATTCCCGGATTGTATTTTTTACCATTACTTTTAAAAAAAGAGGAAAATTCCTCTTTTACTGATTAAAATAAAACAATTAAAATAGTTTGAATCTAAAAAAATATTGATTAATATGCAAAAGTTAAACATCTTAATCTCACATACAAGTGTTTATAAGAAATCCGGATGGGGCAGAATTTTCCCATTGGCCAAAGGTTTAGCTAAACAAGGCCAACAGGTAACAATTATAACTACAAATACAAATTTTTCTTTGTTTACAAAGAGAAAAATAATCGATAACGTTAATATTATTATTTTCCCTGAAATTATCCCTTCCAGAGTATCCAGAATGGGGTTTGGATTCCTGAGTCTTTTCCTAGAAATGCTTCATGTTGTTTTTCACAAGTATGATGTTGTGCAGTCAGACAATGGACACAGACCACTGGCTGGAATGCCCTGTCGGTTGAGTAAAAGACTGCATAAATCGGTATACGTGGCTGAATGGTACGATTGGTATGGCAAGGGTGGACAATATGATACAAAAAAGAAACTCTTTAAAATTTTATTGGGTTGGTATGAATTAAAATACGAAATCAAAGACAAGAAAGTTGCTGATGGAGTTGTAGTTTTGTCTGAAGTACTCAGAGAAAGAGCCAAAACCTTTAAAACCGAGGACAAAATAGTAAAAATTCACGGTGGGGCTGATGTTTTAAGCATTCCTTTCGTTAAAGAGAATTCTGTTCTAAAATTGAAGTATGATATTGATGAAGATACATTGACATTTGGCTATATTAATGCAAAAGGGTTTAACATTTCAGAAGTATTACCACTTGCCAATGCTATAATTAATAATAATGAGTCAATGAAAATTAAAATATTAATTTTTGGAGACTCTCAAATTGATTTTAGTATTCTTCCTCAAAAATTTAGAGAACATATTGTTTCATTTGGATGGGTTGATTTTTCAAAAGACTATGAGAAGCTACTTTGTGTTGATGTTTTTTTTCTTTTTAAAAAAGAAGATCTTAGGAGTAAAGCCGGATGGCCTAATTGCATAGGTGATTATATTGCATGTGGTCGTCATATATTAATAGATCCGGTTGGTGAAGTCATTGATTTTGCTAAAAAATATTCTTTTCCATTCATTATGACATCAAAAAGCGAAATAGATATCTGGGCTAAAGTTAAATATATAGCAAAAGAAATAGCAAGTCTAAAAGAAGAACGGATAATGATACGAAAACTTGCTGAAGATGTAATATCTTGGGAAAGTAAAAGTAAAGAATTATTAAGTTTTTATTTGTATTTATTGGAACATGGTTAGTGTATTAAATATTTATCGATATTTCAAAAACACTTTTATCAGGTATTAATGACTACTCATTTTTGTAAAAGTTAATTTTCAAAAAATAAAATAGGGGCCACTAAATTTTAATAAATTAGAAGTAAACAAAATAATTTCCAAATATTTTTTAATTATGCGAATTCTTATTGACATCGGCCATCCAGCACATGTTCATTATTTTAGGAACTTTATTAAAATAATGGAAGCAAAAGGACATAATATATTTGTAGTTGCAAGAGACAGAGAATGTATCTTAGATCTTCTTAGGACAGAAGAGATCGCTTTTTTTAACCGAGGAAAAGGTGCTAGTACACTTTTAGGTAAAATTCTATATGTACTTCAAGCTGATTTAATATTGTTATGGCAATCTCTTCGTTTTAAACCAGATTTATTTTTAAGTCATGGATCCCATTATACAATGCACATAGCACGTTTGTTGAAAAAACCTTGTATTGCAACGGGTGATTCTGATCATATTAAGCTTAATGCCAAGTTTCTGATGCCATACCTCTCTGACTTACTTACCCCAAGTGTTTATAAGTTGAATTATGGAAAAAAGCATATTTATTTTAATGCTTATATGGAGTTATTATATCTGCATAGAAAATATTTTCAACCGCAAATATCAATTAAGAAACAGTTAGGTATAAATGAAAAAGAACGCTTTTTTTTGTTACGATTTGTAGCGTGGGATGCTTTTCATGATAGTAATCAGGGGGGTCTCTCTTCTATAATCAAGTATAAATTGATTGAGAAACTTTCCAAACACGGTAGAGTTATTATATCATCAGAAGGGGAATTGCCTAAAAAGTTAAGGCATTTAAAAGCTAATTTTAAACCATATCAGTTTCATGATATATTAGCCGCTGCCGACCTTTGTATTAGCGAGGGTGCGACAACTGCTTCTGAAGCTGCTATTCTAGGAACACCAGTTATTTATATTAACTCATTACAAGTAACCAACTGCAGAGAACAAGAAGATAAATATAGGTTATGCTACAATTATTATCATGAGGAAGGTTTGCTTGATAAGGTATCTGAATTATTGCAAATCTCCAATTTAAAAAATAAACACTTGCAAAGTCGTGAAAAAATGCTTGCTGATAAAATTGATCCCACTGCTTTTCTTACTTGGTTCATAGAAAATTATCCGGAAAGTCAAAATATTATGAGGGAAAATCCTGAATATCAAAACAGATTTAAAGGATGAAATTTGGTAATATGAAAATAGCATTTACTGGCGATTTATTTCTTGGAGGCGATTTATTGGGTTGCAAGGATTATTCTTCATTAGAAATTCAAGCATTTAAGCAGGCTGATATCAGGGTTTGCAACCTTGAACAAGGTTCTGGTGATAATCAGGAAGAATTGAATAAAAGCACGGTAACTGCTCCATTAAAAAGTTTATCCTATCTTACAGAAAATAGCATCAATATTGTAAGCCTTGCCAACAATCATATACAAGACAAAGGAACTGATGGTTTTGAGCAAAAGATTCAATTTCTACAGGATAATGGCATTAGGTTTACAGGTGCAGGAAGAAACATTCATGAAGCATCAAAAGCAATTGAACTAGGTGACGGATATTTTGTACTTTCCTTTTGTACTTTTGAAAAAAGCTATTTGAAAAAAGTTCAATTGGCTACTTCCTCAGAATTTGGGGTAAATCCGTTAACTTTTGAACAGATTAAAAAATCACTTGATAAATTGCCACAACATGCCAAAGCAATTTTGATGTTACATTGGGGCCGCGAAAATGTATGGTTACCTCCGGTTTCTGATGTATCATTCGCAAAAAAAATCCTTAAACTAGAGAAAGTGCATAGTATTATTGGTATGCATTCGCATCGTGTTCAGGGGGCAATTAAACATCAGGGAAAACAGGCTTGGTTTAGTCTAGGTAATTTTCTATTTCCTAATTTTTTTGTGCAACCACGTACGCAAATGACGTATCCGGAACCTATACCTGATAAATACCATACAACAAAAGAATACCATCCCGTTTTTAGTTTAACTTATAAAATGTGGAAATGGTCTAACCGGGTAAGTTTACTTCTGATGTTTGATACGTCCACCGGCAATTTTAAAAGGGTTTTTGTTAAACAACAAAAATACAAACCTTTGGTAAAAGAATTAAATAGATCAACCTCCTTTTTTCTTGAAATATGGTTTTCCATACTTTCAGCAATGCTAAACTTTCCCCGTTTTTTATACATTCCCTTTGAATTTATGTGGCGTAAATGGTTAACTTTTGTTCGGTACTTTAATATTCTTACGTTTTATATTTTCAAAGAGAGGAAATTTTTTTCTGTATTAAAATTTCGATAGAAAGTTTCTAAAATAATTTTGAATGATTCAGATTTTTGAAAAATTATTCTTTAAAAAAAGGTACATTCTTAGTTGGAACCAATCAAATGTTTATAATTTGCCACATCGGAAGGGTTACAGCATTAATGTTTTTAGATCATTTAATGAGTTTGATGATTTTATTTCTAATGATACCATTTTTCTTAAAAGAAACCGTTCATTTTTGAAAATGCTGGAACATTCTGAATGGATGCTTTTCACAATAACAGAAGAAGGAAAAAAAGAATTAGCAGGTTATTATTTTGTTTTAATAAGTTCAAACAAGCAAGTTCTACATGATAAATTTATTATTAAACCCAATGAGGCATTGATGTGCCATGCATTTATTTATCCCCAATACCGTAATAACGGATTATACAAAACTTTGATAAAATTTTCTCATGCTTATTTGCTTAAAGAAAATCACAAAAATATTTACACTATTGTAGAAGAAAGTAATACAGCTTCTTTAAAAGCTAATTTGGATTCCGGTCTGGAATATTATGAAATTAATTATTTAGTTAAGTTTTTTGGAGTAAATTTATTATCAATGTTCTATCAAAAGTCTAAGCTTATATTAATCATCACAGGCAAAATATTTCAAAATAAAAAAATATATCAGGCATAAGGCAAAATTTGTTCAGTAATTTATTACCTAAATGAAAAATCCAATAATTGTATACAATACTTCTTATAACGGTTTAAGTATTATCCAGGAGTTTGGTTCAAAGGGCTATTCCTGTTTTGCACTTGATAGTAAATATTCTGTTGGAGCTTTTAGCAGATATGCAAAATTCAGAAAGTGTCCAAATCCAATTCATGATGAAAAAGCATTTATTGATTTTTTATATAATTTATGTGCCAAGCAATCTGCCAAACCCATTCTGTTTCCTACAAACGACGAGTGGGCACTTGTTACAGCGAAATACAAACAAAGACTTTCTGAAGTTGCTTTACCTTGTGTAGCATCGTTTGAAACAGTCAACACATTGCTATCCAAAGATTTATTTTACCAGATAGGTCAGCAACGGCAGTATTTAACTCCTTATACATGGTCTGTTAAGGATCTTGAAAGTATAAGTAAAAATCATTTTCCTATTGTTGCTAAACCAAAATACAAAACATTACCGGCAGAAAAACATAATCAACAACTTAACAGAGAATTAAAGAAAATAAGGCTGGTTATTTTAAATGATAAGGAGGAACTTCACAAATTTTGTATAAGTAAAAAAAGATTGTTGGAACACGTTGTATTTCAGGAATATGTTCTCGGTAATTCCGATACGATGTTCACTGTTGGCATTTATGCTGATAGTAAACATGAAATAAAAGCGCTGTTTACTGGTCGAAAAGTTCGCGGTTATCCGGCTGATATTGGTGATAATATTTTGGGCGAAAGTCATGAAGTTCCTTCGTATTTAATAGAAAATACAGAAAAGATTGTAAAAGAGCTTAGCTATGAAGGTATAGCCGAATTTGAATATAAGTTGAACAGTATCACCAGGGAATTCCGCCTTATTGAAGTTAATCCGCGTCCCTGGTCATGGATTGGAATAACACCCTATTGCAACGTTAATATTCCTTTTATTGCTTATGAATCTTTATTGGGGAAAGAAATGGAATTAACAAAATCCGATGCAAAAAATGGAGAAGTCAAGTATATTAAAATTTTTCAGGACTTTTTTAACTGCATGGTACGTTACAGGTTTAATTATAAGCCCTGGCACCTTTCATATAAATCATGGAAATCTTCAATAAAAGCAAAAAAAATAGTTGTTGCTGAATGGCATAAAAAGGATTGGGGAATTGCATTGGCTTCAATTCCATATTTAATTGGTAAAATTTTTTTACAAAAATGGCATATTTGAAGTCACTATTTTCAAATAGATATATATTCATTCTTTACTTTACGGCAATTATTGGCCTTGTCATATTGCCTCTCAATTCCAGCGGTGAACTCAACAACACTGCCATCCTCCGGTTCCGGGCCGATTATTTTTTGCACGCCCTGCTGTTTCTGCCGTGGGCATTTTTTCGCCCGGCATTTCGCATCAAACCGGGCTGGTGGCTGCTTTGGGGCCTGCTGTTTGCCGCCGGAAGCGAAGGGTTGCAGTATTTTTTGCCCTACCGCGCCTGGAATGTAAATGATTTGGTGGCAAATGCGGTTGGGATTTTTTTGGGGTTTATTCTCTGGTTGCTTTATGTAGCCATTCGCAAACAAATAAAAATTGCATGATGAATGTTCAAATGGTTTTATCAAGAATAATGAAAATAACACAATGGATTTCACCCTGAAAACCTACACGGAATTACTCGACACCCTGCAAGCTAATGGTTATTCGTTTTTACGATTTACCGATTTCCTGGAAAACAAAAAGCTGCCCCGGAAATTTGTCATCCTCCGCCACGATGTGGATGCCTTGCCCGGGAATTCGCTGCGGTTTGCGCAAATACAACATGAGTCAGGCATTAAAGGAAGTTACTATTTCAGGGCAGTGCCCGGAAGCTGGAATGAGCGGATTATCCGGCAGATAGCCGGCATGGGCCACGAAATTGGTTACCATTACGAAAACCTGTCTTCCACCAATGGCGATATGGAAAGCGGTATAAAAGACTTTGAGCAAAACCTAACAGCGCTTCGTGAACTGGCGCCGGTTACCACCATCTGCATGCATGGGAGTCCGCGCAGCAAATGGGACAGCAAAGATTTGTGGAAAAAATACAACTACCGTGATTACGGCATCATTGGCGAGCCCTATTTCGATGTGGATTTCAATGCCGTTTTCTACCTTACCGACACCGGCCGACGCTGGGATGGCTGGAAAGTGAGTGTCCGCGATAAAGTGCCCCAACAGGCAGATTGGGTGAAACAAGGACTGGTTTTTCATTCCACACAGGATATTATTAGAAGGGTTGAGGGGCGAGGAGACGTGGAGACCGGGAGACCAAGTGACAAGGAGAAAGGGGCAGGAATAGGACAGTTTCCTGATAAAGTCATGTTTACATTTCATCCGCAGAGGTGGCAAAGTCAGCCATGGCCCTGGTTAAAAGAGTTAATTCTTCAAAACGTAAAAAATCAGGTTAAACGGTTTTTAGTCTAAAGTCAATAGTAGCAAGTAGAGATCAGAAGTCAGATAACAGAGATCAGAGAACAGAGATCTGACATCAGAGATCTGACATCAGGGGTCAGAGAGTAGAGAGTAGAGAGCGGAGAGCAGACATCAGAGGTCAGATAGAAGAGGTCAGAGAACGGAAATCAGAGAACAGAGGTCAGAGGTCTGATAGCAGAGATCAGAGACCAGAGATCAGAGATCGGAAATGAAAATTTATAAAGTGATATTATGCGAATAAATTCAGCGAAGGAGCTTAATGTTTATACGAAATCTTATGAACTGGCAATGAAGATTTTTGAGCTAAGTAAATCTTTTCCAAAGGAAGAAAAATATGCTTTAACCAGCCAGATTAGAAGGTCTTCCCGATCTGTATGTATGAATTTACGGGAAGCTTGGGCAAAAAGGAGGTATGAAGCACATTTCATAAGCAAACTTACTGATTGCGATGGTGAGAACAGTGAAACCAACACTTCACTTGATTTTGCAAAGGACTGTGGCTATATTTCCAATGAGATTCATCAGGATTTAGTAAATGAAAATCTCGAAATCGGTAAGATGCTTGGCTCCATGATTAACAACCCACGTCCTTTCCTTATTAAGCCAGAAAAGTAAATTTTTGCTCTCTGACCACTGACCTCCGACTTCTGCCCTCTGACTTCCGATCTCTGATCTCCGAAGTCTGACCTCTGTCTCTGAAGTCCGTAAAATGCTCATTTCGATGATTAATAATCCAGGTAAATTCTGTAAGTAATCTGCTGATTTCTCACTTCTCATCGCTCAATTCTCGCTTCTCTTTACTCACTTCTCATTTCTTCAAACGGTTTTTAGTCAAAAAGTAAATTTGAGACTTGAGGAAATTGTAACGAGATGCCAGGCTGGCTGTAAGAAACAATAAGTATAAAAAATAATTATAAATTTATTAAAAAAGGTGTTGTTATGAAAATCAGGACGCATAGAGAATTAGAGGTATATAAATTGGCATTTAAAACAGCAGTTGAAATTTATAAATTGAATATTACTACCGGGAACAATGACTGAAAATATCAGGGGCAATTAATCTTCAGGAAATCTTGAGAAAAAAGAGTATCTTTGAAAAAAAGGTTAAAAATGAAAACAATACAATTGAATATACCTGATACCGTCGATTTAAACGACAGGGAGGCAAAAATGTTACTGGCATCACGTTTATATGAGAAGGGAAAATTAACACTGGGCCAGGCAGCCGAATTGGTTGGGTTATCCAAAAGGGCTTTCATGGAAATATTGGGCGACTATGATGTTTCAATATTTAATTATCCGCTGTCTGAACTGGAAAATGATATAAAGAATGCCCGGGATTATAGTCTCTGATACAAGTTGTTTGATTTTATTGGATAAACTTGGCCGAATTGGCCTATTAAAATCGCTTTATGGTAAAATAACAGTTACCAAAACTGTAGCGGATGAATTTGGAAAAGTCCTTCCTGATTTTGTTGAGATTGAAAACCCTAAAAATAAAAATTACCAGAAGATATTACAAAGCTTTTTAGACCCGGGAGAAGCAAGTGCAATGGCTCTTGCGCTGGAAAAAGAAGAATGTCTGTTAATAATTGATGAATTTAAGGGCAGGCGTGAGGCCAGACAATTGGGGTTAAATTATACCGGCACTTTAGGTATTTTTATAGTTGCCAAAGAAAAAGGGTTAATCAATTCGGTTACTGAGATAATAAAAGAGATTGGCAAAACGGATTTTAGGATAGGTGAAAAATTAATAAATGAAGTGAAAAGAAAGAGTGGTGAATAACAAAACGCGCATCATTGCCGCAAAATCAATACTTCGTTTGTAACTAATCAGTTCAAATTTATATTGAATGTTGAAAATACAAAAAATATATTGATAAAGAAACGCATAGGCAGTTGGTTTCTTTAAACAATGAAGTTGGCCGTATGTTAGGTGCGATGATAAAGTCCCCGGAATCCTTCATTCTAAAAGCAAGTCGCTGCCCTCTGCCCTCTGCCCTCTGAATCCGCAAAATGCTAAATTCGATGATTAATAATCCTGACAAATTCGGCCCAAAATAATTACCTAATGACTATCGACTACCAACTATCGACATTCAGATACATCATTTGTTTTATCCCTAAATTGTATGTAGATTTGCATTGGCATTATAAATCAACATAAAAAAATGATTCCTCGTCATATAACTTCCGTATTAAAAGACCGTTTGAAAAAGTTTCCGGTCCTTTCTTTAACAGGTCCCCGGCAATCAGGAAAAACAACCCTTTTAAGAAACGAATTCAGCGACTACAAATATTACAATTTAGAAAGAATAGATCATCGGGAGCTAATCCTTAATGATCCTATGGGCTTTTTAAATTCCCAGGGCCCCAGAGTTATCTTTGATGAAGCACAAAATATTCCGGAACTGTTTAGCTATA
Source organism: Tangfeifania diversioriginum (assembly GCF_900141875.1). Lineage (GTDB taxonomy): Bacteria > Bacteroidota > Bacteroidia > Bacteroidales > Prolixibacteraceae > Tangfeifania > Tangfeifania diversioriginum. Next base: position 5,795 of record NZ_FQZE01000044.1, on the reverse strand, counting down.
TACAAGTAGTTTCTGATGAAAAAGGTACACCCGGACAATATATATTATCGGGCTCGCAGAGCTTTTTACTAAACGATCGTATTTCTCAGTCTCTGGCCGGAAGAACACATGTAAGTCATTTACTGCCCTTTGGTCTGAATGAATTATCTGTCAAATACCGGTCTTTAAACGACATCATTTTTAAAGGATTCTATCCGCGCCTTCATGATGCAGCAATAGAACCAACAGCATTTTATCCCTCTTATATTCAAACCTACATTGAAAGAGATATTCGGTCCTTAAAAGCCATTGAAAATCTAAATACTTTCACGCGTTTTGTTGGATTATGTGCCGGCAGAATTGGTCAAATACTAAATCTTACTTCTTTGGCTAATGATACCGGAGTTACTGTAAATACAGTAAAATCATGGCTTTCATTGCTGGAGTCCAGCTTTATTTTGTATCAGGTTCAGCCTTTTTATAAAAACTTCAATAAAAGACTTATTAAATCGCCCAAAATCTATTTTTACGATACCGGCTTAGTTTGTTCATTGTTGAATATTCAGAATGCTGACATGATAAGAAATCATTATCTATATGGCGCATTATTCGAAAATTTTATTATCAGTGAAATTATAAAAACACAACATCATACTGGTAAAAAAACCTCCATTTATTACTGGAGAGAAAGTAATGGCACTGAAATAGATTGTATTATTGAGCTAAACAATCAAAAATTGTTGGCTCTGGAAATTAAAGGTGGTGAAACATTTAATAAAGACTTTCTCAAAAATTTTAAATATTTTCCACAGTCTAACTTAATACAAAAGTTTTTGATATACACTGGTGAGAGCCTGCCTTCTGTTTCTGATACAGGTATAATAGGCAAAAACGATTTTCAACGGTTTTTAAAAGAATTATGATTTACGGCTAAAGCCAATTTTTCACTCTTCAAACCCCAGGCTTAAGCCTGGGGCTATAAAAAAAGGGCTTCAGCCATTAATCAACATTTTTAACCGGACACTACTGATAAATTTTAAAAATTGTAACTAATCAGTTCAACTTTTGTTTTATTGAATTCAGCGAGAGGCAATCCATAAAAACAGGCCCGGCCTTCATAGGCTGTGTGAAAATAGGATCAAATGGGGTTGATTTTTGCACCGGGTTTTAACCCGGTGATTTCATGAAGAATAGAAGTCGGCTTTAGCCATTAATTTTCAGGGGTTTAACGGCTAAAGCCGTAAGTCGATTATGAATTTCTCATCCACCGGGCTAAAGCCACGGTGTAAAAGTTTGTATTTTCACACAGCCTGTTCAGGCTGGGTACCGGATTTATGATTGGGACCCCGGATTTTTGAAAAATTTGAAAAATGTAAAATACAAATTTTTCAAAAATCCTAAGTCGGAGCGTTATCTTTTTTATCCCAACCTGAAGGTTTGGACTGTTTTTGCTCCTTTTTTCAATATTTATCATACTTGAATAAACTGATTAGTTATACTTTGACAGATTATATGAGAGACCGATTTTTCTTATTTTTTACCCCGGCCCTTCCATAGGAATTCCTTCGGAGCAAGTGGAGAAATAAGAAAAATCCCCGCCTGACTTCGGGCAGGTATTTGATTTCCGCCAGCTGGCGGATCAGGGTAAAACGAATAGATTTTTCGATATTAGTGTAAAGTGTCAAAGTAGAATTAGTCAGTTGGAAAAATGTACATGCAAAAATTTAGTAGAAAGCGGAGAGCAGAAGTCAGAAGTCAGAGATCAGAAATCAGAGATCAGAAATCTGAGAACGGAAAAAATTTATAAAGTGATATTATGCGAATAAATTCAGCGAAGGAGCTTAATGTTTATATGAAATCTTATGAACAGGCAATGAAGATTTTTGAGCTAAGTAAATCCTTTCCAAAGGAAGAAACATATTCATTAACCAGTCAAATAAGACGTTCATCAAGGTCTGTATGTTTGAATTTACGTGAAGCATGGGCAAAAAGAAGGTATGAAGCACATTTCATCAGCAAACTGACCGACTGCGATGGTGAGAACAGCGAAACCGAATCATCTTTGGATTTTGCAAAAGATTGTCAATATATTGATAAAGAAACGCATAAGGAATTGGTTTCTTTAAATAATGAAGTTGGCCGTATGTTAGGTTCAATGATTAACAACCCGCACCATTTCATTATCAGATCAAAAAAGTAAGTTTTTGCTTCCCGATCTCTGAATTCCGACTTCCGACTTCAGACTTCTGATCTCCGACTTCTGTTCTAAAAAAACCAATAAACTCACTTCATAATGACAAAAACAAAACAAAAAGAAAGTACACAAAAAGTACTGGCACACGATTTTCGCGTAAACGCCACCACCTTCCGGGAGAACTACATCCGCGAGGAATTCGGCCCCGAAGTGCTCGGGTTTTTGCACGAACGTCTCGAGCTGAGTAACTCCTCCAACCTGGTCCTGGCCACTTCCAGCCGTTTCAACATCCTCAACCAGATTGGGTTGTTCGAAAACATGGTGAACTTAAGGCGCATCAACGATATCCGGTACCTCAACAAGTTTTTTGAAGCCGTGAACGCCCGGCTGCCTATTGACGGCACATTCATCGGGTGCGTGGAAACCAAAGACCTGCGGAAAGAACGGATCCTTAGGAAATACCCGGCCGTGCTCAACCATGTGTACTATTGCCTCGATTTTATGCTGAAACGGGTTTTTCCCAAGCTGCCCGTGACCAAAAAAATCTATTTCTTCCTCACCCGCGGCAACAACCGGGTTATCAGCCGCTCGGAAACGCTGGGCCGGTTAATTGCATGTGGTTTTAAAATTGAAGAGGAGCACAATCTGGCCGGTAACCTTTATTTTGTGACCCGGAAAGTGAAAGCGCCCCTTTTCCCGGAAGACCCTACCTATGGTCTGTTGATAAAACTAAAGCGGATTGGAAAGCACGGGAAGCCCATCAGGGTGTATAAACTGCGCACCATGCACCCGTTTGCAGAGTATCTGCAGGACTATGTGTACCGCAGCAACCAGTTAGATAAAAGCGGTAAGTTCAGCGACGATTTCAGGGTGGCTACCATTGGCAAATTTTTACGCAAATTCTGGCTCGACGAACTGCCCATGTTTATCAACTTTTTTAAAGGCGATTTGAAATTTGTGGGGGTAAGGCCCATCAGTCCGCACTACTTTAACCTTTACGACGAAGATTTGAAGAAGCTGCGCGTGAAGCACAAACCGGGGCTGTTCCCGCCCTATTATGCCGACCTGCCCGAAACGCTGGAGGAGATAATGGCATCGGAACGCAGGTACCTGGAGCAGTACGAAAAACATCCATTGGTTACCGATGTAAAATATTTCCGGAAAATTTTCTGTAACATCGTCTTCCGCAAAGCCCGAAGCAGTTAGCACGACCCCCCAGTCATACTATGACTCCAAGTCATGGTATGACTAAAAAGCACATCCGTGTACATCCGTGTAATTCCCCATAGGGACAAGCGTGGATAAAGAAAGAAGCAGTCCACTAATTTCACGAATTCCACGAAGAAGAAAGTAATTGCGGCGCATGTTAAAATTCCGGGGGGTGTTTTGGAGCAACTGTCCCCCTGCTAAGGGGGACGAGATACATTTATGTATCGGAGGGGGTAACTAAATCAATTCGTGTCATCCGTGCCATCGGTGGATAAAAAAGAGAGCAGTCCACTAATTACACGAATTGCACGAAGAAGAAAGTAGTTACAGCGTATGTTAAAATTCTCGGTGATCTGCTCGGAGCGACTGTCCCCCTGCTAAGTGGGACGAGATACATTTATGTATCGGAGGGGGTACTGAAACCCCTAAAAAGATTTTTTGTTGCAATTACGACGCAGGTTTCCCAACCGACAGCGTCGCTCCCGGCGACACCGTCGGTATTAACCAAAAATAATATTTCAAGATAAAATGATTAAATATTTCCTTTTCATTGCGTTGTCCATCAGCTTTTTTGCGGCAAACGCCCAGTCACCTGTGAATGGGACTGTAGAAAACAGCACACTGGCAGCCACCGACGATGCCATGCCGCTTTGGCTTTCCTCCAACCGCAACGGAAAAGTTATTCCCACCGGTTCATTTTGGAATATCTCGGAACTGAGCATCGGCCAGAATGGCACCGCCAACTCCTCCTCTTCTTTTTCTTATTCCTGGGGAGGCAACTACGTGGTGGCACTGGGTGAATCCGGTTTTCACCACCATCTCAACCAGCTGTTTGCCGGCATTTCGCTGAACAACTGGGCATTAACGGCAGGTGCTTTTCGCGATCCGGTCCGTTACGCCGGCCTGTCAACCACCAACGGCAACCTGGCCCGCAGCCGCAACGCACGTCCGTACCCTAAAGTCCGCCTGTCAACCGCAGCCTGGAAACCGGTGCCCTTCACCAACAATCACCTCCACTTTAAGGCCGAATACGACGAAGGCCTGCTGAACGACGACCGTTACGTGAGCAATGCCCGGATGCATCATAAGTCACTCTATTTTAGGGTGCAGCCTGCGCCGTCGTGGAAAATTACAGCCGGACTGGAGCACCATGTAATGTGGAGCGGCACCTCCCGTAACGAGGAAATCGGTGAACTGCCCCGCGATTTGAAAGCCTACCTGCGGTATATAACCGGGTCGTCGGGGAGCGAAGAATTTCCCTTGACTGACCGCAATAACAGGGCCGGTAACCAGTTGGGAACCTACCAGTTGGAAGTGCGAAAATATTTTGCTGAAATGGAACTCACCTTTTACCTGAGCCATCCGTTCGAGGATTTATCGGGCATGAACTGGCGCAACTGGCCCGATAACCTGCTGGGAATCCACATTCATTTCAACAGCAATAAACCGAAAGAAAAACAGTGGATTACCGATGTGGTGTATGAGTTCACCAATACTCGCCAGCAGAGCATTCGCGACTCGTTGTATGAATGGAACGAAACGACCGGCAAATGGGCACGGCAGGAACCCGACAACTATTTTAACCACTCTGTTTATAAGAACAGTATGACTTATCACTGGCAGGTGATGGTTTCCCCGTTGTTCTTTCCGGTGACCCTCGGCGAGGACGGCCTTCCCACAGATGGACGATATGCACTGGGATCCAATCGTTTCTTTGCACACCACGTGGGAGCCAGGGGCTATCTTTTTTCAGAATACCTGAAATGGAAAGGCCTCCTTACCTATATTCGCCATTTGGGATTGCATGGGAAACCTTACGACACAGCCCGTAACCAGCTTTCCGGACTGCTGGAAATGCACTATGCCAGTCCCCGGTTTCCGGTTGAACTGGGAATTGCCATAGCCGCCGATGCAGGGAATGTTACCGGTAAAAACGGCGGAATTGAACTCAGCATTGCAAAAAGATTTTGATGAACCTGTCATCCCCCATAGGGACAAGCGTGGCTAAAGAAGAACGGTCCACTAATTTCACGAATTCCACGAAGAAAAAAGTAATTGCGGCGCATGTTAAAATTCCCGGTGATCTGCTCGGAGCGACTGTCCATTAATTTCATTTATACGTTATTTTCTCTCCTCTAAGGAGAGATGTCCTGTTCAGTGAGACTCATTTTTTAGAAACATAGTGAACTGAAAAATGTTAGTCGAACTAATCCCGATTACCTGATTTCGGGGTGTAAGGCCTGTGGGCGGTATGGACAGAGAGGTCAAGGGGGCCGAGACCATTTTAATGGTCGGAGGGGGTACTGAAACCCCTAAAAAAGGTTTGCTGAAAAACAATATTAACAATTGATTGTCAATAAATTACATACAAAAAAGTCACACAATTTAGCTTCAAAGTGCAAACAAAATATTA
>NZ_FQZE01000032.1 GCF_900141875.1 Tangfeifania diversioriginum | reverse complement strand
GACAATGGAATTATTAGTGAATTTTCAACCTGCTAATAACGGAGTTGAACAATGCCTATTAAAAATAAATCGTTAGTTTTTCAGCAAACCCTAATGAGAAGTAAATAGGAAGTACCTGTAAGCCAGTAAGAAAATTATCAAGTACTTTTTTGTTTTTCCTGGGAAATTCGCTGTTTTTAACTCCAAATTTCAGTTCGGCCAGTGTTATTTCTGAAATGTACCTGTCTTCTTCTTTTACAGCGTTGAATTTTGTATTAAGATCGTAAAATCCCCGGATATAGTAAATACAAATATTGGTATCGAAAAGGTATTTTTTCAAAACATTTCGATTTTGCGATCAAATGTTCGGCTATTTCTAATTTCTGTAATTATTTCTTCTGTTTCCTTTGAATCCTCCCAGGCTCCAAAGGCTATTTCCATTTTGTCATTTTTGCTTGAAATTTCACTTTTCAATGATTTTGAAAGTTTTTCAATTAGAGCTAATTTGATTTCCGGGGTTAGATCTTTTAATAACCCATAATAATTGTTTAGTATTTGCGATTCTGCTTTCATTCAACTTTTTGTTTTATCAAAGGTACAAAATTTTGTCCTTAAAAGGCGCTTAGCGGTTTTTTTTGAAAAAATGAAGATTGTATTTTATTGACAGTTAATAAGATGAATAATCTGCCTGGTGCCTTACCCATTAAAAAAGCCGGAAGTAAACTCCCGGCTTTTTATGTCGATTTTTGAAACGTTTTTGGCAGAATGGTAAATCCTGAATGGCAGCCTTAGTTGCTGTACACCTTAAATGGATTCTGTTTCCACAACTTTCGATAACACGTCAGCATAGGGTACCAAAAGGTACTTATTGCCGTCGAAATCGATTTCAGTTCCTGAGAACTTTTTGTAGAGCACTTCGTCACCAGGTGCAATTTCTGCATTTTCGATGTTGCTGATGGCAACAACTGTTGCAACTTCTTGCTTTTCTTGTGCAGAATCAGGAATAATAATTCCTGCAGCAGTCTTCTGTTCTGCGGTTTCTTCTTTCAGTTCCAGCAGAACATTTTGGTTAATTGGCTGTAATTCTTTCATTTTTTCCATTCTTTAATTTAACGTTTAACACTAATTTGAAGTTAACAAATATTTGTTGATGTTGTCTTTAAACATCTTTTTAGTGTCTTCTTTGGTGCGTGCAATTCCTGACATCATTACCGGTTTTCCGTTCTCAGGAATGTATAAAAATGCAGGAATGCTGCTTACTCCAAATACTCCGGCCAGTTCGCGTTCAACTTCTGTATCAACTTTGTAAACGGTGATTTGGTCGGCATATTCAACCGAAATTTCTTCGAGTATGGGCGAGGCAATTTTACACGGCCCGCACCAGTCGGCATAAAAGTCGATAATTGCCGGTTGGTCGCCTTTAAAATTCCATTCCTGTGGTGAGTTTTCGTAATCCCACACTTTTTTCAGAAAAACATCTTTGGTGAGTTTTACAGAACCACCTTCGCTGTCACCCGACTGGGAAACAGTTTTTACCGGAGCTGTTTGCTTTTCCGCTTTTTCGTCGCTGTTGTTATTTGCCTGGCCTGCGCTACAGCTTTGCAACGAAAAAACTGCAATAGCCAGAATGAATCCTAACTTTTTCATAAAATATTGAAATTTAATTTATTCCTAATAATCTGTCAATTCTCGGTTTGTCAAATCCTACAATTATCTCTCCGTTTATATCGGTTTGCGGAACGCCCTGTTGTCCGCTTTTTCGTACCATTTCTTCTGCTGCCTGCTGGTTGGCCGCAACATTTATTTCGCGGAACTGAATCCTGTTTTCCTGCAGGTGGCGTTTTATCGTGTTACACCAGGTGCAGGTGGGAGTGGTGTAAACGGTTACATTTTTACGGGGTTTTTCATCGCCGTTAGTCGAAACAACAAATGCCGCTTTTTCTAAAACAGCATTAAACTGTTCTGGCTGGTGGCAACCTTTTACTGTGTTTTTCAGTTTCCCTTTTTCAAAATGCAGCAAAGTGGGTACACTTGTAATTTTATATTCAGGATGAATATCTCTTACTTTATTTACATCAGCACTGCAAAGAACGTCGTTTTTCCCTTTTTCAAGAACTTTTGCTTCTGCTTTTATAAAGTTCTCCAGCGCACAATCGCTCTGGGACGACCCGTTTTTATATAACAGCAGCCAAACATTTTCGTTCGACTCAATTTCGCTTTTTAATCCGCTAAAGTTAGATATTGTCTTCATTTTTTCAAAATATATAATTATTTATATATGTAAACATGTGTAACAATTGTTGTGCCAATCTGGTTTTCGTTCATTTTGTCACTTTTTCAAAAAAAATAAAATTTTTTGCGATTTCCACGCAACTTCTGAAACTGCTGTTGAATCTTGTAATTGTATTGAAAATAAAAGTTATTGAAAACAAAAAAAGTGAATGTGATGAAGAAGCGAATTTTTGCAATTTTAATTGGATTGACAGTCCTGGTGTCAGGATGCCTCGATGATGACGGGTATTCCCTGAATGATATGTATGCTGGATTTGGAATGGTTGAACAGGTGAGTACAGATCCGGTTGATTACAAAATTAATATGGACAATGGAGATGTGCTCGTTCCTGTAGCATCCGGTTATTCCCGGCCATGGTATTACCAGGGGACAGACGATCCGGAATCGCGATTGAAAACAGGCGACAGGATTTTGCTCAACTACACCATACTCGATGAAGATACAGACGCTGATGGAAATGTGGAGCAATATCTTGTAAAAGTAAATGCCGTGGATAAAGTTTTGCTGAAAGGAATTCTCGATATTACCGAAGAAAACCAGGACAGCATTGGAAACGATCCGCTTATAGTAAAAGAATGCTGGATGACCGACAGCCTTCTGAATTTTGAAATCAGGTACTGGGGCCGTTACGAGGTGCATTACATCAACCTGGTTAAGCAACGGGGTGAGCTTTTAATCGGAACGGGACAACCCATTGAACTTGAGCTGCGCCATAATGACAATGGCGATATTGAAGATATTCCTTACACGGCTTATGTTTCTTTTAACCTTGATTCACTGAAAATCAACGGACTCGATTCAGTGCAGTTCAGGGTAACCAGCACAGATTACGACGGAGAACTGTTTGAATACGATGGCGTTTTCCGTTACGATGAAAACAATTGAATAAGAAGAGTGAGTCCGTAATGCTTAACCTGATTTAATCAGGGGTTAAAAAAGGTGCCGGTAACAGGCACCTTTTTTTAATTACAGCCGCCCAACTTTTGTTAAAATGAATTATCTTGTGTTGATAATACCAATCAAAAGTATGGAGCTTACAATTTTACGGGATATTGTTATCATTTTTGCCCTTTCAACTTTTGTAAACCTCTTGTTTACACGGTTAAAAATTCCCACCGTTGTAGGATACTTGCTTACCGGAATTATTGCGGGGCCTCATCTTTTGGCACTTGTTCATGAACAGCACAATATTGAAATTCTCGCTGAAATTGGTGTTGTTTTTCTGTTGTTTACCATAGGGCTGGAGTTTTCGCTGAAGCACCTTTTGCGTATCCGAAAGATTGTATTTTTTGGCGGATTGATGCAGGTCACACTAACAGCGCTGGTGTTTTATTCATTGTCGTCATTTTTGGATATTGAATGGAAAAGCAGCCTTTTTATCGGTTTTTTGGTTGCACTGAGCAGTTCGGCGCTGGTTCTCAAATTATTGCAGGAACGCTCAGAGCTCACATCTAATTACGGGCGAACAGTTTTGGGAATTTTAATTTTCCAGGATCTACTACTGGTGCCCCTTTTGCTTTTTACCAACCTGATGGGCGATCCAACGGTGGATATTGGCAACGAACTTGGGTTGTTGCTGATAAAAACTACCGGAATAATTTTGTTGGTTTATGTGGGTAACCGCTGGTTATTACCCAAAATTCTTCATTTTATTGCCCTTGCCAAAAACCAGGAGCTGTTCATGATGAGCATTTTTCTCATCTGTTTTGCCATTGCTTTGTTAACTTACCGGCTGGGTATGTCACTTGCATTTGGTGCCTTTTTGGCAGGATTAATGATTTCAGAATCGGAATACAGTCACAATGCTTTTGGAAACCTGTTACCGTTTAAAGATACGTTTACAAGTTTCTTTTTTGTTTCCATTGGCATGCTGCTCAACCTGTCGTTTGTAACCGACAATATTCTACTGGTAGCCGGAAGTGTTTTGCTTGTTATCTTCCTGAAATCAATAATTGCATCAATTACGGGGTTTGTGCTGGGGCACACTTTTCGGGGGATTGTTCTTATTGGGCTCGCACTCAGTCAGGTGGGTGAATTCTCTTTTATTCTGGCCAAGGTGGGGTTTAGCTACAATATTCTTTCAGAATTTTCTTACCAGTTGTTTCTGGCGGTTACTGTGATAACAATGGCGATAACACCTTTTTTAATGGGCGTTTCGCTGCCGGTAGCCAATATGTTTTTAAAGCTGCCACTCCCCGGATTTCTGGTCAACGGGTTGTTTCCGCTAAAAGAAGTTTATATTCCCGATTTTAAAAACCATTTGGTAATAATCGGCAAAGACCCCAGTGCGCTGAAACTTTCCATAATGGCAAAACATTACAATATTAAACATGTTTCGGTGGTTTTCGACCCCACTGTGGCAAAAGAGAAAATGAATGCCGGCGACAATGTGGTTTACGGCGATGCGGTGAATGAACCTATTTTACTGAAAGCGCATGTTGACAAGGCCGAAGAGGTGGTAATTTCTATTGGGGATATTATTCCTTCGATGGCCATTATTGAAAAAGTAAAAAAGCTGAACAGTAATGCTTTTGTTATTGTCCGTGCCAGTCACATCGAAAATGTACAACAGCTTTACGAGCTTGGCGCCGACCAGGTTTTTCCTGAAAAATTTGAGATTGCCATCGACTTTTTCAACCGCGTGTTGATGAAGAAACTTTACCCTCAGAAAGAGATAAACCGGATGCTGGCCCATATTCGAAATATGAACCTGGGGGCATTCAGCGAAAAAGATATGGTGAAGCGGACTTCCATTCTCGACGAACTTCCCAATGTAAATATTTCAGCAATAAAAGTAGAAGAGGGTTCTGTTGCCGAAGGGAAAACATTGGGCGAAAGTGATTTGAGAAGGAAAACAGGAGTAACTTTGCTGGCTGTTAAGAGAGGAGCAGAAGTTATTGAACACCCCACACTGAAAACCAGGTTTTTGAAAGATGATGTTATTTATGTGATGGGAAACCCCGAGCAGGCAAACCTGGCTGGCGAACTGTTTTCATCCTGATTTTTTCAGGGAGTGGTTTTTACCAGCTTGTTCCCAATTTGGCAGTTCAAACATTTTTTTGGTTCACAATAATGGGTTTTTAATTCTATTAAAGCCTGTGTTTCAAAGGCCGAGCGTGGCTGAATACCCAGTACTTCCCAATTTTTTACGATGGAATTTTTTTCGGCAGGCAATTGTTCAAGGAAATCGAGCGCCCGGTTTTTAAGGTGTTCCTGGTTTTGTTTTTCGCCATAAACAAACAGAAAAGGCGCAACAACATTTATTATTAGCGTGTTTATTGACGTTTCGCCCAGTTCCTTAGGCTGGCTGCGAGTGGTGTTTTTGTTGAACCGGTAGTGCGAATCCCAGTAATCTGATGCTTTTACTTCAAATAAATTTTTCAGCCCGGGCAGATTATCCGTTTCAATAATTTTTGAAAAAAGTCCCTGCGATTTTTGTATCAGGTGCGCAAGCTGTGCAATCCGGATAGTGGGGAAGTTTACCGGCCGCAATCGCATGAATTTCCAGAGGTGCGGCTCAACGGTTTTCAGGTTGTATTTTTTGTAGAGAAATGAATATTCATCACGCAGTTTTATGAAATATTCATCGCCAATGAGTTCTTCGTGCAGCAGACCGGATGTGCCGAAAAGCAACGCCTCCAGTTGAAAAAGATTGCTTTTGTGTTTAGCCAGAATTTGCATCGGCACTGCTTTTGCCAGCAATTCAAACGGAACGGCATTCACTTTAAACCCGAACATGCGGGCCAGCATCTGGTAAAAAGTTTCGTTCCAGTTGTTTTTGTTTTCAATAAGGCGTTTTTCAATTTCGCCGGTTTTATTTTCCAGCCGCTCAATCATCAGCCGGTTGAATCCGAGCCTCAGCAAAACCGGATCCACCTGGTGAAATTGCTCCTGGCAGGCAATCCACGATTTGGAGTCGAGCAGTTTCCGGTAATTTCGGGTGAATTGTTCGGGCCAGGTAATTACGAGGGTTGGAATCTGGGTGCCGTTCATCCGGAATGTAGATTTGTCGGCTTCTTCAACCACATGTAAAATTACATTCTCGTAGGCTTTGTTGCTGGAGTGGTTGTGTTTTTCCCAGTCGGAGGCTTTTTTATGGATTTCAATATTTCCAGCCCAAAGTGTGTCATCAATTTTTACCTGGGCATTGAAAAAATCGGGGCCGGCATTGGTGTTTCGGCGGCCGGTTTGTATAATTTCAACTTTTTCACCCGACTGGGTTTTCAACGATTTGTTATGAAAAAGCCGGTTTTCCCAAATGAAATGAATGAATTCTTCCGGAACAGTTTTCGGGGAAATCATGCTATTCAGTTTTTCAATTCAGGAATAAATTTACACATTTTTTGAAAAATATCCCACAAAACAATTCCGGCGCTTACTGAAATATTGAAAGAGTGTTTGGTTCCATGCTGCGGAATTTCAATGGCTCCGTTGCATAAATTCACCACTTTTTGCTGGACTCCTTTAACTTCGTTGCCAAATACCAGTGCCACTTTTTCATTCGGTGCCGGCTCGAAATCGGGTAGCGAAATACTGTTTTCAACCTGTTCTACTGCATAAATTTTATAGCCGTTTTCGTGCAGTTTTTTTAGGGCATCTTCGGTTTTTTCAAAATATTCCCATTCCACCGTTTTTTCGGCATCGAGTGCCGTTTTATGAATTTCTTTGTTGGGCGGGGTTGCGGTAATTCCGCAGAGGTAGATTTTTTCAACCAAAAGGGCGTCGGACGTGCGAAACACCGAACCGATGTTGTTGCAACTGCGAACATTGTCGAGCACAACTACCAGCGGCGTTTTTTGGGTTTGCTTGAATTCGTCGGCTGAAAGCCGGTTGAGTTCGTTTATTTTGAGTTTTCGCATTTTTATCTGGCTTGTTTTTTTAATTTTAAACTTAGCAGTTAAAAACCATACTTTCCTACCAGTTTACCGCAGCACGTTTAAACGGCATAGTCATACAGCGGGCCCCGCCACCACCACGCGCCAGCTCAGAACCGGCAATGGAAACCACGCATTTGTTGTAATCATCCACATTTACTTTTCCATCAATAAAATCAACAGCCTTAATAATTTCGTAACCGTTGTTGTTCAGTTCTTCCAGCGTGTTTACATTTCGTTCGTACCCGATAATTTTGCCAGGGGCAAATGCCAGAAAATTGGCGCCGCTGTGCCATTGCTCGCGTTCCTGCGTCCAGGGATCTTTTTTGCCCCCGCAGGTAATGGGTTTTAAATCAATTCCCAGTTGTTTCAGCGCTTCGGGAATATTGGGCTTTTCACTGATTTTAACCTTCCCGTTGTCAATTCGAATATAAATGGTTTTGTAGCGGCTCAACCCGTAAACCACTGGTTCGTAAACCATGCATTCGTCGGTGTTCAGGTTGGTGAAAACCATGTCGAGGTGAATGAATGATTCGGGTTGGGAGGGAAGCTCCTGAACAATCAGATGGTGGATCCCATTTTTGTGCTGTTTGATATTTTCAATCACAAAATCAATTCCCTGTGTAGTGGTGCGCATACCTGTTCCAATTACATATATGTCGTCGCGGATAACCTGAAAGTCGCCACCTTCAAGTGTGGCTTTGTTGTCGAAAGGAATTCCGTTTTGTGGTTTTAGCGGATTGAGTGTGGTGGTTTCAAAAAGTGGGTGGTAATTAAAAATGGCCTCCGAAATCATGGCTTCGCGCTCGCGAACAGGGTTGGCCATGCGGCCGATGAGCATGTTTCCGTTCATCCCCATGGCCGAGTCGCGGGTGAAAAAAAGATTGTGCAGCGGGCGCATCAGGAATTTTTCGTTGCTCAGGTAATTGGTTAAATTATTTCGCTCAAGCAAAACACCTTCAATTAACAGATTGGCAAGTGTTTCTGAGCTGTTCCGGGCAAGTTTTTCATCCATTCCGGTAACGCATTCATGGTTGCAAATTCTTTGGAGCAGCTCATCCTTTGCTGCGTTGTTATCAAGAATATCTGCCAGCAGTTCTTTTATGGTGAAGACTTTTGAAATTTTTTCCAGAACCTGTGCGAGCTGCGCATATTCCTGCGAGGCAATGGAAAGGTTCAGGATGTCGCTGTAAAGTGCCCGTTCGGCATTTTCCGGTGTCATGTTTTCCACTTCAGAGCCCGGCGGGTGAATAATAACTCCTTCCAGCTTGCCAATTTCTGAATTTATATTCGTTTGCATTCTGTAATTTTATAGTTGTAAAAACGGTTCAAAGATATAAACTTTGCACGTGTAATAATTGAAAACCGATATCTTCGTTAAGATTAAAAATGAAGAATATTTTTAAATATAAAGGTTTCTTAATTGTGGTTTCACTGTTTTTCGGGCTTGTTGTGCAGGCACAGGTCAAAGATACTTCTGATATTATGATGGGAATGATAAAAGACGGTGATACAATTATTCATAAAAATATACAGGAAATCTGGGTAATGCCTGAGCGTGAGTTTGAAAACCGGAGGGATAGGCGACGATACAACAGGCTGGTTAGTAAAGTTAAAAAGGTGCTTCCGTATGCAAAACTTGCCGGCGATATGCTTCAGCAATATGAACCTGTTTACATGGAACTGGAAAGTGAAAGGGAAAAGAAGAAATTAATGAAAGACCTGGAACAGCAGCTGCTCGATCAGTACAAAGACGAAATGAAACGCATGAGTATTTCTGAAGGCAGGATTTTGCTCAAACTAATTGACCGTGAAGCTGATCGCACTTCATATACGCTTATCAAAGAATTCAGGGGCGGGTTCAGTGCTTTTTTCTGGCAGGGAATTGCGCGGCTGTTTGGCAGCGATTTAAAATCGGAGTACGACCCGGAGGGCGAAGACCGCGTTTTGGAAGAGATTGTAACTCTTGTTGAAGTGGGGTATCTTTAAATTTAATATGATGACGGATTTTTTGCGAACATTTGTAGCCGTAAAAGTGGAGCCTTCACCTGTTTTGCAGGAAACAATGAAAGATTTGAAGCAAAAACTTGCCGGCGAACATGTGAAATGGGTTGCCCCAAACAACTTGCACCTGACTCTGAAATTTTTGGGCGATACACTCCCGTCGCAGGTGGATGAAATTGGCGAGGAACTGAATCAGGCAGCTAAAATGTTTTCTGCTTTCACTTTTCGGCTCAACGGGCTGGGGTTTTTCAAGAACCAAGGAATGCCGCGTGTTTTATTTGTACCTGTTAAAGAGGGGGAAATAGTACAACAGCTGGCGGCTGAAATAGATAGTCGGCTGGCAAAGCTTGGGTTTTATGCTGAAAAACGGCCTTTCAAACCTCACCTGACGCTGGCCCGGATAAAATACCTGAATAACAAAAAAGCTTTTTACGAGGCGGTGGAAAAATACCGGAGTGCATTCATGCAAACTGCCGATATTAATGAACTTGTTTTTTACCGAAGCATTTTGAAACCACATGGACCCGAATACAAATCTATTGCAAAAATTGATTTAAATTCATTTTAATGTTGTAACTTTATTGACCGGAGAGTTCGACCACTGGCCTGAGTACCAGAATAGAGGCTGTTAATCTGGGGCATCAAGGCTGGGAAAACATCAGAAACCCGTAATCCCGTTTACGGGAGTGCCTGCCTCCTTGTGGCGGCTCTCCTTTTTTATTTTCGTTAATTGCAGTACATCCGGATAAACGACCCCAAAAAACTGTGAGATTCATGCATTTCCGTATTCGTGAAACATTTTACTTCCCGTTCGCTTTAAAAGCTACCATAAGTGTGTAAATGAGTATTTTAAAGTCGATGTAAAGCGAAATGTTTTTCAGGTACAGCATATCGTAAGGCAGTCGTTCGAGCATTTCTTCCACGTTGGAAGCGTAGCCGTATTTTACCTGGCCCCACGAAGTAATACCCGGCCTGAGTTTATGCAGGTGAGTGTAATGTGGTGCCTGTTTTACAATTTGTTCAATATAGAACTTTCTTTCAGGACGGGGCCCAACCAGCGACATGTCGCCTTTTATCACATTGAAAAACTGCGGGATTTCATCGAGATGTGTTTTGCGCAAAAACCTGCCAATTTTTGTAATGCGTTCGTCATTTTCGCTCGAAAGCGCCGGCCTGCCGTTTTCTGCCCCATGAACCATACTGCGAAGCTTGAGGATTTTAAAAGGCTTGCCAAACCTCCCGACTCTTTCCTGCTTGTAGATTACCGGCCCATTTGAAGTTGTTTTTATAATGGTTGCAAGAGCCAGGAAGACAGGCAAAAAAACAACGATTGCAATCATTGACAGCACAATATCCAGCAAACGTTTGGTTTTTTCCTGCCAGGCAGGCATCAGCCCATTTGATATTTTTATGAGCGGACTACCATAAATTGCGTTTGATTTTACAGTGCCCGAAAGAAAATCGTACAAATCGGGGATCCCCCAGATGGTTACCTGCCGGTTTTCAAGTACGGTTAAAATTCCATTTAATTTTTCGTGTTCACGGGTTTCGGTGGCAATAATTACCTCTTCAATATTGTGCCTTTCAATTATTTCATTTAGCTGATTAATTTTTCCCAATTGAGGCAGGTATTTTCCGAGTATCCTGTCGTCGTTGTTTTTAACTCCCACAAAACCTGTAAAAAGATTCCCGGCCGGGCGTTTTTGGCTCGACATCTCTTTGTACACTTTTTCTGCTTTCTCGTTGCTGCCAATTAAAAGGGTATTGAATCCGATTTTTCGTTTATGAATCCGGTGGATGGTTTGGGTTGTTAAAATCAGCCTGAAAAAATAGGTGAGGGAAAAATGAAGTCCGAAAAGGGTGAAAAAAAGGTTGTAATAATTCTTATAGGAACCAATAAAGTCGTCAAGTATAAGAGCAAAAAAGATGACAATCACCCCGGTTAATGAGGTGAAAAAAGTTTGTCCGAGTTCCAGCAGCCGCGATCGCCTGTAAATGTTATCGTAAAATCCGGTTATGTAATAAAAAAGCAGCCAAAGTACAGGAATTACTGCCAGCCCCATGTAATAACGGTGGGTAAATTCAATGGGAACATCGATACCTAAAAGTTGAGGTTCGATAACTGCTTTTCGGTAAATAAAGAAGGCAGTCCAACTTATTGCTGCAGCAAAAAAATCAAAAATCAAATATTTGGCAACCTGCCACTTTCTGTTCATTACAAGCCGGTTAAGTTCAGTCTGGATTCGTTGCTATTTGCAACTTCGTACATGTAACGCCCCAGCCTGAAAAATATTGCGGCAAAAGTAACTTTTTAGCGGGTTTGAGAAATTGAAAACTGGTCTAATTTCAGGTTGATTTTTTCAACAGCCTGTAATACTGACAAGTAGTCTTCGATGCCGGTCAGGTTCCGGCTTGTGTTGCTAATTCCCTGAGAAAAATTTCCTGTTTCGCTGATGTTTTTAAAAGGGCTTGTATCAATACTGGAATTATTACAGGCGTAATGACGGGTTTTAAAATCAAAAGAAACAACCTGTCCGGCAGTCCATGCCTTAAGTTTAAATTCACTGGCAGCATTTGCACTTCCAAAATTAAGGTTCACTGCAGATGCATCTCCAAATTCGAGCCGTACATTTTTGAATTCTGTTTTATTTTCGGCTGAATGAAAAGAGACAGCCCCGATTTTTTTTGGCAATGTGCCTGTAATGTCTTTAAGCATTAGAAGAAGGGCGATCAGTGGTTGGGAAATTTCAGGTTCGTTATTAAAATAGGAAATATCAATAAAAGCAGGTTTCTTCAGATTGTGGTTTAACCATTGTACTGCTGGCAGGTAATAAAACGGGTTAATAATTTGTATTACTGTTTGGGCTTCCGTGGCAAGGTTGGCAATTTGCCGGCATTTTTCAACAGGTAATCCAGGGTACTCTGCCGCAAAAATGTGTTTCCTTTTTTTTACAATGGTGCTTAGTAAATCAAACGGAAGCAGCGAAAACCGGTTGATTAGCAAGGCATCAGCGCGCTCGATTAATTCTATCCGATTAAACTCCGGGATGGAAAAGTGAAAATTTCCGATGTCGGTATTTGTTCCTGCCGACGATTTGCCGGCAATGTGGATGTCCTTCTGTTTTTCTAGTTTTTTCGCGTAAGGCTCCAGTTGTTTGATGTCTCCTATTAAACCCAGTTTCAGCATTTAACAAATATAGAGTTCAGCGGGCTCCCTTTTTAATAAATATCCATTATTTTATCAACTTTAAATGTTAATATTGTAGAAGAGGGTAGGTGTTTAAATCGGTTTGAAACCCTTATTTTTACAGCATAATTTAGTTGAACATGACAGAGAAGGACGATTTGCGCCATAAAGGGATGCGTAAAAAACTGGCTGACGGGTTGAAAGTGAAAGGAATCCGAAACCCGGATGTGCTGGAGGCCATCCGGAAAGTGCCGCGCCATTTGTTTATGGAAAGTTCATTCATTCATTTTGCCTATAAAGATCAGGCATTCCCGATTGGGGCCGGCCAAACCATTTCACAACCCTACACGGTGGCGTTTCAAACCGAGCTGCTGGAGGTTGAAAAGAATGATAAAGTTCTGGAAGTTGGAACCGGCTCTGGTTACCAGGCAGCTGTATTGCTCGAAATGGGGGCGAAGGTTTTTACCATCGAGCGGCAAAAGGAACTTTTTCTGAAAGTGCAATCGTTTTTGCCGGAAATCGGCTATCACCCTGCCTGCTTTTTTGGCGATGGCTACAAAGGGCTCCCCGGTTTTGCACCTTTCGATAAAATTTTGGTTACTGCCGGGGCTTCGTCAATTCCGCCGGAACTGAAAGAACAGCTCAAAATTGGCGGGCGAATGGTTATTCCCGTTGGGCACGAAAATCATCAGGAAATGTTGGTAGTAGAACGAATTTCAGAAGAGGAATATAAAACAAAAAAACACGGAGGATTTGTATTTGTCCCGTTGTTAAAAGGAACGGTAAATTAATGGTGTATGATTAAAGTTAAAAAGTTTGTTGTAAACCCGTTGCAGGAGAATTCGTATGTAATTTCTGATGAAACCGGGCAATGTATTTTTGTAGATCCGGGTTTCTACTTTGATGTGGAGAAAGAGGAAATTAAAAATTATATATCGGAAAACCGGTTAACCCCGGTCATGATTGCCAACACCCATTGTCATTTCGATCATATAATGGGAGTGGAATTTTTAAGGGAAGAATATTCAATTCCTTTCTACGCCCACGAAGAGGATGCTTTTTGGGTTGAAAAATCCATTGAACAGGCAGAAATGTTCGGGTTTGAAATGAAGCCAGTCAATCCGATTGATTCCTTTTATGCTGATAACAAACCGCTGAAGTTTGGAGATTCTGAATTTAAAATCATCCATGTTCCGGGGCACTCACCAGGGCATGTGGTTTTTTATGCTGAAAACAGTGGCGAATTGATTGCAGGCGACGTACTATTTTATGGCAGCATTGGCCGTACCGACCTTCCGGGGGGCGACTACAACACATTGATTTCAGGAATCAAAAACAAACTTTTCAATCTGCCCGACGAAACCAAAGTGTATTGCGGGCACGGGCCCGAAACAACGCTCGGCTTTGAAAAATCGTCTAATCCGTTTCTAACCTGAGACTAAAAATAATCAGTGTGTTTGAAAAATGATTCATTCAATAGAAAGGAACTGGTTTAAAGTCATTTTTTCCATTCCTGGTAAATTTTATAATTGCAAAATATTCATCCAAAACAATAAAGGATTATGTTTCACGACCGATTTGTTAACCGTCATATAGGCCCGCGCGAGAACGAAATAAAAGAAATGCTCCAAACCGTTGGGGTTTCGTCAATCGATGAGTTGATTGATGAAACTATTCCGGCCGATATCAGGTTAAAAGAACCGCTGAAATTGCAGGAAGGACTGACCGAGCGGCGGTATTTCAGAAGAATTTTAAGCCTGGGAGAAAAAAATAAAGTCTTCAACACTTATATTGGTATGGGGTATTACGATACCATCACTCCTGCAGTAATACTACGTAACGTATTGGAAAATCCGGTGTGGTACACATCGTACACGCCCTATCAGGCTGAAATTTCGCAGGGGCGACTGGAAGCATTGCTGAATTTCCAGACAATGGTTTGTGAACTGACCGCACTGGAAATAGCCAATGCATCGTTGCTCGATGAATCCACCGCAGCTGCCGAGGCCATGATTATGATGTTTAACCAGCGTTCGCGAAAAATGGTAAAAGCCGGCGTGAATACCTTAATGGTTGATGAAAAAACCTGGCCTCAAACCCTCGATGTGTTGCAAACAAGGGCCAATCCGCTGGGCATCGAACTCAGGATTCAGCCCAAAGAATCGTTTGACTTTTCCGATGAGGTATTTGGAGTCATCCTTCAATATCCCAATGCTGACGGGGAGATTCTGGATTATTCAAGCCTAACAGAACAAGCCCACCAAAAAGATATTAAAGTGGCGGTGGCAACCGATTTGCTTTCACTGGCTCTCCTGACTCCTCCGGGCGAGTGGGGTGCCGACATTGTCTTTGGTAATAGTCAGCGTTTTGGTGTCCCAATGGGCTACGGTGGCCCGCATGCCGCATTCTTTGCTGCACGCGAAGTTTTCAAACGTCACATGCCCGGCCGCATTATCGGTGTTACCAAAGACAAACACGGGAATCGCGCCCTTCGTATGGCGCTGCAAACCCGCGAGCAACATATTAAACGCGAAAAAGCAACATCAAATATCTGCACGGCGCAGGCACTTTTGGCTACCATGGCCGGCTTTTTTGGCGTTTATCATGGTCCCGAGGGCATAAAAATGATTGCAGAGCGCATTCATAACATTGCGGCATTTCTGACCACCGAAATTGAAAAACTTGGCTACAAGCAACTCAATAAAAATTATTTCGATACCATCAGGTTTAAACTGCCCAAACATGTGAAACGCGAGGATATTGAGTGGCTATCGCTTGAGCTGGAAATGAATTTCAGGTATTTCGATAACGGCGAAGTGGGAATTAGTATTGATGAAACCACCAATCGGCAGGACATGACCTGGATACTGGAAGTTTTTGCAAAGGCCGCCAACAAAAAATGGCTAACTGTTCATGAATATCCAATAGGATTTACAGTTGAAAATACATTTGCCCGTAAATCGGAATTCATGACACAGGAAGTGTATAATAAATACCGGTCGGAAACCGAAATGGTGCGGTACATAAAAAGGCTCGAACACAAAGATATTTCGCTTACGCATTCAATGATTTCGTTGGGATCGTGTACCATGAAACTGAATGCTGCCACCGAAATGTTGCCGCTAAGCTGGATTGAATTTAACGGGCTGCACCCGTTTGTGCCCAAAAACCAGGCCCTCGGTTATCACGAAATGATGGAAGAGTTGCGACGCGATTTGGCCGAAATAACAGGAATGGCCGATGTGAGCCTGATGCCCAACTCCGGAGCTGCCGGAGAATATACCGGACTGATGGTTATCCGCGAATACCATAAAAACCGGGGAGAAGGTCAGCGGAATGTTGTGTTAATCCCGGCTTCTGCCCACGGCACCAACCCCGCCAGTGGGGTAATGGCCGGCATGAAAGTAGTGGTTGTTGGCTGCGATGAAAACGGGAATATTGATCTGGAACAGCTAAAAAGCAAAGCCTCGGAACACAAAGATTCACTGGCTGCAATAATGATTACTTACCCATCGACACACGGGGTTTTTGAGTCGTCAATAAAAGAGATGTGCCGAATTATTCATGAAAACGGCGGACAAGTTTACCTTGACGGAGCAAATATGAATGCCCAGGTAGGTTTGACAACACCCGGCATAATCGGGGCCGATGTTTGTCATTTAAACCTGCATAAAACTTTTGCAATTCCGCATGGCGGCGGAGGTCCTGGAGTTGGCCCAATCGCCGTGGCCGAACACCTTGTAGAGTTTTTACCTTCACATCCAATTATGAACAACGGGCACATTGGAATTAATGCCGTTGCCGGAGCACCCTGGGGGAGTGCATCGGTGTTGCCAATAACTTACGGGTATATAAAAATGATGGGTGCCGAAGGGCTCAAAAAAGCAACTGCCCTGGCCATTTTAAATGCCAATTACATCGCCAAAAGGCTTGAAAACAATTATGGGGTTTTGTACAAAGGCAAAAATGGCCGTGTAGCCCACGAGCTTATTTTGGAGTGCAGACATTTCAAGAACAGTGCGGGAATTACCGAAGAGGACATTGCCAAACGCCTGATGGATTTCGGTTTTCATGCGCCCACACTTTCGTTCCCGGTTCACGGAACACTTATGGTTGAACCAACCGAGAGCGAATCGAAAGAAGAGATTGACCGGTTTATTGATGCCCTGGATGCCATTTATAACGAAATTAAAGAAATTGAAAACGGAACGGCTGACAAGGAGGATAACGTGTTGAAAAACGCTCCGCACACTGCCGGAACAGTTAGCGCTGATGTCTGGGAGCACAGCTACTCCAGGGAAAAAGCTGCCTGGCCGCGGCCCTGGTTGAAAGAGCACAAATTCTGGGTGCCGGTTGGCCGGGTTGACAATGCCTGGGGCGACAGGAACCTGATTTGTACCTGCGGCTCTCCAAAAGAATATGAGCTTTTTGACGGAGAGTAAATTTTATTGCCAATTTTTTGGTTATGATAGTTTTTCCGAATGCAAAAATTAATATTGGCCTGCATGTGGTAGCCAAACGCCCCGATGGTTACCACAACCTGGAAACGGTTTTTTACCCGGTACAACTTTCTGATGCCCTTGAAATGGCAGAATCGAGGGAAACGAAACTGACCACATCGGGAATTGAGGTGGACGGCCCGCCTGAGAAAAACCTCGTGCTGAAAGCGTGGCAATTGCTCAGTAGGGATTTTGATTTGCCCCCAGTGCACTTTCATCTTCATAAAAATATTCCTTTTGGTGCCGGGCTAGGCGGTGGCTCTGCCGATGCCGCATTCACCCTAAAAATGTTGAATGACTTTTTCTCACTGCAAATTGGCCCGGGAGAACTAAAAAAATATGCATCGACGCTCGGGGCCGACTGCCCGTTTTTTATCGAAAATAAATCTGCTTTTGCTACAGGAATTGGCAATGAGCTTTCTCCGGTTGATATTGACCTTTCTGAATTTCAAGTTGTAATTCTCAAACCCGGTTTTTCAGTAAGTACGCAGGAAGCCTATGGAAATATCGTTCCGGCCCACCCGGAGTTCAACCTGGCTGAGCTGGCTAAATTGCCTGTTGAAAGGTGGAAAGAAACGGTTATCAACGATTTTGAGAAAAGTGTTTTTCCAGCCTACCCTGAAATAAAAAAATGCAGGGAAATCCTTTACCAACAGGGGGCTAATTACGCCTCAATGACCGGAAGCGGCTCGGCTGTTTTTGGGCTCTTTCGGCATTTACCGGCAGATTTCGATAATTTCATACCTCGAGGTATTTATATTTACCGCTAAAATTCGGCATTCGCCGATCTTTCTTCCCCATTAGCTTGTTTTTTATTCTTTTTAACAAAAAGAGATGTAACCTTTGTACCAGTTATTAGTCTATATAACTGAAAACAATTTTTAGAAAACAAGACAGTTAAACAAGAAAAACAGAAAACAATGAAAACACGATTAACACAAATTATTTTAGCAACATTTCTTTTTACAATTATAATTGCAGGAAGTGTTGATGCAAAAGAAACAAGAGTAGTAGTTGTCTCAGGCCTTGAAAACATTGTTGAAACTGATTTGGAGCTGGAAGACTGGATGGTTAATGAAAGCAAGTGGAATGAGTTTGAAACTTATTACGCCACTGAGCTTCAGGAAGAAAGTCTTGAGCTTCAGAGCTGGATGGTAAATGAAAATAATTGGGGACTGAGCAATTTTGAGTATCCGTTAACAGAAACAGAACAAGATTTGATGCTTGAAAACTGGATGACCAACGAAGTATATTGGAACTGAGAAAAGAAGAATAATTTACGCGATTAGTTTAGGTTTAGATTTTTAAAGGCTGTTGGAAACAACAGCCTTTTTTTGGCTTTTTCAGGTTTCTTGTTGTTTAAATTGACTTATATTTAAGCAAAGGAAAAAATGAAGGCAAGAAAAAATTGGATCTCGAAAATAGTCTCACTACTGCTTTTTTTTGTTTTGACCTTTTTTACAGGTTGGGCACAGGATGTTTCCTTTTCGCAGTTTTATGCCAGTCCGCTTTATTTGAACCCGGCTTTTGCGGGTTCGGTAGAAATTCCCCGTTTCACTGTTCAGTACCGAAATCAGTGGCATGCTTTCACAAATGCTTTTAATACATACAATTTAGCGTTCGATTTTCCTGTTGAAAAACTTGGCGGTGGACTGGGGCTCTTTGTACTGAACGATGCCCAGGGCAATAAAATGCTCAATTCCATGCAGGTAAATTTAGCCTATTCCGTTCATGTCAGGCTCAGTGAAAAATTCAGGCTGAATGGCGGAGTTCAGGGCGGTTTGTTCTATAATTCGCTTAAAGTTGGGGAGTTGGTGTTTCCTGATAATATGGCTGAAGGAAGCGGTAGCCATGCAGTGTCAGGTGAACTTCAGTATTTAACCGAACCGGATTACTTATTTCCTGATTTCTCTGCCGGGGTAATGGTTTACAGCGAACGCTTTTTTTACGGTGCCGCCGTGCATCATTTGGCCGAACCTCAGCATAATTTTTCAGGAAGTAATGAAAATTCAGCCAAACTGAACCGAAAATACACTGCTCATTTGGGAGCACGGCTACCTGTTTTTCTTCACGGGCACCGGCAAAAGCTAATTGAACTTTCACCTCATTTGGTAGTGCAAAAGCAAGCGGTTTTCAGTCAGGTTAATTACGGTTTAATGGTAACACGAAACAGTATTTCTGCAGGTTTGTGGTTCAGGCAGAATATTGGAATTCAGTATGATGCTGTAATTCTTCAGGTTGGCTTCTCAAAAAACAGGTGGCAGTTAACTTATAGTTACGATGTTACTGTTTCCGGTTTATGGGGCGATTCAGGCGGTTCAAGTGAAATAACCTTTGCTTTTTTATTGAAAGAGAATAAAAATGTGCATCTGCCTTTCTTTAATTCCGGAGATGAATCATTTTAATCGAAAATAGTACATTTTTACCTGATTAAAAGCACTTGTCCTTTTTTCTGGTGTTCAATTCCCTGAATGTCGA
This sequence comes from Tangfeifania diversioriginum, assembly GCF_900141875.1. Classification (GTDB taxonomy): domain Bacteria; phylum Bacteroidota; class Bacteroidia; order Bacteroidales; family Prolixibacteraceae; genus Tangfeifania; species Tangfeifania diversioriginum. The sequence continues at coordinate 27,118 of NZ_FQZE01000032.1, read as the reverse complement.
AATAGTTTGCAATCCACACATAATTACCTGCCGGTACAGACTGCCCGTTTTGCTTTTCACCTTTCCACGGATTATCGGGCGAATTGGTTTCGAAAACTAGTTCGCCCCAGCGGTTGTAAATTTTCAGGTGGAACCTTGTTTCGTCAACCCCGGTTTTCAATGGCATGAAAGTCCGGTTTTCTTCTATTGGGCTGTTGGGACGAAAAGCATTGGGGAACTGGTTGGGTGACTGAAGTATGGTTATCTTTTGCGCTGCGGTGTCTGTGCATCCAAATTGCGTTTCAGCAATTAACTGCGAATTATACTCGCCCGGAGCTGAATACGTATGAACAGGGTTGAGTTGGTCGGAACCCGCTCCATCACCAAAATTCCATGAAAAATAATCAGCATTTTCCGAAAGGTTGGTAAACGAAATCCGGGCATTTTCGGTTAATGCCACGGGGTAATCCACTTCAAAGGCGGCTTTGGGTTTAACATGTACGGTAATCCAGTTGGTTTTTATAAGCGTATCGGCACAGCCGGTTTCAGCAGATTGTGCAATTAGCCCCACATCGTATTGCCCCGGTTCATCATAAATGAATTGATTTTGGTTCCCGGCAGGATAGGGTTCTGCATCGGTTATCCAGAAATAATTAAGTTCTGAATTTTGAGGTGTGGCCACAACTTCTGCATAAAATGGCTGACAACCTTCACGCGCTTCAGTAATAAAATCGAAATCGGTTGTTGTGCGTGGGTAAAAACTCATTTCAAACGTGTCGGTTTTTTCGCATCCGTCAATGGTTTGCAGCCGGTAGTAAATTTCATATTCACCCCACTCACTCACCTCCACAACAGCCGAGGTGCGGGTGGTTTTCGGAAAAACCAGCGAGGAGTTAACGGCATTCCAGTTAAAATTGTTCTCGATTTTCCATATTGAATCTTGTGTTCCGGTTAGCGAAACAGTTAGCCGGGCTGATTTTTCTCCGCAGACGAGCTCAGGTCCGGAAAATTCAACTTCAGGAACAGGAAAAACCACCAGTTGCATGGTATCATAACCCGGGCAGTTAAATTCGTCGAATACCGTAACCTGGTATTCTCCGGTTTCGTTTGCCATTATTTTTTGAGAAGTTGACAGCGTATCGCCCGATTCATTCTGCCAAATATAGCGTTCAAAGCTTTCAGTCCCTTCCAGTTCAATGGAATAGGGCTGGCACCCGGTGTCGTCCTCACCCAAATCGATTGTAACTGGCCGGTTAACCAAAACCATTACCGAATCTTCGAGCACACAACCTTCTGTGGTGGTTGTTCTTACTGAATATTTTCCTGCTTCACTAATAGAAATTTTTTGTGTGGTTTCGCCTGTGTTCCACGTGTAAGAATCGAACCAGGGGCCGGCATCCAGCGTACGGGTTTCACCATAGCAAAGCATAATTGTATCGCTTTCAAACCAGGGGCTTTCTCCAATATCCAGTGTCAGGTTTAAGTTTGAACCCGCGCTGTATCCGTACGACTCGATGCCGCCAAAACCGTAAACGTAGGCCAAAAAACCGTCTTCGCCGCCGGTGCTTTCAATTTGGTGTGAACCGTTTGATATTTCAATTTGTGCGTACGAGTAATTACCTTTCGGAAACTCCCGGAACTCATTTTGAACAGATTGGTTGTTAACCCTGATATTTTCCGTTTGGTTGGTTGGCGTAAGTATATTGACAAAATAATTTTTGATGCCTTCGTAAACGAAATCCTCAAATTCAAGGTCGGGTGAATTGTATGCCACAAAATTTGCTTTTTTTAACGACTGGTTGACCGGGCTTAAAATAATCATGAAAGGGTCGCCATAGCCGCCGGTAAATGTACTGTCCACATCTCTCGACTGGCTGTATTGTGCCACCAGCACCGGTTTATCGGCCAGAATCCTTTTCGGGGGGTCGGAATTAAAAAATACAGCTTCCTCAAATTCGCCCCGGTTGAGAGTAAAGGGACTTCTGCCCGAGATTTGAACCGTGGTATTGTTTTGCGCGGCCAGAATACGGTATCGATCCTGTTCGCGCGATTTTAGCGGGACAGCATAATATTCGAGCCCCCAGGAATGAACCGGGGGGATTTGCTCGTATAGATGTTCCCAGCAGCATTTTCCCGAGGGTACTTGTGTGCTTAATGACCCCGAATAAAAGGCGACAGGTTTATCTGCTTCGATGTAGCTGCCTGTCAAATCTCCCTGGCCCGACTGGCTGGTGCCTGCTTCATTTTCGGATTGTAGCTGGTACACTTCTCCTTTATTCAGAATGACAGAAAATGTAGAGTCTCTCGGTTTCAACTGGTCGGTTACTTTCGACGGAGTTATATTAACAGCTGTTGAATCAAATGCGGCAACAACCAGAAATTCGCTGTTGCGGCCGTTTCCTTCTTCAGGGTCGGAAAGGTCGATGCTGGGATAGTAGCACATGGCAAAATATTCTTTACCAAGAGATGGAACAGGATAAATGGCTGCCACATCTGCTGAGTTGAGGCTCCAGTTGAGTGCATACACATTCACCGGTTTTTCCGATGTCAGGTGAATGCCTTTATTTTCAGTGTTTTCCGACCCAATTACTTCCAGTTTATCCCATGGGATTTCGACCTGCATTGAGCTGTTGGCCTGCACCTGGTAGTTGCCGTTTATGGGAATTTCGTCTCGTCCGTAAGTGATTTGAAAAGTAGTTGTTTCGCGGGCGGTAACGGTTACTTCGAGGTAGTGGTCTTCCTGGTAATGACGGCTTTCCATAAATCCAAACCAGAAGTCTGTGCCTTCGGTTGATTTGATGCATGAATTTTCCTGGGCAAATGAACCATACATTGCCAAATTAAAAATGATGCAATACAAAAACAGCGATTTCATTTCTATAAAACTAATCATTTTAAAAATAAAAAACCGCACAAAATGAATTGCACGGTTTTGAATTATTAGCGTAATTCTATTTTTAAACTACTTTAATTTTAGTGGTTTAATTTCAAGCATCAGGTATTTTTTAGGTATTACCTGGTCTTTCTTAATGTGGATTTTTACAATTTGTCCGTCGAAAGGCATCCGTACCTGGTTTTGCATTTTCATTGCTTCGAGCAACAACAGGGTTTCCCCTTCTTTTACTTTTTCTTTCGGTTTCACAAAAATGTCAATAACTGTACCGGGTATAAACGAATAAATGTAGTTAGGATTTGGTGTTTCCCATTTCACCCTGTTTTCGAATTTCCAGGTTAAATTGGTTTGATAAACCGTGCCCTGAACCACTAAACTTTTTAATTCTTTTTTCTCTTTTGTCATGCCAGTAATGTTTTAGTTTAAAATGGAGGAATACCATGCTTCTTCCGGGGCAGGGCAATGCTTTTGTTTTCCGAAACTTTCATCGCGTGCAAAATTCTGCCCCTTGTTTCTTTCGGTTCAATAACCTCGTCAATATATCCCTGGGCTGCTGCAACATAAGGGTTGGCGAATTTTTTCTTGTATTCCTGAATTTTTTCCTGTCGCACCTCTTCAGGGTTTTCCGCTTCCGATATTTCTTTGCGGAAAACAATATTGGCTGCCCCTTCGGGGCCCATTACTGCAATTTCGGCAGTTGGCCATGCAAAAACAAAATCGGCGCGCAGGTGGCGAGAGTTCATTGCAATGTACCCACCACCATAAGCTTTCCGCAAAATAACGGTAACCTTTGGCACAGTGGCTTCACTATAGGCATACAATATTTTTGCTCCGTGGCGGATTACCCCGGCATGTTCCTGGTCAACTCCGGGCAAATATCCCGGCAAGTCTTCGAGTGTGACGATGGGAATGTTAAATGCATCGCAATACCGGATAAAACGACCTGCTTTGTCGGAGCTGTCGGTATCGAGTACGCCGGCCAAAACCATGGGCTGGTTGGCAACAAACCCAACGGTATCACCTTCCATTCGTCCAAATCCAATAACAATGTTCGGGGCAAAGCTTTCCATAATTTCGAAGAATTCAGAACTGTCGGTAACACTTTTTATGATGTCACGAACATCGTACGGAATGCGGGGATCGCCAGGAACAATGTCTTCAATTTTCTTCCCTTTTTTGGGGGGTTTTGGCGGGAAAGGCAATGCTTTTGTTCCGTTATTTCTCGGAATGTAGCTGATTAGTTTTTTTATCTGCTCGAAACATTCCAGTTCGCTGGTTGAGAAGAAATGAGCATTACCTGTAAGTTCGGCATGAACGCGGGCCCCGCCAAGTTCTTCCATTGTGATTTCTTCGCCCAGCACCGATTTTATTACACTTGGTCCGGTAATAAACATTTTTGAGATGTTTTCAACCACAAAAACAAAATCGGTTAGCGCGGGTGAATATACCGCCCCGCCTGCACAGGGACCAAGAATTACCGAAATCTGAGGAATTACACCGGAAGCCAGGGTATTTCGGAAGAAAATTTCACCATATCCGGCAAGTGAATTTACACCTTCCTGAATACGGGCGCCTCCCGAGTCGTTAATTCCAATTAATGGGACACGCATTTTCAGGGCGTGATCCATAATCTTGGTTATTTTCCTGGCGTGCATCATCCCCAGCGAGCCACCGGCTACAGTGAAATCCTGGGCGAAAATACATATCGGCTTGTTGTAAATGGTTCCTGTTCCGATAATCACGCCATCGCCATGTAATATTTTAGATTCCATGCCGAAATCTTTGGCGCTGTGTTCCACAAACAGGTCGTATTCGTGAAAGGAATTTTTATCCAAAAGGGCCAGGATACGTTCACGGGCAGTTAATTTACCCATTTTAGCCTGTTTCTCGATGGCCTTGTCGCCACCGCCTTTTTGAACTTCCCTTTTTCTTTTCCGAAGATCAAGAACGTTACTTCTTAATGACATAAAGTTTGATTTTAAATTTAAAATTCCCTTTTTCAACAGGGCGTTTTCTTTATTAATCGCGACAAAATTATAAATTTTTTCAGTTGGCAGCCTTAATAGCTGTTTTGCATTACGTAAATTACCTGCCAATGATACAATACGAATCGAATTATTATACGTAAAGTTTGAATGATTAAAATTGAAACGTAATTCAACTCGTTGCCGGGAACAGGATAAGTTTATGTATTTATGCAAAAATGGAAATCAATTATCTTGCTGCCCAGCGGAATACGAAGAACGCAATAATACTGTACCCCAGGTTGGGAATCCACACAGCAATGAAAGGGGATGTGTTCCCGCTTATTGCAAAAACTGTAGAAACCTGTAAGAATAAAATATAGGAGAAACTGAGCAGCAATCCCAGTCCAAGGTGTAATCCCAGTCCGCCTTTTATTTTACGTGAAGCAAGCCCGACTCCAATTATTGTAAGAATAAAGGCAGAAAAAGGTCCGGCTAATCGCTTGTGCCTTTCAATTTCCCATTCTACCGTGTTCACTCCTCTCAATTTCATTTTTGAAATTTCTTTTTTCAGTGCCGGGGTAGTGAAATTTTCCATTTCGTTTTTCATCACTTTGTAATCTTCTGGTGTCATGTTAAGTGTTGTATCGAGCCGGTAGCCCTTTTCAAATTCTTCGTGGTCTTCATAAATGGTTCTTTTCCACCAGTTGTTAATAACCCATTTGCCTGTTTCTTCGTCCCATCTAATGTTATCTGCCGTAAGTTTTTCTACCAGTTTGGAATCCTCAAAACGTTCGAGTGTGAACCGGTACCCCACGTAGTTTGCATTAAAACTCTGCATGTAAATAAAAACGCCGGGCTCAATCTGCCTGTGGATATTTCGTTCGCTCGAAATGGTTTGTCTGTTGTTGTCAATATAAAATTGCCGGAATTCATTCATTGTCCGGTTGGCGGGTGGAATTATATAATTCCCTAGCGTAAACGAAAAAGCGGCAAGAATAAATGCAGAAACCATGTAAGGCCGCATTAACCGGCGGTATGAAACCCCGCTACTTAGAATGGCAATAATTTCGGTGTTGTATGCCATTTTCGATGTAAAATATATTACTGCGATAAATGTGAACAGCGGACTAAAAAGATTGGCGAAATAGGGAATAAAGTTCAGGTAATATTCTGAAATAATGGTTGACCAGGGAATATCTTTCGACAAAAATTCGTCAAGATTTTCTGACATGTCGAAAACCACGGCAATGCTAAGTATTAAAGTAATAGCATAAAAAAAAGTTCCCAGAAACTTTTTGGTTATGTATATGTCGATGGTTTTATAAAGTTTCATTACCTCCTACAATCTTTCTTTTAATCGTTCTGTCATTTCTTCTTTCCAGGCCCTGAACCCACCCTCTGCAATTTTTTGACGGGCAGTTTTTACGAGCCATAAATAGAATGCAAGGTTGTGTTGGCTGGCTATTTGTGCCCCGAGCATTTCGTTTGAAATAATCAGGTGCCTTAAATAAGCTTTTGAATATTGATCAACAAAGGAAGTGCCATTTTCATCGACAGGCGAGTGGTCGTTTTGCCATTTTTTATTTCTTATGTTGATGATTCCATCCGATGTAAAAAGCATTCCGTTACGGCCGTTGCGAGTTGGCATAACGCAGTCGAACATATCAACTCCCCTGTCAATACCTTCCAAAATGTTTATTGGAGTGCCCACTCCCATCAGGTACCGCGGTTTGTCTTCAGGGAGGTCGGCCGTGCAAATTTCGGTCATTTCGTACATGGCTTCTTCCGGTTCTCCAACCGACAGGCCTCCGATGGCATAACCGTCGGCATTATGCGATATAACATGAGCAACGGCTTTTTGTCGTAAATCAGCAAAAGTATTTCCCTGAACAATTGGGAAAAGCGTTTGGCTGTATCCGTATTTGGACTGAGTGTTTTCAAATTGGTTAATACAGCGGTCGAGCCAGCGCTGGGTTAGCTCGAGCGATTTTTTTGCATAAGCATAATCGGCATCTCCGGGAGTGCATTCATCAAATGCCATCATGATATCGGCCCCAATTGATCGCTGTATGTCGATTACATTTTCGGGTGTGAAACTATGGTATGATCCGTCGATGTGCGACTGAAACCGGGCACCTTCCTCGGTGAGCTTGCGGATGTCGCCCAGCGAAAAAACCTGGTAACCCCCGCTGTCGGTTAATATCGGACCGTTCCAGCGGTTGAATTTGTGCAGCCCTCCGGCTTTTTCAATTACTTCAATCCCCGGGCGGAGGTAAAGGTGATACGTGTTGCCTAAAATTATTTGTGCTTTTATGTCTTCCTGTAAATCGCGGGAGTGGATTCCTTTTACTGAACCTGCTGTGCCCACAGGCATGAAAATTGGCGTTTCAATAGTACCGTGATCAGTGGTAATAACACCTGCCCTTGCTCTTGAATTGCTTGTTGTTGCTGTAACCTTAAATTTCATAACCTATTTTCAAGATGGCAAATATAGCCATTCTGCACGAATTGAACCTGAATTGGATTGGGTTGAAGGTGTTAATTAATCCTAATTCAAAATTTGAACAAATTGCTGTTATTTTCGAAAGAAATATTTTGAAATTGTACGTAATGTTTCCATTTTTGGCGCGACGTATTTTTACCCTGTTATTTTTTCATAATGGTTGAATCATTGTTAGCTGCTATTGCCCGTTTCCATTTATATGAGTGGGTAGTTATTAGTATATTTTTTGGTATTTATCTGTTGAGGATAATTTATCTTTTTTTATTTACGGGCAGGGTTTTGTTGCTGAAAAAACCTGAACGAATTGGTCATTCCCCCGTTTCATTGCTATTGGCTTTTAGAAATGAAGAGAAAAACCTGGAAAAGAATTTGGCTCCGTTGTTGGCATCAGTCAAACCGGATTCCGAAGTTATTGCCGTTGACGATTTTTCGCAGGATAATTCGCTTTCAGTAGTAGGGATTTTTAAAATAAATTGTAACAATCTGAGAATTTCTTCATTGCCTCAGGAAACCCGTTATTCAGAAAAAATGGCCCGGAATATTGCATTGAAAGCAGCCCGGCATGAATGGGCAATGGTAATTCCACCTGAAATTTCTTCCACAGGAGAAAATTGGGCAGAGGTGGTTTCTTCTTTCAGTGGAAAAGATAAGAATGTTGTAGTGAACTATTCCAATCTTGTTGACACAGGTAAATTTTTTAATCGGCTTTACCGTTCCGAATGTTTCTTTCAGCAGTTAAAAAGTTTCGGTTTTATATTGAACGGCCTGTCGTTTATCAATTTCGAAGAGAATGTTGCCTTCCGTAAATCCAGGTATTTTGAGGCAGGCGGTTTTGGCCCGAAAGTGAAAGAGCCTTTTGCTAACCTGGAGCTGGTAATCAATACATTTATTACTAAAAATAATACGGAAATTAACTTCACTCACTCAACTGCAATAAAAAAGGAGTTGCCGGTAACATGCAGTCATTTCACTGATTTACTGAAAAAAGAAATGCATATACGAAACTATTTACCTTTTGGGAAAAGACTGGTCCTTTTTTTCGAAAAGACTTTAGCACTGGTGTTTCTACCGTTTGCAATTCTATTGCTTTTCCTGTTTGTTGATTTGTGGCCGGTGTTTTCTTTCTTGTTAATTGTTTATTTCGCAGCGTTTTCGTTTATCATAAAAATATCCCTGAAACATTTGAATGAAAGTAAATTATTCTTATCTTCGTTAGTGTATGCTTTAATTATGCCTTACTTGAAATTAGGTTACCAGGGATATTTATATTTACACAGAGGCAACCAAAAATGGAAGAGCAAAAAGTAAATTTGTCAGAAAAGGCACTCCGTGACTACGAACTCGTGCAAAAAGCGCTGGATGGCGACGAGAAAGCGTTCACACGGTTGCTTGGGCGTTACAAAGATGCCATTTATTTTATGTTGCTCAAAATGGTAAATAACCGGAACGATGCGGAAGATCTCACCCTCGAGGCATTTGGTAAAGCGTTCAAAAATATTCATCAGTATTCTCCCACCTATGCGTTTAGCACATGGCTTTTTAAAATTGCATCAAACAACTGTATCGATTTCTTGCGCCGCAAAAAAGGAACTTATGTTACCATAGAAAATAACGAATCCGGCCAAAACAACGAGGCAGTGAGATTGAAATCGAAAGAACCCGATCCCGAGGAAAAACTCATCAGGCAACAAAAAGCCATTTTGCTTCACCGCATTGTAAGAAGGTTGAAACCCCGATACCGGATGCTAGTGGAGCTGCGTTATTTTCGCGAATATTCATACGAAGAAATTGCCAAAGAACTGGGCCTTCCGCTGGGCACCGTTAAAGCCCAGCTTTTCAGGGCGCGCGAAATGTTGTTTAAAATGATTGAAAACACCGAGATGAGCCGTAACGCATGACAAACAAAATGGATATTATTCTGAAGTATTTTCCTGATTTGACGCCGGAACAAATCGAGCTTTTTACACAACTGGAACCACTTTACGCCGACTGGAATTCTAAAATAAATGTGATTTCGCGAAAAGATTTTTCTGAATTTTATGAGCGGCACGTGTTGCACTCGCTGGCCATCGCAAAACTTATTCATTTTACCCCTGGTTCTGAAATTTTGGATGTGGGCACCGGGGGTGGATTTCCCGGAATTCCGCTGGCCATATTTTTTCCACATGTCAATTTTCACCTGGTGGATTCCATCGGTAAAAAAATAAAAGTGGTGAAAGCGGTGGCAGAAAGTCTGGGCCTGGAAAATGTAACGGCCGAGCAAATCCGCGTGGAGCAGCTAAAAACCAAATATAATTTTGTGGTGAGCCGTGCCGTAACGCGCATGCCTGAATTTGTAAGCTGGGTTCGAAAAAATATTTCGCTGAAACAGCAAAATGCCTTACCAAACGGCATCTTGTACCTGAAGGGCGGCGATTTAACCAAAGAGATTAAACCTTTCCGCAAACAGATTTTTATTCAGCATCTTTCTGATTATTTCGAAGAGGAATTTTTTGAAACCAAAATGCTGGTGCACCTGGCACTCTGAAAATTTTGTTTATTCATTCAAATACTCATCCCCAAACGAAACTCCCATTCTCCGTGCTTTTACAATTAGCGGGTGCTCTTCGTCAACTAACCGTAAATTACCGCCTACTTCAGAAAGCGGGATTGTAGTGAGTTCGTTTTTGTTCATGGCTACCATCGTGCCAAAACAACCATCGGCAATGCACTGTGCGGCGTAAGAACCGTACTGTGTGGCCAAAATCCGATCCATTGGAGTTGGGCTGCCACCCCGCTGAACATAACCAAGTACTGTTTCGCGGGTTTCAATTTCGGTATAAGTATGAATGGCTTCACCAATGTGTGCTGCTGCCGATTTTCCTTTCGGGTGGTCAATCCCCTCGGCTACAACCACAATGGAATATGGTTTTTTGTTTTCGTAACGTTTTTCAATTTTTTTGCATACCGACCGGATGTTGTACGGAACTTCCGGAATCAGAATAATATCGCCGCCACCAGCCAAACCTGAGTAGAGTGCCAGCCAGCCGGCGTGGTGCCCCATCACTTCAATAATCATAACCCGCTGGTGCGAGTTGGCTGTGGTGTGCAACCGGTCCACTGCTTCCGTAGCCACCTGTACTGCCGAGTCGAAACCAAAAGTTACATCGGTTCCCCACACATCGTTGTCGATGGTTTTCGGGATGCCGATAACGTTAATTCCTTCCTGTGCCAGCATATTGGCGGTTTTCATGGTTCCGTTTCCGCCAATGCAAACCACGCAGTCGAGCCCAAGTTTTTCGTATGTTTTTTTTATTTTTTTTGGTTTTTCAGGGTTTTTCGTTTTCCCTTTTTTCACCATTTTGTAGGGTTTCTCGCGCGAAGTTCCGAGAATGGTTCCGCCTTCAGTAAGAATACCCGAGAGCTGCGATTCGCTTAACTTTATGTAATCATTCTCAATTAAACCCAGATAGCCGGCGTTAAAACCGTAAACTTCCATTCCGTACTCCACAATAGCCGTTTTGCCAACTCCTCTTATGGCTGCGTTAAGTCCGGGACAATCGCCACCGGCTGTTAAAATGCCAATTTTTTTTGGTTTACTTTCAGATTCCATGGTTTCAAATTAAATTATACTCATGTTTCAAAAGAAATATGATACCGAAATTACGAAAGAAATTTGGAAATTATTAATTTTGTATAGCACAATTAGTGTATATTGTTAATTATTTAAGGGTGAATTATATATTATTTTTCCAGTCACCCTAATAATTTTTTGATGAGCGAGAATTCAATCTATTAATAAACAAATAAAAGAAAATTGAAAATGAAAAATTATTTTTCGTTACTAATGGTAGTTACTTTTTTATTCGCTGTTTCATGCACCGGAGGCCAGAAAAAATCCGATGACAGTTCAGCTGACAGCGAAAAACAGGCGACAGTAGAAGAAGCAGCCGGTCCTAATGAATTAACAGGGGCTGAGCAAGAAGAGGGCTGGATGTTGTTGTTTGATGGTGAAACCAGCGAAGGCTGGCGTGGTGTTAATAAAGATCATTTTCCGGCAGGCTGGGAAGTGGTTGACGGAACTTTGCACTGCAAGGAGTCAGGACAGGGAGAAGCCGGTGCCGAAGATGGTGGCGACATTTTGTACGAACAGAAATTTTCGAATTTTGTATTGAAGTTCGACTGGAAAATTTCTGAAGGTGGTAATTCAGGTGTATTCTATCTTGGCCAGGAAGTTGAAGGTGACCCGATTTGGAAAACGGCTCCCGAATTTCAGGTGCTGGATAACGAAAGACATCCTGATGCCATGCTCGGAGAAAATGGCAACCGTCAATCGGCTTCGTTGTACGACTTGATTCCTGCCGATCCGCAGAACACAAAACCTGCAGGTGAATGGAATTCAGCCGAAATCCTGGTTTACGATGGCACTGTGGTTCACAAACAAAATGGCGAAACTGTGCTGGAATATCACCTTTGGACCGACGACTGGAACGAACTGGTTGCTGATTCAAAGTTTCCTGAATTGAACCCGGATTGGGCCAATGTAGCTAAAGAAGGCTATATTGCACTACAGGATCACGGTGATGCTGTTTGGTATAAAAATATTAAAATCAGGGAATTATAGAATTGTTAATTTTTCTAATTTTTTCATTTCAAAAGGGCATGTTTTTATAGCATGTCCTTTTTTGATCTATTCAGGGTAGTAGCCCGAGTCATTCAGAATCTCCTGGTAATTGGTGTTTGCCATTAATTGTGCCAACGTAACTTCCTCAAATTTATCCATATATTTTCGAACAATTTGCCAGCCAATCCAGATTCCGGCACGTGCAGGCGACTCTGTTGGAAAACCGGTTGTATAGGGCCCGTCGTTGATGTAGCGCAAAATATCCATCCGTTTGTTGGAATAGAGCATCTCGTTTTCTATCAGAAAATTCCACATTTGCGGTTCGTTGCTTTTGCACCATTGTAGTTGTTCTGAAGTATAACCTATTTTCAGCGAATCGTGCATTTCGGGGAGCATGGCATCAACAAAATACATCAGTTTTCCCTGGTGGACAATATTGTCGAGGACTGTTGTGGTTCCGTGTGGATCGTCAAACTCAGTCAGTCCCCACGCATAAGCTACATCCGATACCAATTTCTTTTTATGCATATTTTTTACCTTGTAAAGCGGCACATTGCTTAATTTTTGGTAATAGCTGCAATCACGTCCCAGGTATTTATCAAGGCTGATTCCGATTATTTCTTCCGCTGTAAAAACCGATTGATTAAAGCCCGAAATGGTTGTAAAAATTGTTGGCAGTTCTTTGTCCGGAAAATGATAATGGAAATATTTGAATGCTGTAATTAGCTCCTCCTCTGTTTTTTCAAAGTCTGAAGATTCTTTTTCCACTAAGGTTTTTACATTCACAATCATGGTATCGGTGAGGAATTCGCCCATAATTTCCGGGAAATGTTCCTCTTCAATTCCACCCACACCAATTACTTTCCAGGTGAACAGATCGAAAAACTCCGGATTTTTGTTTCTCAGGGCAGTTAATTCAGCCAGGGTATCTTGCAAGGGCAATTCAAAAAGATCCTGGTCGAAACGCACAACCTCAACCTCGGTCTCTATTCCCGAAATATCCACTTTCAAAGGATTGCGGCTACAGGAGGCAAAGAAGATTACAGATAGCAGGATTATAAAATATGTTTTGTGTTTCATTGTTTTCATTTCAATTCATTACGCTCTTGTACAAAATTTATTGCGAAATTGTCCCAAAAATAAGACATTTGCACATTACACATTTATTTTTAAACTCTTTTTATGAAAGTTACACTGGCTCAGTTAAATTACATAATTGGCGATTTTGAGGGGAACGCCGTCAAAATTATTGAAACCATCGAAAAGGCAAAAAATGCAGGAGCTGATCTTGTTGTTTTTTCTGAATTATCGGTAACGGGTTATTATCCGCACGATTTGCTTGAAAAGAAGGAATTCATCCGAAAAGCCGAAGAAAGAGTAAAACAAATAGCGGCCTCTTGCAACAACATTGCAGCCATTGTGGGCGCCCCCCGTATCAATGAAAACGAAGAGGGGAAAACACTATACAACGCGGCATTCTTTCTAACAGATGGAAAAATCCGGTCGGTGCACAACAAAACATTGCTGCCCACCTACGATATTTTTGATGAATACCGCCATTTTGAGCCGAACCAGGAATTTAACGTGGTGGAATACAAAGGCGAAAAAATTGCCGTAACTATTTGCGAAGATTTGTGGGATGAGCAACCCACCGCCAACGAATTCGGTAAAAATAAACTTTATCGTGTTTCGCCTATGGAAGAATTGGCAAAACTGCGGCCCGACTTTGTAGTCAATATTTCTGCATCGCCTTTTTCGTACAACCAGGAAAGCTGGCGTAAAGATGTGCTGGTGTCTAAAGCGAAAAGGTTCAATACACCCATTTTTTATGTGAACCAAATCGGTGCCCAGACTGAGTTGATTTTTGACGGAGGCTCGGTTTTTATCAATGAACAGGGGGAAATTGTGAAAGAGCTGAAATATTTCGAGGAGGATTTTCTGATTGTGGATACTCAAGAATTGGGAGAACCGGAAGTTCAGCCAAAAGCAGATCATATTGAGAAAATTCATGATGCACTGGTTTTGGGGTTGCGCGATTATTTTCGAAAAATGGGATTCAAACAGGCCACGCTTGGCTTGTCGGGGGGAATCGACTCGGCAGTAACCGCAGTTTTGGCTGTTGAAGCGCTCGGGCCAGAAAATGTGCGCGTGCTGCTCATGCCTTCAAAATATTCGTCGGGGCACAGTGTGGACGATGCCCGACAACTGGCCGAAAACCTGGGAATCCAGTATGACATCATCAAAATTCAAAATGCCGTGGATGAATTCGAAAAAGAACTGGCCCCGCTTTTCGAAGGAACTAATCCGGATGTTACTGAGGAAAATATACAGGCGCGAGCTCGCGGGGTTTTTGTAATGGCCGTCTCCAACAAATTCGGTCACATTCTTTTAAATACCACAAACAAAAGCGAGTGTGCTGTGGGCTACGGAACGCTGTACGGCGATATGAACGGCGGCCTGGCTGTTTTGGGCGATGTGTATAAAACCGACGTGTTTCAAATGGCCCGTTTTATGAATGCCCACGGTGAAATCATTCCTGAAAATACCATTACCAAACCGCCGTCTGCCGAATTGCGCCCCGATCAGAAAGACACCGATTCGCTGCCTGATTATTCGGTTCTTGATGAAATCCTGTTCAGTTTTATTGAGTTGAACCAGTCGCCGCAGGAAATCATTGCCAAAGGGTTTGATGAAAAAGAAGTCAACCGGGTGATTCGTATGGTAAATATAAATGAATACAAACGATTCCAGGCAGCACCCATTTTGCGGGTCAGTTCAAAAGCGTTCGGTTTTGGAAGGAAAATGCCACTGGTAGCGAGGTATTAAATTATTTTCTACATTTACAGTATGTCTGTTATCAATGGAATAAAGGAAGAAACTTTGATACAGCGACTCATTAACGGCGACCAGACGGCCTTTGAATTGCTGTTTCGTTTCTATTATCCGGGGTTGGTAACATTCGCTTCCCAAATAGTGATTGATTCTACAGAGGCCGAAGAAATTGTCCAGGATTTTTTTGTGAAACTATGGTTTGGCCGGAGAAAAATCAAAAATACAGAGTCGCTGAAAAGTTACTTTTTTACCTCGGTTAAAAACCGGGCGCTGAATGTCCTGAAAAAAGAAAAAATCAGCGAAAAAGTGCGGGAAGAACTTCGGGACATGGTTGAATCCGACCGTCTTTACCAACCCGACTTGTTTGTTGAATCAGAGCTGCAATCACGCATCAAATTAGCATTTGAAAAACTACCGCCCCGCATCAACGAAATTTTTACACTAAGCCGGTTCAAAGGCTTTTCCAATGACGAAATTGCAGGAGAACTGAATATTTCCAAACGTACCGTGGAAACCCAAATTTCCAATGCCCTGAAAATTTTAAGGGAAGAGTTGAAAGATTACATGTTTATGTTGCTGTTGTTTTAAGTTTTTTCATTTTTCTTCTACGTGTTTTTCCTTTCCGGATTGTATAATCAGTAAACCAGTCTAAATTTGGTGAATACAACAGAAAAAAATTGAATGAATAAAAATAGGCAACATAAAAAATTCGAACCCAATTTCAAAAATTTAATTGAATACCGGAAAGGATTAACATCCTTCGATAAAAAACTGGAAGCGGCAAAGTTAATTGACCAAACCGCTACGGTGGATGTTGACAAAGCTTATCGCACAGTAAGCAGCAAAATCAACAAGGGAAACAAAACAACCGGCATTTTTACCTCGCTTACCCGCATTGCAGCAGTACTTACCCTGCCATTGCTTGCTTTTACCATCTGGACCCTCTTTTTTCAGGAAACGAATAAAGCGCCTGTTGAAATGGCGCAAAACGAAATTACCTGGCAGAAAATTCAAAGTCCGATGGGGATGCGTTCGCAAGTGGTACTGCCCGATGGTTCCAATTTGTGGCTCAATGCAGGAAGCGAGGTAAAATACAGCATTCCGTTTACCCGCGAAAACCGGGAAGTGGAACTTGCCGGCGAAGCGTTTTTCGATGTGGCCAAAAATGAACAATTGCCTTTTGTGGTAGTGGCCGGAGATACTGAAGTAGAAGTTTTGGGTACACAGTTTAATGTAAACGCATATCCGCAAACAGAGCAAATACAAGTGGCACTGAAAGAAGGGAAAGTAAAATTCCGGTTTGCCGGGGATGAGGGAAAAATGAAGTTTTGCGAACTGAACCCCAATGATTTTATGGAATTTAGCAAAACAGATAAAACTTTTGCCCGTAAAAATACCAATATAGAAAAATATATTGCCTGGCACCAAAATGTAATGATCTTGGACGACACACCGATGACCGAACTGGCCGGGATGCTGGAGCGGTGGTATGGCGTAGAGGTAGTTATTGCCGATGAGGAAATAAAGCGGTATAAGTTTACCACTACTTTCGACAATGAGCCACTGCACCGCGTGCTGGAACTGCTGGAAATCAGTTCTCCCGAAATAAAAATTAACTATACCGTGGGAAAACCCATCGAGGGAACCAAAAAATTTTCCCCTTCAGTTGTAACCATAACCAAAAAATAATTGCCTATGCGAAACGAAACTTAAAAAATCAATTCTTATGAAAAAAGAAGGAAGCGCTGCGAACACTTCCTTCCATCGTTACCCACGGGTTTTGACCCAGGGAAATTTTTAAATCATTCTATAATTTAAAACAGTGTAAAACTATGAAAAAAATTGTAAACCTACTGTGTTTGCTTTTGAAGCAACACCGAAAAAAACTAATTGTTATGCGCAATACGTTTTTGATACTACTCATCAGCGCCTTCCAGGTTTTTGCCACCGGCAGCTATGCGCAAACCAAAACAATCAGTCTGGCGATGAACGATGCCACCATCAGCGAGGTGTTGTCTGCCATTCAAAATCAAAGCGAATTTTATTTTCTGTACAACAGCGAGTTAGTCGATGTAACCAAAAAAGTGGATGTCGAAATCGAAAGAGAAAAGGTAGATGAGATTTTGGCCCGGTTGTTCAGTAAGGAAGAAGTGGACTTTTTAATCAAAGACCGTTACATTGTATTAACTCCTGTTGGCGGAAATGCGGAATTGTTTGCTGACCGGCAGCAACAACCCGCCGTTTCAGGTACAGTTACCGATGTTTCAGGACAGACCTTACCAGGTGTTACTGTTGTAGTGAAAGGAACAACCCAAGGGACAATTACTAATTCCGACGGAGAATATTCCTTAGCCAACATTCCGGAAAATGCTACTTTGCAGTTTTCGTTTGTGGGGATGAAAACCCAAGAGATTGAAGTTGCAAATCAAACAATTATTGATGTAACTATGCAAGTAGATGCTATCGGGATTGAAGAAGTAGTTGCCATCGGATATGGTGTGGTCAAAAAAAGTGATATCACAGGATCTGTTTCTTCAGTAAAAATAGATGAATTGCGAGAAGGTGCAACAACTTCAGTCGACCAACTACTTATAGGGAAAAGTGCAGGTGTAAATGTTGTCGAAAATAGTGGAGAGCCAGGTGGAGGTATATCAATTAATATTAGGGGGGCAAGCTCAATAAATGCAGGTAACAGTCCGCTTTATGTAATCGATGGTTTGCCAATTGATAATTCAAGGGCTGTAAATAACGGATCAATAAATGCTTTTGGAAACAATAGAAGTCCTAGAAGTCCATTGGCTTCAATAAACCCTTCAGATATTGAGTCGATTGAAATATTAAAAGATGCTTCTGCAACTGCTATTTATGGATCGAGAGGTGCCAACGGTGTTATCTTGATTACAACAAAATCAGGAAAAAATGAAAATATGAAAGTCGCTTATCAAGGTTACCTGGGGGTTCAGAACAGAGCAAGGAAACTAGAGCTTTTAAATGCTGAAGATTATAAAAAAGTTATTAACGAAATTATTGCTGAAGGAGGCGACAGTGAAGAATCTTTGGTAGGAGAGATTGCCAATGGAGGAAAGGGAACTGATTGGCAAGATGAACTGAATAATGCAAATGCCATCGTACATGATCACCAACTGGCATTTTCAGGCGGGACAAAAACGACTTCCTACTATATCTCACTAAACTATATGAACCAGGAAGGGATTATGAAGAATACCGACTTTAGTAGGTATGGAGCAAGAATTAACCTAAAATCGGAGCTTTCAGACAAATTCAATATTGGCTTTAATGCTACCGGCACATACACAAAAGACAATTTCATTGCAAACGGTTTTGGAATTAATGAATGGGCAGGTCCTTTGTATGCAGCATATAACTTTGATCCAACATTACCTGTTTTTGACGAAGACGGCAGTTATGCATTATCCCCATTTTTGACAGTGGATAATCCTGTTGCCATTTCAGAAGGAATGAGTTCGGTATCAAATACAAACCGGATCTTGGCTTCAATGTATGGTGAGTATCATTTCACTCCAACCCTTTTTGCAAAACTGAACATTGGTGGTGATTTTGTAAACGAGAGCCGCAAAAGTTTTATTTCCAGTCTGACCAAAGCTGGTAGGAACAATGGAGGAATTGCTTCAAATCAGAATGTAGAAAAAAGTAACTACTTGGTTGAAGGTACCGTTCATTATACCAAATCGTTTGATATTCATGCTATAAGTGCGATGGCAGGCCTAACCTACCAACGTTTTATCACCAATGGTCTTAGCAATCAAGCAAGTGGCTTTCCTAATGAATCTCTGGAAGCAAACAGTCTAGGAATCGGAGACCAATCAACCTTTGATATTAGCAATTACCTAACCGGTAACAGGCTAGCTTCTTATATTGGTCGTATAAACTATTCATTGAATGATAAATATCTGCTGACTGCTACGATAAGGGCAGATGGATCTTCCCGCTTTGGTAAGAACAACAAATTTGGATTTTTCCCATCTACGGCTCTTGCCTGGAAAATATCAAATGAAGAATTTTTGGAAGGAGTGGATTATATCAGCAATTTGAAAGTACGAACAAGCTGGGGCCAGACAGGTAACCAGGAAATTGGAAATTTCCCTTCATTAAGTACTTTCGGATCAGGAGGTACGGCAATTTGGAATGAAAGCCCTGTGACAGGAACTGCCCCGTTGAGAATTCCAAATCCTGATCTAAAGTGGGAAACAACGGAACAAATTAACATTGGTTTAGACTATGGATTATTTAATAGCAGGTTGAGCGGAAGTGTTGATTATTTCAAAAAGAAAACAACTGATATGCTTCTAAACTTGCCAATTCCACAATCAACGGGTTTTAGCAGTATCTTGTCCAACGTTGGTCGTATTGATAATCAAGGATTTGAGCTAACATTGAACACGGTAAATGTAACTTCTAAAGATTTTACCTGGAGAACAGACTTTACATTTACCACTATGAAAAATGAGGTTAAAGATTTGGGAGGAATTCCTGAGATTATTGTTGGGGCAGGATACACTCATGTTACACAGGTAGCAATTATAAAACCAGGATCACCTCTTAATTCATATTATGGATGGGAAGTTGACGGAATATGGCAGGAAGGAGATGATTTTAGCCAGTTTACTGAAGACTACCAACCAGGAGATTTAAAGTATGTAGATCAGGATGGAGATAAGGTAATCACTGATAAAGATAGGGTAGTTTTAGGAACTTCATTTCCCGATTATCAATGGTCGATGGGCAATACTTTCTCCTATAAAGATTTTAGCTTGTTCATGTTTATTGAAGGTGTTGAAGGTGTTGATATGTTGAATGGGAACTTAATCGACAACTATTTTCCAATTAACTTTAGAAGAAACAAGTTTGCTGAGCCTTATTTGAATCGTTGGACACCCGACAATCCAACCAATGAATACCCTTCATTTGTTGATCCATTGAAATTTGGTCGTAGAGTTGCAAATACTCAAACTTTACTTGACGCTTCGTACATAAGACTAAAAACAGTCAGACTCAGTTATAATCTACCTCGAATTAGCAGGAACATTGAATCCGCACAAGTATATGTTACCGGACAGAACCTTTATACGCTAACTGATTACATTGGACTGGATCCAGCTGTGAATCCAAATAATAATCCAAATTTCCGGATGGATTTCAATGTCTATCCATCAGCAAAAATTTTAATATTTGGGATAAAGGTTGATTTTTGATGATATTAACTTAAAAGCAATTTAAAATGAAATTATTATATAAATTTAAAATATCAGTTTTAACGCTGATCGCAATTTTTGTATTGCATGGATGTGAAGACATTTTGGAAGAACCAGTCCAATCACAATTTGCCTCAAGCAATTTATTGAGTACAAAAAATGGATTGGAATCTGTACTCGCAGATGCTTATGCCAGGAATGGTAATATTGCCAGAACCAGAAATATTGTCAAAAGAGAAGAAATGACCGCCGATATTTTGTGGCAAACGGGAGGTGGTGAAAACGGAACTGCAGCTCCTCTAATAGGATTTAGGTGGGATCCCTCAAGTAGACTGGAAGCTTTTTGTTGGATTGAGTATTGGCAGATGATTAGGGATGCTAACATTATTATCGAGAGTATCGAAAATGTTTCTGACTTTGCAAGTGATCAAGATAAAAGTCAGTTATTTGCTGAAGCCAAATTCTTGAGAGTTTGGGCATATTATCAGTTATGGAATCAATACGGTCCGTTACCCATTAGGAAAAGCCAAAGTGATCCACTTGAAATTGCAAGACCAACACAAGAAGAATTTTATACTTTTGTAGAGACCGAGTTATTGGCTGTAATTCCGGATCTTCCAGACCCCGGAGATGAGCCAGCCTATGGTCGTGTACATAGTGGAGGAGCCCAGGCATTACTCTGCAAATGGTACCTCAATACATTGCAATGGCAAAAATGTGCAAATGTTGCCCAGGATATTATTTCAAGCAATGAATTTGAATTGTTCCCAGATTACTACGACCTGTTTGCACTTAAAAATGAACACAACAGCGAGTTTATTTTAGTTAAAGCAAAACTGGCCAACCAAGGAAATAAAAACAACCTTTTAGCGACCACTTTGCCCTGGGGCTACAAGGAAGGCCTTGATGGAGGCCTAGAAGGAGTTGTCAACGAGAAGTGGGCAAACTATGCATCACAGTATCGCTTGTATGATGAATTCTATTACAGTTTTGATGAAAATGATGACAGAAGGAAACGGATTCTTACCAAGTACATTAACACCTCGGGAGACATCGTTAACTTGTTAACGGACTATTCAGATGCTACACGCGCATTAAAATAACCACCGGATCCTGAAGCATCAGGTGACGCACATGGTAACGATGTCCCAATGATCAGGTATGCAGATATTTTACTATCCAGGGCAGAGGCATTAAATCAACTGAATGGTCCAAATTCAGAATCAATAGACTTGATTAACCAAATAAGAAATAGGGCAGGACTGGAAGATATTCAGTTAGCTGATTTTGATACAAGAGAGGCACTTGTAGAGCAAATTTTAAAGGAACGACGATGGGAATTCTGGTATGAAGGTAAAAGAAGAAGAGATCTGATAAGAAATGGGAAGTTCATTGAATATGCCCACAATAGAGGGATTTCCAATGCAACAGAAAATCATCTTTGGTTTCCTATTCCTCAATCGGCAGTTGATGCCAATTCTTTATTAGAACAAAATAAAGGTTATTAGTTCCACATATATACTTAAATGGCAGGCATTATTTTTAGCGATGTCTGCCATTTAATAGTTTAAAATAAATATTCATAAAATGGCAAAACATAAAATATTGTATATCATTTTTTTAATGTTTTTAACATTTTTAGGATGTTCAAAAGCAAAACAGTCTGAACAGCCAAATGTTGTAATCATATTCATTGACGATATGGGGTACGCCGATCCTTCCTGTTTTGGGAATCCGGTTGTCGAAACGCCAAATATAGACGCTTTAGCCGGTGAGGGGCTTAAATTCACCAATTTCTACGTAAACTCACCCATTTGTTCTCCTTCGCGGGTTGCATTAAATACTGGCACCTATCCCATGCGACACAGAATTCATTCCTATATTGCCAGTTCCGAACAGAACAACAATCGAGCAATGGCGGACTATCTGAATCCTGAAGTACCTTTTTTTGCCCACAAATTGAAACAAAATGGTTATGCCACAGGCCATTTTGGCAAATGGCACATGGGAGGAGGCCGTGACCTGGGTGATGTGCCGCACCCCTCGGAATATGGATACGACAAGTCTCTTGTCAGCTTCGAGGGAATCGGAGACCGGGTACTTTTTCCCAATGACAATTTATGCGCACAAAGTGCCAAATTGGGCAGGGGAAATATTATCTGGGCCGAAAAACACCGGTCAACGGAAATTTACGTGGACAGTGCCTTGGCATTTATCGACCGTAACCCCGGAAAGCCCTTCTTTGTAAATCTTTGTCCTAACGACGTGCACGATCCGCATCTTCCGGATTCGGCAATGTGGGAAAATTATAAAGCACATTCAGAAAATCCCTGGGAACAAAAATTTTTCGCTGTCCTCAGGGAACTGGACAACCAGATAGGGAGGTTTATGAGCGGGCTGGAGAACCGGGGATTGCTGGGAAATACCATTGTAGTTTTTACCAGCGACAACGGTCCTACCGACTGGCCGCACTATTACAACAGGCAAAGGTATCCGGCCGGTTATAAGGGCGAACTCTATCCGCCGGGGTTTGCAGGTGAATTTTACGGACGTAAATGGAGCCTGTATGAAGGCGGAATCAGGATGCCTTTCATTATTCGGTGGAAAGGACATACACCGGTGGCAGTGACCGATTCCACCACGGTGCTGGCTGCGATGGATTTATTTCCTTCGTTGTGCTCCCTGTTGGGAATTAAGTATCCTGAAAACCTGGACGGAACGGACAAAAGTGAAGCCTTGCTTGGAACCCCCGTCAAAGTCACTCAGCCATTGATGTGGGAGTATGCCAGCAATCCGGGCGGTTCAATACAACCGGGAAACAAAGCATTTCGTTCGCCCAACCTAGCCATCCGCCAGGGTGACTGGAAACTGCTAATAAATGCCGATTCAACAGATATAAAACTGTTTAACCTGAAAAAAGACCCGGGAGAAAAATTGAATCTGGCTGCTCAAAATACCGAACTCGCCGGGGTAATGGCCGGGAAAGTTCTGGCCTGGCGCCGGTCCATGCCGGTAGATATGCCGGGAAATACCGGAGAATAGTCTGATACTTTAATCAAGTCAATGATGAAAAAAATTTTTGTAATACTATTTTTAATGTGGACTGCTTTTCCGGTTTTATCTGCGGAGAACTCTGCCACCTCCCGACCCAACATCTTATTTATTATGGCCGATGATTGCACCTACAGCGAAATCGGTTGTTTTGGCGGACAAAATGCCAAAACCCCGAATATTGACAAATTAGCCGATGAAGGATTGATTTTTAACCGGGCTTATGTGAGCATGGCGATGTGTGTCCCTGCCCGTCATGAATTATACACAGGGCTGTACCCGATGGAAAGCGGTTGCGCCTGGAATCATGGCAGGTCAAAACCCGGTACAAAAAGTATTTTTCATTACCTCACCGACCTGGGATACAGGGTAGGTATATCAGGTAAAAAACATGCTTCTCCCAAAGAAGTATTTCCATATATAAATGTGCCTGGATTTGAAGAAAATTGTGTGTTGGCCAATGAAGAAAAAGAAGATATTACAGGGATAAAAAGATTTATGGAAGAGAAAAACGACGAACCCTTTTGTTTATTTGTCTGCTCTACGAGTCCACATGCCCCTTGGACATTGGGAGATGCATCAGCGTATCCGCCGGCTGAATTGAAGTTGCCGGCCCACCTGGGCGATACTCCCGAAGTAAGGGAAGCTTACTCGCGTTACCTCGCCGAAGTTACTTATTTTGACCGCCAGGTGGGCGAGGTGCTTAAAACCCTGGAAGAGACAGGTAATGCAAACAACACAGTGGTCATGCTGTCCACAGAACAGGGATGGCAGTTTAGCGGGGGCAAATGGACAAACTGGGATTTGGGTGTCCATACCGGACTGATTGCAAAATGGCCCGGGAAAATAAAACCGGGTTCCGAAACCGGGGCGCTGGTTCAGTTTGCTGATATTACACCTACTTTTGTCGATGTTGCCGGAGGGGAAGAAGTTCCGGCGGTTTCAGGAAAGAGTTTTCTGGATGTCCTGCTGGGCAAAAACGAGAAACACAGAAAATATGTTTACTGTATGCATAATAATGTGCCGGAGGGAAAACCATATCCGATAAGAGCAGTAATAAGCAGTGAATATCATTATATAAGCAATTTATTGCCCGATAGTATATATTTTGAAAAACATCTCGAAGCAGGGGCCCATGGAGAAGTATGGTGGGAACGCTGGAAAGAGAAAGCGAATACCAGCACCCGTGAAAAATACCTAGTAGAACGTTTTTACCACCGCCCTGCCGAAGAATTTTATGCAGTGGAGACCGATAAAGAGCAGTTTGATAACCTTGCCGGTAACCCAATATTTGAGCGTGAACTGGAGAAACACCAGAATGCATTAGATGCCTGGATGAAAACACAAAATGACCCGGGAGTTCCGGTCGATACAGAAAGTGAGTATGAAAAACGATACTGGGAAAATTGAGATTAATTATTTATAAGTCAATTATATATTTTATATGTTATGAAAAAGGATTTTTTATTTTTTATCATTATTGGCATATATGCCATGAATTTGAATGCACAACCATGGCAACCTGCCGGCAACAAGATTAAAACCCAATGGGCCGAAGAAGTCAATCCGGCGAATCCCCTGCCCGAATACCCGCGTCCGCAAATGGAACGAGCCCAATGGTTAAACCTCAACGGTCTGTGGGGTTATGCGATTTTGGAACGCGGAGGAAATATACCTGCTACTTTAGAAGGAAAAATTTTGGTTCCGTTTGCTATTGAATCCAGTTTGTCTGGTGTGCAAAAAAGAGTAGGCGAAAACAAGGAACTTTGGTATGAACGAACTTTTACAGTCCCCTCTGAATGGAAAAACAAAGATGTAGTGCTGAATTTTGGTGCCGTTGACTGGAAAGCAGATGTTTGGGTGAACAACATCAAAGTTGGCACACATAAAGGAGGCTACACCCCTTTCAGTTTTAATATTACCCCTTTCCTTTCCAAAAGCAGCGAACAAAAACTTATGGTAAAAGTATGGGACCCGACTGACAAGGGGTTTCAGCCTCGCGGTAAACAGGTGGAAGATCCACGGTCAATCTGGTACACTCCGGTTACCGGTATCTGGCAAACGGTTTGGATTGAGCCGGTTGAAAAAGCATACATCACCCACCTGAAAACGGTTACGAATATCGACGGCGAAAACATTACGGTTAAAGCTGCAACTGAAGGAACTTCTTTAACAGATATTATCGAGGTGAAAGTTCTGGAAAACGGAAATGTGGTAAGTACGGGCAAAGCCGCCGCCGGGCAGGAAGTCCTGGTTTCGGTACCCGATGCGAAACTCTGGAGCCCCGAATCGCCGTTTTTGTACGATATGAAAGTTACTGTTTTGCGCGACGGAAAGCCTGTTGATAAAGTGAAAAGTTATTTTGGGATGCGTAAGATTTCCACTGCACGCGATAAAAACGGGATTGTGAGAATGCAACTCAATAACAAGGATTATTTCCATTTTGGCCCGCTCGACCAGGGATGGTGGCCCGATGGCCTCTATACGGCACCAACCGACGAGGCACTGTTATATGACATCAAAAAAACAAAAGATTTCGGTTTCAACATGATTCGCAAGCACGTGAAAGTGGAACCGGCACGCTGGTATTACCACTGCGACCGCGAAGGTATCCTGGTGTGGCAGGATATGCCAAACGGAGACGCCCACCCTGAATGGCAACGCAGAAATTATTTTGATGGAAAAGAACTGGAACGCAGCGCTGAATCAGAAGAAAACTTCCGCCGGGAATGGAAAGAAGTAATGGATTTAACTTACTCGAATCCCAGTGTTGTGGTCTGGGTTCCGTTTAACGAAAGGTGGGGCCAGTTTAAAACCGAAGAAATTGTAGAGTGGACCAAAAACTACGATCCGTCGCGCCTGATTAATCCTGCAAGTGGCGGTAATCACTATGATGTGGGTGATATGATTGATATGCACAATTATCCTGATCCTGTTATGGGGCTTTTCGATTCAAAAAGAGTAAATGTCCTTGGAGAGTACGGCGGTATTGGATTGGTGCTGGAACACCATTTTTGGGAAAAAGACCGGAACTGGGGCTATGTACAATGCAAAAATTCAGAAGAAGCGACGAAGGTTTATATTGAATATGCTGAGAAATTGAAAAAACTTATTCCTTTTGGCTATTCGGGGGCAGTTTATACACAAACAACCGATGTGGAAATCGAGGTAAATGGTTTGTTGACTTATGACCGCAAAGTGATTAAATTAAATGAAGAAAAAATAAGAAAGATAAATCAGGAAGTTTGTAATTCTTTAAATGATTAGTAATCGGCAATATTTTTATATACAGATAATGGAATTTCTGTATATTTAAAGAAATTCCTTTCTTCTTGTGCGCCTTGCATGGTAGCAGATTTGGTAGTGAGAGTCCACTATGGGGGTTTGTTGTCGCTAAACATTAGCTGAAGGCAAGGGTGACTATCGCGAGGTGGAATCTGAAGGAAGCCGAAAGCAAACCTCTGCCCGAGGAATACGAATTGCATCAGGCATAACCGGTGGAATGAGATTGCAAGACAGATCGAAGTCCAACGGCTATACGGATCCCGCTCCCGCGCGGTGTGCCGTGAGTAAAGGCAAGCGTTCTTTACATCGCTGCAAATAAGATGCCTGCCTGCCTGCAAAGGCAGGGAGGAACCGACCACAGGCAGGTCATGATTGGTTGACCCTCCGGAGTCTCTCTGCAGGGAGCGGCTCCAAACAACTTTCCTAATGCATGTTGAGCAATCGGCATGTGTGAAGCGAGGAAAGAAAAGGTTTCGAGTTGAAGGAATCATGTGTGGATAAAAGAGATGAGCGAAAGTTCACCCTGTGAAATTTAGGTTTTATTTCACAGGGTAAACCTACCAATGAAGCATCGGGAAAGCGGTACAATATGACAATATAGTCCTAATTGTTTGGATTTAGCACCAACAAAATAGTGCAATTTGCATGGGATTAATCCTGGTCAAAATAAATTAACTTAGGGTTTGCTGAAAAACTAACGATTTATTTTTAATAGGCATTGTTCAACTCCGTTATTAGCAGGTTGAAAATTCACTAATAATTCCATTGTCT
>NZ_FQZE01000065.1 GCF_900141875.1 Tangfeifania diversioriginum | reverse complement strand
GCCGGTTACATAGATTGAAAAAAGATAAGAATCAGCATTGATTTTTTAGGAAGAAAAAAGGAGAGGTGCTGATTTTTTATGGAAAAATAAAAGAGCAGAGTTCTTTAAAATTTTGAAACGAAAAAAGCATAAAAAAGCAAGGTGTACCAACTTTGTTGATTTCTGAGAGAATAAACCTTGGGCAAAAGAGATTAAACTTTTTATAATTACAACGGAGAGTTTGATCCTGGCTCAGGATGAACGCTAGCGGGAGGCTTAACACATGCAAGTCGAGGGGTAACATGGTCTTCGGACTGATGACGACCGGCGCACGGGTGCGTAACGCGTATGCAACTTTCCTTATACAGGAGGATAGCCCATGGAAACGTGGATTAATACTCCATAACATCACCAGGTCGCATGGCCGGGTGATTAAAACTACGGTGGTATAAGATGGGCATGCGTAGGATTAGCTAGTAGGTAGTGTAACGGACTACCTAGGCTACGATCCTTAGGGGTTCTGAGAGGATTATCCCCCACACTGGTACTGAGACACGGACCAGACTCCTACGGGAGGCAGCAGTGAGGAATATTGGTCAATGGGCGCGAGCCTGAACCAGCCATCCCGCGTGCAGGATGACGGCCCTATGGGTTGTAAACTGCTTTTCTACGCCAAGAAAGGCCCGTACGAGTACGGGATTGACGGTAGCGTAGGAATAAGCATCGGCTAACTCCGTGCCAGCAGCCGCGGTAATACGGAGGATGCAAGCGTTATCCGGATTTATTGGGTTTAAAGGGTGCGCAGGCGGGCTTGTAAGTCAGTGGTGAAAAACTGCCGCTTAACGGTAGAGGTGCCATTGATACTGCGAGTCTTGAGTATGGTTGAGGTAGGCGGAATGTGCAGTGTAGCGGTGAAATGCATAGAGATTGCACAGAACACCGATTGCGGAGGCAGCTTACTAAGCCAATACTGACGCTGAGGCACGAAAGCGTGGGGAGCGAACAGGATTAGATACCCTGGTAGTCCACGCCGTAAACGATGTTCACTCGCTGTTTGCGATACACAGTAAGCGGCTGAGCGAAAGCATTAAGTGAACCACCTGGGGAGTACGATCGCAAGGTTGAAACTCAAAGGAATTGACGGGGGCCCGCACAAGCGGAGGAACATGTGGTTTAATTCGATGATACGCGAGGAACCTTACCTGGGCTTAAATGTAGGCTGCATTCCCGAGAAATCGGGATTCCCTTCGGGGCTGCTTACAAGGTGCTGCATGGTTGTCGTCAGCTCGTGCCGTGAGGTGTCGGGTTAAGTCCCATAACGAGCGCAACCCTTATCGTTAGTTGCCAACAGGTAAAGCTGGGGACTCTAGCGAGACTGCCACCGTAAGGTGAGAGGAAGGTGGGGATGACGTCAAATCAGCACGGCCCTTATGTCCAGGGCTACACACGTGTTACAATGGTCGGTACAGAGGGAAGCTACCTGGCGACAGGTTGCCAATCTTAAAAGCCGGTCTCAGTTCGGATTGGAGTCTGCAACCCGACTCCATGAAGTTGGATTCGCTAGTAATCGTATATCAGCAATGATACGGTGAATACGTTCCCGGGCCTTGTACACACCGCCCGTCAAACCATGGGAGCTGGGGGTGCCTGAAGTCTGCCACCGAGAGGAGCGGCCTAGGGTAAAACCAGTGACTGGGGTTAAGTCGTAACAAGGTAGCCGTACCGGAAGGTGTGGCTGGAACACCTCCTTTCTGGAGCACAGGGAGAATACGATTGGGGATTGACAATTTTGGGCCTTGCTTTTTTTAAAAATATTATAGAGTTTAAAGTTGAAAGTTTAAAGTTCAAAGCTCCGGTAAGGAGCAACTCGAAACTTTAAACTCGAAACGCGGAACTCTATTGGATAGAGTCCCGTAGCTCAGCTGGTTAGAGCGCTACACTGATAATGTAGAGGTCCCCAGTTCAAGTCTGGGCGGGACTACGAAAGTAGTTCAGAGTTTGAAGTTCAAAGTTCAGAGTGAAAAACTCGGAACCCGGAACACTGAACTCGGAACTGAGACTTGGGGGATTAGCTCAGTTGGCTAGAGCGCCAGATTTGCATTCTGGAGGTCAAGGGTTCGACTCCCTTATTCTCCACAGTTCATAAAAGGAATGAAAGGGAGAAAGGAGGTCAAACAGGGTTCTGCCGAAGGCATCTGCCATAGGCATTCCTTCGGAGCCTACTGGGGACTCCCTTATTCTCCACAGAAAGCCCCTCCCGACCTACCGCCAGCTGGCGGATAGAAGAAAGAGGTGGTAAAAAAGATAAAAACTCGAAAAGTGATTTGCGACACTAAAACAGGCAAGACGTTCAAAAAAAATTGACATACTGAATTTTAGTAAAAGCTTGGAGCTTGCAGCTCGTAGCTTGAGGCTAAAAAAAGATAAGGCTGGTGCCAGAAATTGGGGTTCGATTCCTTTATTATCTGCACACTTGAGGCTTGAAGCTTAAAGCTTGGAGCAGCAAAGTAGAAGTTCTTTGGCATGATGGGAAAAAAAGACGAATAACAAACAGAAAGGTTAAAATTGAAATTAGTTTCAATTAATTACTGAGTAACGCGAAAAGATAAAGAGCCTTTATAAGGGTTCTCTTTGAGTAAAGAAAGTTACAAAGGGCGTACGGGGGATGCCTTGGCTCCCGGAGGCGAAGAAGGGCGTGACAAGCTGCGAAAAACTGCGGGGATCGGCAAATACGAATTGATCCGCAGGTACCCGAATGGGACAACCCATTCACCGTAAGGTGGATATTCCTGCTTGCAGGAAGGCCAACCCGGGGAACTGAAACATCTAAGTACCCGGAGGAAGAGAAAACAATAGTGATTCCCAAAGTAGTGGCGAGCGAAATGGGAACAGCCTAAACCGGTATTGTTTCGGCAATGCCGGGGTTGTAGGGCTGCGATATGGTATATAACCAGGAAGTGGAACGGTTTTGGAAATGCCGGCCAAAGGAGGTGACAGCCCTGTACACGTATAGGGTTATATACTTAGCAGTACCCTGAGTAGGGCGGGACACGAGAAATCCTGCCTGAACCAGCCAGGACCATCTGGTAAGGCTAAATACTACTGGGAGACCGATAGTGAACAAGTACCGTGAGGGAAAGGTGAAAAGCACCCCGAACAGGGGGGTGAAAAAGTACCTGAAACCGTACGCTTACAAGCGGTTGGAGTCCCGAGAACTCGGGATGACAGCGTGCCTTTTGCATAATGAGCCTACGAGTTAGTCGTCACTAGCGAGGCTAAGGACTTAAGGTCCGTACCCGAAGCGAAAGCGAGTCTGAAAAGGGCGTAAAGTTAGTGGCGCTAGACGCGAAACCCTGTGATCTACCCATGGCCAGGTTGAAGTTTTGGTAACACAAAATGGAGGACCGAACCAGGAAGCGTTGAAAAGCTTTTGGATGAGCTGTGGGTAGGGGTGAAAGGCCAATCAAACTGGGAAATAGCTCGTACTCCCCGAAATGCATTTAGGTGCAGCCCTGTAGAAGTTTTGCAGAGGTAGAGCTACTGATTGGATGCGAGGGCTTCACCGCCTATCAAATCCAGACAAACTCCGAATGCTGTAAAATGATTTACAGGAGTGAGGGCATGGGTGCTAAGGTCCGTGTCCGAGAGGGAAAGAACCCAGACCACCAGCTAAGGTCCCGAAGTGTATGCTGAGTTGAAGAAAACGAGGTCCGGTTGCTTAGACAGCTAGGATGTTGGCTTGGAAGCAGCCATTCATTTAAAGAGTGCGTAACAGCTCACTAGTCGAGCGACTGGGCATGGATAATAATCGGGCATAAGCATACCACCGAAGCTGTGGCATTGAATTTTATTCAATGGGTAGGGGAGCATTCCAGCAGGCGCAGAAGTTGTACCGTGAGGTATGGTGGAGCTACTGGAAAAGCAAATGTAGGCATAAGTAACGATAAAGGGGGTGAGAAACCCCCTCGCCGATAGACTAAGGTTTCCTGATCAACGCTAATCGGATCAGGGTAAGCCGGGACCTAAGGAGTACCCGAAAGGGGAATCCGATGGTTAGCAGGTTAATATTCCTGCGCCCGCTATGCGATGAAAGTGACGGAGTGATGTAGGTACTGAGTGCTGACGGAATAGCACCCTGAGCCTAGCCTTCGGGCGAAGCGAAGTATTGAAATTGCTTCCAAGAAAAGCGAGCATAGCGGCCCGTACCGTAAACCGACACAGGTAGTCAAGGAGAGAATCCTGAGGCGCTCGAGTGATTCGCGGCTAAGGAACTAGGCAAAATGACCCCGTAACTTCGGGAGAAGGGGAGCCCGATCTTCGGATCGGGCCGCAGAGAAATGATCCAGGCGACTGTTTATCAAAAACACAGGGCTATGCTAAACTGCAAGGTGACGTATATGGCCTGACACCTGCCCGGTGCCGGAAGGTTAAGGGGGGAGCTTATCTTCGGAGAAGGCTTGAACCGAAGCCCCGGTAAACGGCGGCCGTAACTATAACGGTCCTAAGGTAGCGAAATTCCTTGTCGGGTAAGTTCCGACCTGCACGAATGGTGCAACGATCTGGATACTGTCTCGGCCGCGAGCTCGGTGAAATTGAAGTAACGGTGAAGATGCCGTTTACCCGCAACGGGACGGAAAGACCCCGTGAACCTTTACTGCAACTTCGCATTGACTCTGGGTAAGGAATGTGTAGGATAGGACGGAGGCTATGAACCGGGTTCGCCAGGATTCGGGGAGCCGCCCTTGAAATACGTCCCTTTGCTTACTTGGCGCCTAATCCGGCAACTGCCGGAGACATTGCGTGGTGGGTAGTTTGACTGGGGTGGTCGCCTCCAAAAGCGTAACGGAGGCTTCTAAAGGTACCCTCATGGCGATTGGTAACCGCCAGCAGAGCATAATGGTATAAGGGTGCTTGACTGTGAGACCGACGGGTCGATCAGGTAGGAAACTAGAGCATAGTGATCCGGTGGTTCCGAATGGAAGGGCCATCGCTCAAAGGATAAAAGGTACTCCGGGGATAACAGGCTGATCGCTCCCAAGAGCTCATATCGACGGAGCGGTTTGGCACCTCGATGTCGGCTCGTCACATCCTGGGGCTGGAGAAGGTCCCAAGGGTTGGGCTGTTCGCCCATTAAAGTGGCACGCGAGCTGGGTTCAGAACGTCGTGAGACAGTTCGGTCCCTATCTGTTGTGGGCGTATGAGATTTGAGAGGACCTGATACCAGTACGAGAGGACCGTGTTGGACAGACCTCTAGTGTACCTGTTGTGGCGCCAGCTGCATTGCAGGGTAGCTATGTCTGGATGAGATAAGCGCTGAAAGCATCTAAGCGCGAAGCTCACCTCAAGATGAGATCTCGCTTAAGGGCCGTAGGAGACTACTACGTTGATAGGCTGCAGGTGTAAGGGCGGTAACGTCCGTAGCCGAGCAGTACTAATTGCCCGATAACTTTCTTGAAACCAGGTGGACCCTTGTTTAAGGTAAATTATCTGAAAAAAACGTCTTTCCATCATGCCTAAAGGTATTGAAGGGCCATAGAAAGGCCCGGCTAAAAGTACAAGGCTTGTCCCAGGTTACAGGGGACAATGATTTAACCGTCATAAAGCCAAACGACTTAAGGTAGCTATAGCGGCGGGGCACCACCTCTTCCCATTCCGAACAGAGAAGTTAAGCCCGCCAGCGCCGATGGTACTGCGTAAAAGTGGGAGAGTAGGCCGCTGCCGGATTTATCCAAAGCCCATGTTCAAAAGAGCATGGGCTTTTTTAT
>NZ_FQZE01000081.1 GCF_900141875.1 Tangfeifania diversioriginum | reverse complement strand
CTAAAAGTTTTGGGAAGTTTAGTGACTATTTTATGTGCACGAAGTTTAGCTATTAACCTTGATGTTTTCCCTCTTAGTTTCCTGATGTTGTTAAGCTCATTCCTTGAATAAGCTCCAAGTTCAATTAAAAGGAAGCGTAATTCTTTATTTTTGAACCCCCTGATTTTAAATGAACCGTGTAATATGGCATTAAATACATTACAGGTAAAATCTGAAAGCAGGTTGAAGCCTGCATATTTTCTTGGTTCAGATTTTTTTTTGGCCGATAATTTGACTTCGGTTCTGTTGCATAGTTTTTCAATTTTTTTGTCAAGTTCATTGTTGCGGTTAACAGATGTTAAACTATTAAGGTAACGTAAATTGCATGCTTTGGCTACTTCTGCATATCTGTATAGGTTTGACATTGCTTTTCTCATCGGCACCCATTTTTTTGTGCCCTCTTTGTTTGGATTACGTATTTTAAATGCATTGGCATTGTTTATTGTAGTTTCAATACGTAAAACACTTGTTTTGTCATACATCTTAATAAAGTTTTTATCAAGTGAAAACTTGACTCTAAAACCTTGGTTCCAGAAGTATTTTCTGTCGGAGACTGTTTCTCCCTTGCAATGACCATGAAGTTTTCTGCCAAAAAATGTATATATGTTTGACCCCATTTGGCATAATGAGGCGTATTCAATAAAATAAAGGAAGTGTTTCTGAAGTTCTTCTGTACTTTTGTAAAGCACGTCACTGGCGTATTCGCTTTCCTGTATTGCCCATTTATACCCATTGTTCCCAAAAATTTCCTCTATACGGGGGGTATAACTGTTTAGTCTTTTTGCAAAAACATCAAATACCGAATCCCATTTTTTTTCATGGAATTTATCGCTTAATTTTTGTGTTTTATCCAAATCTTCGACCCAGGTGATACTATTGTCGTAGCTTTTATATTTTATGCCTGATTTTTGGAGCTGTTGCATTAAATATGATTTCCCGTTAATATAGATTTGTATGTGAAAAGGAAACCATGTCTGAAGTTTGACATGCATAAAACCAAACTCCTTGTCCATATAGTAAAAATAGTAATGAAGGCATTTGCGGTACTGACTGCATTTCTCTAATTTCTTAGTATCTCTGTTATAGTCAATGCTCAATGCATAACAAGGTTCAACAACTGAAAGTGCACATATCAAACCTTCTTTGATACCTTTCTCTTTCATCACTTTTTTGGCAATATTTTCTTTTGATGTGCCAGATTTTTTTAAATATTCTTTATAACAACCGCTTTCAGCAATTATTGATTCCAAATTGCCTTTAATTGAATCCGTAACTTTTATTACATAATGCTTAAAGTCTTTGAGTTTAATGCCTTCTTGATCCAGGAAATAATAAAAATTATTTCCGTAATAAAAATGTGGAATGTGTCCTTTTATTATTATCCGGTCAAAACCATGTAATACTCCTTCTATACTCTTATTGAATGCTTCGGTAAAATTCATAATTCGTTTTTACTCAAAAGTACAAATTATGTATTTTTGTTTGCAGCCTTGTGCTGCGGTAAGAAT
>NZ_FQZE01000027.1 GCF_900141875.1 Tangfeifania diversioriginum | reverse complement strand
CAGGTGTGGGCTGGTACTGGTCCGGGTGTGCCGGACAGTCAAAATGGGGCCTTGAAATTGGCGGCCTTGCAGCCATCGATTTGGACAACCACACCACGTTTCGCCTTGAAGCTGTTCAAACACTGATTGATTCTATTGCCGCTTAATTATTTAACGAATTATTGTTTGATGTTATTGAATAACATTTATGATCATAATTACAGACGCGACTAATTGAGTTCCTGCAAAAAGGTATTTTAAATTCTTAGGTTTTGATTTTAGAGCCATTTTAGCACCTGCAAAGCCGCCCAAAACTCCGCCTAAAGCCAAAGGTATTGCCAAATTGAAATCAAAAATGCCAGCCCCAAGATGTCCAAAGAATCCTGCTGCTGCAGATATTGATACCAAAAAAGTTGACACACCTACAGCAATGTGCATTGGAACATTCATTGTCAGAAGCATAAGTGGAACTAAGAAAGAACCGCCCGAAACTCCTACCATTCCTGATAAAAACCCCGTTAATAATACGATTGGTACCGTTATTAGTAAATTAACATGAAAAGTGTCACCATTTGATGTTAATGAAACAAGCCATTTACTATTCGTTTTGATTTTCTTCTTTGGTTTTCGCAGCATAAGTAAAGCAGCAATAAACATTACCACGGCAAAAATTACTTTTAATACCTTTTCATTAAAATAGTGTCCAAAGAATCCGCCAGCCATTGCTGATATAAAAATCAGTGCGCCCAACAATACAGTTAACTTCCAATGATTCATTTTCTGTTTGCTAAATAAAACCGCAGCCATTAATGATGAACACATTAGTATAAATTGACCTGTTGATGCCGAAAGGTTCATACTAATTCCTGACAATACAAGGGCAAGAACATAAAAATTTCCGCCACCACGTCCTGTCATTGTCATAATGAATGCAATGAGCATTATTATAATAGCTAATAACCAAATGCTCATTTTTTAAGTTTTTTATAAAGGTTACCGGGCATAATAGCTTCCATTAATGGAGGATAACCTCCGGGAATTATTTTTATATTTTCATATCCTTTACTTTTTAAATAGGTAAATATGATTACAGCCCGGACTCCGGCGGAACAAAAAACACCAATCAATTTATCTTGAGGAATTTCGTCAATTCTTGAGGGTACTTCATTTGTTGGGATCTCTAAATATTCACAATGATGAAGCAACGGAATTTTAACTGTTTCCACCTCTTCTTTTGCTCGTACATCTAATAAAACAGCGTTTTCTGATGCCAGAAATTTTTCTGCTTCCATTTTGTGTTCACCATTTCCAAAATAATGGAAATCCATTTTACTGATTACTTTTTCGAAATCACTCATATTATAAATTTTGTATTTGGCAAAAAAACCAAATAGGTTTGTAAAATTTTTATTTTTTACTGATTACTTTCATTGCACAGCTCATGAAATCCAGCACACAAGGAATAGCTAAGCGATAATAAATAAAGTTCTTATTCCTTTTACCTTCAATGATTTTATGCCGTTTAAGGATGTCCAGATGTTTTGACATTGTAGATATATCAATGCCAACCAACTTAGTAAGCTCCTTTACCAACATTATTTTATCTTTCACTGCATGAATTATAAATAAACGTGTTGGATGAGCTAAAGCTTTAAATATCTCCGCTTTTTCTGAAAATTCTATTTCTATGTCTTTGTTCATATTCTTGTTTTTACTGTATCTCTGTTGTTAACAATTGTAAAAGCTTCTTTGACCACAATTTTTTTACCGTATGACGGTTTATATTTAAGCAAAAAAGCAAACTGCATACAACTGAAATATTATTTTTTTCTAAGTATTATTATGATTGGCAAAATCACCAAATAGAATTTTACACTCAAAATTTTCTTGAATTTATTTTTTAGAACTTACATTTTGCAGGATGGTTTTTACCTTGCTGTTAAGGTTTAAATATCTTTTAACAACTCTATTTCAAGAACCATCATTGATTTTTTTCTTCCTTCAAAGTCGTGAAAATACTAAAAGCAGAAATAAATGTTCGTATGCATACTATTTGTAAGTTGTTGACAAGCAAAATATTTATCCTGATATTTGCACAAAAATAAGTAAAATTAAAAGACAAAAAATGGTACAGAATAATTCTACATTCAAAGCATTTCGTGTTGAAGAACAAGAAGGCAATTACATTGGTTCGATTAGAAAAATGGAATTCGGCACTTTAAACGACAATGAGATTTTAGTAAAAGTACACTACAGTTCATTGAATTATAAAGATGCATTGTCCGCTTCAGGTAACAAAGGAGTAACCGGAAAATATCCGCACACACCCGGAATTGACGCGGTTGGAATAATTGAGAAATCTAAAAGTGATTTATTGAATGCTGGGGAAAAAGTAATTGTTACCAGTTATGATTTAGGGATGAATACTGACGGAGGATTTGCTGAATACATCCAGGTTCCGGCTGATTGGGCCGTAAAACTGCCTGAGAAACTGACCATGAAAGAGGCAATGATTTATGGCACTGCTGGTTTAACAGCTGGAATGTCTGTTTTACGACTGACTGAAATGATAAAACCGGATGATGGAAAAATAGTAGTATCTGGCGCCACAGGTGGAGTTGGTGCTTTGAGTGTCTCCATTTTGAGTAAATTAGGATATTCAGTTGTTGCAATAACCGGCAAGGAGGCAGAGCGTGACTATCTGGTTCAGCTTGGAGCAGAAGAAGTTATGTTGCGTGGCGAGATTGAGAAATTTGCTGAAAAACCACTGTTGAAACCTTTGTTTGCCGGGGCAATTGATACAGTTGGAGGTAAAATTCTTGAAAATATAATTAAATCAACCAATGCAATGGGAGCAGTAACTTGTTGCGGCAACGTTGCATCTCCAAAAATAGACTTAACCGTTTTCCCGTTTATCCTGAGAGGAGTTACGCTTGTTGGAATAGATTCTCAGAATTACCCAATGAAATACAGAACAATAGTCTGGAATAAATTAGCTGACGAATGGAAACCAGAACATTTAGACACTACTTGCAACGAAATTAAACTTGAAGATGTACCGCATAAAATTGAATTAATGCTGCAGGGAAAATTAAAAGGGAGAACGATATTGAAATTGGCTGAATAAATTCTTAACCTCCAGAGAAAGGGTGCCTTTGTTAAAGATACATTCGGGGCATACACACGTTACTACCCGTGCTTTCCGGGACGGATGAGGACACGTGTGAAGGATCCTTTTCAAATAAGGTTTTCAACTCCTAAAAAAAAATGCAGTCTCCGGATATGCTCGTTTCAACAATATCACTTTTCCAAGGTATTCTAAAGTGGGGGAAAATAAACTTTTGATGTCGCGCTTTTGTAAATATTAACCCAGAAATAACCGATGAAGCAAAATCGTATTCAGCAGTAATTCAACTCAAGAAATCAGAGTAAAAAAACATACGATAATGCGACTTACAATTATCTGAAAGTTGAATGGAAGCGTTTCATTATCGAAAAAAAATGAACTGGATAGCATGATCATACAAAAATAAATTCAATGTTTACTTTCACTCTTTACTTCAGATAAAAAAAATAAAATTAAATCACTTCTACTAGTTAAATAATTGGGGATAAAAGAAGAAAAAAGATCTTCGGGGTAGGGATATGCAAGATGTGTTTTTGTAATACAAAAACTCTTGTGCCTGTCCGGCAGGGACTTTTACCTCTGGGTAAAAGCTTGATTAATCCTTCGGATTAAAATTAAAAAAAGGGAGTGTATCCAACCGATAAATGCAAAAATAACCTGATTTATGAACCTGTCAAGGGTATATAAATCCCGTTTGCCCGGTCCCCTTGACAGAACCCTAAATCAGCAGGAAAGAGCATTTACGGGTTGGATATAAACAGCATGATAAATTAAAGAGATTATTTTACAATCTTTTACCTAATCTTTCGTGATTTTCCCTTTGAATTTTTGTTTCCAGTATTCAATTTCTGTTGAAGTTGCGACATATCATCACTAATTTTCTTTTCAACAACTTTCGCATAAATCTGGGTAGTTCTCAAATCAGTATGCCCCAACATTTTACTCACTGATTCTATGGGCACTCCATTGCTTAAAGTAACCGTTGTTGCAAAAGTATGCCGGGCAATATGAAAAGTAAGATTCTTATTAATTCCGCACAAATCGGCAATTTCTTTTAAATAGCTGTTTAATTTTTGATTGGAAAAATTCGGGAATAAGGTCCCTTTTACTTTCGACCGGGGATGGCTTTTATAGGTATCAATTATTTTCTGGGCTTTTTTTAGGATGGGAACCCTAACCGGTGTTGAAGTTTTTTCCCGTTGTGTATAAATCCAGTTCATCCCGTCAATCCCTTTTCTGATATTGTCAGGAGTTAGTCGCATGACATCAATATAGGCAAGGCCGGTATAGCAACTGAATACAAATATGTCTTTTACCTGTTGCAGGCGTTCAATCTCAAAATCCCTCTCTTCAATTGTATTTAATTCATCCTTTGTAAGAAACTCTCTCCCTTTTTTGATAAACTTTGCTTTAAAGAGTGAAAATGGATCCTTTTCAATCCATTCCATTCTGACTGCCATGTTTATCATTTTTCGCAACCGTTCAATATGTTTCATCACCGTATTATTTCCCATCGGCCGGTGATGATCTTCCGGTTTGTATTTCCGAAGGAAATATTCAAAGTCACTGATAAATTTATAATTCAAATCCGACAGGTAAATGTCACTTTTTTTGAACTTCCTTTTCAGGAATAACTCTACATATTTTTTGGTAGTAAAATAGTTTTTTTGAGTTCCCCATTTTAGGTTCGAATCCATGCGGATGTTGTGAAAATCGATCAACTCCATTAATGTTTTCTCAGATTCATCAAACCCTATAAACCGGTTTTTAATGGCTTCTGCTGTTACTTTTTTTCTTTCTGAAACCAGGTCCTGATAATGCCCGGCAAGCTGCGAACGGACTTGTTCCAGGTAAGCGTTAAGTGCTGTAATTTCGGGGCTTTTGCCTGTTGCTATTCCTTTACCGTTGTTCCAACTGGACACTAAAATTCTTCGTTTTACAGAGATTTCACAGCGACTGGTGTTGACTGTAACACGGGCATAGATAGGTGCTGTACCTTCCTTAATCCGGTGCTTCCGAATTACAAATTGAATCCCAAAAGTGTTTACTTTTTTCATGTTTTTTAATTTAGTTTAATTCATACTTGCCCAACTGTTCACAAAAAACAGTTCAAATAGGCATCAAACTGAACTAAACGGCACCAAAAACAATCATTATAAAAACTTGAATAACAAATACTTAAATGCTTCTGGTGAACCAAATATAAAAATAAATTTGGTTCACCGTATTGTTCACATTTAAGATGGTTTTTTATGGTCTATTTTGACTCATTATAAATAAAAAAGCCTGTAAATCATCTGATTTACAGGCTTTTGGTGTTTTTTGGATTTCCTATCCGTCGGGGTAGCCGGATTTGAACCGACGACCTCTTCGTCCCGAACGAAGCGCGCTACCGGGCTGCGCTATACCCCGCGGCAAACACCACAACTTCAGCAGAGGTGTTTTAAAATGCGCTGCAAATTTAACCTTTTTTATACAAATTGAAAGTTTTCAAAAAACAAAAAAGCAATTTTTGGGAAACAATCTTCACAATCAAATAAAACAACCACCCAAAACAAACATTTGTTCTTTTAAACATTTGCGTATTCTAAACATTATTTCTATTTTAGCGCCATAATAATTTGATTCAGTAACGCTTAAAAATCAACAACAATTGTCATATGAAAATCGCAATTACATCAGAAAAAAAAGGCCTGAGATCGAAATTTGATTTACGGTTTGGGCGAGCCGGATGGTTTTGTATTTACGATACCGAAAACGGTGAAGTCATTTTTACAGAAAATGAAAATAAAGACGCCAACGGTGGTGCAGGCACCAAAACGGCCGAAAAAATGGCCGAACTAAACGTAAGCCAAATCATCTCCGGAGATTTTGGCCCCAAGGCAAAAGCACTGCTCGAAAAATTTAAAATTCAAATGGTTATCCTCGACGAAGGGAATAAAACCATCAACGAAATTATTGAGCGACTCAAAAACAAAAGCACAATAAATTCAAATTAAAAATATCAAATAAATTTCACATTCATGAAGAAAAAAATTGCCGTACCAGTTAACGACAACTCTGTCCTTGATGCCCATTTTGGGCATTGCAAATTTTTTGTTTTGGCCGAAACGGACGGAGAAGAAGTTATTTCGGAAGAAATTGTGCAACCGCCACCTCACGAACCCGGAGTGTTGCCTGCATGGCTGGCCGAAAACGGCGTAACCGATGTGTTGTCAGGCGGGATGGGCAACCGTGCTATTCAGCTATTCAACAAAAACGGCGTTAACGTTTTTGTAGGCGCCCCCCAACTGGAAGCCAGGGCGCTTATTTCAGGGTTTCTGAACAACTCCATCCAATTCTCGGCCAATTACTGCGACCACTAAAAACCGGTTTACTAAACAACTTCAACAAACTAACCATTTGTAACCGGAACAAAGCAAGAGATAAAAAAAAATGAAAATAGCAGTTGCAAGTGGAAAGGGAGGCACCGGAAAAACAACCATTTCGGTGAACCTCTTTTATTTTATTTCGAAAGAATGGGACAGCAATGTCAGGCTGGTTGATTGCGACGTGGAAGAACCCAACGATGTCCTCTTTTTTAACAACCCGGCCATTCAAAGCCGGGAAGAAGTTTACCAACTCATTCCTGAAATTGATACCGAAAAATGCACCTTTTGCAAGAAATGCCAGGAATGGTGCGAGTTTAACGCCATTACAATAGTTCCCAAGCTCAATTTTGCAGAAGTAGATGCAAGCCTCTGCCACTCGTGCGGAGCATGTAGCGCAGCCTGCGAATTTGATGCAATTACCGAAATTGAAAAACCTTTGGGAACAATTACCAATTACCAAACAGATTTTGGAAAAGGATTGACAGAAGGATGTCTGAATGTGGGTTCGTCGATGCAAACCATGCTGATTAAAAAATTGAAAAGCCGCGTTGACAACAACGATTGTCTGACTATCCTGGATGCACCGCCCGGAACAAGCTGCCCTGTGGTAGAAACCGTTGCTGATGCCGATTACATCATCCTGGTGACCGAACCAACTCCCTTTGGGCTGCACGACCTGAAAATTACCGTTGAGCTGCTGGATGAGCTCCAAAAACCGTTTGGGGTTATTGTAAACAAAGCAGGATTGGGAAACCGTGACGTATATGAATTTCTGGAAGAAAACAACATTGAACTGCTGGGTGAAATTCCGTTCGACAGGAATTTTGCCGTGAGCTACTCATCGGGCGATTTACTGCAAAACATCCCGGATAAAACAACCCGGGTTTTCGGTGAAATCATTCAAAAAATCAGAAGGAAGGAGGTAGTAAAATGAGAGAAATTACTATCCTCAGCGGAAAAGGCGGAGCCGGGAAAACCAGTGTGGCAGCAGCTTTCGCCTCGCTGGCAAAAAATGTGGTATTTTGCGATAACGATGTGGACGCCGCCGACCTGCACCTCATTCTTCATCCGGAAATTAAAGAAACGCATGAATTCGACAGCGGGACCATTGCAAAAATTAATCCTGAAAGCTGCACCAACTGCGGGCTGTGCGAAGAAAGCTGCCGTTTTGATGCCATTCATCCTAACACAACCGGCATGCCCGAAGTAAACCCGTTTCAATGCGAAGGATGCAGGCTATGCGAGCGCATTTGCCCGGTTGATGCGATTACTTCGGTGCAAAATAATAATAACCACTGGTTTGTTTCCGACACACGATTTGGCCCCATGGTGCACGCCCGAATGGGTGCCGGTGAGGAAAACTCGGGCAGGCTGGTAACGGAAATCCGTAAAAAAGCCAAAGAAATTGCGCTCGAACAAAATGCCGGAATCATTATCAGCGACGGCCCGCCCGGAATTGGCTGCCCCGCCATTGCATCGGTTACCGGAACCGATATGGTTTTGCTCGTGGTTGAACCTTCACGGTCGGGCATGCACGATGCAAAAAGGTTATACGAACTGGTAAAATCCTTCAACATTCCTGTGGTTGCTTTAATCAATAAATTCGACATCAACCTTGAAATTACAGCCGAAATCGGGGCCTTTCTAAATGAAAACAAAATCCCGTTGCTGGGCAAAATTCCATTCGACCCGCAACTGGTTGAATCGATGGTAAAGGAACAAACCATTGTGGAATATTCACCGGACAGCAATATGAGCCGGGAATTTGGAATGATTTGGCAAAAAATTGAAAACAACAACAATTAGCGTATGAAAATGAAATGTGCTTTTGCGTTAAGCCGCGACAACCGGTTTGAAGAAAAATTCTTTGGAAATGCTGATAACTTTGTTATTTACAAACTGGAGAACGATGAGCTGAAATTTGAAAAACAGATGATTAACCCGTACAGGAATGTAGAAAACGAAGGTACCCTTAATTTAGAAGAAAAAGGACAGTCTGTAATTAAATTATTAAAAAAGCAAGGTGTTTCAGTGCTGGTTTCACGGCAATTCGGGGAAAATATAAAAATGATCAATAAACATTTCATCCCCGTAATAATTAAGCAAGAAAAGCCCGAAGAGGTAGTTGCTGTTCTTCAAAAACATCACAAATGGCTTTGGGATGAACTCACCAACAAATCATCCGGGTACATGCTTTTCCAAATAAAAGAGGGAGTGCTCAAAACACAAATCAATCCGGGAGTGTAACAGGAATTTGACCAAGGGAGAGGCATATCAAAAAAAATGTTGACCTTTGTTGCAAGCAAAAAAAGTAACAAATGGTACTACCCAAAAAAATATCGAACCACAACTTTCGCTCGTTTTTGTGGCATGCGGCATTTCTGGCCATGGCCAAAAATTTCATGGATGTTGACACAGTGATTCCGGCCATGTTGGTTGAAGCCGGCGGTGGAGCAATCCATATTGGAATTATGACGGCCATTATGTTGGGTGGCGCGCAGTTTACCCAACTGTTTTTTGCCCCGTGGTTGAGCAACAAAACCTACAAAAAAAATTACCTGCTTTTTGGCATCAACACCCGTGTGTTTGCACTGGCCGGACTTGGCGCACTGCTCTTTTTTCTTCAAAGCAGCACGTCGGGTTTCATGCTTGGGCTGATGTTTCTTTTCATCACCCTTTTTTCGTTTACCGGGGCTTTTGCCAACATCAGCTATTTCGATATTCTCGGGAAATCAATCAATCCTGAAAAACGGAAAACTTTCTTTTCGGCCCGCCAAATCATTTCCGGATCCATCGTTCTTGGCGCCGCGTTTCTGGCCCGCAGAGTGCTTGTTATCCGCGACTTTCCGGTGAACTATTCGTTTATGTTTTTTATTGGTGCCACGCTGCTGCTAATTGCATCACTCGGATTTTGGAACCTGAAGGAAACGGTG
Source organism: Tangfeifania diversioriginum (assembly GCF_900141875.1). Taxonomy (GTDB): domain Bacteria; phylum Bacteroidota; class Bacteroidia; order Bacteroidales; family Prolixibacteraceae; genus Tangfeifania; species Tangfeifania diversioriginum. Next base: position 62,948 of record NZ_FQZE01000027.1, on the reverse strand, counting down.
CCTTCCACACTTAAAATTTCAAGTTTGAAAGGTTTTTTAAAAGTGTTAAAAAAAGAAATCAGGGAGAACAGACAACTGATTTGGTTTCTCGGATTCATTAACACCCAGGGAATTGCCGTATCATTTTTGCCGTTTGTGGTGCTTTATGCCAAAGAAATTTTTGCGGCAAAAAGTACCGACACCGGAACTTTTCTGTTGTTTAAAGTCATCGGAATTGTTTTTATCAGCGCGCTGGTTTTGATGGGTGCCAAAAAATTAAAATACAACCTGCTGCTTTACAGCAATGTAGGCTTATCACTGATACTCGGAATGATGCCGCTTTTTATCACTGATATTTCGTGGCTGAAATACATTTTTGTGATGGGAGGCCTGGTTTATGCCCTCTATACAATGACAATGAATGGCCTGCTGCTCGAGATTTCGGGCAACGAAAACCGGGCACTTTACACTGGCTTTGCCGGAGCCGGAAATATTCTGCCGGCGCTTTTCCCGCTTGTTGCCGGAACCATTATCGAACTACTCGGATTTCAGGCCTTTTTTGTGCTGTTTATGATTATTATTTCACTGGCTGCTTTTTTCATTTTTAAAATCGACTGCAAAAGATGAGAATTACAATTTTAACAGAAAACGCTGCAGGAGGAAAACTTCTTGCTGAACACGGCATCTCCTATTTTATTGAGATTGACGATCAAAAAATATTGTTCGACACCGGGCATTCCGATGTGTTTCTGAAAAATGCCCGGCAACTGGGAATTGACATTGAAGACGAAGTTGAAAAAGTGGTATTGAGCCACGGCCACTGGGATCATGGCGACGGGCTTAAACACCTGCAAAACAAAAAACTCATCACCCACCCCGGTGCTTTCATCCACCGGTTTCGAAAGCGCGATTTATCGCCTGTAGGACTATCGGTTGGCAAAAAATCGCTGCAGAAAAATTTCAGCATTACCGAAACAGGCGAGCCACTTCAAATCACTGAGCACCTTTGGTATTTGGGAGAAATTCCGCGAAATAATGATTTTGAAGCACAATCCACTTCTTTTGTGGATGATTTTCAGCACGATGATCTTATTCCCGATGACTCGGCGCTGGCAGCAGTTGTGAAAAACCGGTTAATTGTAATTACCGGCTGCTCGCATTCCGGCATCTGCAACATTTCCGAACATGCCAAAAAAGTAACCGGCATTTCGGATGTAAGGGCCGTTCTCGGCGGATTTCACCTGAAACACAACGACGAGCAAACCCGCAAAACCATCGAATATTTCAAAAATGAAAGAGTGGATGAAATTTTTCCGTCGCACTGCACCGAGCTGCCTGCACTTGCGGCATTTCATGCAGCATTTGGCAATCCGCAGCTCAAAACCGGGATGCTGCTGGAATTTTAAAGTAGTAACTGAAACTCATCCCTGTCATTCAACACCGGAAATTTTTTCCTGAATTTTTGAAGTTCGACCATCGAAACCTCAAAAGAAGTCACCTGTTCGTTGGCGCCCAGGAAACGGGCATTTCCTTTGGCATCGATTAATACAGAATCTCCCAGATAATCCAGGCCGGCCCCGTCCGTTCCGGTACGGTTTACACCAACGCAATACGCCTGGTTTTCAATGGCGCGGGCCTGCAGCAGCGTTTTCCAAACCTCGTGGCGTGGTGCCGGCCAGTTGGCCACGTAAATGAGCACATCGTAATCTTCGGTATTGCGGCTCCACACAGGGAAACGCAAATCGTAGCAAACCAGCGGGCAAAACCGCCAGCCCTTGTATTCCACAATCCGTTTTTCAGAACCTGCCGAGTAATGCCGATTTTCTTCGCCCATTGTAAACAGGTGGCGTTTATCGTAAATTTCAATTTTGCCATTGGGAAAAACCCAGACCAGGCGGTTAAAAACTTTTTCGTTGTCTTCAATTATCAGGCTTCCAACTACAGCTGCATCTTTTTCGCTTGCCAGTTTTTTCATCCACTGCACAGCAGGTCCATCCATGCTTTCTTTTAGTTTTTCCGGCTGCATTGAAAAACCTGTAGTAAACATTTCAGGCAAAACAATCAGATCGGTTTTATCAACCGGCGCAAGCATTTCCGAATACTTGTTGAGGTTAGTCTGTGGCTGTTCCCAAATAATGTCGGGCTGAGCGAGTGTGATAGTAAATTTTTCCATGACTACAATATTTCCGTTAGAAACAGACTCCAAAAAACAATAACCAAATCACAATTAAATTCCAAAAATCAATCAACAAATATCAAACAAATTCCAATAACTCAAATGCAAAACTCCAAACATGTTGAATTTCTTTTGTTTGAAAATTGGTGCTTATGCCGTTAGCATCCTTGCGAGTCGATGAGGCACAAACCGATAAACAGGTACTCAATACGTTTCCAGTATAATTTCAACACCTACTCAAAAAGTTTGCTTGTAAATAATCTCAATTTCACTTAAAAATTCGGTTGTCCCGTTCATTTACAGTATTTTTACGCCCGATGGAATCGATAAAGGAAGTATATAAAATCGGGCACGGCCCGTCGAGCAGCCACACAATGGGCCCCAAAAAAGCAGCCGCGCGTTTTTTAGATAGAAATGAAAGTGCCCACCGTTTTGAAGTGGTTTTATACGGAAGCCTTGCGGCCACCGGCAAAGGCCACCTTACCGATATTACCATTAAAGACACCTTTAAAAACCGTGATCTGAAAATTGAATGGGAACCCCGGACATTTCTGCCTAAACACCCCAATGCCCTAAAATTCAAGGCGTTTGACTCAGCCAACAAACTTACCGCCGAGTGGACAGCTTACAGTATTGGTGGTGGCACGATTACCGACGATTTCACCGAAAGGGAAACTTCTGATATTTACCCGCACCGCAAAATGGCTGATATTCTTAACTATTGTACAGAAAACGGGATTCAGCTGTGGGAATATGTTTTTGCATTCGAAGAAAAGGACATCAAAACGTACCTCGAAGAAGTATGGGATGTTATGGAGGCCTCCGTAAAACGAGGCCTAGATGAAGAAGGTGTTTTGCCCGGTGTATTAAAACTGCCCCGAAAAGCCCAGTCGTTTTACGCGAAAGGAAAGAATTTTGCCACACCATTCAAGCGCCGTTCCCAGCTTTTTTCTTATGCTCTCGCTGTTTCAGAAGAAAATGCAGCAGGCGGAAAAATTGTTGCCGCACCAACCTGCGGAGCTAGTGGCGTGCTTCCGGCGGTCCTCAAATATTTCAAAAAAGTATATAAACCCGATAAGCAATCATTATTAAGGGCACTGGCAACTGCCGGACTGATTGGCAATATTGTAAAAACCAATGCCTCAATTTCGGGAGCTGAGGTGGGTTGCCAGGGAGAAGTTGGCACCGCTTGTGCCATGGCTTCGGCAGCGGCCACACAATTAACCGGGGGTACAATTTTTCAAATTGAATATTCGGCAGAAATGGGACTGGAACATCATCTTGGCCTCACCTGCGACCCGATTGCCGGACTGGTCCAGATCCCCTGTATCGAACGCAATGCATTTGCCGCCGAGCGGGCAGTTTCGCACAACACCTATGCAATGATTTCGGACGGAAGGCACCGCGTTAGTTTTGATGAGGTGGTGGAAACCATGTACAAAACAGGCATCGACCTGCAAAGCCATTACCGCGAAACATCAACCGGCGGACTGGCACGGCTGAGTGCGCTGCCCAAATGTTGAATTACCGGAGATACTGTGGCTTGTCGGTTACCGGAAATTCAATTTCAACCACATCGTCCTCTTTCCATTTTTTGGCCACCTTGCAGTAATTGCCCGGCACAGCAAAATATTTCACCCCTTTCACTTCCACCGATGCATCTGCCCAGCTTGGAATACGAACAAAAATTTCGATATACCGCTTGGTTTCCATGCTGAAATGCAATTTGATGCTGCCACTCCGGGGATAATCGGTTTCCTGCGTAATGCCAACATCCCCGCCCAGCGAGTGATTGTAACTTATTTCGGCAGGTGTAAACAGGTTCACATGAATGTGGTCCACACTCCGTGTAAAAACATAAGGCCCAATCATTTTTTCCAACTCATTTTCATTTGCTGTGCCAAAAAAATTAGTAAAAGCAATCCGTTCAAGTTCTTCAGCATAAACAACATCTCCGGTTAACTGGAACAGTAATCCGGTTATTTCAAACCATTTTTGGGTGGCTTCTTTTCCCCCGGTGCCGCTGCCCATTTCATTCCTGAAATTTTGCCACCCTTCTTCAAACGCTCTTAAGTCAAAACGCTCATCTTTCGCAATATATCCATTCTGAATCGACTCTAAATTTTCAGGATAAATTTCATTCCCGGAATCCGCATTTTGTGTATCCCACCCTGTTTCAAAACCACTGAAAAGGCTGTCTTTCAAATTCACTATTTCTGATTCTACAGGACTGGTAACCGACTCAGGAAACGGCTGACTGCAGGAAGAAACTATGATTATAATTAAAATGAAAAATAAAATACGGGTTCGCATAACAACAATTGTCTCGAATTATAAAATAAGATAACATTAATTCCTGATTCCTGTTCAGCACAATTTAATAATTTCTGGATGCGCTTAATTTTTTAAACGACCAGGGTTACCCCCTCACTTGGGAACCGGACGGTTTGGCAATTCGTATCTTGAGTTATGCTTTTCTTGTTCAACAATTAAGTATTGTTAATTGTAATTTATTGAGAATTTGGTTTTTGCTCATTGAAATTTAAAAAACATGGATTTACAGATTGAAGGGAAAATATTTATGGTAGCGGCTTCCAGTAAGGGACTGGGATATGGAATCGCACGCGAACTGGCAAAAAACGGTGCCACGGTTTGCATCGCCAGCCGTACAAAAAAAGAGGTTGAAAAAGCAGCAGAAACGTTACGAAGCGAAACTGGCTCCACAATTCACGCTACAGTTTTTGATGCTGCAAATGATGAATCAATAACCAGCTGGGTTACCAGTGTTGAAAGAGCCTTTGAACGCATCGACGGCCTTGTGGTAAATGCAGGAGGCCCGCCTCCGGGAAATTTTGACGATTTTTCAGATGACGACTGGGAGGCAGCATTCAACCTGACATTGATGAGCGCAGTGCGGTTAATCCGAGGTGTACTACCGGTTATGCGGGCTGGCGGAGGCGGTGCCATTCTCACGGTCACTTCCATGTCGGTAAAAGAGCCGGTTGACCGCTTGCTGCTTTCCAATGTGTTCCGCTCGGGAGTGACCAGCTTAGTGAAAAGCCTTTCCAACGAACTGGCGGGTGAAAACATCCGGGTGAACAACCTGCTGCCGGGCCGCATCAACACCGATCGCCTGAAAGCACTCGATCAGAATATTTCCGAAAAAACGGGAACTCCCGTTCAGGAAGTCAGGCAAAAAAATGAAGCAAACATTCCCATCGGAAGGTATGGCACCACAGAGGAATTCGGGAAAGCCGGTGCATTTTTGTTGTCGCCGGCAGCATCGTACATCACAGGGTCGAGTTTGGCTGTTGATGGTGGTTCAATGAAAACGGTCTGGTAGGGATAAGCGAATGCCTGAATTCCGTCAGGCGGATAAAACTGCTTAGCGGATGGCTTTCAAAATTCATTTCAGTCTTATACGGTAATTGATTTTCACTCCTAAACTGATTGGGTTGTCTCTGGTTTCATCCAGCCAGTTTTCATTCAGCCGGTATTTCAGAAAAGGTGTAAATTTTATCGAATGGTTCTTTTTGTTTAGTTTTACGAAATCAAAAAGTTCCAGTCCAAAAAACAAATCCGCTGCAAGTTTCGAGCTTTCATCATAACCCGTGTTATGGGTATTATCGTTCCATCCGCCGGTTGAACTTCCCTTATAAAATTCTTTTCCATTGAACAACCATCCCGGATAGATTCCGAATGCGGCATTAAATCCATCGCTGATTCTTCCTTTTAAAATTACAGGAACAAATATTTCATGATACCTCCTTTTAAAATTGCTTTTTATTCCTACTGATTTTTGCCCTGAAGTGAAACTGTAATTAATTCCTGCAGAGATAGAAAATAGGCTCGTAACTTTATTTTGATACAGAATTTCAATACCTGGATTAATAGGAGAAAAATATTCGGTTAAAAAATTGCTAATCTGAGTATTTAAATTTACGGAGCTTTTGTTATCCTGTGCACTACCTGAAGAAATCACCAGGAGTAAGATTGAAAGGAGAAATGAAATTTTAAATTTCATAAGGCATGATTAATTGTTAAATAGTTCTTTTTGGGTTCTTTCAAAAGAATGTGGTTTTAGCTTTTTAAACATGAAAAATTAAAAATAATACCTGTTGGCGGAATTAAATTGTAATATACTGAATTACAGTTCCCGCACAGCGATTCCCATGGGAGACTCCGCTCACTGTGACAGTCAGACTGAGCGGAGTCGAAGTCTGAAAGTCAGTTCTTTGGAAAATAATCCCGCCAACGAGTAAATAATATTTCACGGAAATTAGAAAGTCCCTCTTTCGATGGTATAAAACACTAATCCGTCAGGCAGATCAACTCGCCAAACGGTTTCCCCTAAAAAACCCTGAAAGAAAAACAGAAATTTAATTTCCTTACTAATCGCTGATACTGTTTATTTTAAGTTACCCTGAAGTAAAACCTTTTTCATTACAGGTTTTTATCCAAAACAATTTGTTCGCCTTTGCTTATTTCCGGCGCGGCAACCAAATCACCATACATCACTTTGCAATCGTTCCCAAGCAACGACTTAATTTTTAATTCAGCCAGTTCACCATTATCCCAGGAAATATCCACCTCAAAACCGCCGCGGGCACGCAGGCCTTTAACACTTCCGCTTTTCCAGTCGGGTGGCAGGGCAGGCAAAATTTGAAGCACGTTATTGTGACTTTGTAAAAGCATTTCGGCAATGCCGGCAGTGGCACCAAAATTACCGTCGATTTGAAACGGCGGGTGGTTATCAAATAAATTCGGATGGGTTGATTTGGCCAGAATGGCATCCACATTTTCGTGGGCTTTTTCCCCATCTTTAAGGCGGGCAAAAAAGTTGATAATCCATGCCCGGCTCCAGCCGGTGTGACCACCGCCATGCTTGAGCCGCTCCTCAATCGATTTTCGGGAAGCTTCCATCCATTTCGGATCATCCGGATTGGTAAACTCTTCGCCCGGGTACAATGCATACAAATGCGACATGTGCCGGTGGCCGGGTTCTGCTTCAGGCAATTCCTCCGACCATTCCAAAACCCTTCCGTCTGACCCGATTTGCGACGGAGTTAATTTTTGGAGCATCGTACGCAACGTATCGGCAAATTCGGCATCCACGCCCAGAATTTCAGATGATTTGATACAATTATTGAACAGTTCCCTGATTATCTGATGGTCCATTGCAGGCCCCATGCAAACAGCAGCCACTTCACCACTCGGTGCAATAAAAGTATTTTCGGGAGACATACTCGGGCCGGAAACCAGCAGTCCTGTTTCTGGATTTTCTACCAGAAAATCGACAAAAAACAGGGCAGCATCTTTCAGTACCGGGTAGGCTTTTTCCTCAAGAAACTGTTTATCACCTGTATAATCGTAATGTTCCCAAAAATGATCGGAACACCATGCTGCTCCCATGGGCCACATGCCCCAACCGGTTAATCCAATGGGGTCAGTGAATTTCCACAAGTCTGTAGTATGATGAGCAACAAATCCACGGGCGCCGTAAGTTTCGCGTGCCGTTATGTTGCCACGCTCGCGCAAGTCGTCAACAAATTCAAAAAATGGCTGCTGGCACTCGGATAAGTTGGTTACCAAAGCAGGCCAGTAATTCATTTGAATATTGATGTTGATGTGATAATCGGCATTCCAGGGTGGCGACAATGAAGGATCCCAAATTCCCTGAAGGTTCGCCGGCAGATTTCCTGGCCGCGAAGAGCTGATTAACAAATATCTTCCAAACTGAAAATACAACTCGGTAAGATGTGCATCGCTTATTCCCTCTTTCACCCGGTTAAGCCGCTCATCGGTTGGCAAATTGAGCGTGTCAGGTTCGTTGAGCTCCAAACTTACTCGATTGAAATATCCCTGGTATTCTTCAATATGATTCGACTTCAGCTCATTAAAAGTAATGTTTGCTGAATTATTAATATCGGCAGAAGATGTTTCAACTTCATCTTTTCCCCAATGGTCGGTGCGGCCCGAAATGCGTATCACCACTTCATCGGCATTTGAAACTGACAGTGTTTCACCTGACGAATCTACTTCTCCGTTTTTGGCCTTTACAGCCACAACCGATGCAAAACGAGTTCCCCTTCCTTCGTATTCGGCAAACCCTGTCATAACTATCCTACCTCCATCAGCAGACACTTTTTCGGCCTCTCCCGGGCGGTTCATCCGGGCTGAAAAATTGAGTTTGTCCTTTTCTGAGGCCGAAAGTTTTACGACAATAACCTCATCGGGTGCAGAAGCAAATACTTCGCGTAAATAGTTTACACCATCAGCTTCGAACTCTGTTTTGGCAACTGCGGTATTTAAATCCAGCGATCGTTTATAGTTGGAAACATTATCCAATCCTTCAAACTCAATAAAAAGATCGCCAAGTGTTTGATAAGTATGCTTCCCTCCGTCTATACGAGTGCCCATAATTTTTTCCTGAGCCAGCCGGTCTCCTTTGGCATACTCGCCATCAAAAAGCAACTGACGCACCTCATCGAGGTATTCCAGTGCTTCGGGATTTGCCCTTTCAATGGGGCCTCCCGTCCAAACCGACTCTTCATTTAACTGAATCCGCTCCGTTTCAATACCTCCAAAAACCATAGCTCCCAACCGCCCGTTTCCAAGTGGCAAGGCTTCAACCCATTGCTCTGCTGGTTGGTCATACCATAATTTTAATTCTCTGTTTTCAGTATCGGGTGCATTACTACAACTTTGAAAAATTAGCAGAAGGGAGATGATGGCAAAATAAATTCTGGTCATTTCAGTCCGGTTTAAATTTACGGGGTTGAAAATAGAAATTTATTCCCGGTGAAAAAAGTACCCGGTAAAAATTACCACAAAAATATATTTAGGGTGAAGTTGCGACTGAAAATTTTCAATTAGTCGTTACCACGGCGGGTTTCAATAATAACCACTCCGTTACCACCACGGGCACCGTAAATGGCTGCGCTGCCATCTTTAATTACATTAATACTTTTCACCTGAACGGGTGGGATTGAGTTTAGTGCACTTCCATCGACAGGCACACCATCGACAACAATTAATGCGGCGCTGCTACTGTTTATTGAATTAACCCCACGAATTATAATTTCGCCGTTTTTAACCTGCACACCTGCAAAACGACCTTTAATTAAATCGTAAATGTTGCTGTACTGACTGAAATCAGCGTCTTCATTATTCATGCTCGAAAGGGCATTCAGTTTATCCCGATCGGAAACGGTAGCATAACCTATTGCATATTCCCTGTTTTTGGGGCCTGGTTTCATTCTAAGGTTAACCGCAACGTATTTTGTATTTTCTTCAAGTTTGGCCTTTTCATTGAAAAAACCTTGTGCTTTAAATCTTAGTTTATCACCCGGTTCGCTCATAATTTGAAAACGCCCAAGTGAATCGGAGTAAACTATTTCTTTGGTACTCCTGTTTTCGATTTCAGCATCCACCAATGCGATACTGTCGAAAGTTGTAACAATTCCGCTTATGAGTCGCTCCTGTGCCTGCGTTAAGGATGTAACCAAAAGCATGGAAACCACAAGTAGTATTCTATTAATTCTTTTTGACATAATTAATTCCTTTCGTTATTGATTTACAACCTAATAAAAGTACAATTTTTATACCACATCCGACATTTTAGACCAGATAAATAAAAAATCGTTTAATGACGGCCTGTGGATGAAATATTTTTTATCCGGTAAGGTTTTTTTTGCTGCGACTCATAGTAAGTCCGCATTTGCAATTCTGCAATTATGCCAATGGTAATAAACTGAATACCTCCCATCACAAGCAGTATGCCTAGCAGAAGAAGTGGTTTTCCCCAGATATCATTACCCAGTATTTTTAAAATCAGCAGGTATATATTAATCAGTACTCCAATGCCAAGTGTAACAAACCCAAGACCGCCGAAAAGATGCATTGGCCGCTGCAGATACTTTTTAAAGAACAACATGAGAATCAAGTCACTCAGCACTTTCGATGTGCGGTTAAGGTTATATTTTGAGGTTCCAAATTTGCGCGGCCGGTGGTTTACATCTGTCTGTGTAATCCGTGTAGCACCTTCCTGGGTAATTAATACCGGAATGAACCGGTGCAATTCGCCGTAGATGGTAATACTTTTTATGGTTTCGCGGGTGAATATTTTAAGTGTACATCCCAAATCTTTCATTTGTGTTCCCGTCGATTTTCGAATCATGTAGTTGGCAATTTTTGAGGGCACTTTTCGCAGGAACATTCCGTCTTTGCGGTTTGCCCGAACACCTGCTACCATGTCCCAGCCTTCTTCTTCCATCATACCCAGCATGCGGGGAATATCAGCCGGGTCGTTTTGCAAATCACCATCAATTAATGCAATGTATTCAGCATCGGCGTGATCGATTCCGGCCTGCAAGGCAGAACTTTGCCCATAGTTTCGTTTTAATTCAATCAGAATAAACCGTTCGTCGTTAATTTTACGAACCTCGTCACGGGTTTTGTCGGATGAACCATCGTCCACAAAAACAGCTTCATAATCAATCCCGTCAAGGGCTTTTTGTATTTGTTCCGAAAGGGGTTTTATATTGGATTCTTCGTTATAGACGCAGATAACCAGCGAGAGTTTCTTCATTTTTCTATGATTTCCGAATGCGGCGCATTTATTTTATTCAACAAAAGTAAACATTTCCGGCACAATAACGGAATACCAATCAGGCGGGATTAAATTTCCAGATAAACGAAAAACGCAACGATTTATACCCCCACTCGCGCAAACTGTTTATATATTGAATTCGCAACGTTTTTCGATCAATATTTTTCTGAATATCAAAATTAAGTTGCATGGGGCGGTCGCGTTTATTTTTATAACCTGAGTACCCCGACCACGATGCGGAAACCAGCCAGGTATTTTTTTCAAAATCAGTACCAAGTGCATACATCAGCGCGTCGTTCTGGAGGTTTAGTTCATCGTTGGTTTGCCAACTGTAAAAACCTACTGACCCAAAAGGCCTGAGCAACCCGTTATTGGATGTACTCCATTGTTTTGAAAAACTAACATCTAAAAAATACCCGGGGCTGTCGGTATAGCGCGCGGCCTCCAGTTGATTGCCGGATGCTGTTTTTGTTGCAAAACGAAATAATGTATTCGGAAATTTCCGGTTTTTCGACAACTGAACCAGCGTGCTGAAATAAAAATCGCCAACTGCAAAACCTTTGCCGTCTTTGTCGCGGGCAATGCGTTCGTCTCTTATGGTTTCGGAAAAAGCAAAGCGTTCGATTGCCACCCCGTAAATTTCTACGGCAATTTTATTATTCGCAAACGGAATAAAAAGCCTCCCTGAAATATCCTGAGTGGGATCTCCGGAATGAAAATGATTTGAAAAACTTATTTCAACTTCCGAGAAATCTTCGATAAAACCTTTTTTTACCTGCGGCACCGGCAACGCATTAGGACCGAGGTAGCCGGGTGTTAATTTCATCCAGTTTCGCCAGCCCGGATCCCCGGGCTCCCAGCCATGCTGATTATTCCACCACTCCCAGGAATCTTCCGTAGTTTGTGCATTCGGAATCAGAGGCAGCAGGGTCAAAAAAAAGAGATAAACAAGGGAATTGAATTTCATGAAACCCGGATTATTAGAACACCCAAATATAAAAAAACCCTTCAGAAAAAACTGAAGGGTCAGTGGATTTTATAATTCCAGTTTTGCTCTTATTCCTGGCGGGATAGCATCTTTGTGTACCATTATGCACATGGTTTTATAATTCATGTAAGGCTTGGAAACGTAAAAATAACCATCGTATTTATTATAGTCGCCCCATGAATTTTTCACTTTATAAAAAAGCTTTCCGTTTTGATCTTTTGCTGTTCCGATAATATGCATCCCATGATCGTCGGTAGTCTGAAAATTATCAAAAGCAACCTGGCGCATTTCCTGGGTTACTTCCAGTTCCGGCACTGGTTTTTCGAGCTTGTAAAGCTCTTGTTCTTTTTCGCGTTCGGGCATTTCTTCCCAGCGCGAAATTTCGGCATCAGACATATTAGTTTCGGGGGCTGCAGGCAATACGGCCACTCCTTTATTGCTCGACTTAAATCCCTTTTCGCTCACATCAGCTGCCCAAGCGATGGTGTATTCGTTATTCAATGAATAATCGATGATTTCTTCCAGTTCATTTAAAGGCACGTTGTAAACTTCGTCCCACGACCAGTTGTCCGGCACTTCCAAAATAAATTTTGAGTAAAACGGATGATGGGTATAAGATGAAATCTCCACGTAATCGTCCATATCTAATCCAACATACTCATCAGCAAAACTTTGCGGCGTATATTGTTTGCCTTCGAATTCAAACTTTTGAGGAATTTCACCAAGGTAATTATCCAGAATTGAGGTAAACGCTTCGTGCCATGCGGTACTCAATTTCTGGTTTTTATTTTCAACTACAGCATCAACAAATTCGCGAAGTCCCCTGTCCATTTCGCCATGTACGTGTTTATCTTCACCATAGTTCAGCCCGTCGTAAACCGATTCGGGAACTATTCCGTATTTTGAAATCATGTTGGTCACATCGTGAAAAGCACCACCTGCAGCAAAATTAAGATTACCATGCACACGTACATGTTTTATGGCTTTTTCAGCATAAGTGTGCCAAACAATAAACATTTCCGAGAGGTTTACTCCTGGTTTTCCAAGCCGCAGCATTTCCGACTCCAAAAATGACAATCCTGAAAATGACCAGCAAGTCCCCGAACGGTGCTGATCCTCTACTGGTGTGGCTGGTAAAACCTTAACATCTTCAAACACGTAACCTTTTTTGTCTTTTTTGTCTGAACTGTTTTCATTACCGGCAGAAGCCTGAACCGAAACGATCAATGAAAGCAGAAAAACAAAACAACTTTTTATCCCCTTCTTCATATAAAAAATTTAAATAATCGTCCTTTTGAATGAAAGCCAAAAATAATAATTAATATTTCTTAACGAAAATTTTACCATTTAGAAATATTCTTAATTTAGTTGAAGACATCGTAACTAATCAGTTCAACTTTTGTTTTATTGAATTCAGCGAGAGGCAATCAATAAAAACAGGCCCGGCCTTCAGGCTGGGTACCGGAATTATGATTTGGACCCCGGATTTTTGAAAAATTTGTAAAATATAAAATACAAATTTTTCAAAAATCCCAAGTCGGAGCGTTATCTTTTTTATCCCAACCTGAAGGTTAGGCCTGTTTTTGCTCCTTTTTTCTATGTTTATCATACTTGAATAAACTGATTAGTTACAAGACAGCAATGAAAATGTTATGGGAGTTTAATGTCCGCTATCCGACACCTCCGAATGCCTGAAACAACCAACCAGATGATCGTTAACCATGCCTGTTGCCTGCATGTGGGCGTAAACAATTGTTGACCCCACAAATTTAAATCCCCTTTTTTTCAGATCGACCGATATTTTGTCGGAAAGCGGCGTTTTGGCCGGCAATTCTTCAGTCCGTGAAAATGTATTTACAATGGGAGTGAAATTTACAAACTGCCAAATATATTTGTCGAAACTCCCGAATTCTTCCTGGATTTTCAGAAACTGTTGTGCATTGTTAACACACGCTGCTATTTTTTGCTTGTTCCGGATTATCGATTTATTTTGAACCAGCTCATCCAGCTTTGCCTGATCGTAAGCTGCAATCTTTTCAGGGTTGAATCCGTCAAAAGCTTCACGGAAAGCCTCGCGTTTGTTTAACACAATCTGCCAGCTCAGGCCCGCCTGGAATCCTTCCAAAACAAGAAACTCGAATAATTTCCGGTCATCGTGTAACGGAACGCCCCACTCTGTATCGTGATACCTGATCATCAACTCACCCGAATTTGCCCAATCACATCTTTTCTTCATTTTCAATAATTTTGGTGAAAAAGTTAAATAAAATTAATGAACCTTCCAGCTGTTTTCATTTAATATTATTTTTGTTGGTTCAGGAAAAAGAAAATGAAGAAACAAACGCTAATATTGTTTTTACTGCTCACCACTGTTTTTACAGCAGAAGCACAGCTCAATATCGATCATTACATCCGGGTAGGCCGTACCCGTATCTCAATTGGTAATTACACCGGTGCCATTGAATATTTCAACATCGTATTAAAATTCAGACCACAGCTCCCCGAAGCTTACTTCTATCGCGGTGTGGCCAAACACCAGCTGGAAGATTTCCGCGGTGCCATTCTCGACTATGACAAAGCCATTGAGATAAAGCCGTATTACCCGCGGGCTTACATGAACCGCGGGATGGCTTACCACAACCTGAAAGAATACGAAAAAGCAATTGCCGATTACAACAAAGGCCTGGAGTTTGACCCCGAAAACGAGAACCTGTTTATTAACCGGGGAATTGCAAAACTGTCGATGGAAAAAATTGACGAAGCAGTTGAAGATTATAATAAAGCACTTGAGATTAATCCAAAATCGACCAATGCGCTGATGAACCGCAGCAATGCAAAAATAATGACCGGAGACACTGAAGGTGCCATTCGCGATTTGAACCAGGTCATTATTAACCGCCCCCACTTTGCCGGGGCTTATCTCAACAGGGGGCTGGCCCGTTTTGAAATGGAAGATTACGCATCGGCCCTGCGCGATTACGACCAGTGCATCCAGCTCGATCCGGAAAATGCCCTGGCTTTTAACAACCGCGGAATTGTGAAGCACAAACTGGAAGATTATGCAGGGGCCATTATGGATTACAACATGGCACTGAAATTAAATCCGGAAATGGCCAGTGCCTATTTTAACCGCGCCATGGCCCGCGAAATTCTTGATCGCCCGGGGTACGAAAATGATTACCAAATTGCCGCCCAGCTGAATCCGCAATACGATTTGGAAAGCCGCCGCCTCGATGCACAGCAACTGGCACAAAACCAACAAAGTCAGTCGGGTCAAAGCTCCGGTTCGTCTGGGCAGAGCCAGCAACAGGCAGCCAACCAAAGCACATCGCAGCAAACGGGTTCCGGTAATAACGCACAGGACAACCAGGCTGATGAAGAGGAGGAAACCGACGAACAGCAACAACGCCGGCGCAGGCCAAACCTTATCATTCAGGACACCCGCGATCTTCCCTCCGACGAGGAAGAAGTGGACGATGGCCGGGTTCAAAACAGAAATATTGAGATTGATTTACAACCCATTTTTATTGTTTCTGCATTCGAAAAAAACGCAGTCGATTATAACCGTTTTCAGTACTACAATCTTTCAATCGACCAATTAAACGAAAAAAACAACTATAACCCGATGCTCTCGCTTACCAATAAAGAGGTAGAAGAATATCAGGAAGTTTTTGAAAATTTTGTGTTGTATTTTAATGCAAGACTTGAAATAAATGAAACCAGCCACAACTACCTCAACCGCGGATTTTTTCACAGCCTGACCGGCGATTACAATGCGGCGTTGGAAGATTTCAACAAGGCTATTGAAATGAATGAAAAACAGGCAATTGCCTATTTTTCAAGAGGCAACTGCCGCTATAAAATGCTGGAAGAAATTGAACAACTCGAAAGTCCGTCCGACGAGATTACGGTGCCCATTGGCGGTACCACAAATAATTTAACCGATGACGATCCCATCGCCATGCCCGAGTACCAGAAAATACTGGACGATTACCAGACACTGCTATACCTCAATCCGGATTTCTTTTTTGGATATTACAACCGGGCATTTATTAAGCTAAGGCTGAAAAATTACAAAGGGGCCATTGAAGACCTGAACAGGGCCATTGAACTCGAGCCTGAATTTGCAGAAGCCTACTTTAACCGTGGGCTCACCAAAATTTACCTGAACGATATTGAAGGTGGCGCCCTCGATTTAAGTCGTGCCGGAGAACTGGGAATTGAAGGGGCTTACAATATTATCAAGCGATACGCCAACTGACTTTTTCAGTGGTATCGCTTTCCTAATCTCAAATAATAAATTTTACCTTTGAGTGTTTCTCTGTTCAACTTATTATTAAATTTTTTACCTGAAAAAAATGAGTGCAAACCAACCACTTGCCGAACGGCTCCGGCCAAAAACACTTGACGATTACACCGGACAGGAACATCTTGTGGGCAAAAACAGCGTGTTGCGAAAAATGATTGAATCGGGCAACCTCTCGTCGCTCATATTGTGGGGCCCTCCGGGAGTTGGTAAAACCACACTGGCCCGAATTATAGCCAACACGCTCGAACGCCCGTTTCACACGCTCAGTGCCATTAATTCAGGCGTAAAAGATGTACGCGAGGTGATTGAAAAAGCAAAAAAACAGCAATTTTTCAACCGGCCCAATCCGATCTTGTTTATCGACGAAATCCACAGGTTCAGCAAATCGCAACAGGATTCGCTGCTGGGCGCAGTTGAAGACGGAACCATCACACTGATTGGTGCCACCACCGAAAATCCTTCCTTCGAAGTCATCTCCCCGCTCCTCTCCCGCTGCCAGGTGTATATTTTAAACTCACTCTATAAAAAAGACCTTTTAAACATTGTTGACTCGGCCCTGAAAAAGGATGTGGAGCTGAAAAAAAAATCAATAACGATTACAGAAGACCGGGCAATGCTGCTCTACTCCGGGGGCGACGCACGGAAATTGCTCAATATTCTCGAACTGGTTGTTCTTTCTGAAGAAAGCGACAAAATTGAAATCACCGACGATAAAGTAGTTGCCTGCCTGCAGCGCAACCTGGCTACCTACGACAAAAAAGGCGAAATGCATTACGATATCATTTCAGCATTCATAAAAAGCATCAGGGGCAGCGACCCCGACGCGGCTGTTTACTGGCTCGCCCGCATGATTGAAGGTGGCGAAGATGTAAAATTTATTGCCCGGAGGTTGCTCATCCTCGCGTCAGAAGACATTGGCCTGGCCAACCCCAACGCGCTGTTGCTGGCACAGGGCACGTTCGATGCCGTGCACCAGATTGGTTATCCCGAAGCACGGATTATCCTTTCGGAATGTGCGATTTACCTGGCCACTTCGCCCAAAAGCAATTCGGCCTACATGGCCATTGACGAAGCCGTTGCGCTGGTGAAAAAAACCGGCGATCTTCCGGTGCCTTTGCACCTCCGTAACGCGCCAACCAAACTCATGAAAGAAATTGGCTACGGGAAAAATTACAAATACGCCCATTCTTACGAGGGGAATTTTGCCGAGCAGGATTTCCTGCCTGAAGAAATTCAGAAAGAACGCATTTACCACCCCGGCAAGAACCCGCAGGAAAATAAAATCCTGGAACGGCTGCGCAACTGGTGGGGAAAACGATTTTAGCCACAAAAAAACCGGCTACAACTCTTGCAACCGGTTTCAATTATTTATCTGAGTACTTTTCTATTTCGCGTAACTCACTACCCGTGTTTCGCGGATAACGGTGATTTTAATCTGTCCGGGATAAGTCATTTCATCCTGGATGCGTTTTGAAATATCGTATGAAAGCTGCTCTGTTTCCTGGTCGCTCATCTTGTCGGAACCAACAATAACACGCAGTTCGCGGCCGGCCTGGATAGCATACGTTTTGGTAACTCCCGGATACGACAGTGCCAAATCTTCGAGGTCTTTCAATCGCTTGATGTACGACTCAACCACTTCGCGGCGGGCTCCCGGACGGGCACCTGAAATGGCATCACAAACCTGTACGATCGGAGCCAGCAGTGTCTGCATCTCCATTTCGTCGTGGTGAGCGCCAATGGCGTTGGCAATATCCGGTTTTTCCTTGTATTTCTCGGCCAGCTTCATTCCTAAAATGGCGTGCGGCAATTCCGGCTCATCATCCGGCACTTTTCCAATATCGTGCAACAATCCGGCGCGCTTGGCTTTTTTAGGGTTCAGCCCAAGCTCCGAGGCCATAATTGCACTCAGGTTGGCCACCTCGCGCGAGTGCTGCAACAGGTTTTGGCCGTATGACGAACGGTATTTCATTTTACCAATTAAACGCACCAGTTCGGGGTGTAGCCCGTGAATACCAAGGTCGATGGCGGTCCGTTTACCGGTTTCAATAATTTCTTCTTCAATTTGCTTTTTCACTTTACCCACCACTTCTTCAATGCGTGCCGGGTGAATGCGGCCGTCGGTTACAAGCTGGTGAAGTGCCAGACGGGCAATTTCGCGGCGCACCGGATCGAAAGCCGAAAGCACAATGGCTTCAGGCGTGTCGTCAACCACTATTTCAACACCTGTTGCGGCTTCAAGCGCCCTGATGTTTCGTCCTTCACGACCAATAATGCGGCCTTTAATTTCGTCACTTTCAATATGGAAAATGGTAACGGCATTTTCAACAGCAGTTTCTGTTGCTACCCGTTGAATGGATTTCACCACAATCTTCTTGGCTTCTTTATTGGCCGTTTGCTTGGCTTCTTCCATAATTTCGTTCACGTAAGCCACGGCATCCGATTGGGCTTCCTCTTTCAGCGATTCAACCAGCTGGGCTTTTGCCTCTTCGGCCGACAGACCTGAAATCTGCTCCAGCATATCCTGATGTTGTTTGCGAAGTTTGTCGAGCTCTTCGCTTTTGTGCTCAACGCGTTGCAACTGGGAGTTTAGGTTTTCGCGAATGGCTTCCACCTCTTTGCGGGTATTTTCAAACTCTTTGGTTTTCTTATTCAACTCTTCACGCCGCTGGTTAATGGTATTTTCGCGTTGGTTTAATTTATTCTCAAGCTGGCCGATTTTAGCCCCTTTCTCCTGAATAAATTTTTCGTGGTCAGTTTTCAGTTGAATAAACTTCTCTTTGGCCTGCAGGATTTTGTCTTTTTTAATGACTTCACCTTCACTTTTGGCCTCATCGATAATTCGCTGTTTTTTCGAATTCAACGCCTTGTTCCAGATGACGTAAGCCAACGCTCCGCCTCCCAGAAAACCGGCTGCTACTCCTATTAGTATTTGTATCCAATCCATTATTTTTAATTTAATTTATTAATAAACAACCCGTAATAAATCACTTAATTTTTGTTAAAGAAAGTGACCTAATACGGGCTCCTGATAAATATCTCTTATTTAAAACTTTATTCCTCCGATTTTTCCTTCAGAAAATCTGAAATATCATCGTTTAAATTTTTCAGTTCATCAACGAAAAGAGACTTGTCGGCATGCTCCAGCAATTCTGTTTGATTTAAAGCAATCTGAAATGCTGCCATTGCCAAAATATCGCGGGCATCTTTATCACGAAAAAGTGTTTTAAACTTGTTCACCGTTTCGTTTACAGTTTTTGCAGCAACCCTGTGCCTCTCTTCATCTTTGCGATCGATGTTAAGCGGATAAACCCTGCCTTCGATCTTAATATTTATTCTCAATTGATTCTTATCCACCACTCATTACTTGTTTAGTAATGAAATACATTTATCAATTTCCCGTATAACTTTATTCATTCTTTTCCTGGCCTCGTGGTTTTCGTCTTTTCCCGACAAAATCCGGTTGGCCATTTCCAAACTGTCATTTCTCTGACCGAGCTCTGTTTTTTCACCTTCAATCCGGGCTATTTCATTTTTTAAAAATGCCAGCTGCTCTTCCAATTGTTTCTTATCTGCCTCCAATTTATGGAACGCCTGAAAAAGCTGTTTTGTATTGGCTTTTAACTCGTTCAGAAGGATACGTTCTTCTTCGGTCATTTTTGCTGCAATTCACTGACAAAGTTAATATTTTTAACCTATTGTGAAAACGTTTGCAAAATATTGAAAAAAATAACCTCAAAATAAATTCGGGAGGAAAAATGGATTCCTAAATTTGCAGTACTATTTACCGGCCTAAAGTTTTTTTAATGAAATATTTGACTATCATTCTGCTGATTCTTTTATCGGCAAACCTTTACGGACAAAGCAATTATTATTCAGAACCCCTGAAAATTCCCCTCATTTTAAGCGGGAGTTTTGCAGAACTGCGCAGCAACCATTTTCACTCGGGAATCGATATTAAAACCCAGGGGGTAACAGGAATTCCTGTATATTCTGTAGCCGATGGCGTTGTTTCGCGCATCGTGGTTTCACCCACTGGTTTTGGCAAAGCCGTTTACATTGATCATCCCAACGGCACCACATCAGTTTACGGACATTTGGAAAACTTCAGAGAAGACATCGAGGAATACGTAAAAAATATTCAGTATGAAAAAGAATCGTTCCGGGTTGATTTGCAGGTGCCTGATGGTTCGTTCGAGGTAAAGCAAAACGAATTTATTGCCCGAAGCGGCAACACCGGAAGTTCGGGCGGCCCGCACCTTCATTTCGAAATACGGGATACCGAAAGCGAAGAACCGCTGAACCCGCTAAAATTTGACTTCCCGGTAAAAGACAACACACCTCCGAGGATTTTTTCGGTGATGCTGGTGCCGCTTTCTGACTATTCGCATGTTGACTACAATGCAGTAAAAAAATCATTCCCCGTGGAGTTCAGAAACGGAAGCTACCACATTAAAGGAAATCCGATTATCCCGGTGTATGGCCAAATCGGATTTGCCATTCAAACCAACGATTTCTTTGATGAATCGCACAACCGCTGCGGAGTGTACTCTATTCAGCTTAAATTCGACGGGGAATTGTATTACTCCTTCAAAATGGACCGCTTTTCGTTTGCCGAAACACGCTACATTAACAGCCACATCGATTATGGCGAATACAACCACTCCCGCCGCAGGTTTCACAAAACATGGGTCGATCCGGGCAACCGTTTAAGCATTTACGAGTACATTCGTGAAAGCGGCATCCTCAGGGTAACCGACGGCAATATACACCATGTGCGGTTTGAGCTTACTGATACACACGGGAACAAATCGGTGCTTGATTTTAACATTGAAAGTAAATCACGGAAAGTTTCACCCCCGCAAAAAGAGTACGTCGAACTCATGAAATACGACCGGGAAAACCAATTTCGTTCCGGCGGCATCAAAATCGATTTTCCGAAAAATGCATTTTATACCGATATTCCTTTCAAGTATTCAAAAAAAGCGGGATGGGAAGAATTCTTTTCCGACATTCACACCGTTCACGATGAATCTGTTCCGATCCACACCAGTGCCCGAATGTCAATTGAAACAAAAAACATTGAAAAACATTTGCGGCCCAAAGCACTGCTGGTAAGGGTGGATACCGTTTCCGGGCTTTACAGTACTGCCGGCGGAACCTATAAAAACGGCTGGGTAACCGGAAATATCAGGAATTTTGGGAATTACGCCGTGGCAGTGGATACCGTTCCTCCACGTGTGATTCCCCTGAGCATAAATAATAATGGGGAACTTTCGGAGACAAAGCGCATCCGTTTCCGAATATCAGATGATTTGTCGGGAATTCACATTATTGAAGGAAAATTAGACGGCCGTTGGGCGCTTTTTGAGTACGATGCAAAAAGCAATCTGATAACACATTATTTTGATCCTGAACGCTTTGAATTGCAGAAACGCCATCAGTTTGAATTAACGATAACCGATTACAGCGGAAACACAACTACTTATGAAGCCTCGTTCTGGAAGTAAATACAAAGTGATTGGAGTGATGTCGGGGACTTCGCTCGACGGACTCGATCTGGCCGCTGTTGAATTCTATTATAACGACGGAAAGTGGAATTTTCAAATTACAGCAGCCGAAACGGTAGCATACGGCCACGATTGGGAAAACAGGCTTCGCGGTTCCACTGAACTAAGTGGCGAAAAGCTGATTCTACTTCACGCTGACTACGGTCGTTTTTTGGGGAAAGAAATCAAATGGTTTATGAACGCCACCGGTTTTATACCGGAAATCATCGCCTCACACGGGCACACGGTTTTTCATCAGCCCGAAAAATATTTCACTTTTCAGGTGGGAAACGGGGCCGACATTGCTGCCGAAACCGGAATCACCACAGTGGCCGATTTCCGCACGGGAGATGTGGCCCTTGGCGGACAGGGGGCGCCGCTGGTGCCGGTTGGCGACCGACTGCTCTTCAGCGAATACGAAACGTGCCTCAACCTTGGCGGATTTGCCAATATTTCGTTCGAACAAAACGGCAAACGGATTGCCTTCGACATTTGCCCGGCAAATTTTATACTGAACGATTTGGTCCGGAAACTGGGAAAACCTTATGACGAAAACGGTGAATTGGGACGGCAGGGTACAATTGACAACCAATTGCTTGAAAAGCTGAATCAATTGGAGTTTTATGCTCAAAACCCACCCAAGTCACTGGGAAAAGAGTGGATGGACAGTTACTTTTCCCCGGTTACCGAAGAATCGAATCTTTCGGTTCAGGATAAATTGAGAACAGCTTACGAACATATTGCCATTCAAATTGCAAAAGCCACACCCGCAACCGGAAAAGTGCTGGTAACAGGAGGCGGAGCCTTCAACACCTTCTTAATCGAACAGCTAAAAACGCATAGTTCTGCTGAAATAATCATTCCTGAAAAACAGATCATTGATTACAAAGAGGCGCTGGTTTTTGCGTTTTTGGGATTGTTGCGGCATTTGGGTGAAGTTAATTGTTATGCCTCGGTGACAGGAGCAAGCAGGGACAGTAGTTCGGGGGTGATTTTTCCGGATGGCGTGGATTAGATCCGCATTACTAGATGATTGTATTGGATAAAATTCCAAAAACCAACGTCCCGCAAACCCAACCAATATCATATTTCAATTCCGCAAATTCCCCTATTTTCAACCCAAACTAAAAACCAGTAAAAATGAAATTCGATCCGGCACAAAAACTTTACGAGCTAAAACAATTTGGCGAGTTTGGCGGTGTAAACCCGTCGATTACTGACTCATCGACCTATACTTTTCTGGAAGGCGAAACCATGGAAGAAACCTTCCAGGGCCACATGGAAGGCTGTTTTTTATATTCGCGCCACTGGAACCCCAGTAACAAGTATTTGGCTGATGCCATGGCAGCGCTTGAAAATACCAAATCGGCATGGATAACTTCCTCGGGAATGGCAGCTATAACCTGCGCGCTTTTGCAACTGTGCCGCTCAGGTGACCATATTGTTACAAGCGTTACAACCTACGGCGGCACTTTCGCTTTTCTGAAGAACTGGCTGCCGCGTTACAATATCGAGGTTTCATTTGTGGATATTACCGACATGAAACAGGTGAAAGCCGCCATGCAGCCCAACACCAAAGTGATTTACACCGAGAGTGTAACCAATCCGCTGCTGCAGGTTTCCGACATCCCGGAACTGGCAAAAATGGCACACAAACACGGCGCCAAATTGATGGTGGACAATACCTTCACGCCAATGATAATGACGCCTGCCCTTCTTGGAGCCGACATCGTGGTTTACAGCATGACCAAATTCATCAACGGCAAAAACGACTGCGTGGCCGGGGCAATTTGCGGTACGAATGAATTCATCAACCAATTATCGAACGTAACAGAAGGAACTGCAATGCTGCTGGGCCCGGTACTCGATCCGCTTCGCTCGTCCGGCATTTTGAAAAATCTGCACACACTGCACCTCCGAATGAAACAGCACAGCAAAAATGCACAGTTTCTGGCCGAAGAGTTTGAAAAATCAGGGTTGAAAATCAATTATCCCGGACTGCCATCCCATCCTCAACACGAACTTCATAAAAAACTCATGAACAGCGATTTTGGTTTTGGCGGAATGCTGGCACTCGACTTCAAAACAGAGAAGAATGCCAACCGGTTTATGAAAAACATGCAGGATGCCGGAGTGGGCTATCTTGCTGTTAGTCTGGGATATTTCAAAACACTTTTCAGTTGCTCTGGACACAGCACCTCTTCAGAAGTTCCGCCCGAAGTTCAGAAACAAATGGGCCTTTCCGACGGGCTGGTGCGATTTTCAGTAGGACTCGACAATGACATAAAAAGTACACTTGAGAAAATACAACAGTGCATCTGAAACAAATCCTGAAAACCCTCATTTGCCGCAAATAACAAAAATCTACAGTTGGTTTTTGAAATTAATTATATTTGCCTTTCCTGAAAATTAAAACGATACTAATAATGAAAACAAAATTAATGACCGGGATACTTGCAGTTGTATTCCTTTTATCGAATGTTGAAAATTCAAATGCCTGCACCAATTTTCTGATAACAGCAGGAGCCTCGGTTGACGGTTCCACCATGATTACTTATGCAGCCGATTCGCATACACTCTACGGCGAATTGTATTACCAGCCGGCCATGGATCATCCACAAGGGGCCATGCGCGAAATTTACGAATGGGATACCGGGAAATACCTCGGGAAAATACCACAACCGCGCCATACATACAGTGTAGTTGGAAACATGAACGAGTTTCAGCTTGCCATTGGTGAAACCACTTACGGCGGCCGCAGCGAACTTTCGAGTCAGTCTGGCGCCATTATGGATTACGGCAGCTTGATTTACGTCACACTGCAACGGGCCAAAACTGCCCGCGAAGCTATTGAGGTAATGGCCGGATTGGTAGAAAATTACGGATACTACAGTTCGGGCGAATCGTTTTCAATCTCTGATCCCGAAGAAGTTTGGATTCTGGAATTAATTGGAAAGGGAGAAGGTGAAAAAGGTGCTGTTTGGGTGGCATTGCGTGTTCCTGATGGTTACATCAGCGGTCATGCCAACCAGGCGCGTATTACCACTTTTCCAAAAAATGATCCTGAAAATTGTTTGTATGCTGAAGACGTTATTTCGTTTGCCCGCGAAAAAGGCTGGTACGAAGGGTCGGATGATGATTTTAGTTTTTCAGACGTATATGCACCGGTTGATTTTGGTGGCGCCCGTTTTTGCGAAGCACGTGTGTGGGCCGGTTTTAACAAAGTGGCCCAGGGAATGAAAAAATATACCGATTACGCCAAAGGAATAATTGAACACGCCGGCCCCAATAATTTTGCATCGAACCGGATGCCGCTGTGGATTAAACCCGATAAAAAACTGTCAGTGCAGGATGTAATGGGCATGATGCGCGATCATTTTGAAGGCACTGAACTGGATATGACACAAGACATCGGCGCAGGTCCATTTGAGCTGCCCTACCGCTGGAGAGGCCTCACCTGGGAAGTTGATTCAGTAGAATATTGCAACGAGCGGGCCATCTCTACCCAGCAAACCGGTTTTTCGTTTGTAACCCAAAGCCGCAACTGGCTGCCCGACCCCATTGGCGGCATCCTCTGGTTTGGTGTTGACGACACCTACAGCACCTGTTATGCGCCCATGTATTGCGGAATTACTGAAATACCGGAATGCTTTGCCGTTGGAAACGGCGACTTGCTCACTTACAGCGAAACATCAGCCTTTTGGACTTTTAACCAGGTAACCAACTTTGCCTACCTGCGCTATAACGACATGATTAAAGATATGCAAGAAGTTCAGAAAGAACTGGAAGACAAATTTGTGAGTTATGTTCCGGTAATTGACAAAGCAGCTGAAGCGCTCTATAATTCAGGCGAACAGGGGAAAGCCCGCGATTTTATTTCGCAATACTCAGTAAACGAAGCCAACAGCATGACGGCCCGCTGGAAAGAGCTCGGACAATACCTGCTGGTAAAATACATCGACGGCAACGTGAAACGCGAAAAAGACGGTACATTTGAACGCACTGAAACCGGAATGCCACGATCCCCTCATTTCAACGGATATCCCGAATGGTGGTACCGTGTAATTGTGGAAAAAACTGGCGAGCACTTAAAAGTTATTGGCGAGTCGCATTAATCAGTTTTTCAAGCCTTGAAATTCAATCCGGCAAATAAAAAAATGACAGACAATATTGTTTGCCCTGTTAAAAAAAATACTATTTTTGCACCGCTTTTAAGCAATCTCTTTTCCGGTATGTGACGGAATACATTGCCAACATTAAAAATACTTCAG
Organism: Tangfeifania diversioriginum; assembly: GCF_900141875.1. GTDB lineage: Bacteria > Bacteroidota > Bacteroidia > Bacteroidales > Prolixibacteraceae > Tangfeifania > Tangfeifania diversioriginum. The sequence continues at coordinate 37,065 of NZ_FQZE01000027.1, read as the reverse complement.
AAATGGATTTAATAAAAGTTGTAGAAAACGAATTTGCAGTAGAAAACGAACACCCACAATTTGGTGCCGGTGACACGGTAACTGTAAGTTACAAGATTAAAGAGGGAAACAAAGAGAGGATACAGAACTTTCGCGGTGTGGTACTCCAGATTCGCGGAAGAGGAAACAACAAAACCTTTACTGTACGTAAAATGTCAGGAAGCATTGGCGTGGAACGTATTTTCCCGTTGGGCTCACCTTTTATCGACAGTATTCAAATCAACAAAAAAGGTAAAGTACGTCGTAAAAGGCTGTTCTACCTGCGTGGAAGAACCGGGAAAAAAGCCAGAATCAAAGAAAAAAGATTCTAAAAAAACAACAGGATATTTTAAAAAGGTCTTCGCAAGAAGGCCTTTTTTTATGGTTTTTTGATCAACTTCGCCAAAACGCTGTAATATTAACAGGATATGTTTTACAAATAACTTTTATATTTTGCATTAAGCTAATTTCATTAAACAAAGAAACCATGAAATATTCTACAAGTCTCCTTTTTTTACTGCTGTTTTTTATTCCCGAAGTCTGGTCGCAGGGAACACAACTGCTTCGCCAGCCAACCATTTCAACTGAAAATATCGTATTTGTTTATGCAAACGATCTCTGGCAAGTAAGTCGCCAGGGTGGCGATGCCATAAGACTGACTACCGACGAAGGAGAAGAATCACTGCCCCACTTCTCGCCCGATGAAAACTGGATTGCTTTCACCGGCCAGTATCACGGCAACACCGACGTTTATGTCATCCCGGCCGAAGGAGGTTCGCCACGCCGGCTGACCTGGCATCCCGGGGGCGATTACGTGCAGGGCTGGACTCCCCAAGGTGAAATCATTTTTCGCTCTTCGCGCGAAGGACAACCAACACAAACCAACAAATTATATAAAGTTTCGATGAATGGCGGAATGCCCGCTGCCCTCGAAATTCCACGTGCTGCCTTTGGCGAGATTTCGCCTGACGGAAAATCCATTGCTTATGTTCCAATTACATTTTGGGATCCTGAATGGCGCAATTACCGCGGCGGGCAGGCCATGTCCATCTGGATTGTGGACCTAAAAACAAAAGAGCTGATTCGCACTCCGCAGCCTGACAATGAACGGCACCTCGATCCAGTCTGGTTTGGCAAAGAAGTATATTACCTCTCTGAACGCGATTACGCCAGTAACATCTGGTCGTTCAACCCGGAAACCAAAGAAGAAAAAAAGCATACTACTCATGCACAGTTCGATGTAAAAAGTCTGGATGCCTGCGCCGATGCCATTGTTTACGAGCAGGGTGGTTACCTGCACATACTTAATCCTGAAAGCGGTGAATCGAAACAATTGGTGATAAATGTAAAAGGCGACCTCAATTTTTCGCGGCAACGATGGGAAAATGTTTCGGGAGAAAATCTCAGTAATCCTAACCTTTCAGCTACCGGGAAAAGGGCTGTTTTTGAATACCGGGGCGAAATATTTACAGTTCCGAAAGAAGAAGGCTCGTGGCGAAACCTCACCAATACACCCGGGGTAGCCGATCGATATCCGGTTTGGTCGCCAAAAGGCGATAAAGTAGCCTGGTTTTCCGATGCAAGCGGAGAGTACAAATTGATTGTTGCCGACCAGTTTGGTGAAAATCAGAAAAACTACGAACTGAAAAACCCAACTTTTTATTTCAAACCCGACTGGTCACCGGATGGTGAAAAAATTGTATATACCGACACCGATTATAACATCTGGTTCATCAACCTTGAAAATGGCGAAGTAAAAAAAGTGGACACCGACATGTTTGCGCATCCCAACCGCTCGATGAACCCGGTTTGGTCGCCCGACAGTAAATGGATAGCTTATGCACGCCAGCTGAAAAACAGCTACAAAGCAGCCTTTGCATTCAATATTGAAACCGGCGAAAATATTCAGCTGACCGATGGCATGGCCGATGTAATTTCTCCGGTATGGGACGAAAGCGGCAAATACCTCTATTTCCTGGCCAGCACTGATTACGGGCTGAACACCGGCTGGCTCGATATGAGTTCATACGATCCTGATGTTACCCGCAGCTTGTATTGCCTCATTCTTGCAAAAGATGAACCTTCACCACTGCTTCCCGAAAGCGATGAAGAAAAAGCTGAAAAAGAGGAAGAAGAAAATGCGGATGAAAATGAAGACGAGAAAAACGGAACAGACAAAGACAAACAAAAAGAGAAAGAAGAAGAAACAATCGTAAAAATTGACACAGAAGGGCTTGCAGCACGGACTATTGCTTTAAATATGCCCAACCGGAATTACACCGGGCTGGTAGCAGATCCTGAGAACTCGGTATTTGTGGGCGAAAGTATTCCCAACCAGAGTGGGTTCACGCTGCACAAATTCAATTTAAAAGACAACAAAGCCGAGCCGTTCATCGAAGGCATCCGCACCGCGGTAACTTCAGCCGACCGCAACAATATCCTTTTTCAGAAAGGAGGATCGTGGCGTATTGCCGGCACGGAAGCCAAACCTCAAAACGGAAACGGCCAGCTGGAAACTAACCTGAAAATAAAGGTTGATCCGCAGGCCGAGTACGAACAGATTTTCAGGGAAGCCTGGCGCTACATGCGCGATTTCCTGTACGTGGATAATGTACACGGTGCACCGTGGGATAAAATCTACGAATGGTATTCTCCCTGGATCAGGCATGTACGTCACCGCACCGATTTAAATTATGTTGTTGACATTTTAAGCGGCGAGGTTTCCATTGGCCACTCCTATGTTTCGGGTGGCGATATGCCCAACATCGACCGTGTTCCGGTAGGATTGCTGGGGTGCGATTTTGAGGAAAAAAACGGTTTCTACAAAATTTCAAAAATATACACCGGTGAAAGCTGGAACCCCGGACTGGAAGCTCCACTGACCCAACCCGGACTGGAAATTCAGGAAGGCGATTATCTTTTGGCTGTAAACGGAAAAGAACTGAAAGCGCCTGCCAATCCGTACAGCTTTTTCGAGCAAACCGCCGGGCGAACCATCCGGATAAAAGTCAATTCTTCACCAGCATTTGAAGATGCCCGCGAATTAACTGTAAAACCAGTTGCTAACGAAGGGCAACTCAGAAATGTAAGCTGGGTGGAAAATAACCGGAGAAAAGTGGAAGAACTTTCGGATGGGAAACTGGCCTATGTTTATCTTCCCAACACCAGCGGAGGTGGCTTTGCCAATTTTAACCGGTATTACTTTGCCCAACAGGATAAAAAAGGAGTTGTTATTGACGAACGGAATAACGGCGGCGGCTCGGCTGCCGATTACATGATTGACGTGATGGCGCGCACGCTGCTTGGCTATTTCAACAGCAAAGCCGGGGATAATATCCCGTGGACCACGCCAATGGCCGGAATCTGGGGCCCAAAAGTGATGGTGATTAACGAACGTGCCGGTTCGGGTGGAGATTTGCTGCCCTACATGTTCCGTGCAAAAGAGATCGGTCCGCTGGTGGGAACACGCACGTGGGGCGGATTAGTTGGTACCTGGGACACCCCGCCGTTTATCGATGGTGGACGAATGGTTGCCCCCCGCGGTGGATTCTTCGATGTAAACGGCGAATGGGCCGTTGAAGGCGATGGAATTGCTCCTGACATTGAAGTGATTCAGCACCCGAAACTGGTATTGGAAGGAAGAGACCCACAGCTTGAAAAAGCCATTGAAGTGGCACTTGAGATGCTCAAAAAAGATGAATTTGAACGCCAGCCCGAACCACCGGCACCTGTTAAATGGAAACGCCCGGAAGGTTTTGAGGTGGAATAGTTTTCAGCACTATCTTTATATCCGTCGAGCGGCCTGGAGCCGCTTGACGGATTCATTTACTTACATTACAAACTCTCACCCGTCCACCGGTCAAATTTATCGGGAGTTGGGTTTTGAGGGATGGAATCGTTAAACGCTGAAATCCAGTTATTGAGAAGCAACCTCATCTCCTGCAGTTCATTTTTATAATCGGAATTTTCAGCAAGATTGTTAAAATGGTACGGATCTTTCACCACATCGTATAATTCTTCGGCAGGCCGCGGAGCGATAAAACAATCGAGTTGATTTTCATTCAATTCTCCTGCTTCGTACAATTCAATCATTTTTTGGTAAGTAATACTTCGTACAGCATCGGCCGGCGGCGAAGCATTCAGTTGTGGAAACGAATTCCGGATATAAAGAAAACGCGTGTTTCTGACAGCGCGCTCATGGGCCTGATAATCGTGCCAGTTGTGTTCAGCTGCAATGTATTCGCGGGTTTTGGCTGAATAATCTTCCAATACCGGAGCAAAAGAAAATCCCTGAAAAGTTTCAGAAATTCCGGTGCCGGCCAGCTCGCAAAATGTGGGAGCAATATCAATAGAGCTAACCAATGCATCAGTTCTTCCTTTCTTCACTTTATCCGGCCAGCGGACAATAAACGGGGTTTTTATACCACTGTCATACATACGGGTTTTTGCGCGTGGAAAAGGACGTCCGTTATCACTCATGTAAATGACGACTGTATTTTCATCCTCGCCCTGATTTTTTAATTCTGCCATCACTTTCCCCAGATAATTGTCCAATCGCGAAATTTCATCGTAATACAACGCCAAATCTTTTCGGGTGGAATCGTTATCCGGCAGATAAGGCGGAACAATAACATCTTCAGGCTGGTGCGGCTCAGGAATTGTATTTGGCTGGTAAGCACGATGTGGATCAAGGGCAGCCAGCCACAAAAAGAAAGGTTTATCCTTTGGGCGGTTTTGGAGGGCTTCCACCCAAAATTCACATCCACTGGGACTTCCACCGTAAATACTGTCGAACTCCGCTCTCTTTGGGCCAATGTGATATTTACCGGCAACTGCAGTGTAATATCCGGCCTTCTGCAATTCGCCGGCAAACAAAACCTGATCGGCCGGCAGAGGTTGGTGCAATTCGGGTGCGCCGGTACTGTGCGGGTAGCGGCCTGTTAAAATGCTGCACCGGCTCGGGCTGCACGAACTGGTAGTTAAAAATGCATTGTCGAAAACAAGGCCCTCCTCCGCCAGCTTATTGATATTGGGTGTTTTAATGTTTTCGTTTCCGTAAGGTCCGCAATCATTCCAGGCGGCATCATCGGCAATAAACACAATAAAATTGGGCTGTTCTGCTTTTTCTTCCGTTGACTTACTGCAGGAAAAAACCACCAAAACAAGGAAGGAAAATAAGATCGGTTTTACAAAAATCATAATATACAGGTTTAGATTGATTTCAGTTTTGTTAATTTTTAAGCAGCTCCCTGGCAGTGATTAAGGTTGATTTGGTAACCGTTTCTCCACCCACCATTTTGGCCAGTTCTTCTACCCTGTCTTTTTCTTCGAGCTGTTTTACGGAAGTAAAAGTTTTCCCGCCTTCCTCGTATTTGTACACCACAAAATGAGCATCGCCTTTGGCGGCAATTTGCGGTAGGTGGGTTATATTTATGATTTGTGTGGATGCAGAAAATGCTTTCAGAATAGTTCCCATTTTCAGGGCGATTTCGCCGGAAACACCAGAATCGATTTCATCGAAGATAACAGTGGGCAACGCTTTTGAAGTGCGCAACAGGTTTTTTATGGCCAGCATCAGCCTGGACATTTCGCCGCCCGAGGCAATCCGGGATATTTCTGCCGGTTTAACATCTGAATTGGCGCTAAAGTGGAAAGCCACCGAATCGATACCCGAAGGTGTAAATTCCGACAGGGTTTCGTGCTGAACAGTAAATTTCGATTTGGGCATGCCCAGTTGTTTCAAATCTGCCAAAACCGAGGATTCAATTTTCCGGAAAGAACCTTTCCTGACAGAACTGAGTTCAGCAGCTTTTTTCTGCAGTTGTTCCCGTGTATCTGCCAGCTCTTTTTCCAGTTTTTTTATTTCATCATCATAACCGGTGACCTGCGCAATTTTTTCTTCAAAAGAATTTTTCAACTCCAGCAGCTCTCCCACCGTTGCCACGTGATGTTTTTGTTGCAGGCTGTAAATCAGATTCAGCCTTTCGTTCACCTGCTCAATGCGCACCGGGTCGTGTTCAATTTTTCCGGCAAGCATTTCGGCTTCATCCAGAATATCTTCCAATTCTATCTGGCAGCTTTCCAGTCGCCTGGCAAGCTCTTCCAATTCATTCATAAAATCCTGGATAGCGGAAATGCGTTTGTAACCCTCTTTCAGGTTTTGGATGACCGAAAACTGTTCCCCGTCGAGCAGTTGCTGTACTTCCAGAAAAGCGCCTTTTATTTCTCCTGCATGGGTGAGTTTTTCCAATTCAGCTTCCAGCTCTTCCTGCTCGTTTTCCTGTAATCCGGCCTCTTCGAGCTGTTCAAACTGAAACTGAAAATAATCGAGATCGGCGGCTGCTTTTTCCGATTTTTCAGTCACTTCTTTCAGCTCTTTTTGAAGGTTAATAAATTCGGTATAAAGTTTTTTGTATTCACCCAAAATTTTTCCTGACCCGGCAACAGTATCTACCAGGTTGAGTTGAAATTTCTGATTTCCCAGTTCCAGGTTTTGGTGTTGCGAATGAATGTCGATGAGTTGCAATCCCAGCTCGCGTATAACTTTCAGGGTTACGGGTGTATCGTTAATAAAAGCCCGCGATTTCCCGGACGGTGTAATTTCGCGCCGCAAGATGGTTGCCGTGTCGTAATCCAGATCATACTTTTCAAAAAAGGGTTCCAGCTTATACTGTCCGATGCGGAATGTGCCTTCCACAATACATTTTTCGTCGCTGTTTTTCAGCGCCGACAAATCAGCGCGGTTACCTAAAATCAGCCCGAGTGCGCCCAAAATAATTGATTTCCCGGCACCTGTTTCTCCGGTCACAGAATTCAACCCGCTATGAAATTCAACTTCCAGGCGGGTAATTAGTGCATAATTGTTTACAGTCAGTTTGGTCAGCATAACAGACTGGATTAAAATCCTTCGCTTTCGGCGATTTTTTCGTACTTGCTACCGTTGGACGGATCAACTTCTTCAAGGATTGCCATAACACGGTTGCGCTCATCCGGGAATGATTTTGAAAACACATTGACCAGCTCGTCGGCTTTGGCATCGAAAAACATTTGCAGGATGTAAAGCGAAGGGCGACGGCGGAAAACCGTTTGAATATCACGTAAAGATTCGGCAATATTGGCCCTTCCCTCTTCTGGTTTTTCGGCCATAATGTCGAGCCCCTGACGGTGGTAAGTGTACATACACGAGCGGAATGCCGAGTAGGATTTGTTCAGCACATTTTCTATGAGCCAGTAACGGTTTCTTTCACTTTCAAAAGCTTTCCAGCCCTGCTCTCGCGCATTCTGCGAATTGTTCACAATGGCCTGGGCTTTCTCAAAATAGGGCGTTCCTCCTTCGGGCGAAAAAGTATCGTAATCGAAACCCAGAATTACATAGGCATAAAAAGCGAGAATATTGGTCAGGTTATCGCGGTTTGATGTTTCGTTGAATTCTAACGGCTGAAACTCCTGATAGGTACAGCGAAAATCGTTGTCTTTAATATTCAGCACGGTAGTTTCGTAGCTTGAGTTGAAAACCGGCCGGGTTAACTGCACCTGTATGGAGCCTTTGAACTCATCGGCCGAGATCTGTTCGTCGAGGCGGATAAGAATATTGCACCTGATTTTTTCATCGTACGTAAACGCATGTTCCGTCCATTTCCGGTTGTTCATGAACTCGTAAATATCAGATTGCATGGTACGGAAAAGCTGACGATTGGCTCCCTGAATGCGTTGTGCCGAAACGGTAACATTGCAGCGAAGTTCCTGTGCATACAACGCTATTGATGAAAACAGGACAAACAATAATAAGATTGTTTTCTTCATAAAAACCTCCTTCAAGCGATAAAAATATAAAAATTTGACGGGAAAAACACACCCGCTAACGCAGAAGTGAGACCATCATTTCCACAATATCGGCCGCTACTTCTTTCTTAGTCTTTAACTCAAAATGCTGTTGATTATTGTTTTTCCCGATGATGGTAATTTTGTTGGTATCGCCCCCGAAACCGGCCCCTTTGTCGTTCAATGAATTCAGCACAATGAAATCTAAATTTTTACGATCCAGTTTCCTTTTTGCATTTTCAAGTTCGTCGTTGGTTTCGAGCGCGAAGCCTGCCAGCAGCTGGTTGCTTTTTTTCATTTTTCCCAAAGCCGCTGCGATGTCGCGGGTGGGTGTCAATTCTATTTTCCAGTTTTCATTGCCGCGTTTGGTTTTTACATTTTCCGGTTTTACGGGTGTAAAATCGGCCACCGCAGCTGCCATGACAGCCCCGTCGCTTTGCGGAAAATAATGCACGCAGGCATCGTACATTTCTTTTGCCGAATTTACCGGAATTACCCGAACTCCTTTTTTGCTCGTAGAAACCGTAACCGGCCCCGAAACCAGAATAACCTCAGCGCCCTGTCCAACAAGTTCTTCGGCAATGGCATATCCCATTTTGCCCGACGAATAATTTCCGATAAATCTTACGGGATCAATATTTTCGAATGTGGGGCCTGCCGAAACAAGAAATGTTTTATTCAGCAGTTTTTTTTTTGATTGAAATGATCAACCAGTGTCTCCAGGATATTTTCGGGTTCTTCCATGCGGCCTTTTCCTTCGAGACCACTGGCCAGTTCGCCCTCTCCCGGTTCAATAATGCAACATCCAAAATCTTTCAAAACAGAAATATTTTTCTGTGTTGACGGATGTTTATACATATCGAGATCCATGGCGGGCGCTACAAAAACCGGGCATTTTGCCGAAAGATAAGTAGTAACCAGCATGTTATCGGCAATGCCGCCGGCCATTTTTCCCATGGTTGCTGCGGTGGCAGGTGCAATCAGCAGTACATCGGCCCAAAGTCCCAAATCAACATGGGAATGCCAGGTGCCATCATCAGAGCCAAAAAATTCGCTGATAACGGGTTTGCCTGAGAGTGCCGATAAAGTTACGGGAGTTATAAATTCTTTGCCGGCGGGCGTAATAACCACCTGCACTTCTGCGCCCTCTTTTACCAAAAGCCTCAAAAGGAAAGCTGCTTTGTAGGCAGCTATACTTCCGGTTATTCCCAGTATTATTTTTTTACCATCGAGCCGCATGGGCGCTGTTTGTTAAATTTTTTGCTTGCTTTCTCGCGAAGGGTTACGATGGTAAATCTGTCCCTCTTTCAACTCTTCAAAGGCAATTAATGTAGGCTTTGAAAGACGTTCATAAAATTTTGAGATTTCAATTTGCTCCCTGTTTTCAAAAATCTCTTCCAGGTTATCGGTGTACGATGCAAACTCCTGCAATTTCTGGTTTAACTCTTCTTTGAGTTCAGAAGAAATCTGGTTTGCCCGTTTAGCCAGAATCATAACCGTTTCATAAATGTTCCCGGTTTCTTTTGTTAAAAGATCCAAATCGCGGGGAATTGTCGTTTGGGCTGCTTTTGTTTTTTTATAATCCATTTCCTAATTAATATTCGTTTGTTCTTCGTTATAATTCAATAAATCTGCTACTTCTTCGTAAAATTTATCTGCTTCTTTCCGGTGTTCGCTCTCAGAAAATTCATCCACAAAAGCGAAATATTCATCGAGTGCATCCGAAAGTCGTTCTTCTTTTTTCTCCTCCACACTGTTCATGGCCAACAGGTATTTCGATTTAAGGAGCATGAATTTCAATTCTTCGCGGTACTGGCTGAAAGGATATTCCTCCAGGCTGTTCCCTATTGCAATTACAGCGGCTTTGTAGTTTTCAAAATCGTAATACAATTTGGCGTTAAGGTATGATTTGTAAACCAGTTTGTTCTGCAATTCGTCGATAAGCCTGTTGGCCTCGTCAACCTTTTCGTTGTACGGGTAAAGGTTTATATAAAGCTGAAGTGCATCGATTGCTTCGTGTGTCACTTCCTGATCGAGCCGTGGTTTAGGCGATAAAAGATAGGAAGTGTATCCTACCATATACTGGGCTTCCTCGGCAAAATCACTTCCGGGAAATTCTTTCAGCAGTGTTTGAAAATAATGTTTGGCCATCAAATAATCTTGCTGGCCCATCATGCTTTTGGCATAGTAGTAGTATATCTGATCAGCCCGGCTGGTCCCGCGGTAGATATTCACAAGTTCCTGAAAAAGTGTACCTGCCCTGGCGTATTCTCCATCTTCGTAATATTCAACAGCTTTCTTGTACTTAAATTCATAGTCAGTACTCTTCAGTATTGTGTTGTAATCGCTGCACGACGAAACAATAACCAAAGCGATAACTGCCAAACTAATATTTCTCACTTTTTTAAACATGGCGCAAAAATAACCTTTTTTTAGATACATAAAACTTCAAAACAATGAAAATTAAAGATTTCCGTCTTCCCGGATTCTCAGTTAACCGATTCATTAAAAGTATAATACAAATAAACCGTTTTAAAAACTGCGGTGAAAGTAAGTATCCTTAACCGATTTAAGGCCACCGCTTAGTATAATTTAACACATTTGCCGAAGTTTTAAAAAAGTTTACATTTGCACTTTAAAATCTTAAAATTTTTAAACCGTGGATATATTTCAAAAGTTCAGAGAGAACCAGGGGGATATAGGTAAACACATGACAAAAGCGCATGGTTATTTTACGTTCCCGAAACTTGAAGGCGAAATTAGTGCCCACATGAAGTTTAGAGGGAAAGAAGTACTCACCTGGAGTTTAAACAATTATTTGGGCCTGGCCAATCACCCCGATGTTAGAAAAGCAGATGCCGAGGCTGCTGAAAAATACGGTATGGCTTATCCCATGGGAGCCCGCATGATGTCAGGTCAAACAACGAAACACGAGCAGCTGGAAAGAGAACTGGCTTCTTTTGTAGGCAAAGAAGATGCCTTTCTGCTGAATTACGGTTACCAGGGAATGGTTTCTATTATTGATGCCGTTTGCGGAAGGAACGATGTAATTGTTTACGATTCAGAATCGCACGCTTGTATCCTCGACGGAGTAAGACTTCACATGGGCAAACGCTTTGTTTACCCGCACAACAATATTGACAACCTGCGCAAGCAGCTTGAAAGAGCTACAAAACTAGCCACAAAACAAGGGGGAGGAATACTTGTAATTACTGAAGGTGTATTTGGAATGGCCGGAGACCTTGGGAAACTTGACGAAATTACGGCACTCAAAGAGGAATTCAACTTCAGGCTTTTGGTTGACGATGCCCACGGTTTTGGTGTAATGGGTAAAACCGGTGCCGGCGCGCCTGAATATTTTGGCGTTTCCGATAAAGTGGATCTCCATTTTGGAACATTTGCCAAATCGATGGCCGGAATTGGCGCTTTTGTTGCCTGCGATACTGATGTGTGTTACTACCTCCGCTACAACATGCGTTCGCAAACATTTGCCAAATCGTTGCCAATGGCAATGGTAATGGGCGCATTGAAAAGACTTGACATGCTGCGCTCTATGCCCGAACTGAGGGAAAAATTATGGACTGTTGCCAATGCGCTTCAGAAAGGATTAAAAGATGCCGGGTTCGATTTGGGCAAAACCAACTCACCGGTAACTCCCGTTTACATGAAAGGAGGAGTGGAAGAAGCCACCAACCTGGTGTTTGATTTGCGTGAGAATTATGGCGTTTTCTGCTCGCTGGTTGCTTATCCGGTTATACCAAAAGGTGAACTGATGTTGCGCTTGATCCCTACATCCATGCATTCGCTTGAAGACGTAAACTATACCGTGAAAGCTTTTAAAGAAGTGCGCAAAAAGCTGGAAGATGGTAAATATTCAAAAGACGAATTTGCCAAAGTTGAGGTTGATATGTAATACCGATTAGTGTTTAATTTTAATCATCAACTTCACTTTCCCGATTTCACCGGGACAGGCTGTTCATTTCTGATTATTAAACATCTATCGGTATTATACCACTAATATTTATGAGTAATTTTGTCTATAAAATGGTATAAAAAACAAATACAAAATAAGAGACAATAAAAAAAGGAGCTACAAGCTCCTTTTTTTATTTCAACATCCTAATTATTATGCGTTCTTTTCCGATATATACCTTTCGGAATCCATTGCTGCCATACAACCCGATCCGGCTGCAGTAACCGCCTGTCGGTAAATTGAATCCTGCACATCGCCGCAGGCAAATACCCCCGGCACATCGGTTTTTGATGTTCCCGGAATAGTTTTTATATAACCTACTTCATCGGTCTCAAGGTAATCTTTAAAAACCTCTGAATTTGGTTTATGGCCAATAGCAAGGAAAAATCCATCAATTTTAATTTTCACTTCTTCCTCGTTTGCTTCACCTTTATTCTTTACAAGAGTGGCACCTTCCACTACTCCATTTTCGCCAATCAGACCTTTTGTCTGGTGTTTCCACAAAATTTCAATGTTGGGTGTCTTTTTAACCCGCTCGGCCATTACCCTGGAGGCACGCAACACATCGCGCCTTACAATCATATAAACTTTGTTGCATAATCCGGCCAGATAAAGTGCTTCTTCAGCTGCAGTATCGCCCCCGCCAACAACGGCAACATCTTTACCGCGGTAAAAGAATCCATCGCAGGTAGCACAGGCTGACACTCCACCCCCGGCATATTTTTTCTCATCTTCCAAACCAAGATATTTGGCCGTTGCCCCGGTGGCAATAATTAACGATTCAGCTTCAATCAACTTTTTATCATCAATCCAAACCTTATGCACACCGCCTGAAAGTTCGGCTTTTGTGGCCAGTCCCCACCGTACATCTGCACCAAACCGTTGGGCCTGTTTTTTAAAGTCTTCCATCATAACCGGACCGGTAATCCCTTCAGGATAACCCGGGTAGTTTTCAACTTCAGTAGTGGTAGTAAGCTGTCCGCCAGGTTGAAGTCCTTCGTACATAACCGGGCTCAGGTTGGCGCGGGCAGCATAAATTGCCGCTGTATAACCGGCTGGTCCCGAACCAATAATCAAACATTTAACACGCTCCGCCTCAGTTGAAACGGGTGTTTTATTTTCTTCGTTTTCGTTAACATCAAGTGGTTTAAACATAGCTGTAATTTTTTATGGTGCAAAAATAGAAAACATTAGAAACAGACCGCAAGAATTTCAATCAATAAAAATGAACTTATGATAGAACGAAACTATAAAGCTTTAAAAGAATTTATCCTCCAAATTGTAAAAAAAATTTGCAGAACAAAAATCAAAGCTTACTTTTGCAAGCACAAAATTTTTCGGTTCCGGTTAAATTAACCGTAAATCCACGAAACCCTAAGTTTTCGGGAGGTGTGGAGCCCGCCTGAACAATTCAGTCGGACAGGTAGTTTGGTTCCTGAAAAAATGAAATAGAACATCGGGGTGTGGCGCAGTCTGGTTAGCGCACTCGTCTGGGGGGCGAGGGGTCGGAAGTTCAAATCTTCTCACCCCGACAACTAAAAATCAAAGACTTGCAAAATTTCTGCAGGTCTTTTTTTATGCCCTTGTCGCACTTTTGTCGCGACACTCGCTATTTAAACTTTTCACTTCATTATTATTGAAACTTCGCATTAGCCATACGCGTTGGCTGAATTATTTCCCAAAGAACTGGCTTTCAGACTTCCTTGCCAGTCGGTAGACAGGGATTCCGCTCAATTTAACTTTCATTGTGAGCGAAGTCGAACTGTAGGTCAGTATATTATATTTTAATTCCACCAACAGGTATGGGCATTTTAGGTTTTTATTCTATGCTTGAAAATTTTATTCTCAACCCATAATAGGCATTTATTAAATAAAGCAAATTAACCAATGGTCCTGCTATCATAGCTTGTTTCCAGCTGATAAGTTCTGCAAAAGTTATCAGGAAAATGGTTGCCGCAATACCCGACAGTGCAACAGCAATATATTTCAACACCTTTTTCAGGATCTCATCATTCAAATACAAAAGAAATAACCCGCTGAAAAAAACAAGGTTTCCGAAAAGAAAAACAACAGTTGCTATTTCATTTACCATTTCTGCCAATTCAAATGGAGTATTCCGGAATCCCCCAAGCATTAACGGGTAAGTAACCAACAAAAGAATCTGTCCGGTTGATAGTATTGACCAACTTATTTTTTTGCTTTTCGCTGTAAAATAAATAGCTCCAACGGCAATCATAGTCATCAGCAAGAATTCCACCTTCCAAAGGGTTCCGTAAATATTCCAATTTTCGTTGATAAAGGCGTGCCTTGCCTCATAATCAAGTGGTGCCCTACCCGACAAAATGATATAAATCAAAATCGTTACATTAATAAATAGTGAACCCGAGGACCAAAGGACTTTTGCTAGCTTCATATTATTAAAATTGTTTATTATTCAAAGAAAAGTACACCTGCCTGACAGCAGGCAGGGAACCTGCCCGAGTATTCTGGTCAGGCGGGCTCGCATGTATTTAATCATCATCTTTTTTCATCGTTTACCAAAAACGGAACAACATTCTGAATTGCAGCACCATAACAAATATATGAATAATCCAATTAAAGACATAAGGATGAAATAGTATGAATTAATGAAAATTACACCCCCTGAACATGTGATGCAAAATGAACCGGTTTTGGAACTGGTTTTATGAAATCAGGATCAGCTGCAAAAAAGACCCGGCAAACACTTTCATCCGAAATTCTTCTGATCCATAATGTTAGCTCATGCCCGCTGAAAAACTCAATTTTTTTCCATCACAAAATTTTGCAGGATCAAAATTAATGAATAATTTTTAATCTAAATTTTTGACTAAATAAAAGTCAAACGAATAAATATTTAAGTGGGCAAAGAAACAGGAAAAGGATAAGATGCAGTTGCAGGACAGAACAATAGTACACATGGATTTAGACACCTTTTTTGTATCGGTTGAACGGCTGATAAACTCAAAACTGAAAGACAAACCTGTTATCATTGGCAGTTTATCCGACAGAGGTGTGGTGGCCAGTTGCAGCTATGAAGCCAGAATGTTTGGGGTGCATTCGGCCATGCCCATGAAAATGGCCCTGAATTTATGCCGGGATGCGGTTGTGATCAGGGGCGATATGGATTTGTACACCAAATATTCGCGCCTGGTTACCGATGTAATTGCTGACTCTGCCCCACTCTACGAAAAAGCTTCGGTTGATGAACATTACCTCGATATCACAGGCATGGATCGTTTTTTTGGCTCAGCCAAATGGACACATGAACTGCGGCAAAAAATCATCAGCGAAACGGGGTTGCCCATCTCCTATGGTTTGTCAGTAAACAAAACCGTATCGAAAATTGCTACCGGCGAGGCCAAACCCAATGGCGAAAAACAAGTGGATAAACCTAATGTAAAACCGTTTTTAAACCCGCTCTCCATTCGTAAAATTCCCATGATTGGAGCAAAAACGTATCAGCTGCTAAGGTCGATGGGCGTATCGACGATTGAAACACTGGGCGCAATTCCGGTAGAAATGATGGAGAGTGTACTTGGCAAAAACGGCATTGAAATCTGGCGCAGAGCAAACGGAATCGATTTCAGCAAAGTAATTCCCTATTCAGAAGAAAAATCAATGAGCTCAGAACAAACGTTCGAAACGGACACCATAGATGCAGTTATGCTGGAGCAAATCCTGGTTGCAATGACGGAAAAACTCTGTTTCAAGCTGCGCAAAAAAGAGAAGCTCGCCTCGGTGGTTACCGTAAAAATCAGGTATGCCAATTACGACACGCACACCCTGCAAAAAAAAGTGACCTACACTTCATTCGACCATGTACTTATCGATACTGCCAAATCACTTTTCAGAAAACTCTACCACCGGCGAATGTTGGTGCGGCTGATAGGAGTAAAACTGGGCGGTCTGGTTCACGGGTTTCAGCAACTCAATCTTTTTGAAAACAACGAAAAACAAATCCAGCTGTACCTCTCCATGGATAAAATCAGGCGACGCTATGGTGCAAATGCCATCAGAAAAGCTTCAGGAATAATTAAAAATTAGTTTATGCTGCTGAATGTACATTCCTATTACAGCCTGCGCTATGGCACGCAGAGCATCGACCAGCTGCTCGAAAATGCCGGAAGAAACCAGGTGGATGCAATGGCGCTTACCGACATCAATACCACGATGGGAATTCCGGAGTTTGTAAAAAAAGCGAAAGCTGCCGGCTTAAAACCAGTTGCAGGCGTTGAAGTAAAAAACGGAGATGAACTGCTGTTTATTGGAATTGCAAAAAATAACACGGGCTTTAAAGAGCTGAATGATTACCTCACGTGGCACAACCTGGAGAAAAAGGAGTACACATCAGAAGGATGGCTATTCAGCCAGGTAGTTATTATTTATCCTTTTGGTACAAAAGAACCGGGCGAGTTGAAAGACTATGAATTTACCGGGATACAACCGGCGCAATTAAACAAGCTGTTTACTTCCCCGTACAAAAACTGTCAGGATAAACTCCTCATCTGGCAGCCGGTGACTGTTACCGACAAAACAAGCTGGTTTTTACACAAAAGCCTCCGGGCAATTGACCACAATACGCTTATCAGCAAATTACTTCCCGGACAGTTTGCGCATCAAAATGAAACCATGGTTTCAACTGAAAAACTGAAATCAGTATTTCAAAACCATGCCGCCATCATCCGGAATACCGAAAAAGTTATGGAGGCCTGTTCCATTGATTTTGATTTTACAACGATTAAAAATAAACAAACGTTCAGCCAGTCGAAATACGACGATAAACTGTTGCTTCACAAACTGGCAATGGACGGATTGGGTTACCGCTACGGCCGAAACAACCCGCTTGCCAGGGAACGGTTGCTTCACGAGCTCGAAATTATCGACAAACTGGGCTTCTCGGCCTATTTTCTTATCACCTGGGACATTATCCGATACAGCATGGCCAGGGGATTTTACCATGTGGGCAGGGGAAGCGGAGCCAACAGCATTGTGGCTTACTGCCTGAAGATTACCGACGTGGATCCCATAAAACTCAACCTCTATTTTGAACGGTTTTTGAATCCCAAACGCACCAGCCCGCCTGATTTTGATATTGATTATTCATGGAAAGACCGCGACGAGGTGCAGGATTACATTTTCAAACGCTACGGAAAAAATCATACCGCTCTGCTGGGCGCTACTTCAACCTTCAAAAACAAATCCATTTTCAGGGAGCTGGGCAAAGTATTTGGATTGCCAAAAGAAGAAATTGACCTGCTGATACAGGATCCTGCAAATGACTATAACAACTATGAAATTGCCCGGATGATAAACACCCTCGGCGCTCAAATGGCCGATTTCCCGAACCTGCGCACAGTTCATGCAGGCGGAATTCTGATTTCGGAAAAACCAATCACCTGCTACACTGCCCTCGATTTGCCCCCCAAAGGATTCCCAACCACCCACTGGGATATGTACATTGCCGAGGAGATGGGATTTGAAAAATTAGACATCCTGAGCCAGAGGGGAATCGGCCACATAAGGGAAGCGGTGGAAATTATTCAGGAAAACACTGGTGATGAAGTGGATATCAAAAAAACGGATAAGCTTTTTGAAGATGAAAAAGTTAAAAATCAACTTAAAAACGGCGAAACAAATGGCTGTTTTTATATTGAAAGCCCGGCCATGCAGGGGCTGCTGAAAAAACTTAAGTGCGACAATTACATCAGCCTTGTGGCTGCAAGTTCCATAATCCGGCCGGGGGTGGCAAAATCGGGGATGATGAAAGAGTACATCAAACGGTTTCACAATCCCGAAAACATAAAATACCTGCACCCGGTTATGAAAGAACAGCTGGCTGAAACCTACGGGGTAATGGTGTATCAGGAAGATGTAATAAAAGTGGCGCATCATTTTGCAGGACTGGATTTGGCAGAATCCGATGTACTGCGAAGGGCCATGTCGGGGAAATATCGCTCGCTGAAAGAGTTCAAACGGATAGAGGATAAATACTACAGCAACTGCAAAAAACGCGGTTATCCGGATGAAATCACACAGGAAGTCTGGCGCCAGATTGAATCCTTTGCTGGTTACTCCTTCTCAAAAGCGCACTCTGCCTCATACGCCGTGGAAAGCTTCCAGAGCCTTTACCTGAAAGCGCACTATCCGCTAGAATTCCAGGTGGCTGTTATCAATAACTTTGGAGGATTTTACAGCTCGTGGGTGTACATAAATGAAGCCCGCAGGCAGGGAGCAACCATTGAACTGCCCTGTGTAAACAACAGTAATGAACTGACACACATCCGTGGCATTATAATTTACCTGGGATTTACTCATGTGCAAAACCTCGAACAAACAACCATCGAACTGCTGATTAATGAGCGAAACTGTCATGGAAATTACCACTCACTTATTGATTTTACAGAGCGGGTTCCAATCACAAAAGAACAACTGATAATTTTAATCAGACTGGGCAGTTTCAGGTTTACCGGCAAACAAAAGTCACAGCTTTTGTGGGAAGCTCATTTGCACCTGAAAAAACCTGCAAAACAACACCACACACCCGGCCTGTTTGGCAGCGAACATAAAAAATTTCAGTTGCCGACGTTTCAGCATGAAAAGCTGGAAGACGCTTACGATGAAATTGAACTGCTGGGGTTCCCGCTGAGCGTAAACAATTTTGATATGCTGCAAACCAGCTTCAGGGGGCAAATAATGGCCAGAAACCTCGCGAATAATATCGGCCGAAAAGTAAAAATGACCGGCAACCTGGTAACCATAAAATACGTGCGTACCATCAAAAGAGAAATTATGCATTTTGGCACTTTCCTCGACTATACCGGTGAATTTTTCGACACCGTTCATTTTCCGGATTCATTAAAAAAATACCCGTTCAGGGGGAATGGAGTTTACCTGATTCTGGGCAAAGTGGTGGAAGACTTTGGCTTCCCTTCGCTCGAAGTTGAAAAGCTGGCAAAACTGCCATACAAACCAAATCCGAAAGAGTGAAAACCGAAGAGGCAGATGAATAAAAAACAGAAAAAAATCATTTTAATTCTTTCGGTGGAATTATTTTTCATAAGGATTAATTCCGCCAACGCGTATAAATCAAAATTTAAAAGCAATGACAGATTTAAAAGTAAAAATTGAAGGTAAGGCACAAACGATTGCCCGTTTTACAGCACAAGCACGACAGTTTAAAATCGAAATAGATGAGCCGCCGGCACCTTGGGGATAAAGATCTGGCGGCAAACCCAGTAGGATACTTGTTGGCAAGTTGCGCCGGCTGCATAAATGTTGTAGCCCATTTAACCGCCCGCGAATTGGGCATTACGTTTAAAAAACTTAATATCACCATTGAAGGAAATCTCAATCCAGCAAAACTTTTGGGAGATTCCAACGATGAAAGGGCTGGCTTTAAACAAATTGATGTGCAATTTTCACCTATTACCGATGCTACCCCTGGTCATATTGAAAACTGGATAGAAACCATAAAAAAAACGATGCCCGGTAAACGATAACCTTTCTTCTCCCACTCCTCTGACATTTAATTATATTCAGAATTCAGAAAGAAGAACCGGTAGTTATATAATTTGTATCATACATAATCACCTGGAAGATAAATATAGAGGTTGAAGTGCTAAAAACACTTGCAAATGAATATGAAATAAGGGATAACAGCGATATGATTGCAACTGGAAAATCCCAAAATGTACTCTGGCTTCCTGGCATGCCGATAGGCTGATAGACTATGTAAAGGTTGGAGGGAAAATCTGGTACACGAAAGAGAACCGCGATAACTTCTTGATGAGAAATGTTGTTCAGGCGAAGCGGATGGACTTAACGACCTGCAGCAATTGAGGGAACTCCAAAATTGGGAACATACGAGAACGGGGCTGGTAATTTTTACCGGCCCTTTTTTTATGCTGTAGTTTGAAACACAAAGAGGACTAATTTTATTTTGAAGCCCCATGACGTTTTTCAAAAATTTATGTGCGATGGGCACGCTTGCATACTATTCATGTAAAAAATATTTTCACTGATGGGAAGGTATCCCCCGCCTTTATTCCTGAGATGTATAAGAGGATGTAAATATTAGCACTCTTAACCCCGGAAACCATCTTTGCAAGTATAATCCAATCTTGTTATAAAGGGCAGAAACCTGTGTATATAAATTCTGATTATATAATCACATTTTTGTATATCTTCATAAGGCACTGAACATGAGGCGAAAATGTTTTTGCGATGTAGAGATAATTCTACAGTATTTATTTCAAGAAAGGTGAATGTCAGAGTCTAAGTAAGAACCAGGAAATATGGTATTCGTCATCAATCGTCGGCAACAGACCCGCCAACCTTTTGAAAGCGTTTTATGAGAGCTGACTTTAAAGGTATAAAACGCATTCAAAATCCTGCGGATGCCTTCGGCAGGTTGTCATGTCTTTTGCGGCTCCTCAATCTTCCTCATGGCTGCTTTCTCTGGATTTTAAGCCCATGCAGTCGGTTCCTTGGTGCAAGCGCTTAAAATCCAGCCGCAGCCCGTGTATGGCTCGCCTGCGGGTCGCTTCGGGCTTCAACCGGGGTTGTTGATTTGCCTCCGGCAGGTAGGCGGTTTCGTGTGTTCCGTTTCACTTCACACATGTGCTGCAAGCCGATTTCATCCTTCAATCTGTCTCTTGCACCACCCTCGCTCCACTCGCAGACGGCTCGCGATGCTTGACCCCGGACCGCAACCCATTCCGCAAGCTTCATTCATTGCAGCCGGGTTCAGCCGTAGGATTGTTAGTTAGTTTATTTAGCCTAGCCGAGATAGTAAGCAATTGTTTTTAAATATTATAATGGTTTCTGTTAAGAATTTTATAGTTTTATAGTTCCATTTTTTCTGAACCATGAACGATCAACCAAAACTGCATCAATTACTCGAAATGCTTCTTTTTCTGTCCTCCGGCCTGAGGTACAAAATTGATGAAATTGCTGAACGTTTTGATATTACCACCCGAACTGTCCATCGATATATAAAAACCTTCAGAGATGCAGGATTTGTTATTCCAAGACCTACGGATGGTTATTACTTTATCGATAAAAATTCCCCCTATTTTAGGGAAATCAGTGAACTCGTGCACTTTTCAAGGGAAGAAGCAGTCATCCTGCAAAAAGCAATTCATTCCATCGATAACGAGAATCTGCTGAAACAAAACCTGGTGAATAAGCTCTATGCTTTGTATGACTTTGACCGGGTTGCCAATACCATCGTCAAAAAAGAGTATTCAGAGAACATTCATCAGCTCATACAGGCTATAAGGCTTAAAAACCAGGTAATTCTGAAAGAGTATCTATCAGCCAACAGCAATGAGGCGCGTGACCGTTTGGTGGAACCTTTTGATTTTACCACCAATTATGTTGCAACCTGGGCTTATGACGTTCATGACAGATGTTGTAAAACGTTCAAAAATACCAGGATAAAATCTGTTCATATACTTCCAAATCTCTGGGAGAACGAAATAAGCCATAAAAAACTACCAATCGATGTATTCCGGATTAGTTCGGATCGGCAAACTGAGGTTACTCTGGAACTTTCCATTCGCGCCTGCGAACTGCTGAAAGAAGAATATCCGCTGGCCGAAGAATACATTCAACAATTAAACGACAAAGAATACCAGTTTGCTGCTCCTGTTTGTGGGTTCGAGGGTGTAGCACGGTTTGTAATGGGTTTATACGACGAAATTGAAGTAATTGGCCCCGGGGAGTTGAAAAAATTTTTGAAAAATAAAGCAGAAAAAATCCTAACTGACACAGGTTGACAGTTTGATGTATTTACTTGTGTTCCTGATTTAAAATGAAATGAATGTCATCAATAGCAGACAAACATATTATTAAATACAATCGCACCAATGAGATTTAAACTTACATTAAACCGCACCACAAAGCAACGCATGTTGCCTATGGATTACCAGTATTACGTCAGTGCCTGGATTTACAAAGTACTGAAGCAAGCTGACCAGGATTTTGCGCAATTTTTACACGAAAAAGGTTATGGAGGCCAAGGCGAAACCAAATTGTACAAACTGTTTTGCTTCTCCCGGTTAAACTTTGGAAAGCCCAACCTTTGGAAAGAGAAAAAATTGTTTGAGATATCAGCACATGAAATAGGTTTGCAAATTTCGTTTGATGTGCCCGAAGCAGCTACCAACTTTATTAAAGGTCTGTTTATGTCCCAGGAATTTTATCTGGGCGACAAATTTAATGGCATCGATTTTAAAGTGTCAAAGGTTGAGGCACTCCCTGAGCCAGATTTCACCGAAACAATGAAATACCGGCTGCAAACTCCCTGGGTGGTTAGCTACATGACCGAAAATGACAAATACCCACAGTACCTTTCACCCGAAGACGATATGTTTGAACAACGTGCAATCAAGCACCTGGTTGAAAAATATAACAATACAAGAGACGGCGAGGTTATTTCGCAGGAAAAAATCCGGTTCAAGCGGATTAGTGATTTCAAACGGGCTGGTTTTGTGATGAAGCCCGGGACCAGGGAAGAAACGAGGGTAATCGGCAATTTGTTTGAATTTGAATTGACAGCCCCGGTAGAAATAAACCGGATGATTTGGAGTGCCGGTGTGAGCGAGAAGAGTAGCAGTGGATTTGGATGGGTGGAAAGATATTGATATCAAATATGAGAGCGTAGTGCTCAGAAAGATAAACAACATTTAGAATACAATAATTATGAGCTTACAAACAATCATTCAAATCGGGCATAAAATTAGAAATGAACTGAGCAAGGAAGAGAGTCTTCAGTATCACAGATTTGTAAAAAAGGCACCTGAATACAGTGCAAAACAACCTTATACTTATTATCAGATAGATGTAAAAGAAAATTTTGAAATAGACTATAGTTCTTTGCATGAAGTAAGTGACCAAACGATTATCAATAACAAGTTTTATTATTTGAAATTTAAAACCGGTGAAGCTGACAGTTTGGTGAAATATATGTTCGGAGATATAGCCTATCCAGAATTTTTTAAACCAGATAATCCTGAAAATAAGGCTGCTGGGTTTAGAGTAAATTCATTTTTTCGAGGGAAAGAAGATGCATCGAAAATTCAAAATGAAAAATTGAAAGTCTTTCGTATGAGTCTTGAAAAACAGATGGATTCGCTTTTAGAAATATTTCAAGAAAAGGAATTCTGTTACATTCATTTCAATTTTTCAGGAAAATGCTGGTATGAAACTGATGTCTTTGATGAAATAGAAAGTGCTATTGTTTCAAACTTTATCAAAGAAGATGACGGACATATAAGTTTAAGTGCCTTTTTAACACGCACACTTGTAGAATCGGAAGGCAGATTACCTAATTTCAGTAATTCCAATACCTATAAATCCAAATATTTTAATGGCTTTGATGAGGTGAAAGATTTACTCTATGGTTTGGATTTTCAACAAAAAAGCAAAGTAAATGTGGGGAAGGAAATAATGATTAATATGCTTCCCAAAGGGCGACTTGCAGCTAAAGGAATCTTGGCATACTATGACAAAAAATCAAAGTACGATTATAAAAATCCGAAACCAGAAGATACAGACCCATTTGCAGAACCGTTCATTAATCCTGAAATAGATGGAATTGAAAAATATGACATTGTATTTTCAAAACGCTCAAAGCCAATCGGAGTCGATTTGCTGGAAATGACCGATGTAAATCAGAATCTGCTTTTAAGAGTCAACCGAAAAATAAGAAAAGCAAAAACAGAATTGAATTACAAATACACCATCGATTTTGCTCTGAAAATGCTTTTCGATGATAAAAAATATACCAGCCACCTTTTAAAGATATTACCGCTGATATATAAAGACAACTATTACTCCGATGATTTATTACTCCCGGCTCTGATTCAAAAAACGGAATATGGAATCAGAAACGGGAAAGGAGGATTTTTAACTTATGCTTATCACTACTATTTTTTATCAAAACTTCAAATAAACAATACCATTATGGAAATAAGACAATCAAAAAGTTACCTGTTGGGTACTAAACTGGGTATCATGGCTAAGCCTGTTGCCCACAGTATTAAATCATTCGAAAAGGCTTACGTCGGAAATCTTTCGCAACGTATAGCTCGTTTAGACAATTTAGTTGAATTTGTCAATTATATGAATGAAAAATTAATGATTCATCAAAAAGGCTATCCAAGTGTAAAAGAAGCTTCCAGAGAATTAACAGTCATTTTAGACTCCTTTCCGAAAGAAGAAAAATACAATCGGCATTATTGCGCTTTAGGCTTTTTTGAAACCTACTATACCTATTTCAAGGAAGAAGTAGAAATTAAGGAACAAACAGCAACAACAGAAAATGAATAATAAACTTAAAAAATTATCACTATGTCAACATTAACAGAGAAATCAGAAATTATCTTTTTGTATGAGAGTAAATACTCAATGCCGAATGGCGACCCTTTTACAGGAGAACAGCGCTATGATGAAGAAACAAAAAAAGTATTGGTGAGTGATGTCCGCATAAAACGCTTTATACGTGATTACTTGCACAATATTGGAGGAACAATTTATGTAATCAACGACAAAGAACAAATTGGAGAAGGAGTTTCTGGTTCAGCATCTGCGGCAAGAGTGCAGAGTTTAAGAGATAAATTTGCTGAAAAATTAAAAATAGCTGAAAAAGCAGCTAAAGATAACAAGGACAAGTCCTTTAATTCGAACTTATTCGTTTTGAAAGAATGTATTGATGTAAGATTATTTGGCGGGATATCAACTGAAAAGAAAGGGAATGTAAATCTTACAGGTCCGGTTCAATTTGCTTTGCTCAATCCATCTTTAAACTCAGTTGATTTGCGTATGCACCAAAATACTTCCGTATTTTCATCTGATGTTTCTAAATCTGGCGGAGCAATTGGTACCACGTCTTTAGTACCTTATTCACTGAATCAAATTCATGGTTGGATTAATCCTTTTGCAGCCAAACTTTCAGGATTGGAAGATAAAGATGTCGATAAAATGTTTGAAGCTCTTTGGAAAAGCATTAATAATGCAAATACCCGAAGTAAATCCAACCAAAGTTCACTCCTTTTATTGCAGTTGGTTTATGCAAAAGATACAGATAAAGTTTATGGAACCGACAAGTTGATTTCCTATACGTCAGACAAATTGGACGAACAATTGAGAGATATTTCCGATGTTACTTTTGATTTTGGAGCATTAAAAGAAGTAGCCACTTCGGACAAAATAAAAGAAGTAAAATACTATAGTGAATCGAAAGAAATTCTATCCCAATTAACCGGCTTGGGAGATAAATTCACAAAAATGAGCTTATAATTATGGATGCTCTATTACTGAAAATTTCAGGGAACTGGGGGCATTTCAAAAAGGTGGACACAAACAATAATCCATTAACGCACGATTTTATTACAAAAACGGCATTAATCGGACTAATTGGAGCTGTTAACGGAATTGAGCGACAACAAATGAAAGAATTGTTTCCCCAATTATCAGAAGATTTGCTTTATAGTGTCGCCTTAAACAATCAGGTTCGTAAGGAAAGCTGGGGATTTACGCTTCGGTCAGTTAAAGTAAACCTTGAAAAGTCTCCCTGGCAGTTTGAGTTTTTAAAACGCCCTGACTTTATGGTTGTGATTGCATTACAAAACAACAGAAGTCAAAATGTGTTTGAAAAATTCTGCACAAATATTGAACATGAAAATGCCTGTTACAACCCGACACTTGGACTGGCAAATTGTCCTGCCGATTTGTATTTTATTAGCAGAGCAACAGCGTCTGATAAGAAAATTGGAGATTTTGTAACGAAGGGGTTTATTTCAAAATATCATCAGATTGAGATAGGCAATGATTTCAATTTTCGTATCGGTTTTGAAAAAATCCCAACCTTTCAAAATAATGATTTTTGGAACGATCCCGACAAATACGCAGAACTCGCTTACTGTAGTGGAGAAAGTTGTTTTAAAGTAAAAAACGGCGAATATTACGATGTAAAAACTCCAAATGAAGAAACGCAATGGTATATGATTTAGAAGCAATAGAATCGCATCCAGACAAACCGCTAAAAGTTCATATTAACGGTGTTTGTCAAAAAGCATCTAAACGAACAGATAGTGTTTTGGCGAAATATGCCGCACTTTTTCATGATTTTGGGAAGGTTAATCCAAATTTCCAGAAAAAGTTACAAGGGATTAAGAGCGCTGGATATTCCCAGCACTCTTATATCTCTGCTTTTTCATTTCTTAACTGGTATTTAAGTAATCGGGAAGAAGCAAATCGCATTTTTGGTTCTGATGGACGAGATATAACGAAAATAAAGCTAATTACGGCAATTATTCTTCACCATCACGGAAATCTCCCCAATATGGATGAAAATATCTCGGCCAATTCAATGGACGCAATGATTGAATTTTTAGAAGCAAACTCAGATGAGCTTCCCATTTCAGCCTATTTGCAGAAGCAAATGTTATTTCAGCATAATTCTTTTACGGTTGATATAAAACCATGGTATAAAAATCAAATTCCCAATATCGATTTAGGAAGCAAAGAAATAGATTATTGGAAAAATGATAGTCTTAATTATTTTTTGGATACACAATTTTCTTTCGCGTCAGTTATAGAATCAGACAAAAGAGATGCCGGGGATAATGAATTATACAATTATTCCAATCTTTTATTTGATAGTATAAATGCTACAGAAAATTCATTCGAGAAACTTTTTGTGAATTTAGGAGCAAAGCCTCAAAGCGAATTAAATCAGTTAAGAACGGAGATAAGAAAAGAAGCGGTTTCGTTAGCTGAAAATTTATTGAACAATGGGCAAAGGGTATTTACTTTAGCAGCACCTACCGGTGCTGGAAAAACCTTTACATTACTTGACATTGCAAGAGAAATTCAACATCAGAAAGGAAATTTGGGAATTATTTATGCTTTACCTTTTCTCTCTATTACAGAACAGGTTCAGAATATAATTTCAAAAGAATTGAATATTGATGTGATGTCGGTTAATTCTAAATCATTTAATGAGCGTATTGAAAAAGCACAGAAAGAATATGAAACGGAACAAACATCTGATAAATTAAGGGCTTTATTGGTTGAGGATTTTATTGAAAATACTTTTGACCATCCGTTCATTATAACAACTTTTGTCCAGTTTTTTGAAACTCTTGTCAGCAATCGGAATTCAACTTTGTTGAAATTGCCAAACTTTTCAAATAGAATTTTCCTAATTGACGAATTTCAGGCTCTTCCTCCACGGTTGTACATCTTCTTTTCGGCTTGGCTCGATACTTTCTGTAAAAAATACAATTCGTATGCTGTATTATCAACAGCAACAATGCCAAACTTAAATTTTCCTAATAAAGTTGAATTGGAGAACAATCAAAATTATGTATTAAAAAATCCCCAGTTGTTATTTAAAGAATATTCTGTTCCGACAGATTTATTGAGATCTCAAAAGTTCTTTGAGAATGATGTTTTTAACCGATACAAAATAAATGTCATAGAAGAAGAACTTAGGCTTGAAAATTTAAAATTGAGAATACTTCAGGAAGAAAAATCATCTTTAATCATTCTTAATACTATTCAGGATACAAAAGATTTATACACCGAGTTAAAGGGAAACGGGAATGTTATATTATTAAATACTCATTTCACACCGGAAGATAGATTATTAAAGATTGAAGAAGTCAAAAATCTACTTGCAACAGAAAAAGTAATATTAATATCAACACAGTTGATTGAAGCAGGTGTTGATATTGACTTTCCTGTTGTATATCGTGATTTATGTCCTTTACCAAGTTTGATACAAAGTGCAGGAAGATGCAATCGTAATAAAAAGCAGCCATTCGGACAAGTTTATTTATTTAGATTTATAAATAGCAAAGGAAAGTATAGTTCCGAATTGGTCTATCGGAATGAGGCCAAACTATTTCTTGATTTTATAAAGGCAAATATTCAAGGAATAATTCAAGAAAAGAATTTATTCTCCATCCAACAACGGTTTTTCCATTCAATTGCTCAAAATCTGGAAATAGGAACTTACCCTGAAGAAAATATAAATTTGATTGAGGAAGTCAATAAAGCACAATTTGAAAATGTTGGCAAATTTCAGTTGATAAACAATAAAATATTTGGAATTCAATATCAATTTTATGTTCCAAAAAATGATGAAGATTGCCAATTTGAAAGTTTAGCTGATTTAATATATTCCATATCAGATAATAACTATGAATCAGCACGTAAGTCAAAAATAGACATCAATATTCAATTAAAAAAGATGAGTAACCGAATTATTCGCGTGCGTATCATAAATTCTGCCGATTTCCCAACTTTAGCCTTTCAAGAACCAATATGTGGGATATACAAAATTGGGTTAAAGAATTACAATTCAGATATCGGCTTTAAGTTAAATAAGGAAGATGCTTTTCTATAACAATTTATAATGCTCATCACCGGCACCCATTTCAACTACTACCTCATTTGTCACCGGAAACTGTGGTTGTTCGCGAATGGAATCAACATGGAATCCAACTCCGATTTGGTGTACGAAGGAAGGCTCATCCATGAAACCTCCTATTCACGACGCAACGATAAATACCAGGAGATTACGATTGACGGGATTAAAATTGACTTTTACGACCGCAAAAACAAAGTGGTCCACGAGATTAAAAAGTCGGACAAGCATGAAGAGGCGCACGAATGGCAGGTGAAATATTACCTCTATGTGCTGGAACAAAATGGAGTAACGGGAGCTGCCGGATTACTTGAGTATCCGCGGCTGCACAAAACCACCGAGGTTTTGCTAACTACCCCCGACCGGGATGCTATTGCAGAGATGCTGACAAAAATAGAGTCTGTTATCCATGATGAAAATTGCCCGGATCGCATACAAAAGTCAAAATGTAAAAACTGCAGCTATTTTGATTTCTGCTGGAGCGGGGAGGAAGAAAAATGAAAAAGACCTACTATCTGTTTAATCCGGGCCGGCTTCAACGCCGCGACAATACATTGAAATTTACTCCCTACGATGAAGAGGGCAACGAACAAAAGCCACGCTTTCTTCCGGTGGAGAATGTGGGGGAACTGTATTGTTTCGGCAACCTCGATGCGAATTCGGCTTTATACAATTTCCTGGGACAACAACAAGTTCCGCTACACTTTTTCGATTATCATGAAAATTACACCGGTACGTTTATGCCACGCGAATCGCTTATTTCGGGGAAGATGCTGATTTCGCAGGTCAGGGAACAGCAAAACAGACAAAAACGAATAGCGCTTGCACAACGCATTCTCGATGGGGCAGCATACAACATGCTGAAAAACCTGAGGTATTACAACAGTCGCGGGAAGGACCTTGAACCAATTATCGATTGCATGCAGAAGCTGGCGGATAAAATTGCCGGCACTGCAACCATTGAAGAATTGATGGGAATTGAAGGCAACATCCGGAAAAACTATTACGAAGCATTTGAACTCATTATCAACGATTACAGCATGAGCGGACGCAGTTATCGCCCGCCGCGAAATAAGGTAAATGCATTGATTTCTTTTGGCAATATGATGTGTTACAGTCAATGCCTCCGCGCCATTCATCAAACCCAGCTAAATCCGGCCATCAGCTTTCTGCATGAGCCCGGCGAACGACGATTTTCGTTGTCGCTTGATATCGCCGAAATATTTAAACCCCTGCTTGTTGATCGGGTGATATTCAAAGTGCTGAATAAAAAAATGGTTCAACCGAACCATTTCGAGGAAAAACTGAATAGTGTTGTTTTAAAAAATGCCGGGCGTAAAGCTTTTGTGCAGGCTTTTGAAGATCGGTTAAATGAAACGATAAAACACCGCACGCTCTCCCGGTCGGTCAGTTACAAGCACCTGGTGAAGCTGGAATGTTACAAGCTGCAAAAACACATGCTTGGGATAGAAGAATACAAACCGTTTAAAATGTGGTGGTAATGTATGTAATAGCGGTTTACGATGTAGGACAAAAAAGAGTGGGTAAAATGCTGAAGCTGTGCCGGCGTTATCTAAACTGGATTCAGAACTCGGTATTTGAAGGTGAAATTTCAGAAGTCCGGTTAATGGAACTAAAGCATGAAGCACTGGAAATCATGGATGAAGAAGACGACAGCCTGATTATTTTTCAGACACGCCAGGAGAAGTGGCTGGAGAAGGAAATAGTGGGTAAAGAGAAGCAAAATCTGGACAATTTTCTTTGATGCAGGTTGTCGAACCTTTTATTTTTGGTTGGAATGAATTATTTAACGGCCTAAAATTAAATGGCATCGTTCTTTGACATATTGAAAACAAGCGATTTATATAACGTTGTCGATCACCCAGGAAAATTTCGTTTTGGGAGATCGACTATTTTATCATTCAAAATTGTGATATTTGCAGAAGTTAACTTGTTGAAGGTTAACTTATTTTTTTAAGTCGTCGAACGGCTATCAATCGTACCAACGTGGAATTGAAATGGGTTACCGTGCGTGCCGAGGAGTCGGCAGTGAGTTCTATCAATCGTACCAACGTGGAATTGAAATGCGTAACCGCCTTGTCGGTAGCCACCTGGTCTTTTACTATCAATCGTACCAACGTGGAATTGAAATCTCGTTGTTGGCCAGGGTTTTCCGAATACTCAGCACTATCAATCGTACCAACGTGGAATTGAAATATCCTTACTTCATCAGTTATTGTTGAAGGGTATATACTATCAATCGTACCAACGTGGAATTGAAATCCAGTAAGATAGCCCTCATAGCTTCCAACATAAATTCTATCAATCGTACCAACGTGGAATTGAAATAAGCTAAAGACAGTTACATGAAACTGTTTGACAACGCTATCAATCGTACCAACGTGGAATTGAAATGAGGCAGCCATGCCACATTGTTGACAACCCTCACTGTCTATCAATCGTACCAACGTGGAATTGAAATGTCATACAACTCGGTTGTTCTGTTTACGTTTATCCTATCAATCGTACCAACGTGGAATTGAAATGATGGAAGTCCTGATACAGAGCCAGTTAAAGTGTTGCTATCAATCGTACCAACGTGGAATTGAAATAAAAATCAGCGTGGACGCATTGCATTCAGCCTAACTATCAATCGTACCAACGTGGAATTGAAATTTAATAAAAGACCTTCCCATGCTGAACTGATTTTTCTATCAATCGTACCAACGTGGAATTGAAATTTCTGAAAAATCACTATTCTTTAATAAACTGCCTTTTCTATCAATCGTACCAACGTGGAATTGAAATGACTCTAAAGCAGCCTGAGCCATTATGGCCAAAGCGCTATCAATCGTACCAACGTGGAATTGAAATTCGTTATCGAAATCCAAACCAATAACCGGAAAACGACTATCAATCGTACCAACGTGGAATTGAAATATCTTCCCTGGTACTGAAAGGGTTGTTCGACACACCTATCAATCGTACCAACGTGGAATTGAAATTTTATCGGGTAGATTCAGCAGATGCTCAAGTTGACTATCAATCGTACCAACGTGGAATTGAAATTTGGTCTTTATGATTTTTAGGGTTTCTTGCAATCCTATCAATCGTACCAACGTGGAATTGAAATTTAAGTAACCGCCGATTGTTCGGTTGATTGCGCCCTATCAATCGTACCAACGTGGAATTGAAATAACTAAATAAGAAGCATAAAGCATTTCGGTAAAATCTATCAATCGTACCAACGTGGAATTGAAATTCAACAATAAACAACTCCCTTAGTTGTTCGTGCCAACTATCAATCGTACCAACGTGGAATTGAAATTTCCTTGTTTGAACTGACGGTCTTTTAATCCGAGCTTCTATCAATCGTACCAACGTGGAATTGAAATGCATACAACACGTGGTATAAAACATGGCGGGTTTCTATCAATCGTACCAACGTGGAATTGAAATTTGAGTATGCCTTCGGCTTTCTCGTCGAGCTTTTCTATCAATCGTACCAACGTGGAATTGAAATTTGCTAAAAGGTTGATTCATTTCAATCCCTTCGATCTATCAATCGTACCAACGTGGAATTGAAATTCGTTATCGAAATCCAAACCAATAACCGGAAAACGACTATCAATCGTACCAACGTGGAATTGAAATCAATTAATATTAGGTACTTATGAAGATGGTAGCGCTCTATCAATCGTACCAACGTGGAATTGAAATTCGCTTTACATTTTCACGCCTTGCATCGTCAAAATCTATCAATCGTACCAACGTGGAATTGAAATCTTAAATCCACCTGCATGGTTTCTTTCATTTTTGCACTATCAATCGTACCAACGTGGAATTGAAATGATGGTAATCCTGATACATCGCCTGTTAAAGTGTTCTATCAATCGTACCAACGTGGAATTGAAATGATGGAAGTCCTGATACATCGCCTGTTAAAGTATTGCTATCAATCGTACCAACGTGGAATTGAAATATGAATTACCAAGGCTATTGGAAGCTCCGCAATCGACTATCAATCGTACCAACGTGGAATTGAAATTTAAGTTTTCAATCCTGTTTGCTTTTTTGCTGCCTCTATCAATCGTACCAACGTGGAATTGAAATTCCAATATGGCTGTAATGATAATCTCCTTGTTGGCTATCAATCGTACCAACGTGGAATTGAAATTTGGAGTAATGCTCCGGTAATAAACGATGTTTGCCCTATCAATCGTACCAACGTGGAATTGAAATAAATATACTTTGATTATTTCGATGTAGATTATGACCTATCAATCGTACCAACGTGGAATTGAAATCAAACTGCTGTAATTGATGGAGAATTGGTAGTTCACTATCAATCGTACCAACGTGGAATTGAAATGAGACAAGATTGGTAAGTTCTGACCACCCTACTCGACTATCAATCGTACCAACGTGGAATTGAAATATGAGGATGAGTGGTTAAAGCAAATTGAAATAGAACTATCAATCGTACCAACGTGGAATTGAAATTTATAAATTCAGGGATAATCTTAAAAAAGAAATTGCTATCAATCGTACCAACGTGGAATTGAAATAAAGATATGGATTAAAAAGTTACATCAACCTTGTGCTATCAATCGTACCAACGTGGAATTGAAATTTGTATAATTTCAGTTTTCCCAGCCATCCCGCTTACTATCAATCGTACCAACGTGGAATTGAAATGGGATTTAGGACTTTCCGACAAAAAAGAATTAACACTATCAATCGTACCAACGTGGAATTGAAATATTGTACTTTAAATAATTCCCAAACCGGGAACAGGACTATCAATCGTACCAACGTGGAATTGAAATAACGGAGATTACAAATGCTACTGATGAAGAGATGACTATCAATCGTACCAACGTGGAATTGAAATTCGAGTAATAAGCAGTCAAAGTACCTCCAGCCGTTCCCTATCAATCGTACCAACGTGGAATTGAAATTTGGAAGAAACGTTGGAAGATTCTATTAAGATTGCCTATCAATCGTACCAACGTGGAATTGAAATATAGATTAACGCGCGCTTATGATATGTTTGGCAAGCTATCAATCGTACCAACGTGGAATTGAAATTTGAAGGACGCTATATTGAAGTGGTGAATTTCGATATACTATCAATCGTACCAACGTGGAATTGAAATAATTATCCAGTTGGGTTGGTATAACACCTGGTCGGCTATCAATCGTACCAACGTGGAATTGAAATTTGTAAACCGCATACCCACTCCCGGCCAGAAATATTCTATCAATCGTACCAACGTGGAATTGAAATACGGTAGCGGCGAAGCCAAATTTGATATTTCGGGTTCTATCAATCGTACCAACGTGGAATTGAAATACGGTTATGCTCAATACAAATTATGGCTGCTGGAAACTATCAATCGTACCAACATGGAATTGAAATGATGTAGCCAATCCAGCCAACGAAACCGAAACATCCTATCAATCGTACCAACGTGGAATTGAAATTGAGGTACGACCTTAGCGGGATGAATCAAAGTATGCTATCAATCGTACCAACGTGGAATTGAAATTGCTTAACCCGGAGTAGGCAACATCGAGAAAACAGCCCTATCAATCGTACCAACGTGGAATTGAAATCTCATAGCTTATCCTTTTTTAATTTACCGGAAACGCTATCAATCGTACCAACGTGGAATTGAAATAATGTGGGGATTGTTTCATACCTGGGAGCCAATGATCTATCAATCGTACCAACGTGGAATTGAAATAGGATATTGGCCTTTAGGGTTAAGACCAGTACTGGCCTATCAATCGTACCAACGTGGAATTGAAATTAGGGATAGGATTGTCCCAATCGTATAAGCGGCGGCTATCAATCGTACCAACGTGGAATTGAAATGAGTATGCAGGTAGGTACTTTCTCATTACGGTTTACTATCAATCGTACCAACGTGGAATTGAAATGGGTGTCATCATCTGCGGCAACGGCATCGGTACAAACTATCAATCGTACCAACGTGGAATTGAAATTTGGACATTACAGGTTGGCGAATTACCTCTGATGCTATCAATCGTACCAACGTGGAATTGAAATAATTATCCAGTTGGGTTGGTATAACACCTGGTCGGCTATCAATCGTACCAACGTGGAATTGAAATTTATGGCCAAAGCGGGAATTTTAGTTTTTGCTTGAACTATCAATCGTACCAACGTGGAATTGAAATACGGTAGCGGCGAAGCCAAATTTGATATTTCGGGTTCTATCAATCGTACCAACGTGGAATTGAAATACGGTTATGCTCAATACAAATTATGGCTGCTGGAAACTATCAATCGTACCAACGTGGAATTGAAATGATGTAGCCAATCCAGCCAACGAAACCGAAACATCCTATCAATCGTACCAACGTGGAATTGAAATTTCGGCAACCGGTTTGTTGTCGGCATAAAGTATGCTTCTATCAATCGTACCAACGTGGAATTGAAATGTGAGAATCAGGTATTTCGATATCAGCAAAAGTAAACTATCAATCGTACCAACGTGGAATTGAAATGAGCTTATCGGCGAGGTGGTTTACAACTGTTTCAAACTATCAATCGTACCAACGTGGAATTGAAATATGTTAATCGTGCTAATATTAGGGCAAGGTGCCAGGCTATCAATCGTACCAACGTGGAATTGAAATTGAGTATTTAGATACATGTGTTATTTGCGAAGAATCCTATCAATCGTACCAACGTGGAATTGAAATAAGGGGGAGAGAAGGAGGGGAAGGATAAAAAAGCCCTATCAATCGTACCAACGTGGAATTGAAATGGTGAACTTCTTTTTCGAAGACAAGGAAAGCAAAGTCTATCAATCGTACCAACGTGGAATTGAAATTCGGTTATTATCGCGTTGTCGTCAGTAGCCGGATCTATCAATCGTACCAACGTGGAATTGAAATTCATAAGCACTATTCCAATCATGCGGGTAGTTGCTCTATCAATCGTACCAACGTGGAATTGAAATACAGTAGATAGAACAACAATGCCACCAACTAAGGATCTATCAATCGTACCAACGTGGAATTGAAATGCGAGGAAGTCGTAAAATATACAATTGACCTGATACTATCAATCGTACCAACGTGGAATTGAAATACGATTGTAGCTACATTGACAGAAGCAAAATTAAACTATCAATCGTACCAACGTGGAATTGAAATTTCAATTGGTTACAGTCCGCTTCGTGAACAAAAGGATCTATCAATCGTACCAACGTGGAATTGAAATCCAAAAGGCAGGATTAGAAAAAACAGTTTTTAATGACTATCAATCGTACCAACGTGGAATTGAAATTGATTTTTTATGGCTGCTTCCGGGATTTGTTCTATACTATCAATCGTACCAACGTGGAATTGAAATGAGGTTAAGTTCAGCCAGATGAATTCTACCGACTTTCTATCAATCGTACCAACGTGGAATTGAAATAGGTCGGAGTTTGAAAAGGTATCAACCGGCACGAACTATCAATCGTACCAACGTGGAATTGAAATTTGCAAAAAACACACTTTCCTTAAAATCAGCAGGACTATCAATCGTACCAACGTGGAATTGAAATAAAAATATCTCCATTTCTTGTATTTCTCCTTAATACTATCAATCGTACCAACGTGGAATTGAAATGCGTAAAGAATATTTATGAATTTCTGCATGGTTATCCTATCAATCGTACCAACGTGGAATTGAAATAAGGAATTTAGCCAGCCCCTTTGAGCTTCCGGATCTATCAATCGTACCAACGTGGAATTGAAATATGTCAAGAAATGTAGTTTCAATTAACAATGCCCTATCAATCGTACCAACGTGGAATTGAAATTGATTTTAAATGGCTTCCAGAAACAACATCTGGACTATCAATCGTACCAACGTGGAATTGAAATTTGGTAATATTGCCGATGACTCGGACCAGAATTCGCTATCAATCGTACCAACGTGGAATTGAAATTTTGGAAAAGGTCATATTTATCCTAAAAGTGATGGTCTATCAATCGTACCAACGTGGAATTGAAATTCGTGAATTTCTCCGGTATGTCATCAAATGAATGCTATCAATCGTACCAACGTGGAATTGAAATATGATTGCACGGTTGCGCCGGCAGCGGCCAGTTGTGCTATCAATCGTACCAACGTGGAATTGAAATATCATATAATAGGTTTGCCCGGCAATGCTGCACTCCTATCAATCGTACCAACGTGGAATTGAAATTGTTGAACCTAATGTTCAATCGGGCTTTGTGATTCTATCAATCGTACCAACGTGGAATTGAAATGCATTTGAGCCGTCGATAGTGACCGTTCCAGACAACTATCAATCGTACCAATGTGGAATTGAAAGCACCTACATCGTTTCCATGTCCGAATCACCCATTGTCCTATC
Organism: Tangfeifania diversioriginum; assembly: GCF_900141875.1. GTDB lineage: Bacteria > Bacteroidota > Bacteroidia > Bacteroidales > Prolixibacteraceae > Tangfeifania > Tangfeifania diversioriginum. Next base: position 389 of record NZ_FQZE01000027.1, on the reverse strand, counting down.
AATCGTACCAATGTGGAATTGAAATGTTATTAGTGTTGCTATTATTAATAATATTGAGCCTATCAATCGTACCAATGTGGAATCGAAAGCAGGCAGGGGAGTTCGGTATAGAAATGCTGCTATTACAATAGAATGATTTTAAGATTTTGCACCTTTTATTCATTGTTTGAGGTTAGTGGACTGTTATTCTGAAAATTAAGTGTGTTCTCCGCGCACTACCACACTATACCCGGCAAAAATTTTCTTCAAAATGGGGAAACACCCCCCGGGGGTCTGATATATATATATACGTAATCGAGGCCGGATATTTTTGAAATTGTATTCCTTTGAGTTGTTTACTACTTCCGTAGACTGAAACCCTGTCATTTCATTCTAAACCTGTAAAGACC
>NZ_FQZE01000059.1 GCF_900141875.1 Tangfeifania diversioriginum | reverse complement strand
TCGGTGTGAATGCATACTCTGCTAAAAATCGAAACCATGTCAATGAACTTATATATTATGGCACTATTGCCGCTTAATTATTTAACGAAGTATTGTAATTTTAGCCAAAAATAATAAATGCTGCGAATATGAAAATGAACTTAATTTTATTAATTCTTTTTTTTCCATTTCTTTCAACAGGACAAGTTGAGTTTGATGAATTTTTTACGGATAATGCATTGCGTTTCGATTTTTTGCTGGGTGGAAATGCCCAAAATGTAAATGTATATCCGCAGCTGATGAAACAGGAACCTCACTGGGCCGGATCCAAAACCAATTTAACTGAACCATTTGGTTTTGGCACTTACAGGTTCAGGGTTTTTGATGTGAAAACCGGGAAACTGATTTATTCCAAAGGCTTCAGTACTCTCTTTCAGGAATGGCAAACCACAGCCGAAGCCAAAGAAAAAGATCGGACTTTTTACCAGGCGGCGATTTTCCCTTTTCCAAAAAGTAAGGTCAGGCTCGAAATTGATGCCCGCCAGTGGGAAGGCGATTTTAAACCAATTTACCAAACTGAAATTGATCCGGAAGACTATTTTATATTGAAAGAGAATCCGAAACCATTTCAACCAGTTACTATTCTTGAAAACGGTCCGCCTGAAAACAAAGTTGATGTGGTGATTCTGCCCGAAGGTTACACCGGTTCCGAGATGGAAAAATTTTTGGAAGATGCTCGGCGGGTAACGGAGTATTTGTTTGAAGAAGAGCCGTTTAAGTCGGAAAAAGAGAGTTTTAATATCCGGGCCGTTTTAACACCTTCAGAAGATTCGGGCACTGATATTCCGGGTGAAAATATTTACCGCAATACGTTTTACAATTCAACCTTTTATACATTTGATGTGCCGCGCTACCTCACAACCAGCGACATGAAAACCATTTACGATGCCGCGGCGAATGTCCCTTACGATCATATTTATATTCTTGTAAATACCGAGCGGTACGGCGGCGGCGGATTCTATAATTTCCTCAACGTGTGCTCTTCCGATAATCAATTGACCAAACAGGTTTTTGTTCATGAATTCGGGCACGGTTTTGCCGGGCTGGCCGATGAGTATTACTCCTCGGAAGTGGCCTACGAAGATTTTTACAATCTCGACATTGAACCCTGGGAGAAGAATATTACCACATTAGTTCAGTTTGATAAAAAATGGAAAGACATGGTTCCGGATGACATTCCGGTTCCCACTCCCCGAAAAGCAGAATACAGGAAAACAGTTGGTGTTTTTGAAGGAGGCGGTTACATGGACGAGGGAATTTACAGCCCGGTAATGGATTGCCGTATGAAAAGTAATGCTGCCAAAGAATTTTGCCCCGTGTGCCAGTCGATTATCCGGGAGGTGATAAAATTTCACTGCGAATAAAAAAAGCGGACCCGTTTTGATCCGCTTTCTTTATAAGTTTTCATTGTTTTTGGCTAATCTTTTTTGGCCAGCGCATTGGTAATAAAGTGGGCAACAATTAACCCCAACCCCCCAAAAAAGAGGATCATGGTGAAAAATGCAGCTACTTCATTAATTACTGTTGAAAGCGCAAAACCTGTAATAACACCAACTGCAAGGGCAATTAAAAATATTCCCCATTTCAAAAGTGCATATTTTGATGCAGGTTTCTTGAAAATGCTGGCATCGGCTCCTTTTTCAATCAAGGCCAAACGTTCTTTTGTCCGCGTTGTCCAGTACACATATAAAATGGCAAAAAGGGCGAGAAAAAACGATAATGGTACAAAAATTCCTTCCATGATATTTAATTTTAAAAGTTTTTAATTTTTTATTTCTGACCTTATGACGCAGCTTTATCTGGCCGGTTACACTTTTATTTATACTTTCTTTTGAATAAATTTGTAACCAGACAAAACTTTATTCGTCAAAGTACCAGAAATGATGGAGCCAAAAGACGATAACTATTATATAGAAAAGGTATTGAGTGGAGAAACCAACTATTTTTCCTATATCGTTGAAAAGTATCAGGATATCGTTTTTTCCATCGCTTTAAAAGTTCTTAGAAATCGTGAGGATGCAGAAGAAATGGCCCAGGAAAGTTTTATAAAGGCCTATAAATCGCTTGGATCGTTCAGGGGAAGTGCCAAATTTTCTACCTGGCTGTACCGGATTACATACAACACATGTATTTCGGAAACGAGAAAGAAGAAGCAGCATTTTACTTCAACCGATGATGTCCAGATTAGCGATGAGGCTGAGGAAATGAACCTCGACGGGATTCCGGAAGAAAACCGGGCCAGGTATATTAAAGAGGCCCTGGAAAAATTGCCTGAGGATGAATATACACTGGTGCTGCTTTACTATTTTGAGGAAAAGTCAGTTGACGAAATTTGCACAGTTACCGGACTTTCGGCCAGCAATGCCAAAGTGAAACTATTCAGGGCCCGCAAAAAACTGTACACGATTTTGAACGAAATGTTGAAAGACGAGTTGCATACAATACTATGAATATGAAACGTGAAATTGAAGATAAAAAACTGAAGGCGTTCCTTAAAAGTGGTCAGCTTGAATCGCCCGGGCCTGATTTTTCTAACCGGGTAATGAATCGGGTTTTTGAGGAAAAAGCCGCACTTGAGCAGGTGAAAAGTGAACCACTGCTCGGCAAAGGTTTCTGGATTATTCTGGCACTTTTTGCTGGCTTAATGGCTGTCGTTTTCGTTATGCAGGGGAGTGGAATTTCTGGCGGCCAAACCTTTAGCTTTCTGAAAGAAGTAAATACAAGCGCTGTGGCAACAGGATACCAGAATTTTTTCGAAAAATTGGGCGCTGTTCCACTTAGTGTGGCCGGAATTTTACTGGGAACTTCAGTATTACTTTTTCTTGAAAAATACCTGAGCAACCGGAGTTATGTGGTTTCCTGAAAAAATCACAGAAAATTTTTCTGAAAAATCCTGGTCGAAAAACCGGGATTTTTTATTCGTATTGTTTTAAAATCCCCCTCATTATTAAATATTGTGCAATAATATAGCTGAAAAGAATGAATGCCCCGGCATGTTGAAAACTGTAAAGAAAACGGTTGATTGCAATAAATGAATCGGAAGCAATAAAAAATAACGAACCTGCAAATATCAGGCTGAAACTTGCGGGATGCCCGTTCCTCAGCCGGTTAAGTGCCATTGCCGACATGGCCAGAATGGCTGAAATGTAGATAAAAATGGAAATCCTCAGCAGATTGTCTAACTGGTTGTAAAGGAGTATTGAAAAAACCAATCCATAGGCAATGAAGGCAATCAGCCAGTAGGGCTGTTTTTTCAGAAACGATTTATTCCCCGAAATTGAAATTGTTTTCAGAAAAAGAACAATATAAAACAGTTGTGCGATTAGGAAAAAGAAAATTCCTGTTGCAAAAAAAGCCATCCCTTTGTCTGAAAACATCAGGGCAATATCGCCAAACCACGAAAACAGGAAGGCACCCATTGTAAGCTGCACAATTTTTTTGTGAATACTGCGGGAGTAAAAAAGAAAATAAGCACCAATCCAAACCATTATCAAAGGTTTGAATAAATATAAAAATCCCTCCTGAAAATAATCGGAGAGAATTGTTCCGCCGGCAATTACAATAAATGGCAAATGAAAAAATATTTTTTTCATTATTGGTTTACAGTAAAATTATGTGTTGAATTATTTTCTAAATGTAACAGGATTTTTTCAGAATGCCAATTGTATCTGTTGAAGAAATGAAAAGTGTTAATAGCAAAGTTCTGGTTTTAAGTATTTTCCCACGTAGGTGTCAATGCCTTCTTCAAGTGGTGTAAATTCTTTTGTATAGCCTATTTCCCTCAGTTTTTTAATTTCGGCTTCGGTAAAATACTGGTATCTGCCGCGTAAATCAACAGGTGTATCAATAAAGGTAATGTCCGGGTTCATTTCGAGGCTGGTAAACACAGCGTTGGTTAAATCCAGAAATGAGCGGGCTTTTCCGGTGCCAACGTTGTAAATTCCAGGGTGTTGCTGGTTGTGCATAAAATGAAGCATCACGTCGGCAATATCGTCAACAAAAATAAAATCGCGGCTTTGCTCGCCATCTTTATAATCCTGGTGATGTGAGCGGAAAAGTTTCATTTTCCCGGTTTCCTTAATTTTTTTGAACGCGTGCAGCACCACTGAGGCCATTCTTCCTTTGTGGTATTCGTTGGGTCCGTAAACATTAAAAAATTTCAACCCGGTCCAAAACGGGGGAGTGCGCGATTGTTTCAGCGCCCAAACATCAAAATCGTGTTTCGACCAACCATAAAGATTTAGCGGCCTGAGGTTGGACACATTGTTGTGCGAATCGGAAAAACCCACCTCGCCGTTTCCGTATGTTGCAGCCGATGAAGCGTACAACAGTGGCACCTGAATTTCGGAGCAGATATTCCACAACCGCTGCGAATAAATTAAATTGAGTTGCTGGTAAAGTTCCGGTTCCTGCCCCACAGTATCGGTTCGGGCACCCATGTGAAAAATAAAATCCACATCGGCGGCATTTTTTATCAGCCACTTAAAGAATTTATCCCTGTCAATAAATTTGTGGTACTTTTTTTTGAGAAGATTAAAATCTTTGGCCGGATCGTCGAAGCGGTCAACTAACACAAGATCGGTGTAGCCCTCCTGGTTAAGCTTTCCGGTTAAATAACTGCCAATAAATCCGGCGGCGCCTGTAATTACTATCATTGCTTTAAAGCGGTTTAATTTGGTACAGCATTCAATCCTTCGGATTGCATAGTTTTAAACTATAACTGCTGTATGTTCATATTATTGTATTACCTACAAAGTAAATTTTAACACTTATTAAAAAATGTGCAAAATTAACAAATTCAATAAACTGAATCGCTGTTATTGTCACTTAGATGTAAGGATTTGATTTTGAGTTTTATGGTGTTTGTTTTGAATAGTGCATTTCGAGCGAGCGGAAGCTGTTTTTGATATTTTATATGTTGAGCATCAGTGATTTACGTTTGTCGGGCAGTAGGTTTTCCTACTTGAATAAGAGTTGTTGTTAAGGTTTATGCAGTATTAATTTGGTTGAAAATTAATATTTCTCAAAACCCGTTAATATTCATATTTAATTCTGAAAAAAAAGTTAATCTTTGTGTTGAATTTAACAACAATTGATATGAGTGAACCTAAAATAGTTGATTCTAACGGGTATGAAAGAATTGATGTTTTTGATGAAGCAGTAATTGACGAACTGGCCAGCAATTATAAGAATATCCTGCAAATAATAGGAGAAGATGTTAACCGCGAAGGGCTCGACAAGACTCCCGAGCGTGTGGCCAAGTCGATGCAGTTTTTGTTGCAGGGGTATAAAACCGATCCGGTTGAGATTTTACGTTCGGCCATGTTTAAAGAAGATTACCGGCAAATGGTAATCGTAAAAGATATTGAAATTTACTCCATGTGCGAACATCACCTGTTGCCGTTTTTCGGGAAGGCTCATGTTGCCTATATTCCTAATGGCACCATTACCGGACTGAGTAAAATCGCCCGGGTGGTTGATGTTTTTTCGCGTCGTTTGCAGGTGCAGGAACGATTGACAACTCAAATTAAGGAGTGTATCCAGGATACGCTAAAACCACTCGGCGTGGCAGTGGTTATCGAAGCCCAGCATTTGTGCATGCAAATGCGTGGAATCCAAAAGCAACATTCAATTACCACCACATCCGATTTTACCGGAGCTTTTCAGAAAAATGCTACCCGCGACGAGTTTATAAAACTGATTAGTACAAAGTTCAGTTAACGTTTTAATTGATAAACTCAATGCAAACGGGGGACGGAACCTGCAATTCATTACCTGTGAATTCAAGCGTACCTTTTTCCTGATGGATTTTAAACACACTGATATTGTGGCTGTGCTGATTGGCTGCAAGCAAAAACCTGCCGCAAGGGCTGAGTGCAAAATTCCGGGGCCATTCACCCTCGGTTGAAACCGTTGAAATTAAGTTTAGCTTTCCTGAAGTTTTATCAATTTTAAAAACCGATATGGAATTGTGGCCCCTGTTCGAACCATAAAGAAATCGCCCGTCGTTTGAAATATGAATATCGGCGCAGTAGCTTTTTTCGTTGTAATCATCGGGTAAAGTAGAAATCGTTTGAAATGATTCCCATTTCTGATTTTGTTTTTTCAGTGCGGTAACTGTTGAGTTTAATTCATTAATCACATAGATGAAATTCCCGTTTGGGTGAAAATCGAAATGCCTGGGACCTGCTCCCGGTTTCATTTTTGCAAATTGCTGCGTTGCATGTATCAACTCATTATTTTTCAACTCGAAAATATTAAGCTGGTCGGTTCCCAGGTCGGCATTAAAAACCGCTGAACTGAAAGGCGAGAACTTTACAGAATGAGCATGTGGCACCGATTGTCTGGATTTGTCGGCACCCGAACCTTTGTGCTCAATGGTAGTGCTTGCCGGTTGCAAACTTCCATCTTTATTTACCGGATACAACGATGTTGTTCCGCCGCCATAGGTGGCAATGGCAACAAATTTTCCATCGGGCGAAACATCAACGTGGCACGGATCTGCGCCATGCGAAACCTGTTTGTTCAGAAATTGCAAGCTGCCGTTTTTTTGTATCGCGTAGGCAGAAACATAACCTCCCAATTCTTCAATTTCTACTGCGGGCCGGGTTACGACATACAAATTTTTGTTGTCGGGCGAAACTTTCAGAAAAGACGGGTTGTCCACCGCCTTAAATATATTTTCCAGTGAAAGTTCTCCGGTTTTGGTGTCAAAACCACAGAGGTAAATTCCTTCGGCTCCCTCGGATGTAAATGTGCCCACATAAAACTTTTTTATTTCCTGGGCATTGCTTTTCAATCCAAAAAGGGGAAGGAACAAAAGAAAATAAATAAATGCTTTCATACAATTCAAAATGAACAATTACTTGCAATAAACACTTTTTAATAGTAACTTTTTCATTAAAAATAAAACGTAAAATTATGAAAACAAATTTATTGGGATTAATAATGGTGTTATTTCTTTTTGCCGGACAGGCCAGTGCTCAGAAACTCGAAAAAGTTTGGGAAACTTCTGAAGAGATGAAAACACCCGAATCGGTTCTTTATCATGAAGATAAAGATGTAATTTATGTGGCTAACATTAATGATAATCCTTCAGAAAAAGACGGAAACGGATTTATCACTATTTTGAATCCGGACGGGAGCGTGAAGGAATATAAATGGGTTGAAAACCTGAGTGCTCCCAAAGGAATGGCTGTTTATGACGGGAAATTGTATGTTGCCGACATTGATCAACTGGTTGAAATTGATATTGAACAGGGTGTGATTTTAAAAAAGTATGACGCACCAAACGCGGTTTTCTTAAATGATGTTGCAGCATGTATGAACGGAATGATTTTCGTTACTGATACGCGCACAGCTAAAATCCATGTTTTGCATAACGGTAATTTCAGTGTTTGGCTCGAGGGTGAACCTTTTGAATCGCCCAACGGACTTTTTACCGAAGGCGGAAAACTATATGTTGGTGATAACAATGTTTACGAGGTAGATGTGAAAACCAAAAAGGTGAAACAAATTATTGCCGACACCGGTGGTGTTGACGGGCTTGAAAAAAACAACGAAGGTGAATTTGTTTTTTCCAACTGGCCGGGGCGTATTTTTGTCCATAAAAACGGAGAAAATATTAAACTTCATGATTCTACAGCTCAGGAAATTAATACTGCCGATATTGATTTTGCATTGAAATACAACTGGGTGCTCGTTCCTACTTTTTTTGATAATCGGGTTGTGGCCTATAAAATTATTGAGCAGTAAAATTTTTAATTTGAATTGAATTGAATATTTTTATTGTAAAATCAAAACAGATAGTATTATGGAAGAACCAAAAATTGCAGCAAAACAACCTTCGATGCAGTCGCTAAAACCCGGAACATATTTCTGGTGTGCATGTGGGAAAAGCAGTAACCAGCCGTTTTGCGACGGATCGCACAAAGACACACCGTTTACTCCTGTGCAGTTTAAAATTGACGAACAAAAAGATGTTTGGCTTTGCCAGTGTAAGCATTCAGGTAATAAACCTTATTGCGACGGTACCCACAACGATTTGTAATTAAAATAAGCTACCCTCAGGCATTTTTATAAATTGTTTTCCGGCCAGTGTGTTTCCAGGCCCTGGCTGCGAATCCAATTTTGAAATTCTTCAAGCAAATTTTTGTTGTCGCGCACGGCCCTGGGCCATGTTTTTTTCTTTTGGGCGAAAGCAATGAGAGAACCCACAGCTTCGCCAATGCTCCATTCAACAGGGTGCAAACGATAACAACCGTTGGTGATGTGCGTGGTGCCAATATTTTTGTTGGCCGGCAGCAGGTTATCCATACGTTGTGGCAGCAAAGCACCCAAAGGTATCTGGAACGGAAGTGAGCCGAAATCGATGTAGTTGTCGCCCTGGCTGCTGGGGTGAAGGTCGATGTGGTAATAACCGGTACCCACGCTGTCGAAAAACTCCGCAGCTTTTTTACCTGCTTCTTCACCGGCCACCAGTTTCCGGTTCTCAGCGCCCACATGTTCTTCCAGAATGGTAAACTCAGCTTTAATTAAGGTTTGCTGAAAAACAATATTAACAATTGATTGTCAATAAATTACATACAAAAAAGTCACACAATTTAGCTTCAAAGTGCAAACAAAATATTA
>NZ_FQZE01000026.1 GCF_900141875.1 Tangfeifania diversioriginum | reverse complement strand
AACTTTCGAAAGTTAGCAATGAGTCTTTTATAGGCAAACCCGTAAAACGACTCTGACCACGTTCAGAGAACGTGGGTTTCTAATTTGAACTAAAATTAAATAAACCAGCTATGATTAAATCTTGCAATTACCTCACGACAGTTATCTTTTTATTTTTGGCTACCAGTTTGTTCGGGCAAGAAAATTCTGTTAAAATTGGATTTACCGATGCTTTTCTCGGGCATTACAACCTCAATTACGAAAGGCATTTAACCGGAAACAACTCCGTGCAGTTTAAAATTGGCTTTTTGAAACCAACATCAAGTCCTTTTATTTCAGATGAAACCATCACTCCTTCGGCCTATGTGCTCGAAAACAGCAAAGGTGGACTGAATACCTCTCTGGAATACCGTTTTTATGTCAACAGCGAAGAAGCAGGCACGGGTTTTTACGTAGCCCCATACCTGCGTTACCTGAATCAGAAAATGAATTATTCAGATGAAATTGACGGCAACAACTATGGCGTTGATTTCAAAGTGAATTTACTGGGTGCCGGAGCACAGTTGGGTTACCAGCTTATTTTGGAAGAACGGTTTATACTCGATTTCTATTTTTTCGGCGCCGGGCTCGATTATTACATGGTGAACATGAAATATCAGTTAAAACAACCTGACCCGGGCTTCAATTACAGCTCTATTACCGACGATGTTAGTGAAGTTTTTGAAGACATCAACTACCTGCATAAAAAACTGGACCACAATGTAAACAATGACAACCTGCTTACAAAGCTGCCTTTCTTTTTTCCCGGTTTCAGAATTGGGGTAAATGCGGGCTTTGTTTTCTGAATTAGCTACTTTCCCGGAAATAACCATTCATTTAATTCGCATTAGACTACTCCATTCGCACAATTTTTGGGTAAAAATGCCAAGTGTTTGCACCAGGTCATGTTGGGCATTCATCACTTCGTGAATGTTTTTGTACACAAATGGCGACTCATCTGCCCCCCAGCAATTCCAGAACTTCAAGCTTGTCGCTGCGTTTATATTTTTTTCATTGCAAACAGTTTGAAGCCATAAAAAAACAACTATTTTTATTCCTGAACCAATACTGTCTGATTATGCAAACGAAAATAAAACTTTCTGGTTTTCTCCTTTTGGCTGTTATTTTTCTTGGGCACATCAAATCAGAAGAGGCCGGAATGAAATATTGTGCTGAATGGCTACAAACTTTTGTGAAAGATCTTCCCATTCATTTCATTGAAAATCAACCCAATTTCAATACCTTATAAAAACCTGAAAAATGCCTGAAGAACTTTGGCTGACAATCGTTCTGCTTGTTTCCGTGCTATTTATCATCCTGGGAACCACCCGTTTGAAAATGCATCCGTTTATTGTGTTGTTACTGGCTTCCTATATTGCAGGGGCACTGGCCGGGCTGCCCGTTGAACAAATTGCCCTCACCATTGCCGACGGATTTGGCAGCATTATGGCCTACATCGGAATTGTAATTGTTTTGGGAACCATAATCGGTACTATTCTCGAAAAATCAAATGCAGCCATCAAACTGGCAGAACTTGTGCTGAAACTGGTAGGCAAACGTTTTCCGGGGCTGGCCATGTCCATTATTGGCTACATCGTTTCCATTCCTGTTTTTTGCGATTCGGCGTATGTGATTCTTTCGTCGCTAAAAAAATCGCTGGTACAGAAAACCGGAAAACCCTCGGTTACGCTTTCCATTGCGCTGGCATCCGGGCTTTATGCCACTCACACCTTTGTGCCCCCCACTCCGGGGCCAATTGCAGCTGCCGGCAACCTGGGGCTCAACGATCAATTGGGACTGGTCATTCTTTTTGGTGCGGCAACCGCCCTATTTGCCATGCTCACCGGCTGGTTGTGGGCTTCGTACATTGGAAAAAAACATAAAACCAGCGAAGATGATGCACAACTACCGGATGAAAAAACTTCAGAATTCCAGCTTCCCTCGGCCACAAAATCGCTGCTGCCCATTCTGGTGCCTATTTTTCTGATAGCCTTGCGGTCGATAGCCACTTATCCGGCAAAACCATTTGGTAGCGGGTTAATTTTTACCTTTTTCGATTTTGCCGGACAGCCTGTCAATGCGCTACTTCTGGGATTTCTGCTTTCCTTACTGCTTTTTCCAAAATTCAACAAAGAAACGCTTACCGGGTGGATTGGTGACGGCATTTCGGCGGCAGCTCCCATTTTACTGATTACCGGCGCAGGAGGCGCTTTTGGCACCATCCTGAAAGAATCACAGATTGGAGAAACACTTGGCAATATGCTGGCCGGTTACGAACTTGGAATTTTTCTGCCCTTCATTGTAGCAGCAGCTTTTAAAACCGCGCAGGGGTCGTCCACTGTGGCACTGGTTGCTACTTCGGCCCTCATTGCACCGCTGCTTTCCACCATTGGACTCGATTCGCTGAACGGAAAAGTGCTGGCCGTTATGGCCACCGGCGCCGGGGCAATGACCATCTCACATGCCAACGACAGCTTTTTTTGGGTGGTTACCCAGTTTTCAGGAATGAATGTTAAAACCGGTTACAAAACGCACACTATGGCTACCCTCATCCAGGGAACTTCGGCAATGGTGTTTATTTTTGTGTTGAGTTTATTATTTGTTTGAGTTAAACTTTTAGTGTCCTTTTTAGTTTAGTTGTTAAACAAATCAGTAATGAAAGGTAAACAATTTATGATATTCTTTTTAATCGTTTTCGCGGTGAACCTTTTGGTAAACCTCTACATTTTTTCACGGACGCGCGCCATTTTTCCCACTGGTAATGCTGCCTGGTGGTCATTCACAATATTATTTTGGATAATTGCTTTTTCGTATGTAATTGGCCGGATAACTGAACGTTCGGGTGCAATGTGGCTGGCCAATCCATTTGTACATATTGGCTCGTGCTGGCTTGGCGCTATGGTTTACCTCACATTGCTGTTTCTGTTCGTTGATATTTTGCGCGGAATAAACGGCTTGTTCAATTTTTCTGAAATGATTCGGTTTAACTGGTCGGACGGAAAAGGAAAAACAGCCGTATTGCTGGTTTATGCGCTTTCGGCAGTAATACTTGTTGCAGGCTATATCAGCGCCACTGTTCCGGTTGTGCGAAAACAGACAATTCAGTTAAATAAACCAGTCCCCGGCGGAAAACAAAGAGTGGTGCTGGCCTCCGATATTCACCTGGGCATGATGATTTCCAACGGACGGCTGGAACGACTGGTAAAACTAATAAACGCGCAAAACGCCGATGTGGTGCTGCTGGCCGGCGATGTGTTCGATGAAGACCTGGGGCCGGTAATTGAAAACAATATGGGCGAAGTACTTAAAAAACTGAAATCCCGGCATGGTGTTTTTGCCATTTTAGGAAATCATGAATTTTACGGGAACGCTGACGTAGCAGAGAAATACCTCGAAGACCATAATATTACTGTACTGCGCGACAGTACGGCTGTTTTGCCCGACGGCACAGTAATTATCGGCCGCGAAGATATTACCGGAGAACGAATGAGCGGAAACCCGCGTAAAACAATAAATGTGCTGCTTTCAGAAGCCGACACTCAAAAACCGGTTTACCTGCTCGACCACCAACCTTATAAACTTACAGATGCAGCCGACCACAACATCGATCTGCAGGTTTCCGGGCACACCCATAACGGGCAAATGTGGCCGTTTAATTATATCACCGGTTCACTATTTGAAATCAGCCGTGGCTACGGCAAAATCAACGATACCCATTTTTATATTTCATCAGGCTACGGCACCTGGGGGCCACCCATCCGCACCAACAGCCGCTCAGAGATTATAGTGCTGGATATTAAAGGGAACTGAAAAGTTGAGTTGTTCAGAAAAAAGCTTTCCTGACCTTTCAACTTATATTTAAAGCATTGCATGAGTTGACCGAGGCAAAAAAGTTCTTAAATTCGGGAGCAATGCATTAAACAGGAATTTATGGAGCATATTTTCAATATTCTGAAATCACTGGCCGAACCCGGAAGTATTTTACTGCTGCTGATTTTACTGCTTGTTCTGAATAATTATATTTTCAGTCGGTTGTCGTCAGTAACGTCCAGGGGAAATGTGACCAAAAATTCAATTTCATTGTTTCTGGTTCTCGTGGGAACCCTGGCTCTTATTTTAACACTTCCGATTGAAAGTGAATTGAAAGGCCAGATTCTGTCGTTTCTGGGAATCATCATCAGTGCCACCATCGCACTGAGTTCCACGACTCTGCTCGGGAATCTCATAGCTGGCATTATGAATAACTCCATGAAACGTTTCCGCAACGGCGACCTCATAAAAATTGATAAAATGGAAGGGAGAGTTACCAAAAAGAGTATTTTTCATACTGAAATTCAGCTCGAAGACAGTAACTTTATTACCATTCCCAATTTATACATTGCCTCCAACCCGGTAAAATTAACGCGCAAAACAAACACAGTCATTTCTACTTCGGTTTCGCTGGGCTACGATGTGTCGCGCACCAAAATTGAAGAAGCGCTGAAAGAAGCTGCCACTGAAGCCAATCTGACTGATCCGTATGTGTATATTACCAACCTGGGCGATTTTTCAGTCGTCTATCAAATACATGGTTTTTTGGAAGACAGCTCAAAATTTTACAGCACGCGCTCGCTTCTCAATGCCAAAGTTATGGACTTGCTTCATAAAAAAGGAATTGAAATTGTTTCGCCAACGTTTATGAACCAGCGGCGGGTTGAAGAAAAAGAATTTATTCCCAAAGTTGCTGCCCAAAAAGAAACACCTGTGGAAAAAGAAACCCCCGAAGAGTTAATTTTTGATGAAGCCATAAAATCGGAAAAAATTGAAAAGAAGAAAGACAAGCTGATTGAAATTGAAAAGCACCTGGAAGACCAAAAGGACAAGTTAAAGGAAGAAAAAGACAAAAAAATAATTGACAAAATAAAATTGTCAATAGATAAACTGGAACAACAAAAAAAGCAGATAGAAAAGAACATTGAAGAACAAGAAAAAAAAGCGAAAAATGACAATTCGAATAAATGACTCCCGGGGTTGTTGCTAACCATGAATTCCAATGAACCAGAAACGATTTGTTCTGGTTTTTTTATTTCTTTTCATACCGGACATATGGAAATTATTACTATATTTTGAGCAATAAAAAAACCGCTAATCTATGGATTTTCCACTGTTTCATCTCGATTTCATGGGTAACCGAATGCTGGTTGCGTTAATAGCTATTATTCATGTAATTATTAACCACGCCCTTGCCGTCGGTTTCATCCCGCTTGTAACCTTTCTCGAATTCAGGGGATACCAAAAAAAACAGCGCAATGCCGAAAAAGGGGAAGCCTGGGACGAAGTAGCACGCAAACTGCTGTTTTTTGCTTTCATCATCACTACCACCATTGGCGCGCTTACCGGTGTTGGCATTTGGTTTGCTACCTCGCTGGCCAACCCGGCTTCAATTGGCAGCCTCATCCGCGTTTTTTATTTTGCCTGGTTCAGCGAATGGATTGTTTTTGTGCTCGAGGTCATTTTTATCATGATTTATTACCTCACATGGAAAAAATCCAAACAATCAGCAAGAAATAAAAAAAGGCACATTATTTTCGGGTTTTGGCTCAGTGTGTTTTCATTTCTCACCATGGCCATAATTGTTGGCATCCTTGGTTTTATGATGGATCCGGGAAGCTGGGAAGCCCAAAAAACGTTGGCAAGCGGCTTTTTCAACCCACTGTATTTTCCACAACTCATTTTCCGTACGCCTGTGGCCATGATGATGGCTGGCTGTGTTGCGCTGCTCTACACGGCTTTCATGCTAAAAAAAGGGAATCCCTGGCGACCTGAAATTTTAAAGCACATTTCGTTCTGGATTTTACTGTGGATGCCCATTGCTGCAGTGGGCGCATACACCTATTACTGGTATATTCCACGTGCAATGATAGGAAACCTTCCGGTTGCCCTCGCAACGCAACAGTTTCAGTCGTGGTACGATTCACTTTTAATAGTAATGATTGTATCGGTTGCTGTTGGTTTTTTTATCAGTATTTTAGGCACTCTGGCCCCGAAACGCCTGCCAAAATATTTGCTCATAATTCCTGTTTTGGTGTCGTTTATGTTTCTGGGAACATTTGAACGGCTGCGCGAATTTATCCGAAAACCTTATGTGATTGGCGAATACATGTATGCCAACGGTATTTTAGTTGAAGAATACCCGTTGTACCAGCAAAGTGGTTTGCTGAAACACACGCCCTACTCCTCCATCTCAGCCATCACCGAAGAAAACAAACTGGAAGCCGGCGAAGCTGTGTTTAACATTGCCTGCACTCGTTGCCACACTACCCACGGTATTAACTCGGTGGTTGTAAATTTTGAAAAAATGTATGGAAACCAAGATACGCTAAGCACCGATGCCATGAAAGCCTATATGAAAAACATGCATAATGTGAGGTATTACATGCCACCCTTCCCGGGAAACGATGCGGAGCTGGATGCCCTGGCTGCCTACATTGCCGAACAACAGAAAAGGCCGCAACAGTTGGAGGGCGCGCAGATTAAAGGAGTTGATGTAAAAGAACTGGATTACTAACCTGAAAATCAATCAAAAAAAATGATAACTGCACTGATAAACCAAATACCCGTCCCCAAAGATATCCCGCTGGATTTACCACTTCCGGAGTGGATCCTGGTAGTTATTCTTATTTTCTCTTTTTTGCTTCACATCCTGTTCATAAATTTAATGGTGGGCGGAGGCGTACTCACATTTTGGTACGAATTGCGTGGGCTGAAAAACAAAGATTACGACACCCTGGCCCGTGAAATTGCCTCTACAATTACTGTAAATAAAAGTCTGGCTGTAGTTTTGGGGGTTGCCCCGCTGCTTTCTATAAATGTGCTTTACACGGTCTATTTTTATTCGGCCAATGCTCTCACGGGCGCCATGTGGATTTCAATTGTCCCCTGGGTGGCAGTGGCTTTTTTAGTTTTTTACCTCCACAAATATTCGTGGGACCGGCTGGCCGATAACAAAGCATTACACCTTGGAATATTAAGCATCGGGGTGTTCAGTTTTTTAATGATTCCATTTATTTTCTTGACCAACATCAACCTGATGCTCTTCCCCGAAAAATGGGCAGAAGTCAGTGGATTTTTCGATGCACTTACACTGCCAAATGTTTTTCCACGCTACTTTCATTTTATCACTGCCTGCTTGGCCATTACCGGTTTTTTCCTTGCTTTTTGGTTTGGTCGAAAAGGTTACACAATGAATGAAAACTTCAAAAATCTTTCAAAAAAAACCATAAAAAAACAAATGCTCAACCTGGCACTGGCAGCCACTGGCATGCAATTCATTTTTGGACCGCTGTTATTTCTCACGCTGCCAACGCAAGGCGTTACCTGGGGGTTGTTCTGGGTAATAGCAGGAGGCGTTACTGTGGCGGTAATTGTTGTCTGGCAACTGTGGAAACTGCTGAATGACGAAAAAGAAATTGTTGGCAGAAGATATGTTTGGCTGGTGGTATTGTTTACTGTATTGGTAGGATTTATGGGAACCGGCCGACACATGTACCGGGAAGATGCGCTGAAGACTCACAAACAAATGATGGCTGAACGAACAGCCACACACTGGAAAGATGTGCAAAAAGCCCATGAAGGACTTTTAATGCCCGAAGTTGAAACCGATGAAGGTCCGGTTTCGCCCGGAGAAGCTCTGTTTAATAACAACTGCGCCGTTTGCCATGCTGCAAACAACCGGCTGGTAGGCCCGCCGCTAACCGAGGTGGTTCCTATTTACGAAAACAATTCGGAAGATCTGAAAAAATGGATAAAAGAACCAGGCCGCAAGCGAATGGACTATCCGCCAATGGCAGGGTTCCCCAATCTCACCGACCAAGAATTAACTGACATTTCTAAATATTTGCTGGAAGAGGAATGGAATTAACTCAATATGATCATTAAGATTTTCGCAAAAGGTATTCCTGAGAACTTCCAGGTACAAAATTTGTTGTATTTTTCGCACAATTAAAAAAATCAGTAAAAAGCCATGAGACTCAGTTCGAGGATGAAATTTCTTATACGAAACGGGCTACGCGGGTTAGTATGGCTTGCGGTTTTGCTGATTGCCTACTTTTTTTTCGAAAAAATTGTAATTTCCAGAAATCCTGATGTATGGATTGAACGGTTTTATGCCCAACCCGAAATTATCTACCTCATTTATGTAGCATCCGAATTCTTTTTCGGCATAATCCCCCCTGAATTATTCATGATTTGGGCGGTGAATAAAGCAAACATTGCCCATTACTTTTACAATGTTGCCTTTTTTGCAATAGCTTCGTACGTGCTCGGTTATGTTACTTTTTTAATTGGCCAGTTCCTACATAAACGCGTTACATTCAGGTATATCAGACTTAAATTTTTTAAGGATATTGGCCCCAAACTAAAAAAATACGGCCTGTTTTTAATAATTGTTGCCGCACTCACTCCCCTGCCCTGGTCAGCAGTAAGTATGCTTGTTGGTGCCTCTGGCTACCCTGCCAAACGTTTTCTGAGATACGCGCTGTTCCGGTTACTTCGTTTTGCGCTCTACGGATTTATTATCTTTCAAACTCACCAAATTTAAACTTGCAGCAAACATCGACTCCAGAATATTGTTTATCCTGTAAATACAAATAAAAAAGCATGATCGAAAAGTTAAAGCGGAAGTGGAATATAAAAAACAACTTCCAGCTGGTACTCATTTTGATAATTTTTTCAGTAACCGGCAGCGCCTCACTTTATGTGCGGAAATTTGTTTTTTCATGGATGGAAATCTCTACCGACACCAGCCTTTGGATTAAAGTTCCGCTTTACATTTTAATTGTTTTCCCTTCGTATCAGATATTACTATTGATTATTAGCGGATTACTCGGACAATTCAGGTTTGCATGGGAATTTGAAAAAAAAGTATTTTCACGTTTTAAATTCAGAAAATGAAGAGTTTAGTAATTTTTTTAATCGCAGTTATTATGAATACAAGTATAGGAACAGAAAATAATTTTGCAAAAGCCACACTCGGTGGCGGATGTTTTTGGTGTACCGAAGCGGTTTACAAAGAGCTGAAAGGAGTGATTGAAGTACAACCCGGCTACAGCGGCGGGCACGTTAAAAACCCGGCCTACCGCGAAGTTTGCAACGGCACAACGGGGCACGCCGAAGTAGTACAAATTACCTACGATCCTCAAATTGTTAGTTTTTCGGAAATTCTGGAAGTGTTTTTCATGACGCATAATCCTACAACGCTCAACCGCCAGGGAAACGATGTGGGCACGCAATACCGTTCAGCAATTTTTTATCATTCAGAAGAACAAAAAGATACAGCCGAAAAAGTAATCGGGCTTTTTGAAAAAGAAAAAGTTTATGAAGACCCGATTGTAACAGAGGTGACTGCATTCGACGCATTTTACAAGGCCGAGGACTATCATAAAAATTATTTTGAAAAGAATAAAAACCAGCCCTACTGCCAGTTCATTGTAGCACCCAAAGTGGAAAAATTCAAAAAAATTTTTAAAGAAAAAGCCAAATAAAGCTAATATTTCACCAGCTTTCCTTTTTGAATAACGACATTATGTTTCTTGAGTGTGTAGATGTATAATCCATTGGGTAAATGCTCAGTATTCATTGAAAATTCCTGTTCGCCCATTACCACTGAAAATGGGATGGATTCTACCAGTGAGCCATTTGCATTAAAAAGTTTGAGGGTAAGTGTAATATTTACATCGCTGGCCACTTCGAGTTTTAGTTCAGCATTAAACGGGCTGGGATAAACAGACGCTGCAAACTCATCCACAATTTCAGGCACATCTTCGCCACATTGCCCAGGCAGATTTGCATCGAGCCACCACAAGCGGTCTTCGAGCCAGTTTTTCAGCCAGTTTACCTCATCTTGGTGACTTGTCCCCACATAATAGTTTGGCCAGACATATTGCCCCAAAACCGGCCAGCGGTTAAAATTACGGTCATCAGCACTTCCCATTGCTTGTACAAGACTGTCGGCAACTTCAAAAATTCGCTGGTTTGTCCAGGCATCTTTACGCAATTCCTCCCACCTGCATTTCATCTGATTCACAAAAACCCTGTCGCCCCAAAGCGCCGGCCACCAAAAGGGATTTCCCCAGTGGTCGTCTTCCATTTTTGCCTGAATTTGAAATCCGTAAGTATTCCAGCCATCCAGGTAATCCGCGTTACCGTAAGCCAGGTTAAAATCCCAAATGGGCCCCGCATTCAGTTTTCCGCCTTTGTCTTTGTATAAAAATGTGCTTAACCGGTAAGAATCAATGTTTTTGGTAAGTTCGCTTATTAAAATGAAATCGATAAACGAATTCACATTAATATAATCGCGGTAGCTGCCTTCACCTTCATATTTTTTATAATAAACGGCATCTTCAAAACCATTTATGTAATCCTGAATATAATTTTTCTGAGCCTGAACAATTTCTTCATCATCCGGTACTTCGTACTGGTAAAAAGTAGCGTTTCCGTTGGCATTTTTGTATTTGGAGTACCACCCGTCGCCCCCGCTTCCGGTTGTTTTGTCAATTTTTACAATATACCCACCGGTTAAATCTTCGCCTTCCGTTTCATCGGGGTTCAACGTGGCAATATCCACTCGGGTATCTTCCCGTTTTATTTTTTCCATCAACACGTAAATGCCCTGGTACTCGTTATTCAGGAAAAGTTCCACGAACCGGCACCTCGAAGTATAATGCCCCAAAGGTTTTGCCAGCGAAAATGTCAGCACATTGCGGATAAGTGATTTATCGGAATAAGGCGCATACAAAATCCAGTCTTCCTCTTCGGGCAATCCAAGAATCGGAAAATCAATGTCTTCGCCCAGCTGGTTTCTGGTTTCAAAACCATACGATTTTTTGGGAAACATCTGCGACGATGAACCTCGTATTTCAATTCCGACTTTTCCGTAGTAATGATTGAAATCACCTGATGTGTAGTTGTCTTCTCCTTCACCGTTCCAGATAATTCCCATATCCACCAGAATTTTGGGTTCATCGGGAATATGCCGTCCGTTTGTATCAATAAAAACAAGTGGTAATTTTGATGAAAATGACTGATTTTGAGCCAGAATCGGACCTCCTGCAAGTAGTACTATTATAAAAACCAGAATTCTTTTCAGTGCCATAAAATCAGTTAAAAAAAAGCCCGGAACAAAGCCCGGGCCGTAAATGTATGTAAAAATACAGTAGTTACAATTCTCTTATCCAAATATTGCGAAAGCTCACCGGATTTCCATGATCCTGCAACATAATACTTCCCGGACCATGTTCTGTCACAGTGTATTCAGGAATTCCAATATATTCAGTTGGGCCACGAAGTTTTACATTATTCTGCACCAAAACGCCGTTGTGAAGCACTGTCACCACAGGCGGAGTAAAATAAGTTCCGTCGTCGTTAAAACGCGGTGCGGTGTAAATAATGTCGTAGGTTTGCCATTCACCCGGGGCCTTGCAGGCGTTCACCTGTGGTGCGTACTGCTTGTACAAACTCCCGGCCTGGCCATTGCGGTAGGTGCGGTTGTTGTAATTGTCGAGCACCTGTACTTCGTAACGCTCCTGCAGAAAAACGCCGCTGTTTCCGCGCCCCTGGCTTTCGCCAACAACTTCTGACGGCGAACGCCACTCAATGTGCAACTGAAAATCTTCAAAAACACGTTTGGTTTTAATTACGCCGGTTCCCCGTTTTACTGTAACTGCGCCATCTTCAACAATCCATTGCGGTTTGCCACCATCCTGGCTGGTCCACTCGCGCGACAAATCTGTGCCATCAAATAAAACAATTGCATCCGAAGGTGCATCCACCGGGGTTTCACCAGGAGTTACCACCGGGACTTCAGGATCCCATATTTCGGTCATTTCTGGTTTCATTGGCGGACGCTCGGGCGTTTGTGCCATAACTCCAACTGCTGAAAACAGCAGCAATGCAAAAACTAAAATACTCTTTCTCATCATTGATTTTTTATTTAGTTGATTAATTCAAAAATTCTGTCACTAATTTTATTTCAGATAAAGAAAATTATAATTTCAATTCTTTCATGATAGCCTCAATTTTTGCATCGGCTTTTTGTTCAGCCTTATCAAAATCTTCCCGTGATTTCAGTTCACCTTTCACTTCAAAATAGAATTTAATTTTGGGTTCTGTTCCCGAAGGACGGACCGAAATTTTTGTGCCGCCTTTGGTGAAAAACTGAAGTACATTTGAAGTAATTTTCTGGTTGATTTTCCTCTCATCTCCCGTCAGCAGGTTTTTTGCCACCAGGGTAGAGTAATCTTTTACCAATTCCATTGGTGAGCCAGCCAGTTCCTTAGGCGGCTGTGCCCTGAAATCGTCCATTATCTGCCTGATTTCGTCGGCGCCCGATTTTCCTTTGCGCACAATGTATTTCATCTTCTCTTTGGAATAACCATATTCAAGGTAAATGTCCTGCAGCAGTTCGTACAACGTTTTGCCCTGATCGATGGCCCAGGCAGTAATTTCGGCCATTAGCGCACAGGATGACACGGCATCTTTGTCGCGGACAAAATCAGCAGGCAAAAAGCCAAAACTTTCCTCGCCACCGCCGATATATTTTTTCTTCCCTTCGTATTCGCGCATCACCTCGGCAATAAACTTAAAGCCGGTATATACATCAAAATACTGCACGTTATTTCTCCGGGCTATTTCGGCAATCATTTCGGTAGAAACTATTGTTTTCACAATATATTCATTGCCTTTCATTGCTCCGGCTTCTTTCATTTTAGTGATGATATAATAAATGAACAGAAGCGCAGTTTGGTTGCCGTTTACAATGATGTATTTTCCTTTATCATTTTTCACAGCCACACCAATCCTGTCGGCATCCGGGTCGGTGGCCATTACCACATCGGCATTTACTTCAGCTGCTTTCTTGAGTGCCATTTCCATGGCGGCTTCTTCTTCAGGATTGGGTGAAACCACGGTGGGAAAATCGCCGCTTACCACATCCTGTTCAGGAATATGGATTATATTGGTGAAACCAAACTTTTTAAGTGCGGCCGGAACCAGTTTTACTGCTGTTCCGTGAATTGGCGTAAAAACAATTTTTATGTCGTGGTGCCTTTTAACTACATCCGGTGAAATGGATACTGTTTTTACCTTTTCCAGGAATTTCCGGTCCATCTCCTCGCCCATGATTTCAATCAGCTCATCGGGGCCCTCGAACTTAATATCATCCGGTTTTATTTTGGCCACTTCGTTCACAATATTCACATCGTGCGGGGCAACAATTTGTGAGCCGTCGTCCCAGTATGCTTTGTAACCATTGTATTCTTTCGGATTGTGCGATGCGGTGAGAATAATCCCGCTTTGGCAGCCCAATTCACGAATAGCAAAAGAGAGCTCAGGTGTGGGGCGCAAATCATCGAACAGAAAAGCTTTGATTCCGTTGGCGGCAAAAATTTTTGCGCTGGTTTCGGCAAAAAAGCGGCTGTTATTGCGGCAGTCGTGCCCAATAGCCACCTTAATTTGCGGCAAATCAGCAAAGTTCTTTTTAAGATAGTTTGAAAGACCTTGTGTGGCAGCGCCAACTGTGTATTTATTCATTCGGTTGGTGCCTACGCCCATGATACCACGCAGTCCACCTGTACCAAACTCGAGGTGTTTATAAAAAGAGTCGATCAATTCACTTGTATCTTCGTTATCGAGCATTCGCCGGACTTCTTTCCGGGTATCCTCGTCGTAGGTTCCTGAAAGCCATTCGCCGGCGGTTTCCTTAACCTGTTTGAGTAATTCTTTATTATCCATTATTCTGTTTTTTGAAGTTTTTCAATACACTTTTTCAAACTATCTTTCCAGTAAGGAATTTCAAGATTAAATGTACTTTTTATTTTCGATTTATTCAACACACTGTAATGCGGTCGTTTAGCCGTTGTGAGAAATTCATCGGACAGCACCGGCAACACGTTACAGTTCAATCCTGAAAATTCGAATACAGCTTTGGCAAAATCGAACCAGCTGGCCACTCCTTCATTTGAGAAATGATAAACCCCCGGCTCAAATTTTTCAGGTTCTTTTTCATACACCGATGCGACAGAAAGCACCGTTTTTGCCAAATCGGCTGCATAAGTTGGCGTTCCCACCTGATCGAAAACCACTTTCAGCAAATCGCGTTCTGTTCCGAGGCGCAACATGGTTTTTACAAAATTATTTCCGTAGGTTGAATACAACCACGAGGTACGGATTATTACAGCCTTTGATTCAGATGACAAAATAAAGTTCTCTCCGGCCAATTTTGTTTTTCCGTAAACAGTTTCCGGTTGAACCGGATCTGTTTCGTTGTAGGGAATAAATGATTTGCCATTGAAAACATAATCGGTGGAGATGTGGATAAATCCGGAATTGTGAAGCCGGGTATATTTTGCCAGCAACGCGGGGGCAGTGGTATTTACTTTTTGGGCCGCCTCCATTTCGGTTTCAGCTTTATCAACAGCTGTGTAGGCAGCACAGTTTACAACCATTTCAGGCTTTTCTCTTTCAAAAAACCGGCTGACCTGATTTTCGTCGGCAATATCGAGCGTATCCACATCAGTAAAAATAAACCGGAAGTCCGGATAATTTTCTGAAAGGTCTTTTATTTCATTCCCCAGTTGTCCGTATGCGCCGGTTACAAGTATCTTCATTTTTCAAAAATAAAATTCATTTCCGCATTGGACAGCATTGGAGCAGCCGCATCTTTTTCCGAAATAATTGGGTCGGCACCTTCCAGGTTCCAGTTAATTTTCAACATGGAATCATTGGGATTGATGGATCTTTCGGCTTCGCGATCGTAAATATTGTCGCATTTATAGGAAAAAACTGCGGTTTCGCTAAGCACCGAAAAACCGTGTGCAAAGCCCCTTGGGACCAGCATCTGTTTTTTGTTTTGTTCACTGAGCTCAACCCCCAACCACTGGCCAAATGTTGGCGAGCCCTTGCGTAAATCAACTGCCACATCGAAAACGCGGCCCTGTACTACGCGCACCAGTTTTGCCTGCGCCCAGGGAGCCAGCTGGTAATGCAATCCGCGCACCACACCCCGCACCGATTTCGATTCGTTATCCTGAATAAAATTTGTATTGATTCCGGCTTCTTTATACCGTTCTTCCTGATAGGTTTCAAAAAAATAACCTCGCTCATCTTCAAAAACGCGGGGTTCAATTACAAGTAAGCCCGGAAGCGATGTTTCAGTAATTTTCATAGATTGTTAAAATGACAAAATTTGTTTTTCGGCCAGCCGCAGCAAGTATTCTCCGTATTGATTTTTGCTTAATGGCTGTGCCAGTTCCAGCAATTGCTCCTTGTTTATGAAACCTTTTTTGTATGCAATTTCCTCGATGCACGACACTTTTAACCCCTGCCGCTGTTCAATGGTGGCAATAAAGTTGGATGCCTGCAACAAACTATCGTGCGTGCCGGTATCGAGCCAGGCAAAACCCCGGCCCAGCAATTTTACATTCAGTTTATTTTCTTCGAGGTAGATACGGTTCAAATCGGTAATTTCCAGTTCGCCGCGTGCCGAAGGTTTGAGGCTTTTGGCTTTCTGAACCACATCGTTGGAGTAGAAATATAAACCCGTAACCGCGTAACTCGATTTGGGTTGTTTGGGTTTCTCTTCAATGGAGATTACTTTCCCGTTTTGGTCAAAATCAACCACACCATATCTTTCCGGATCATTCACGTAATAACCAAATACAGTAGCACCGTCTTCAAGACGGGCAGCATCTTCGAGAATTGAACGGAAATTATAGCCGTAAAAAATATTGTCGCCCAGAATCATGCACACGTTATCGTCGCCAATAAATTCTTCTCCCAGAATAAAAGCCTGTGCCAGCCCGTCGGGTGAGGGTTGAATTTTGTATGAAATTTCCAACCCAAGCTGCTTTCCGTTCCCCAGCAAATTTTCATAAAGGCTGATATCCGAGGGCGTTGAAATAATCAAAATCTCGCGGATTCCTGCCAGCATTAAAACGGACAGCGGGTAATAAATCATCGGTTTGTCGTAAACCGGGATAATCTGTTTCGAAATGGATTGCGTAATTGGATAAAGCCTTGTTCCGGCACCTCCAGCAAGTATAATTCCTTTCATCTTGTATTATTTGGTTAATTTGAAAAACGGATGTCAAAATTAATAAAATAAAACCGCATGCACGAAATGGTTTGAAAGAAAAACCAATTTTAACAATTTACCTGGAACCGCGAATGTTACAGAATTGTCAATCAGCTTAAATAAAATACTGAAAACCTTTGATATAAGTGAATTAAGTTATATTTTTGCGCGCGAATTACAAACAAAATAATGTCTAACTTATTAATTTATTAAGAATTACATGACTGAAAAGAAAAATGAAAATGTTGAACAGGAAGCTAAGAAAGTAGCTGATACACCTGCTCAGGAAGAAAAAAAGGCTTCTGAAAAAGTGGAAGAAAAATCCACTGAGAAACAAGAAGACCTTCAAGCAGAAGAAACTGCCCAAACACCCAAAGAAGAAACTGCCGAAGCTAAGGCTGAAGAAACTGAAAAAGAAACAGCCCCCGCCGAAGAAAAAGCTGAAAAAGAGGAAGAACCTGCAAAAGAAGAAAAAGCAGAAGAAACTCCAAAAGCTGAAGAAACTAAAGAAGAAACCAAAGCTGAACCTGTTGAAGCAAAGGTGGAAGAAACATCGAAAGAACCGGAAGAATTCGACTGGGACAGCCTCGAAAGTGGAATTGAATCGTATTCCGACAAAGAAAAAGAAGAACTTGAAAAACTTTACGACGATACATTAAATACTGTTTCGGAAAAAGAAGTTCTCGAAGGCACGGTTATTTCCATGAGCAAACGCGAGGTAGTTGTTGACATCGGCTACAAATCGGACGGCATTGTGAGCCTGAACGAATTCAGGTACAACCCCGATTTGAAAGTGGGCGACAAAGTAGATGTTTACATCGAAAGCCTCGAGGACAAAAAAGGCCAGATGATCCTTTCGCACAAAAAAGCCCGTGCAACCCGTTCATGGGAACGCGTAAACGAATCGCTCGAAAAAGACGAAATCATCAAAGGTTACATCAAGTGCCGCACAAAAGGTGGTATGATTGTCGATGTATTCGGCATCGAAGCCTTCCTGCCCGGTTCACAAATTGATGTGAAACCTATCCGCGACTACGATGTATTTGTGGGTAAAACAATGGAATTCAAAGTGGTGAAAATCAACCACGAATACCGCAACGTTGTTGTTTCGCACAAAGCGCTTATTGAAGCCGAACTCGAACAGCAGAAGAAAGAAATTATTGCCAAACTCGAAAAAGGCCAGGTACTCGAAGGAACCGTTAAAAACATCACGTCATACGGTGTATTTATGGACCTTGGCGGCGTTGACGGTCTGATTCACATCACCGACCTCTCGTGGGGACGCATTTCTCACCCGAGCGAAATTGTGGAACTCGATCAGAAGCTGAACGTGGTTATCCTCGATTTCGACGACGACAAAAAACGCATCGCACTTGGTCTGAAACAGTTGACCCCACATCCATGGGATAAACTGGACGAAGAACTGAAAGTAGGCGATAAAGTAAAAGGAAAAGTTGTTGTACTGGCCGACTACGGTGCATTTGTAGAAATTGCGCCGGGAGTAGAAGGTCTGATTCACGTTTCAGAAATGTCGTGGAGCCAGCACCTGCGCAGCGCACAAGACTTCCTGAAAGTGGGTGACGAAGTGGAAGCTGTTATTCTGACCCTCGACCGCGAGGAGCGGAAAATGTCGCTCGGCATGAAACAGCTGAAAGAAGACCCATGGGGAAAAATTGAAGAAAACTACGGCGTTGGCACAAAACACAAAGCCATTGTCCGCAACTTCACCAACTTTGGTGTGTTTGTTGAAATTACCGAAGGTGTTGACGGCCTGATTCACATTTCGGACCTTAGCTGGACGAAAAAAATCAAGCATCCGTCAGAATTCACTTCAGTAGGTGAAGAAATTGAAGTGGTTGTGCTGGACATCGACGCTGAAAACCGCAGGCTGAGCCTCGGCCACAAACAGCTGGAAGAAAATCCGTGGGAAGTGTTTGAAACCATTTTTACCACTGATTCAATCCACGAAGGAACTGTTGTTGACCTGATGGATAAAGGTGCCGTAGTTGCACTGCCATACGGAGTAGAAGGATTTGCCACACCGCGTCACCTGGTTAAAGAAGACGGTACCCAAGCAAAACAAGACGAAAAACTGGATTTTAAAGTCATTGAATTCAACAAATCGGCAAAACGAATTATCGTTTCGCATTCAAGAGTATTTGAAGATGTAAAACGTGCTGAAGACTCAGCAAAACGCAAAACACAGTCGCGCTCAAATAAAAAAGCAATGAAGAGCATGAGCGACAACATCGAAAAAACCACTCTTGGCGATATCTCCGATTTGGCTGCTCTGAAGTCACAGATGGAAAAAGATGAAAGTAAAAAAAGCAAGGAAGACAAAGAGAGCAAAGAATCCAAGGACAAAAAGGACCAAAACGATAAATAATATGGTTTTGGTTAATTTTTATTAGCCGGAATTTCGTAAATTGTACTATGTCATTAGAAATTCAAAAGAATAAAGATTATACCCTGGTTAAAGTTCAAACCGAAAGGCTGGATACCAACACTGCTCCCGATTTAAAATCGGAACTGGTTGTTCTCAACAACAATGGACATGTTAACATCATTCTCGATATTAGTCAATGTAAATACTGCGACTCGTCGGGCCTGCGGGCCATTTTGGTAGGCAACCGTTTATCTGAAGATGCAATAGGAACATTTGTTTTAACGGGGTTACAACCCGATGTGGAGAACCTAATCAGAATTTCGATGCTTCATACGGTTTTGCTCATTACAAAAACTGTTGAAGAAGCAGAAGAGTTACTGAAAAAAAAGAAGGAGATGTAGCATAACATTATGCCCTTTGAATTAACCATATTAGGGAGTAGTTCTGCAACACCAACTTCTGAAAGATACCCAACCGCCCAGGTGCTGAATGCACTTGGGCGGTTTTTTTTGATCGATTGCGGCGAGGGAACCCAAATTCAAATCAGGCGGCAAAAAATTGGGTTCAGTAAAATTCAGCACATCTTTATTTCGCACTTGCATGGCGATCATTTCTACGGACTAATCGGCATGATTTCAACATTCAACCTGCTGGGGCTGAAAAAAGACATTCATATTTATTCCCCCTCGCAGCTGAAAGACATCATCCAGCCCCAACTCGAATTTCTGAAAGCAGGCCTTCAGTTTAATATAGTTTTTCACCCGCTGAATTTTAAAAAGCCGCAAGTTATTTATTCAGATAAAAAGGTGGAAGTCACCTCATTTCCGCTCAAACACAGCATTAACACTTGTGGTTTTCTTTTTAAAGAACACCCCAAAGAAGCCAATATTAAAAAGGAATATGTAAAAAAGTACAACATCCCGATTCCTGAAATCATAAAAATTAAGAGAGGTGCCGGTTTCCAAACTTCGGAAGGCGAATTTATTCCTCACGAAGAGCTGACCACTCCTCCACCCCGGCCACGATCGTACGCTTTTTGTTCCGATACCGCTTTTCATCCGCCGGTTGCGGAAATTATAAAAGATGTGGATTTATTGTACCACGAAGCCACATTTACCGAAGAACTGAAGGAATGGGCTCAAAACACTTATCACTCAACCGCCCGTGAAGCCGCCGAAATTGCGAAAATGGCCAACGCACGCCAACTCATTCTCGGCCATTTTTCAGCGCGTTATAAAAATGTTTCGCCATTTCTAAAAGAAGCCCGGGCGGTATTTCCAAACACCGTGGCTGCGGAGGATGGGAGTAGGTATGAAGTGGGAGAATAGAATAGGTAATGACATTTTAAAACTAAAAAGCACGGATTACAAATCCACGCCAGCGAGTGGAACGGCATGGTCTGCTTTAGAAAGGACTATTTATTACAAACAGATATATTGATATCTTCAATTTTATAGAGACTTTCTAAGATTCTCTTATTTCTTCTATTTATCAAATCTATTGTATGAGTTGTGTATTTCTTGTACTCACAAACTGTTTGAGGCAATGGTGGTCGAGTAAAATTATCAAATGGTATAGAAAAATTAATTTGCTCTTCGTCGTCTATAAAATCCTGCAGCATAAAGAAATCAACGTATCCAGTGAAATCAACAAACAAATCAAAAAAATCATTGTATCTCAAAAGTGCATCATAAAGTGGACTTTTTTCTTCATTATAAAAGCGTCTAATGCATTCCAAAGTCAAATCAAACCTGTCACAAATCAATCTGCTTATTCCTCTGGCTTGATTTACGGTAAAACCATTCTTATTATGAGCAGGAAATATTATATGACCTCCAATGGTACGAACTTTATATTTTAGTTCTTCTCGCTCCATGTCAGACAAGCATCCATCGAATTTACCCTTATATTTTCCATCAAAATGCGGACACATTCTATCACTTGATAAATTATCACCTAAGTTGTTTTTTATGAGCAGTCTACCATATTTGTTGCTGGTAATTTCTACGTCATAAATTTTTCCACACGGTAACACTTTATTCCATAATAATGTATGTGCGTAATACAACTTGTGGCTGTCTGTATCGGGGTCGCCACATTTACTGTCTTGTCTAAAATCAAAATTGATATCAATTTTATTCATGATTACAATTCTTCGGTAGAAAACTTGCTACCCCGCTAGTGCGGATTTGTCCCATGGGGATGCCTTCGGCGTAATCCGTGCTTTCATTTCCATGGCACAAATTGCGCGAATGCATCCCTTCGGGACAAATTTGCGCCAACAAGTATATATTCAGATTTATGCTTTTTAATATTCTTTCTTGCGTTATTTCCCAATGCGTATTCATCGTTTTTGGTTTAATTCGGTGTTTAAAACTACCAATCTTTTGTTAAAAAAACAATAACTCCAAAGGAACCGTTCTCTCCGAAAAGAACGGTTCTATCGTGCCACTCCATTAAAATATCAAAATCAGCAGTTCTGAATCCTCCGGCCTCCTTTAAAAATCAATCATTGTATTTCAAAATAATGATCCTATTCAAAGGAGGACGCGCTCCGATGCTGCTCCCCGTCCCCCTTTGGTTGCAAGTTTGGATTTGGAAAACGCCAGATGGATACCAAAGGGGGATTTAGGGGGATTAAATACTCACACCTCAAAAATTCTTTCTAAAATTCAATAAATGCCCGCGCATGGTCCTCATTTTTTTGACTAAACACCAATGCAAATTCAGAACTCATCAGACTCCTCAGCTTCAAAAAAATTCTTATGAAAATTCACCAGATATAATTTTTCTACCGGGCGGGTAAAAGCGGTGTACAACCATCGGTAATAGTCGTTGTTCAGCATGTCTTCCACCAGGTAACCGTGGTCAATAAAAACTGTTTTCCATTGGCCACCCTGCGCCTTGTGGCAGGTTAACGCGTAGGCATACTTCACCTGCAACGCGTTGAAATATGGATTTTCACGAACTTTTTCCCAGCGGTTTCGCTTGTTTTTTATATCCTGGTAATCTTCAGACACCTTCTCGAAAAGCTGCCGGTTTTGGTCTGAAGAAAAAGAAGCGGTTTCAATTGACAAGGTATCGAGAATAATTTTGCAGTCGATTTCCACATTTTCGTAATCCACAAAACGAAGACAAACATTGGCAAACCGGAAATCATACAACTCTTCGTATCCGTAAATGGTTTGAATTTCGGCAATGTCGCCATTGGCAATAAAATCGAGGCCGTCATCTTCGGTAACCCAATGGTAATTGTTTTTTACTACCATTAATAGATCGCCCCGCTCAATTTCATTTTCTTTATACAGAATAGAACCCCGGATTCCCTTGTTAAACAAATTGGCCCGTTTGTTTGATCGGGTTACCACAGTAGTATCAAATAGCCCGTTTTTTTCATATTCGGTGGTTATGCTTTCAATTAAATCTCCGCCTGATATCCGTTCAACATCGGGAAAAGCCTCTATATCAAATTGAATAAACCCCTTGGTTTTTTCATCTTCAATATTTGTCCTGATCTGCGTAGCACACGAAAGAATTCCTGAATCGGCTGCCTGGCGCACCACTTCTCTCAAGACGTACTCCTGCACACCAAATCCGAAGTACTGCAATGTTGCAGCTTCGAGCGCGGGGCTTATGTCGAGCCCCACCGGCGGGAGCTGCGCCGTGTCGCCCGAAAGCACCAGCCGGCAGTTTTCGCCCGAATACACGTACTCTAACAAATCATCGAGTAAGCGGCCACTTCCGAACACAGAGCGCACGTTGCTTTCGTTTGAAATCATGGAGGCTTCATCAACAATAAAATACGTGTTTTTATACAGATTTTTGTCAAGCACAAATTTCCCCATTCCATCAGAGGACGATTGCTGACGGTATATTTGTTTATGAATGGTAAAAGCGGGCATTCCGGTGTACCCGGCCATAACTTTTGCTGCCCTTCCGGTGGGTGCCATGAGAATTGTCCTAATCTTTACCGATTTTAGCGTTTGCGTGAGCGTGTTTATCATGGTTGTTTTTCCAGTACCGGCAAAACCTTTTATCAACAATATTTCGTCTTGCTCTTCTGACGCTATAAAAGCGGCCAAACCTTCGATTAATTCTGACTGGCACCGAGTTGGAGCAAAGGATAAATTTTTATGGAGTAAATGTTTTAAATGTTTTTTGATCATAGCTGCTAAAATAACAATCAGCAAAGGAAGGTAATTTATTTTTTTTTATAAATTTGCATGCGATCGACATCAAACTTATTAAAATTATAAAAATGAGAACCGTAATTCAGATTTTACTATTTATTGTTGCAATTGTACTAACCTACTTTATTTATAAAGGTGTACAGGATCCAATCGATTTTGATAAAACAAAAGAAGCCCGTTACGATGCAACCATCGAAAGACTGAAAGAAATCAGGAAAGCCGAGCTGGCATTTAAAAATGTACACGGACGTTTTACCGGGAGTTGGGATACACTCATCAATTTTGTAAAGTACGATTCAGTAAAAAATGTACGCAAAGTAGGTGAATTAACTGACAGCATGATAGAAGAAGGCCTGACAGAAAAAAAGGCAGTTGACCTGGGTTTATTAATCCGCGATACAATTAAAGAGAGCGTTCTCGAATCAGAATTTGGAGGTTCTTTCAATGCCGATAATCTTAAACTAATTCCAGTGCCTGATACAACCGCTGAATTCATGCTGGGGTCAAATGTAATAACAACCGGCTCCGGAATTAAGGTTCCCGTTTTTGAGGCTAAAGCGCACAATAATATTGTTTTAAGAGGGCTTGAAAGGCAATATGTTATCAACCTGAACGAAACAAGTAGATTAAATGGAAAATATCCGGGATTAAAAGTTGGCTCGCTTACCGAAACCAATAATAATGCCGGTAACTGGGAATAAGTCGATGCACGATTTGATAACAGATCAATCATTTGAACCAAAAAATATAAGTGAATATAAATTATCCATCCAGGTCAGCCTGGATGGATTTTCTTTTTTTGTTACCCATAAAACCGAACGCAGGTTACTTGCACTAAAAAGCACCCGGGTAACCATTAGCTCCGAAAAGTTTCTTGCACGCCGGTTTGCTGAATGGGCAAACTCCGAAGAAATTCTGAGCAAACCCTTTTCGTCAGTTACAATTTGTTTTATTACACCAAAATTTACATTGGTTCCCAATGAGCTTTACGAGAAGAACAAAGCAAGTTCCCTTGTAAATCTTTTGTTCGATGCGCAGGTAAAAAGCCAGATTATTGCCAACGCTATCGACGAACTTAGTACCACACTCTTATTTTCAATTCCGGTTGAACTGAAAAATGAATTTGACAAGGTTTTCAATAGCTACACGCTTATCCATACCGGAAAAGTATTGGCACAACAATCGCTGCAATTAATCGGCCCCCAAGAAACGGGTTTAACACTGTTCTTCAGCCCGGATAATTTTTCACTTTTCCTTCATAAAGAGGGCACTTTAATTTTGACCAATAGCTTTACCTACAGCCACCCGAACGATGTTTTATACTATTCACTCACAGCGCTCAAACAATACAAAATCGCCCCAAAGCAATGCAAAGTTCTGATTTCAGGGCAAATAGAAAAAGAAAGCGATTATATTACCCTACTGAAAAATTATTTCGGGCAAACCTATTTTTTACTACCCGATTTTGAATCCACCCCCGAACCATTAAACGAACCACTTCATCAGTTCATTTCACTTTTGTAAAATGCGAATAGTAGGCGGAAAGTACAAGGGAAGAGTTTTCAGTCCGAATAAAAAGTTCGGAGCACGGCCAACCACTGATTTGGCCAAAGAAGCTTTGTTCAACATACTGGCAAATCGTTACAATTTTGAAGGAATGCATGTGCTCGACTTATTCTCAGGGACAGGTAGCATTGGCTATGAATTTATCAGCAGGGGAGCAAGCGAAGTCACATTTATTGAACTCGACTTTAATCATGTTCGCCTCATTAAAAATGTAACAACAAAACTGGAAATTACCAATGCCCGGATTATTCGAAGTGATGTATTCCGTTTTCTAAAAAAGTGTCCCTCAAAATTCGACATTATTTTTGCCGACCCACCTTTTGAGCTGAAACAATTAAATGATATTCCCCAGGCCGTATTTAAGGCTGATATTTTAAAAAATGATGGTTTATTCATCCTAGAACATCCGGGGAAATATGATTTTTCAAAGCATCCGAACTTTACTGAAATACGGAAGTACGGAAAAGTAAATTTCAGTTTTTTCACCCCCACTTCAAAACAGTAACCTGTCTGTCAAAACGTCAACACTACAGAACTCAAAACCCTTATCCTCACTCCATTAAAGACAATTTGTCCTCCCCAAATAAAATAAATGAATTGGACTGTATTTTGTATTTGGCTTAAAAAAATCAAGGCTAAAAATGGAATATAAAGATTACTATAAAACGCTCGGGGTTTCGAAAAACGCCACTCAGGATGAAATAAAAAAAGCCTATCGCAAGCTGGCCATAAAATACCATCCTGACAAAACTAAAGGCGATAAAAAATCGGAAGAGCGCTTCAAAGAAATTGGTGAAGCCTACGAAGTGTTAAAAGACCCTGAAAAACGAAAAAAATACGACCAGCTCGGTGCCAACTGGAAACAGTATGAAAATGCCGGTTACGGTGGCGGCGGATTTAATTCTTCACAGTTTGGTGGAGGGCCTGCCGGCGGCAGAAATTATCACTTTGAAGGTGATTTGGGAGATATTTTTGGAGAGGCCGGTGGCGGTTTCTCCGATTTCTTCAATGCATTTTTCGGTGGTGGAGGAAGCAGTCGGTCAGGATTTGCAGGCCGGCAACGCCCGCGCAGAGGTCAGGATTTGCAGGCTGAAATGGAAATCAGCCTGTATGAAGCCTACCACGGAACTTCCAGAATTCTCAATGTGGACGGCAAAAAACTACGCGTAAACATTAAGTCCGGTAGTTACAACGGACTTGAACTGCGAATAAAAGGGAAAGGCGCACCGGGAAGCGGTGGCGGCCCCAGTGGCGACATCTACATCAAAATCAGGGTTCGGCCCGATAATCAGTACAAAATTGACGGTAACAACCTGATTCTAAAAACGGATGTGGATTTATATACCGCTGTTCTGGGCGGCAAAAAAGAGATTCAAACATTTGCCGGCAAACTCAATGTACCCATCCCCAAAGGCTCCCAGAGCGGCAGCAAACTGCGGTTAAAAGGAAAGGGGATGCCGGTTTACAATCAGCCCGGAAGCTACGGCGATTTATATGTACAACTAAATATTGTTATCCCGAAAAACCTGAGCCGCGAAGAAGAAAAACTGTTTAGAAAATTACAGGAGTTAAGAAATAATCACGTTTTCAGTCACAACTAAAATTGGAGAAGTTATGTTGGCAAAATATTACGAATACAATTACACCGACCCGATAATTGAGCTATTCCTCAACAGGATGAATGACCTCAATTACAGATATTATGCAAGCGAATTGCTGGATCGGTTAATGCATTCCGATGATTTTGATTTTAATGCTTCAATTCGGAAAGCCATTGCAATTTTGCGCCTGACAGGAGTTCCTGTACAGCAACATTTCTCTTGCATTTACCGTTCGGCGGCACGAGGCATGCAACGCGACTGGAAACTTTCGGAACTGGCCTGCAGCTTGGTTATAATCAGTGCCGAACCTGAAAATCAGGAAATAGAAAAAATACAACAGGCTTTAATGGGTTATCTGGGAATCTGATGTGAAAAATTTATACTGACAAAAAATTTCCTGATAAAAAAAAAGAGGCTAGTCCTCAAATTGACTGCCTCTAAAAATAATTTGCCTGTTTAATTCTAATCCGTTTTACGCTTAATACTGCAACCAACCGGATTCGTTTCAGCAATGGCAACTTCTTTCCCCTGCCCGAGGCTCTTGAGCGCATTCTGAAGATAAGCCTGCTTCACCTCGTCGGCATTTTTGTAGTTGTCGTCAATGGCCCCTTTGTAAGCCAGTTTCATGTTTTTGTCGAAAAGAAAAACATGGGGAGTGGTTTGCCCGCCAAAAGCGTTGGCAATTTTACTTTCTTCGTCAACTACATAGTAAAAATTGTAGTCATTTTCGCTGGCCTGCTTTTTCATGGCCTCAAAAGAATCCGCTCCGCCGCGATTCTGGTAGTTCGAATTCAGGACAATCATACCCACATCATTATTATCAGCCCATTCTTTTATATCATTATAGCGGCCTTGCCACTGCTTAACAAATGGGCATGAGGTGCACGAAAACATCACCAGCAAGCCGTTTTCTTTAGCTACATCGGCCAGTGAAACCCGTTCACCAGACACATCGAGCATTTTCACATCGGTCAAGGTGGCTGAACTTCCGATACCAATATTTCCGCTACCTGCAAATACCGGTACAACAGCCAGAATCATTATAAATACAATTAGTCTTTTCATAATTCATTGATTTTAATACAACAATAAAACACTTCTATCTCTTTTTTAACGCAGCTGTTACTAAGAATGTTCAAAGTGCTATATTTGTAATTCAAAAAATAAGAAAAAAACAAACAAATGGATATCAGCTCCTTAAGAAATGAGTACAAACACTCGGCGCTAAGTATGCATTCGGTTCATAAAAATCCGGTACAACAATTTGAAAGCTGGCTTGATGATGCAATTGATTCTGAAATTCAGGAACCGACAGCCATGGCAGTTTCAACAGTGGGCAAAAGTGGTTTTCCGCAATCGCGAATTGTTTTATTGAAATACCTTGATAATAACGGCTTTGTATTTTTCACCAATTTCGAAAGCCAGAAAGGGAAAGCCCTCGGAGCCAATCCTGCAACCGGACTTTTATTTTTCTGGCCCGAACTGGAACGCCAGGTGCGCGTTGAAGGTATTGCCGAAAAAACAAGCCGCGATTTTGCTGAAAAATATTTCCGGTCGAGGCCGGTAAGCAGCCAGATTGGTGCATGGGCTTCGGAGCAAAGCCAAACAATTCCCTCGCGCAGTTACCTCGAAGACCGCTTCTCTGAATTTAGCCTGAAATATAAAAACCAAACACCTCCCCTGCCCGATTTCTGGGGAGGTTACCGGGTAAAACCAATCAAAATTGAATTTTGGCAGGGGCGCGAAAGTCGCTTACACGACCGGATTTTGTACGAAAAAATTGAAAATGACTGGAAAATTCAACGGCTCGCGCCTTAAAGTGAAAATGAGAGGCTAACCAAAGTCGAGCTTAAATTTTTGTTTGAGCAGCTGGAGATTCGGATTCTTCTTCAGCATTTCACCATATTTTTCCGCATCAGTATAAATAATTTTTTCTTTTTCGGCATGAGAAATTTTTGTTACCAGCTGAATCCTCGAATTTTTCAATTCTTTGCGTAACCATGAAACCAACTCTGGCTTTACGCTGTTAATCAAATCTTCCTGGACAGAATTGTCGATATCCAAAACCAGTTGATAGTTTTCGTTTAGTTCGGGAGTTTTTGAAAGCGTGGACTGCAAGTTGGGTCTGTCGTGCAGTCGCTCTACAAAACTATCCCATTTCAACTTCATTTGCTCTTTGGAAAAATCTTCAGTTTCGTCTGCCCTGCTATACATTTCATGTTGTTCCTTTGCCGAAATTTTTTCATCATCGCTAAATTTTCCGGCAAGGGCATCTTTAATCGACGGCCCGCTGATATCGCTTGAAAGTCGCCTGATTTTCTTTTTAACAGGAGGTAACTTTTCAGTTACAGTCCGGTTGGATCTGTTTTTTTCGGGGGTTGAAGCAGGTTGTTGCTGCGAAAAAATGGACTCGAGGATATCCTCATTTTCATCGCCGTCAGCTATTTTTTTTTTAAGGTGAGTTGCGCCATCCTTATTAATGCCAGTTCAACCAGCAATCGTCTGTTCTGGCTGGGTTTGTATTGCATGTCGCATTCGTTGCTGATTTCAAGCGCTTTCAGTAAGAAATCGTTTTCGCACGAGGTTGCCTGTACTTTGTAACGCTCCTTTATTTCACCACCAACTTCGAGCAACTTAACCGTTGCGGTGTCTTTACACACCATTAAATTACGCAGGTGATTGCTGAGACCATTTATAAAGTGGTGTCCGTCGAAACCATGATTCAAAATTTCATCAAAAATCATAAGCGTTTCAGGCACTTCATTTTTCTGAAAATGGTCAACCATCCTGAAATAGTAATCGTAATCGAGCACGTTCAGGTTGGTAATTACATCCTGATACGAAATTTCTTTCCCTGAAAAACTGACAATCTGGTCGAAGATTGAAAGTGCATCGCGCATGGCACCATCAGCTTTCTGGGCGATAATATTCAGCGCCTCTTTATCGGCAACTGCTCCTTCGCTTTTCGCTACATATTCCAGGTGAGTGGCAATATCCGAAATGTTAATCCGATTAAAATCAAAAATCTGGCAGCGCGATAAAATGGTAGGAATAATTTTATGTTTCTCGGTTGTAGCCAGAATAAAAATGGCATGTTTGGGCGGCTCTTCAAGCGTTTTCAAAAAAGCATTAAATGCCTGAGATGAAAGCATGTGCACCTCATCGATAATATATACGCTGTATTTCCCCACCTGCGGCGGTATGCGCACCTGATCGATGAGCTGGCGGATATCTTCCACCGAATTGTTGGAAGCCGCATCCAACTCGTGAATGTTAAACGAGCGGTTGGTGTTAAAGGCTTTGCACGAATCACATTCATTACAAGCCTCAATATCATCCGACAGGTTGGAGCAGTTGATGGTTTTCGCAAAAATACGTGCGCAGGTAGTTTTACCCACTCCCCTTGGCCCGCAAAACAGATAGGCATGCGCCAGCTGGTTGTTTTTTATGGCATTTTTCAGGGTAGTTGTAATCGACGATTGTGCCACCACCGTATCGAACGATTCCGGCCTGTATTTTCGTGCTGAAACAATAAAATTCTCCATTTACTCCGTGTCTTTTATCGAATTTCAAAGATAATTAAATCTCGCTTTTTACAGGCTAAAACTTATCAACACTATATCAATTTATTTTTAGTGACTATCTATGTATTGTATCTACAATTAATGGCATTTTATTGATTTCCCGCAGATTTCGCAGATAATCGCTGATTTTTTATAAATTTCTGCGAAAATCAGCGCAATCTGCGGGCGATATATTTTTTTGATATATGAACCTGTTTTTATTCTAATTTTTTTAAGACGGTTTTTCTGAAACTTTTACGTTATTTGATGAAAGAAAATTTATATGAAAAAAATTCAAACTGTATTGTTATTTTTACTGATTGGCATATTTTCAGCTGCTGGTCAGTACAAAACATTATACGATTTTTCTGCCCGCACCATCAATGGGGAAACACTTGATTTTTCAACCCTGAAAGGCAAAAAAGTGCTGCTCGTAAACACGGCGACCGAATGTGCACTTACACCGCAATTCAAAAAGTTGCAGGAACTTTACGAGGAATACGGTGGCGACGATTTTGAGATAATCGCTTTCCCGAGCAACGATTTTGGCAGCCAGGAACCAGGCGATAACGAACATATCAAAGAATACTGCACAAAAAAATTCGGGGTGAGTTTCCAACTGATGGAAAAAATTTCGATAAAAGAAAACCCACACCCCATTTATAAATGGCTCACCAGCAGCGAAGAAAACGGCACGCTCGACGGCAAAGTCATCTGGAATTTTCAGAAATTTTTAATTGACGAAGACGGCACTGTCGTTGAATCGCTGTCGCCAATAACCGGCCCGCAAAACAGGAGGATTGTGGAATGGTTGCAGGAGTGACAAGATTGAAATGTCGTTCCGAGTACTCACCCAATTTTACTGGGAATAATGAGACGGTAACAATAAAGCTCCAAAATGCAAATCACAAATAAATTTCAATTTTCTAAACCTGAAAACACCAAAGTTCCAGAATTTATATTGTTTCGGTAGTTGGTTTTTAGTTTTTGGAACTTTTTTGATATTAGTCTGAAAATCTAAAAAAATCACTGATGCCAGGTTAATCGCATAATTTCCTGTCAGGGTGCAGTTTTGGTCATTTGATGAGTGAAAGTACAAATTTTTTTGTTTCC
Organism: Tangfeifania diversioriginum; assembly: GCF_900141875.1. Lineage (GTDB taxonomy): Bacteria > Bacteroidota > Bacteroidia > Bacteroidales > Prolixibacteraceae > Tangfeifania > Tangfeifania diversioriginum. Next base: position 45,034 of record NZ_FQZE01000026.1, on the reverse strand, counting down.
TGTAAAGGATTCACTTTGAATGAAGATTAGACTAAAGTGACAGCTATTTTGCAAAATTGCAATTGCTCACAGGAAAGAATAAAGACTACGAATTAATATTTTATTTTTCTGGGGTTCATTCTGTTATCAAAAAAATTCAGAAGGATAATTTTGTCACCCTGTATTTTGTAAAAAAGTGTTAATTGCTTTACTATTACAAAACCACGGATATTCCTGTTTTTGTTTTCTACGGTTCCTATTTCCGGAAATTCCTGAAGAATATCGAGAAATTCATACACTTTTTTCACGAAAGAACGGGTTACTTTCTCACCCCATTCTTCCAGCAAAAAGGCTATAATTGAGTCGAATTTTTTGTCAGCCCTTTTCGACCAAAATATAGTTAAAGCCATTTATTGTGCTTTTTTTCTACTTCACTGTGAGGAATGAGATTTTCAGGATCATTCGATTCAATTTCAGCCTTTAATAATTCGTTCCTTTCCGATTCGGAAAGTCTCGCCCACAATTTTCCTTCCGGACGGTCTTTTATTTTCACCATAATGGAATAAAACTTTGCCAAAACATTGTCATTGCCAATCGAGTCTATTAAGTGATGAAAATTCTTTTTAAGTTCTATTGTATCCATCTTTTTTGTTTCAAATATACAACTCCTGAATAAAAAAAGTAATTACCCCTTTAAAAAATTATTCTGAATTTTTCTGATTTTATCTCTGTTCGAATAAATTTCCCGGGACATACAAGATAACCAGCCGGGCTATTCATAACTTTTATTGTTTTGACAAAATAAAAGTCAACAGGAAATTCAACAAATTTTTGTAAGTATTGCAATACACAATTATTTATCATGAAATCGATTACAATAAACATAGATAATGACCGGTTGGCCGATAAAGTGATAGGTTTGTTGGAATCTTTAAAAAACGAAAAGCTGGAAATTGTCAGTAAAGATGACTTGGAAGACCTGAAACTTTTAAAAGCTACACGAGAAAAAGAATCCATTACTTTTGAAGATTATTAAGGGATAAACATTAGGATTCGAAAGTTTGCAGTAAAAGACTTGAAAAAAAAATAACTCCCAGTAAAAAACAAAAGATTCATCAAAAAATTTTAGAACTAAAAAATTCCCGAACGTTTCAAATGTGAAGAAACTCACTTATTTCGAGCCAGCATTTCGGTTGCGTGCAGGAAATTTTCGTGTTTTGTTCGACGTGGAAAACGACACCATTTATATTGGCCGGGTACTTCACCGGAAAGAAAGTTACAAAAAATGACAACTTTAAAGATCATTACGCCTGGCTTCTATTTCGGCGAAGGCCTGTTCTGCAGGGATTGATTCTTCACTTCCCGATACTGCTTCGTCATAAGCCCTTATATCTTCCAACTCTTCCAGTTTATCCAGCATTTCACGGTAATCACGGATAGGCAAAATAACACTTACTTTCCTTCCTTTTTTGTCGGTAATATATTGTTCCTTTATAACTTACATTTTTCTGTAGGTCAAAATTAAGTATTTTTTTTAGATCTGATGATGCCAGGGATAACTCAGATAAAAAGCTAATGGTTTTGTGTCTTTTTATCCTAACAGGGTTGAACGCCACTGATTCATAAGCACTTGAAATATATTTCAATACTCATAGCTTGTAAGGCAGCCCGTAAAACTCCGAAAGAAAGTAAATCAGATGTTTTGGATTTATATTGACAATGAACCCATGGAATTCCTAAAATTTGGAACCCGCCAAAACTTTTACAACGACTTTCCTCCATTTTAATCTAAATTCACTTCACCGCCTCCTTGTAAATCCGCAGTGCCCTTTCCCGTGCTTCCTTGTGCTCAACAATTGGTTCCGGGTATCGTTTCATTCCCATTTCCGGCACCCATTTCATCACGTATTTATCTTTGGGATCGAACTTTTTCTGCTGGTTTTCAGGGTTGAAAATCCGGAAATAAGGAGCAGCATCACAGCCTGAACCTGCCGCCCACTGCCAGCCGCCATTGTTGGAAGCCAGTTCGTAATCGAGCAGTTTTTCGGCAAAATAGGCTTCGCCCCAGCGCCAGTCGATGAGCAGGTGTTTGGTCAGAAAACTGGCAGTAACCATTCGCAGGCGGTTGTGCATAAACCCTGTTGCATTGAGTTGGCGCATGCCGGCATCCACCATCGGGTAGCCAGTTTCCCCTTTACACCAGCGTTCAAATTCTTCCTCGTTCTTTCGCCAGTTGATAAAATCGTATTTCGGTTTGAAAGCTTTTTCTACCACTTGCGGAAAATGCCATAAAACCGACATGTAAAATTCCCGCCAAATCAATTCATTCAGAAATACATCTGACAATTCGGCTGCTTTTTGCACCAGCCGGCGAATGCTTACTGTCCCAAATCGCAGGTGAATTCCAAGGCGGGTGGTTCCCTCCTCTTCGGCCGGGAAATCGCGGGTTTTGGCATAGTTGCGGATTACCTCTTCAGGAAAATTACGCGAAGGAATTTCAGCATCACTTTCTTCAAACCCCAGTTCCTTCAGCTTGGGAAACGATGAAGAGGAAACTTTCAACAATTTATCCAGCTCATTTTCCGATTCATACTCCGAAATGGGATGGTCTTTTAGTGTTTTTTTCCATTTTTTGCTGTAAGGAGTAAAAACGGTGTAGGGTGTTTCATCGTCTTTCTGCACTTCATTTTCTTCAAAAACAACCTGGTCTTTAAACTGCAGAAACTCAATCCCTTTATCTTTCAGAAATGTTTTTATTTTTTTATCGCGCTCCAAGGCTGCTGGTTCATAATCTCTGTTTGAGTAAACAGCCACCACATCGTGTGTTTCAACCAGTTTTTTGAATGCATCTAAAGATGTTGAATGAAAAGTTTTTAACGTACTTTCATTTTTTTCGAGTTCAGTTTTTATTTTTTTTGTTTCAGCATGAATAAACGAAACGCGGGCATCGGTTTTGGAATTTAATTTTTCAAGAATTTCCGTATCAAAAATAAAAACAGGTAAAACCGGCAAGCCTGAAGTTAACGCCTGAAAAAGGCCATGATTATCGTGTAGCCGTAAATCGCGCCGAAACCAAAACAGTACAATTTTATCTTCCATAAAACTTTCTTTTAGCAGAATTTTACCCCGAAGTAACAGCAGAAGTTGCAGCCGATGTGGTGGCAACAGAAACGGCAACTGCCTGCACAGCTTTTATGGCTTCGGCAACTTCGGCCGACACCTGGTTCTCAACCATCATTTTCTTTAACTGCAGGCGCGCTTTTTTGCGTTTCTGTTTGTCAGGAAAAATCCTTTTCATCAAGCCGGTAGTTTGGAACATCGACAGCAACATAATTTCATTTTCATCTGCTTTACCCTTAAAAATCTGGTTTTCAATTTCGCCCCGCAAATGATATACCACCTGCTTTTTTGTCAGTACCGGCTTTTTCCACCTGAAAAACAAAAAACTTTTTTCTTCCATCCGGATAATGCCTTTTCGTGTTAAATTCTTTTGCAGTTGTTTTCGTATTTTTTTCTGCGAATAACTAAATTTATTCAGCCAACGCGAAATTTTCTGTGGCTTTTTCTGCGTATTTAATTTTTCCAGTAATAAATGGTGCAGCTCATTTTCTGCTTTCCCATTTTTAACTATTATCCGCTTATTCTCAAAAACAATATTACCGTTCATGAAAAGTTCAAGCATAATTGCGCCTGGCAACACATAATTCATTGAAGTTGCCGACGTGTATATAATTCCACCCTTTTCCGGATGAACTGCCAGCACAAATAATTTCTCAGAAAGCGAAAGCGTTTTTTCCATTTTTTTAAACGTATGATTTTTTCTTACTTTAACAGACCTAAATATTTGCTTGAATTTACAAAGAATATGACAAACTTATAATGAAATGAATAAAGGATTTGCAAGCGATAATAATTCGGGTATACACCCTGCCATACTAAAAGGGATTGAGAACGCCAACCAGGGACATGTGAAAGGCTACGGTGACGATCCGTACACCCAAAAAGCCATTCAACGGTTTAAAGAAAAGTTTGGCGAAGAGACCGAGGTCTTTTTCGTTTTTAACGGAACAGGTGCCAACGTGCTGGGATTAACAACGGTAACCCAAAGTTTCAACTCGATTATTTGTGCCGAAACAGCGCATATTGAAGAAGATGAGTGCGGTGCACCGGAAAAATTTTCGGGATGTAAACTCCTGCCGGTCGAACCCGAAAACGGAAAGCTCACCCCCGAATCAGTAAAACATCACCTGAAAGGATTTGATTTTGAGCATCATTCCCAACCTAAGGTAATTTCCATATCGCAGGTAACCGAAATGGGCACGGTTTATCAGCCCGACGAAATAAAAGCACTGGCTAATTTGGCCCACAGCAATAATATGCTGCTGCACATGGACGGTGCCCGCATTGCCAATGCCGCTGTGGCGCTCGACATGGATTTTAAATCGTTTACCAAAGATTGCGGCGTGGATGTACTCTCGTTTGGCGGCACCAAAAACGGGATGATGATGGGAGAAGCGGTTCTCTTTTTTACCCCGGAGTTGACGGTTAATACAAAATATATCCGCAAACAGAGCATGCAGCTCTACTCAAAAATGCGCTTTGTTGGGGCGCAGTTTCTTGCCTATTTCGATAATGATTTATGGAAAGAAACGGCAACGCATGCCAACAAAATGGCTAAACTGCTCGAAGCCGAAGTTTCAAAAATTCCGGAAATAAAAATCACCCAACAGGTTGAAGCCAACGGTGTTTTTGCGCAGGTTCCCAAAAAAATAATTGCACCGCTGCAGGAACACTTCTTTTTCTACCCGTGGAATGAATTTAAAGGTGAAGTGCGCTGGATGACTTCGTTTGATACCACAGAAACCGAAATTTACGAGTTTGTGCAACTAATAAAAAATCTGCTACATACAAACTCCAAATAGCAATATCCAAAAAACAAACAATAACCAAAAGCCAATGAATAAAATTTCAAACCGAATACACAATTCTATGTTATGATGACTGAAGTTTGGAATCTGAAAATTGAATATTGATTTATTTGTAATTTGAGATTTGAAGTTTGAAGTTTGAAGTTTGGAATTTAATTGTTATTTGTTTTTTGATTATTGAAATTTAAAAAAATATGCGCCTTTTTAATTACTATCCGAGCAACCCGAAAAAGCTGGATCCGAAAATGGAAAAACGGATATTTATTCATTCGCTCATCCTTCCGGCGCTTTTGGTGTTTGTATTCTGGATGGTAAAAATCACCGAGCTGGTTACGGGGATCAGTTTGGTGGAATGGGGTGTTTTTCCGCGGGAATGGAGAGGTTTACCCGGAATCCTGTTTTCGCCGTTCATTCACTCCGGCTTCAGCCACCTGATATCCAATTCAGTCCCATTTTTCATCCTGTTTTTCGCGCTCATTTACTTTTACAGGCGCATTTCTTACCGAATTTTTATTATCCTTTATTTATTGTCGGGCTTGACAGTTTGGCTGGCCGGCCGCCCGGCATGGCATATTGGCGCCAGCGGCGTGGTGTATGCGCTGGCAGCATTTCATTTTGTGAGCGGAATTATCCGGAACGACGTCAGGTTGCTCACCCTTTCGGTAGTTGTTGTATTTTTGTATGGCGGTATGGTTTGGGGACTTCTTCCCATTGACCCCAAAATGTCGTGGGAAGGGCATTTGTGGGGAGCCGTTTCTGGAGTTGTCCTGGCTTTATACTACCGGAAATACATTATCCGACGCGATAAATTCGAATGGGAAGAAGAAGAAGAAGAGGAGGAAGAACCGGAAGAAGAAAGCGAAGAATTGCAACCACAGTCTGATGAAAAGAAAAATAGCAACACGCAGGTTAATTCCGGCTTTCCGAACAACTATTTTTCTGAAAACACCAACCACACCGGAGAGTATTAAAATTTTAAAATGACATTTTATGAAAACACAAAATCATCGCCTTATAATTTTCAGTGGCCCGTCATGCGTGGGCAAAAGCCCGCTGGCCAAAGCGCTTGCAAGATTTTACTCCGAATTGCATCAGAACATGAAACCACTTGTTTTATACAACAGCCGCGCTGCAAGGCCGGGAGAAGTTGACGGTACGGATTACCATTTCAGAACGCGCGAAGAAATTGAATCATTAAAATCCAACAACCAGTTTGTTGTGATGGAAGTGAGGGGCGACCTGCAGGCACTTGACCTCGGGGAACTTTCAAAAACACTGAGCGAAAACGATGTGCTTTTTGAAGGAAATCCGTTTGTTGGACGGGTGCTGCAAACGCACGAAGCACTAAAAGAGATTGAACGTCTGAGTGTTTTCATGTCGCCGCTTTCTGCTGATGAAATAAGTTTTCTCCAATCCACAAAACCATCGGTTTCAATTCCTGATTTCGTTACCGATGTTATGCGACGAAAACTACTGCGCCGTACCAAGAAGCAAAAAGGTGAACTCGCGCTGCCTGACCTGGAGAACATTGAAAAACGGGCTTCGAGCGCTTTCAGGGAATTGCAGGATGCTCATCATTCTCAGCACATAATTCCCAACCACAATGGTGAAGATAGTGAAAACTGGGATGCCTTTTACTACCCCGTTGGCGATGCCCGTAAGTCACTGCTCGCCTTTGTGGCACTATTAAAAGGTCAGGATTCTCCGTATGCAGAAAAATGGGAGGAAAATTTTATTAAATAATCCACAAAAATTAAAACGAGAGCCATTCCCAGGCACCGGGAGTGGCTCCTTTTTTTGGCAGTTTAAAATCTATGGAAATTTGTTCAATGAGTCAATTTCCAAACTCTATTGTTCCTAAAATTCATTTAAATTTTCAAGCAGTTCCAACAACACTTCCTCTCTCATTTTATAGCAACACATTCCTCTTAGCATCAGAAGAAATTCGTTGCCGCAAACCATTTTGTAAAATTAAATTTGTGTGTTTGAGAATACAAGACATTGCCGTTACATATTTGAGTGCCTTCGCTGTAAATTGCGATGCAATTAGTCGTTAAAATCCCAAAAACCTTCGCCTTTCATTGTTGCAATGCCGGTATCAAAATCGAGTATCCCGGTAATAGATACTTCTGCGGTTCCACTTTCAAATTTTCCAGTTCCCTCATAAATATTAACAGTACCTGTAATCGCTCCGTCAGTAACACTCGCACTCAAAGTACCGGTGTAGAGAAAGTAGTCGCCGTTCATAACGGTATGTTTGCCTTCAATGTTCTCAATAATTAGTGAGTTTTCGTAATCAAAATCACAACCGGTTACTTTCCAGGTGCTTTTTTCAGTGTCCAGTTTTCCGCCGTGCGCTTCAATCCCAGACATATTACCACCAGCTAAAACTACCACTTCAAACTCTTCGGGTGTGCATAAAACAGTCCCCTGCGAGAAATCAGGCACGGTGGTTGTCCAGCATTTTGCGGGGATGGGTACTTTTGCTTTTTTGAGTTCCGGATCATTCTCCGGGTTCAATAAATCCTGGTTGGTTTCAAATTCTGAACAACCGGAAATCAGAACGCCAATAAAAACAAAAAGAAAAAAATAATTTAGCTTTTTCATGACAAGTAATTTTAAAGTTAAAACTGAAATTTAATCAGTTACAATGTCATAATTAAATATCGGAAGGCGATTAAATCTTTTATCAAAAGGTTATGGTCTCTTGTCAATCCTTAAAACTATTTTTCAAATGTTATAATTCTCTGCCGAGGAATTTATATGTTCAGTAAAAGCTGCTGTTTTCTATGAATAAATCATTCTCTTCCATCCATTTTTTTACACGTTCATGTTCAGATAGATATTTCTTTTCCATTTGTACAAGCAGTTCGTTGAATCGTTTTTCATTTACAATTTTTTCAAATAAAGGGTCGTCTTTTGCGAGGTTAACCCACCATAGCGGAAACGTTTTATTCTTAATGAATTCATCGAGCAACTCATACGCTTCTGCTTTTTTCCCCTGAAATGCATAAACAGCAGCCAAATCGTAATACGCCCTGCTGTTCTGGGCAAAATCGCGCTGTTTTTCAATGGCTTCCAGGCAGTAATTTTCTTCAAGTGCAAAATATTCGTTTGCTTTTGCCGGCTGCCCGGTTTTGGCGTATGCCAGCCCAATGCGGTGCGCTTCTCCCAAATCGAGGATATTCAGCGAATCTTTCTTTTGCATCCATTTTTGGTAATAGTACAATGATTTGCTGTAGTTTTTTAAAAGATTATTATTCCCTCCCAGACGACGCAACAAAAACACATTCCCGGAATCGCACGCGAGAGCCAGGTCCAGGTATTTTTCAGCCATCAGATAATCGCCGAAATACTGTTCGAGCGTACCAACCGACAAGTAATAACTTAATGAATCGCCTGTGCTGGTCAAATCAAATGCATTATTAAAATGCGCTTTGGCCTCCTCTTTAAAACCTGCACAGGCAAAGGCAAAACCAAGCTGACTGTATAGTTCAGCCAAACCAGGCCCCTGATTTAGCGATATGGCTTTTTGTCCATTTTCAATCGCTTTTACAAAATCGGGTTGCCGCCAGGTATAAATCCGGGACAAAACCGAATAAGCTTCCCAAAAATTTGGATTGATTTCCAGTACGTTCTGAATATCTGTCAGCGCTTTTCGGTCGTCATTCATTTCGTAGTAATATTTCCCGCGAATCAAATACGCTTCTTCCGATTGTTTATCGCAATCCAATGCACGCTGAGCAAGGTAGAATGCGGAATCCAGAAAATTCGCCTCAAAGTAAGTTGTATTGTAATTTTTTTCCCAGTAAACGGTTGCCAGTGCGGCATAGGAGGGCGCATGTGCTGAATCGATAGCGAGCGCTTTTTCAAAAAAAATTGACGCCTCGTTCAACGCTTCCTTGCGGGTGTTATCCATCTGATATAAAAAAAACTGATTTCTTCCCTGCCGGAAAAAATCCTGTGCTTCCACATTGGTTCCATTTATTTTTTCGAGAAGCTGTTTTTCTGTTGGTGACAGCCGGACATGCAGTTCACCCGCTACCAACTGCGCCGCTTCATTTTGAAAAACAGAAACATTGGCCAGATTATCCTGAAATTTTTTCTGCCAAATCAGTTCTTCATTTTCTGCCCGATAAAGTTTTAAAAAAAGAATAAGCCCTTCCTCCGTTTTCTGAAATGTAGATTCCAGCATTGCTGAAACTTTTAGCTCCTTCCCGATATCTTTTATTGATTTGGAAGTTTGCCGGTATTTTTCCACTGAGGTACGCGAAATCACACGCAAATCCTCCAGCTTCATTAATTTGTCGAGTAGCTCTTCCATGCAACCTTCTGCCTGGTATTGATAAGTCGGAGGGCCAATATATTTTACGGGGAGAACAGCTATGGATTTCTCTGACGGAACTTCATTTGTCAGGCCTGAAATCCTTCCGTTCAGAAAAAAATATGCGAGCGCAAAAACAACAATCAAGCCACCTGCAAGCGAGAGGACTTTAAAAAATTTCCCTTTTGCTGATTGTGCTTCAACTGTTTTATTTTTTCCACCTTTTTTAAACTCACCGGGCGAAATGCCAAAATATTCATGAAAACATTTATTGAAATAGGTTGGACTGCCAAATCCCACTTTGTATGCAATTTCAGCAACCGATAAATTTTCATTCTGAAGAATTTCCTTTGCTTTTTCCAGGCGCCGTTCGCGAATAAATATGCTGATGTTCTTTTTTAAGTTTTCTTTCAATCTCCGGTGCAGCGACGAATAGCTCATTCCCATTTCTGCAGCAAGCTCTTCGGGGCCGAAGTGCTCGTTGTGGAGGTTGGTATCAATAATTTTCGTTAACCTATGGATAAAACCATTCTCCACCGGATTGCCTTTAAAAAAATAGTTGTTTTTGCTTTCGTTAAAATTACATCTTTTTGGCTTAAATTCAATAATTTAGATAATTAAAAGCGTAATTATTTTTTCCTGATAAGCTTGTAATTCCGGTATTCGAACAACCGCACTCCTAATGTTTTTTCAATAAAATGCAGCAGCCGGTATTTGGGTTTCATTCTGACTTTGCTCAAATCCACATCCACCTGCCAGTTAAGGCGCTGGATGCGCTCTTTCATCACAGCCGGATGAGTACCTTTAAATTTTGCCAGCATATCGTATTTTCCACTGTAATTGAACTCCTCTTCGCCGGCCTTTTTGCGTGCTTCGGATTCCGAAATGCCATCGTAAAATTTACGCACTTCGTCAATTTTTTCCTGCATAAAACGCGGATGGCGCACCCAGCCGTAGTGGTAAATTTCAGCATCAGCAGGAACAACGTTCAACTTTCGCCCGTTTTTACGAAAACCCTGCGCGTCGCGGTAGGAACGAATGGATTTGTCGTTGCGGATAACCCGAATTTCGTTGCGGTACCATTTTCGTGAAACGGCCACATAATCGAATGTTCCGTAAAAATGTCTGTACCGGAACAGCAGCCCTTCCACTTCTTTTCGGTTTAGATTATCGTGCATGGCCTTTTGAATGGCAGGCAGGTATTTTTCATGCACTACCTCATCGCCCTGAATGTAAAAGCACCAGTCGTATTCCGGAGGAATCGGATCAAATGCTTTATCGGTTTCGGCGGCGTAAACTGCCCCACCCTTTTGCAGGCTTTTATCCCACACCGTATCCACAATTGTAATTTTTCCCGGCGCAATTTTTTCAATGATTTCACGTGTGTTGTCGTCCGATTTTCCAACCGCCACTACAAAATGGTCGCAAACCGGCAAAACCGAAGTGATGGCTTCAACTATTGGAAAATCAAATTTTTCGGCGTTTCGAATGAATGTAAAACCGCAGACTTTCATCTCATTATTATTGTTAATTTTCAATGGTATTCGATGGAACTCGCTTTATAATGATCCATCTGTGTGGCAAAATTTTGTCCATGCTCGTTTCATGAATTAAATTTTCGTTTTTTGTTCCAAAAAGCCAGCGCAAATTCTATGGCCGAAATCAGCAACAACAAATCGCCCATCAGTTCCAGGCCTTCTTCGGTAGCTGCTTTTGCCATCCGGTAATTATTTTCGTCATAAAGTTCGAGCCATAATTTGGAGCGCCCCATTAACCTGCTAAAAACATACGTTATGAGAATTCCTGCAAAAAACCAGGCCGAAGCGGGCTGCGAAAAAAACTCACGGGTGGCACTTTTTAGCTTTTTAAAGTCGCGCCACACCAGCCAGAGTCCTGTCAGCAATACCATCAACGCCGGCCAGAACCACCAATCTATTAGAAAATTCAACTCGCGAATAAATCCAATCAGTAAAAACAGCCCCACCAGGTTGGAAACAGGCTGAACAGTCTGGTGTCGTTTTCCCAGCATGAGGTAAAAGAATGCGAGTGCAAGCAGTATCAATTCCTGTAAAAGCTCTGTACGGCTGATTTCACCAAACAAAGCATCTTCCAAAGGAGAAATGGCATCGAACCGGATGGCTTCTGCAATTCCAAAAACCAATAGAGAATAAATTACTACCCGGAGGGCAATTTTGGCTGGCGTGTAACTCTGCATAATCAAAATTTGAATGGGCTAAATTACATTTTTAATTAAAACTTCGCTTCAATCTCAGTTTGAAAACAAATGATATAAAAAAGATGGCACCGCTCAAAACGATGCCATCCTTTTAAATTTCACTTCAATTTCCTGATAAATCCTGAAGACGGGCAATTATTCTTATAACCCGTCTATTCTGCCGGTTTCAAAACCACACTCACATAATTATCAAAATCAAAATAAGTGTTAAAAGCTTTCCTGACCGATTCAACCGTCATATTGTTTACAATATTTTCGTACGAACCAAATTCTGAAAAATCGCCGTCTTTCATGTAGTATGTATTGCTGAGAATGTTCAGCCAAAAATTGTTTTCACGAAGCGCCAGTTCGCGTTCGCGCAGCATTTTCTCTTTTGCTTTTGCCAGTTCCTCCTCGCTGGGCCCGTTTTCAGCAAAGTGCTGAATCTCATCGAACACAGCCTGTTTAAGTTCTTCAACTTTCTCCGGATCGGTTCCGTAATAAATGGCAATGGTATATTCCTCATCCGGATATTTTGAAGAGGAAGGACGCGCTCCGATAGAATAAACGCTGCTGCGCTCTTCGCGGATTTCTTCCAGCAAGCGGGTGGATAAAATTCGACCTAGTGCATCGAGTTCCATTGCTTTTTCAGTTGAATAGTCGAAATCGCCATGGAACACAATGTACTGACGGCTTCTTTCTTCCTGTCCTTTTTTCACAGCTTTTTCAACCACACCAGAAGGCGGGTCAATACCCAGATTGCGCCACTCTTCTCTATCGTCAAAATAAGGCAACCCGCCAATATACTGCTCCACCAGTGGTTTCAATGTTTGCGGATCGACATTCCCTACAAAAAAGAAGGTAAAATCAGCTGCATTGCGAAAGCGTTCTTTTGCAATATTTTTAATCCGTTCAAAATCGGCTTCATCAAGCAGTTCCACCGACATGGGCCTCGAGCGTTCGTGATAATTGGCCAGTACGGTTGTAAGCGTATCCTGAAACGCTGCTTCGGGCGATGCCGATCTGTTCTCCAGCGTTCCTCTCATCCGGCTAATGTACGCCTGAAAACTGGTTTCATCAAAGCGCGGACGCGTAAAATAGAGGTAAACCATTTGAAGCATGGTTTCGAGATCTTCTACTGAAGAATTGCCGTCGAAACCTTCACGAAGCGTTGAAACATAAGGCGATAAGCTAAAAACTTTATCGGACAGCATTTTATCGAGTGTTATTTTATCGAATTGCCCGATTCCGCTCATGGCCATAATGGCATCGGCCAAACCAGCTGAAACATCGTCTTCAAGGTCATACAAAGAAGTTCCTCCCGGGCTCCATGCCGAAAACAGGATTTCATCGTCTTTAAAATCGGTGGTTTTCACAACTACTTTCGCCCCGTTGCGTAATGTCCATTCAACAGCGTCAACTTTCTCGATTTGTTTTTCATTTACCACCGAACTTCCATTGGGTTTATCTTCCAGAAGCGGTGTATCCGAAACGGTGTCTTCATAAGGTTCCAACTCCGCATTTTCCACCTCTTCGAGCAAGGCCAAAATATCTTCTTCATCCGGAATTTCAGTTCCTTCAATTTCAGGGGCAGTAACTACCACCACCCTGTTTTCTTCTGTTATCCATTTGTCTGCCAGTTCGTTTACTTCTTCCAGTGTTATTTCGGGCAGAAATGTTTTAAAATATTCATATTCATTTTCAATTCCGGGAATGGGTTCTTCAGTCATCAAAAAGTTACGTTGGTATTCCTGGGCATAGTTTATCGATTTTCGCGTTTCGCGCTCGTTGTAAGCTTTTTCAATCTGGTTTAAAAGTGCACTTTTTTGCCTTTCGAGTTCCGACTCGGTAAAACCGAATTGCTTCACACGTTCATTTTCGAGCAGCACGGCTTTTAAGCCTTCTTCAATTTGGCCGTTGTTACAAACGGCAGCCGACTGGTAAACACTTTTGGGCCCAAACAATTCGGTAAATGTGGATTGCCCAACGATAAAAGGCGGTTCAGCTTCCTGTGTTTTTTCCGATAACCGGGTATTTATCATTGTATTGTACAGGCTGTGCAAAATTGACTTCCGGTAATCGCCAACTGTTTTGGCTTTTTCAAGCGGGTGTTTATGAAAAACATAAGCCACCGGATATTGTGCTTCTTTATCGGTGGTGATGGAAACAAGTGTTTCTTCGTGGTCGGGAATGTCAAAAATTTCTTTCGCACGCGGGTTTTCAGGTGCAGGGATTTGAGAAAATTTTTCTTTTACCTGTTCCACCATTTCTTCCTGATTGAAATCGCCCACAACAATAACAGCTTGTAAATCTGTGCGGTACCAGTCGTCGCGGAAACGACGCAATTTTTCTGGCGGTGCATTTTCAATTATATCCACATCGCCGATTGGCAACCGCTCGGCATATTTTGAATCGTGCAGGAAAACCGGCAACCATTCCTGTTGCATCCTGAAGCTGGCATTACGGCCGCCACGCTCTTCTTCCAGAATAACGCCGCGTTCATTATTAATTTCTTCATCTGAATCGGTAATCTGGCTGGCCCAGTCGTACAAAACCTGCAGCCCTTTTTCCATATAAAGTGTAGAATCGAGCGGAACTTTCAGCATATAAACGGTTTCGTCGAAACTGGTATAGGCGTTAATTTCAGGTCCAAATTCCATCCCAATGGACTCGAAGTAATTGATCAACTCATGTTTCGGAAAATTTTTAGTGCCGTTAAACGCCATGTGTTCTGCAAAGTGCGCCAACCCTTTCTGGTCGTCATCTTCGTCAACCGAGCCGGCTTTCACAATCAGCATCAGTTCGGCACGGTTTTGCGGGTTATCGTTTGCCCGCACATAATAAGTCATTCCATTCTCCAACACTCCCTTCGAAACTTTCGGGTCGAGCGGAATAGGGTCGTTTAAATCAATATTTTGCTGCGCACTTAACAACAGTGTGCTAAAAAGGAATAAAACAATCAGTAAGTTTTTCATGGTATTAACATTTATTTTTACAGAAATGTGTATCTGAAATATCATTTACATTACAACAATTTATTTAAACAGAGGTTGAACAGCATGTGCAAATGCATCTTTTTCGTTTGAAGGAATTATTATAAACCTGTTTTTTATGTTGGCTGGTGCGTTTTCGGTAAGGAAGGAATGTGCAGTAAAGTTGAGCAAATCCAAATCGTTGTAATCATTTCCAATGCCACATGTTTGTTCGGGTTGAATTCCCAGAATATTACAAATGTGGTTCACCCCGTGCCCTTTTGAAACATCTTTATGAAAAACTTCCAGCCAAATGTACCCCTCGGTAACCGGCGAAGAGGAACGAATCACCCTGATTTCGCTGCATTGTGCTTCAACTTCCTGTTTTAATGCTTCAAAGTTGTTCTCATCTTCGGGAATAATTAAAAGGAACTGGCACAACCCTTCATCCAGTTCGCCGTTTTGCTGAAATGCTTTTGCCTGTGCATTGTGAAACGAAAGGTATTTATTAAACTCGGGGCATTCCTCTTTTCCGCGGCGGAACCATAAATTGTGGTTTTGTGGTGCCGTGGCAAAAGCGTAAAAATTATATTCTTTTTGAATGAAATGCCTGACCAGCCGTTTAGTTGATGCAGGTGTAATGTTAAGGTTAAAAAGGTGTTTTTTATCGCTCCATTGATAAACTCCAGCACCCGATGAAAAAACGATATAATCGAAGGGGACATCGGGGGCAATCACTTCTTCCACTTTTTTCAGGTTGCGGCCGGTGGCTGCCACTCGGATTACGCCCTGTTCACCAAGTTTATGCAACGCTTCCAGGTTGCCGGCGCTGATACTCCGGTCATTTTTTAAAAATGTACCGTCGAGGTCGGTAGCCACCAGTTTTATATTTTTCTTATCCATAGCAGCAAAATTAGGTAAATTCCAAAATAACAGACGAATTTAGTAACGAGAAATATGAATCAAAAATTTATCTGCAAGCTGAATTTTAAGATTTGTTTTAACTGCCGATAAAATACACAGAAACCGGCATTGTTTCTGAAAAAGTACTATTTTTGCGCCACAAAATAAGAAGTTCATTAAAGCATGATTAGCAGAAGGATTATCCGTACCAAAGTATTACAGGTTTTGTACGCTTACTATTCCTCACCGGGAAAAACGCTCTCCAACACCGAAAAGGAGCTTTTTTTCTGTATTGGAAAAACTTATGATTTATACCATTATTTGCTGGCACTGGTAATTGACATTGCCGATTATGCCGAGGAACGAATCGAAATCAGACGGAACAAACACCAACCCACCGAAGAAGATCTCCATCCGAACACCAAGTTTATAAGCAACGAAGTAATTGGGCAACTTCGCCAAAACCGCCAGTTAAAAGCCTACCTCAACCAGGAAAGCCTGAGTTGGGCAAATAACCCGGAACTAATTAAAGATTTGTATTTATTCCTGATTGAATCGGATTTTTACAAAGATTACATGGCCGATAAAAACCGCTCTTTTTTTGACGACCGGAAGTTCGTCGATAAAATTTTCAATAAAATAATTCTGATTACCGAAGATTTGTACGATGCGCTTGAGGAAAAGAGCATTTACTGGAACGACGATGTTGAATTTGTAGTTTCCATGATATCGAAAACCCTGAAGAAATTCAATCCGGGTTCAGATTCTGACCAGCCGCTGTTACAGCTTTTTAAAGACCAGGACGACCGCGACTTTGCCAAAAATTTATTACGCAAAGCTGTTATTAACCACGACGAACTCAGAGCGTTTATTAAAGAGCACTCGCGCAACTGGGATTTAGACCGTATTGCCTTTATGGACATTCTCATAATGCAACTAGCGTTAACAGAATTTATATATTTCCCATCGATACCCACCAAAGTTTCGTTAAACGAATACATCGAACTTTCGAAATATTACAGCACCGACAAAAGCCGGAATTTCATAAACGGAATATTAGATAAAACACTGAAAGACCTGAAAAAAAGCGGAAAAATTAAAAAAGCTGGTCGCGGCCTTATTGGAGAGTAGCAATGAAATACCCTGCTTTTTTTAATCAATTACCGTTGAGGCAAATACTGAAAAACCAAAACAATTGGCTATTTTTGCCAATGTGAACAATAAAATGAATTTTGAAAATTAAAAATCTGATAAAATGATGAATGTTATTCTAATGATGCAGCCTGAAGGCCAGGATGCTAACCCGCTAATGAGTTTTTTACCCTTATTACTGATAGTAGTTGTTTTTTACTTTTTCATGATCCGCCCGCAAATGAAGCGGCAAAAAGAAGTAAAAAAATTCAGGGAAAGCCTGGCTAAAAACGACAAAGTAGTTACCACCGGCGGAATCTACGGAAAGGTTGTTGAAGTAAAAGAAACCACTGTTGTACTTGAAATTGCCAAAGATGTGCAAATTAAAGTGGACAAAAACGGTATTGTTAAAGATTTAAGCGATGCTCAACCGCAGCGCTAAAAAGTAATTTTGAAAGCATAAAAAAAGGTTGGCAATTAAATTGCCAACCTTTTTTTATGCTTTTATTGTTAAACATTTAATCAGATGCTTACTTTCCCTCTCTCCCCCATTGGGGAGATGTCTGCCGACTGGCGGACAAAGGGATATTACACATTAAACCTAAAGTGCATAATATCACCATCTTTCACCACGTATTCCTTTCCTTCCACGGCAATTTTACCGGCATCGCGGCAGGCATGCTCTGAACCTAAACGCACATAATCATCGTAGTTGATTACCTCGGCACGAATAAACCCTTTTTCAAAATCAGAGTGAATAATTCCGGCTGCCTGTGGGGCTTTGGTTCCCTCGGTAAAAGTCCATGCACGGCTTTCATCCGGGCCGGTAGTGAAAAAAGTATGCAGGTTCAGTAACTTGTAAGCTGAATGAATGAGCTTGTTTACACCGGGTTCTTCCAACCCCAGTTCTTCCAGAAAGAGCTGTTTTTCTTCGTATTCTTCCAGCTCGGCAATATCCGATTCGGTAGCCGCAGCAATAACCAAAAGTTCAGCATTTTCATCTTTAATGGCTTCCTTAACTGCTTCAACATGTTGGTTCCCTGTTTTTGCCGAGGCTTCATCCACGTTGCAGGCATACAAAACCGGCTTGTTGGTGAGCAGAAAAAACTCTTTGGCAATTTTTTTCTCCTCGCTGGTTAATTCCACGGTACGTGCCGACTGGCCCTGCTCCAAAACAGCGATGTACCGCTTAGCCAGCTCCACCATCTTTTTGGTTTTCGGATCGTTGGTATGTTTGGCCTGCTTTTCAAATTTTTCCAGCCGGCTTTCGAGCGTTTCCAAATCTTTCAGCTGAAGTTCAGTGTCGATAACCTCTTTGTCGCGTACCGGGTTTATCGATCCATCAACATGGGTAATATTATCATTCTCGAAACACCGAAGCACGTGTATAATGGCATCCGTTTCGCGGATATTTGCCAGAAACTGGTTCCCCAAACCTTCGCCTTTGCTTGCACCTTTTACCAAGCCGGCAATATCCAGTATTTCAACTGTTGTGGGCACCACCTTTTTGGGCTTGTCAATTTCAGACAGTTTTATCAGTCGCTCATCGGGTACGGTAATGACACCCATGTTGGGTTCAATTGTACAAAAAGGGAAATTGGCCGACTGTGCTTTTGCACTCGACAAACAGTTAAACAAAGTGGATTTTCCCACATTGGGCAATCCTACAATTCCACATTTCAAAGCCATTTTTTTCTTTTAAAATTTGCGGTGCAAAGGTAATTTATTCTTCAATCCTGTTTTCAATTAAATGTAAAAAGTTCATTAACAGTTCTGCATATATAAAATCTTATGATTTATTACAACTGAAATTCATTTCTTAAACATCCAATTTGTACATTTGTCTAAATTTATTACAACCATGATTTTAAAAAATATATCAGTTGATTGTGTACTATTCGGATTTCAAAATAACAAGCTAAAAGTGCTGCTATGGCAGGCAGAGCCAGAGCTCCTTGAAAATTTTCTCACTTCGGAAGAAGAGTATGAGCAAATAAAAATTTTATTCGAAAAAAATCCCGCACTTGGTTCTGATAATTACTGGGGACTTATTGGCACACACCTTCCGATGGAAGAGGACCTGGACGGTTATGCCAAAAAAATTCTGCAAACCACAACCGGCCTCGACGATGTGTACCTGAAACAAGTTAAAACGTTTGGTTCGCCCGGAAGAGTGCCGCATTACCGGGTGCTCACTGTGGCATACTATTCGCTGATTAATCCCGATTATCATGATTTAAAATTGTCGCCACTGGCTAAATCTGTCAGGTGGTTCGATATCGACGACATTCCAAACGTGATTTTCGATGTAAAAGAAATTATTAACGCAGCACTGAAAAAACTAAGGGAAGAAGCTCAATATCATCCGGTTGGATTTCACCTGCTCCCCGAAAAATTTACCCTCACACAACTTCAATCCCTGTACGAAGTTATTTTAGGCGAAAAACTCGACACCCGTAATTTCCGAAAAAAAATACAGAACATGAATTTATTAATCGATACGCAGGAAAAACAGAAAAACGTTGCCCACCGGGCTGCAAAACTCTACACTTTCGACATTGACGTTTACCATAAATTGGTAGAAGAAGGACTTAACTTCCGGATTTGAGTTGCTTAAACCTTTCCACTAATTTTTGGTCATACAAAGCAAAACCATTAATTTTTCAAAATTGTTTTCTGGTTGGAACAAATAACTTACTGTAATTTTTTTGAATGAAAAGTGAAGACAGTGCACTCATTGCCGAACTGAAAGATGACAATCAACGTGATCTTGCATTTCATAAACTGGTAAAAAAATACCAGGAACGATTGTACTGGCACATCCGGAAAATGGTTCTGAACCACGACGATACCGACGACATTCTTCAAAATACATTTATAAAAGTCTGGAAAAGCATCGAAAATTTCAGGGAAGAATCGAGCCTTTTTACCTGGCTTTACCGCATAGCCACCAACGAAACCATCACGTTTATTAATTCAAAAAAACGCAGAACAATGCTGCCGCTAAACGATGCCACCGACTATTTACGGGACAACTTAATTTCTGATCCCTATTTTGAAGGTGACAAAATTCAGATGAAACTCCAGGAAGCTATTTTATTATTGCCCGACAAACAACGGTTGGTCTTTAACATGAAATATTTTGATGAAATAAAATACGAGGAAATGTCTCAAATTCTGGATACATCGGTGGGAGCCCTCAAAGCTTCGTACCACCATGCGGCCAAAAAAATTGAAGAATATTTAAGAAATACTGATTAAAATGATTTTAAACTATTTACTGAAAGGAAAGTCAAATAAAACAAAACGGAAGAAATGAGCGAGCTAAAAAATGATGCACCAAAATTATCTGAAATAAAAAAGGAACACCCGTTTCGTGTTCCCGACAATTATTTCGAAGATTTTTCCAGCCGGCTTCACACCAGGCTGGAAACAGAAAAACAGGCTCTTCCAAACCCCAAAAGCCGAATAATCAGGCTGCTCAAACCAGCCATTGGGCTGGCAGCCAGTTTTATACTGGTATTTTTACTTGTTTTCTGGCCACTTAAATCGTTTTTGCCCAGCTACATGGCCAAAAATAATTCTGCTATTGAAACAACTACTACCGAAGAGGACACCTACCTTTCCATACTCGAGAAAATTGATGAAAATTCATTTTTTGCCTTACTTTCTGAATCTTCTGATGAAGAAATAAATGATTTTAACGACGAAGAATTGATGAGCTACGTGAGTTCCAATTTTTCGGAATACGAAATTTACTTAGAAACTGCTAACGAATAATAAGATGAAACGAATAATAGCTTTTACAATTATTTTGGTTGTTACAGCCACATCGGCACTAAAAGCCCAGGAAAACGATAAAAAACACGAAAACAGATGGGAAAAATTCCGTGCTGAAAAAATTTCATTTCTCACCTCCCGGTTAGAGCTCACACCAGAAGAAGCACAGAAATTCTGGCCGGTGTATAACCAGCTTGAAAAAGAGAGATGGGAAGCGCAAAAACACCGGCGCAATCTTGAAGAAAAGGTTCGTGAAGCTGAAGAATCGATGTCGGACAGGGCAATAAAACAACTCACACGTGATTTTGCAGGAAGTCTGCAGCAGGAAGCCAATCTGTTAGTTGACTACAACGAGAAATTCCTCCAAATTTTATCTCCCGGTAAAGTGCTTACACTTTACAAGGCTGAAAATGAATTCAGGATTCACATGATAAAGAAATTCAGGGATCGCAGGAAAAACGGTGACTAATTTTTCACTTGAATAAAAAATAGGAAGGATTAATCCCCACCTTAAATGAATCTTTCAATTCTCCCGATTGCGAATATCGGTAAATAATGGCATCCTGCGCATAATCGATGGCATCGGCTACATAAATTTCATTAGCAGAAGGATCAACGGCCAGGTTATAAAACAATCTGCTCCCAGCCGGTATAAAAACGGAATCGGGCAAATACCTTTGGTCAACAGCCATTTTGTTAATACCACTCAAAATATAATAAAGAGTATCTTTTGAAGCATTCATTTCAAGTGATGCCGGCTGAGATTGTGCCGGGAACCGGTAAATCTGTTCAACCGTAAAGGTTTCCGGATCGATGCGGGTTAACGCCGGCAAAAGTTCTTTTTCGCTTGTATTTTCGTAAGTCCCTTCCGAAAGTACCCAAACCTTTTCATTTTTGTCCACTGCCAAATCTTTGGGCTGAAATGGCACTTTAATTTTCTGGGTTAATTCATCGTTTTCAGTATCGATAATCAAAATATACTCATCGTTTGCCCAGGAAGAAACAAACACATATTTACCCACCTGGACCATCTGTTCCGAATGATGATTGCCGATCTCAATTTTACCGGTAACATCAAGTGTGGCAGGATTAAAAATTGTTATTGAGCTGGCGTAAAGATCAGAAATATAGGCCTTTTCTTCCGAAACGAAATGAATGTGACGCGGCGAAGTTAAACCGGTAATGGTACCCTTGTACTCAACAGTTTCAGAGTCTGCCACATAAATTTTCCCCGAGTTGTTTACCACAATAAATAATGAATCACCAAATTGCGCGAGCGATTGCACCACATCGCCCAGCGGAGCATTGTTCCGGGCATAAAAAAGCTGATTGGTAACGGTTTTCTTTTGGGTGTTATAAAATGAAAGCGCAGCATTTCCGTACATGAAATTTCCTTCGCTCGCAATAAAAACACCATTATTTGTATCCAGGTCAAAAAATACTGTTTCTACAGGTTCTTCCGAACACCCTGCAATTAGCAAAACCAAAAATGTTATTTTGAATAATTTCTTCATGGTCAGTTTTTGTAATTTATTGCTACCGAAAAACGGTAAAAACGCCCGGGCATGGGGCGCCATAAAATACTCTGGTAATTTTCGTCAAGTAAATTTTCAACCGTAAATTTCAAATTCACAGCATAGTTACCAAAGTCGGATTTTCTGCCAATGGCAATTTTATTCAGCCAGTACGGATTTAAAACACGTTCGAATTCCGATTCCTGGTTACTTGATTTGGTAAACCGTTTGCCCACATAATTTAAAGAATAGTTAATCGCAAACTTTTTCCAGGAGGTGTTGAAATGGAAATTCCCTTTGTGTTTGGGAATGTAAATCAACTGTTTACCACGCGACTGATCGACTGAACTCACAGCATCGAGGTTTGATGTCCGGGTAAAAGAATAATTGCCACTGGTCCGGAACCGGAAACTTTTCCAGTCGTATTCAGCAGAAAAAGAATATTCAATTCCGCGCGAAAAAACGTTTTTCACATTTTGCGCTTCCCAGTACCAGGCACCGCTGGAAGCAGGCTGCCATGAAATCCAGTTTTCAATTTTCGACGCAAATCCGGTAACTTCATTTTTAAATGTCATTTTGCCCAACTGAAAGTCGCCCGACAAAGAAACATCGCCCGTAAAACCGTCTTCCGGTTGCAAATCTGGGTTTCCCCCCGGAATCCAGTACAAATCATTCAGGGTGGGTTTGTGGTAATTTCGGGCAATATTCGATAGCAGAACAACCGGGAAACGGGCGAATGGCTGCCACTCCAATCCGGCAGCCGGAATGAACGGGACAATGCTTTTATCGAACGACTCGGAGCGAAGCAACAGAAAGGCAGCAAAACTGTCGGATGATTTAAAGTTGGCCTTCATGAGCAGACTAGTTTCAAACCGGTTTTTCAGGTACCCGCTTTCATCAAGCAAATTGCTGGTTTTCACCCGGTGCAGATTGGCATCAAAACTCAGGGTGGCAAATACAACTTCATTCATTCTTTTGAAAAAGCGAAAGTGGTTCAGAAAACTGGTTTCCCTGCTTTCCGAATTTTCATTCACAAAATTAAACTGTGGCGTGGCACGGAAATATTCAAGACGATTTGAACTCACTCCGCTAAAAATGCGCGTATTCCAACCATCACTGTATTTTTTCCATTCCAGCTGCGCCCGCAGCTGCTGGTCGTTTTGAAATTCATCGCGGGTGCTTCCTTCGTATGACATCAGTTGCGGCAAATTCCGGTGGCTTTCCTGATACCAAAAACGCAATGAAAAAATTTCGTTCTCATTACTACGCAAATAAAATTCCTGCAAAACTCCGGTCTTCCGGAAATCTGCATTTTCAAGCGTATCTTTTCGATGCGGAATTACCCCCGAATTGAAAAAAGAAAAATCATTTTCCGATGCTTCGTAAAAAAGCCGGGTGTTCGATTTAAAATTTTCTGTGCCCGCCATCAACTTAAAAAAAGTTTTCCGGGTTTGAAAAGAAGCCAGTTCTGCTAAACCCGACACGCTAAATCGCGTTGACCAGTCGGGATTATTTTCGAGGTGAATGCTCCCTCCCAGCCCGCCGCTACCCTCTGAGAGCGAACTTCCGCCATGAAGCAAGTACAAATTATCGGTAAAAAATACCGGCAATAACGATAAGTCGGCCAGCCCGCGCATCGGGGAATTTAAATTCATGCCATTCCACAATATTTGTGTGTGCGTGGCCGCAGTTCCCCTGAAACTGGCTGTTGCCGAAGAACCCTGTCCGTACGATTTTATAAAAACGGGCGAAAAACCTGAAATCAGTTCAGAAAGATCTGCGGTTACTGATGACGCCATGGCTAAAGAATCGGGGCGGGTAATTTTCAACCCGGCCTCTTCAATTTTCTTTTTGGCGAGCACTTGTACTTCTTCAATATGAACAGTATCAGAAAGGTTTTGCGCTTGCATTAAATGAAAAGACAACAGAAACAACACCAGCAAAAAACTTTTTAGTGGGTTCATTTTTTTATGATTTTACAGGTTTCTGTTCCTTGCCGGTGGGTGACAACCAGGTAATAAATTCCGGGTTGAAATGAAGAGAAATCTACTTTTGCCGGGAACGTAAAAATTTCTTTATTGAAGAGTAACTGGCCAGTTGACGAAAACAGCACAATTTTAGATTTGGAAATTACAGTTCCTCCAATTGTGAGTTCATTTTCAACCGGGTTGGGATAAACCTGAATTAATTGAGAAATTTCATGAATTCCCGTGATTGTTTTTTTTGCAATAAATACTGCGTTATTGCCCGATGAAACAGTTATCGGTGGCTCAGTGTCAATGATAAAAACAACCTTTCCGCTTTCGTCGGTAAAATAGATGTCATCTGCAGAAACCTGCACATTTTTTAAAGGAGCAAAGCCGGATTCAGTGATTTCTCCGTCAAAAAAATTACAGGTGGTTTGTTCGAGCAGGATTTCAACTTCTTCGTTCCTTTTTGCGGAATCTTTATTTGTAAGCAACCTGGAATAGTTCCAGGGTTGTGTAATAGTTGACACATGGTACAAATCGAGCGTATCGCCATCCGAAATTTCAATTTCATTGAAACTGTTCAAAAACGGGTTCCCGTTGAGGCGGGCAATCCATCCCCTGGCAAAACTTTCGGGCTCTGTTTTTCCTCCCCAGCCATACGAATAAATCCCCTCGGTTTCCACTGAATACAAATACAGCTTTCCCCCGGAGGCTTCGTCGTCTCTGAACTTAAAATCAACTTCCACTTTTGATAAACCGGCCACCATTGCGTGGGCCAGGGTCAACCTGTTAAGACCTGAATAATTGAGCTGCGGGTTTTCAACAACTTGCATTAAATCAACCTCCCCAACCTCAATCCATTGAAAGGGGAACAAATTTTCATCTTCATTTTTCAGGCTGAAATACAGTTTAATCTTTTCATTTTCTGAAAGCACTTCCACATTTTTCTCTGCCTGCAAATCGAATCCTTCCACGTTGCATACCACATTCAATATTCCGGGTTGAATGGCTTTGAGCCAGTAACTTCCATTTTGTTGAACGACTTGTCCCAAACCAGGACGGGACGAAGAAAAATGCACCGGGATATTTAATTTTTCATTTTCATTGTCGTAAACAGTGGCTTCCAGCCGAACCGAATCACCCGGATAAAGAGCTGAAAAATCAGTAAGAATTTGAATGGAATCAGGCTCAACCACCATAATATTAATTTGCTGAACTTCAGCTTTTGCAGAAATGGAAATTTGAGTTTCGCCTGTACTTTGTGCCGTTAATTTTCCCGAATTATCTACCGTTGCTACCAACTCATCCTGTGAGGAAAAGGAAATGTCAGTTCTTTTTTTTCTGCCCTGCTCAAAATAAACTGCTTCAAGCAATGATGAATCACCAGCAACCAGTTTCTTGGAGGTTGGGAAAACAACCAACATGTTCTCCTTCCCACTAATTTCCGGAGCTGGTGCCACATCGGCAAACCATGAAACATCGGTGGAAATTTCGCCCAAATGGCTGGTATTAGCCAAAGTTCCTGTAACAATCTTTACAAAATGAATTGAATCGAGATGCACGTAATTTCCATTTTCCTCAACGGCCCATGAAATGTCAATAGGATCACCTCCAGCGCCTTCAATTTCAGTTGTGTACGGATTATCGGGCACTGTCATATCGATTCCTTTTACCCGTGGACGGTTATCAGCATAACCGAAAGCCAATGCTTCCGTTTTAATTACCTGCTGCAAACTGTCGATAAACGGATACAACATTGTTCCTTCAAAAGTCACCGAATCCGGAGGGTAGCCGGGGAAAAAATCATTTGCCGGATAATATTCCTGAAGGTTAAAATTGTTTGCAAAAATCCATCCGCTCTCACCTGAATTATTTTTCCAGAAAACATCTCTCGTTTCAGTTTTAAAATAGGTAACCGATGAATTTTGAATGGATTGGGAATAAAAATGCTGGCTACCGGCAATTTCAAACCAGGTGTCGTCAGGTTTTCCATTGCTGTTTTCATCCTGCATTACCCAAACCACTCCGGGTTCAGAAGAACCGGAAAAGGCATTCCCGAACACAGTAAAATCAACTCCATACGGATTTTCCTGATCATTCAGGCAGGCCTCGTTGAATTTAAGTATTACGTAACCTCCAAAACTACCGAGAGAAACAAGTTTGTCGGGGTTGGCAGCCATTTGCTCAGCAGCGGCTGGTGTTCCCAGCGAACTGATATTAATGTGCTGGCCGGGAGCCGGTTTGTAATCCCAGACTTCAAAACCGTTGGTTTGTGAGAGCCCCCAAAAAGGGAAAGCCCCCCATACGAAAAGTAGTAGTAATTTATTCATTCCCCTTTGTTTTAGTAAAACGGGGAAATAAAACTTCAGGTGTTTAAACCGTCGCTTTTATTCCCGAAAGCATTATAAAAAATGGCAGGTCTTCTGGCTTATTTTCTATTGGCAGCGCCTTCCCGTCCCGATAAATCGGGACAGTGGCAAAAAATGCTGCCAGTTTTGAAAAATTACAGCTGCGGGTACAGCTCCGGTTTTGCACCGGATTCCCTTTTTAATTCACCATTTTTTTTTCATCACAAAATTAATAATCGTGGTATAAATTCCTGTCACCAGATATTTTCCGGGTGGAAACTTAATAAGAATTTATTCCACGGCTCGCAACCAGGCTTCGGCCATAAGCTGGGCTCCGGGCATAGCAGGATGAACCCCGTCGCCAGTCCAGTAAGTTGCAGGTGCGTGTTTCACTGCTTCGTCGAAAACCTTTTGAAAAGGCACCCAAATAGTGTTGAATTCATCAGCCAGTTTTTTGGCAACAGCCTGGTATTTTTTCATGGGCGCTACCCAGGTTTCATCAACAACCGATGTATTGAGCACGTAATATGGTTCGCAAATAACAAGTTCTACGTTGGGTAAATTATCTTTGGTTCGTTTCAGCAATTCGCGGTAATCCTTTTCATAAATTTCAACTGTACCGTCGTAATGGCCGTCTCGTTTGTGCCAGTAATCGTTCACTCCTATTAAAATACTTAAAATGTCAGGGTTCAGATCCAGGCAATCTTTTTTCCAGCGTTCGTCCAGCTGATAAACTTTATTCCCGCTGATTCCCCGATTATAAATGGTAAGATTTTTTTCCGGTAATGCATTCAATAAAGCTGATGCAGCCAAGAATGCATACCCCGAGCCAAAAGAAGCCGGATTATTGGGCAGTTCTTTTGTTTTTTCTCTTCCGGCATCGGTAATGGAATCGCCCTGAAAAAGCACGGTATCAGCCCTGCTAAACATTGAATAGTTGCCACTGCTTTTGGCAGGTGCTATACTTGCACTAACTATTGAGGGAATACTTGCCAGCGCTGCAGCTCCTGCAGCTGACCTGGCGAAAAATTTTCTTCTAGAAAGGTTCATTTGAATTGTTTTTGTTTGCAAAAACAAAAGTAAGAATAAAAGCACATTTAACCCACAAACAATTCAACTGAATTTAAGCTGAACAATAATCAACCATTAAAAAGGTAAATCACTGGAGTCTGAATCATCAGCCGGTTCCGGCGGAATATCTTCAGGCCTGAATTCAGGCGGTGGTTCGGGCAAACTTCCCTCACCCTGTTTTTTGTCTAATTTCCAGGCATTTATGTTATGGTACCATTTGCCGTTAAACTCCCTCGACTCGAGGTTAAAAGAAACATCTACTTCGTCGCCCTCTGAAAAACCATCAAGCAACGATGATTTATCGCCAAAAAGCGTAAAGCAGACTTTGCGGGGAAACTGCTCTTCGGTTTCAATTACAAACTCTTGTTTTTTCCACTCTTTGCCTGCACGGCTAACACCCGATTCGGGTTTCAGTATCTGTTGTATTTTTCCGGTAACCTGTAAACTCATACGGCAAAAATAAAAAAAGAAACCCTTTGCAGGAAAACTTGCAAAGGGTATTTTATAAAAAATTGTTTTACTTCAGTTATCGCATTTGCTGTTGCATCTGCTGTTGAATTTGCTGCTGCTGGCGTTGTTGCTGTACTTGCTCTTCATCCAGTATTTCGAGCAGTTCAACCTCAAAAATAAGGGTTGAATTCGGGCCAATATCTGCACCTGCTCCGCGTTCGCCATAGGCTAAATCAGAAGGAAGATAAATTTTCCATTTTGAGCCCACCGGCATCAGTTGCAGTGCTTCTGTCCAACCTGGAATTACCTGGTTTACACCAAATACTGCCGGTTCGCCACGTTCAACTGAACTATCGAATACTGTACCGTCTAAAAGTGTACCGTGGTAGTGTACCCGCACCCTGTCGGTAGCAGAAGGTGTTGGTCCGTCACCTTCTTCGATTACTTCGTACTGCAATCCGCTTTCAGTCACACTAACTTCATCCCTGGCTTTATTTTCTTCGAGAAAAGCATTTCCTTCTTCAAGATTTGCCTGTCCTTGTCTTTCGCCGGCAGCTGTAAAAAAATCTCTTACAATCTTATCGGCTTCTTCGGGGGTTATTTGCAACTCCTGATCGAGCGCAGCCTGTGCAAAACCAGAAACCATAGCGTCCATGTTTAACTCACTGCCGCCGGGAGCGTTCCCCACTTGTTCTTTATTGTTATTTCCAACCAAAATTCCAATTGCATAACCTGCTGAGTCGGCTTGTGTTTCAAGTTTAACTTCGCCAACTCCGCCATTTTGCTGGCAACTCATGCCAACAATTACCAACACAACTGCTGATAAATAAATAATACTGTTCCTCATAACTAAAAATTCTATTTAAACGATTTCTAATAATTCAACATCGAAAACCAAGGTTGAGTTGGGGCCAATTACTCCGCCTGCACCTTGCTCACCGTAAGCCAGCTCGGGAGGTACAAAAAGGCGCCATTTGGAGCCTTCCGGCATCATCTGCAATGCTTCTACCCAACCGGGAATAACAGCATTTACAGGAAAAACAGCGGGTTCGCCGCGTTCAACAGAACTGTCGAAAACAGTGCCGTCAATCAATGTACCGTGGTAATGGCATTTTACCTCGCTTTCAGTTGAAGGTAATTCACCATCTCCTTCTTCCAAAATTTTATACTGCAATCCGCTGGGCAGTTCGTTAACACCAGTTTCCGACTTATTTTCAGCCAGAAATTTCAGCCCTTCTTCCAGGTTATTTTTGGCCTCTCCCTGGTTGGCTTTCTGCATAAATTCTTCTAAAATTTTGTTTGCTTCTTCAGGCATCATTTTTGGCATTTCGCCTGTAAATGTATCGTTTATAGCCTGCAGGAATAAATCAGGATTGATTTTTTTTACCCCCGATCGAATTAGATTTGAGGCCACACTCATACCCAACGCATAGCTAAACCGATCGAGTTCTCCTGTTAATTTCTTTTCTGTCATTTTACTATTTTTCTCGGTTCGAGTGGACGAAGATAATTCAATTTTTTGGCAATTAAAGGCCTGAGTCCACTTTTATTCCGCGTAACATTTCTTTTTTTCCGGGCGGTCCGGGCAATCGTTCCATGCTGAAACCTGCAGCTGACAAGTCTCTCCTAACCTGCCCTTTTGCGCTGTAGGTAACAAAAACTCCCTGAGGGGCCATTATTTTATTCAAGTGTTCAAATATTTGAGGTGTCCACATTTCGGGCTGTTTGTCGGGACCAAATGCATCAAAAAAAACGACGTTAGCCGGTTGTTCAATTTCCGGTTTATCCTTTGTTATATCCTTTTGTATTTTAACAATATGGAAATATTCAGAAATTTGAACTTTCTCATCCCATTTGCAGGCATGAATCTTTCGAAACAACGCGTCAGCTTCTTCTGAAATAAGTGCACCATAATCAAGTTTTTCAATCAACTCCATATCAACTGGATATTTTTCAACAGTGAGATACGTGGTACATCGTTTTTGTTTTTGAGCCAAAACCGCTGTAAGCAAACAGTTTAAACCGGTTCCAAAGCCCACCTCGAAGACAACCGGCTCGCTGGCAGATTGATGTAAATAACCCGTTTTCAGGAATACATGTTCCGATTCAGTTATTGCACCATTTAACGAGTGATATTGTTCATCCATTTCAGGAAGATATATCGTTGATGAACCATCGGCAGTTTTTCTAATTTGATATTCCATTACTTCACGTTAGTAAAACTTCGGGAAATAAATCTAAAATTATATTTTTACCGGGCAAAATTAAAATTCGCTATGTTAATACGACTCTTTAATGAAAATCCGAATCCGCGCGAAGTTCGTAAAGTTACAGAAGTTTTACGCGATGGTGGAATTATTATTTATCCAACTGATACGGTTTACGGATTGGGCTGTGACATAACCAACGCTAAAGCCGTTGAAAAAGTGGCCCGTTTTAAAGGGCTTAAAATCGAGAAATCAAACTTCTCATTCATTTGCAGCGACTTAAGTCACCTATCGGATTATTCACGCCCCATTTCCAATTCGGTTTTTAAACTCATCAAAAAAAATCTGCCGGGGCCGTTTACATTTATTCTTGAAGCCAACAACAACGTACCCAAATATTTTAAAGGGAAGAAAAAAACGGTGGGCATTCGCATTCCCGATAACAATATTATCCGTGACATTATTTTTGAACTGGGAAACCCTATTCTTTCCACTTCTATACGCGATGAAGATGAGATACGGGAATATACTACCGATCCGGAATTGATTTATGAAAAATACAAAGATTTTGCTGACCTTGTAATTGATGGCGGCCCCGGAGAATTGACACCCTCCACAATAGTTGACTGCACTTCAGATGAAATTAAAATTGTGCGTGAAGGAAAAGGAAAGCTTGAATTTTAATTTTATTCTTTCCAGAAAGAAGGAGAAAACAGCACCAAAACTGTAAACAGCTCCAAACGGCCCAGCAACATTAAAAACGACAGGAACCATTTCCCCACCGGTTTTACATGAAGAAAATTTTCTGCAGGCCCAACGTTTCCCAATCCGGGACCAATGTTTCCCAGGCTTGTGGCAACCGCTCCCATTGCCGACTCGATATCGGGCTCAATGATTGTGAAAATTACCGTACTTGCACCAAAAATTACAAAGTAAAACATAAAGAAAGCCAGCACGTTAGTAATTATTTTTGCATCTACTGAGTGGTTATTAAATTTTACCGGAATAATTGCCTGAGGATGTACTATTCTTCGTAATTCATAATAACTGTTTTTCAGCAGCAGAACAATACGCATAATTTTCATGCCACCACCTGTTGAACCTGCAGAACCACCAAAAAAGAACAATCCGAAAATGATGAAAATAAGAATGGGCGCCCAGGTTAAATAATCGGCAGTTGCGTAACCGGTGGTCGTAATAATTGAAACAACCTGAAAAAGTGAATTCCGAAAGGATTCTTCGACACCTGTTTGGGAAGAAACAAGCAATCCGATAAAAATTATAAGCGTAAACCCCAGTACAAATAAGCCGTAATATTTAAACTCTTCATCTTTAAAAACATGTTTAAACTTTCCGTTAATTGCCATGTACGAAAGGGTAAAATTGGTACCGGCAAAAAACATAAAAATTACAATAACATAGTGTATAAATGGTGACGACCAGTGTGCAATACTTGCCTGTTTTGTTGAAAACCCTCCTGTAGCCATGGTAGTAAATGAATGACAAACTGCATCGAAAATTGACATTCCGCCCAACCAAAGCAGCAGCATCTCGCTAACGGTAAAACCCAAGTAAATCACCCATAAAGTTTTGGCTGTTTGCCTTATTCGCGGACTGATTTTATCGGGGGTTGGACCGGGAACTTCGGCCATAAAAAGCTGCATACCACCAATTCCGAAAACCGGTAAAATGGCCAGCGACAAAACGATAATTCCCATACCTCCCAGCCACTGGGTAATACTTCTCCAAAATAAAATTCCGTGGGGCAGCGCTTCAATATCTGCTAAAATTGATGAACCGGTGGTTGTAAAACCCGATATTGTTTCGAAAAAAGCGTTGGTAAAATTGGGAATCGCACCACTGATAATATAAGGCAAACTTCCAAAAAAAGAAAATACAATCCACACCGATGAAACGATAATGTAACCTTCTTTTTTGCCAATATCCTTATTGGCTTTACGGGTTAAAAAGCCAATTGTTGTTCCGAGGCCAATGGCTATTCCGGAAGAAATTAAAAATGCTGTTTGGTCGTACCCGCCATAAATAAGAGCAACAAAAAAGGCCAGCGCCATAGCAATCCCTTCCACAAGAAGCAAAAACCCAAGCAACCGAAGAATGATTTTAAAGTTCATTTAGTTTAGACTTTCCGGTGAATTTACTTAAAAAATTTCTCCAGTTTTTTAATACCCGAAGGAAGTGTAAAAACAACTACTTTGTCGGCTTCCTTAACCTGCGAATCGCCATGTACAATAAAAGCATCGTCTCCCCTGATGATACCTCCAATTTTTGCTTCTTCGGGGAAACCAAGATCTTTCACCAGTTTCTGAGTGATTCTCGCACCAGGTTTGGCAATAAACTCAAAAACTTCGGCATCGGAAGCGGTCAGGCATTTTACTTTCGAAATAGCTGCATTAAGCGTAAAACGATAAATATAGCTGGCTGCAATCAGTTTTTTGTTTACAATACTTCCGATGTTCATATTTTCGGCAAGCCCCATAAAAGCCAGGTTTTCAACTTCGGCAATGGTACGCCGAACGCCAAGGGATTTGGCAAGGTGGCAGCCCAAAATATTTGTTTCTGAATTACCGGTGGTGGCTACCACTGCATCCATTTTTTCAAGGCCTTCATCTTTAAGGAGTTTCAGATCGCGACAATCGCCATTAATGACCAATGCATTGGCATATTTTTCGGCAACTTGCTGGCACTTTTCGTGACTTTCTTCCACCACTTTAATCCTGTACTGGTCGCCCAGTTTTTCAATGGCTTTTTGTGCAATTCGGCTGCCACCGAGAAACAGTATATTTTTTACCTCGAATGTTTTTTTTGCGGTCAGGTCAAAAATCCGTTTTTGCTCATCGCGGGTGGTTATAAAAAATACAATATCGCCATCTTTTATAAAATCGGTTCCACTTGGTATAATGGTTTCATTTTCGCGATTAATAGCTACCACCAGAATATGTTCATTTTCCTGTGCGAGCTCCTCAAATGTTTTGTTTAAAATTGGCGCATCCTGCCTGACTTTAACACCGAGCAACAATAATTTACCATTTGAAAATTCAATTAACTGCCGGGTGCCGGTTTGTTTTACCGAAGCCACAATTTCTTTGGCAGCCAGACTCTCGGGATAAATCAGTTCATTAATTCCCAGATTGTTTAGCTTCGAACGGTACCTGCCCATAAGGTATTCCGAATTGTTAATGCGTGCAATTGTACGCCCGACACCAAGGTATGAAGCCATTGAACAGGCCAGGACGTTCCTTTCTTCAAACGGGGTTACTGCAATGAAAAGGTCAGCTTTTGCAATTCCGGTGTTTTTCAGATCATGAAAAGAATGTGCTGAACCGGTAACGGTCATTAAATCAACATCGTTGCTAACAATGGAAAGTTTTTCCACCGAATCGTCCATTAAAACAATATCATGTTCTTCGCTGCTCAGCATTCGGGCCAAATGAGTTCCAACTTCTCCGGCACCAGCAATTACAACTTTCATTTTAACCTTTCTTTATTTCAAAATTAGGGTACAAATTAAAAGAATACAAAATGAACTACCAGTAATCTTTCTGTTTTTTCAGTACAAAAAAGATTCATTTAATGTATGAACCGGTGCAAATCTACCACTTTTCCCTGTATGCACCATTTTTCCTGACAGAATAAACCTTAAAGCTTTCGAATTCCTCCGCGGGAAGAAACCGGGCGGTGGAAACCAATAATGGATTGCTTGATGTTTTTTGATTAAGGCCCGGCCTGGTTACCGGGCCAATTACTATATCAGGAGTTAGCTCACGAGGTAGTTTTGGGGTATTGCCTGAAGCAATATGGAAAACCCGCCCTTCAAAACAGATAAAATTATCTTTCAGCATGAGGTGCTCATCCTCAAAAATTTGATGTTGTGTTAAAAAGACCGGAGAACGGAGCCGATTTCTGTACACCAGATTTTTGATCATCCCCATTGAAAATCCATCCTCTTCAAGTTCTTTTTCGGAAATCACATAATTTTTTGGGCCTGAAAGCAGATGAACAATCGTATTATCCGGCTGATTATAAACAATTAATTCGTTGCGTGACAAATTATTGATTTTGAATATAAATACCGAGAACAATACCAAAACAACATTAACAAGAGCCAGTTTAAAAAACAACTTTCGTTTTGTTTCAATAAACACAAAAACAGACAAAAGAAACCCGGCAACAAATACAAGTTCAAGAGGCAAAAAAGTAAATTCAATAATTGAGGAAGGTAAATTTTCGATAAACTGAAGCAAGCTGTAAATTCCCCCAATAACAAAATTTATTGTTTCAGAAATAAACGGGGAAATTACCGGGATTCCATGCAACACCAACATGGCGATGCCCAATGGAATTAACAGGGTTACTGCAGGGATCACAAACAAATTTGAAATCCAGAAATAGGTTGGAAACTGATTGAAATAGTACACCGACAACGGGAAAGTTGCAATTTGGGCAGCCACCGAAACGGTTAGAAGCGCCCAGGCGTACCGGATGATTTTATATTTGAACGTGACCAAATTTTCGAGCCGGGGTTGCAAAAAAACAATACCAAAAACAGCAGCGTATGAGAGTTGGAATCCGACTTCGAACAAATTATTGGGATTAATCAGCAACAGCAAAAAAGCCGAGGCAGCCAGCGAATTGTAAGTGTTTACCTGCCGCCTGATGTTGGTTCCAATTACTACAAAAGAAAACATTGTTGCTGCCCGGGTAACCGAAGGTGATAGCCCCGTTAGAAAAGCAAAGAACCACAAAACACTGATAGTAAGCAGCACAAAAAATATCCGCCCTACTTTTTGTTTACGTAAAAATCCCAGCAAAAAATTGAGCACCAAAAATACAATACCCACATGCAACCCCGAAACAGCCAGAACATGCATGGCTCCGGCAGATGCAAAAACTCTTTTGGTTTCAGGGTCGAGGCCGCGTTTGTAGCCCAAAGTAAGTGCCGATAAAATTTGAAGCTCATTTTCGCCTAACCCCTGTTCTTTATAAATTTGAAGCAGTTGCATGCGAACGCGTTCGGCAAAAACCGGTAAAGAAAATGACGACTCACTGTTTATTTTCTTCCAATTTTCAGCTGGCAGGTAAAGTTGCCTGTAAATCTTTTTTTTGGCCAGATACTGTTTATAATCAAATTCGAAAGGATTATTATTGTTGGAAACCATTTGCGGTTTTCCTTTAAAAATGATTTGTTGGCCTGGAATTAACTGCTTTGCGTTTTCCTCTTTTTCAAACCAGGTTATAATTTTTTCATTGGTTTGAAAAATTGAATCATTTGCCCCAACTTCTTCAACATGTAAGATCGTTTGGTACGAGTTGGGCTTTTCCTGAGGAATTTCAACAATTGTGGCCTTAAAAATACCTTCACCAGGTATCATTGGTTTTTGGTTGTACTGCATGGCCACGAGAACTCCGAGAATCACAAATACAAAATGAACCATTACTCCCCAATAAGAAGCAATGCGGTAGCTATAAAATTTCTGGCCCAAAACAACTGCCAGTAATGCCAGCAACGAAATCAGAAAAACAAAAGTAAATCCTATGTTTATAAAGGATTGAGCAACTATTCCAATTGCAAAAGCAACTGCAATTCGTAAAAAGGGTATTTTCTGAATTGTTTTTTCCAATTTTTGTGGTGTTGTCAGGGGAAGTAAATTACGAAAAAATTGGAAAAGTTCAAATTATTTTACCGGACAGGAACATTTATCCGGTAATGCGGAGTCACTTTTCCAATCGCAATATTACGTAATTTACTCTTCAAAAGCCGTTTTCGTAGTGGCGATAAA
The DNA here is from genome assembly GCF_900141875.1 of Tangfeifania diversioriginum. Taxonomy (GTDB): domain Bacteria; phylum Bacteroidota; class Bacteroidia; order Bacteroidales; family Prolixibacteraceae; genus Tangfeifania; species Tangfeifania diversioriginum. Next base: position 9,444 of record NZ_FQZE01000026.1, on the reverse strand, counting down.
TAATCAATAAAAAGTATTCCTTCCAGGTGATCGTATTCATGCTGGATTACCCTGCCGGCAAAACCACTGAATTCTTCTTCGTGCGGTTCGAAATTTTCATCCAAATATTTAATTCTCACCACATCGGTTCTTTTTACGTCTTCTCTTATTTCCGGAAGGCTTAAGCATCCTTCGTTCATTATCCACTCCTCACCAGCGGTTTCAATAATTTCAGGATTGATAAAAACTTTTTTAAAATCTTTCAGCTCAGGTTCTTCGTCGGCTGCTGACGAAGCATCAACCAAAAACAGGCGAATTGATTTACCTACCTGTGGAGCGGCAAGCCCAATCCCATCAGAATAATACATGGTTTCCCACATATTTTCAATTATTTCGTCAAGCTCTTCTGTTTTCTTTTCAATTGGCTTTGCTTTTTTTCTGAGTAAAGGGTCGCCATATACTGTAATCGGATATTTCATGTAATTATAATTGTTAATTTTCAAAGTATGATATTGCCCCGCCCAACTATGCTGATCAGGTGGGCTCGTTTCATTTTTTCTGCAAATTAAAAGGAATTTCTTTTCTGCTCCATGTAATTTTGTAAAATAATGGTGGCGCTAATAGCATCTACCATTGCTTTGTTTCTCCTTCCTTTTTTGCTTACACCTCCATCAATCATGGTCTGAAAAGCCATCTTGGATGTAAACCTTTCATCCATCAATTCGAGGTTCATTTCAGGATATTCCCGCTTAAATTTTTTAATGAAAGGATTGATGTAAGTAACAGCTTCAGAAGGTTGGTTGTTCAACTGACGCGGATAACCAATTATCACTTCGTCAACAGTTTCTTTGCTGAAATAATTCTGCAAAAAATCCCACAATTCGTTGGTTGCCACTGTGGTTAATTTATTGGCGATTATTTGAGCCGGATCGGTGACAGCCAGTCCAACTCGTTTTTTTCCGTAGTCAATTGCTAAAACTCTTCCCATGTCTTCTTTTTCAGGATGCAAAATTAGAGAGAATTATGCAAATAATAAAACTTTTTAACCAACTGGTTTAAAACACCTTAAAAACCTGAGCAACTGCGGGGTATTTAATTTGGCATACGCTTTGCTTTTCAAAGGCAAATACCGGTTACAAAGGCGCCACAGAGCAAGCAATTAAAATGTTGAATTTTTAAAACTTAAAGCCATGAAAACAAAAAATACAAAACTGTTCGCCATACTACTCATAGTAGCAACAGTAACAGCAACAACATTTCCTTCCGTTGCTCAACGCCGGTCCACTCAGAGAAACCAGGAGAAAAACACCCCGGTTGAACGAACCGAAAGAAGCAGACGCAACACTGTACGCGAAAAAAGCACTTTCAAAAAAAGAGAAATTCAGAGAAGAACTCCAAAGGAACCTGCTACCCGTGCCAAAAGGAGCAACCGTTCTGAGAACCGGAGCAACCTGAAAAGTACCTCACCCGGAAAGACAAATAACAAGCCTGCAGCTGTAAATCGCTCAGGACGCAAACGCTACAATAATTCTGTAAGAAGAAGCACCTCAACGAGAGCAAACACCGAAGATGCCAGGGTACGTGCAAATCCGGAAAATAAACGCAAAGTTTACAGGTTAGATAAAAATGACAACAGGTACAGAACAAATAAAAATTACAAAGGCAGTAAAAAATACTGGAACCGCAGGCGTGCCCCTAACCATGTTCACTACAGGAAGCACACCAAAAATTATTACGCTAATTACAATTATTATAATCATAACCACTGGGATCACAAATGGGAAAGGTACCGCTGGGATTTAAACAGCTGGAGAGACTATTACAACAGTTACCATCCCTACTCTTACCGTTTTCACAAACACTACTACCACCACCCGAAATTCGGACATGTAATCCGCACTTTTGCAAGTCGCCCGTGGTTCTTCGTTCATAATCACAACAGGTATTACATCTACAATGGTCACTTTTTCAGGTTTTTTAGAGGAGTTGGTTATGTGTTGGTAGATATGCCCTATGGAATTGTTTTTGAACAACTGCCGCCGGTAAAGGAGCAGGTTTACATTAATGGATACCCCTATTTCAGAGTTGGCAACCTGTTTTTTGAATTGACAACCCATGGTTTCAGGTTGGTCCATTATCCCGAGAGGTATTTTGCATACAACAACGGTTATTACAACGACGGATATTACTACGAAGACGATAACTATTATTACGACTAAATATAAATTGAAAAAGAACTGTAGATATTTACAGTTCTTTTTTATTATATTTGGTTTCGAATTGAAATAAAAGATCCAAACGTATGTCAAATAAACTTAAACGAGATCAAATTCCAGCGCCCAAAGCGGAAAACTGGGAAAAAAACTTTGAGGAAGAAAAGAAATTAAGTTTTAATCTTTCAGTTCCGCCAATCATTCTTCAAAAAGAAACATATAAAGCTTTAAATAGTGAAGATGAAAACAGGGTAAGAATTTATCTTGGACTTGAAAAAGAGATGATAGATGGGAAACACGTATTGTGTGCTTTTGCAGTTTCTGCTTTTCTGATGGGCAGCGGAGATGTATATGCTGATTATGAAACTCCTGTTTTTAAGTTGGGAAAGGAGAACGAAAATCTTTCTAAACGTACTGAGGAAGTACTTGAAAGTATCCGCAGATACCGCAAGTGGCGTGCTGGTGAGCTCAACTCTGAAAATGAATGGGCCGCTTTCAGGCAATACATTTACCCCAATGCGTACTTATTTACCAAGTTTGAATTACACGAAATTTTCAATACTCAAAATCGGTCGGAAGCTCAAATCGATTTTGGTATTTCAAAAACCATGGATGTAATGATTTATTCAGAAGCGAAAGAAATCAGAAATCCTGAAGTATTTAACTATGGGGCTTTATGCCCACCAATCTGCGATAATAATAGTATTTATAATTCATAGGCTAGTTTAACTCACACCTTAGATGCCAGCTCAATTATATATACATATTGCGGAAGTGGGTATTGCATTTTTTGCAGGGCTCTATAGTTTTCGCAGCCTTAATAAAAGTTTAAAAATCCTGTTCATTTTTACCGGACTAGCTTTTGTTACTGAAATTTCGGGAAGTGCATTAATTGCAGCCGGCATAAGAAATACCATTCCCGGATTGCATTTTTATATCCTTTTAGAATTTTTCCTCTGGGCACTCTTTTACAAAAGTGTACTCCATCCCTTTTTTCATAAAAAGATAATCATTGTTATCATTATCCTTTTTGAGTCATACACAATTATCAATCTGCTTTTTATCCAGGATTTATATACCATGCCAAATCTTGTACGCTCTGTTGAAGGGCTACTGCTCGTGCTCTTTTCAATTTTGTTGTTCTCAAAATTTATGGTTGAAAGCAAGCACCGGGAAATTCAAAAAGAGCCAATTATATGGATAAATACTGCTGTGTTGATTTACTTTTCCGGAAACTTTTTCTTTAATATACTATTCAACCTGATTCTCGAGAATTCAATGGAATTTTCAAAAGTTACAACCTATTTCTTTACCGGGCTCAACGGTTTGTTTTATTTTTTAATTGCTTTTGGTTTTTTGCTTCAAAAGAAATATAATTCCAAGAACTGATTCATTAGTATTCCATTACATCTGGAATACCCCATCCATTTTTTTTGTTATAACTGTTGATATCTGCTAATCATGCAAAACAAAAAAATAGTGTGAAAAGAAAAAAGACGAAGTAATATTGGGAAAATTACCTGTAAATTTCTTCTTCCGTCTGGTAACCTTCTGAAATAACGGTCAGTTTCAGGTTATCTTTATTAACTATCATTGCTTCGTGTAACACTGCCGGCACCAGACGCTGTCCGTTGCTAACAGTTTGGAAAGTACGCTCGCATTCTTCATCCCTGCCAAGTGTCATCGCAAGTTCGGCAGCAGTAGCAGCCAGTTTTTCATACGGTTTATAAACCGTGCATGTTTGATGTCCGGCCACAATTTCTTGTAAATTTCTTAAGTCGGCATCCATTCCGGCAACCAAAACTTCCCCCTCTTTTCCTGCTTCTGCCAATGCTCGTGTAACTCCGAAAGCTATTGCGTCGTTCCCGGCAATTATAGCGTCAATTTCTTCTGTAGTTTGCAATAATTTTTTTGCATGATTGTAGCCTTCTTCTTCTTCCCATGCTTCGGTAAATTCATTATAGATGATCTCAATATCTCCTTTTTCAACCAGCGGTTGCAAAACATTCATCTGGCCCAGGTACAAAAACTGGCTGTTATTATCGCTAATTGCACCACCAATAAGGGCATATTTCCCGGAAGGCTTCATTGTGGTTAGGTATTCCGCCTGCAATCTGCCAATTTCAACATTGTCGGTTGACACATAATAATCGAGCCGGCAATTTTTTATCAATCGGTCATACGAAATAACACTCACATTTTTCTCTTGTGCATTTTGCACAATTTCAGCCGCTGCAAACTGGTCAACAGGCACAACGACCAAAACATCTATTCCGTTGGCAAGGAGCTCGTTTGCCTGATCAAGCTGCTTTTGTGCATCATTATCTGCAACACGAACTTCAACTGTACCTCCCAACTCCTGAACTTTTTCAATAAAGTAGTCCCGATCGTTTTCCCACCGTTCTTTATCAAGGGCATGAATTAAGAATCCAACCTTTATTGCGTCATCTTCTTTTGTGCATCCGCTGAGAATAAAAATGGTAAATACCATCAGGATTAAAAGCCGAACCGGATTATTCATAATAATGGTTTTTTAAATTTCAATTTATACCATTTACGAGTTATCGGCCAAAAGGGTTAAACAAAAGAAATATTAAAGTATTGTTATATAACACATAAAAAAATGAAACCTTTTTTAAAAGGACTAAAATTGCAGTATTTCTTCATAGAGTTTCTGAACAGGCAATCCCATAATATTATAGAAAGAACCCTCTATGTGCTTGATTCCTATGCAACCAATCCATTCCTGAATTCCGTATGCGCCGGCTTTATCAAAAGGTTTGAACGATGAAATGTAGTAATCAATTTCATCGTTGCTGAGCTTCTTAAACTGAACATTTGAAACAGAATAAAAGGTTTTTTGTTTGTCAACGGAGGTCAAACAAACCCCGGATATTACTTCATGTTCACTTCCACTGAGTTCCGAAAGCATTTTTTTTGCTTCATTTTCCCCGGAAGGTTTTCCAAGAACTTTGCCTCTGTGCCAAACAATTGTATCGGCAGTTATGAGCAAATCGTCAGGTTTCAGTTGGTTCCTAAATGGCTGTGCTTTCAGGAGGGCCAGGTAAACCGGAATTTCTTCTTTGGGCAAATCTGCCGGAAAATCTTCTTTTACTTCTTTGACAATAACCTGAAAATCAATTTCCAACGACTTTAATAAATGTTGTCGCCTGGGCGATTTTGAAGCAAGAATAAAATTATACTTGGGAAACCAGTTCATTTAAAAAGCTTTTTTATGCAACATTTCGTTGGTAAACCATTTGTCCTGGGAGCGCAGGGTTTGTTCAATAACATCGCGCACACAGCCTTCGCCTCCACTTTTATGCGAAACATATTTCGAAATTTCTTTGATTTCGTTTACTGCATCGTTTGGGCACACCGGTATTCCAACCTTTTGCATAACTGAATAATCAACCAGATCGTCGCCCATAAAAAGAACATTTTCCGCTTTCACACCTGTTTTTTTCAGAAAATCATTCAGACAGTCAACTTTGTCGCGCGAATTATCGTAATAATATTTCACTCCAATTTTTTCGTACCTGAGCCGGACACGTTCCACAAAACCACCTGTTATTACCGCCACCGGGTATCCCAAATCAATGGCATTCCGAATGGCAAACCCGTCTTTCACATTGGCTGTTCGCACTGGGTCTCCGTTTTCATTTAACGGCGAAGTGTCTTTCGACAAAACCCCGTCAACATCGAAAACAAAAGCTTTTACATTTTTTAGTTCTTCTTTAAAAAAGGACATGGATTAAGTGTTTTGATGAAATTTATAAATATTTTCTGAAACCATTTTATATATTTTTTTGAATTCAGGAAAATCGTTCAATGTATCCAGGTGTTTTTCAATCACGTTATGGTCGAAACGAACAGCAGGTCCTGTCTGGGCTTTCCCCGGATCCATTTCCTGAACCTTACGTGCTGTCTCCATTATTAAAGGATTCAAAACCTGAATCGGGACATTTTGCGATTTCAACATTTCGCCGGCAATAGCATAAAAATGGTTTACAAAATTACAGGCAAAAACAGCTGCCACATGAAGATGCAGTCGTTGTTCTGAATTTAAAACGGAAACTCTGGCCGAAATTTTTTCAGCAATCCGCCTCAGCATTTTTTCATTTTGGGGTGAATTGCCTTCAATAAAAACAGGGATTTCGGAAAAATCTACCTTCCGCTCTTTCGAAAATGTCTGAAGCGGGTACAGTACGCCAATGTTGCCCGAATAATTCTGAAGAGAAGAAAGCGGCATGCTGCCGGAACAATGCACCACCAACTTATTTTGAAAATTGATGTGTGGGAGAACTTCTTCAAATGCAGAATCTTTGAGGGCCACAAAATACACATCGGCATCCGGTAAAATCTCCTGGACAGAGGTTGTGAAGTTCGTCTCCAACTTATCAGCCAATTCTTTAGCTGATTTCTCTGTTCGGCTGTAAACTTGTCCAATGAAAAATCCTTTTCGATGTAGTTCAACAGCTAAATGTGTGGCCAGGTTCCCTGCGCCCAAAAAAACAAAACGGTGACTCATTCTCTTAAAATTTGAAGTACCAAAAATAGTGAGCCACTTCTAATGTTCCAATTAATTCTCAGGCTTTCGCATAATCGTGTCTGCTTTTTTCACATCTCTCCTGTAAAGAAGAAATCATTTATTCCTTCCGGTTAAATGGCTCATTAATTTTTTATTCTGATTATTTTTACGCATAAAATCCGGTAAACATGAAAGTATCACTCATTATTGTAACATACAACCGACCCGATGCGCTTTCGCTTATTCTGAAAAGCATTGAACGCCAAACTGCTTTACCGGATGAAGTTATCATTGCCGATGATGGATCCACCAGTGAAACAGCGCAACTTATCGCCAATACAAAACAGAGTTTTCCGGTTCCATTGCTACATGTTTGGCACGAAGACAAAGGCTTCAGGGCTGCAGCTGTTAGAAACCTGGCTGTGAAAAAATGTTCGGGAGATTACCTTATTTTTTCTGACGGGGATTTGTTTTTTCACCCCCGCTTTATTTTCGATTTAAAAAAAAATGCAAGTAGAGGTGAAGCATTAATTGGCTCCAGGGTTTTTCTTTCGAAACGGACTACCCTAAAGCGGATTCAAAATAATAAATGTCATCCTGTTTTTACTCTTCTTTCAAATGAAATTGAAACCAACCGGATAAATTCAGTACGACTACCAATTTTGAATAAGCTGTACAAACCATTAAAATATTCCTCAAACTTGAGGGGTGGTTTATTGGGCATCTGGAAAAATGATTTGGAACGGGTCAACGGATGGAACGAAGAATTTGTGGGTTGGGGACTGGAAGATACAGAATTAGTGGCAAGGCTTTTCAACAGTGGTTTGTTACTGCGCAAAATAAAATTTCAGGCGATTACTTACCACCTCTGGCATAAAACACAAAGCCGTGAACAATTAAGCAAAAACAAACAAAAGCTGGAAAAAGCAATTTCTGATAAAACAGTAAGATGCATTAAAGGACTTACCGTTTTACAATAGAACTTTTCATTTCGGTGGTTGAATTCCATAGAAACAGGAAATAGAAAAAAGAGAAAAAAGATAATCCCATGTGGGTTTCCAAATTGGCATCACCCAAGTTGGCAAAAGCAATAGCAATAAGAAAACAAACAAAAATGAAATTTCGGCGATGTCCCAAAAGAAAAACCGGGTAAAGAATGGCAAATAAAATCCATAAAAACCCAATGATTCCAAATTTCACCATGTAATTTAAATACTGATTGTGCGACGGTCCGCGTTTTTCATCATCGAGTTTTGAATCCATTTGGTCGTACACTTTATTATACTCATTTACCCAATTGCCAGTACCAATACCAAACCATGGATTTTCTTTTATTATGAAAAGTGAAGCTTTGATATATTCGATACGTTGTGCCAGCGACTTATTATTCGGGTTTCCTGTACGAAAATAGTTATCGAGTTCCCAAATGGTTTCGTAAATCCTGGGATAAATTGAAAAAAAGCGATTATCGAATTTATGGTTTGTAACACCTTGTTCAATTAACTTAATGTCTTTTGGCGTTAACCGGCTAACTCCAACACTGTCTTTTCGGTACCCCAAACTGGTTAAATACCTGATGAGTGTGCTACTCAACGGATAACCATTCAGGTTGTCACCATATTTTATTTCACTGTGTTTATTCCATTCCTGCCTGAGCTCTTCCTGGCAAATGTAAACATAAACCAGGTAACCATTTTCCCGGGCATGCTCACTAAAATTGTGACGATACCGATTACCTGCATGGGTTTTGGTTTCAACAGATTTGGGATCATAGTCTTTAAAATCAAAGTAATCAGTATAAACCCTGGCCGTATAAAGCACAGGAACCAATACAATTGAAAGTAAAGCAGCAATTAAAAAATATTTCATTTGCCTGCTTTTCAATTTCAAAATATAAAAAATCAGTGCAATACCTGCCGTTCCCAAAAAAGAAATAATCCCAAGTAAAGACTTCAGCAAAAAAAGAAAAACGACAAGCCAAATGAAAAGTGCGAATAAAAAGATGGGATTAAATGAGAATTTGAGTTGTTTAAATTTGAGGATAAACCAGGCCACTATTATTAATGACAATACAACCTGAAATGAAAAGCGGATATGTGAAATAATGCTCAACGATCGGAATCCGTTAAATTGAAAATGATCATTGAGAATTATTTTACCGGTAATAATAAAACTTGCAATTGTTACGGATAAAACAAAAATACCAAGGACGCGGTAAAGTTTTTTGTCCGGAAGTTGTGGAGATAAAATAACGGCCAATGGAACTACCAGCCAGAAGATTACTTTCTTTAACTCATATAAGGCAAAAGAAAAATCATTTGTAAATAAAGTACCAACAATGTATATTCCAAAAATTGAAAAGGGAAACAATACTATTTTTAGTGACCGCTTTTTAACAGTTGGGTGATTCCAGGAACGAAAAGCCAACGCCTGAAACAATAGCAAACCAATGGTAATACTCACCAATGCTTCAGAATATGGAAAAACAGCAGCAGTGAGCAGTAATAAGAAAAAAAACAGATCTTCTCTGCGTTTATGAATTTTTTCAGTCATTATTGCCAAGCTAAGTCTAATGAAGAAACGTAAGGAAATAAAAATAATTATTTAAAAACACAGGCTTATTCCAATAAAAAAGCCCATGCTCTTTTGAACATGGGCTTTGGATAAATCCGGCAGCGGCCTACTCTCCCACTTTTACGCAGTACCATCGGCGCTGGCGGG
>NZ_FQZE01000025.1 GCF_900141875.1 Tangfeifania diversioriginum | reverse complement strand
ACCAAGCAGCATTTAAAGAAAAGCGTATTAAATTTCTTGAGAATCAACTCGCACAATTAAACAACGTTGCATGATTGTGTATAAGGTAGGTTAGAATTTGAAGTATTTAAAAATTGGAATTTATTTGGGATTTATGATTTGAATTTTGGAAATTTATTGTCATCGTCTCATTATGCAAATAAAACCGGGTGAGTACTCGAAACAACATTTCATGATTGCCTTGAAACTCGTTCTAAAAATGCTTAATCAACAACCCGGTAATCTCCCTCAAATTGTCAAACCATTTCGGATTCAGCGGCCACATTTCCTCGATTTCCCCGTCGATTTCCTCTGCAAACACGCGGGCCTGGCTCCTGTCCAAATCGCTTTGAATGTAGATTACTCCGATGTCCTCTTTTTTGGCGAAATCCACAAGTGCTGCCATCCGTTGCGGCGTGGGTTCTTTACCACCGGGTTCCAGCGAGTACTGAATCAGCCCGTATTCGCGCGCGAAGTAGGAAAGACTGGGATGAAACAGGATAATCTGCCGACCTTCAAAATTCGCCAATTTGTCCCTGAGTTCCGCATCCAGCGCTTCAACTTTTTGCACAAACCGGCTTAAATTTTCCTGATATTCTTCTTTCTTTTCGGGATTCAACAAAACAAGTTCCTCAGTAATGTGGCCGGCCATTTGGTTCACCAGTGTTGGGGAAAGCCAGGTGTGTGGATTGATTCCTCCGGTGGAACTTTTTTTACCCGACGGAAGATATTCATCCGTAATTAAATCCAGCCCTTCCGAAAGATTCACAACTTTCATGTTCCGGTTGGCCTGTTCAATTTTTTCTTTCCAGGAAAATTCGAAGCCAATGTATCCAATACGGAACCAGACTTCTGAACGGGCGATATCTTTCAGTTGCGAAGGAATTAAAGTAAAATCGGCAGGACTAGCACCCGGAGGCAGCAAAACGTTAATTTCAAAATCGTTCCCGGCAATTTCTTCCACAAAAGTTTTTACGGGCAAAATGCTAACTGTTACCACAGGTTTTTCTTCCGCTTCATTTTTATTCTTCTGTGAACCACACGCCAAAAGCATTGCAGTTAAAAAAATTACAAGTGTTTTTGTTGCATTTGACATCATTCCCGAATATAAGATTAGTTTGCCGAATGTACGTTTTATTTTACAACTTTATAAATCCCTTAGAAAGTACCGGGCATGCTGACTCGGAAGGCCCAGCACCACTTCATCGTTACCGATCCCTCCGTGTCTTCGCGACTCGGGACATCCGAATGACAAGGTCGGAACTACATTTTTGTAGCAGGTTGAAAATACATTTCCACAAACCGATAAAAGCGAGTAAGGCAATATGGAAGGTTTGACCCCCATTTTGGCCAGATTGTGCATAATTGCAGTAACCACTGCCGGTTTGAGATAAATGATGTACAAATCGGGTTTTAGCCAGGGTTCCATATCTTCCGTCAGCCCCAGGTTTATGTGGGTAATTCCATCAAGTTTTGGAATTTCTTTTAATGCATTCAGAATAAACTGAACAGGAATTCCATTATTTTCTGAAATAGTCTGTGCGAGCAATGTGTCGTCTTTGTCAAAACCAACACTTCGCCGGGCACCCGGGCAAACCAGATTTTCGCCGGTTACCCTGATCGGAGCATCGAACGAAAGGTTCACCGCTTCGCATAATTTAAGCCGCTTTGTAGAAATGTCAATTGATTCGGAAGGCTCCCCGTTTATATTGATTCCCGTGCATTTGGAACCAAAAATATTTTTTAATTCACCAATCATTTTTGCAATTCTTTCAGTTCAAACATATTCCCGCTTCTATCCCAAATAAAATAAGTATCACTTCGCCCCGGATTTATTTTTATTTCGGTTTTGCAGCCCAGTTTTCTGGCCTTATAAAAAACAGTATTGCTGTTATGATACTCCAAGCAAAGATGAGGGAAGGTCTTTCTCCCCTTCTCCGGGTAAAGAAATATTTCCAACCCCACATCATCCTTCTCCATAAAATAAACATCAATTTTTTTCTCTTTTCCAAAAAATTTCAATGAAATACCGGCATCCATCAAAAACTTTCTTTTCAAACTGAATTCCAAAATATCTTCGTAAAAATTTTCGATTTCCTCCGAATCATTTACCGATAAAGCCACATGATTTAATTTCATTTTTTCAACGTTTAATTCGCAAAATTATATAAACTTTTGTTTATTTTGCAAATTATTTGGAATTGGTTTAAATAAAAATTGCGTACCATGACTGAAGTATTCATTTCAACATTGAAACAAACAATGATGATAACCGCTTTCGTGTTATTTATGATGGTGGTTATTGAATACATTAATGTACAAAGCCGGAATCTTTGGGCAGAAAAATTACAAAAATCACCCTTCCTGCAAATCATTATTGCTGCCCTTCTCGGCATTACACCGGGATGTATGGGCGCGTTCACCGTAGTTAGTCTTTACACGCACCGAATGATGGGATTGGCGGGACTTGTAGCCGTAATGATTGCCACCTCGGGCGACGAAGCGTTCGTAATGCTTTCCCTTTTCCCGGGCAGAGCATTGTTGTTAAACGGAATTATGCTTGCCATTGCCATAGTTGCGGGTTGGGTGGTACATCTTTTTGAACACAAAAAACCAGCGGATGAAATTCATGGCTTCGAAGTGCACGAGGAAGATATTTGCCGTTGCTTCGACAAAACAATCGTTTTTCCCCAGCTAAAAAGAATTACTTTTGAACGCTCTTTGCTCATAATTTCCACATTTCTTTTTACACTAATGATTGTTATTGGAATCCTTGGTCCCCATGAATGGAACTGGAAAAAATTTACGTTTCTCCTCGGAGCATTGTTCTTGCTTTTTGTATTCATAACGGTTCCCAACCATTTTTTGAAAGAACATTTATACAACCATATTCTGAAAAAACATTTGCTGCGTATTTTCCTCTGGACATGGGGCGCTTTTCTGGTGTTGCACTTTGTTGAATCGAATCTGGCACTTACCAACCTGATGGAAAACAACCAGACAGTAGTATTGCTTATTGCAGTTCTTATGGGAATTATCCCTGAATCGGGGCCTCATCTGTTTCTCGTTACACTATTCTCGCAAAACCTGTTGCCTTTCAGCATACTGCTTGCCAACTCAATTGTGCAGGACGGGCACGGAATGCTTCCGCTGCTGGCTGAATCGAGAAAAGATTTTGTGAAAGTAAAAGTGATTAATTTGCTGGTGGGTCTGCTGGTGGGTTATTTACTACTTGTTTTTAATATCTAAATTTTTTAATGCAATGGAAAGAAAAATAATGCCTACAACTTGGTTTTTGTGTTTTCTCGCTCTCACCATTCTTTTGAATTTTCTTATTGGGGAGAAAAAAGTAATTCCCTTTCCTTACAATCAATTTGGGTGGATTCCTTTAGTTTTGGGAATAGTGTTCAATCTTTGGACGGACAATCTTTTTAAAAAACACGAAACAACGGTAAAGCCGTATCTGAAACCATCCTGTTTTATTACAAAAGGTCCGTTCTGCATCAGCCGGAATCCCATGTACCTCGGCATGCTGCTCATTCTTACAGGCACTGCAATTTTATTGAAATCTGTTCTTTTACTTTCTTCTTCATTATTGTTTGTGTTTGTTATGGAAGGTTTTTATATCCGTAAAGAAGAACTGTTTATGACAGAGCAGTTTGGAGAAAACTTTTTGAAATACAAACGAAAAGTTCGCAGGTGGTTGTAAATTTGAATAGTTTGAAATATGTGTTTATTTAAAAAATTAAATTAGTAGAAATGAAAATGCCAATCGTTATATATGGATCTTCAATTTTAAGAAAAAAAACATTTGAGCTGGACGCCGGTGATGACTTTGTTCAAATGGCTGAGAACATGAAGGAAACGTTAAAAAACGCAGATGGAATTGGGTTGGCCGGGCCACAGGTTGACTTGCAAAAAAGCCTTTTTGTGGTGGATACCACTCCTTTGGAAGGTGGCGGAATTGAACCCATTGAGAAAGTTTTTTTGAACCCGGTAATCCTGAACCACGACGACAACACAACATGGTACAGCGAAGGATGCCTGAGCATTCCCGGAATATTTGAAGAGGTGAATCGTCCCGAGAAAATAGAGGTGCGTTATCGCGACCTGAATTTCGATTGGAAGGGGGAAACACTGACAGGGTTGGAAGCCCGCATTTTCCAGCATGAGTACGATCACTTGCAGGGAATTCTTTTTGTGGACAGGCTCAATGCTCTCAGACGAAAACTAATCAGAGGTAAACTCAAACAAATTACGAAACATAAATAGTACTCCATATTTTGGAGTTTTTCTAATTTAATTTCAAAATTGATTTTATTTTAAAAGATCATAAGTTAAATTTGTCCTCAAAGTCAAAACATTTAAACCAATAAAAAAAAAATTACTCAGTTATGAACGAACAACTTGAAAAACAACCGCAATCGGCCCAACAAATTCCTCCACCCAATTATCTGGTTTGGGCAATTCTCACCACTATTTTATGTTGTCTTCCGTTTGGAATTGTTTCCATTGTTTATGCCGCACAGGTAAATTCAAAATGGACAGCAGGCGATTACGAAGGTGCCAAACAGTCGAGCAAGAACGCAAAAATATGGGCCTGGGTTTCTTTTGGAGTTGCTCTCGCTGGCGCAATAATCTGGGCTATCCTAACACTTGTAATTGGAATTGCCGGATTAGGCCTGGATGCTTTGGCGTCGTTCAACGTTTAGCCAATGAAACGATTTTTTCAGGCAGGACTGCTGGTTGTTATTCTCGCACTGGCAGTCCTTTTTTTTCTGCTCGATCCATCGAAAAACCAACTTTTCCCCCGCTGCATTTTTCATTCACTAACTGGGTATTACTGCCCGGGATGTGGCTCGCAACGGGCCATTCACAGTTTGTTGCACCTGAATATTGCAGGAGTTGTGGGCAATAATTTTCTTTTTCTACCAGCCGTGCTCGCCATTATTTACCACTTCATTCACCCCTTTTTAAACAAAAAATTCAACTGGCGACTTCCCAATTTCTTTTACATGAAAAACACGCCCTGGGTGATTTTCGGAATTATCCTGCTTTTTTGGTTGTTGCGAAACCTGTCGGTTTATCCGTTTTCGGTGCTGGCGCCGGGGTAACATATTCACTAAAAAAGTGCAAGTTGTGGTATAAATTTTGAAAGACTTTCAAAAATAAAAGCCATGAAATATTTTTTATACCTATTTGCTGTAATCGTACTCTTATCAGCCTGTTCAAATATCAATCAAATTATAACCGTCGATGACGATTTCAAAAACGAAAAAAGTATCCGGCTCATTCAGGAATTGGAAGGATATTCTGACGAAAAACGCGGCGGACTGCGGGAAGTAGATTATATTGTAAATCTGAAAACACTTTATCTTAAACCTGATGGTCAGCAGGGAAAAGTAACTGCTGGACTCATACTGAAAACAAAGGCAAGGCCGGAAGAGCTCGACTCTCTGATTTTTATTGAAGCCGATGGAGAAAAATTTCAATTTATATCCCGTGAATATGCAGTCCGACATTTTGTGAACCGCTCAGTTTCCACAACCACTTTGGCACAAAAGAAGAAAGATAACGACAATGAAAAAACATCAACCTCAACAAAAACCACTACAACAGACCACCCCTTACAGATAATGAAACACACCATTGAAATTCCCCGCGATATGTGGAAACAATTGAGCCAGTCCGAACAAGTAAAATTTCGTTTTTATATTGAAGATGAAGGTGTAACAACTCGTTTCACTTCACGCGATCGTAAAAAATTTGCCGAACTGTTTAAAATTATTCTGGAATTTGAAAAATCGCAACACAACTCATAAATCAGTTACATAACACTATTGCTCTTTCCCGTTTTTCATCCCGAATTTGGGATCGTACCGAAGGTAATTTACAATGATAAACCCCGGAATAGTGCACAGCATCACCCAAATGAAAAAATACTGATAGCCAATCATTTCCTGAATCCAGCCGCTGATCATTCCCGGAAGCATCATTCCCAGCGCCATAAAACCGGTACAAAGCGCGTAGTGGGCGGTTTTATGCTCGCCGTCGGCAACGTAAATCATGTAAAGCATAAATGCGGTGAACCCAAAACCGTAACCAAACTGCTCGATAATGACCGAACCGGTAATAATCCAAAGACTTTCGGGTTGCACATAGGCGAGCAGAACAAACATCAGATTGGGCAGATTCATGGCCAAAACCATGGGGAGCATCCAGTGTTTCAATCCATTGCGCGATACCAGTATTCCGCCGATAATACCACCCAAAGTCAGCGCAATCATCCCGGCTGTACCATAAACAAACCCGATATTGCTGGTTGAAAGTCCCAGACCGCCCACTTCCGGATCGTCGAGCAAAAACGGGGTGGCCAGCTTCACCAGTTGCGCCTCGCCCAGCCTGAAAATCAGAATAAACACCAGCGACAACACGATTCCATCTTTTTTGAAAAAGGTAACAAACGTTTCCACGAAATCGGCCATGACCTGCTTCAGCGATTTCGATTCGCGTTTTACATCGTCAACCGGGCGGGGAAGAATAAACAGGTGCCAGATGAAAAAAGCCAGAAACAGGGCGGCGAAAATAAAAAAGGTGATGCTCCATGCCCACTGGTTATCGTCGCCTGCTATTTTTTCCATTTCGCCGGCCAGTATTACCAGCGGTCCCTGCCCGGCCAGCATGGCAAAACGGTAAAACGTATTGCGGATTCCCACAAAAAATGCCTGGTCGTGTTTCGAGAGGCCCAGCATGTAAAACCCGTCGGCAGCAATATCGTGTGTAGCCGAGCTAAACGCCATCAGCCAGAAAAAGGCAATGGTGTATTGAAAAAAATTACTTGCCGGCAGCGTAAACGCAATCCCGGCCAGTGCCGCACCAACAACCAGTTGCATCACTACAATCCAGTACCGTTTGGTTTTCAGGATATCCACAATGGGGCTCCACAACGGTTTAATCACCCATGGCAGGTACAGCCAGCTCGTGTAAAGCGCAATGTCGGTATTCGAAATATCGAGCCGTTTGTACATGATCACCGAAACGGTCATTACAAAAACGTAGGGAAGCCCTTCGGCAAAATAGAGTGTGGGAATCCATGCCCACGGATTTCGGGTTGCTGCTTTCGACATAATTATGGTTTTAACGATTTGAATTGATAGCCTTTGGAAGAAAAATGCCGAATGACATCTTCCAGAATTCTATAGAATTTATCGGTGCGTTCGGGCGCTGTTCCGGGATGAATGAGCAAAATGGCGCCTCTCAGTCCGTTGGGTTGCTGTTGCTCAAACTGCAGCAGATTGGCATATATTTTTACCGATGATTTATAGTTCTCCATTTCCGGTGTGGTGTAATCGGCGTTGGTTCCGGTGCCGGGTGTAAAGTTGATCACTTCAAGTCCCAGTTGGCGGCTCCAGTCCACAATTTGCCGGTTGTACCATTCGTAAGGAGGCATAAACCAGCGTGCTTCACCGGGTTTTATTCCGATTTTTTCCAGTTCCCGAAAATTATTTTTCAAGTCGGTTTCAAATTCAGCGAAAGAAATCAACGTGGAATCACGTTTTTCCCAGTCGCAGTAAAGCAGATGGTTGTTGGAATGAGCCCCAACATAATGCCCTTGTTCCACAATTCTTTTGGTGATATTTTTGAAATCTGGGTTTCGCAAAAAGTTTCCGGTAAAAAAGAACGAACCTTTGATCTTCTGTTTTTCCAGGACCTGCAAAACATGTTCGCCGCCTTCAAACTTGTCATCCGCCGTAAAAGCGAGATAAATAGTTTTTTCATCGGAATTGAACTGGATAACAGCACCCTGTTCGTCTTTTATTTTTTCATTTTGCTGAGCCATTTTTCGCCCGTCATTTTCCAGCGAAGCGAGATAAAAACTGAGGCTGGCAGTTCCGTCCATAGTTGGCTCGTTGGTGGCGTAATCGCCGATATCGTCATGGTAAATGGCTTTTCCGTTATTGAAAGCCGCGTATTCATCGGGATTTTGCAACGCAATTCCAATCTGGTTTTTGTGGCGCGCAGCGTCAATCGGCCCGTCAACAAGCCCGCCCGGTGTAGTCCCGCCCAGCAAAACGGTGTACGATGAATGCGGCAACATGGGTGAATCTTCTACGCCGGGGAGTCCACAAATCATCGCTGTTCCCCATGGATTGCACCCAAACAGCCAGTCGCGCAGGGCGGCTTCCATTTCGGCGAAGATAATTTTGCCGGTCTCTTCGCGGTAAAGTCTGGCCTGAGTGATGGCCGCAGCCACCAGATTGTTGGAACACCACAAAAACGGCAAACCGTAAAAAAATGGATCGTTTTCTCCACGGTCGTGCAACAGTTGCAGTCCTTTTTCGTAAAAACCGGTAAATTCTTCTCCGTTGTTCTGCATCATAAAATAGTGGCCGAGGTTCACAAACGGGTATGATTCGTAGTGTCCGGCCGTGTCGTTTTTTATCCACGGGCTTACGGGTTCCCGGTGCCCCCAGTATCCGGCTTTCTGCAAATACCTATTTTGATTTGTGAGTTGAAAAAGTTGAGTCGCTGCCAGTTGCAAGTCATCGGCATAATTTTTTTCCTCGTAATAATAAGGTGAAACATTACAGGCGGTTTGGGTGTATCCCGTGTCGGAAAGCGCGAACTCAAAGGCATCAAGCGCTTTTTGTTTCATCTGTTTCGCCATTTCCGGATCCGATTCACTGAAAAGCTGGGCAGCCAGTGCAAATCCCGATGCAAATTTTCCAGCGATGGACGAAACGCCCGTGCTGGTGTTTTTAAATTCGGCCAGTCCCTGTGGTTTTCCGGTTACGAAATAAACCGGCCGGAAACTGTCGCCCAAACCGTAATCTGCCGGGTCGTTGGTGGGCAGCCGAAACCCGATGTGGTCGCGGTCGTCGGCAATCTGGTTGTACATTTCTCCGGGCGCGGGGTTCATTTTCAGCATCCATTGCAAACCCCACTTTATTTCATCCAGAATATCCGGAATTCCGTTGGCGCCTTCATCTCCGCCGGCAT
The DNA here is from genome assembly GCF_900141875.1 of Tangfeifania diversioriginum. Classification (GTDB taxonomy): domain Bacteria; phylum Bacteroidota; class Bacteroidia; order Bacteroidales; family Prolixibacteraceae; genus Tangfeifania; species Tangfeifania diversioriginum. Next base: position 66,698 of record NZ_FQZE01000025.1, on the reverse strand, counting down.
CGTAAAAATCGCCCCAGATTTCAGGATATTTCTTGTATGCAAACATCATCTGAAAAATGGTATTGATGGAGGTAGTGGAATATTGCAGGTAATCGGTGGCATCGTGCCAGCCGCCGGTTACGTCGATAAACTCACCCGATCGCGTGGGATGATCGACAATGATGCCGTCGTGCAGATGGCAAGAATCTTTAAGAAACGGATTATAGCCGCACCGCTGTTGCCGGAGGTAATTGAGCAGGAAATCGGCTGTTCCGTCATAAACATCTGCGTTAATTCTGAAGTTGGGCGAACGGGTTTCACCCAGTTTCAGGTAGTAGCCACCTTCAGTTTGAAATTCAGAAAAATTAAGCCGGTAGGCGGTTGTCATGCCCCACTCTGCCGCGGGTTTTGATTCGGTTTTTCCTTTAAAAACCACCTTGTCTGTAATAGCATCTTGTAGGGTGAAATTTTTAGGACTGATTTCATCAGTAGATAGAAATACGGCTACTTTTATGGACTGCGGCTGGTAACCCAACTGGTTGATGCGGATAACTTCAACAGCATTCACAAAACTGTTTGAAAAAAACAGAAAAAGAAGTAAAAAAAGCAGGTAAAATTTTAGCTTCATTGGTTTTCAGTTTAGAATTTCTTTGACGTTGTCAGGAGCTTCGCACGCTGACAAGTCTGCAACCTGTCAACGTCTTTAGACTTGACAGCGTTAACTGAACGAAATTGAATCCAATTCCAAATTTTCATGGTTAATAGCTTTTATTCAAAACCGCATCCCTAAAATAGTGTGCTAAAATTTCCTTATACGAATATCCTTTTTCGCCCATCACGGCAGCACCAATCTGACAAAGACCAACGCCATGGCCCCAGCCGGCACCGGTGAGAACAAACTTTTGGGGAATGCCGTTTTTCTCATCCAGGTGATCGACTACAAAAGCAGAGCTGTAAAGATGCGATTTGGATAGCCACTTGCGTATTTCCAGCTCTTTGCCCACAGTAAGCGTTTTCTTAGTACCGTGAATTTTTAGTTTGATCAGCCGCGAGGAGTGGCCACGTTTTAGCGGTTCCAGTTTTACGATTTTGCCAAATTCTATCCCCGAACGTTCTTTAATCAATTCCGACAATTCCTTTTGCGAATACTCTACTTTCCAGCGGTAAAAATCGGTGGTTTTCTGGTCGAAATCAGGCAGTACCTGACTCAGGATTTTTTGGTCAGTGGTATTGCAAAACGCGTGCGGTTTGTTACGAATCCACAAGTCAGCTTCATCTTCCTGACGAAGATCCACGCAGGTGGTATCACCAAACTCCGAATCCACCACCTTGGTGAGATATCGGTGCCTTACCGGCTCCCACACATTTTCAAAGTTTTCGGAAACACCACCACAACACTTGGAAAACCGCGCATCACAGATTTTATTTTCAAACATGAGTACTTCGCCGCGGGTTTCTTCCACAGTCTGCAATGCTTTTTCAGAATGAATTTTGGTGATTCCCTGATAGCGCTGACAGTGGTCGTCGGCGCACACATCGAAAGTGGTGTGATCTTCGCGGTCGTACCAGCGGATGATTTCGTCGTGTGTTTCATGGGAGGTCTGGTAAAGGCCACCTCCTGATTTGAGCGATTTTGTTTTTTCAATCTGCGCCAGCAGCCAGCTTCGCGAAATCACGGCGTGGGCTTTCAGCAGTTCCGGCGAGCTGGTGGAGCTCATTTCCGAAGAAATCACGCTTTTCAGGTAATCTTCCAGATCAATCACATTGATGGCGCGTACATTTTCACCCTCGGGAATAAGTTTTAAAATGCCGCTGAATCGTTGATTTTCTTTTTGCTCCCAGTGAAAATCAACGCCAATGATGACGTTTTTCAATTCAAAAAATGATGCTTTCTTTTCGGGTGAAAGCGTCAGAAAATTTCCAAAATTTATTTCATTGGACCGCGTTCGAATTATAATTTGATTATTCTTTATAAGCGCAGTGTATTCACCCGCCGGAAATTTTTCCTTGTGTTCTGAATAAAAATCACAACTAATTTCGAACTTGAGTTCAAACTTTGCGATGATTCCCACTTCAATTTCAGGTTGATTATTCATAGTTCAATCTTTTTAATTTCCGATTTATCCCCACAACTTTCGAGCAATTGCCGGCTGGTTTTTTGCAACAAAGGGTGTTTCAGTTCCGGTGCAATTTCGACGAGAGGGACAAGGACAAACAAGCGCTGATGAAGCTTTGGATGAGGAATTATTAGCTCATGGGATTCAGTGCAATTGGTGTCGTAAAACAAAATATCGATATCCATTTCGCGTGAAGTGTACCTCCCGGAATGGCGCACCCGATTAAAAAGATTTTCAATTTTATGTATTTCTGCAAGCATTTCACGGGGTTCCAATTTGGTTTTAATTTGCACCACCTGGTTCCAAAAATTTTCTTTTGCACTAAACCCCCAAGGCGGCGTTTCATAAACCGAAGATTTTTGGTTAATAGTTCCCAGCTCATTTTCAATCAGGTGGTGAACTTTACTGAAATTTTCGGGTTTATTCCCAATATTACCGCCTATTCCTAAAAAAACTTGATGCATTAAACTGTAAATTTGTAATAATTTAAATTACTTTACTACCCATCTTGTAAAGATAAAGTAAGCAAAAACATAAATACAATTAAAATGAAAGAATTTTTCAAGTACGTACTGGCCACAGTGGTTGGTATTATTGCAGTTTCTGCCATTGGCTTTTTTCTGTTTTTTATGGCCATTGGCATATTAGTTTCATCGACTGAAAAACAGGTTTCGGTTCAAGATAACTCCATGCTCGTTATTAATTTAGAACGCCAAATTGTGGACAGGGCGCCCAATGACCCGTTTGAAGATCTGGAAATCCCGGGATTCACCCAAATTAAACGAATTGGCCTGGACCAAATTCAGCAATCGCTTGAAAAAGCTGTTTATGACGACCGGATAAAAGGTGTTTACCTGAAATTATCGATGACTAACGGCGGCATGGGCTCGGTTGAAGAAATCAGAAACATGCTAATTGCTTTTAAAGACAGTTGCGACAAGCCGATTTATGCTTATGGAAATACGTATGATCAAAAAGCTTACTATTTATCGACCGCTGCCGACAATATAGTTGTCCACCCAATGGGAACTCTTGATTTCAGAGGGCTCGGCGGGGAGATGATGTTTTTCACCAACATGCTCGAAAAAGTAGGCGTTGACATGCAAATCATTCGTCATGGTAAATTTAAAGCAGCTGTTGAACCGTTCATGCTCGAAAAAATGAGCGAAGAAAACCGCGAACAGCAACTCACCTACATGGGCAGCTTGTGGAATCACATGCTGAAGGGAATTTCGGAAAAAAGAAATATTTCGGTTGAAGAACTAAATGCATTGGCCGACGAAGTTCAAACCCTGAAAAAGGGAGATGACATTGTTGAAACCGGGTTGGTGGATGCTGCCAAATACAAAGATGAAGTACTCGACGACCTCCGGGAAATAACCGGGATTAAAGCCGGCAAGGGTGTTCCAGTTGTTGAAGCCGGGAAATATGCCAGTGTCGAGGTTTCTGGGAAAAGCAAACCATACAGCCGCAACAAAATGGCTGTAATTTACGCCAGCGGCGATATTGGGACCTCGATGGGCGGCGAAGTAATAATTGGCGAGAAAATTGGCCGCGAAATTCGCAAGGCCCGACAGGACAGTAGTTACAAAGCAATTGTGTTAAGAGTTAACTCACCCGGTGGCAGTGTTTTTGATTCGGAAGTGATTTGGCGCGAAGTAAAACTGGCCGCCGAAGAAAAAGCAATGGTGGTATCGTTTGGCGATGTGGCTGCATCGGGAGGATACTATATTTCCTGCCCTGCCGACCAGATTGTGGCTCATCCGAACACAATAACCGGTTCTATCGGCATTTTCGGAATGATTCCTGAATTCAGTGAACTACTGAACGAAAAAATCGGCATTTCTACCGATGTGGTTGAGACAAATGAGAACTCCAACTTCCTTTCGCTGACCCGTCCCATGACAGAATATGAGCGACAAATGATGCAGCAGAACATTGAAGATGGATACGACATTTTTATTTCGCATGTTGCCGAAGGTCGCGGAATGACAAAAGAACAAGTTGATGAAATTGGGCAAGGCCGTGTGTGGAGTGGCCAAAATGCCAAAGAAATAGGATTGATTGACGAGTTTGGCGGATTGCAGGATGCTATTGAAATAGCTGCAGAAATTGCCGGCCTGGAAAATTACCGCACAGTGGCGCTTCCGGAACAGCTCGATCCTTTCCAGCAAATGCTTAAAGCAGGCTCGGACAATATCAGAACCAGGTACATGAAAAACAAACTGGGTGAAAAATACCGGTATCTTGAATTCCTGGAAAAAGCTTCGCAAATGAACGGAATATATGCCCGCCTGCCGTATGATTTGAATGTGAATTAAACTCAGCAGAATACTTTTGTGAAGGGCAGCCACGAATGGCACGGATGAGCACGAAAAATTAGTGTGAATTGGTGTTATTCGTGGCTGTTTTCATGAATGGCATTGGAGTTTTTATTTGTCATCCTGTATTTTCTCCTGCTTGTAAATTTCGAAGTAATAGTTAATGGAAGCCCGCACTTCGTATTCGGTTGCGGTATAGGGCAACACGTTTTGGGCATTGAACCAAATCATAAACGAATCAGCTTCGGCCTCGTTCAATCCGGTGAGTTTCATCACCACCTCTTTGTTGTAATTTTTCGAGTGCATCTCCCAATTGAGTTCCATTGCCATCGCTTCGCGCACATTGCGCTTGCGGCGCTCCCTGCCGCTAACATAATACTGCAAAAATGAAACAGGATTGAACAATGCAGCCAAAATTGGAGGTTTTTCGTTAAATGCATCCCCACGCAGTTCAGGGGCGATGTCCACTGGCTTTCCGGTTCCAAGCCCCATGTCCATGCCTGGTTTTTCACCTTTCACTTCCACCTCGCCCACAGCATAATTCACGGGATCGATGGTAAAAGTAATCACCTCCTGCCCGTTGTAGTTGTGAGGCACCCGCAACACTTTTTTCTGATAACCCACCGAGGAAACCACCAGGCTGTCGATATTGAGCATCTCGAGTGAGAAATACCCGTCGGAATTGGTAGTGGTACCGCTGTGTGTCCGGTTGTTGATAATATTGGCATACGGAACAGCAGAACTGTCGGCTGAACTGACCAGCCTCCCCTTTAAACGGATAAGAATGGGATCAACCAACAAATCATCGCTTTGTGCCTGGCCACTGAAAGCAGTAGCCACAAGCAAAATCAGTCCGATTAAAATTCCATTTCTCATGCGTTATAATAATTGGTTCCAAAAATATGGAAAAGTTTCTTCCTATTTTTGGGATAACAGTTTTTAACGGAAGTTTTAACAAGATTTAAAAGATTAGTTTTTTCCCAGACAAGGTCAAAATCACCCGGATTGAAAACACGCAAAGCCGGATTTCCCGGCAATGGCTTTATCCAAACAGCTTTTGTCTTATTGCTGGGGCAACCTGAAAAACCAGGGGAGCCGGGAAAAACCGGTTGAGAATGGGCATTTTTAAACCAACTATGAAATAAAGTGTTGTTAATACAAAATAAAAAAGTTCAAATTATGAAAATCAGAAAAGTTAAGTCGCTATGGAACGGCACCCTCAAAGGGGGCAATGGAAAAATGAATATCACGGGTTACAGCGGGCCTTTTACGTTTGCCTCGCGTTTTGAGGAAGGCAAAGGAACCAATCCCGAAGAACTGGTGGGAGCAGCTCAATCGGGCTGTTTCTCAATGTTTCTTGCCGCGCTTCTCAGCGAAGAAGGCCTGGAGCCGGAAAGTATTGAAACCGAAGCTTCAGTTACTTTGGGAGAAGTTGGTGGCGGACCGGCAATTACCAATATCAAGCTCGATTCGACTGTAAAATGCGAGGGGGTATCGCAGGAAAAATTTAACGAGCTTTCGCAAACTGCCAAAGAGAAATGCCCAATTTCAAGACTTTATGCCGGTGGCACAGCGTCCATTGAGCTCGATGCCAAACTGGTTTAAAAAATCAAAATATTCATAAAATTGAAAAGGAGCTTAGATAGCTCCTTTTTTTTAAACATTCATCGGATGACTTCGAGTCATCCGGAATTTTTCTGTTTCCTCCCCCTGGGGAGGCTAAGAGGTGCCTCTATTTCAACCCCGCAATCCGTTCTTCCAGCATTTTTATATTGGCTTCGGCATCGGCATGTTTGGCTTTTTCTTTGGCTACCACTGCTTCCGGCGCATTGTTTACAAACCGCTCGTTACTCAGTTTTTTCATTACTGAATTAAGAAAACCTTTGGCGTATTTCAATTCCTCTTCTAACTTTTTAAGTTCTTCTTCGGTATCAATCAAGCCTTCCAGCGGCACATAAAAACTGGTGGATTTTACCCGGAATGAAGCCGCGCCTTTCACTTCTTCTTCAACTGCATCGAAGGTCGAAAGATTAGCCAGCTTTCTCAAAACCGGATCGAAACCTGCTTCGTAGCCTTTATCGCCTTTCTGAACTTTGAGCTCCAGCGCATCTTTGTTAGGAATGTTTTTCTCTTTGCGGATATTGCGGATTCCCGAAATGGCTTCTTTCACATTTTCAAAAGCAGCTAACATTCCGGTGTCATATTTTTTGGCTTCCGGCATTTGGCTCACCATGATGCTTTCTCCTTCTTTCCGTTCAGAAAGCAGTTGCCAGATTTCTTCAGTAATAAACGGCATAAACGGATGCATCAACCGCAGCAACTGGTCGAACAACTCAACAACTTCAGCATGCGTTTTGGCATCGATGGGTTGCTGGTAGGCAGGTTTCACAATCTCGAGCAGCCACCCTGAGAATTCATCGCGGACTGTGGTGTAAATAGTCATCAGCGCTTCCGAAATCCGGAACTGGTCGAACTGGCCGTTTAGTGTTTCAACTACTTCGCTCAGTTTATTCCGGAACCATTCAATGGCCAGTTTCGAATGTTCGGGCTGCTTAATTTCTGAAGAAACTTCCCAGTTTTTAACCAGCCGGAATGCATTCCAGATTTTAGTGGCAAAACCGGAACCCTGCTGCGGTAGGCTCTCGTCAAACAGCAAATCGCCACCTGCCGGCGAACAAAGCAACATACCCATACGCACACCGTCGGCACCGTATTTTTCAATCAGGTTCAGCGGATCGGGGGAGTTCCCTAACGATTTCGACATTTTCCGGCGTTGTGCATCGCGTACCATTCCGGTGAAATAAACATTTTTGAACGGGTATAAATCTTTGTATTCGTAGCCGGCAATAATCATGCGTGCCACCCAAAAGAAGATGATATCGGGTGCTGTCACCAGGTCTGACGATGGATAATAATAGTTGATGTCTTTATTATCGGGTTCGCGAATTCCGTCGAATACCGAAATAGGCCACAACCAACTCGAAAACCAGGTGTCAAGCACGTCTTCATCCTGACGGAGATCTTCGATTTTTAAATTCGAATTGCCGGTTTTTTCTTTGGCCTGCCCGAGTGCTTCCTCTGCCGATTCGGCGCAGAAATAATTGCCGTCAGAGAAATAATACACCGGAATCTGGTGGCCCCACCACAGCTGGCGACTGATGCACCAATCCTTGATATTGCCCATCCAGTGGCGGTAAATATTTTTGAATTTCGCCGGATAAAAATGGATGGTGTCGTTCATCACGTTTTCCAGTGCGGGTTTTACCAGTTCTTCCATTTTCAGGAACCATTGTACCGAAAGTTTGGGTTCGATGGCTACGTCGGTGCGTTCCGAATAACCCACCTTGTTGGTGTAGTCTTCAACTTTTGCCAGATTCCCCGATTTTTCAAGTTCGGGAACTATTTTTTCGCGCACATCGAACCGGTCTTCCCCCACAAAAATTTCGGCAGCTTCGCTCAAAGTGCCGTTGTCGTTAAAAATATCGATAGTGGGGAGGTTATGCCGCAGCCCGATTTCATAGTCGTTGATGTCGTGTGCTGGTGTAATTTTCAGGCATCCGGTTCCAAATTCCATATCCACGTATTCATCGGCGATAACCGGGATGGAACGGTTGATAAGCGGAACTAAAACACGTTTACCTATCAGGTGTTTAAAACGTTCATCTACAGGGTTTACACAAACGGCAGTGTCACCTAAAATCGTTTCAGGCCGGGTGGTGGCAATGGTGACAGCCCCCTCCGACTCCCCCGGAGGGGGAGAGATAAGAGCCTCCTGGATGGCCTCCAATACTGAATCAATGTTTGCTAATACTTCATCATTTTTAAATCGGATTACTTTATAACCTAATTCATTTAATATTCCTGTTTTGAGTGTATCCAATTTTTGAATTTCAGGATCGACATGATATCCTCCGTCCACTTCAATGACCAGTTTTTTTGGAAGACAAACAAAATCAACAATTATGTCATTAATAATATGTTGTCTTCTGAATTTTTCTCCTAATTTTTTTGCTCTTAGTATTTCCCATAAAACACTTTCTGCTTCAGTAGAAAAGCGACGCATTTCCCTTGCATTCTTTTTCAGAAGTTCATAATCAGCTTTCCTTGCAGTTTTGTATTGCGGCTTCCTGTTCTCCCCCTCGGGGGAGTTAGAGGGGGCTTCTATCTTGTATTTTAAATAATACAGTTTGCTCTGCACTTCTTTGTAAACCACTTCTTCGTCAGAAAGGGCAGTTTTGGCGGCCGGATCCCAGTTTACCATGCGCACACCTCGGTAAATGAGTCCTTTGTTAAACAGGTCGATAAAAATTTTAATCACCGATTCGCTGCGGGCTTCGTCCATAGTGAAAGCCGTGCGTTCCCAGTCGCACGAAGCCCCCAGTTTTTTCAATTGCTCCAGGATGATTCCCCCGTGTTTGTGGGTCCAGTCCCAGGCATGTTTTAGAAACTCCTCACGCGAAAGGTCGTACTTGTCAATTCCTTCGGCTTTCAGCTTGTTCACCACTTTCGCTTCCGTAGCAATGGAAGCGTGGTCGGTTCCCGGCACCCAGCAGGCGTTTTTGCCGGTCATACGCGCGCGGCGCACCAGAATATCCTGGATGGTATTATTGAGCATGTGCCCCATGTGCAACACGCCGGTTACGTTGGGTGGCGGAATAACGATTGTGTAAGGTTCCCGCTCATCCGGTTCCGAATGAAAAAAGTTCTGTTCAGTCCAGTATTTATACCACTTTTGCTCAACGTTGGCCGGGTTGTATTTGCTCGGAATTTCCATGTTTTTCTGATTCAGAATTCTACGTAAAAATTTGAGGTGCAAATATAATATTAAATGTTCAGGGTTCAATGTTCTCCGCAGCCTTAGTTCGTTGTGCGGGTTCAATAATACAATAACAGCCGAATAGAAAAAACAAGGCATTTTTTTTTATACTTTAGCAGGCTGGAATTTTTTGAGCATATTCTGAATGAAACGCATCATTACTGCATTTATTAAATACTACCTGTTTTGGGTGGTTTACTTCACTTTTTTTAAGGTGTTTTTTGTGCTGTACAATTTTTCTGTACTAAGTAATCTGCCCACTTCCGAAATTTGGGGAATTTTTCGCCATGGCATTGTTATGGATTTATCGGTAGCCGGTTATTTAAGCCTTTTGCCGGGTGTAATTTTCGGACTTGGCTACCTGTCAACTGCCCGTTTCAGCACCAGTCTGCTAAAATATTACACCCTGTTGGTAGTAATTTTAATGACAATTCTTGGCATTTCCGACAGCGGATTATACCAGCCCTGGGGAAACCGGCTGAATGCACAACTTTTCGAATACCTGAAAACTCCGGGCGGGGTTATTGCTTCGCTCTCCTGGTGGCAACTAATTCTGATTCCAATACTTTTAACCGGCATAGCCTGGGGGAGTATGTGGCTGTTTAACCGCACGTTGCAGCTGAATAAACTGAAAACCACGCACATGAAATGGCATGGAGTTCCGGTAGTTTTGCTGCTTACCGCGGCACTTATTCTTCCCATTCGCGGAAGTTTAGACAGCTCGCCAATGAACCACAGCAGTGTTTATTTCAGTGAATATTTAGAAGCTAACCAAAGTGCCTATAACTATTTTTGGAACCTCATGCACAGCACTTTTCAGAACAATAAATCGAAAATGACAGTGCATTACATGGACGATACCGAAGCGGAAACCGTGGTTCGCGCCCATGACAAGCCTGCTTTAACTGCCCCGCGGCTTATTCTTCCGAAAGATGGGAAACCAACTAATATCATTCTGGTTTTGCTCGAAAGTTTTTCAAACAAAATTATTGAACCGCTCGGAGGATTACCGGGAGTTACCAACCGGCTGAATGAATTTTGTGAAGAGGGACTTGCATTTCCAAACTTTTATTCAACCGGAAACCGATCCGATAGAGGAATGTCGGCCCTTATCGGCGGATTCCCATCGGACATGCGTCGCACCACAGCACTTGCGTTTCCTGACAGGTTGTCGCAACTCGATTACCTGCCCCGCTATTTTGCTAATATGGGGTACAACATGTCGTTTTACTACGGCGGCGATGTGAACTTTTACAACACCCGTGCTGTGATGATTGAATCCGGAATAAAAAAAATTGTGTCGAAAGAAAACTTCCCGCTCAAACTTGGGCGAAAACAAAACTGGGGTGTCCCCGACGAATATTTGTATGCCCGTTTGTTTAATGATTTAAAAAGTGAGCCACAGCCCTTTTTTAGCATGGTTTACACAATCAGCAGCCACGAGCCATTCGATATTGAAGGGTACAAAAAATTTAACGGAAGCAGCGTGGAACAAAAATATTTAAACGTGGCCGCATACGCCGACAGTTGTTTGGGCAATTTTATCGACTCGCTTAAACAAACTGATTACTGGGAAAATACGCTGGTAATTATCACTTCCGACCACACCTCGCTCCAGCCCGGACCAAGCAATATTATTGAACCATCTTCCTATAATATCCCGCTGATTATGATTGGCGGGGTAATTCCCGAACACCGGGTTTGTGAATGCTTTGGGAATCAAAATGATTTGGGGCCGATGCTGCTGAAACAACTTGGCCAAAAGCACAAACCTGACATCCTTTCGAAAGATTTTCTGGTTGAAGGAGATTATGCTTTCTATTTCCGGCAGGAAGGCTGGGGATTTGTATCGCCCGAAATGGGTTGGTTTTATAACGTAAATACAAATATGCAGGATTTCTTTTACAATTATTCGCCTGAAAAAACCGATTCGGTCATGCATTTTGCAAAGGCTTATGTACAATATTTACATAACGTGCCCTTCAATAAAATGTAAATACTATGGTGCAAAAAATTACCTTCATCATCAATCCTGTTGCCGGGCCGCACGATAATCTCAAATACATGGGGGTGCTGAAAAAATCACTAAAAAAGAGTAATATTCCGTTTCGCACCAAAGTCACAAAACATAAAAACCATGCTGCCCAACTGGCTCAAAATCAAATAAAGCAAGAAGGAAATGCGGTGATTGTGTCCATTGGTGGGGACGGCACTTTTAACGAAGTGGCATCGGAACTGGTCAACAGCAAAGCTTCACTGGGACACATTCCGCGCGGATCGGGAAACGGACTGGCACGGATGCTTAATATTACCGGGGCGTTGAAAAAAGTGAGAACTTACCTTGCAAACCCAACAATTCAAAAAATCGATGCGGGCAAAATCGGGGAAAAATATTTTTTCTGCACCTCCGGTTTTGGTTTCGATGCGTTAATTGCCCGGTATTTTGAAAAAAGCAACAAACGAGGGCTGAAAAGCTATGTCTTCTTCATCATAAAAAATTTCTTCCGTTTTAAAGGAGTGGAAGCCGATTTTGAACTGGATGGTGAGCGGTTTTCGGGCCGTTTTTTTACGGTTACCATTGCCAACGCCAACCAGTACGGCAACAATGCTTTTATTGCTCCCAAAGCTGAAATCAACGATGGTTATCTGGATGTTACCTTAATTCGTCCATTCCCCCGGTGGTACACGCCGCTGATAACACTGGCACTTTTTGGCAAGTGGCTGGATAAACTTCCGTATGTTGATACCCGCAAAGTGAAACACATAAAAATCAACCACGTTGCTTCCACCTGTTTTCACCGCGATGGCGATGCAGATGAACTTTCATTTCCAACGAATATTTCTGTAATACCGGATGCAATACAATTACTGGTTCCCAAACAAAAATGACAGTAAAATTATCCTGAAATCACACCAATTATCGCTTCTCCAAACAACAATTACAGTTTTACTGAAATAAAAAGCAAATCATCATAAATTGAGCATCGTTTTGTTTCCTTTGCTGAAAAAAGCTATCTTAAATGGCAAAATAAACAAGTAAAAAATGGACAACAAGCAACACAATTCGTTTATGCAGCGGGCCATTGAGTTGGCAGAAAAAGGGATGAACAATGGATTTGGCGGACCGTTTGGCGCCGTTGTGGTGAAAGACGGGAAAATAGTTGGGGAAGGTTACAACAGTGTCATTCACAATAACGATCCCACTGCCCATGCTGAAGTGCTTGCCATCAGAGAGGCTTGTAAAAACCTTACCTCTTTTGAACTGAACGACTGCACCATTTACACTTCGTGCGAACCCTGCCCGATGTGCCTCGGGGCTATTTACTGGGCACGAATAAGTAAAGTAGTTTACGCCTGCACCAAAGAAGATGCGGCGCAAATCAGCTTCGACGATGACGATTTTTACGGGGAGATAGCAAAAGATATGAAACACCGGAAAATTGATTTTGAAGAGCTAATGCGCGATAAAGCGTTACCACTGTTCAGCAAATGGAAAATGAAGCCTGATAAAAAAAACTACTAAAAAGGTTCGGGTTACTGGAAAATCCGGGAGGCTGCTTTTTTCAGTCCTTTCATTATATTTGAATGAAAATTTAAAGTTCCAACTAATGAATTCATGAATATTGAATCCTTCCGCCGGTTGCTAAAATATTGTTTCATCTTAATCGTTTCTCTTTGTTTCTGTGGTTCGTCTGCCGGCCAGGAACAAAAAGTAGTGCGCGATTTGGGGCTGTGGACAGAAATCAAGCTGGAGAAAGAAGTTATTAATAATTTGGAAATCTTTTTCAGTCAGCACCTGCGACTTCACAAAAATATGACAGGCTTCGACGATTACATTTCGGAAGCCGGGCTGGATTACAAAATCAATTCAAATTTCGACATTGGAGCCGCCGGCCGTTACACCCGCAACAACCATTTCGACAATCTTGCCGAAAACGATTACCGCTACGATTTGTATTTCAGTTACGACACAAACATCAGTGAAAAATTAAAAATATTTGCACGGGCCAAATACCAGAAAGAATTTTACCGGTCGGGGGTTTTTAATGAATTTTTGCACTATTTTGAAACGACTTACCGCTATCGCATGAAACTGGAATTTGCAAAAGATGAGAAACACGCATTTTATGGCTCTGCCGAGTTTTTCAGGCTGGCCAAAAAATCACGCGAACCGTTTTGGGATAAATACCGCATCTGGCTGGGCGATGAAATCGCCGGGGGTTTTGGCGATTTTGATTTGGCCTGGGGAATCGAACACGAGCTGAATGCAATGAATCCCTACACCTATTTTATCCTGAAAGTGAATTATACCATTGAATTGTAGTGCGCATGAGTAAAAAATGGCTGACATATTTCATTCTCCTGTTTCCGATAATTTTTCACTCGTGCTATCTTGAAGAAACAGTGTTCGATGCCGAACCCGACGATGCACTGAATCTGCCGGCTTTGCTGAAGTTGAATGGCAAACAGTGCTTTTTCGATGCACCTCAAAACATGCTTCGTTATTCGCTAACAGAAGATTCATCCGACTTTTCGCCGTTTGTGGAACACAATCGCAATTCCTTACTGACATTCAACGGCAAGACTCTTGACAACAACAAAATAAATCCTTTTGGTGAAATTGAGATTGGAAAAACCTATCCGCTGACAATAGAAAATAACGGAACGCAACAGCAGTTTAAATTTGTTTTTACAAATCTTCCGGTAGTTCAAATTATTTCCGATTCCGAAATTTACGACGAGCCCAAAACACTGGCGAAAATTCAGATTACTGAGACTGAATCAGCTTCCACCTTTTCATCTTTCGCCGGTATCGAACGCCGCGGAAAGTTTTCGAAATATTTCGATAAACGCTCCATGGGATTTGCGCTTTGGAAAAATATGAACAGCATTAGCGAATATTCTGCCCCTGTTCTGGGATTTCAACCGAACAGCGACTGGATTTTGAACAGCACCGTTGTGGACCCGTCGCGCATCCGCAACCTGGTTTCACTTGAAATATGGAACAATCTGCCGGGATGGGAAAATGAAGAAAATCTGAATTACACCGAAATTCATTCAAAACCGGTTGAAGTGTTTCTGAACAATAAGTTGCAGGGAATTTATATTTTTTCTGAACGAATCAATCGTGAATTTCTGGAAGCCGGCAACGAAGCGGTGCTTTACAAAGCCATCGACTGGTCGGATGGCGCCACCCGCTTCGAACGCTTCAATCCCAAATCGTCGAACAACCGGTTCTGGAACGGATGGGAGCAGGAAATTCCCGACCCCGATTCTGTGCTGAACTGGAAACCGCTGGAAAATTTGTATGCACTTGCCGTTCATGCATCCGATGAAACATTCAAAAATACCATCTCCTCCCAAATCGATTTGGAAAATTTCATCGATTATTTTTTGCTGCTGAATCTGACTTCAGCCGGCGACAATACCGGAAAAAATATGTTCTTCTACAAAGAAAACAGCAGCGCCCCGTTTCAAATTATCCCGTGGGATTTGGATGGTGCCTGGGGAATTCGTTACGACGGAACCAGAACCGGTTATGAATCTGTTTTAACCAACCATCTCTTTGATCGGCTGGTTGAAATCAATGCCGGAAATTTGAAACAGAAGCTGAAAAACCGCTGGTTCTATCTGCGGGAAAATAATTTTTCTGAAGAACAACTAATTCGGCTTTTCGCCTACTATTTCAGCGAAATAGAAGAATCAGGGATTATCGTTCACGAAAACAGAATTTGGAATGAAAACCTCAATTTTGATGCAGAAAGAAGCTACATTGAAACCTGGATAGAAAACCGACTTATTTTTCTCGATGAATATTTCAGTCAGTTGTAACTTCCTTTTACAAGGCAGTTACCCCATTATCATTCCAATTATCGTAGCGCTCATCAGCGATGCCAGCGTTCCGGCCAGCAGCGCCCGCATTCCAAACTGAGAAAGCAGCACCCTCCTTTTTGGTGCCAATGCACCAATTCCGCCAATCTGAATTCCGATGGACGAGCAGTTGGCAAAACCGC
The DNA here is from genome assembly GCF_900141875.1 of Tangfeifania diversioriginum. GTDB lineage: Bacteria > Bacteroidota > Bacteroidia > Bacteroidales > Prolixibacteraceae > Tangfeifania > Tangfeifania diversioriginum. The sequence goes on along the minus strand of NZ_FQZE01000025.1, from coordinate 51,451 downwards.
ATAAAATATAGGTGGCCATGATAATCGATTTTGGATTGGAAAGCACGCCGCTCGATTTTAATTCTGCCAGGCTGATATACCCGATAAATTCGGTCAGAATTAGTTTTTCGCCCAACAAACGGCCAACCGAAATGATGTCTTCACCCGCTACGCCGATCAGCCACATGAGCGGGGCAAACGTGTACCCCAGGATAAACTGGAGCGAAAGTCCGTCGTAACGGCCATTGGTTCCTTCCACAATCAGTTCGTTGAGAGTGGTCCATTCTCCGATTTTCCCCACAATAAAATTAAACATGGCAATAAATGCGATGAAGGCCAGCAACATGGCAGCCACGTTCACCGCCAGTTTTACACCCTCGCTGGTTCCGTTGGTAATGGCATCGAGCACGTTGCTGCCAATTTTTTCTTTGCTCACTTCAATTTGTTTGTTAATGGCATCGGTAGGTGGAACAAGCATTTTTGAAAAAATAATGGCTGCCGGTGCGGCCATCACCGATGCGGTGAGCAGGTGTTTTGCAAATTCGAGCCTCAACACAGGGTCGTCGCCGCCAAGCATGGCAATGTAGGCTGCCAGCACACCCCCGGCCAGCGTGGCCATCCCGCCGGTCATCACCAGCAGAATTTCCGATTTGCTCATTTTATCTAAGTAGGCTTTAATCATAAGCGGCGATTCGGTTTGTCCCAGGAAAATGTTCCCGGCAACCGACAAGGCCTCGGCTCCCGAAATTTTCAGCGCCTTTGTGAAAACCCATGCGAGTCCGTAAACCACTTTCTGGATGATTCCCCAGTAAAACAAGAGGCTGGTGAGTGCCGAAAAGAAAATTATGGTGGGCAGCACCTGAAATAAAAAGATGTAACCGTAAGTGTCGGCGTCCATCAAATCGCCCAGCAGGAATTCGCTGCCTGCTTTGGTGAAATCGAGTATCTTAACAAATATCTGTCCGAAAAATTCAAAAATGACCCGAATAAACGGAACGTACAACACCCCCACGGCCAGAAGAATTTGGATAACCAAACCAACAATAACCGTTCGCCACGGAATGTTGCGGCGGTTGGAACTGAAAAGAAAACCAATAAAAATGAGAACGGCCATTCCAAGCATTCCCCGTAAAATAGTGGTAAAGGAAAAAGGTGTTTCGCGTTCGCCTGATAACAGCAGCACCGAGTTGTCGGAGGTAGTATCTTCAACTGCCGATACCTGCTCTGTAGTTTTTGGAGCTGGTTCCGGATCTTGCGCCTGAACGGGCTGAAAAAAGAAAATGCCGGTAATCACGACCAGCATAAAAAGAAGTTGTTTCATCTTTTAAAAAGGTTAATTTTTTTTGCGGTTATTGATTTCATCTCTCAGCACCGAGGCTTTTTCGTAATCTTCATTCTGAACGGCTTCGTTTAGCAACTCTTCCAGCTCCTGCATGGTGTATTGCGAAAAAGAAGAAGTTCCTGAAGAACCAGCCTTTTTCTCCGGTGCTTCTTTTTCCGAACCCTTTATTTCATCCGATTCGAGCACTATTCCAGCTTTGGAAAGAATACCTTCGGTGGTGTAAATGGGGCACCTGAAACGAAGTGCCAGCGCCACAGCATCAGAAGTTCGTGAATCAATTTTCACCTCTTTGCCGTCCATTTCACACAATAATTCGGAGTAAAATATTCCTTCTTCCAGTTTATAAATAGTCACCTCAAGCAACACAATCTCAAAAGCCTGGGCAATATTTTAATCAAATCGTGGGTCAGCGGGCGGGGTGGTTTCAACCCTTCCAGCTGAATGGCAATGGCCTGGGCTTCAACCGGGCCAATGATAATAGGCATGCGGCGCTCACCTTTTTCTTCTGCCAAAACAAGCGCGTAAGCTCCTGATTGTGTCTGGCTTACCGAAAGCCCCAAGATGTTTAAACGAATTTTTTGCATTACAGATTCTGCCTCGTTTTTTATGTGAAAACAAATATAACAATCATTTTTGTTTTAGCTAAGGTTCACAAACGGAAGTACGGAATCTTTCCTTCCGTGATTGATTTTTATCATAAATCCTGCTCTTGAAAAATACAAACAAAAACGTTCATTGTTGAATTAAAAGCTGAAATGATTGATATGGTTTTGCTTTCATTAATTTTTTTAGCCTGTCTCCACGAATCATTTTTTATCTTTGCGGCTTAAAATCAGATTTTCAAAAAAATGGAATACAAGTTCGCCGAAATTGAGCCAAGGTGGCAAAAATACTGGGAAGAAAACAAAACGTTTAAAACGGAGGATGATTTTTCCAAACCGAAATACTACATCCTCGATATGTTTCCCTACCCGTCGGGGGCCGGATTACACGTAGGCCATCCGGAAGGATACACTGCAACTGACATCATCAGCCGCTACAAGCGGATGAAAGGTTTTAACGTGCTTCATCCTATGGGTTACGATGCCTTTGGCCTGCCGGCCGAACAGTATGCCATGCAAACCGGAACCCACCCGGCTGTTACCACCAACAAAAACTGCGACAATTTTCGGCGGCAAATTAAAGCCATTGGACTGAGCTACGACTGGGACCGCGAAATAAATACCACTGATCCGCATTATTTTAAATGGACGCAGTGGATTTTCAAGCAGCTGTACAGCACCTGGTTCGACGAAGAACAACAAAAAGGACGCCCCATTTCCGAACTGCCGATGCCCGACGAGATTCAGGCCAAAGGTAAAAAAGCGGTAAATGAATACATTGCCGGGAAACGGCTGGCTTATTACGACAACGCCCAGGTGTGGTGGTGTAGCTCGTGCAAAACGGTTTGTGCCAACGAAGAAGTACTCACTGACGGGTCGCACGAAAAATGCGGCAACCAGGTTATCCGGAAAAACCTGAAGCAATGGCTGCTACGTATTCCGCATTATGCTGAACGGTTGTTACAGGGGCTCGATGATCTCGACTGGCCGGCAGGAGTAAAAGACATGCAGAAAAACTGGATTGGTAAATCCACCGGCGCTGAAGTCGATTTTCAAATTAACGGCTTGAATGAAAAACTGCGTGTTTACACCACTCGTCCCGATACGCTGTTTGGAGCTACCTACATGGTTATTGCCCCCGAACATCAGCTGGCTGAAAAAATTGCCGCTCAGGAGAAAAAAAGTGATGTTGAAGAATATATAAAAACTGCCGCTCTGAAATCGGATCTCGACCGGACGGATTTGGCTAAAGAAAAAACCGGGGTGTTTACCGGGCGCTACGCCATCAATCCGGTGAACAACAAAAAAATTCCAATCTGGGTAGCCGACTATGTGTTAATGGGCTACGGCACCGGCGCTATTATGGCTGTTCCGGCGCACGACACCCGCGACTTCGAATTCGCCAAGGAATTTGACATTCCGATTACCTGCATCCTCGATCCAAAAGATGCCGAAGGCCGCGACGAAATTCTGGCCGGCGACAAATGCTGGACTGAGGACGGAGAGTACATCAACTCTTCAAATGAAGAAACCGGGCTCAACATTAACGGGCTCAACAAAGAGGCCGGAATTAAAAAAACCATTGAGTGGCTCGAAAAAAACGATTTGGGAAAAGCCACTGTAAATTTTAAAATGCGCGATTGGCTGTTCAGCCGCCAGCGTTACTGGGGCGAACCGTTCCCGGTTATTCACTGGGAAGACGGCGAAGTTTCTTTGCTCGATGACGAGGAATTGCCGTTGCTCCTTCCTGAACTGGAAAAATACACACCCGGAGAAGCTGGCGAGTCACCGTTGTCCAACGCCACAGAGTGGTTGCATGTAACCGACAAAAACGGTCGAAAAGGCCGCCGCGAAACCAATACCATGCCACAGTGGGCCGGTTCATGCTGGTACTACCTGCGTTTCATCGACCCGAAAAACGATGAAAAGATTTTCAATCCACAAAAAGAAAATTACTGGATGCCCGTTGATTTGTACATTGGCGGTGCCGAACATGCCGTGCTTCACCTTTTGTATTCACGTTTCTGGCACAAAGTGCTGTTCGATCTGGGCATTGTTTCCACCGACGAGCCGTTCCAAAAACTTTACAACCAGGGAATGATCCTCGCATTTGCCTATGAAACTTCAGCAGGAGCAAAGGTTTCGCAGGATTTGGTGAAAGAACGCGACGGGCACTACTTCCACAAAGAAACCGGAGAAGAGCTGAAACAGATTGTGGCAAAAATGTCGAAATCGCTGAAAAATGTGGTGAACCCCGACGATGTGATCGCAAACTACGGCGCCGACTCGTTACGGCTCTACGAAATGTTTATGGGGCCTCTCGACGAGCGCAAACCGTGGGCCGAAAACGGAGTGAAAGGTGTCCATAACTTTCTGAACCGTGTCTTCCGGTTTTTTGCCGACACAACTAATATTGGTGATGGAGATGAGGCCAAGGAAGTGGCAAAACTGCTTCACCAAACAATCCAAAAAGTAGAGTCGGACATCGAAAACCTGAAGTTCAACACGGCAATTTCAGCATTGATGGTTTTCAATAACCTGGCAATTAAAAAGGGCAAGGTAACCAAACAAACGGCAGAAACATTTAACAAAATACTTTCACCTTTTGCGCCCCATCTGGCTGAAGAATTATGGTCGATTTACGGAAACAAACAAACACTTGCCTACGAGCCGTGGCCGCAGGTGAATGAGAACCTGTTGAAAGAGGACAGCTTTGAATATCCGGTTTCGTTTAACGGCAAAATGCGATTTAAAACTGAATTGCCGCTGGATATGCCAAAAGATGAAATCGAGAAAACAATTTTATCGGATGAACGGGCGCAAAAGTGGCTGGAAGGAAAAGAAGTTCGTAAATTTATATTTGTGCCGAAAAAAATTATTAACGTGGCAGTGGGATAAAGTGAACTGATAGAGTATTTGGTAAGGTTAATTTACCTCTCGCAAAGACGCTAAGTCGCAAAGAAATATTACAAAGAGATAGAACAATGAAAAATTCATGGGCATTTATTCTGGGCATTTCGGTGATTATTGCTTTTGGTTTGTGGGGTTGGTTTTTTCAGCAATCGAGGCAGGTACAGCAAACCGTGCGGGTAGTTGGCTATGGCACCGAGGAATTTGACAGTGACCTGGTAAAATGGACGGTCAGTTTTTCAGAACGCGTTTCGCTGAACGGAACCGAGGAGGGGTACAAAACTATGGCCCGCAAACTCGGGGATTTCCAAAATATATGGGAACAAACCGGCATTGAAGCATCGGAGTTTAAAATTTTCCCGGTAAACGTAAACCGCGAATACGGGCAGGGCGGTCACAGCGGTTACACACTAACTCAGCGGGTTTACATTGTTTCAAACGAGATTGAAAAAGTGGAACAACTGGCCATCGACCCGAAGTTGTTTGTTAATAGCGGGGTAACGTTCGATAATTCAACCATGGAATTTTTCAGTACCGAAATTGAGGAAATCAAAAAGCAGCTACTGGGAAAAGCCACTCAAAATGCATTTGAACGCGCCGAAGAAATTACCTCAACCACCGATTTAGAAGTGGACCAGCTCATTTCAGCCCGGGCAGGTGTGTTTCAGATTACTGAGCCCTACTCCACCGAAGTGGCCGGCTACGGAATTCACAACACCAGCTCGGCCCGGAAAAATATCAAGGTAACCGTTTCAGCAGAATTTACGCTGAAATAGAATCAGGATTTCCTTTTGATCTTCAACTTCTGTCCGATATCCAAATCATTTTCATTACGCAGGTTATTCAGTCGCACAATGTCATCCGAAGAAATTCCGGGGTAGTTGCGGGCAATTTCCCAAAGTGTATCGCCACTTCTTACGGTGTGGTAAATAAAATTCGGATCGATTGGTTCCTGTTTTTTTGCCGAAGATCTGCTGCTGCCGGAAGCCGATTTCCCAATGCTTGCCTGTTTTTGCGCGAAGGTCATTGAGTTGATCCTTTCATACTTTTCTTTTTGATCTTCCGGAACGTAAATCAAAAGCTTCTGACCGGCGCGAATAAGGTTGCGGCTGATGTTGTTCCAGTATCTCAAATCGGATGCCCGCACGTTGAACCACTCCGAAATGAAACCCACATTGTCGCCACTCTGAACAGTGTACAGTACTTTTGCCTTCCCATCAATATCCGCTGGTGTGTAGTACGAAGCACTGCGGCTGGTGGGTTCCACCAGTTGATTGTCGGGGAAAAACTTTTTGCGCTCGTGTGCAAAAACCTCATTTTCGGCATCAATAAAATCCATAATAGTTTCATTGGGCAAAACAACCGGGAGAGGCTTGTCTTTTTTTGCAGGAACCACATCGCGGCGGTACATTGGATTAAGTGAACGCAACTGTTCTTTATCAATGTCGAGGGTTGCAGCAAGCTGGTCAAAGTGCAGAAAGTCATTAACCATTACCGTGTCAGTCTGCAATTCAAAATCGGGCAAACGCGGATACAGGTTGTGCTCTTTGTGGTATTTCATTACATAAGCCGCTGCAATATAAGCAGGCACGTATCCACGTGTTTCGCGGGGCAGGCGGTAGTAGATTTCCCAGTAATTTTTGGTTCCGCCGGCCCGCCGGATGGCGCGGTTCACATTTCCCGGACCGCAATTGTAGGCTGCAATGGCCAGGTGCCAGTTGCCGTAACGGTTGTATAAACTCTGAAAATAGCGCACTGCCGCATCGGTTGAAGCCACCGGGTCGCGGCGTTCATCAACAAAGCTGGTAATTTCCAACCCCATTTGGCGGGCAGTGCCAAACATAAACTGCCACAAACCGGTTGCTCCCATCCGCGAGCGAGCGGTTGGGTTCAGTGCCGATTCAATGACCGGCAGGTATTTTAAATCAAGTGGCATTTCGTATTTGTCGAGTGTTTGCTCGAACATCGGGAAATAATATTCTGCAAGTCCCAGCATCATTTCCACCTGGTCGCGTCGCCTTTCAGTATAAAGCACTATGAAATTTTTCACCACATTGTTATACGACAAATCCACAACCTCCTGCATGTCCTGCAACCGTTTGATGTAAACCGAATCGGGCAGATTTTTCGGATACAGCTGTGCGGCATCGCCCAGCGAATCTTCGTGAAAAGCCTGTTTCGCATACCAGGTGTCATCAAGACTGTCCATTTTTTCAGAGAAAAAATCATCGAGATTTTCATCCGGGCCTTTAAAACTGCCTTGTTGTTTGCCTGAATATGAACCAGCCGGAGCTGCCACAAAAGTTCCTTCATTTATATCTGTTATTTCCAGGCTTTTCATTCTGGGCATTACAATCTTTTGGCGCTCGTCCTCTTGTGCTGAAAGCGTTCCTGAAAAAATAAACATTAGTATTCCCCCCAAAAGCAATATTTTTTTCATCACCATATACTAAAAGTTAAATTTGAAGTTGAAACAATATACTAAATTGTCGTTAATATTTAGCATAGAAGGTTCCCAGTTGAAAGTTAAATCGTCGCTGATATCGAAATTAAAAAGGTGGGCATCCACACTTGCATCAATAATATTTATCCCGTAAAAAGCAACCATACTAATAACGAGCAAATCGCGGTTACGGCGGTAATAATCCTGCCGTTTTATCAACCCGTCCCTGAAGTTGTTAAAATGGGTTGGGTTGTCCAGATCGTAATATTTAATGGCATCAATTTCCTGAAATCGGTTTGTTTCAGGGTTATCGTCAATCAGATGATTATAGGCCATTTTGTTGAACTGGTAATTATCGTTGTTCCACTTTATGAAATAACCGATAGTTCCAAACCCGATATATACCAGTGGTATTTTCCAGTATTTTTTATTGTATGCCTGTCCAAGCCCCGGCAAAACGGCGGAGTAAATGGCAGCTTTTTTAGGTGAATGAACCTCTTCCTCTTTTACGGGCTTTTTTTCAACCTGTTTTATGGTATCGGCATTAACCAATTGGGCATGCAAATTAAATACTACCAGCAACTGGAGTAGGATCAAACTAATTTTCAACAAAAAACCCCTGATATCCACGATAAGCAAATTTGGCCCAAAAATAGAAGTTTCACTACAGAGCAAACCTTCTTTAGTTACCTTTATTTTGGTTTTCAATAATTTTAACAATTCGTTCCAAATCATCTCCCGACTTAAACGGGATTACAATTTTCCCTTTCCCTTTTTCATTCATTGAAATACCAATCCGGGAATTAAGCAGTTTCCCCAGTTGTCCTTTCATCGACCTGTATTTACCGGGCAATTCCCGTTTTTTTGCTTTCGATTGTTTTTCGTCGTTATCTTCATTCAGGTCGCGCACAATTTCCTCCACCTTGCGTACCGAAAAACCATGTTTTACTATCTGGTTGTAAATCATCTCCTGCACATCGGCATCGTCAATATTAATTAAAGCACGTGCGTGTCCCATCGATATTTCTTTGTCGCGTAATCCTTTTTGAATGATTGCCGGCAGTCTCAGCAAACGCAGATAGTTGGCAATTGTTGAACGTTTTTTCCCCACACGGCTGCTTAGTTCTTCCTGGGTAAATTCCAGTTCTTCCATCAACCGCTGGTAGCTCAGTGCAATTTCTATGGCATCCAGATCCTCGCGCTGAATATTTTCCACCAGGGCCATTTCGAGCATTCCGTCGTCTTTTGCCTTGCGTATATAGGCAGGAATGGTCTCAAGTCCGGCCAATTGTGCGGCTCTGCAGCGTCGTTCTCCGGCAATAATCTGATAGCTGTCTTCACCTGTTTTCCGCAAGGTGACGGGCTGGATCAACCCAATCTCGCTGATTGAGGCCGCCAGCTCTTTCAGCGATTCTTCATCAAACTTCGACCTGGGTTGAAAAGGGTTGGCTTCAATCTTTTTCAACTCCACTTCACTTATCCCGGCTTGTTTCATTTTTTCGGCATCGTCGATAAGCGCTCCTAATCCTCTGCCAAGTGCATTCCTCTTTACCATGGTCAAACTATTTTATCTAAACAATAACTTTCTTTTCCTGTGAAATTTGTGTCATCCCGTTCCGCTGTAAAATTTCGCGGGCCAGGTTCATGTGGTTGATTGCCCCCCTTGAGCTGGCATCGTACAAAACAACAGGTTTCCCGTAGCTTGGCGATTCACTCAGTTTGATATTCCGCTGAATAACGGTCTCAAAAACCATATCCTGAAAATGACGTTTCACCTCTTCGTAAACCTGGTTGGACAGGTTCAGGCGCGAATCGAACATAGTAAGCAGGAACCCTTCAATTTCGAGCGCCGGATTCAACCGGTTCTGAATAATTTTGATGGTATTCAGCAGTTTTCCCAATCCTTCGAGGGCAAAATATTCGCACTGAACGGGAATGATTACCGAATCGGCTGCGGTTAAAGCGTTTACCGTAATCAACCCCAGCGACGGAGAGCAGTCGATAAAAATAAAATCGTATTCATCTTTCAGCTTTGTTAAGGCTGTGCGCATAACTTTCTCGCGGTTGGGCAGGTTAAGCATCTCAATTTCGGCCCCAACCAAATCGATATGTGACGGGATGATGTCAAGATTCCCGATTTCAGTATTCAGAATAACTTTTTCCGGTTCAACTCCATCAACAATGCAATCGTAAATGCTCGACTGCACATTTTTCACATCAAAGCCAAAACCAGATGTAGAGTTGGCCTGCGGATCGGCATCAATTATCAATACTTTTTGCTCCAAAACAGCCAGGCTTGCCGCAAGGTTAATAGCTGTTGTTGTTTTTCCAACACCGCCCTTTTGGTTTGCCAGTGATACGATTTTTCCCATCTTAATATTTCTGTTTAAATGATCGGTTTCAAATTTAATAAAATAGCCTTAACCAACTGAAAGCATTTTTATCAACACAAAATAAAAGTTGCTAAAAAACTGGAAGTGAGCAGTTAAAAAATTTAAAATTCCTGCGATTTCATCACCATCATCAACTGGTTTTTGTTTACCGGAACTACCCCCAGGTTTTCGCAAACGAGCCCGCCGGCAATGTTCGACATTAATGCCATAATTTTTGGTGGCAATCCAGCTGCCAGTGCCAGACTGGCCACACTTATCACCGTGTCGCCGGCTCCTGAAACATCGGCTATATGGCGGATAACCGCAGGATAATACTGCTCTTTGGCACCATTACTGATAAAAACCCCTAATTCTGAAAGGGTTATAAAAATTAGCTTGTAACTATTTTTCTCTTTCAGCTCCTGTGCAATTCGCCTGAGGGAATTCAGGTCGCCTTTTTCGAGCGGCAGGCCAATGCCGTCAACAAACTCTTTAAAATTTGGCTTGAAAAGGCCAATGTTTTTATAGTAATTGAAATTACGTTTTTTCGGATCCACTGCTGTGGGGATCCCTCTTTCGAGGGCTAAATTATTAACTGCCTGAAAAAGCGAAGGAGTAATTACACCTTTGTCGTAGTCCACAAAAATAATGACATCCACCTTATTTTCTTCAACTTCCTGGCGGATGCTTTCAACCATCTCCTTTTCCAGTTCACCGGAAATAAAGTCCTCCGACTCCTCATCAACACGTGCAATGTGCTGCCCTTTTCCAATTATGCGGCTTTTAACCGTGGTTATCCGCTTTGGATCAACAAAAACGCCCTCTTTCGACAGCTGCTTCTTCTCCAATAGTTTTTTGAATTTCCGCCCCTTGTCGTCGTTGCCAATAACTGAAAACAAAACGGGAGTAGCACCCAAAGCCTGCAAATTGAGCGAGACATTTGCAGCGCCTCCCAAACGGCTTTCGCGTTTTGTAACAGAAACAATCGGAATGGGAGCCTCGGGTGAAACCCGTTCAACTTTTCCCCAAAGATAGGTGTCAACCATTGCATCGCCAATAACCAGGGCCCGCATTTGGCTGAACTGTTCGAATATTTGATTTACTTCTTTCCCGTTCACCCGTTTAATTTAAAGAAATACAAAACTATAAAAAAAAGGCTGTCATAAAAAGATCACCCATTAGATTTCTGGATTGAAAAACTGAATTTTTGAAAAGCTCACAACTGGTTACTTCAAACCTGACATTCCACTATCCCGGATCCACATCGATGTTGACCACACAACTACTGTTGTCTTTCAAATGTTTTACAGTATCAATGTTGTTTATAATGAAATTCTTTACCTCGCCAGGCGAAAATTTGCGACTGACTTTGAGCCATATCTCTTTCTGATACCATAACTGAATCCGGCTTACCAGCGGGAATTCGGGGCCCAAAACAATGAGCGAACTGTTATGGCGCAGATTGGTTGCCAGCTGGTTTGCAAACCGGTTTACATTCTCCGGATTTTTATGTTTTACAACAAGTTTAATCAGCCGGTAAAAGGGCGGGTACTTAAAAAGTTTCCGCTCTTCCATTTGCGACTGGAATGCTTCCTGGTAATCCTGTTTCCTGATTATTTCAATTAGCGGATGCTCTGGTTGCGAGGTTTGCACAATAACCTTTCCGCGGTTGTGCTTCCGGCCTGCGCGGCCACTCACCTGCGAAATCAACTGGTAAGCACGTTCGTGCGCCCTGAAATCGGGGAAATTAATGAGGTTATCGGCATTTAAAATTCCCACAACGCTCACGTGTTCAAAATCGAGGCCTTTCGTAACCATTTGTGTACCAATAAGGATGTCGGTTTTTCGCGATTCAAGATTATGCACAATTCTGCTAAAAGCATTTTTCGAGCGTGTGGTGTCCAAATCCATTCGGTCGATACGCGCACCGGGAAACAGCGGCTTCAATTCATCCTCAATTTTTTCAGTGCCAAATCCACGGGTTTTTATATCTGGCGAACCACACTCCGGACACTCATTGCTAACAGGCTGGCTGAAACCACAGTAATGGCAGTTGAGCCGTTTTTTGTATTTGTGGTAAGTGAGGCTCACATCGCAGTTCTGGCATTTGGGAATCCAGCCACAATTAAAGCACTGCACATAAGGCGAATATCCTCGCCGATTCTGAAAAAGGATTACCTGCTCCCCTTTTGAGATAGCGGTATTCATCAGTTCAAAAAGCTCGTGGCTGAGCACCGAGTGCATCTGCTTTCTTTTCCAGACCCGTTTCAAATCAATAATCATCACTTCGGGCAGCTCAATGTTGGAATGCCTTTTATCGAGATTTACCAGTCCGTATTTTCCGGTTTTTGCGTTGAAATAGCTTTCAAAAGAAGGGGTTGCCGAGCCCAGCAAAACTTTTGCCTTATTCTGTATTCCCAGCACAACGGCCATATCGCGGGCATTGTAGCGTGGAGCCGGGTCAAACTGTTTGAACGAATTTTCGTGCTCTTCGTCAACAATTACAAGCCCCAAATTTGAAAAGGGCATAAAAAGCGAAGAACGTGCCCCTAAAATTACCTGGTAGCCTTTGTCGCGATTTTGCCGGAACTGCAGCACCTTTTCCCAAATTTCCACCCGTTCCTGGTTGTTGAGGCGCGAGTGGTAAATCCCCACTTTGGGACCAAAAACATTTTTCAGCCGCTGAACAATCTGCGTTGTGAGTGCGATTTCCGGCACCAGGTAAAGAACCTGTTCTCCTGATTTCAGTGCTTCGTCAATCAGGTGGATATAAATTTCAGTTTTCCCGCTTGCGGTAATACCATGTATGAGTGCCACATCTTTTTTGCTGAAAATGGACTTAACTTCAGCGAGTGCTATTTCCTGAAATTTGTTCAGCAGATTAATGTCCACCTGTTTTTGCTCAGATTCAAGAATGCGTGAAACAGGCTGCTCAAATTTTTTCAGAATTTTCTTTTTGTGCAGTTCGTTTAAATGGGCGGAGTTAAAATCAGTTCCTTTAAAAAGTTCTTTTTTACTGATTTCTTTTTGAGATTTTTCGCCAAACGCATTTGTTTTTTCGCTAAAATGAAGCAACAGTGCTTTCTGTTTTTTGGCGCGTTCCAGTGAAGTTATTTTTTCGTGAAGTTGTTTTTCGGTGCCAACCTCAGGATGCAGCTTCACAAAAATTTCGGTTTTGGGCTTATATTTTGAACTGATTTTTTCTTCCACCTGCACAACATTGTTATTCAACAGCTTTTGCAGGGCCGGGTATGAAAACCTGCTCCCCAGTTTCTTCTGAAGTATTTCCACTGTGGAAATATCCTGCAGCTGATTAATAATGAGCTGCTCTTTTTCGGAAACCTGCTGCTCATCGTCGTTGCCGGTTAAAAAAATTTTCGATTTGCTCTCCAGTTTCAGTCCCGGTGGCAGCGCTGCCCTGAAAATATCGCCCAGGGAGCAACAATAATAACTGGCCATCCATCGCCACAGTCCCAGGTTTTGCGGCAACACTACGGGACTTTCATCCAACAGTTGAACAATTTCTTTGGCCTGGAAGCCTTCAGGTTTTTCGTCGGATACCGAAACCACCAAGGCTGCATAAAATTTTTTGGGCCCAAACTGAACAACCACCCGCTGCCCGGGCTGAATTGCCGGCTGCATATTTAGCGGCACTTCGTAGGTGTAGGCATCGTGTAACGAAAGGGGCAAAATAACCTGGGCAAACATTTTGGGCATGGTAAAAATTTTTCAACCTTGTTCAAAGTAACAAAAAAATGAGAAACAGCCCTCTGTTGGAGAAGCTTAATTGAAACGCTGATTGACCCAACCGGCCACTTCTTCCATCAACCAGTTGGGGGTTGAAGTTGCCCCGCAAATGCCCACCGAATTTACACCTTCAAACCAATCGGGATTAATTTCATCAGGATTTGAAACAGGGTATGAATTCGGATTTGACTCCTTACAAATGGTAAACAGGTACTTTCCGTTGGAGCTTTTTCTGCCTGCCACAAAAAGAATCAAATCGTAATTCCCCACAAATCTTTTAAGGTTGGGCACACGGTTCGAAACCTGCCGGCAAATGGTGTCTTTGATATCAATTGGCACGCCGGGTTTCATTTTCGATTTCACCAACTTTGCAATTGCTTCAAAATCTTCAATTCGCTTGGTGGTTTGCGAATAAAGCCACACCGGGCGCGAAAAGTCAATTTTATCCACATCGTCGATACTTTCCAGCAAAATCGTGTTGTGCCCTGCCTGGCCGTCGAGGCCAATTACTTCGGCATGGCCTTTTTTGCCGTAAATAACAATCTGCCCCTGGTCGGCTAAACTTTTTTGGTAAGAGTTTTTCACTTTCTCCTGAAGCGTTAAAACAACCGGGCAGGTTGCATCTACCAGTTCAATATTGTTCTTTTTGGCATATTCGTAAGTTTCGGGAGGCTCTCCGTGTGCGCGGATTAACACTTTGCAGTTGCTCATCTGAAAATATTCTTCTCTCGAAATGGTCTTTAAACCCATTTTTTCCAGGCGTTCCACTTCCATTCCGTTATGGACAATATCGCCCAGGCAATACAATTGTTTTTCGTTATCCAGTTCGTTTTCAGCGGTTTTAATAGCTTTAATCACCCCAAAACAAAAACCGGATCGTTTATGTATTTCAACCTTCATGTTCTTCAATAATTTCTTTTGCCATTTCCAACGCCCACTGCAGCTGTTCTTCGCGTGTCAGGTGGCTGTTGTCGAGCACAATAGCATCATCGGCTTTTTTGAGCGGGCTCACTTCGCGGCCGGAGTCGATGGTATCGCGCTGTTCCACATTTTGCAGTATTTTATCGAAATCTACTTCTGCACCCTTTTCTTTCAGCTCGAGGTAGCGCCTTTGTGCCCTGATTTCTGGTGAGGCAGTCATGAAAATTTTGAGTTCGGCATCAGGAAAAACCACCGTGCCAATATCGCGGCCATCCATCACAATCCCTTTATTTTTGCCGTTTTCGCGCTGCTGTATCACCAGCTCGCTGCGCACCCCTGCGATTGTACTTACAGGGCTCACATTGTTTGAAACTTCCAGTTGACGAATTTCATTTTCAATATTCTCGCCGTTTAAGAATGTGGTGTTTTTTTCGGTGTCAGTGTCCCATTCAAACGTTATGCGAATGTCTTTCATTCGTGCAATCAATTCTTCCTCATCAACCTTACTGTTTTTAATCAACCCATTCCGGAGTGCAAAAAGTGTAACAGCACGGTACATTGCTCCGCTGTCGATGTACGTATAGCCCAGTTCGCGGGCAAGCGATTTTGCCAGCGTGCTTTTTCCGCAAGAAGAATGCCCGTCGATGGCAATTACAATTTTCTTTTTCGTCATTTTTTTTGATGGATTTTGAGCAAAGATAAAGGATTTTCAAAACCGGACAGGATCGTCTTTAACTAAAAGTCGTTTAAATTAACGGCCAGCGAAAAAAGATTAGAGGAGCCTGCAAGATGGAACCGCGAAGTGGCAAAATCGAAACGGAACCGTTTTATTTTCACGCCAAACCCCAGCGAAAAGCCAACAGTTGAAAGCCGCTGGTCGAACTTGAGTTCCTGGCGGCGCTGGTAGTTGTAGCCCGCCCTAAGCGTGAAATTATCCGACGGCAAAATTTCCACACCCAGCACCACATGCCGCATAATTTGTTTGGCAAAGCTCTCCTCGCGTTCGTACATATTTTCAAGGCTGTTCTCATTGTCTTCGGAGTTTGCCAAATCCCAGTGATTAAGGTGGTGCATGGTAAGCGAAAAAATTACCGGGGCATATCTCAGTTTGCTGCTTATTCCGGCCTGTAAATCGAATGGAATTGGCTCGCGATTACCGTCCTGGTAGTAGGTTGTGAGCTGCCCGCCAATGTTTTTGGCAACCAATGCCACATGCGTGAGGCTATCTTTACTGCCGAAACTTACGCCCAGGTCGGCAGCTAATCCAAAGGACCTGTAACTTTCGAAAACCGAAAACACAGGTTTCAGGTTGGCGCCGTAGTTCAAACGCTTGTAATGGCTGGAGTAAATAATATTCAAAGCATACTCCGAGGCATTGAAAAAATTCCCGGTTAACTCCCCCACTTCGGTGGCCTCTTTAAAATCGCCGTAATTGATGTAGTGCATGCCCAGCGCAAAGTTGCCAATCCCTTTGTAATGTCGGGCATACGATGCATATCCGAAATTGATATCGGCAAAATAATTGACGTAATTCACCAGCACTGTGTTGTGCATGCCTTTGTGCAACAGGGCAGGATTATGAAACGGTAAATTCAAATCGGCACTATCGGTTAGTGCCACCTGAGTGCCGCCGAGAGCCGCCACACGGGCGGAGTTAGTCAGTTCCAGAAACTGGTAGGTTGTTTCGCCGCCAATCTGGGCTTTCCCCGCAAAAGCGGCCAGTAAAAAATATATAATGAAGATAAACTTCCTGCTCATTCGCTTTTTGTATATCCGATAAAACGCCAAATGTATTGAAATATTACTTGTTCCGTATGCTAACATTTAGAAGTTGGCTATTTCAGCTTTTTCATCTGTAATTTTTCTCTTTCCAGTTCTATCACTTTATGTAATTTCTTTTGCAGCAACTCTTTTGGTGGCAACTCCATCCAATATTCCGCTACTCGAATTTCAGAATTATCAAGTTGTAACAGCTCAATTTGTTCTTTTGAACCTTCTGAACATAGAATTAATCCGATAGGCGAATTCTCCCCGCTCTCTAATTCGTATTTTTCAAGGTAGCGCAGATACAATTCCATTTGACCTTTGTATCGGGCTTTAAAACGACTCAGCTTTAAGTCAATGGCAACAAGCCGTTTCAGTTTTCGATGATAAAACAATAAATCAAGTTTAAAACTGTCTCCATCAATTAACATTCTTTTTTGTCGTTCAACAAATGTAAAGCCTTGTCCCAATTCCAAAATGAATTTTTCAAGCTCTCTTAATATCGCCTCTTCCAATGATTTTTCGCTATAATTCTCTTCCAACCCAAGAAAATTCAGAAAATAGGGGTCACGAAAAACGAGGTCCGGACTTAGTTTGTTTTCTTCCCGCAACTCTTTGAGTTCCTTTCTTATCAGCTCTTCGGACTTTTTTGAAATTGCTGTCCGCTCATAAAGCATTGAATCAATCTTTTGGTTAAGTGTTCTTGTATCCCAATTTTCCAGTTTTATCATCTCAATGTAAAATTCACGTCTGAGTTCATCTTTTAGGTACATTATTGTTCGGAGATGTGTCCAATTCAATTGTCTACTCAATGCGTAGAGAATTTCTTTATCGGGAAAAGTCTCCGCAATGCGTAGACAATGTCTGATTTGTTGTTCGCTCCAACCTTTTCCAAATTCCTGAGTCAATTTTTGAGAAAGCGATTTTACAACTTCCTTTCCATATTCGGCACGTTTGTTATTAAGAATTTCACTATTTACCCTTTGACCGATATTCCAGTATAAAATTGTTGTTGCAGCATTAACAGTAACCGCAACATTTTGCTTTGCTTCCTCAATCAATTGTTTGATTTCTGAAAACAGGTTATAAATATTATGTGGCGAATTACTCATGATAAATTATTTTATATCAATCTAACATAAAAATTTCGTTTTCAAATTCTTTAATCGCCGAATCTTTAAGAGAGGCTGATTTAGAAAGAAGTTCGTTAATTTCATTCAACCTTCCTCGAATTGATTTAACAATACCTTCCTGAACTGGTAACGGTGGCAATACAACAGGAATTTCCAGAAATTCATCTGTATTTATGCTTTCTACTGTTACTCCAAATTTTTGCGCTCTTTCAAGAATAAATTTTTGAAAGGTTTTTAAATAAAACAGGAAATATTCTTTACGTACAATTTCTTCGTTTACTCCAATTGCTTTTAAATCCTGGTTTATTGCTGTTTCCATTTGAGTTAATGTAACAGGAAATGAATGACGTAAAATTCCGCTTCTGAAAACTCCTAAAATAGTTCCTCTGGGATAAACCTTTAATTTGGCTTCTTTAACTGCTGTTTCAGTAATTTGATCCTGCACAGAATCTAAAAACAGCGATTTCATATCTTTGGCTGAAGTCCAGTAAACATTGCCTCCCCAAAAATCCTTTCTTGAAGTAGATGGTGTTTTGCCCCCTTCAAAAAAAGTAATTAAAGTTTTTAAGGGTACAATTGAAAATTTAACATTATCCATAAAAAAACGTTGTTCTTTAAACAAATAACTTAAAGCCCAACGATTGATTTCTTTATAGGAAACTGTTTGTAATCTGAAACTTTTATTTTTTCGTTTACCTTTTTCGATGCCAAGTTCATTTGACAAAAACGACTCAATCCCTTCTTCCAATTTTTTTGCTTTCTGCTCAAGTTCTTCTGCTTGATTTATTTTTTTATTGTAAGCTTCAAAAATCCTATTTTGTTCTACTAATGACGGTAAAGGAATCCTTATGTCTAAAAACTCATTTACCTTTACTCTTGCTTTTGAGATTCCGGAAGTTTTTGTATTTAGTAATCTTTTAAATTCTTCGCTTCTTAGAACCAATCTCAAAAATTCACCATTTACTTTCTCTGCATCAAAGGTGAAAGTGGGATATTCTGAACTTACAGCAAATGGTTCTTGTCCCTTTTTATGGAAATACACACAACCATGTCGAACATTAATTTTCGAATAAATGATACTATTTTCAGGAACAAGATTTAAATTGCCTTTATAAGATTGTATTTCATTTATTTCACGCAAAAATAATAGTCCATGAAAATTTATTTTTGAAATAATAGTCCATCCATTTTTTAGTAGTTCTTTCTTTGTTACGCTCTTTCTAAAAGGGAATAAAATATCTCTTAATAACACAGCATTATCAAATTCAAGAGATAGATGATTGATATATCGTTTTACATCCCAAAAATGAAATTTCGAATACTGTATATTTTGTAAATACGTATTTTTCATCTACCCATAAATTTCCTGAGGTTCGCCGGCCATCGGAATACGGAGCATTTTACCATCTTCCATTATTTCATATTGGATGGAATTGAATTTGTTTTCCCACAATTGGTTTTGTTTACGGTACCTGGTAAATTCTTCCTTTAGCGGAATCAATTCGTTTTCAATCTCGGCACCGGTGGTACTTATTCCTGCTTTTTCAACTTCGGCAATAGGTATTTGATAATCGAAGTCCTTTTTAATTTGGGCTTTTATTTCAATCTCAATTTTATTTTGAAGCTCTTTTAATTGGCCTTTTAACTCTTTTTTTTCTTTAGCTGGAATGGCCTCCTTTCCCCTTAATGCGAGTTTTTGTTCTATTGGGTTTATTTGAGATTCGTATTTTTTTGTAATCTCTGTTTTGGCTTTTTTAGCAATGCGGTTCCATTCAGTTGCTTCTTCTTCTGTAAATTTTTTGAAGAAAAGCAAACTCGGTTTAACGGTTGCTCCGGAGGCAATAAAAACATCTTGCGGAATAGAAGTAATTAAAATAATTTTTGCTTTGCTTTCCACAAAGTCGCGCACCCGCTGCAAGTTGGTATTGTTCAGAACACCTTCGGGCAAAACAATTCCCATTCTGCCTCCCGGTTTCAATAAATTCAGGCAACGTTCAATAAACAACACCTCAGTTAATGTGCTCATTTTACCCGTTTCATAAAGGTTAATGAGCGGTTTCCCAATATTTTTATTTATTTGGTTCATTGCCTTATCATAAGCGGGACCGTATCTTTTCTGATATTTTTTTATTCTTACCTGGTCGGTAAATTTATCGGCTTCGGTTATTTTCCAGCTCTTTTCAACCCGTGAACCAAACGGAGGATTAGTGAGTATAATATCGAACCGGTTCTCAAAAACGCCATTCACATTTAACAAGCCGTCGTTGTGGTGAACACCGCCGTGTCCGTCGCCGTGCATAATCATGTTCATTTTTGCGGTCCTGCTCATTCTCGGGTTGGCATCCGTTCCAAAAATGCAATCGTAACTGAGTTCTCTTAACCGGCTGTTTGCATTATTAATGTCAAGTTCGTAATTGAGTTTATTAAATTGTTCAATTACTTCAGCATCAATTTTTTCTTTTTCATCGTCCGAAAGATTTTCATATTCCACGGTGAAAGTTTCCTTTTTAATTTTTGCCTTTGCTTCCTGGATTTCATTTTCAATCTTCGAACGCACATATTCAAAAGCCCGAATTAGAAAACCACCACTTCCGCAACAGGGGTCGCACAAAATTTCCCCTTCTTGTGGATCCAAAACTTCAACCATAAAATCAACAATAGTTCGAGGCGTAAAAAACTGGCCCAATTCGCCCCTGAAAGTTTTTCCAAGGAATTTCTCAAAAGCAATACCTTTCACATCGTCAGAGGTTGTTGACAAATTGTAAATTTCGAGTTCCTTTACAATAGCTTCAAAACTGTTTTCCCTTATTCTGATAACCTCATTTGGTTCGAATAAATTATCGTCTTTAAAATCCTTTTTTGTATTTTCAAAAAGCTTTTGATAGAAAGGCAAATCATTCTCAGCTCTATATTTGTCATCATATTCTTTTGCTTTTATAAATTCGGTAAGAGAAAAAATCTGAGCGCCTGTATTGTCTCGTTCGTACCTTATTTTTATGAACAAGATTTTGCTAATCTCATCGAACGCCGCCTCAGGAGAAAGTTTATCGTTATTTCGGATGATATTGTGGCATTTAAATAATAGCTTGGAAAATTCATCGCGTGTAAACGCCTTTGTTTGTTTTAATAACTCATTTACTTTTTTGCTGTTATTGATTGTATTTGCATCCGGAATATCAATTACTTCTGCCAGTTTTTTGGGCATTTTCCCTTTAACTACTTTGAATATTCTGGTTTCTTTCAGATTGGTGGTCACAAAAAAATCTGCACCTGCCCACGCAGCATAATTAAAACCCTGAAAATAATCTTCTTCCCGAATCGTGATATGCTCTGCTTTGCATTCTACAACAATTGCCGGGCTATTATTTTCAGATTTATCTTTTGCGGATTTCCAAACCACGATATCTGCCATTGCACGCCCTTGCCCGCGCTGGGAATTGCTCACCTGAACTTCTTGCGTCATTTGATCCAGCTCAAAACCATATTTATTAACCAGACGTAACAGGTATTTTTGACGAACTTCTTCTTCCGGTTTTAATACCAGCCACTTGTCTTTTAAAGGCGCAAATATTTTTCCGTTTTGTATTTGAATTTCCATGGTTTAATTTTTTAATACCTTGTGTATTACTTTAGTCGTTTGAAATACCCTAACAAATATAAAATTGTTTTCCCGAAAAAGCCGAAAATTACACATTCAACGTTCATATAAAACATTATTGTAGTTTCCAGTTGACTTGGTGTCGCAAATTGCGATTTCAAGTATTCAAATTCAACTTCCGACAATTGAAACATAAAACCATCGGGAAACATCTTTACATTTTTGGGGATAGAATTTAATTAGAAATTATGTTTCAGACTTTCAAAAATCTCATACACCACCGGGCAGGTTTCGCAATTTTTATGTGACAGGTTCAGGATTTGATGAAACCGGTTTCTGTCGGTATGCGGATAGTCGCGACAGGCTTTGGGGCGGTTTTCGTACACCATGCAGTAATTGTCGGGCAGTAAAAAAGGACAAGGTTCTGTGTTAAAAACAAAATCCCCGTCTTCGTCGGTTTTCACATATTGCTGAATAAAGGCCGACGGTTTCATTTTGAAATGTTTGGCCAGCCGGTCAATGTCTTTTTCGATGAGTCGTGGCCCAATGGTTTTGCAACAGTTGGCACAATCGAGGCAGTCAAAAGTTGAAAATGCTTCATCGTGCAAATTGTGAACTATTTCATCGAGTTTTTTCGACTTCAGTTTTTTCAACTTTTTAATAAGCTGTTGCGTCTCCCGCCGCTTTCTTTCCGTCAGGAGTTTCAGCTCAACAGGTGTTTTGTATTCCACTTTTTTCATTTTCGGTAGTACAGATGTAACTTCCAATGAATTTTAACATTTCAACCTGAAAAATCCAGGGGTGTTTCAACCCATTTTTTAATGGCACAAAATTATTTTTTTCTGTCAGACTTTGGAAGATGAAACGACTGGAGAATCACCGGGCTTTTCAATAAAATGAAACAGCGCGTAAGTGAGTGCTGCAAGGATAATTCCGTAAAAATTGGCATCTAAACCCAATGGAAGTTCCAGCCCGCTTAAAATCAACGAAAGCGTAACCGATCCCCCGATAATCATTGACCAGAAAGCTCCGTTTGCACTTTTCTTCTTCATGAAAATACCCGCTAAAACCGGGATGAACAATCCCGACACCATAAATGAATAGGAATGCAACATAAGATCGAGTACGTTGGGAACTTTCCATGCCACAACCAGCGCTATTGCTCCAAGAACAAGTGTTGTTGCCTGCGAAAGCAACATTATTTTCCCGGATTTATGTTTTTTAAAGATATCGGTAATGAGATTGCCCGATGAAGCCATGAGACAGCTATCGGCCGTTGACATTATCGCAGAAAAATAAGCGGACAAAATAAGTCCGGTTAAACCAACCGGCAGAATCGTCCGCAGCAGGATGGGCAGTCCCATTTCCGGGTCCATTGCCCCTTCAATTCCTGCACCAATTATACCGTCTTCGAAAGCTGCTTTGGCAAACATCCCTAAAAACACACCGGTAAATGCCATCACGGGATATTCGAATAACCCGGCAACAAACCAGGCCCGCTGGGCAGTTTTCTTGTTGCCGGCAGCGTAAATTCGCTGGTAAAGCGTCATTCCGATAAACCAAATGGGAACGATAGTGATAAACCAGTTGACAATTTGCTGCCACGAAACAGCCGTTAAACTGAAAAAATTATCGGGTAATGTATTTTGCAAAGTTTCGTAACCGCCAATTCCGAAATAAGCCACCGGAAGGGCAACAAAAACCAATCCCGATAAAAGCAAAAGCCACTGGAATGTATCTGTATAAATCACAGCTTTTATGCCTCCAATCGAGGTATAAACCACTGCAATTATCCCCATTAAAATGAGTGCGGTTTGCAATGAAATATTAGGGAAAGTTGCCGAAGCCAGCTTGGCACCTGCTAATATCTGAGAACTTGTAAACCCCAGGTAGCCAATGGCCGAAATTAATCCGGCAATGAGGGCAACACGCCCATTGAATAAGTTTTCGAGAAATTGCGGGAAAGATAAAAAATTATGTTTCGTGGCTAATTTGGAAACTTTTGGAATGAGCAAAACCGCACTGAGCCAGGCGCCAATAAGCCCGGTAAAAAGCAGCCAGGAACCGGAAAGCCCCATAACAAAACCCAGTCCGCCCAGGCCAATGGAAAAGCCACCGCCCACATCGGTAGCCACCACCGACAAGCCAATATGAAAAGCGCTCATTTTTCGCCCACCGACAAAATAATCATCGGCCGACTTGTTTTTACGCATAAAGTAAAAACCAATCCCCAACATAGCAGTCAGGTAAACCCCAAATATTGAATAATCAATCCAGTGCATTGAATTACTTTTGCTCTGAATTCAGTTCGTACTGTAAGGGCGGATCAGAGTGTTTTATGATGCCTTTTGAAAGCAGCTGTGTTACGTGTTCCAGCCCTTTCGAATAAGACAATTTCAGTTCTTTCACCACTTCGCCCAAAAAACTGGGCCCATTCTCATCTAAAAATTGAACAATTTTCTTTTCTGTTTTATCTTTAATTCTCGCCATATAGAAATTAACGTTTATTTTTTCATCCGTAGGGGGTCATGCTGTCATCCACTTTTTTCCCTTCTTCGTATGCCAGAAAACGTTTGCAATTGTGCCACCCTTTGGCACCGCGGTTGCAAAATACATTCCTGACAAGAAAAATTGGTTTTTCTATTTCTTCATTTTCATTCTGATATACTGTACATACTGATGCATACTTACACAGTTTTCCTAAATGCATATAATTATAATTTTTTATAAAAGATGTTCATACTCTCGATGCTTCCACCAATATGGGTGTTTTTCACAAGAGTTCCCGTGTACTTGTAACCTGCATTCATAAAGGTTTTGTTCATTCCTAATTCCCTCAGGCGGGCCACGGTGTAGGCTGTTTTTATTCCGGCCTTTTTTATCTCTTTTTCCATATACTCCAACAATCTGAAAGCCAGTTTTTGCCCCCTGTATTCGGGTAAAACAGCAAAGTCGGTCATTTCGGCATTTTTGTAATTCCAGTCGGTTTCTGCAGTGGAAATTCCAATGAGCTTACCTTCGTCCCAAATGCCGAAATACTGTGCTGAATTATTTTGCATGGTACTTTTAATATATTCTGCATTGTGAACCGGGAAAGGGTAGGTTTCAAATACCCTTTTAAAAACCTCTGTAATTGCCTCTGCATCGTTTTCGTCCAGGCTGCCTGGCACAAACTCTTTTTGGGGCAAATCAACCGGCTGCGTTTTCCCGTTAGTTGGGTTTTCTCTAAGCAACTCCCTGAAGCGTTTCATCTCAATTACAGGCAGTTTTTTTCTTTTCTCATCGGTAAATTTTGAAACATACATGCAGTCGTACTCGCCGTTAAAATAACCAGGAATGTATGCTTCTACCCTGTAACCGGCAAGTAGAAACCGGGGAAAAGAATCGGCAAAAATTTTAGCTGTTATTTTTGTGTACCCTTTTTCTTCGGCAAGTTTATCCATTTTGGATATAATTCGCGAAGTTCCCTTGGGGGTAGTTTTCATTAAGTAAATCCGGTTATTGAATTTACCGTGTTGTATTAGTGAATCACCTATTTTTTCAAATTTATCTTCCATCACCATTTTCCCTCCTGTTATGACGTTCGTTATTATCAGGAATTAAAGAAATTGTATTGTCGTAATCAGCCAGTAGCTTTTCAATACCAATTGATTTTTCTACTTCATCGGGCTCTTCATCCAGGTTTAAATCGAGGTTGCATTCTTCACAGTTCCGGTCGCAAAATTTGGACTCATAACTTTCGGGTTCCTGGTAGGTTGTAATAATTCCTTCGTAATTACGAAGCACCACCTTATTGGTTGACCACGAAATAATGTAAGTAGGCATAATTGGTATTTTCCCTCCTCCACCCGGTGCGTCAATCACATAAGTAGGCACGGCAAAACCTGAGGTATGCCCAATCAGGCTTTCCATAATTTCAATCCCTTTTCCGACCGGTGTGCGGAAATGCGCCAACCCTTCGGACAGATCGCACTGGTACATATAATACGGACGCACGCGGTTTTGAACCAGTTTGTGTACCAGTTTCTTCATAACTCGCGGGCAGTCGTTCACTTCGGCCAGCAATACCGACTGGTTACCCAGCGGAAAACCGGCATCGGCAAGCATTGCCAGTGCTTCGCGCGACGATGCAGTAATTTCTCTGGGATGATTGAAATGTGTATTAATCCAAAGCGGCTGGTATTTTTTCAGCACTTTTATCAAATCTTCGGTAATGCGGTAGGGCAAAACAACCGGCATCCGGGTACCCAACCGAACTACTTCAACATGCGGTATTGCGGTAATTTCGGAAAGCAGCCAGTCGAGGTAGCTGTCTGGCAACATCAGCGGGTCGCCACCCGAAAGCAGTACATCGCGTACCTGCGGTGTATTTTTAATGTATTCAATTCCTTCTTTGAGCTGTTCTTTGCTGGGAATGGAATCAATATCACCCACTTTCCGTTTACGCGTGCAGTGGCGGCAGTACATGGAGCAAACATTGCTCACATGAAAAAGTACCCTGTCGGGATAACGATGTGTGATTCCTTCCACGGGGCTGTCGGTATCTTCTGAAAGCGGATCTTCCATATCTGTTTTCAGAACGGTTAATTCATTTACATTGGCAAAAGATTGCTTAAATACCGGGTCGTTTTCATAATTATCAGTATCAATTAACGAGAGATAATAAGGTGTTATTGACAAAGGAAAGCGGTCGAGAGTCGTTTTCAACTGACTTTTTTGCTCCTCAGGAAATTTAATCCCCGTAAGTAATTCAAAGGTGTCAATTGATTTAACAGAATTCTTTAATTGCCATTTCCAGTCCTTCCAGTTCGAGATGTTACTTTCAGGTTTTATCTTCCGGGCAATCTCTTGTTGCGCGTCATTAAATATATCCATTTCTTTCATAATTGTTTCTATGCGAACAAAAATAGTTAAATTATTTAATACAGCCAATGTGACCTTAATCACTCAAATGCAACAGAATCCAACCAAACCGCTTGTTAACAACCAATTAAACAAACCACAATCAACTTAACATAAGCCTTGTTTAACATTGAATTAATTTGAATTTGTTTTTACAGAAATCATTTCCATTTATTACAAAATGCTCAATTGTTAAGGCTTGCATCGGTAAAATCATCGTTGGCAATAAGCGGAGAAGCTTCCAAGTGATCAAGCTCCAGAAGCTTTTCCAGCAGCTCAAGGCTCGTCTGGATGTTTTCAAGTGTTGAATCGTCCAGATTTTCCAGTTTTTCAGTCAATTGCTCGTGAAGCAACGAAGGAATTTCCTGCATTAACTGATCGCCTTTAGAAGTAAGAGCAATTGTAACCGTACGTTTATCGCCCCTTTTAGGCAGCCGCGCAACCAGCCCTTTGGTTTCGAGCCGGTTAATAATGCCGCTAGCCGTACTTGAATTGAGGTTTAAAAATTTACGTATTTCTCCCTGTCCGGCCTGATAATTTGTTGAATTGCGCAAAAACTGAAGGCATAAAATCTGTGGAATGCTCACACCATGCTCCTTTTGAATTTTTTTCGATTCCAGATTTATTGACCGAACAATTTTGCGAATTTTAATTAAAATCTCAGTTGTATCCATAATCAGATAGTAAATACCTTCAAAGGTATAACTATTTTTTTTGTCCCCGGGTTACATTTTTCCGCAAGAATAAATTGTGCCCTGGCAAACCACACATTTCCAAAAAACTTATCCTAATCTGGGCATATAAAAGAAAGATTTAAATAAATTTGAATCAAAATTTTAATAAACCATAAAAATCTAAAAAAAGATGATGAAAAAAGGAGTAATCAGGTTCTTATTTTTTGCCGGAATGGCAGCATTAATCACACAGGTTTTCAGTGCCTGTGACCCACAGCCAGAGGAAAAATTCATTGGCTTGCAGCTATACTCTGTACGCCAGGACATGAATGAGGATGCCAAAGCAACAGTAGCCAAAGTGGGCGAAATGGGCTACAAATTTGTGGAAGCGGCAGGTTATGCCGATGGCAAGTTTTACGGCATGTCGCCAGCAGAATTCAAAGAAGTTTGCGAAACCAACGGACTACAGTTCCTGGGTTCCCATACCGGACAGGATGTACCCACTGAAGAAAATTGGGATCAGACAATGGCCTGGTGGGATGAGTGCATTGATGCCCATGCCGAAGCCGGAGTAAAATGGATTGTACAGCCCTGGATGGGCGGTACAGGCTACGAAAGCCTTGACGGGTTAAAACGCTATTGCGAATACTTTAATGCAGTGGGTGAAAAATGCAACCAAAAAGGCATTCGCTTTGGTTACCACAACCACGCCAACGAGTTTACAACCGAACTTGAAGGCAAGCCGGTTTATGACTGGATGCTCGAATTGACCGATCCTGAAAAAGTGATGTTCCAGCTTGATTTATACTGGATTATTGAGGGCGGAAAAGATCCGGTTGCTTATTTTGACGAACACCCCGGAAGATTTGAACTTTGGCACATAAAAGATAAAGAAGAAGTTGGCGCAAGTGGCGAAATCGATTTCGAACGGCTTTTTGCCGAACGCGAAAAATCAGGTGCCCGGTATGGAATTGTAGAAGTGGAAGAGTACAACTTTGAACCGATTGTGAGCGTTGAAAAAAGCCTTGAGTTTTTGAAAAATGCTGAATATGTAGATTTCTACGAATAAATAAATAAATTGAATTAGGCATTTTGTCAATACATCAAAAGTAGCTAAATTAGGGGAAAATGTAATGAAAGATGGAGAACAAATTTAAAAGCCTTACGATTTTTGAGTTTCAGGAGCGTTTTGCTGACGAAAATGCCTGTTATGAATATCTCATTGAATTAAAATGGGGGAATGGTTTTGTTTGCCCAAATTGTGGGCATACCAACTATTGTAAGGGGAAGCGCAAATATGACCGCCAGTTTACCAGTTGCCACCGAATAGTTTCCCCCACAAGCGGAACTTTGTTCCACCAGTTGAAGTTTTCGATATTGAAAGCATTTTATATTGTCTATTATGTCAGCACCAGTAAGAAAGGAATCAGCAGTACAGAACTGAGCAGGAAACTTGGATTGAGACAGAAAACCTGCTGGTCTTTCAAGCAAAAGGTTATGCGAGCAATGAAAAGTAGCGGCAGACATAAAATTAAGGGAAAAGCCGAAGCCGATGAAACTGTGGTTGGTGGGCAGGAAGAAGGAACCAAAGGACGTAAAAACAACAAAAAGAAACTGGTTGTATTTGCCATTGAAAGAAAGGGAAAAGGTATAAGCCGTATGTATGGAAAAGTAATCAAACAAAGCAATTCAAAAGAACTGGGGACATTCCTGGAATCGGTACTGGAAAAGGATGCCAGTATAAAAACCGACAAATGGCGAGGATATCAGCCTCTACGAAAGGAATTCTGTAACCTACTGCAAGTTGAATCCGGGAAGAAAGGAAATAATTTTCCTGACTTACATAGGGCAATTATGGGTTTCAAAGGTTGGCTGAGAGGAATGCATCACCAGGTAGAACATTTACAAGCATACATCGATGAATACTGCTACCGGTTTAACCGTAGCTTTATGAAAGAAGGAATTTTTGATAACCTATTGAGCAGGATGGTCAACGCCCCACCTGTGACGTATAAACAAATTATTGCTTAAGTGCCTAATTCAATAAATAAATTCCAACATAAATGAAACCGTGGTTCATACTTTTGAATCACGGTTTTTTTTCATTGAATTTTAAACCTGATTGTACCCCTCAAAAAAAAGCTAAAAAAGATATTTAATTGTAAAAGCGATATCGAAAATCTGAATGCCTATGCCTCTTTTCCCAAAAACATCGATATAAGGTTTTATTTCCAACCCTGCGGTAACCGGGAAATCGTAAAAAAGATATTCTGCTCCCACCAAACCATCGACACCGGTTACAAAAGCTGTTTTTGTATCGTACCAGCTTGCGTTGTTGCTGGTTTTTAACACATCCCAGCTTTCATAGCCTACATGCACCCCAAATCCATAATAAACAACAAGTTGGTACGAGAAGTCAAACAAATCGTATTCGTAAAACTCGGTGAGTGCATGTAGTTGCAAGCCGCGCAAATCATTTGCATACCGGTTACTGAGCAATGCTTTTAACGATTGTGAATCGTTGAGATAATAACGGTATTCAATCCCGGGATTAAAAATACCTCCGCGTATGCCAACAGCCTGGTTAAATCCCTGTCCAAAGAGCAAACCGGAGAAAAGTAAAAAAGCTGCTATTACCAAAATTCGTTTCATGGAAGTTATTCTTAAATACAGCGCAATTTACTCAATTTTCATTAAATATATTTCCTGAACCCGAAATGCGTGTTTCAATTTCGGGAGTTCCGGAATAATATACACTTCCGCTGCCCGAAATAATTGCTTTCAGAAATTGTTCAACAGTTAACCACATGCTGCCCGAACCGGAAATTGTTGCCTCGCAGCTTTGAAGTTCCATGTCCCAGGCATCGATTTGTCCTGAACCACTAATTACAAAATCAGCTGATTTTGCTGTGCCTGAAACAAATAAAGCCCCCGAACCGGAGATCATCCCGTCCACGGAGTTTGCATCAATTGCTGTTTCAATACTACCCGAACCTGAAATGACAAACTCAAAATGATTCCCTTCAAAAAAATCTGTTGTAATAGTCCCCGATCCACTTTGCTTAATCTCTTCAATAAAAGGAACAGTAATAAAAATTTCCATGGGCAGACTGTTTTTCAAATCACGCAGCCCGCGGGTATGAATCCGTAGCGTATTCCCGCTTACATCTGTTTCAATGTATTGAATCAGGTTCGATTCGGCTTCAACCAGTATATCAAATTCATTTCCGTGAGTTATATGTATATCGAATTCTCCTTCTGATTTTATTTTTGAAAAGTCGGGCGTAATCCTCGCTTCGGTGGCCGAAATGCCGTTACCATCCACCAACAGTTCGTTGATGCACCCTGTGGTAAAAAATAACATAGCAATTGAAGCCAGAGCAATAATCTGATTAATTGGTTTCATGGCGAATTAAATTGTTTTCTGTTGTTTCTGTTAATAATACAAGACTCTGAACTTCACAGTTTGTTACAAAAAACATGCACATTTTTTAACTTTCTTCTTTTTTATTCAAAAATTTATTGATGTCACTTTCTGAATATTGCGGAACAGCCCCATTTTTTGATGCCACAAACGCTCCCACAGCGCATGCAAATTCCACTGATTCCTGCGGCGTTTGATTTTTTGAAAGGCTTGAAATTAACGCCGCCAGAAATGCATCGCCGGCACCTACCGTATCAACTGCTTCCACATTAAACCCGGGGTGTTCGTAGAATTTATCGTTTATCAGCAAGGCTGCTCCATTTGCACCACGGGTTACGCAAACAACACTGCAATTATAAAAGGAAGCCAGCCAGCGCATTACATATTCTTCATTTCCAAACACCTGGTTCCACAACGCAATTTGCTGCAACTCGCTGTCGTTCAGCTTAACAAAATCCGAAAGGCGAAGCAATTCCTGCACAAGTTCAGGCGCATCGTAGGGCGGACGGAGGTTAACGTCCAGCAAGCGGGTTGAATTTATGGTTTTCAGCAAATTAAAAAGTGTTTCTCGGGTAGTGGTATTACGCTGTGCAAGGCTGCCGAAAACAATCAAATCGGAACGCGCTGCTTTTTTCTCCAGCTCTTTCGAGGGCAGGATGTTATCCCACGCAACGGGTTCGCAAATTTCATAAGTGGCATTTTTTTCGTCGTCGAGGGTTACGAGCACTTCGCTGGTTGGCAATTTTTCATCAACAGAAACCAACCGGGTATCCAATCCCGAACTCCCCAAAAACTCCTTGAGCTCTGTTCCCTGCCGGTCGTTGCCAACGCGGCTAACAACCACAGGACTGAGCCCCAGCCGTTTTAAATGAACGGCCACATTCACGGGGGCGCCTCCTGGTTTTTTGCCCGAGGGAAGCATGTCCCAAAGCATTTCGCCAAAACACATTATATTTTTAAAACTATTCCCTTTCATAATCAGAAGTTTGCTTCAAAATTACCCAAAAAAAATGGTCATCCCGAATAATCTGCAAATTAAGTTCAGCGAGAACAGGTCCGGTTAAAATAACACTCGAATATATTATGACATTAATTCGTTCTCTTTTTTTGGACTTCAAACGAATAAAATATTATATTTGCACCCGCAAAATAAATGGTGGATGTAGTTCAGTTGGTTAGAACGCTGGATTGTGGTTCCAGAGGTCGCCGGTTCAAATCCGGTCTTCCACCCCACTTTTTCAAAGCAGTCTGAAAGTTCAGACTGCTTTTTTTGTGTCCATTTATTATTTCGATTTGTATAACTGCCACCAGGGAGTTGTGGGTGATTCGTGGTGCTCGTGGTGGTACCCGAAAAAGTAGCACGAAAGCATTGCCCACAGGTGATTTTTACGCTGGGTGCGCGATTTGTGCGGTTCCATATCGCGGGAATGCGGACGGCGATGTGGCAAATAAGTACCGAAAAAAAAGAGCTGAAAAGTGGCCAGGATTGCTGGAATTACCCAGAAGGCAATTAACTGAATTTCGGAAAACCAAATGAGCAACACATTAAAAGCAATAGCCATCAAAAGAATCTGCCACCAGGTAACGTAATTTTTCATGAACACAAACCACCACACAAAAAAATTATTGCTCCGGGGTGAGAAGTCAGGGTCTTTTTCGGTTCCGGGAAAACGGTGGTGCTGGTAGTGTTTTTTACGTAAAACATTGTACGATAAAAATGCAAAAAGTGTGGTTGAAAGGTGCCCGATAAAATTGTTCAGCCTTCTGCTTTTTGCAACAGTGCCGTGCATAGAATCGTGGGCTGTAATAAAAAGCCCGGTATATAAATAGGCCTGAATTAAAATGTGAAGGTAAAAAAAGGGCGACAGTAAATCGGGTTCAACAAAAAAAAGGGAATAAAGCAAATGCCCCAGCCAGAAGATTAAAATTACTATTGCGACAAAAACACCCATAACACTCTTTTTTTACAGGTGCAATATAATGCAATTCCTTAAAAATTAAGAATATCCTTCAAATTTTTATACCCGTTTTTGCTCACTTTCAGCTTTGTTTTGTCGTGCAGAATAACAATGTACGATTCCTTTTCGTACTGCTGAATTTCGTTGATTTCATCGACTTTAACAATATAGGAGCGGTGGATGCGGATAAAATTTTTGGGGTCGAGCGCGCTTTCGAAATACTTCATGGTTTGCTGTTTCATGTGGCGCCCGTTTTGGGTGTAAATCATTACATAATCGTCCATCGACTCAATAAAACGCACATCGCTTGCAGGAATGATGTTTATTTTATGGCGGTCTTTAACCACAATACGGTCGAGGTACTCCCCTTTCGGGTACTCGCTCATTTTTTCGGCAACGTCGGAAACACTGCCTTCGCTTTCAATCCGCTCTGCCACCTTTTCGATGGCTTCCTTCAGTCGTTCCCTGGAATAAGGTTTCAGCAGGTAATCGGCAGCATTGTATTCAAACGCTTTAATGGCGTACTGGTCGTAGGCTGTGGCAAAAATAATGTGTGGTTTATGGTCGAGCAATTCCAGCATTTCAAAACCGGTAATTTTTGGCATCTGAATATCCAGGAAAACCAGGTCAGGTTTCAGTTCGTTAATCATTTTCACCCCCTCGAAACCATTTTCACATTCTGCTACAAGTTCAATAGTTTCAATCTCTTTCAGGAATGTTTTCAACAGGTTTCGGGCCAGTTCTTCATCTTCAACAATAATGGTTTTTAGTTTCTCCTGCATGGTTAATTTTTTTGTGGAATTGCCAAAGTTACTTTAAAATCTGTTTTGTTGTCTTCCACTTTCATTAAAAGCGGATTGTTGTAAATAATTTGCAAGCGGTCGCGGATGTTGCGCAATCCTATTCCTTCGCCGCGTTTACTAAGTGCTTCCGGGTCGTAATTATTTTGAATGACCACCTCTAGCATATTATCTTTCATTTTGCAACGCGTAACAATGTCAATCGGTTCGGTTGCTTCGTAAACACCATACTTGATGGCATTTTCGTAAAGAGGCTGTAAAATCATGTTGGGGATTTCGGCATCGAGGCACGCTTCATCCACTTCAAAAACCGGATTGAGTTTTTTACCAAACCTTACTTTTTCAATCTGCATGTAAAGTTTGTTGTTTTTCAGCTCCTCGCGAAAAGGCACTTTTTCAACCTGATCATGTTTCAGTGAATAGCGCATCAGGTTCGACAGGTTGATAACCATTTCCTGCGCTTTCACCGGGTCGGCCATGGTTAAAGATGAAATGCTGTTTAGGCTGTTGAATAAAAAATGCGGGTTAATTTGCGATTTAAGGGCATGCAACTCAGCCTCTTTTACCAATCCTTTCAGTTTACCTTCGTTGCGTAATTTTTCTTTAAAACCTTCGTAGTAATTAACGGCATAAAAAAATACCACATAAATAACGTAGAAGGCGTATCCCATAAAAATATTTATAGGAATGCGGTTATCGATATAAACTGATGATTGCGGATGGAGCAGCTTGATGAAAACAACGCCGATGTAGAGCCAAACCAGAACAATAATAGTAGCTGCAATAAAATGTGAAAGAATTACCCGGGGCACACTGTTGTTTTCGAGGGTTGAAAATTTAATTACATACCAGATTGCCGTGCCTATAATGGCAAACAAAAACGGGAGTGCAAAAAATTCAACAGCAGCAGTTCCGGGTTCAACATTAAATGAATACCATTTTAAAAGAACTGTAGCGATTCCGGTGGCAATCCAAAAAAGCAAATAATAGATTACCAACCGGGGTTTTGATAAAAAAGGATGTTTAAAATTCATAAATGGTTTCTACAATGTAAATTCAGTAAAGGCGAATTTACTGATATTTCACTTCTACGCCGCCAAAAGCACAAAATCCTCTAATTACCAATGTTTTTGAGTTGTCGGTTACCACGTCGTGGGCGGTCATTCCCCTTTTGTCTTCAAAAGCACCAAAAATGGCAGTAACTTCATTTTTCACCGACCAGTCGGGAGGAACCTTAAACCCGCTGCCGCCAAAAACGCAAACCGATTCAATCACTGCTCCGTTTTCAGATAATCTCGACTGACGCAGATCGTATTCGGCCCCGCCAAAAATGGAGGTTATTTTTCCACCCAGAAAGTTATTGGAATTCACAAATACTTCCCTGCCACCAAAAATCACAAAGTCATCGAAATAATCAACCGAACACTGATTCCCATTGAGGTTTTGCGGGATTTGAGTGCCCTTTCGATAAGTAAGCAGGAGGGCAACACCAATTCCGATAATCAGCAAAGGCCAGCCAATACGACGCAGTTCATAGGGAATTTGAACGATATCCGGAATCATAAAAAAACCACCGATAACAATCAGAATAGTACCAGATGTTCGGTTTCCGCCAATCATTGAAAATACACCAATCCCAATGAGCAGCATTTTCCATGAAATAAGGACATCGTTCCAGGTATCAGGAATAACATCCAGTTTCACTAAAATCCAGAACACGCCCAGGGCTATCAAAAACAACCCAAACAAAATCCTCTTATTCGATACAGTTTCGTTTTTCATCTCTTCTTTTTCAAATTGTTTCATTTTGAACAAATCCAAAATCCGGATATTCCGGAAGCCGGATTATTAAACATACCGGGCAATCATAACCACTCCGGCACCTATGAGCACAACCGGTAAAACATAAGTGATACTAAACGGAGGAAACAACAGGATTTTGGGCAAAAGGAAAATGCCCCCGACAATTATCAGCACAATTCCTGACGATCGTTTTCCGGCCATTAAAATGAGGCCAACCAGAATAAGCACTACCTGCCAGGAAAAAATAAACTGCCCAAGGCCGTTAAATAAATGGCGAACGGGCATAAACAAATGATTCAGGTGAATAACCGGAAATTCGAAATGAATTCCCAGCCTTTTTAACATCCAGAGCACACCAACGGCAATTAATACAAATGCCAGAACAATTCTCGAATTCGCTTTCTGTGTTGCTTCTTTTTCCATCTTATATTCTCCGGTTAATTTTAACCCAAATATATAAAATGAAAACATGGGAACCGGCTTAACATTCGGTTAACACAAGAAATGAATCGGTAAAAAGTTTATATCACGTGTAATTCAAGAAAATTCTTTTTGGATTGTATTTATTTGTTTTTCTGCATTTTGGCCCACGAATCGCGCAGAGGCACAGTACGGTTAAACACTGGGTTACCGGGAGTTGAGTCGTAATCGGCATTAAAATACCCCACGCGTTCAAACTGGAAATGCTCCAGAGGTTGGGCATCTTTCACAAACGGCTCAATATAACATTCGGGCAAAATCCTCAGCGATTCAGGATTCAGAAATTCTTTGAAATCCACATCTTTATGACCACTGGGATCTTCATCGTTAAACAGCCGATCGTATAATCTCACTTCAGCTTTAACGGCATGTTTTGCCGACACCCAATGCAGTGTGGCTTTCACTTTCCGGCCATCAGGTGAATTTCCTCCGCGCGATGCAGGATCGTATGTACAGCGCAGTTCGGTAATTTCTCCGTTTTCGTCCTTCACCACTTCGTTGCAGGTAACAAAATAGGCATAACGCAAGCGCACTTCGCGCCCGGGTGCCAGTCGGAAAAACTTGCGTGGCGGGTCTTCCATAAAGTCGGCACGTTCAATGAACAGTTCTTTTGAAAACGGCACTTTGCGGGTGCCCATGCTTTCATCTTCCGGGTTATTTACGGCTTCCAGTTCTTCCTCCTGATCTTCGGGGTAATTGGTAATTACCACTTTCAAAGGGTCCAGAACCCCCATAACACGCTGGGCCGTTTTGTTCAGGTGTTCACGAACGCTGTATTCCAGCAACGACACATCAATCATCCCGTCCACTTTTGTTACGCCAATCCTGTCCGAAAAATTCCGAATCGACTCAGGCGTATATCCTCTGCGGCGAAGTCCGGTAATTGTTGGCATCCGCGGATCATCCCATCCGTTAACATGGCCTTCTTTCACGAGTTCGAGCAGCCGACGTTTACTCATAATGGTATAGGTGAGGTTCAGCCGGGCAAACTCAATCTGGCGCGGGCGGTAATCGCTTTCCTGCAACTGATCGATAAACCAGTTGTAAAGCGGGCGGTGTACTTCAAATTCGAGCGTGCAAATGGAATGCGTAACTCCTTCCCAGTAATCGCTCTGCCCGTGGGCAAAATCGTACATGGGATAAATGCACCATTTATCGCCGGTGCGGTGGTGCTTGGCTTTCATAATCCTGTAAATAATGGGGTCGCGCATGTGCATGTTGGGCGAGGCCATATCAATTTTTGCCCGCAAAACATGGGAGCCTTCATCAAACTCGCCGGCAGCCATTTTCTTAAACAATTCCAGGTTTTCTTCGGGAGTACGGTTCCGGCACGGGCTTTCGTAACCGGGCCGTGTGGGCGTTCCTTTCTGGGTGCTGATGGTTTCAGCATCCTGATCATCAACATAAGCCTTGCCCTCTTTCACAAGCTGAATGGCAAAATCATACAATTTATCGAAGTAATCGGAGGCAAAAAACAGCCGGTCTTCCCAGTCGAATCCCAGCCAGCGAACATCTTCTTTTATTGAATCGACGTATTCCATTTCTTCTTTGGTAGGATTGGTATCGTCGAACCGAAGATTGCATTTGCCGCCAAATTTCTCAGCAATTCCAAAATTGAGGCAAATCGACTTTGCATGCCCAATGTGCAAATAACCATTGGGTTCCGGGGGAAAACGGGTGTGCACCCTTCCGTTGTTTTTTCCCTGTTTTAAATCTTCTTCAATCTGTAAATGAATAAAGTTCGATTTTTTCGCCGGTTCGTTGTTGTCGTTATTTGCCATATTGCTACTATTTAAACGCTTGTTATCAATGACTGCAAAATTAAGAAAAGGTTTCTCAGTTTAATTAACGGGCTGGTAATTTCTTTGCTTTAATCACTTATTCTTAATTTCGCCGAAAAAAGTATGGGATTGATTGAAATTGAAGGGATGCACTTTTTTGCCTTCCACGGCCATTTTGAAGCAGAGCGTGTGGTTGGAAATGATTTTCTGGTAGATGTTTCCATAAAAACCGATTGCACAGCTGCCGCCAAATCAGACAATCTGGATGATGCACTGAACTACCAGGCCGTTTACAACCTCATAAAAACGGAGATGAAAATAAAATCGCACCTCCTTGAAAACGTGGCCGGGCGCATTCTCGATGCATTGTTCAATGAATTCCCTTCAATAGAAAGCGCAAAAGTAAAAGTTTCAAAAATGAACCCTCCAATGGGCGGCCAGATTGAAAAGGCCAGCGTTACTTTGTCCCGTTAATTTCATTACCACACCATTTGTCTGGATGCTGAAAAACAATTTTTCACCTGACAAATATCCCTATTTCTGTTATTGAATATTCCTACCTTTGAGTCGAATTTTAAAAGTAAAGCCATGTTTACATCATTCAGCAAATTAAACGAGGGAGGATGTGCAGACACCCCAAAAGGCTGCCGGAAAAACGAACTGCACGAAGGTCTGAACCCAAAAGTTGCTGAGCGCGACAAGCACTTGCGCCGGTGGGCCAACGGGAAAATTTTATCGCACAAAAATTCCCGCTGGGAACAACTTCGCTAACCGAAATTATTACTTCAGCCTGCCGGAATTAATTGCCGCAGAATCAGTGTTCATTTAACCTCCCAAACTAAATCCGGCGATATTTCTTTTTAATCCGGAAAAATTGTTTCAGGGGAATGTATGGTTGTAAAGGCATTTTTCTTAAATTTGCAGTCCAATTTTAAGAAATGGTCTCTTGGCCGAGTGGCTAGGCAGCGGTCTGCAAAACCGCGTACGGCGGTTCGAATCCGCCAGAGACCTCAACATCCGGTAACAGTTTTCACGAACAGTTGCCGGATTTTTTTGTGACACAATCCAAAAATCCTGCATAAAAAAATCCCGCCGGAATTTTTCAACTCCGGCGGGATTTTCTTTTTGAAAGTGGTGCCACCTGGAATTGAACCAGGGACACACGGATTTTCAGTCCGTTGCTCTACCAACTGAGCTATGGCACCGTTTTTTATTTTGGTGATGCAAAAGTAAGCATTTTTTTAAATCCACAAAGAAATATTTGTTCAAATGAAAAATTTAAAACACAACCTCAACACTATCAATTCATTTTAACATTTTCACTATTTTTATTTAGAACAGAAATAAATTAACATCCTTATGAAACCCGCTGTTCTCAGGGTAATGCCTGTGACATTGCATGTTAGCTTCTTGAATTATTTCACAATTTTAAACATAAGCTTTAACCATTGCCCGCATATTTGAATAAGCCCTGCAATTTCCATAATTTTAGTGGACAATTTTACTTTGAAAGTTGCAATACATTTTAGCGTGAAACTGCCAATACATTTTAACTTAAAACTAAAATCATGAAAAAATTAACTACACCTTCATTTTTCGGAATAATTACACTTGGGTTGCTGGTCAGTTTTAGTTTTATGTTTCCATTATCGGACAGCCGCATTGAACCGGGTGATTCTGATTACGATGATTTTGAAACACCCGAGTATTGCGCGCAATGCCACAACCAGTTTTACCAGCAATGGAAGCAGGCCATGATGTCGGAAGCTTACACCCACCACTGGGACGAAATCGAATACTTTAAACTGGCAGTGGCCCATGCTGAGGCTGACCCCGATTTTAAAGAAGCAGTTGACGGATGCAATGGCTGCCACACCCCCATGGCATATCTCGTCGGCGATTTTCCGCCACCCCGTCCTTCAGAAGGTTCACGAGCAAACGAATCAGTTTCGTGCGAAGTTTGTCACCTGATAAAAGGTATTTCCGGCGACACGGCCTACAACTTCAACTTTATTCTCGAACCGGGCGACACCAAATACAGCTCCCGCAAGGGGGAAACCGAATCACCAAATCATGAAATTGTGGAAATTGACCTCCACTCTGACACCCGTCTCTGCGGAACCTGCCACAACGAAAAAAGTCCGTTCGGGGTTTGGGTAAAATCCACTCAGCTGGAATGGGAAGAAGGACCTTATGCCGAAAACGATGTCACCTGCCAGGAGTGTCACATGCCCGACACTGAAATGCGCACAGCCAAACTAGGCAGTACTTATCCGGATGCCCGCATGCACCTTTTCAACGGCGGGCACGACCCCGGCAAAGTCAAAGGAACCATTGAGCTGCGCATTCAGCCCGATATTCGCGAAACCGTTCCGGGCGAAGTAGTGGTCCTCACGGCTACGCTTTTCAACCAAAAAACAGGACATAAATTTCCGACCGGGTCAGTTGAAGACCGCATTGTGTGGCTGCATGTGGAAGCTGAAGATGAAGACGGAAATACTTTCCACATTCCGGTTGACAAAAAAGGATTTGAAGGCGAAGAATACACCATTGCAAGTGATGTGCTGGCCTACCAGGATATGGGTGTACCGCTGGGAATT
Organism: Tangfeifania diversioriginum; assembly: GCF_900141875.1. GTDB lineage: Bacteria > Bacteroidota > Bacteroidia > Bacteroidales > Prolixibacteraceae > Tangfeifania > Tangfeifania diversioriginum. Next base: position 12,218 of record NZ_FQZE01000025.1, on the reverse strand, counting down.
GAAAATTTTGAAGGCGTCAGAAGAGAAGATGTCCCCATTGGCGACCGCATTTACCGCATGCCCTATTTCGACCCGGAAGGACGCATGACCATAATGCAATGGAACACCGCCTCGCTGGGCGTTGACTACCGCATTGGGCCGCGCGAAACCAAGACAGAAACCTTTACATTTGAATTGCCCTTCGAAATTAAACCCGGAAAGGTTCAGGTTACTGCAACACTTTATTACAGGTTGCTTGTAAAACCTGTTGGCGAATTCCTCGAAGTGCCCGAAGAAGAATATACAGCACTTGAAGTAAACAGCCATTCAACCGAAATTACAGTTTATCCTTAAAACAAAATAATCATGAAAAAAAATCTATCTATTGTAATTCTTACTCTTGCTGCTTTTTTCATTACTGAAACAATTCAGGCAATTCCTGCTTTTGCCCGAAAATACAGGCTGAGCTGCACAACCTGCCACACACCCGCCGCTCCGGCACTCAAAGCTTACGGCGATGAATTTGCAGGCAACGGATTCAGGCTGGAAGAGGAAAGTTCGCCGCGCTACTACGTGGAAACCGGCGACACCGAGTTATCGTTACTGCGTGAGCTGCCCATTGCTGTCAGGCTCGATGGTTTTGTAACCTACAACATGGGCGGAAACGAACGAAGCGATTTTGCATCGCCTTATATCATCAAGCTGCTTTCCGGTGGCGAAATTTCCGAACGCCTCTCCTACTACTTCTATTTTTATTTTAGCGAAAGAGGCGAGGTGGCCGGCGTTGAAGATGCCTTTTTGATGTATAACGACCTTTTTGGAATTGACCTGGATATTGCCCTTGGACAGTTCCAGGTTTCCGACCCACTCTTTAAACGCGAACTCAGATTGTCGCTCGAAGATTATGTGCTTTACACTTCGCAAATCGGAAATTCGGGAATCGGGTTGAAGTATGACAAGGGAGTGATGGTTACCATGGGGCTGGACTCCGGAACAGGTGTATCACTCGAAGTCACCAACGGCAATGGATTGCCAGAAGCACAAAACCGCGTATTCGACCATGACAAGTATAAAAATTTCCTGCTGCATCTTTCACAGGATTTTGGTAAAATGGTAAACGTGGGGGCTTTTGCTTTTACCGGGAAAGAAGATTTGATGCATAGCTTTGCACCCACATCAACCAATGAAGTTTTTATATGGGGTCCTAATTTCACTTTTGCTCCCTCGCCCAAAATTACGCTCAACGCCCAGTATCTGCAGCGGAGCGACTCACAGATTTACAGCAGCTTTAACAGTTCTGCAGAAATGGAGGATGTGAAAACCGACGGGGCGATGGCAGAACTCATCTTTAGTCCCGGCGGCGACCAAACCAAATGGTACCTGTTGGGTCTATACAACTGGGTGGAATCTGATTTTAATGCGGCCGATTACCAGTCTGTCACATTTCATGCGGGATACCTGCTGAGGCGCAATGTGAGATTAGTAGCTGAATACACGCTCGATTTTACCTACAGCGACCATAACATCAATAAATTCAATTTTGGATTTGTTTCCGCGTTCTGATTTGAAAAACTATTCCGAAGCCGGAAAATAATCACGCGAAAAAACCACTTTAACATCAGCCATTTGAACCCGGTTGATCGTTAAGGTGGTTTTTTCGGCTACCTGCCGGCCTTTGTAATCGTATTTTTTATTCAGCATGATTACATCGGGTTTGAGCTGCGAGTAGGTTACAGAAAAATTGTAGGAGACATTTTTGTAATAGTTTGAATTGGAATTGCCCACTGCCAGCGATTTTCCCTGCCGGTTGTGTTTGGAAGACTGAACCGATCCTTCAAGTTTTTTCACCGAATAATCCTCTTTCAGAACAGTAATTTGCCCCGAGAACGAACTGGCATGAAAATCACCCGTCCCGGCGAATGTGGGCTCATCCTGACTAAAGGATATTACCCATGCCGGCTTGCCGTCAACCTCAACTTCCGCTTCCTGCTTTAGATCGAACTGGTAAAGCAACGCCGGATTTAAAACCGATGAACCTGTTCGTACCCAGTCCATGCTAATCAGTTCATCAAAATTCAAAATGCCCGACGAAAAAGTGTAGGCTGGCTCGGCCGGCGTAATTTCATATTTCCGCATCCTGAAAGCATTCAGTTTTGAAGGCTCAACATATCCTACCTTATCGTAAATCAACACCTCAGCCATTTGCACAACTTCAGTAGTATCATCAATTGTTTTTAGATTTTCGTAACTGCATTCCAGGTTAAAAGGCCCGCCAATAAAATTGTAGGGCGTATTTTCCGATGCCATGCGCAGAATTCGCTCAAGCACTCTCGACCGGGCAGCAATATCCACATCATCAATATCATACGATGTAGGCTCCAGTTTAACAATATTGTATTCGCGATCAAAATAAGTATCTACCGGAAATTTCTCATTTTTATACCCCACCGCTGAAAATAATATCTGACCGCCAGCCATTTCTTCCGGAATTTTCAGCTCAAACTCCCCTTCCTCATTACTGGCCGTGCCGTAAAAAGTGCCTTCAATACTTATGTTGGTGAAAGATACTGACTCGTTTGTGGCTTCATCAACCACTTTCCCTTTTATGGTTTGAATAATCTGTGATCCATCCTGGGCCTGAAGGCTAAATCCAAGCGAAATTATTGTAACTAACAGAAACAGTTTCTTCATTTTAAAAATTTTGACTAAAAGTAGTAAAACTATACAATTCAACTTCTATATAACGTTATAATACCCTGTTATTATTTGTTATATTTGCTGAAATCTAAAAGAATTAACATGACAAACAAATATTTTATACTCCTTTTTATACTGTCCGGACTTTTTATGCATTCATGCGTATCAAAAAAGAAGTTCGTGGAGATGCAGGACGGACGTTTGAAGGCAGAGGAACAGGTGCGCCAACTCACTGAAGAAACCAATTACCGTGCCTCGCGAATTGAAGCCCTGATTGCCGATTTTGAGGAAATGAAAAACGAACTGCTCGAAAGCAACGCAAAAAAAGACCAGTATATTGACTCGCTGAACACTGAAATTTCGCGACTTAACGAACTGCTTACCGAACAAAAAGAGTCGTTGCAGGAAACCAGTTTTAGTTTTGGTTTTGAGCAGCAACGCATGAAAGAAGAACTGGAAAACAAAGATGCAAATATCAGGGCACTGCGCGCACAGGTTAATAATCTGGAAGAAGAAATTTCGGACCAATCGACGGTTATCGACGACAAAAACTTTCAGTTAAATTTGCAAAAAGATGAAATTTCATCGCTGGAGTCGAAAGTTAATCAGGCTGAGCAGCAACGCGAGCAACTTCAACAGGAATTGCAGAAAGTGAAAACAGAAACTGAAAATCTCCGGGCCGAAATAGAAGAAAAAGATGCCGAAATTAAGCGTTTGCAAAACAACGTTAACCTGCTCAAAAAAGAACTTGGAGGTGGAGGAAATTAATTTTACAAAAATTATAATCAAATGAGAAAAATTACATTTTTAGGATTGGTTCTCTCGTTAAGTATCGTTGTAATTGCCTGCAACGGTGGATGGGAATCATTATTTAACGGTGAAAACCTGGACGGATGGAAAGTACACGGAACCGAAAAATGGTACGTGGAAGATGGATTGCTGATTTGCGAAAGTGGTCCCGATGAAGCTTACGGGTACCTGTCAACCGAAAAGAATTACGACGACTTTGAACTTTCGGTTGAATTCCTTCAGGAGGCCGACGGCAACAGTGGCGTATTTTTCCGATCCACATTCGACGGCACCAAAGTAAGTGGCTGGCAGGTAGAAGTGGCGCCCCCAAATCACGACACCGGTGGTATTTATGAATCGTACGGTCGCGGCTGGCTGGTACAAATTCCCGATGAAAAAGAAAATATTCTGAAAATGGGCGAATGGAACGAAATGAGGATTCGCGTGGTTGGCGGGCATGTGACCACCTGGCTCAACGGAGAACAGATGGTTGACATTGAAGATGAAAAAATTGCCGAAGGGAAAGGCGCCATTGCCCTGCAAATTCACGATGGCGGCGGCATAAAAGTGAAATGGCGGAACATCAAAATAAAAGAGCTGTAGATAATTGGCTTCTTCTCAATTCAATTAAGTGCCAGTTTACGGCTCAATTGCAAAACATAATACACAAATATAAAGGTTGCTCGCTGGGCAACCTTTTTTTATGGGAACACTTTAAAAAGTAGGTGGAGTAAAAAGGAATCACGAATTTAAATGATTAATTTTTTCCTGCCGGGAGCCTTCATCTTTGCCTTGAAGCAAAGACGAAGCAGAAAATTCAAGGCTGATTTTCATCTTTAACCTCCATTTTCATAAAACCTAACTTCGGCCGGGTGATCTCCTCATATATTCGGAGCTTCCCGGTCTCAGTAAGGTTTCATTTTAATTCCGGTTTCGATGAAAATAGGCCACAGGACTGCAAGTTCGAAGCCATCAAAATCCTGATTGAATCAGGATAAGCGCGCGGGCTTGAAAAAAATGCGGGCCGGGGAGGACATGAACCGACTTTTAGGCCGAAGTAGCCGTAATACGAAAGCCGTTAAGAAAGTCTGGAGCGCGTAGAAGCGCCATAGGCATCCCTCACGGGACTTGATTCTTTTTGCCTTAGGCATCCCTTCGGGGGATACTTCTCATCAAGGAAAAAAGTTAAAAAGCTGAAGAAATAAAAAATGACTGCTTCTTAAGTGAACTTCTTTATATTGAGCAGGTGACCGAAAGTCACCAGCTCAAAAAGGAGAGATCAAAAAAAGGCTGCCTTTTGGGCAACCTTTCAATTTTGAGCGAGAAACGGGACTCGAACCCGCGACCCCGACCTTGGCAAGGTCGTGCTCTACCAACTGAGCTATTCTCGCAAGCGGTACCCGGAGCGGGACTTGAACCCGCACGGCCGTTATAGGGCCATTGGATTTTAAGTCCAACGTGTCTACCAATTCCACCATCCGGGCATCCTTTTCAAAAAACGAGGAAAAATCGGGATAAACTTCTCGTCCCTTTTTCTCTCCTTCGAGCGAGAAACGGGACTCGAACCCGCGACCCCGACCTTGGCAAGGTCGTGCTCTACCAACTGAGCTATTCTCGCTAATGGTAATGAACTTCTTCTGTTATCAGTGATTTCCCACTTTTCAGCGGGTTGCCTTTTTCAGAAGCGATGCAAATATATTGCTATTTTTTTGTTATCACAAAATTCTGAAAAAAAAATGCCTGTGCCTACTTCAACCCTGTCAATTTCTTAATCTCATTAAGTTTGTTCAGGGCTTCCACGGGGGTCAGGTTGTTAATATCGAGCGTGGCTATCTCGTCGCGGATTTGCTTGAGTACCGGATCGTCGAGCTGGAAAAAACTCATTTGCATCCCTTCGCGATTCCCGCCGATTTCTCCCAGTGGTTTCGAAAGGTCTTCCTTCCCTTTTTCACCTTCCAGTTTTTTCAAAATTTGTTCGGCACGCTTAGTTACCGATTTGGGCATTCCGGCCATGGAAGCCACGTGAATACCAAAACTGTGGTTACTTCCGCCTTTCACCAGCTTGCGTAAAAAAATCACCTTATTCTCCACCTCTTTTACTGAAACATTAAAATTTTTCACCCGCGAAAACGATCCTTCCATTTCATTCAGCTCGTGGTAATGGGTGGCAAAAAGTGTTTTCGCTTTGGCACGCGGGTGTTCGTGCAGGTGCTCCACAATCGACCAGGCAATGGAGAGGCCATCGTAGGTAGAAGTTCCGCGCCCCAGCTCATCAAACAAAATCAGGCTGCGGTCCGAAACATTATTCAGAATGCTGGCCGCTTCGTTCATTTCCACCATGAAAGTGGATTCCCCAAGCGAAATATTATCGGATGCCCCAACGCGGGTAAATATTTTATCGACAATCCCGATTTTAGCCGCTTCGGCAGGAACGAAACTCCCCATTTGTGCCAGCAAAACAATCAGCGCTGTTTGGCGCAGCAGCGCCGATTTACCTGCCATATTCGGCCCCGTAATTATAATAATCTGCTGATCTTCCTGATCCAGCTTTACATCGTTGGCAATATATGATTCGCCAATAGGCAACTGGTGCTCGATAACCGGATGCCGTCCGTTTTTGATTTCGACAGAAGTACTGTCGTAAATCTCGGGCCTGAAATAGTTATAGGTTGAAGCGCAGGCAGAAAAAGACAACAAACAATCAATCTGCGCCAGGATATTTGAATTCAACTGGATGGCCGAAATGTATTCCGACAAAGCAAAAACAAGCTCATTAAATAACTTCGATTCGAGTACCTGAATTTTTTCTTCGGCACCTAAAATTTTCGATTCGTATTCCTTCAGCTCTTCAGTAATATACCGCTCGGCATTCACCAGTGTTTGTTTTCGAATCCAGTCGTCCGGAACTTTACTTTTATGCGTATTTCTCACCTCGATATAATAGCCAAAAACATTGTTGAAACTCACCTTGAGCGAGGGAATTCCATATTTTTCGCTCTCGCGTTTTTGCAGGTTTATCAGGTAATCTTTCCCGGAATAGGCAATTTCGCGAAGCTCATCCAGCTCTTTCGAAACCCCTTCGGCAATAGTTTTACCTTTGTTCACGGCAGTTGGCGGATCGGGAACAATTTCCTGCTCAATTTTTTCCCGTATTAAATCACATGGATTAAGCTGTTCAGCAAAACGTTTCAGCGTTTTATTTTCGGCATTCTCGCAAACTGATTTTACCGGGGCGATGGCATTGAGTGCATTTTTCACATGCACCATTTCGCGTGGATTAATTCGCCCAACCGCTACTTTTGAAACCAGCCGCTCCAAATCCCCAATCTGACGTAAATGCTCTTCGAGGTTTTCTCTGGTGTCAGGCTGTTTCAGAAAAAATTCCACCACGTTGAGCCGGTCGTTTATCGGGTCGATATCTTTCAGCGGCAGGGCCAGCCAGCGTTTCAGCAACCGCGACCCCATGGGGGTGATGGTTTTATCGATGACCTGAAGCAATGATTTACCTCCTTCATGAATTGGTGAAAACAGTTCAAGATTACGGATAGTAAACCTGTCGAGCCAAACATAATGCTCTTCTTCAATACGACTAAGGCCGGTAATGTGTTTTATGTGAAGGTGCTGGGTGTAATCGAGGTAATGCAACACAGCGCCCGAAGCAATAATGGACAGTGGCATGTTCTGAATACCGAACCCCTTGAGTGATGTGGTTTCAAAATGCCGGGTCAGGCGGTCGGTGGCAGCATCGAGGGTATAAACCCAGTCGTCGAGCTTGTAGGTATAAAATTTATTGCCGAAAATCTCTTCAAACTCCTGCCCTCTCCCCCGCTGAAAAAGCACCTCTTTGGGCTGAAAAGAATTGAGCAGCTTATCTACATATTCAAAATTTCCCTCAGCGGTAAGAAATTCACCGGTGGAAATATCCATAAAAGCCACGCCGGCCATTTTTTTATCGAAATGCACTGATGCAAGGAAATTATTTTCCCTGTTCTCCAAAATATTTTCGTTGATGGAAACGCCCGGGGTAACCAGCTCGGTGATGCCTCGCTTCACTATCTTTTTGGTCATTTTGGGATCTTCCAGCTGCTCGCAAATCGCCACCCGCTGACCTGCCCTCACCAGTTTGGGCAGGTAAGTTTCCAGGGCGTGATGCGGAAATCCGGCCAGCTCCACATAACTGGCTGCACCATTGGCCCGCCGGGTAAGGGTTATCCCCAAAATTTCGGCCGATTTAATGGCATCTTCACCAAAGGTTTCATAAAAATCGCCTACCCTGAAAAGCAACACCGCATCAGGATGTTTGTCCTTGATTTTGTAATACTGCTTCATCAAGGGCGTTTCCACATATTTTTTCTTATCAGTCATCGGAAAGCAAAGATAGTGGTTTGAGCATTGAAGGAAAAATATTGCTCCCTTGTTCAATCATTATTTTTCAACAAAAGCTCAAGGTATTTTTAATCAGCCCTTGAGTTTTGCTATCAGTTCTTCATGAATTTCCGGGCGGGCAAACAGCAGATGGTTTTCGCCCCTTTCCCAGAGATTTCCCTGCCAGTCGGTAAACATGCAACCGGCTTCGGTAGCAATCACAATTCCAGCGGCAAAATCCCACAATTCATCGCCCGAGCAAATGAACCCGTCGAACGACCCGTTGGCTACGTAGCACAGTTCCAGGGCAGTTGTGCCCAGTTTGCGAAGCCGATAATCGCACGCCAGTCGCTCATTTACAGCGGCATATTTCAGTTTGTCTTTATCGCATGAACCGTGATTCAGAAACAGGTTGATGCCATAATCTTTCCTGAACCGGGGCATTTTCAACCGTTCCCCGTTGCAATAAGCGCCTTGTTCTTTTTCTGCGTAGTATTCATTTTGAAGCACCGGGTCGATAATAACGCCAGCCAGTGACTGCGAACCGTGGATGAGGCCAACTGAAACGGCAAAAAGCGGCAGCGCCCGGGCAAAATTGGAAGTTCCGTCTAACGGATCGACCACCCATTGTGGGCCGTCAGCGATGCCAGTCTGCCCACTTTCTTCGCTGATTATTCCGTAGTCAGAATTTTCGCGCAACACTTTCAGAATGACCTTTTCAGCAGCGATATCGGTGTCGGTTACCAGGGTTTCGGAACCGGCCTTCAACCTTGTTTCAGGAATTTTACCGTACCGATCCCGAATGATTTCAGCTCCGGCGCGGGCAGCTTTCAGTGCAATGTTCAATTCCGGAGAAAGATTGTGCATAACTCAGATGACCTAAATTTCCGGTGCATTTTCCAGCAAATATTTTTCTGCCTCCACATTCCACAATCCTTTGGTTTTGCTCACCAGTTTGGCGAGTTCAGCATAAAACGGATCGCTTTTCCCTTTTTCTTCAAAATCGGAAATGGCAGTAAGCGAAAGTTTTTTGTGCGTGTAAATCAATTTCTTGCCACCTGGAATTTTGGGCAGATTCAGGGTGGTTTCTGCCACGGCGTTCAGCCCGCCAACATGGGTAATTAATCCCGCCGGATCGAGACCTTTACTCATACAGTCGAGCGCTTCCACCATGTCATCGTTGTTTCCGCCCGAAGTACCGACAATGTGCGTGTAAGCATAATGCACATTGTAAAAATTCAGTTTTGCAGAAAAATTCGGATCAGACGGTCCGGCAAAAAAGTTGAGGCAGCCGTCGTGTGCCAGAATAGCATCTCCTTGTTCCACAACCGGTGCAACGGGAGCAAAAACAAAAACATCGTTGTAGCCGCCACCGGAAATCTCCTTCAGCTTTTCCACCGGATTATCCACATTCCCGGTATTCAGATAAATCAATTCAATGCCTTTTTCATTGGCCCATGCAGGCGGAAAAATTTCCGCTGCCCGGTCGAGGCGGCCCTGGTCGATGTCGGTTATTACCAACTGCGATGGTTTGCGGTCCTTGCGGTTTACCACGTAGTTGATGGCAGCCAGTCCCATGGGACCAACTCCTGCGAGAATCGCCATTTTGCCGCCGTCCACAATCTCCATCTGGTGAATGTACGAACCCGGTTTGGTGTGGTAGTTTGCATGCATGGCACCAATCACACAGCTCAGTGGTTCAGCCAGCGAGGCGGGATAATAACCGGGGCCGTCGTAAGCCAGCAGGCAGTCCTGTTCCAGTACATCTTTCGGGATGATAACGTAGGTGGCATCGCCACCAATATGCGGATAAGAATAACCCGGAGCGCTCAAAATCCCCATCGGGCCATTTTCGTAATAAATGGCCGGCTGGATTGAATATTTCTGCCCGGGCTTAAATTTGTGCTGCCATTTGGCACCCACTTCCACAATTTCGCCGGCAAACTCGTGCCCGATGATTATTGGGTTTTCATGCACATTGTCTGGAACCCGTTTGTGGTCGGGCCCCTGTTTGGCTGCTTTATAGCTCGACATGCAAATACTGTCGGACACTACTTTTGCCAAAATTTCATCTTCTTTTATCTGCGGAAGCTCAAACTCTTCGAGCCGTAAATCTTCTTTTCCGTATAATCTAATCGCTTTTGTCTTCATATTTCTTTATTCTTTGCGTCTTGGTGTCTCAGCGGTTCGAATTTTTACCGCAAAGGCGCAGAGGCGCGGAGTTTATTTCAACATATTTTGTCCGCCGGTTACGGGAACTGCCTGGCCCGTTTCGTAATGCTGGTCAATGACGTAAAAAATGGCTTTGGCCACGTCTTCGGGTGTGCAACCACGGCCGGCTGGCACCTGCACTTCGTAAAACGCTTTTACATCGGCAATAGTTTTGGCGCCCGGCACTTTTCCTGCATTGAGGTACTGCACAAAAAGGCCTTTTTCGGGGTCGCTCCACAGCGGACCGTCGAAAAAGTTACCCGGACAAATGGAATTTACTTTAATATTGAATGGCATCAGTTCCAGCGCAAATGATTGGGTGAGACCAATTCCGCCAAATTTACCGCCGGCATAAGCAAAGTTTTTATTACTGCCCTTCAACCCTGACTTTGAATTGATTTGTATAATGTCCATAAAATGGTTGGGCCGTATGGAATGTTGCAACCTCATCACCGGTTTGGCGTATTTTGCACACAGAAAATAGCCAGTGTAATTGACTCTGGTCATCAATTCAAATGTTTTCTGATCCATCTCGTCGAGACTGCCGGCGTGCAGAATCCCGGCGTTGGAAATCAGTACATCCAGTCCGCCAAAACTGAGCACGGTTTCGCTCACCATGCTTTCTACCGAGGCGGCTTCGGCCACATTTACTTTAATAAAGCGGGCCCTGTTTTTGGTTTTTCGGGTATTGAGCTGTTCGGCAAATTCGTTTCCTTTCTCTTCGTTCAGGTCGGCTACCACAATGTTGGCGCCCTGGTTGAAAAGGATTTCGGCAATGCCGGCCCCAAATCCCTGGGCAGCGCCTGTAACAATAATTGATTTGTTCTCCACGCGCCCCATCTGTTGGCTGCCCAGCATCACTTTTTTGCGGTAATTTTCCACTTCCCAGTTTTCGATAAAAGCAGCCTGTTCGCCTGTAAGAGGATGCGGACCACCAAAATTTTCTGAAAAATTGCTGATTTGGCAAAAATCGTTCACCATATCTTTTAAATGGCCAACAGAAACGGAAGAGTCTTCGGCGGCAATTGCGCCTTCATTCTGAACAAAAATAATTTTCGGGAATATTCCGCGGCGCGATTTAAATTCTGCAATTTTAGTACGGGTCTCCTCAATTATTTCTTCTTCAGATGAGCTGCTTTCAACAAAAAGGTATTCCGACAGGCAGTAAACCATCTGATCGGGATTAAACGGCCGGGAGATGCCTGCTTTGAAAGCTTCTTTTCCGGAAATAAAATTTTTTATCACTGAGCTGCTGAAGGCCGTGGCCACTTTCAGCTTTTCTTCAGAAAGTAACATGCGGATAGCCGGAACCACACCGGTTAGTTTTTTAGAAACAGGCTCTTCAATATTTTCCGGGAATTGGTCAAAAGTGCCTTTCAGCTTTTTGGCCACATCGGAATAAATGGCATTTATTTCATCAACCGAATTGGCGGCCACAAAAATTCCATGGTTCTGAATGAGGACAATTTGCGGATCGCGATTAAACTTTTTATTATATTCCTCAATTTTTTCTGCAATGATTTTAAAAAGCACAAACCCCGGGTCGGAATAGGGAATATAAAGCACCTCTTCGCCAAATATTTCAATGGTTTTTTGTTCTGCCTGATTGCTGCACATGAGGCCATTGACAAGCGTTGAATGGGTGTGTACCACAAACTTATAGCTAAACAAATTGTGCAGCGATGTTTCCACCGACGGACGTAAACCCAAATCAGGATTGACCCGACTTTTGAGCAGGGCATTTTTTACTTCATCTTCCCGTTTAACCGGGTCATCTGAAAATTCCTGGTTGGGGATTTCGTTCAGCTTTTGGCGGTCGAGTACACAAAATCCATTCTCGTCGATGTCGCCCAGATTCACACCACTGGCTTTTATCCACAGGTGTTTTTCGTCTTTAAAGGAAGTGTTCCCGCCCCCGGCAATCACATACTCTTTTTTTTGCCCGTAAAATCTTGAAACGTCTATTAAATTTTTTATTTCCGGTTTCATGGTTTTTCTTATTAGCACCGTACTTTAGCGCGGTGACAATTGTATTTTTATTTTGACCGGATTTGATGAATCAATACTTCGTTAAAAATGTGGATAACTATTTGAAAATGAGCAAACCAAGTCATCAAAATATTTAATCAAACCCCCTGACAGTCAGTGTATTGATGGATTTTGCCACAAATCTGTTA
>NZ_FQZE01000024.1 GCF_900141875.1 Tangfeifania diversioriginum | reverse complement strand
TTAAGATACTGATTATCAGGGGTTTAATCAAATATTCCGATGGTTTATTTTGCTCATTTTCAAATAGTTATCCACATTTTTAACGAAGTATTGTTATAATGAAAAACTATTTTTTTGCGAGTTGCAGAATTACTGTTCCAAAGCTTTTCCAAAAGGAACAGTGAATCCAAGCCATGGAATACCAATAAAACCAATACCTGACTGCACCGGCATCACCAGCCCGAAATCGAGGGCTGCTTTTTTAATAATCCAGCGGCTACCCAATGTTAATATTCCGGTTCCTTCTCCGCCAGTATTCACATAGTAATTTTCTGTAATGAAATACCAGCGATTGGAAAGCCTGAACATACCATTAAAATTAACCATAGGCGAAGATGCCCAACTACCGCCTGCAAATCCATAACCCAGTCCAAAACTCACATTGTTGTCGGGGGTTCCGAAAGTTGACACACCGTAAACAATACCAAAAGACGTTTCGGATTCACCCAAAATAGTACCTGCCAGAACTCCTGCCCCCAAATTAAATTTATCTTTTTCAACCGGGAAAGAAAATTTCGGGCTGATAAATACCGGTGTTGGCGCACCACCAAAAAAGAAAAGCGGTATAACGCCACCTCCAAACGAAAAATTATCAGTAACACCATAAGCAAACTGGTTCCAGAGCACCCAGATATTTTGATAATACCCTTCTCCCTTTTTTAGTCCGTATCCGTTGGGCGACCAGAAATACCTGGTAGATTGAGGATTGGGAAACCAGATTTCGCCATCCCTGATTTGCTGAACATTGACTCTTTCACGTAATTTAATGTCTTTCTTCAGAATTGGAATTTCACCCAAATTTTTTGTTGAAAAATAAATTCTCAACGAATCTTCGGAGATAATTTTCCCAACAAATTCATTCCCGTCGCTCGTCTCAATTCTGATAACAGAAGTATCCTTTTCTACAGGCTGTGCAAAAACAGCAATATCCAGGGTTAAAACAAAAAACACTACCAGAATAAATGTACCAGCCTTCATCTGTTCATTTTTTTTGATTTCATTATCAAAACACAAAAATTTGAATGAAAAAGGTACGCAATAATTTGATTCGGGGCAATAAAAACATTTCAACCAAAGCAATTAGTCTGGCGAACTGCACTGGTTTTATTTTTTAGAATTCCTTTTCGAAAACTTTTTGGAAGGATTATTCCCCTTTCCTTTATTTTTAAATCTTTTGCCTCCTTTATTCCTAGCCGGAGAGTAGCTCTTCCATTCCGGGCCTTTACCCATTCCTTCAGGTAGCGGCAGTTTTATGACTTCACGCTCAATCAGCTTTTCAATCTGCGAGAACTGCCCCATCTCCTTGTCGTTTACCAGTGTTAATGCCACTCCGGTAGCATCAGCACGGGCAGTGCGTCCTACACGGTGAACATAATCTTCTGCATCGTGCGGCACATCAAAATTAATTATGAGATTGATTTCCTTAATATCAATTCCGCGGCTTAGCACATCGGTAGCAACCAAAATGCGTGTGCGCCGCGCTTTAAAGGCCTGGAGGACTTTTTCGCGGTCGGATTGTTCCAAATCGGAAGAAATTGGTTCGGCTGAAAATTTATTTTTCTTCAGCGAAGCGGCGAGTTCGGTAACTTTTCTTTTCGTGGAACAAAAAATCAGGATGCTGTTATATTCCGGATTTTCGGAAATGAGATGATTGATGAGATCAATCTTCTGATTATCGTAACACAGGTAAACCGCCTGCAATACACCCTCGGCCGGTTTCGACATTGAAATGTTAATTTCATCCGGATCCACCAAAATTTTGGAGGCGAGTGTCCTGATTTTGGGTGCCATAGTTGCGCTGAACATGAGCGTTTGGCGCTCTTTGGGCAGGTATGAAATAATTTTTATGATGTCTTCGTAAAAACCGATATCCAGCATACGGTCGGCCTCATCAAGAATAAGATATTTAATGGTATCGAATTTCACATAGCCCATATTCAGGTGGGCAATGAGCTTTCCCGGAGTGGCAATTACCATATCGGCTCCCTGTGTGAGCGCCTTTTTTTGCTGGCCCCAGTCATCGCCATCGCTGCCGCCATAAATAGCAATTGAATGTATTCCCAGACCATAGGCGATTCCTTGCACCTGCTGGTCGATTTGCACGGCCAGTTCGCGGGTGGGAACCAAAATGAGGGTTGATGTTTCGCCTGAGGGTTGATCCAGAATCAAATCCAGTACAGGAATAATAAAAGCAGCCGTTTTGCCGGTGCCTGTTTGCGCACAGGCGATTAAATCTTTTTGGTTTAAAATTTTGGGTATGGCCTGTTCCTGTATCGGGGTGGTTTTTTCGAACCCCATATACGAAATGGCATCGAGTATATCGTTATGTACTCCTAATTCAGAAAATTTCATTGTTAAAGTGCATTTTTACGTAATTCACCGGCCGTTAAAATACCGGTTACTTTTCGGGTTTCAAAGTAAACGAAAATTATTGATTTAGCGATATTTAAAAATAGGTCAATATTTTTTCAATAATTTCCATCCCTGCCCTTTCGCCTTTTAATGCATGCAGCAAACTACCCTTTTCATTCGTTAGAGTAATTTCAATTTCCGAGTCAATACTTTCCTTTATCATTCTGCTCATTTCTCCGGTTACAGGCGCTTTCAGGCTTCCGGATTGTTTCTGAACGGCCTTGATTTTCAACATCAGATTTTTCCTTCTTAATTCAATTTCCAGCGTTTTATTTGCGAAACCAAGTTTATTAATTTTCGAATTATTGTATGTGGCAAAAATGTAAAACTGCCCCTTAATGTAAAGGAAACAAATGTGCCCGATGAAAAAACTGCCCATCCATGGAATTTTAGCTACCGAAAAAGTAAATGAACAGTCGGGCTCGCTAAAAGTATTGCTGTGCAGCCAAATCCATGATTCGGGAAAAGAAGTTCCCCAGTCTTTTTCAATGTAGCCTTTCCCGCCTGAAAAATGGGTTTCGTAATGATTCAGCCTTAAAGAACCTTTTAGCTGGTGCAAAACCGACACGATTCCGTGTTTGCACTCCATAAACGGGATATAAGAATACCAACCCATTATACCGGGTGACAAAAGTGTTTTGGGGTATTTTATCATTCCTGAATATTCAATTTCTCCATAAGCCCTGAAGATTTTTGTTTTAATATCGAGACTGATTCCATCGGCAGAAAACCAGTTATCGCCAATCCACAACTCCAGTTTTTCATCTGAAAAATTAAACGCTTCAAGCGGAAAACGGATATATTCAGTTTGGCCGTTAATGCCATCGATAAACTGAATAAAAGCGTGCTTGTCATTTGGAGTGAGCGAAATTCCCGGAATAAATGAAAATACATGCTTCCTGTTTTCAGAAACATGTTTGAAATACCAACCTTCAAAATATTTTTTCTTCCTGAAATTCCCCTGGAAAATTTCTGGTTTAAATAGCTTCATCCAGTAAATTTAACGCTTTGCCCGGATTTTTTTATAATTCTCCCAGTCAAATTTTTGAATGAATTCGAGTCCTTTTCGGGCTCCCAGCAAGAACAGTTTCTTTTTCTTTTGGTCGCTCATTTTAAAATTGAGCCAGTTAAAATCTTTGTCGGCATCAATAAAGCAAATCAGTTTCTCAAAGTCGGGGTTTTGAATTAAAAATTCATTGTCGGCATCGTGGCGCATGGTACTAATCATAGCGCCGGCAAAACTCCCAAAATCATCCACCTCTGCACACTCCTGGCGGTACGAACTCAGTTTTACGCCAAAAGTTGGTTTACGCGGAATTGCGCCGGGTTTAAAATGAAAGACATTAATGGGAAAATTGGAAATCATTCCCCCGTCAACAAATTTCACTTTGTCGGGAATGTGCCCGTGGTAATTGGCAAGTTGCTGCCACTCATTACTTGCAGGTTCGCCGCTGCCAGGCAGGTTGCCAATTTCAAGCGGAATGAAAAAGAATGGTACCGACATGGAAGCACGCACCATTTTTGCCGGAGAAACTTCATTCATTTTATCTCCCCAGTACAAATGCCCCATTTCGGGGAACAACACTTTTGTTTGAGTGGTAACATCGGCGGCAATAATGTGAATCCGGGCCATTTCATCAGTAAGAGGATCTCCCGAAACACGGTGTTTTAACCCTCCTGGAAAATGTTTTTTGTCCCGTTTTTCTTTCAGTTGGCCAATAGTTGTTATTTGGTTGGGAGATTCTTTCAACACTTCTTCAATCCACTTTTCAAACGCTTTGCCGGGATTCAGTCCCAGGTTCACAAACAATGCTTTTTTAATTTTTTTAATGTTCCAAAGCAACTTCCACCACATTTTTTTTATGGGAGTGCCGTCGATTACTTTTTGCATAATTCCTTTCAGCACCGGGTCGCCATCCACAAATTCAAAAAGATCTTGCCTGGCAAGTACATCGAGTACCTGTTGCGATTTACTTTTTTCAATGGAGTCGATTCCCGCCAGCACCAGCGTGTTAATTGCACCTGCCGATGTTCCGGCCAGGTTAAAAAAACGAATTCCTGCCGTTTCCAGAATGTAGGTGTACCCTACCAGTGCAATCCCAAGAACACCGCCGCCCTCCTGCACCAAATCGACATACTGCCGACCTTCGCTGTCAATTATATCTGAAAAAACTTTGCCCTTCAGCTTTTCTGCCTCTTTCAGCATTTCCTGAAATTCAGGCTGTCCTGTAAAATCTTCATAAGTCATCATTAGGAAAAAATTTAAAGATTTTTATTTTTCAGATAAAAAGATACGAAAATTAAGGTAAAATGCATTACACTGAACAGGATAAATTTTAAGCGCTGTAAATTCGGAGAAATTATTTCTGCAACTGATTGCGTTCAGCCAACAACATTAACCAAAGTGGCGCATTCCGGGCATCTGTCTTTGAATCCAGGCTCAACAATAGTAGTATAGTAATTTCTTCGGATCAACAGCTTACCGCATTTCGGGCAAAAAGTTGAAGAGCGCATTTCATCACTTATGTTGCCGAGATAAACGTGGTTCAGGTATTTTTTGGCCAAATTATAGAAGCTTCTCAATTTATCCACCGAAGTTGGTGGCGCATTCAACTTATAATTTGGGAAATATCGCGAGAGATGAAGTGGTGTATCCTTACCTGCATTTTCGGCAATCCATTTAAGCATTGCTTCAAATTCATCTTCATCGTCGTTCAACCCGGTAATAACCAGGTTGGTAATTTCAAGATGACTGCCACTTTGAGCAATCATTTTAATTGTTTTCAGAACCGGATCCAGTTTTGCCTTTGCGTATTTTTTGTAAAAACTGTTGTTAAATCCTTTCAAATCAATATTGAATGCATCGAGGTAAGGAAGTGCCTGGCTCAATGGTTCCGGGTTAATGTACCCGTTGGTAACCACTACATTTTTCAAATTGCTGGTTTGCGCAAGTCGGGCGGTGTCGAGCATAAATTCATAAAAAGTAAACGGCTCGTTGTAAGTGTAGGCAATACCAATATTTTGCCAGGTTTTCAGCGCTTCGTTTACAATTTGTTCAGGACTGATATTGTGGAACCCCTTGAAGTCAGTTGCACGACACTGCGAGATTTGGTGATTCTGACAAAAACTGCAATGCATATTGCAGCCGACTTCACCAATTGAAAGTATGTTTTTACCCGGGTAAAAATGATAAAGCGGTTTTTTCTCAATCGGATCAGTTCCCAGGGCTGCCACTTTATTGTACACATGAGTAAACAGTCGCCCGTTTACATTTTCGCGAACTTTGCAAACGCCTGTTTGCCCCGGTTTTAAGTAACAATACCACGGGCAAAGCGAACATTTTACTTCGTTATTCTCCAGCTTCTCGTAAAAAAGTGCCTCGTGCATAACTCAGTTCCGTTTTTCTCAAATGTACGAAAATGTTAAGACTCAGTTCCAAATGATGTATGGTATTTATGAGGCAGGAAATTACGGCTTTCATGAAAATAATCTATAAGAAATAGTTCTTTTTATACACATTTGGTTAAATTGTAGCAGATAATTTGATTATAATTTAGTCAACAGATGAGCAAAGATAGAGTACAGCAAAAATTAACAATTCTGGCCGATGCAGCCAAGTACGATGTTTCATGTGCTTCGAGCGGCAGCAACCGGCCCAATGCCTCCAAAGGAATTGGGAGCAGTGTTTCGTGTGGGATTTGCCATAGTTTTACCGAAGATGGCCGCTGCGTCAGCCTGTTTAAAATATTAATGACCAATTACTGCATTTACGATTGTGCCTACTGCATCAATCGCCGTAGCAACGACCGCCCGCGAGCTACATTTACAGTTGATGAAATTGTGCAGCTTACCATTGGGTTTTACCGCAGAAATTATATCGAGGGATTGTTCCTGAGTTCGGGGGTGATAAAAAGCCCCGACTACACAATGGAACGAATGGTGCAGGTAGTACGCAAACTCAGGCTGGAAGAAAAATTCAACGGCTACATTCACATGAAAACCATTCCCGGCGCAAGTGAAGAGCTGGTTAGCCAAGCAGGGCTTTTTGCCGACCGGCTGAGTGTAAACATTGAAATCCCCACCGAACCGAATCTGAAAAAACTGGCACCCGAGAAAAACTTTCCGGGAATAATGACTCCAATGGAACAAATCAGAAATTCAATTTTAACCAGCAAAGAAGAACGCAGAAAATACAGAAAGGCGCCCACCTTTGCCCCGGCCGGACAGAGCACGCAGCTTATTGTGGGCGCGACCCCCGAAACCGACAGGCAAATCATTTTACTCTCGTCAAAATTATACCAAACCCAAAAACTGAAGCGGGTTTACTACTCGGGCTACCTGCCGGTTAACGATTACGACAAACGGCTGCCGGCTATTGACAAGCCGCCGCTTGTACGTGAAAACCGGCTATACCAAAGTGACTGGCTGATGCGTTTTTACCGTTTCAGGGCTGAAGAAATTTTAAGCGATGATCAGCCCTTTCTCGATTTAGAAGTGGATCCTAAGCTGGGATATGCACTTCGCAACCTGCACCTCTATCCTATTGACGTTAACACAGCGGATTATGAAATGATCCTACGCATTCCCGGAGTGGGTGTGCAATCAGCACAGCGAATTATTCAGGCGCGCCGCCACCGCAAACTCACTTTTTACCACCTTAAAAAAATTGGAGTGGTTCTAAAACGGGCCAAATACTTTATTAAAACCAACGAATTACCGGCTGCCCTGAGATCCGATTTGCCACCTGAAAACCTGAAAAGAATGTTACTTGCCGGGAGTACTTCAAAGCGAAAAAAAGCGCAGGATACACAACTTAGTTTATTTGCGAATTACCAGCCGGCTTTAGCTACTTTACAGTTGCAGCACTGAGAATTAAAATAATCATCTGAGAGTGCAAAATGCCGATTTTTGTTTACGATAATACTTTTGAAGGCTTGCTCACCTGCATTTTTGAAGCATACAGCCGCAAACAGTTTCCCAATACTATACAACCTGAAGGGAAACAACCAGAAAATCTGTTTGATGATACCATCAAAATAAAATCTGACTCCGAAAAAGCCAGCCGCGTTTGGAAAGGAATTCAAAACAAACTGTCAGCAAAAAACAAACAACTACCCTACCACGCATTTCTTTCGGAAGAGGAAGAAATTGAAATTAAAATTTTGCGATTTGCCCGCAGGTTATTCAGCGAAAAAGAAAATATTGAAACCGATTTTGGCGACCCCGATATAATGGAAATTGTACAAACCTCCCGCAAGGTAAAAAAAGAAGCCATGCGGATGATGCAGTTCGTGCGGTTTCAGCAGACAAAAGACGGGCTCTACTTTTGTGGTATCGAACCGCAATACGATGTATTACCGTTGGTTATAAACCATTTTCAAAACCGCTTTGCCGACCAAAACTGGCTGCTATATGATCTCCATCGGAACTACGGTGCGTTCTGGAATAAAAAAACGGTGGAAGAAGTCGTGCTCACCAGCCGGGAAATGAACAGGAATACAGGACAGGTGAGTGAAAATGTGTTGAATGAAAGCGATGCATTTTATCAAACACTTTGGAAATCGTATTTCGAAAATATCAACATAAAAGAAAGAAAAAACCTCCGGTTGCAGCGTCAGCACATGCCCCGGAGGTTTTGGAAATATCTTACGGAGAAACAATAAAATAAAAGTCAGAGTCACCGGGAAAAAATACTATTGCTTTACAACAATGAATGTTTCCGGATTATCTTTTATCAACCGGATAAAATACATTCCCGGTTTTAGGTCATTTAAGTGCAATTCTGAAACCGGATCGTTCAGTTTAAAATTTTTAATCGCCTGACCGGTTTTAGAGTAAACGGTTCCAAAAACGGATTCACTAAAGTCTTCTATGTGGATGTTCAACTTTGCTTTGAATGGATTGGGATAAACCAGAGTTTTATCTCCTTTCTTCAGTACTTCTGCTGCCGTAATTCGCTCTTCAGGTTGCCCAAATCCCTGGGTAAAAAAGTGCGATGCCCCCTCAAGCGTTTCGATGACTGCCTCACCCACCGTCCAGCTTAGCGAGCCGGTACTTTTTCCAAAATATTCACCGGCAGAACCGCAAACATTCAGCCATCCCCCTGCCGGGTCGTAGGGTTCTTCATCGTCGTCGCCATTGCCTCCGTTATCGTCGTCTCCGTTGTCATCCCCACCGTTACCGTTACCTCCATCATCAATTCCGCCGCTGGCAAACTCGGTTTTTGCCGTATAGGATATCGTTCCTCCAACCTCTTCATCAAATATAAAAACAGACAACACCGAAATTTTAATTCCCGGCACATACCACACATATTCCGTTGTTTTTAAATTCTGGCCTCCAAGTGTTCCATCATTGTAAAACATACTTGATGTAATGTCCGATTTTACCATCAACGCATTTTCAAAAACACCTGCCGGGGTTTTAACCGTTCCATAGCCAACCGCTTTGGTTTTCTTTACAGCAACATCCTTGTATTCATAAGGGCTGGTTTTATTTGTTGCCCCCCATATTTCAGATGAACTGTCAAATTCATTTCCATAAGAAAAAGGCAAAAGTAAAACGGTATCCGGATTTACATATTTGCTGTAAGTAACAGCCGATGCATTGGTAAGGGCAATGGCTAAGTTTACAACACGATTATTTTCAACTATTCCAAAATCATAGACTTTAACTCCCCCGGTTTCCTCCGGGTCATAAGTCATAACAGCAAAATTACTGGCTAAAACAGCCGCCGAATCAGCAAATGGCGTTTCAGAGGGAGCGACACATACGCCGGGATCTCCTCCGATAAGTATTCCAGTAGTGTTGGAATAATCCCAGGTCAGGTTTAGACCCTCCGCAGGAACAATTTCTTCTTCGGTTTCGATTATATTCCTCCAATATTTGTCGCCTGTTTCAAGGTTCAACATATTTGTAATGGTTGGCTGGGCTAAAAGAATGACCGGGCCAATCAAAAAAATTAAATTAAAAATCAAAAGTCGTTTCATAACTATTGGTTTAGTCTTTTATGCACCTTACTGCAAGTCCGCCATCTTTATTTTTCACTGTATTGGTTTGAACCATAATCGAACCTGAATCATAAATCCTGAATTCCAAAGCCTGGTCAGGGTTTGAAGCAAATTGTGTTGTTGACCATAAATCGCCTGCTTCTTTCATGTGTTGAAAATCGGGTTCTCCACCATTCAAAAACATTTCGCCGGAACCTACTGCTGTAAACCCTGTTTCGTTGGTACCATTATTGGTTTCCCAGTGTGCAGTGCCAGTTTCTTTTAATTTCTGTCCGATTAGTGAGCCACCCACTTCATAATGGTTTTTCACGTAATTGTATAGTGTTTCCCATTCTGTATGACTGGGCACGTGATAACCGGTTGGGCAAACCCCCTGCACGCCACTTGGTACTGCCGAACTTGACGAGGCTCTGCGCATTACCGCTTCCCAGGTATAAAGTTTTCCGTATTCACCGGTAAGCGAGGCGTTATTATCGTAATCAAAAACCCCGCTGATGGCAGTTCCGTCGGTATAATGTATCGATTTCAGGTTTTCAGCCAGCCACGTTTGGGTGCCAATGGTAACTGTTCCATAAACATTCCCATCGTAATCGGTTACGGTATTGCCAGTGGTTCCGCCATTTCCCGAGGGCAGATAAATCGCCTGGTCTCCAATATAAAGCGTGTCGTTTGAATAATTTACATAAATGGAACCTGCGTGTAGCGCATACGGAACCGAAACCATTTCAGCGGCTCCCATTTCGGTAAAATTGTCGCCCCCGCTCAAGTCGAGAAAAGTTTTTAAAAACATTTTGCCAGCACCCCAGTCTATCGTTTCAAAATTTCCGGATAAAACTGTTCCTTTTCCTATATGCAGGTTAACAATTCCAAACTGATTGGTTGTTTTTGCATGTTTTTCAGAATAAACTTCCTGTCCCGAAACAGAATTCATGCGAACAGAGAATTTCAGGCTAACCACCTGTTCTTTAACCAACTGGCCCGAACTGTTGCGAACAACAGTCTGGTAATTTATACACTGTGGCACCTGTGCCATTAACTGGCTGATGATAAAAGCCAATCCAAAACTAACTAAGAAAATTTTTTTCATTTCACTACAATTTTAAGGTTATTGATTTTTGTTTCTATTGTCAAAATTTTGTTCATCATTTCTGATTTTTAGCTTTCTGAGGATTTTTTGTAAGGCCTTATTCTGGGTCTCGAGTTTTTCAAAAAGTTCCTCATCTTCGCTCACCTTTTTTTTTCTTTCTCTCTTCCTGCTCATCGCTGTTTTTTCGATAAACAAGTTTAAGGCAAGTTGATGAAACCGGCTCAATAAAAAGGGTTACAAAAGGTTTAGGGAGAGGTTACAAAAAGTTGCAAAAAAAATTTGCCCGAATTGTTTGGCATGGAATTAAAGTTTCAGCAAAAATGCCACCAGGTTATCGTTTTCGCCCATGTTAAGTTTTTGGCGTAACCGGTGCCGGGCAGTTTTAATGGAACTTTCTGATTTAAAAGAGATAGCAGCAATTTCCTTGGTGGAGAGATTCAGTTTCAGCAAAGCCGCTATTTTAATTTCGGTAGCCGAAAGGTTGGGGCATATTTCGAATAGTTTTTCATAAAAAAGATTATACACATTATTGAAGGCAAGATCAAATTCTTCCCAGATATTGTGGTGCGTAACCAGTTGAATTTCTTGCAAAATGGCCTTTATTTGTTTTCGTCCGCCAGAAGCATCCGATGGAAATTCATTCATTCTTATACTGATATTTTTCAGCGTTTCATTAAGTTGAATTAATGCCAGCGCCCGGCTTGCCAGCTCTTTGTTTTTTAACTCGAGGTCATTTTCAAGCATCTTCTTGTCTTTTTCAAACACTTTGTTTTCCAAATCGATAAGGTGATTCTTCTTTTCAAGAATCTCCTGCTTTTGCCGCAGGTTTTTGTTTTTCAATCTTAAAAACAGTATTAACCCCAGAGTTGAAAGGAGAATCATACTGGAAAAAACGATGAGAATATACACCTGCAAGGTTCTGGCCCTGTTTCGCTGATGGAGCAACTGAATATCTTTTTCGTTGGCCGAAAGTTGAGCCTGGTATTCAATTTCAGCAATCCTTTTGGCATTGTTTTTTATGTCCAAATCAGCTTTCGTATTATGATAGTCCTCATAAAAACCGAGCGCTTTAAAATAATCGCCATTGTTTTTATGCGCCTGTGAAAGTTGCAAATATGTTTCATTTTGAAGTATCTGGCTGTTAATATGGGTTGAAATCTCCAGCGCTATTTCGCCATATTTAATGGCATGGTTGTAATCACCTGTTTTATTATAAATTTCGCTTTTCAACCCATAAACCATGGCCTGCCCGTATTTTTCATCCAGCTTGTAAAAAATATCCAGCGATTCATCCAATTTGGCAATGGCATCGGTAAATTCCCCAACCTTTGACTGTACCTTGGCAATATTATAAAGTGAAATTGCAATTCTTCTCAGGTCGCCCAATTCAAGATACAAATCATACGCATTCGAGAATAATTCCATTGCCGCGTCCAGACTGTCTTGCGCAATCTTCAAGTTTCCTTTGTTTATCAGGATCATGCCAAAGGCTTTTTTATCAGAAGTTTTTTGATTGATGTCAAACGCTCCATCTAAATACCGTTCTGCCAATTCGTTGTTACCCTGGTTCAGATAGGTTAGTCCAATGGCGTTGTAGCAAACCGACATTCCGGAAAAATCGGAAAGCTTTTCGTAAACCGAAATGGCTCTCAGGTTCATTTCTATGGCTAACTCATGATATCCGAGGTAAGTATTTACCAGCGCCTTTAATGAATAATATCTGCCCAAATCAAGTGAGGCAATATCCGGTGAAAGGATTCTGCCAAGGGAATCGAGATATGCGAGGGCTTCTTCGTATCGATCATCGTAATACGCAATTTGTGCTTTTATGAAAAAGTATTTTTGCTCACCCTGCGCATATTCAATTTCATCTAAAAGTTCTTTCCCCTTTTCAGCATACAAAAGGGCTATTTGGTTATTGATGCTAATATTCGATGAGGATAAGGCAAAAAGGGAGTCGATGATCTGTATGTTTATCTTTCCTGTTTCCGGAATGCCACATTTTCCTGCCTTGGTAAAAAAGATTAAAGCCAGAAAAAATAAGGTAATGGAGATGCCCTTGCAAAATGGTTTAAAAATCGACATCAGGTTATTGATTTTTATACAAGTTACTACAACCCTGCTAATTTTCAAATTAAACTTTTGCAAAATATCAGCAACATTGAGAAAGAAAAAACCTCCGGTTGCAGCGTCAGCACATGCCCCGGAGGTTTTGGAAATATCTTACTGAGAAACAATAAACGCTAATGTCTGCGTTGGCAGAAGAATAATTTTAAAATCAGGAATGCCGCTTTTGCAGTTCCTTGACCACATCATCAATGCGATAACCTTTGTGCGATAACAGGACAATTAAGTGGTACACCAAATCGCCGGCTTCGTAAATAAAATTTTCGTCGTCGTTGGCCATAGCACCAATAATTGTTTCTACTGCTTCCTCTCCCACTTTTTGCGAAATTTTGGAAGTTCCCTCTTTAAAAAGTGAAGTGGTGTAAGAACCTTCGGGCATTTCCTGTTTGCGCTTGTCGATAAAATCCTGCAAATAACTCAGAAAACCGATTCCGGATTCTTTGTTTGTTTCAAAAAAGCAGGTATCGGCACCGGTATGGCAAACCGGCCCAACGGGATTTGCCTTTATCAGCAACGTGTCGTTATCGCAGTCAACCAACATGGAAACTACGTTCAGGAAATTCCCCGACTCTTCTCCCTTGGTCCACAACCTGTTTTTGGTTCGGCTGAAAAAAGTTACTTTTCCGGTTTCCTGCGTTTTTTTAAGGGCTTCTTTGTTCATAAAGCCCACCATCAAAACTTTTTGGGTTGAATTATCCTGAATAACTGCCGGAACCAGTCCGTTCAGCTTACTAAAGTCGATTTGTTCAATTTCTGAAAATGGATTCATTTGTATAAATTTTGGCGCGAATTTAACGATTCTAATTTTATCGCACTACAATTCCTTTTTCTCTTAGGTAGTTTTTCAACTCGGGAATGGGAATTTCGTTGTAATGAAAAATACTGGCTGCCAATCCGGCATCAGCTTTCCCTTTGGTGAACACATCAACAAAATGTTCTTCAGTACCGGCACCGCCTGAGGCGATGATGGGAATTTTCAATGAGTCGGCAAGTTGGGAAAGTTGTTCGTTGGCAAAGCCGTTTTTGGTTCCGTCGTGGTTCATGGAGGTAAAAAGAATTTCGCCGGCACCGCGGTCTTCGGCTTCTTTTGCCCACGAAAACAGCTCTTTTTCGGTTGGAATACGGCCGCCATTCACAGTAACCGTCCAGTGGTTGTTTTCATTACCTCGTGCATCAATGGCCACCACTACAAACTGGCTGCCGAAACTTTTTGCAAGATCGTCAATCAACTGCGGATTTCGCACTGCCGAAGAGTTGATTGAAATTTTATCGGCACCGGCGCTGAGCAGTTTGTCGGCATCGCTTAATTCGCTAATTCCACCACCAACAGTAAATGGAATATTCAAATGAGCGGCAATTCGTTTCACCAGTTCCACAAAGGTTTTGCGACCTTCATGTGTGGCCGTGATGTCGAGGAAAACCAGTTCGTCGGCACCGTCGGCAGCATATTTGGCACCCAGTTCCACCGGGTCTCCCACTTCTTTGATGTCCACAAAATTTATCCCCTTAACGGTTTGTCCGTTACGGATATCGAGACACGGTATAATTCTTTTTGCTAGCATAAAACAGTTCTGAGTTTAATGTTTAAAGTATTTTCCCGGATGACAATAACCAGTTGATTAGCAATCCCACAACTATCGCCAGTGTAAACGAAAGTAAGGTTCCCAACAGAAAATATTCGGCTTTTTTATTCCCTTCTTCACGGGTATTGTTAAACCTGAAAATGGATTTTGCCGCAATAAGAAATCCAATGGCAGCAAATTGGCCGGCTAAAATAAAAATCAGGATAAGTATTCGTTCCAGGATACCAATCCATGCTGAAACATCAGGTTTTTCTTTCTTATTCTTATTCGGAATTACAGCATTTAAAAACATGCCTGTAAAAATTCCAGTCGGATTGGTAACCAAGACGAACCCGGCAGCATAAATCCAAAATATCACCGCATTTTCAGAAATGGTTAAATCTGTTACAAAAACAGCTAAACCCCAGAGCACGGCAATATGTAAAAGCTGGTCAGCCAGAAAAGTCGAAATCGTATTCGGCAGTTTCGATTTAAAAATGTCAGTTATGAAATGCAGCACAAAAATAACCGGAAAAAACCACCACAAGTTTAAGTGAAATGTAAATAGCACAGGAAGAAGCGAAGCAAGCCCGGAATGTAAAATCAGCTTTCCCGACTTCCAGCCGTTTTTCCTTTTATGTTGTACCCATGTGTCAGGTTGCAGCCAGAAATCGGCAATGAGGTGGCCGGCTAACATGGGCAAAAAAACACTATGCAGAAATTCCATAATTTTTCTCTATTATTTGCGCATACCTTTTTATAAATTTTTCAATGGCTTTCCAGTTAGCAGCTTTTAATGTTTTGCTTACCGCCGGCTGCGAAATGTGGAGTATTTCGCCAATCTTCCCTTGCGGGGTGCCGTCTAATTTATAAAAAATAACATTTGCCTGTACAGAAGTGAGATCCTGCACCAACAAATCGGCCATGTAACAATAGGTTTCCAACTCCCGATCCAACTCCCGGCTACCTGACACGATAATAATATTGAGATCCTTTTTTTTAAGCCCGTCCAAATTTTTACCCGACCGCTCGAAAGCGGGGCCGTTTGAAAGAAGCACATCTTCATTCCAGGATGAAACTTCGCCAATTCCAATCGATATTCTTACATCGTTCCGCTCTTGCCAACGCTTTACTTCAAGCCTGAATTTAAGTGCAAGTTTTAACGCAACGATGGGTTTTGCAGCCAACTGAAAACTATCGCCCCTGTAAAATCTTGGCTTCAGGAGAATCCCTTCATTTTTTATTCCTTCAATTTTATTCTGAATGACCTTTTTTTGATCTTCATTCAGCACAGATGAATTTACAATATCTCCTGTTATAACCGCTATTTGTTTTTTCTTATTCACGTGACAAATATAACCATTTAAGGTTATAAATAAAAATATAACCATTTTTAGTTATATTTTCACATTATGTGCTTCGAAGGTTATAATGCTCTATTTCTTTCAAACTGATTTTTCCTTCGTAAATGGCTTTCCCGGTGATCACTCCCGGAACGCTCATTTCGCCCAGTTTATAAATATCATCCATTGAAGCAATGCCGCCGCTGGCAATAATTTCAACGTCAGGCAAAGTTTCCATAATTTCAGCGTACAGTTCAAGCGCCGGCCCGGTGAGCATTCCGTCGCGGCTGATATCGGTGGAAATAACTTTGGAAATTCCTTTTTGATGAAACTCAGTAATGAATTCTACCACAGGAAATTCAGTACTTTCCTGCCAACCGCTTACAGCGATTTTTCCGTCTTTGGCGTCGGCACCCAGAATGATTTTTTCGCTGCCAAATTTTTCGAGCCAGCTCAAAAATAGTTCCGGCTCTTTTACGGCAATACTTCCGCCGGTTACCATGGCAGCTCCCGATTCAAAAGCAATTTTCAGGTCTTCGTCCGATTTCAGTCCACCACCAAAATCAATGATTAATTTTGTTTTAGAAGCAATCTGTTCCAGTACTTTGTAGTTCACAATGTGTTTGGCTTTGGCGCCGTCCAAATCAACGAGGTGCAACCTGCTGATTCCGGCAGACTCAAACATGCTTGCCACTTCGAGCGGATTTTCGTTGTAAACGGTTTTGCGTTCATAATCACCCTGCGACAGCCGGACACATTTCCCGCCAATAATATCGATGGCGGGGATTATTTCAATTTTTTGGTTCATTGTTATATTTTACCCATGAAAGCTTGAATTTATATGTCATTTCGAATCTGAGGCACGAAGATGAGAAATCTGTTTTCATATAAAAAGATTTCTCCTCATTCTTCGTCGAAATGACAATGTAATTTAAACTTCAAACCTAGTATTACAAACTTATTTCAATCACGAAGTCTCTTCCAAAATCATTTTCAAAACGGCCTGCGCCGTGATTTCGCGGTTGGCTGCCTGTTCGACGACTATAGAAGAAGAACTGTCGAGCACATCATCGGAAACCACTACATTGCGGCGCACGGGAAGGCAGTGCATAAATTTACCGTTGCTTGTCAACGCCATTTTTTCTTCGTTTACTGTCCAGCCAAAATCTTTGGAAAGAATTTGTCCGTAATTGGTGTATGAAGCCCAGTTTTTGGCGTAAATAAAATCGGCATTTTCAAACGCCTTTTTCTGGTCGTATTCCACTTTCACATCGCCCATAAATTCCGGCGCCAGTTCGTAACCTTCTGGATGGGTGACCACCAGTTCGTAATCGGTTTCGCGCATCCATTCCACGAAGGAATTGGCCACAGCCTGCGGTAATGCCCGCGGGTGCGGAGCCCAGGTAAGCACTACTTTGGGGCGTTCCTTTGTTTTAAACTCCTCGATGGTCACCAAATCGGCATAACTTTGCAGCGGATGGCGGGTTGCGCCCTCCATACTCACCACCGGAACGCCGGCATAGTCAATAAACTGATTCAATATTTTTTCAGCGTAATCATCTTCCTTATTCTGAAATCTTGCAAATGAGCGCACGCCAATCACATCGCAGTATTTACCAATAACCGGGATGGCTTCCTTCAGGTGCTCCGGTTTATCGCTGTCCATTACAACGCCCAATTCCGATTCCAACTGCCAGCCGTCTTCGCTAACGTTCATCACCATGGTATTCATGCCCAAATTCATGGCCGCCTTCTGAGTGCTCAGACGGGTACGCAAACTGGGGTTGAAGAATATCAAAACCATTGTTTTATTTTTCCCAAAATGCTTGTAGTCAAACCGGTTCTTTTTGATTTCCAAGGCAGTTTCTACCGCCTTTTTTAAATCGGGAATATCTTTTACTGAAGTGAAGTGTTTCATTTTATTTTTACTATAAATCAATAACTGAATTGATGATGGATAATTAAGTTTGGAAAACAAATGGAGATATTCTTTTCCTGGTAATTTTTATTATACAAAATTGATTTTGCAGAATTGCTCAACATTGGTAAAATCTTTATCCATAGTTGAAACTGACAGATTTAAACTTTTTGCAACAGCTACCTGGTAGGCATCATCAAAATCAAGATTAAATTGATTTGCAATATCTGCTACCTCGTAATAATCTTTTGATTGCAAAGTCACAAGTTTAACCTTAGGCAAAACATCATTGATAAAATCTTTAAACAATTTATTTTTTTTATTTCTGAAAAGAATAACTCCAATTGAATATAACGAGAAATCCGACATGCAAATTTTTCCAATCGAGTCATTCAAATATGTTTTACATATTTCATTCTTTTCCTGGTTTAAAAGAATCTCAAGGAAAATATTAGTATCTATCAAATACTTTACCTCCATTGATTTGCTTTATGTTGTAATCCTACCGATGTATCATCTAAATCTTTCAATCCACCACTCCAGTCAAAAGAAAAACATTCATTTCCTTCTTTTTTTTTCATTTCATATTTAGATGATAAAAAGTCCAGAAAATCCAATAATTCTTTTTTTGCACTTTTGGGCAAATCTTGAAATTTATGTATTAAAATGTCAGCTTCCATATTATTCTAATTTAAACAAATATACAATTTCTGATCGACTATTTCGGCCTCACCTGGCCGTCGCCTTCGATAATCCATTTGTAACTGGTGAGTTCTTCCAGTGCCATTGGACCACGTGCATGCAGTTTTTGGGTGCTGATACCGATTTCGGCACCGAGCCCAAACTGCGCACCGTCGGTATAAGCAGTTGAAGTATTTGAATACACCGAAGATGCATCCACCAGTTTTTGGAACTTTTCAATGTGCTCCCGGTTTTCAGAAATAATGGCTTCGCTATGTTTTGAACTGTTTTTGTTGATTTGTTCCAGCGCCTCATCAAACGACTCCACCGTTTTAACTGCCATTTTCAGCGAAAGAAATTCTGTGCCAAACGATTCTTCAGTAGCCGGGAACAGCAGGTTTCCCGGATAATTTCCGTTCAGCTTTTCGTAAGCTTTTTCATCGGCGCAAATGATTACTTCCGACTCGGCCAAACGCTGGCCAAATGCCGGCAGTTCATCCAGCCGGCTCTGATGAATGACAAGGCAATCCAGCGCATTGCACACCGAAGGACGGCGTGTTTTGGCGTTGAAAATAATTTCGCGGCCTTTTTCAGCATCGCCAAACTCATCGAAATAGGTATGGCAAATGCCGGCGCCGGTTTCAATCACAGGAATGGTGGCATTTTCGCGTACAAAGTTGATAAGTCCCTGACTGCCGCGCGGAATAATTAAATCGATGTAACCATGCGCCCGCAGCATTTCGTTGGTTTCTTCGCGACCGGCAGGCAAAAGCGCCACTGTATTTTCGTCGAGGTTATTGTTTTTAAGTACGTTCTGAATAATGGAAACGATGGCGGTGTTGGAATAAATGGCATCGCTTCCGCCTTTCAACACGCATGCATTTCCTGATTTCAGGCAAAGCGAAAAAACATCAAAAGTTACATTAGGGCGGGCTTCGTAAATGATACCGATCACCCCAAAAGGAACGGTCACTTTGCTTATTTTCAGTCCGTTGGGCCGAACAGTTTCTTTCAATACTTTTCCCACCGGACTTTCCAAACCAGCCACATTGCGAATATCCGATGCAATCCCTTTGATCCGTTCTTTGGAAAGTTTCAACCGGTCGAACTTCGGGTCTTCCGGCTCCATCCGGCTCAAATCTTTTTCGTTTTCGGCCAGAATAAAATTCGTATTTTTTTCTGCCTCATCAGCCAGTTCAAGCAAAACCTTATTAATCGTTTCATTTTCCACCAGGTTCAGTGTTCGTGAAGCAGTCAAAACCTGTTGCAGTTGTTTTTCAATCTTCATGCTAATGGTTTGTTGTAGTTTCTATGTACAAATAATCGTAGTGTACCAGCGCCTTTTGCTTTACCGATTGTTTTTCAGCTTCAACCTTGTCGAAGCTGTACTGCGCCTTCCCCAATCCAATTATATCTCCTGATTCTTCCACAATTCGAATCAGGTCACCTTTTTTGAACTCATTTTTAATGGTAACAATTCCAACCGGCAAAAGGCTCACCGCTTTTTCCGATTTCAAAGCAGCAGCAGCTCCTTTGTTCACCACCACACTCCCTTTGGTAAACCCATCGGAATAGGCAATCCATTTTTTTATGCCACTTGAACTTTTGTCACTGGGTTCAAAAAAGGTATGTGCTGAGATTTCGTCACTGCTTAATATTTTCGTCAATATATTTTCTTTTAACCCATTGGCCAGATAAACCCCAATACCTGCTTTGGCCAGTTTTTTGGCAATCCGGAACTTGGTGCGCATTCCGCCGCGCCCGAACTCCGAATGATTTCCTGAAATGGCATTTTCGGGTTCACCATCGTTAATGCCCACTTTTTGAATCAACTCAGCATTTTCATTTTCAGGATGCGCTGTAAAAACACCGTCCACATTGCTCAGTATAATTAATGCCTCCGAATTTACCATTGAAGCAATCAAACCTGAAAGCTCATCATTGTCAGTAAACATCAGCTCGGTTACTGAAATAGTATCGTTTTCGTTTACTATTGGAATGACCCTGTTTTCGAGCAAAGTGGTCATGCAGTTCTTCATATTCAGGTAGTGGCCGCGGCTCGAGAAATTCTCTTTTGTGGTTAAAACCTGTGCGCAGGTTAACCCGTGTTCACCGAAAAAATCGGAATACCTCCCGATAAGTTTTACCTGCCCAAGGGCGGCCCAAAGTTGCCGTTTCGAAACAGCATCAGTTTTGTGTGAAGGTTTGAGCACAGCACGTCCGGCGGCTACTGCACCGGATGAAACCAGAATTACCTCCACCCCATTTTTATGGAGAAAAGCTATCTGGTCAACCAAATGGGCAATGCGCGAAACATTTAATGTCCCATCTGGTTTTGTGAGCACATTACTGCCAATTTTTACGGTTATTTTGCTGTACCTGAATTCCATTTAATCTACCTTAAATCTTTTTCAATTTTATTATAAGATGCCAGAATGCCCTGTATCAGCGAAGAACTGAATCCTTTATGCTCCATTTCATTCAGGCCGGTAATTGTGACTCCGCGTGGTGTAGTAACTTTATCGATTTCGCGTTCGGGATGATGGCCTGTTTGCAGCACCAGCTCTGTAGCACCTTTCACTGTTTGTGCAGTAATAAATTGTGCCAGCTCTGCACTGAAGCCTATTTCAATGCCGCCCTGCATTGCCGCCCTGATATAGCGAAGTGCAAATGCAATGCCGCAGGAAGAAAGCGCTGTTGCAGCAGCCATCAGCTCTTCCTGAATTTCAACAGTTTCGCCCAGCTGGTTGAATAAGTTCATAACGTATTCTTTATGTGCGTGGGTATTTCCGTTCGCTGAAACACATGTAAGCGATTCCTGTAAAGCAATAGCTGTGTTTGGCATTACCCTGAAAATCGGGATTTCTTTTCCTGCCATAGCTCCCAACTCATCGATTCCTACTCCGGCCACAATTGAAATCAAGATTTTATCTTCATTCAATTCCGACTTAATTTCTGACAAAACATTTTCGATATGATAGGGTTTTACCGCGGTGATAACCACATCAGCTTTTCGGGCGGCTTCACTATTATTTTGAGCCACATTTACACCGCGGGCTTTCATCTCTTCCAGAACGTGCTCCCGCCTGTCGGAAACAAAAATATTCGTGGCTTTTATAAAACCTGATTTCAGCAGCCCAACTACAATGGCTCCTCCCATATTTCCGGCACCGATTATGGCAATTTTTTTATTTTCCATTTTACTTTTCGTTTGTTGTTTCTTCATAATTCCCGATATTTTTGTAATCTGAAAAAGCTTCGGCAAAAGCCTTGATGAATTCATCGGACTGTTCTGCATTTATCTTCAGCGGAGGCAATAACCGAATCATGTTTGTATCGGAAACACCCGTAAAAATCTTGTGTTTAAAAAGAAGACTTTTCCTCAGCTCCTGCACAGGAAAGGAAAATTCCAGTCCAATCATCAAACCCTTACCGCGAATTTTAACATCGAAATTTAATGCCTTTAATTCATTTATGAAATAATTTCCAACGGTTTCCGCATTCTGAACCAGTTTTTCATTATTAATTATATCGAGAACTGCTATACCCGCGGCACATGCCAGGTGGTTACCACCAAAAGTAGTGCCCAGCATTCCGGGCCACGCCTTTATTCCGGGTTGAATGAGTACCCCGCCAATGGGGAAGCCATTTCCCATTCCTTTTGCAACTGTAATGATATCGGGTTTGACTTCGGCATACTGGTGAGCAAAAAAACGTCCGCTGCGCCCGTAACCCGACTGAATTTCATCGACAATAAAAAGTGTTCCGTATTTACGCGTTAAGGTGGCCAGGCCTTCCATAAAATGGCTATCCGGAATATTTACCCCGCCTATTCCCTGTATGCCTTCGATTATAACTCCTGCAACTTCACCGGTTTTCAGCACTTCTTCTGTGGCTTCCAAATCGTTCAGCGGCAAAATAACTGCATTCTCTGTTTCATTTACAGGAGCAGTAATTTTTGGGTTGTCGGTTAACGCTACGGCAGCCGATGTACGCCCGTGAAATGCTTTTTGATAGCTAATGAATTTTTTCCGGTCGGAAACAAATGACGCCAGTTTAATGGCATTCTCGTTAGCTTCTGCGCCCGAGTTGCAAAGAAAAAGCTGATAATCGTTGTAACCGGAAATCTCGCCCAGTTTATCCGCCAGTTCCTGCTGCAGCGGGTTTTGAATGGAGTTGCTGTAAAAACCTATTTTTCTAATCTGCTCAGAAATGAACGAAACATAGTGCGGATGGCTGTGTCCGATTGAAATTACGGCGTGGCCCCCGTACAAATCGAGGTAGCGGTTGCCCACCGAATCCCAAACATAGCAGCCGCGGGCTTTTACCGGGGTAATATTAAAAAGCGGATATACGTCAAAAAGTTTCATGTTTTAAGAAGTTGGAAGATGGAAGTTGGAAGCACGAAGTTTATGCAAAATATACTATCCATTCTTCAATTATTTTCAATTTTTAAATCATAACCGCAAACTAAAAATCTGTGAATCTGTGGCTATTTATTTTTAAAATGCAACCGGCTTTAAATTCAATCCGGCTTTTTCATCCAAACCAAACATCAAATTCATATTTTGCACCGCCTGGCCCGAAGCGCCTTTTATAAGGTTGTCGGTCAGGCTGATAATCACCAGCTTATCGTGATGTTTTTCAAGATACAGGACGGCTTTGTTGGTGTTCACCACTTGTTTGAGTGAAGGATTTTTTTCTGACAAAACCACAAAAGGGTGACCTATGTAAAATGCCTGGTACAATTCATTTGCTTCTTCCAGGGGCCCCTCAAATTTGGTGTAGGCCGAAACAAAAATGCCTCGTGTATGGGTTCCGCGAATGGGAACAAAATTGAATCCGTTAGAAAATCCGGGTTGCAACTGGCCGAGGCTTTGCAAAATTTCACCCTGATGTTGATGTTCGAAAATTTTATAGGCCGAAAGGTTGCTGTTTCGCCAGCTGAAATGCGAAGTTTCGGTAGGTTTCTGGCCAGCACCGGTGGAACCGGTTATGGCCTGCACATGCACTTCGTCAACCAATAAATTTCCGGCAGCCAGAGGCAGCAAAGCCAGTTGAATTCCGGTAGCAAAACAACCGGGATTGGCAATTTTTTTCGCAGTTTTAATCTCCTCGCGATTCAGTTCGGGCAATCCGTAAACAAATTCATTACCTTCCCGTTTCAGCCGGAAATCGTGGCTCAAATCCACCACTTTCAACCTTCCTGGCAATTCATTTTTTTCAATGAACTCTTTCGATTTTCCATGCCCCATGCAAAGAAAAATCACATCCACATCGCTTAAAGGCATGGTACTGGTAAACTTCAAACCGGTATCGCCCAGCAAATCAACATGCACATCGGAAACCGTGTTTCCGGCATTGCTCGAGCTATGCACAAAAATAATTTCAGTCTGCGGATGATAAAGCAAAATCCGCAGCAACTCTCCTGCCGTATAACCTGCACCTCCTATGATTCCAACTTTAATCATTTATCAGATTTTGTTGTTGACCTTGTGGTAAATTTTCAGTGAGTTGGCCATAATATTTGTAAAGCCTTTTATATCTTCAGCCGACCATTCGTTCACGGTTTCACCATAATCGCCAAAACCGGATTTCATCAGGTCGTGTTCAGATTCAATTCCCTGCAATTCAAAACGATAAGGCAATAATTTCACGAACACTTTCCCGGTCACATTTTCCTGAGTAGCCTCAAGGAACGTTTCAATATTCCGCATTACTGGTTCCTGGTACATTGCCTCGTGCAGAAACATGCCGTACCAGTTGGCCAGTTGCTCTTTCCAGTAGGCCTGCCATTTGGTGAGGGTATGTTTTTCGAGCAGGTGGTGCGCTTTAATAATGATGAGCGGTGCGGCGGCTTCAAATCCCACCCGGCCTTTAATGCCAATAATAGTGTCGCCCACATGGATATCGCGGCCTATGGCGTATTCCGAAGCGATCTCTTCCAAAGCCTGAATGGTGGCTGGGCCATTGTCATACGACTTGCCGTTGATGGTTTTCAGTTCGCCCTTTTCAAAACCCAACTCAATATTCTTTTCTGATTCCGTTTTTAGTTGACTTGGAAAAGCCTCGTTTGGCAATCCCTTATCGGAAGTCAACGTTTCCTTGCCCCCCACGCTGGTTCCCCAGATTCCCTGATTGATGGAATACTGCATTTTTTCAAAATCATCTTCCACCCCATATTTTTTCAGGAAGTCGATTTCCTCCTGACGGCTGAGCATCAGGTCGCGAGTGGGTGTAATAATTTCAATTTCGGGTGCCAGCACCTGAAAAGTGAGGTCGAACCGCACCTGGTCGTTACCCGCCCCGGTACTACCGTGGGCAATGTATGATGCGCCAATTTTTTTTGCATATTCAATGGTGGCAATAGCCTGAAAAACCCGCTCAGAACTTACTGAAACAGGATAGGTGTTGTTTCGCAAAACATTGCCGTAAACCATGTAGCGAATGCATTTTTCGTAGTACTCGCCGGTAACATCAAGCGTTACGTGTTCTTTGGCTCCAAGCCGGTACGCTTTTTCTTCAATAATTTTTAACTCATCACTAGAAAAACCACCTGTATTTGCAATGGCGGTATAAACTTCAAATCCTTTTTCTTCCTTTAAATACTTAACACAAAACGAAGTGTCGAGACCGCCACTAAATGCCAAAACTAATTTCTTGCCCATAACATATTTTTATATAAAAGAGTGACAGAAGAGTCAATTCCATCTTTAAAACTATCCATTTACGGAGTGATTATTAATTACTGCTTAATTATCAATTGACCATCCGTCACTCTTTAGTTTTTCTTTTTTTTTACTGATTCTGATTTTTGCTTTTTAAAACCGTTTTTGGGTTTTAATTTGTGAGCAATATCTAATAGACTGCGCTTCCGTATACTACCATTCTTTTTGGCAGTTTTTTCCCAGGCCGGATCGTATAACATACCGGTACACAAACACTTGGTCCGATCCATCCGCTCCAGGATATCGTAATTCACACACCCCTTGCAGCCATTCCAAAACTGGTCGTCGGTTGTTAATTCTGAAAATGTAACAGGTCGGTAACCCAGTTCATGGTTAATTTTCATCACGGCCAGTCCGGTTGTAAGGCCGAAAATTTTTGCCTCGGGATATTTTTTTCTTGAAAGCTGAAATGCCTTCCGTTTAATTTCTTTGGCAAGTCCGTAACCGCGGTACTTTGGTACCACAATTAATCCTGAGTTGGCCACAAAACCTTTGTTCCCCCAGGATTCGATGTAACAAAACCCTGCAAATTTATCATCATGCAAAGCAATTACAGCCTTTCCATCAGTTATTTTCGATGCAAGGTATTCAAATGTCCTGCGTGCGATACCGGTCCCTCTTTGTTTCGATGCCTCATCAATAGCGTCGTTAATTTCATCCACATATTTAACATGTTCCTCCCCGGCTACCACCACTTTCATGTTTTTTATCTCTTTCATTCCTACAATTTGTTTTTCAATTTTGGCATAATCGATACCAGTGCATTAATCAAATCGTTTTTTGTAGTTCCCTCGCGCTGAATAACCAGAATCGTATCGTCGCCTGCAACGGTAGCTAAAATTTCCCATTTCCTCGCGCTGTCGATCACAACCGCCAAACTACTTGCGTATCCGGGCAGGGTTTTCATTACAGCCAGATTGCCGGAAAACTGCAAGCTCATAAAGCCGTCGGCCAGATAATTTTCGCGAACCTGTCTTTTTCTGCTTTCGTTCTGGCCATTTTCCGGAATTTCGTAAACATATCCTCTTACCGGATGAGGCACTTTTGCAACCTGAAGAAATTTCAAATCGCGCGACAAAGTAGCCTGTGTTAAATCATAACCTCTGTGTTTTAATACGGCAAGCAATTCCTCCTGGCTGCGTACCTTCCCCTTCGAAATTATTTTTCTGATTTCAAGCTGCCGCTGAACCCGGTTTTTCATTTCCAATAGTTGTTTCTTTTTAATTTAACCTGATCTAATTAAATGTATCGACTAAACTTTTCAATACAAAAAAAATAATGTCATCTGCCTATTTTACTGTGACCATTTATTTTGCACTGAATAATTATACATTTCTGGTGCAAAATTATGCATTATTTTCAAAAAACAAACGAAAAATCAAGAAATATTATTAATTTTGTCGCGGTTATGAATGTGAATCCATCATATTAAACCTTTATGGGAAAGTTAAAAAGTATAATTTACAGGTAATACATTAAAATGCGTTTGAACCGTTTTGGGGCAAGCGCATTTTTTTAAACAGAGCGGTTAAAATGTTAAAAGCAAAACAAGCAAAACTCATTCTTGAAAACGGAACTGTATTCACCGGGAAATCATTTGGAAGTGAAAAATCGACTGCCGGCGAAGTGGTTTTCTACACAGCCATGACGGGTTATCCCGAAAGTTTGACAGACCCATCGTACACGGGCCAGATTCTGGTTTCAACCTACCCGATGATTGGCAATTACGGAGTGCCTCATGGCCACAAAGAAAATGGCATTCATAAATATTATGAGTCGAACAAGTTACACATCAGCGGGCTTGTAATTTCCGATTACTCTTTTGAATTCAGCCACTGGAATGCCGAAAAAAGCCTTTCCGACTGGCTAAAAGAATACAATGTTCCCGGCATTTTCGATATCGACACCAGGGCATTGACAAAAATTTTACGCGACAAAGGTTCAATGCTGGGTAAAATTGAGTTTGAGGGAGAAGAAACTGATTTTTACGATCCCAACAAAGAAAACCTGGTGGCACGGGCCAGCTGCACTGAACGAGAAGTATATGGCGACGGAGAAAAAAGAGTGGTCCTGATTGACTGCGGTGTAAAAAATAACATTATCCGCTGCCTGCTGAAAAGAGGGACAACCGTGATTCGCGTTCCGTGGAACTATGATTTCTCGAACGAAGATTACGATGGTGTATTTATTTCCAACGGACCGGGCGACCCTGCCATGTGCGAGGAAACAGTGCAAAATGTGAAAAAAGCCATTGGGGGCGAAAAACCGGTAATGGGTATTTGCCTGGGCAACCAGCTACTGGCACGAGCTGCCGGTGCCGATACCTACAAGCTAAAGTTCGGACACCGCAGCCACAACCAGCCGGTAATTCTTCAGGGAACCGACAGGTGTTTTATCACTTCGCAAAACCACGGGTTTGCCGTTGCCACCGAAACACTACCCAACGACTGGGAACCTTTGTTTACCAATGCCAACGACAATACCAACGAAGGAATAAAACACAAAACAAAACCGTTTTTCTCGACACAATTTCACCCTGAAGCCTCAAGCGGGCCAACCGATACAGAGTTTTTATTTGATGATTTTATTGACAGCATCAAAAAAGATTAATCAATTTCGAAAATCAAGCGAACATCATGATAAATAAAAAGATAAAAAAAGCAATTATCCTCGGGTCCGGAGCACTTAAAATCGGCGAGGCCGGGGAATTTGATTACTCGGGATCGCAGGCATTAAAAGCACTGAAAGAAGAAGGTGTTGAAACTGTTCTTATCAATCCAAACATAGCCACCATTCAAACCTCGACAGAGATTGCCGACAAAATTTATTTCCTTCCGGTTACTCCATATTTTGTGGAAGAAATTATTAAGAAAGAAAAGCCCCAGGGGATTTTACTCGCATTTGGCGGACAAACTGCCCTCAACTGCGGGGTGAAATTATTCGAAGCCGGAGTGCTGGAAAAATACAATGTTGAAGTGGTAGGAACACCGGTGCAATCGATTATTGACACCGAAGACCGCGATATTTTCCGACAAATGCTTGGCGAAATCGACGTAAAAACACCGCAAAGCATTGCCGCTTCCAATATGGAAGAAGCCCATGCTGCCGCACAAAAAGTAGGGTTCCCTATTATCGTAAGGGCAGCCTACACCCTCGGAGGTTTGGGCAGCGGTTTTTGCGAGAATGAAAAAGAGCTGGAAAACCTGGCCTCAAAAGCTTTTTCATATTCACCCCAAATTCTGATTGAAGAATCGATTAAAGGTTGGAAAGAAGTTGAATATGAGGTTGTGCGCGACCAGTTCGACAACTGCATTACGGTTTGCAACATGGAAAATTTCGACCCGCTGGGCATTCACACGGGCGAAAGTATTGTTGTGGCTCCGTCGCAAACACTCAATAATTCAGAATACCACAAGTTGCGGGAAATTTCAATCAAAATCATTCGT
The DNA here is from genome assembly GCF_900141875.1 of Tangfeifania diversioriginum. GTDB lineage: Bacteria > Bacteroidota > Bacteroidia > Bacteroidales > Prolixibacteraceae > Tangfeifania > Tangfeifania diversioriginum. Next base: position 52,706 of record NZ_FQZE01000024.1, on the reverse strand, counting down.
CGTGTAGGTGTTGTTGGCGAATGTAACGTGCAGTTCGCGCTCGATCCGCACTCCGAAGATTACCGTGTAATTGAAGTCAATGCACGCCTGTCGCGTTCGTCGGCACTGGCATCGAAAGCAACCGGCTACCCGCTGGCCTTTGTGGCTGCCAAACTGGGACTGGGCTACGGTTTGCACCAACTCAGGAACTCGGTAACCAAAGTGACCACCGCTGCTTTTGAGCCGGCACTGGATTATTGCGTGGTTAAAATTCCGCGCTGGGACCTCAACAAATTCATCGGCGTTTCCAAAAACATTGGGAGTTCCATGAAGAGTGTGGGCGAAATTATGGCCATCGGCCGTACTTTTGAAGAAGCCATTCAAAAAGGCATTCGGATGGTGGGCCTCGGAATGCACGGTTTTGTAGCCAACAAAGAAGAAATTAATATTGAAGAAATTGAATCGGAACTGACCTACCCGACCGACCGCCGTATTTTTGCCATTGCAGAAGCTTTCAACAAAGGTTATTCAATAGATGAACTTTGCGAAAAAACAAAAATCGATCGCTGGTTTTTATACCGCCTCAAAAACATTTTCAAGATAAAAAACGAACTTGAAAAAGTTAACCGACTTGAAGACCTTCCGGACGAGTTGCTGAAACTGGCCAAAAAAGCGGGGTATTCCGACTTCCAGCTTGCCCGTCTCGTATTTGAAAGCCCTAATGAAAGAATTCAGGAAGATTTGCTAAAAGTAAGGGCATACCGCAAAATGAAAGGCATTGTACCGGTAGTAAAACAAATTGACACCCTTGCCGGTGAATATCCTGCACTGACCAATTACCTTTATCTTACGTACAACGGAGATGAAAATGACATCGAATTTTTCAACGACAATAAATCGGTGATTGTGCTGGGATCGGGTGCCTACCGGATTGGGAGTTCGGTGGAATTCGACTGGTGCAGCGTAAATGCAATCAATTCCATAAAAAAGGAAAACTACCGATCGGTGATGATCAATTACAACCCCGAAACGGTAAGTACCGACTACGACACCTGCGACCGGCTCTATTTCGATGAACTCACTTTTGAACGGGTGATGGACATTATTGATCTGGAAAATCCTTACGGGGTAATTATTTCGACGGGCGGCCAGATACCAAACAACCTGGCCATGAAACTGCACAGCCAGGAGGTGCCGGTACTGGGAACTTCGCCAATAAAAATTGACAATGCCGAGGATCGCGAAAAATTCTCTTCCCTGCTCGATAAATTAAAAATCGACCAGCCCCGCTGGGCAAAGCTTTCCACCTTCGAAGAAATTTACAAGTTTATCGATGAAGTGGGCTACCCAGTACTCATTCGCCCCTCCTATGTTCTTTCGGGTGCAGCCATGAATGTGGTTTCGAACCCTGAACAGCTGGAGCATTTGCTTCAGATGGCTGCCAATGTTTCCAAAGAACACCCGGTGGTGGTAAGCGAATTTATTGAGGAGGCCAAAGAAATTGAAATCGATGCCGTAGCCCGCGAAGGGGAAATTATTGCTTATGCCATTTCGGAACATGTGGAGTTTGCCGGTGTTCACTCGGGCGATGCAACCATAGTTTTTCCACCACAAAAACTATATATTGAAACCATCAGGCGGGTGAAAAAAATTGCACGGGAAATCGCCCAGGGACTGGAAATAACGGGGCCGTTCAACATGCAGTTTCTTGCAAAAGACAACGACATAAAAGTTATTGAGTGCAATCTGAGGGCATCGCGCAGTTTCCCGTTCGTGTCGAAAGTAATGAAGTTGAACCTCATTGAAATAGCTACAAAAGTAATGTTGGGCGTACCGGTTGCAAAGCCGGACAAATCGCTTTTCGAACTGGATTATGTGGGCGTAAAGGCACCTCAGTTTTCATTTTCGCGATTGCTGAATGCCGACCCGGTGTTGGGCGTGGACATGGCTTCAACAGGCGAAGTGGCCTGTATTGGAGAAACCTACTACGAAGCCATTTTAAAGTCGATGCTTTCGGTAGGTTATAACATTCCGATAAAAAATGTACTCATCTCATCAGGTCCGTCGCGTTCAAAAGTGGAACTGTTGAAAAGTGCGCAGATGCTGACGCAGAGAGGATACAACCTTTTTGCGACTGAAGGAACCCACAAGTTTTTCATGGACAACGGCATCAACAACACACTGCTCAACTGGCCCGACGAAGAAGACCGGCATCCGAATACCATTGAATACATTAAGAAGAAAAAAATCGATCTGGTAATAAATATTCCGAAAAACTATACCAAACGTGAGTTGAAAAACGGATATCAGATTCGAAGAAATGCAATTGATTTCAACATTCCGTTAATTACAAATGCCCGGGTTGCCAGTGCATTTATTTACGGAATCTGCAAATATGAACTGAAGGATATTTCGATAAAAAGCTGGGATGAATATTAGACTCAGGATGGAATAGTCGTACCCTCACTTTAAGTGAGGGCATGACTTTCATATAACTTTTGTAATCAATTGAGTAACACCTTCAACTGTACCGGTTTTTCAGTGGGTAAAAAGTGATGTCCGTTTTCATCGTAAGACAGGAAGGTAATTTCTACTTTCCAGACTGATTTTCCCGAAAAAGTTTCTATTTTATGATTTGAATTGTTTTTCATGACTTCAGGCAACAAATTAATTTGCTGTTTTAAAGCAAACCGAATGCCAAAAACCACTGAAATTGTGGACAAAAAGCCTGTTTAAAAACATTAAAAACAGACACGGTATTTGACATAGAAAAGTGCGTTTGTTTTTAAAAGCACTAATGAATCGGCAGTAATTACTGTGCCTCTAATATTCTGGGTTAAATTATTCCTTTGTCCAAATGGAACTTCGGTAGCCAATAGCAAAAGAGAAAAGAACAATGAAAATTTCATTGTTTGTAACATAAGTGAGGAAGCGACAAATTTCGAAAAAAAATGAAAAAATTAAAATTAATCTCCCGAAAAGCTCTTATTCAGATACCGCTTTAACCTTGTAGCCTCTTTTCTCTATTGCTGTTTCAATTTGACTGAGACTGGCTTTCGATTCATCAAAAACCACAATAGCAGTTGAATCACTCAAACTGGCTGTTACCGACTCAATCCCTTCAAGTTGATTAATTCCTTTTTCGATAGAAGCCACGCACATATCGCAATGCATTCCGCCAATGTTAATGGTTTTTTCAACCACAGCAGCTGTACTGTTTTCCTGGTCTTCACCAACAGATTGGTTTTTGCTGCCCGACTGGCATCCAAAAAACAGGGCCAAAAAAATAACTAAAATAAATTTTGACATCGCTATTTTATTACTGGTTAATATTTCTATCAGGTGGCCTTACAATTTTACAGGCCTGTTAACTTTTGTTTTCAGTAAAGCAAAATCGAGCACATCCATAATTGTTTTCACAAAGTGAAAATTCAATCCTTTCAGGTACTCATCCTTGATCTCCTCCAAATTCTTTTTGTTCTCTTCCGAAAGGATGATTTCAGTTATGCCAGCTCTTTTGGCCGCCAGTATTTTTTCTTTAATACCGCCAACCGGCAGTACTTTACCCCGAAGTGTAATTTCACCGGTCATGGCCAAATTCTTTTTCACTTTTTGCTGGGTAAATGCAGAAGCCAGCGAAGTAACCATTGTTACTCCTGCCGAAGGTCCATCTTTTGGTATGGCACCTTCTGGTACGTGAACATGCACATTCCAGTTACTGAAAATTTCAGGGTTTAGTCCCAAATCTTCTGCGTGCGATTTTAAATATTCATGCGCCAACATTGCCGATTCTTTCATCACATCGCCCAGGTTTCCGGTAAGTGTGAGTGTGCCTTTCCCCTTGCTCAGGCTTGTTTCCACAAACAGGATTTCGCCACCAACTGCTGTCCAGGCCAGTCCGGTAACCACACCGGCAAACTCATTTCCCTGGTAGCGTTCTTTTGAATATTCAGTTACTCCCAAATACTCGCGCACGTCGTCTTTTGTAAGCTTTTTGTTGTAAGGCTCTTCGAATGCGATTTTTTTGGCCACGCGGCGAATAATTTTAGCAATTTTTTTATCCAGTTCCCTGACACCGGACTCCCGGGTGTACCCGTCAATTATCAGTTCGATAGTTTTTTTCGGGAAAGTGACTTCGCTCTTTTTCAAACCATGATTTTCCAGCTGTTTGGGAATGAGGTGCCGTTTGGCAATTTCTATCTTCTCTTCCACCAAATAACCGCTCACTTCAATCAACTCGAGCCTGTCGCGCAGTGGCGGGGCAATTGTATTTAACGTATTGGCGGTTGCAATAAACATCACTTTCGAAAGGTCGTAGTCCATTTCCACGTAATTGTCGTGAAATTCCGAATTTTGCTCCGGGTCCAGCACTTCGAGCAGTGCCGAAGCCGGATCGCCATGAAAATGTTTGGAAACCTTGTCAATCTCGTCAAGAATAAATACCGGGTTGGATGTTTTGACTTTCTTAATATTTTGGATAATCCGGCCGGGCATGGCGCCAATATAGGTTTTGCGGTGTCCGCGAATTTCTGATTCGTCGCTCAGGCCGCCCAGGCTCATTCGCACGTATTTGCGGTCGAGGGCTCGTGCAACTGATTTTCCGAGCGAAGTTTTACCCACCCCGGGAGGGCCATAAAGGCAAAGAATCGGGGCTTTCATATCGTTTTTCAATTTAAGCACGGCCAAGTGTTCCAGAATTCTTTCCTTCACTTTTTCAAGCCCGTAATGATCTTCATCCAGCACTTTGCTGGCATTTTTCAAATCGAAATTATCTTCGGTGAATTCATTCCACGGAAGTTCGGCCAATGTTTGACAGAAAGTATATTGCACTGAATATTCTCCGGCAGCGGGGTTTAACCGGTGAAGTTTTTCTACTTCTTTTTCATAAAAGCGCGCCACCTCCTTGCTCCACTTTTTGTCTTTGCCCTTTTCTTTTAACTCATTTATTTCCTGTTCCACCGGATTGCCGCCCAGCTCGTCCTGAATGGTTTTCATTTGCTGGTTGAGCATGAATTCGCGTTGCTGCTTATCCATGTCGGTTTTCACCTTTTTCTGGATATCCTGTTTCAGCTCCAGCATTTGAACCTCTTTTACAAGGTAGCTGATTGCCTGCACGCCCCGATCTTTTAAACTGTCGATTTCAAGCAAGGTTTGTTTGTTTTCAACATTGATATCGGTGTTTGAGCAAATGAAGTTGATAAGGAATGTGGAGTTTTCAATATTTTTTACAGCAAAAGTAGCCTCGGGCGGAACATTGGCAGAGAACTGCGCAATTTTAATTGACAAATCTTTTAAAGAACCCACAATTGCATTGAATTCTGAATCGTTTTTCGATGTGATATCGTTGAGTGGCTGAACAGATGCTTTGTAGTAGGGTTCGTCGGCAACAAATTCCATAGTAGTAAAACGCCTTTTCCCCTGGATAATTACCGATGTTGAACCGTCGGGCATCTCCAATATTTTCAGAATCTCAGCCACAGTACCAATTGAAAACAAATCCTCTTTTTTGGGATCGTCAATGGTATAATCGCGCTGGGCCAATGCTCCCAGAAGCCGGCTGCCTTTGTAAACATCCTGAATTAACTGCAACGATTTTTTACGCCCTACCGTGATGGGAAGCACTACTCCGGGGAACAAAACCGTGTTTCGCAGGGGCAGAACAGGTAACACATCGGGGATGTCGGTATTTTTAAGTTCATTGTCATCTCCGTCGGCAATAATCGGTATATAATCCGAGTCACTTTCCATCGAACCGTTCAATAATATATCTTGTAATCCTGAATTTTTTATTTTACCCATATTCAATTAATTAATGTCAAACTGACGGAACTGAATCCGCAAAAATACAACAGAGGTAACTGGCAATAGCCATGCCACTCCCCGAAACGAATAATAAATGCCGTATGTTCATAGAAATACGGCTTCTTTACCGACATTTTTTCAGGCGCGTGACATTTAAGTATTACCGGGAGCTTTTTTTTGGTTACCTGATATTGAAGAATTATAAACTACTTTTCATAAAAAAAGCCCCGCAATACGGAGCTTTTCAATTATCAGTAAAATTGATTACTTTTTCTTTTTTTCCATGTGTTTTCCATAGCGGCTCATAAACTTATCAACCCGACCAGCGGAGTCAACCAGTTTAACTTTACCGGTATAGAAAGGATGCGAAGTATTTGAAATCTCTAATTTGTACAACGGATACTCTGTTCCTTCAACTTCAACGGTCTCTTTTGTTTCAACTGTTGAGCGGGTGATAAAGGTATCCCCGTTCGACATATCTTTGAAGGCAACCAGTCTGTAATCTGTTGGATGAATTCCCTTTTTCATTGCTTATTCTTTTAATTGTTTTTGAATGGTTACATTTTTCACTGTAATCCATTCCTAATTCATTTTTAACTTTTTAAAGGTCTGCAAAGATAAATATTGTATTCAAGAAACCAAAACGATTTTTAATTTCATTTTTCATGAACGGCTTTTTTCTTTCCCCGGCTCAGTGGTAATAATGGGTGCCCTGGTGAAAGGTTTGTCCCGATCGAACAAATAGCGCATGGTATAATGCGTTTTTGCCCGTTTGCCGCCAACCGATTCGTAAAGGGCTACAATTTTGGGATTGAAATCGCCGGCCCAGGAAAGTTCCATTTCGGTGTACCAGGGCTTGCGGTACATTGCAGGGCGAAGATGCCAGAAAATGGCGGCATCAATACCAGAGCGCTGAAATTTAGGAACAATTCCAATAATAAGGCTGCGCGTGCGTGTCATGGTTTTCCTCCACTTCAACCACAATACTTTCGGGAAATTCCAGGTTGTAATCCGGCCATTCAGTTTGGCCAAAATCTGGTTAAAGTCTGGTACGGCAACAAAAAGTGCAATGGGTTCGCCCTCGTGATAGGCAAACCATATTAAATCTTCTTCAATTAAAAATTTCGCACTGTTTATAAACTCATTCAAATCATCCTTGTCGATGGGTTTGAAATGCTCGTGAAACCGCCAGGCATTATCGTAAATTTGCGCAAAATCGTCAATAAATTTTTCTTTTTCTTTCCATGAAAAATGCCTGAAACTGTACTGTGGCTTTTTGGCTACCCATTCGGCCACTTTCCAAAAACGATCGGGCAGCTCGGGCAATGTGGTATCGAGGTGATAACTGTATTGTTCAAAATAAACTTTAAATCCGTAATTCTCGAACAGTTTTACGTAGTACGAAGGATTGTAGGGCATGCCAAAACCCTGAGGCATAAATCCGTCGGCCAGTACGCCCCAGTTCATATAATTTTCGCCAAAGTTAACCGGGCCATCCATGGCCTCCATTCCTTTTGTTTTCAGCCAGTCGCGTGCGGTGTCGAAAAGCAGGTTGGCAGCCTCCTGGTTATCCATACATTCAAAAAAACCGCACCCTCCGGTAGGCTGCTCAAAAATTTTGGCTTTATCGAGATTGTAAAAAGCAGCTATTCTCCCAACCAACTCTCCACTGCTGTTTTTTAATACCCACCTTTTGGCTTCGCCGTTTTTGAAAGACGGATTTTTTTGGGGGTCAAAAGTATTTTCTACCATTCCTTCGAGCGGACAAGCCCAGTTTGGGTCATCACGATAAATGAAATGTGGTGTTTTATGAAAATATTTTTTTGATTTTTTATCGGTTACTTCAATTAGTTGCATTTTCTTAATTTAATCTACCTCTGGTAAGTGTTATTACTACAAAGGTAAATGATGATTAGTTAATAACAGGTGCCCTTTCGAATTCTTTTTCGCGATTAAATAAATAACGCATAGTTGCATGGGTTAGTGTTTGTTGCGCGCCAAACGATTTAAAAAGCGCATTCATTTTGGGGTTAAAGTCACCAACCCAACTCATTTCCATATCGTTATACCAACTTTTACGGAGCATCACTTTTTTTAAGTGATAGAAAATTCCCGATTCAATTCCCAGCCGCTGAAACTTTGGCACAACGCCCAAAACAATTACCCTGCAACGTGTAATTGTATTGGTCTTTCGGTAATAAAGCAATTTCAACAGGTTTAATATATTGATCTTACCCGTTTTCAGTTTTCGAATAATCTGGTTCAAATCCGGAATCATCATAAAAAAGGCGATGGGTTTATTGTTGTGGTAAACAAACCAAATAAACTCTTCATCCAGAATAAGGCGGGCATCCTGAATCATATTCTTTAGCTGAGAAAACCTTACCGGTTTGTAATTTCCGTGATCCGACCAGGCCTGCCGGTGAATTTCAATAAAATCGCTAATAAATTTCTCCTGGTTTCGGAAGGTGAAATGCTCGAACGAATATTCCTTCTTTTTGGCAACCCACCCGGCAATTTTCCAAAACCTGTCGGGCAGATCAGGATTGGTAACATCCATTGAATAGCTCAGTTGCTTGTAAAAAATTTTAAACCCGTAATCTTCAAACAACTCGCGATAGTATGGGGGATGATACTGCATGCCAAACGTTTGCGGTTGAAAACCATCGATAAGCAGCCCCCAGTAAAAAAAGTTTTCGCCAAAATTCACCGGGCCATCCATGGCTTCCATGCCATTTTTGTGCAACCATTTTCGGGCCGTATCGAAAAGAAAAAATGCAGCTTCTTTATCGTTAATACATTCAAAAAAACCAATGCACCCGGTTGGTTGATTGTAACCTTCGTAATAATCAGAATCGTAGAAAGCAGCAATTCTGCCTACAAATTCCCCCTGTTTTTTCACCAACCACCTGCAGGCATCACCTTTCTTGAACTTATTGTTTTTCTGAGGATTAAAAGTATTCTCAATCATTGGTCTCAATTGCGGAGTGTAATTGGGATCATTTTTAAAAATGATTTGCGGAACCTCATGAAACTGGGTTATTAAATTTTTTCCGGTAACCTGAACTACGTTCATAATTCAATCCTGTTTAATCATGCGCCGAAAATAATATATTGAACAAAAATACCCAAAACTGCCTCATAAGTAAAATCACAATTTAAATGAGAAATATTTCTGTGAAGGAAAAAACAAATTTATTGAACGATAAATGAGGAATTTTGTTGACATGAACTGAATATTATCATAAATTGTATTAATTATTAAACAGTAAAAAAACTATTATGAAAAAACGAATTCTACCTGTTTTATTCGCATTATTTTTAACAGCTTCACTAAGTGCCCAAAACACTTTTAATGAAGGCGATAATGTTTTGAACCTTGGGCTCGGGATTGGGAATACCTTGTACACAGGATCGTACTATTCAAGCAGCGTACCTCCGCTTTCTGCCTCCTACGAGGTTGGAGTAAAAGATGAACTGTTTGACGAAAACAGCTCGCTGGGTGTTGGCGGCTACCTTGGATACAGCGGTTCTAAATACACCGGTTGGGGTAGCAGCTACAGCTTCAATAATATCATTATTGGGGCAAGGGGCGCTCTCCACTACCAGTTTATCGATCAGCTGGACACTTATGCCGGCCTTATGCTGGGATACAGAATTGTAAGCTGGAAATCGAGCAGTGGTGATTTTAACTATGGCTCGGCTGCAAGCAGTGGCTTTACTTCTGCATTTTATGTGGGTGGCCGCTACTACTTTAATGAAACTTTTGCAGGAATGATGGAGCTGGGGTATGGTATTGCCTACCTGAACATTGGCGTTGCCATTAAGCTTTAAACAAAAAAGAAATTCATAAAAAACACAAAGGCTGACCCGTTTGGATCAGCCTTTTGTTATGAAAACCAGGTAAATAACTTTTCTTCTTCTATTTAAAATTTGCTGTTATTTGAGCTTCTTGTCAGGGCATTCTTCTGTTTTTCCATTGCCATTTCCATTGCCCGTAACTTCCCAGGTATTCCCCGAAACCAGCAAATCATCCACACAGGTAATTTTGCGCTTTTGCTGAACCTGTTTTATTTGATTTTCCATTTCAGTGTCGTAAGCCGGCGAGTCAACATTACGGATAACACCAAAAGCAGCCGGAAAATCGGGAAGCCCCATGCTAATGAGCGACAGGTGCACTGAAGGATCAGAGTCCGTAGCATCATGCACAAGAATATCATTCTCTGTAATACCGTTTTTGCCAATCTTCACCACTTTCAGGCGCCCGTTTTCCATAATGAGGCCTTTTTCATTTTCGGCACCAAATAACATGGGTTTTCCCTGTTCAAGTATTAGTTGCCTGTCGGCGCGGTGTTCCGGGTCAGTAATTGCCTTATGAACGCCGTTATTATAAATTACACAGTTTTGCAAAACCTCGACCACTGAGGCACCTTTGTGAGCAGCAGCCTGCTGAAATACCGACTGGCTGACCTTCAGGTTACCATCAATTGTGCGGGCAAAAAAAGTACCTTTTGCTCCAACTACCAATTGCCCCGGCACAAAGGGATCTTCAATTGTGCCGAAAGGCGAAGTTTTACTTCTGAACCCTCTGTCGGATGTAGGCGAATACTGTCCTTTGGTCAAACCATAAATCCGGTTATTGAAAAGAACAATATTCAAATCCATATTTCTGCGGATAGTATGAATAAAATGATTCCCGCCAATTGCCATGGCATCGCCATCGCCGGTAACTACCCAAACACTCAAATCGGGGTTGGCCATTTTTACACCTGAAGCAACAGCCGCCGCTCTTCCATGTATGGTGTGAAAACCAAATGTATTCATATAATAGGGGAATCGTGATGAACAACCAATTCCTGATATTACAGCAAATTTTTCTTTAGGAATTCCCATATCGGCCATGGTTCGTTGCACGGCATTCATAATGGCATAGTCGCCACACCCCGGGCACCAGCGTACTTCGTTTTCGCTTTTAAAATCTTTTATGGTATATTTTTGTTCCGTCATTGCTTATTCCTCCAGTAATTTGTTAATTCCTTGTTTCAATTCAAAAACAGTAAAAGGCAACCCTTTCACTTTGTTAAACTGATGATAATTAAACCCCGGAACTTTGTCGCGCAGGTAACTGGCAAACTGCCCCATGTTTAATTCGCAAACAATTATTTTTTTGAACTTACTGAAAACATCCCTGGTATTTGCCGGAAGCGGCTTGATATAATTAAAATGAGCCAGGCTCACATTTTTGCCTTCCTCCCTGAGTTCTCTAACTGTACTGATTAAGTGACCATAAGTCCCCCCCCAGCCAACTACAAGCACATCGCCGTCTTCATCGCCGCAAGTTTCCAAATCGGGAACCAAATCAACCACCTGCTGAACTTTTTCTTCTCTTATATCTGTATTACACTGGTGGTTTTCAGGGTCGTGACTAACCGAGCCAGAAACATTCTTTTCAAGTCCACCAATCAAATGTTCAAAATCTTTCATTCCCGGGAAAGCCCAGTCGCGTGCTAAAATTTTTTCATCTCTTTTATAGGCCTTGAACGTGGAAGCATCTTTCGCAATTCTTGGCGTGATGGATGGGAGTTCAGCAACTTTGGGCACTTTCCACGGCTCGCTTCCGTTGCCTAAAAATCCATCGGTAAGCAGAATAACCGGCACCATTCGTTCCAGTGCAATTTTAGCGGCTTTGAATGCATAAAAGAAACAATCGGACGGAGTGGTTGCAGCAAGAATCACAACCGGACTTTCACCGTTTCTTCCATACAGAGCCTGCATCAAATCCGACTGTTCGGTTTTGGTTGGCAATCCTGTGGAGGGGCCGCCGCGTTGTACATTTACAATAACCAGCGGAAGCTCGGCCATAACTGCCAGCCCTATAGCTTCTGATTTGAGAGCCAACCCCGGCCCCGAAGTAGTTGTGACTGCCAAATCGCCTGCAAAAGCCGCTCCGATAGCTGAAGTGATACCAGCAATTTCATCTTCGGCCTGGTATGTCTTTACTCCAAGGTCCTTGCGTTCTGAAAGTGCGATCAGAATTTCGGTTGCAGGAGTAATTGGATAAGATCCGAGAAACAGTTCCACCCCTGCTTTTTCGGCAGCCGCAAGCAGGCCCCAGGCTGTTGCCTGGTTGCCGTTAATATTCCTGTAGGTTCCGTTTTCAATATTTGCCGGATGCACAATGTAGCTGGGGGTCATGTGCTGCATGTTTAACCCGTAGTTATACCCATCGTGCAACACCTTAATATTTGACTCAACAACAACAGGTTTTTTGGCAAACTTCGATTGCAGAAATTCTTCAATATAATCGAGAGGCCGGTTAAACATCCAGCAAACCAACCCAAGTGCAAACATATTTTTGCTTCTCAGGATGCTTTTATTGTCGAGCCCGAAGTCTTTCAATCCTTCGCGGGTGAGGCTTGAAATTGGCACGGCAATTTTATTGTAATCCTGCAGATCACACTCCAGAAATGGTTCGTCAGTCGTAAAATTTGCTTTCTTCAAATTCTTCTCTGTAAACGCATCGGAATCATAAATAATGGTCCCGCCTGGTTTCATAAATTTTGCATTTGCTTTAATTGCTGCGGGGTTCATGGCAATAAGCACATGAGCATAATCGCCCGGTGTGCTTATTCTTTTCTCCCCAAATTGCACCTGAAATCCGGAAACTCCGCCAACCGTACCTTGCGGGGCCCGTATTTCGGATGGGTAATCGGGGAATGTTGAAATGTCGTTACCTAAAAAAGCCGTGGCATCTGAAAACAGTGTTCCGGTAAGTTGCATACCATCTCCGGAGTCTCCCGAGAAACGGATAGCGACTTCCTCCAGCTGAATCACTTTTGCATCCTTCATTTAATTATATTTTTTGTTCTGAAAATTTCAATCTATAAGCAAAACGATTCCAAAACTAAGTAATCTTAATTTCGGAATCTGCTATACTTTTTTTAATACTAAACTTACAAAACAAAAATAACCATTATTTAACAAGTTGGGAATGACATATCCAATTATTTAAAGGTTTTAATATATTTGGAATCAATTTAAATTTCAAACAGCAAATGGCACTCATAAAAACATTAAATAACAAAACACCCATAGTTGGGGAAAATTGTTTCCTGGCAGAAACAGCCACTGTAATCGGCAATGTTGAAATGGGAGATAACTGCAGTATTTGGTTTAATGCTGTAGTGAGAGGCGATGTTCATTATATAAAAATAGGCGACAATACAAACATCCAGGATAACGCCGTAATACATGCAACCTACCAAAAATCGCCCACCAATATTGGCAGTAACGTAACCATTGCACATGGTGCAATTGTTCACGGTTGCACCGTTAATGACAATGTTATGATTGGGATGAACGCAGTGGTTTTGGACGATGCAGTTATAGAAAGCAACTCCATTATTGCAGCAGGGTCGGTAGTTACCAAAGGAACCGTGGTGAAATCGGGAAGTGTGTATGCCGGGACTCCTGCAAAAAAAATAAAAGAAATAAGCCCCGAACTACTCGACGGAGAAATCAAACGAATTGCAAAGGCTTACGGAATGTATGCCAGTTGGTATAAATGATTATTTTTGAATCAGGAGATCGGTTTGCTTTTGAAATAAAACTGCAAACAGTTAACTTCTTTTGAAAAAAATTAAAAACTTTTCGAACAATCGTTTTCTTTTATCAAAAAGATTTCCTTTTTTCGTAATAAAAACAAAATACCATGATGAAACCAACATTAGTAATTCTCGCTGCCGGAATGGGCAGCCGGTTTGGCGGGCTGAAACAAGTTGAACCAGTTGGCCCCAACGGAGAGGCAATAATTGATTATTCCATTTTTGATGCCATACGTGCCGGATTTGGGAAAGTAGTTTTTGTAATTCGGGAAAGTTTTGCCGATGCATTTAAAGAAAAATTCGGCAATAAACTGGCCGGAAAAGTAGAGGTGGAATATGTGTTCCAGGAACTGGATAACTTGCCGGAAGGCTTTTCACTTCCTGAAGGCCGCGAAAAACCATGGGGAACTGCCCATGCCATCCTTGTAGCCAAAGATGTTATCAACGAGCCGTTTTGTGCATTAAATGCCGATGATTTTTACGGGCTCAATGCCTACAAAGTTATGGCCGATTTCCTGATGAATTCTGAAAATACGAATGAATATTCCATGGTGGGATATCAACTCCACAATACATTGTCAGATTTCGGTTCGGTATCGAGAGGAATCTGCCAGGTAAATGAGAACAACCTGCTGGAATCAATAGTAGAAACCAAAAAAATTCTCAAAAAAGACGGGAAAATTATTTCAATAGAACCCGATGGCAGCGAGAAAGTACTTACCGGAGAAGAAACCGTTTCGATGAATATATGGGGATTTAAAACCTCCATTTTTGAAGTACTCGAGCAAAAATTTACCGAGTTTCTGAAAAATGAAATCGATAAACCAAAATCGGAAATGTACATCCCATCGGTTGTTTTTGAAATGATTGATGAAGGCAAAGCTTCCGTTAAAGTACTGAATACAAACTCCCCCTGGTTTGGCGTAACCTACAAAGAAGACAAACCCATTGTGGTAGAAAAAATTAAATCGCTTATAAAAGAGGGAGAATATCCCCAGGAAATTTTTAAATAAAAACATTCAAATGAATACTGATTTAACTGAAATTGCCGGCAAGTTTCAACTTGATGGAAAAATTGACGAAGTAACACAACTCGGAGAAGGTTTTATTAATGACACATTTATAATCAAAACTAAAGGGAACTCTCCCAGCTACATTCTCCAGCGGAAAAACAAAAATGTTTTCTCGCCGATACCGGCCATGATGGAAAACATACAGAAAGTATGCAATCACATTAAAACCAAAGTTGAAAAAGCCGGCGGTGATCCTATGCGCGAGGCGATGACCATAATTCCTGCGCACGACGGAAAACTCTATTACCTCGACCAAGATGACGAATACTGGGCAGTCAGCCTGTTCATTGACGATACCATAGCCTACGATGCAGCAGAAACACCTGAACTGGCTTATGCCGGCGGAAAAGGAGTGGGTAAATTTCAATCGCAGGTAGCCGATTTGAAAGAACCACTGACCGATATTCTGCCCGGGTTTCATAACATCAGAATCCGTTTTGAACAATGGGACGATGTTTTACAGCGCGATCCGGTTGGGCGGAAAGCCAAGGTACAGGAAGAAATCGACTGGATTGACAGCAGGCGCGAGGAAATGCTCAGCTTCTGGAAACTGGTTGAAGACGGAACAATCCCCACGCGCGTTAGCCACAACGACACCAAAATCAACAATATTCTTTTCGACAAAAACGGCGAAGTGCTTTGTGTCATCGACCTCGATACTGTACTGAACAGCACTGTTTTAAATGATTTTGGCGATGCCATCCGATTTTATACCAATACCGGAAAAGAAGACGACGAAAACCTGGATAACGTGTCGATGGACATGGAAATTTTCAGGGCATTTACCAAAGGGTACCTCGAAGAAGCGGCTTCATTTCTTACTGAAAAAGAACTGGAATACCTGGCATTTTCAGCTAAATACATTACCTACGAGCAGGTGTTGCGTTTTTTGATGGATTATATTGATGGCGATAACTATTACAAAACCAAATCGGAAGACCACAACCTTGTGCGTACAAGAGCACAGTACAAACTTCTTACCGATATGGAGGAAAAGTTCAATGCCATGAATGCCGCGATAAAGCAGCTGGCTCAGTAAAAAAAATCAAAGATGAATAGTTTGGGCAGTTACTTTTTTACCTAAAAAAAGTGCTGCCTGATTTTCAAAATTCCCGGTCGATTCTGTTGTCAAAAATTCAAGCGACCCGGTTTTAGAAATTTTATCGTCAATCTCCGGGTGCCGGCGTAAGTAATCGATTAGTTTCCCGGCCACAATTTCACCCTGCTCCAGTATTTGAACCCCGTTGGGAACATATTTCCGAATAACGTGCCCAAGGAGTGGATAATGCGTGCAACCCAGAATCAGTGTGTCAATATCTTTATCTTTCTGAAATATATTCTGAATGTTTTTTCGCACAAAAAATTCAGCGCCTTCTGTTTCAATCTCGTTATTCTCAACCAGAGGCACCCACATCGGACAAGCTTCCTGAACCGTTGATTTCACTTTCCCTTCCGACCACTTTTCCAATTCAATGGGATACGATTCCGAGGCAACGGTACCCGATGTTCCCAGAACTCCTACATGTCCGTTCCGGGTAATTTCAGCCACCCTTTCTACGCTCGGGCGTATTACCCCGAGCACTCTGCGGTCGGGTCCAATACGGGGTAAATCGAGCTGCTGAATATTGCGCAGCGCTTTTGCCGAGGCCGTATTGCAGGCAATTATTACCAGCGGACAATTCTTTTCAAAAAGATAGTTTACAGCCTCCAACGTATATTCATAAACTACTTTAAATGATCGTGTTCCGTAGGGAGTGCGGGCATTATCGCCCAGGTAAAGAAAATCGTAACCGGGAAGTTTTTTCAGCAATTCTTTTAAAACGGTCAGTCCGCCATAGCCTGAATCGAAAACTCCAATGGGTGCATGTTCCATAAATATATTTTGCTGTATTAACGTTCAACTGCCAGGTTATAAGCTTTATCGTAATATTCACCGAGGTTCGACCAGTCGAAATGCAGTGACGCTTCTTCGCATTGATAACGCAGGGCAATCCGTTCGCGCCGTGTCATCCCAACAAACCTGAACATGATTTCGGCCAGTTCTTCGGCCGCCCGGTGAAAATCATTGCTTTTCCGGTCGATAATAAACATACCTTGTTTTTCGTGATCCTGAATATAGCGCGAAACATAATCGCCAAAACCAGCCAGGTTACTTGTAATGGATGGCAATCCGCTGGCCAGGCACTCGAGTGGTGTATAGCCCCAGGGTTCGTACATACTGGGGAAAATGCCCAAATGGCACCCCCGCACAAACTGGTTGTAATCCATTTTAAACAGCGGGTTGGATGTGGATATAAAATCAGGGTGATAAACCACTTTAACTTTATCGTGTTCGTTGTTCACCAGGTTGGCAGTGCGCAGGAAATTCAAAATCTGATCTTTGGAATCGTCGATTAATGTATGGGTAACTATTTTAGGCAGGTTCTTCGATTTCCAGGTTTGAACATTTCTCCGGAGTTTCAGGCGAAGGTAATCATCAACCATCTCTTTCAAATCGGGAAAATCGTAAGTCCCGTTCGTGGCGGTTATGTCGGTATATAATCTTCGTCCCACCTGCGTTTTTATTTCCTCGCAAACACGCTGAATGTCTTCAATCATTGCCTTGGAATGCAACACTTCAGGATTAAATGAATAGTAGGGCTGTTTAGTAATAAAAAACGATACCACTGTCATTTTCGAATTGGCCTGCTGCATTTTGTAGTTGAGCCGGGCAAGGGCTTCCAGGGTTAAATCGTATCCTTTATTGTGGTATTCGTACCTTCCTGATGTAAAAAAATACAGGGTGTTATCCAAATCGAAGGAGTAGCTCTGAAAAAAGTGCCCCATCACAAAATCATGGATTTTTTCTTTAAACTGGAAATGTTGGTTCTGTACCTGGTGCAATGCTTCAAACCGTTCGATATTCAGGCCGTTCGGAAGAATCATATCAGGAGTTCGGCCAAGCAGGTGGGTGCATTCGCGGCCGGTAAGTTCACTCACAGTTGTAAACACATGGGCGCCATGTGCCGAAGCGCGTTCAATTTCAACAATGGGTTTCACGTTAAAATTGGTGGCTTCCACCTCCCAGTTATAAAACGGAAGATGGTCGTAAAACCTGTTGTCATTCATTGCCAGATAGCGCCCGAGCAGAGTGGCATGCGTTGTGAAAACAATTTTAATGTCCAGGTTTTCTTTTCTGATACCAGGAATGGGCAGGCCGGCCATCCATTCGTGAAAATGGGCAATCACCTTGTGGCCGCTGCACAATTCGGCCCCACACAAAAAGCGCAGAAATTCTTTCACCTGAAAACCAAACGCGGCCACTTTATCGAGCAGTTCATCCTGCCCGGGCAGTGCAATATGATAATCCTGCAAAACAAAATGTTTGATTTCTCCCAGTTTGTCGTAAACCGAAAAAGGATTAAAAAGGACTACATTTGGCCTTCCGGAAACTATCCACTGGCCGTAATGCACGTCGAAACCACGTTCCTGCATTTCGAGCACCGCCTTGCCCACCGGCGTAGAAAAATCGGTGGCCGGATCGAAGTGGGCAGCAGCCTGTTCCTCGAAATAGGGACCGATTAAAAAGTAGTTCTCCACTCCCCATTTTTCGATAGCTGATGGCACCTTGGAGCGAATAACGGTATAAATGCCCCCTACCTGATTGCACACTTCCCAGGCTATTTCAAATAAAAATGTATTCTCAGGAATACGGATTTCACTTGCATCTGCACTATTTTTATCAGTTGTCATAGGTCCAATTTTCATTCATAAACGTATTCAATAAATATAGCTTGAATTCATTTGACAACCAACAAAAAATGGAGCAAAAATCAGGTAAGAAAACCTGTTATAAAAGCATTTCAGAACGATTATATCGAATATCGCGGCTGGTTTTTAAAACAGAAAAGTGCAAAAATCAATCTAATATTCATTGTTACAATGCAATTTATACAAAAAAAAACCTGCGTGGAAGCCACACAGGTTATACTATTTTTGATTAATTTTTTCTAAAACCGATGTTTAGTTGTTGCTGAGTCCCAACTCTTCTTTTACAAGCGGGAGTAAATCCATACTTTGATTTGATTTGTAGAGAACAACTCCTGCACCTGCATCGAAAACATAAATAAGGCCTTGCTCTTTTGCTACTTTTTCAATAGCGTTTTCAGCTTTTTCGAAAACAGGCTGTAACAACTGACCTTGTTTTTGTTGCAACTGCTGTTGGGCAGTTTGCTGGTAGTTTTGCATGCGCTGCTGAAGGTCCTGCAATTCAGTAATTTTAGCATTTCTTTTTACCTCAGATACCTCTTCACCCAATTGTTCCAGTTCCTGCAACTTTTGCTGGTAGTTTTGCTGCATTTCACCCAAAACATCTTCCAGCTCGGTTTGAAAAGTATTAAAATCAGTTTCGGCAGTTGCTCTTTCAGGCATCAACTGTACCAGTGCCTGCAAATCGATATGGCCGAATTTTAAATCTTGTGCACTTGCTGTTGCGGTTACTCCCAACAAAACCAGCAGTGTAAATAATTTCATTAAATTTCTCATAGTCAACGTAATATTAAATTTTTGGTCACAAATATAATTATTAATTATTTATATCCGAGTTTTTGCAGCACCTCGTCGCTTAAATCATACCTTGGATTGGTGTAAAACAAAGTAGTTCCGGCTGCTTTGTCGAAAATAACAGCATAACTGCCTTCGTTGGCAATTTCCTGTACGGCGGCAAAAATATCGTCCTGAATGGGTTTAACAAGACCCTGTCGTTTTTGGTACAAATCACCTTCGGGTCCAAAATATTTTCGCTGTAATTGTTTGTATTCTTTCTCTTTCGAAATAATCACATCCTCGCGTTTGCGTTTCATGTCTTCCGAAAGCAACACACTTTCGGCCTGAAAATCTTTATACATTTGTTCAATTTCAGCATGCATTCCTTCCAGCTCTTTCTGGTATTGCGCCGAAAGCTGATCCAACTGTTCCTGTGCTGCCCTGAACGAGGGTATATTTTCAAGGATGTAACCGGAATCGATATAGCCATATTTTTGGGCAAGTGTAGCTCCTGTAAACAGAAGTATCGAGGCAATGGTGAATATTAATTTTTTCATGGCAACTATTTTTTTAATTCAACTGACTTTTCACATATCATATTCTGTGCCAAAACCGTAACCATCAGAACTGCTGACCAATAACAAAGTGGAAATTACTTCCGCTGGCATCAGAAGACCAGGGCACATCATCAAAACCATACCCCCAGTCAATTCCCATCAAACCAAACATGGGCAGGAAGATACGCACCCCAACACCTGCCGAACGATACAATTTAAACGGATTGTAATTCTGGAAATTCATGTTGGCATTACCACCTTCCAAAAAGGCAAGGCCGTAAATTGTGGCGCTGGGTTTTAATGTTACGGGGTAGCGCAATTCCATAGTGAACTTTGAGTACATATTAGAACCACGCCTTTCTCGACTCAGGCTGTAGTCTTTATATCCTCGCAAAGCAATGTAATCAGTTCCGTAAATATTATACCCGGACATACCAGATCCGCCCACAATAAACCCTTCGAATGGTGACTGCCTGTAAGCATCGTAATACCCCAGGAATCCGAGCTCTACAGCAGTGCGCAAAACCAAATCGCTGTTTCTGCTTATCGGGTTATAAACCTGCCCTTTAAACAGCCATTTGTGGTATTCAATCCATTTGTATTTTTCTTTGTTTGAAATATCGGATGAACTGTAATCTTTTCCACTAAACACAGAATATGGAGGCGTTGCTTTTAATGAAAGCGAAAACTGAGAGCCCCTTCGTGAGTAAAGCGGGTTATCGACAGAGTTGCGGCTCAAAACAGTACTGATACTCAGATTGTTAAATGAACCATTTACCTGCTCGCCAGACTCGTCCGCGAGGAAATAGAACATAGTCCCCATATTCTGAAGACGGTAATGCTCCATCGACAACTCGTGATATACAGTAAAATAGTCATCCGGGAAGGACAGACGGTAACCATACCCCAGGGCCACTGCTGTGGTTTCCCAAATCTGGTCATTCTCTTCATTATCGTCTTCAGCATCGTAATTATAGGTGTACTGCGGGTATCCGCCATAACCACCATAACCGCCGTAAGGAGAATAACCATAACCGCCGTAACCGCCATAACCATAAGGAGAATAACCGTAGCTGCTTCCATACCCATAAGGGGAATAACCGCCGCC
This sequence comes from Tangfeifania diversioriginum, assembly GCF_900141875.1. Lineage (GTDB taxonomy): Bacteria > Bacteroidota > Bacteroidia > Bacteroidales > Prolixibacteraceae > Tangfeifania > Tangfeifania diversioriginum. Next base: position 32,059 of record NZ_FQZE01000024.1, on the reverse strand, counting down.
ATAGCCACCATATGGGCTATAATTCTGATAATATTTATTGGCGCTGTAGTTAATTCGTGAGTGTGAAAGCGAAAGCGAGAATGAATTTGGTTTTTTACCTCCCAGCCAGGGTTCTACAAACGAAAGGCTCACGGTTCGGTAATAACGTCCGCTGGTTTGATAACGCAAGCTGAGTGTTTGTCCGTCTCCTGTGGGAAGTGGCCTCCATGCTTCTTTATTTAATATGTTGCGCACTGAAAAGTTGGCAAATTTCAATCCCACGGAACCAACGAACATGCCTGCTCCCCAACCTCCAGAAAGTTCAATCTGGTCATTGGCTTTTTCCTGAAGCTGGTATTCAATGTCAACCGTTCCATCTTCGGGGTTTGGCTGAACATCAGGATTTATGGCTTCAGGATCGAAATGTCCCAACTGGGCCAGCTCCCTCACCGAACGGATGATTGCTTCCTTGCTGAAAAGATCGCCCGGATAGGTACGCAGTTCACGACGGGCAACATGTTCGTGTGTTTTGGTGTTGCCGGTAATTTTCACCTGGTCAATTGTGGCCTGGTTTCCTTCCCTGATGCGCATTTCATAATCGATAGTATCGTTATTGATGTTCACCTCAACGGGTTGAAGATCGAAGAAAAGATACCCGTCGTTCAAGTAAAGGTTGTTAAGTCCCTGTTCCTGATCGAACAACTGTTTCTCAAGTATCGACTGGTTAAAAACCTCCCCTTTTTCAATACCGAGATAATTATTTAATTCCCTTGATGAATACACAGTATTTCCTACCCATTTAATATCGCCAAAGTAATATTTTTCGCCTTCGTCAATCCAAAGTTCAACATTTACCCTGGGTTTATTCTTGCGGCCCACTTCAACCTGGTAAACGGTATCATCCACAATCATGGCATCGCGATAGCCCTCTTCATTGTATTTATTAATCAGATTAACTTTGTCATTTTCATATTCTTCCTGAAGGAATTTTTTGGTTCTGAAAAAGTTTTTCAGCTCTTTGGCATTGGTTTTTTTCATGGCCCGCTCAAGTACCCTGTCGCTGATGGCTTCGTTGCCATGAATTATAACATCGTTAACTTTTACTTTTTCTTTTTTATCAACGTTAATATCGAGTATTATGCTGTTGTTTTGAGTGGTATCATCGCGCTGCACAATATTGACCTCGGTATTCAGAAAACCTTTTTCCAGAAAAATATTTTTGATTGTGCGCTCGGCGTTGTTTACCTGGTTGTCGGTAATCTGGCTGCCTTTGAGCAGCAATACTTTTTCGGTAATATCATCTTGCTCCGATTTTGAAACGCCATAAAAATTTACATCTGAAAGCCTTGGTCGTTCCTGCAAATAAATATCGAGCCAAATTTCATCATCAACAACTTTCTGTGCTGTAATTTTTACATCGGAAAACAAGCCTTGCTGCCAGAGTTTTTTTATGGCATTGGTGATTGCTTCACCGGGCACTTCAATCTCCTGGCCTACGGCCAAACCTGAAAGTTGAATGAGTACTGTTTTATCGAGGTATTCAATTCCTGAAATTTGAATATCTGCAATTGTATAAGTACGCGGGCTGGAATAATAAATGGAAAAATTGCTTCCATCATCAATTTGTGAAAAAGCTCTCGGGGTTATTATTACCAAAAAAAATAACAGGAATATAATTTGCTTTCGCATTCTGATCATCATAAAATTATGTAAATAACTGTTCACTGATTTTTCCAAATCTCCGTTCTCTGTTTTGAAAATCATAAACTGCCTCAAACAAGTCTTCTTTCCTAAAATCGGGCCATAATTTCGGTAAGAAATACAGCTCTGCATAGGCTATTTGCCAGAGTAAAAAATTACTAATTCTGTACTCGCCACTGGTCCGAATTAATATTTCGGGGTTTGGCAGGTGCGAAGTTGACAGGTATTTTTCGAACAGTTTATCGTCTATGTCTTCGGGATTTAATTTTCCGTTTTTTGTTTCGATGGCAATTTTACGGGCTGCATCGGTAATTTCCCATTTCGAGCTGTAACTAAGCGCAAGAATCAGGTTTAACCCGGTGTTCGATTTCAGGGAGTCGATACAATCGTTCAATTTTTTGGTTACCTGGTTGGGTAATTTTTCCAAATCGCCAATTGCGCCCAGCCGAACATTGTTCTTCATCAAATTGTCGGTTTCATTTTCAATGGCATGCACCAGCAATCCCATCAGGGCATCTACCTCATTTCTTGGCCTTCCCCAGTTTTCGGTGGAAAACGCGTAGAGTGTGATGTATTTTATTCCAATTTCGCCGGCTCCCTCAACTGTTGAACGCACAGCCTCCACTCCGTGCTCGTGCCCCTGAATGCGGGCACTGCCGTGTTTGGCAGCCCAACGGCCGTTACCATCCATTATAATGGCAACGTGTTGTGGAATCTTCTCAGTATTTAATTTTTCTTTAAACGATTTCATTACCAGTATTTCCTGTCGTAAGCCGGGCAAGCTTTTTTGTTCAGGTAAATTTTATAAGTTACATGAACTCCCAAATATCCCGACCAGTCGTTATTATGCAAAAAATCGGTATATTTAACTGCTTCTGCATTATTTGTTTTACTGAACGATAAAGGATCGTCCAAATCATCCAGCTTGTCACTAAAAATTTTTCTCATCAGGTACTCTGCTCCAATTCCTATGCGCTCGCCAACATTAAATTTTACACCAAACCCAAAAGGTATTGTGGGTGCAATAACTGATTCTTGAACTTCATTTCCGTTCACTACCAGGGGATGCTCCGGATTGATATTAAACAAAACATCTAACTCCCCCGGGTTATTCGGATCTCCAGAACTTAAAAGCTCATACGGAAAATACATTACCCCCAGCCCACCCATAATATATGGTGTAAAAGGAGTTTTCTTATCCCCAAGTATATACTCCAGGTAATTGATTTCAACAGACACCGACAAATCCTGGGCTGTTTTGTTAAAATCCCATTTAACATCTTCAACTGTTCCATCGGCGGCAAAAGTGCCATTTAAAAACATCAGCCTCAACGCGGCGCGTTTGTTAAAATTATACCTGAAATAACCCCCATAATTTAAATTGAACGTTTGCAAAGGCGAAGCCTCTTTTACATCTCCCCAATAAGTTGATGAACCTCCCCAAATACCTATGTCAGCTGTTTTTTGGGCAAAACCTGAAACAGTAAGAACAACTGCTATAAACACCAATACTATTTTTCTCATTTGGTATTCCAAATCGTTTATTCAACAATAGCCTCAGGCATGTTACAGGCCGGTGAATCTGATAATTGTGATTTATAGCGAATTAATCAATGTTTTAAAGGTTGATTAAACACCTGTTTTCCCCTTTAAAAACATCAAAAAAAATTTCACAACCACCTGATTTCAACGAACTTACCTTGCTTGCCCCTTTATCATTCAGCTTTCAAGAGGTACAAAAGTAATATAATTCTAAAAATAACATACCCGAATGTTATTATAAAACCCAAAGAAAGATTAAAAATTGTTAAGCTCGCCTGAATATTTAATTTCGCTTGTCGTACCCCCACATCAACTTGTTTCTCAGCGTATTAAAGAAATCCTGTCCGGGCAACTGAAGTGTTTTTAAAGTAACGTTTGCTTTTTTAATTTTCAATTCAGTGGAAAATTCAACCGCCTCCGAACGGTAATCGAGCGATGTAAGAAAATGGGTGCCCCTGCCATCAACCTTCAAATTAATTTCATATTTATCGGGCACCACAACCGGCCGGATGGTAAGATTGTGAGGTGCCAACGGGGTAATCACAAAGTTCTCGGAATCGGGCGTGAGAATTGGCCCGCCAACACTTAGCGAGTATGCAGTTGAGCCGGTTGGGGTGGCAATTATCAGTCCATCGGCCCAGTAATTATTCAATAACACCTCATCGCACATCGAGGTAATTCTAATCATTGATGAAGAATCTGACTTAAACACGGCCAGCTCGTTGAGGGCATAGTTAAATTCAGGAGTGTCTCCATTATTGTATTCCACACGGAGCAACGAACGTTCTATAACAGAATAGTTATTATTGAAAATATCGGCAAGTGCACTTTGGATATGTTCTCTCGACACATCGGCCAAAAAACCGAGGCGCCCACTGTTAACACCAACAACAGGAATATCGAAATTGCGGATATTAACTACCGAATGCAAAAACGTACCATCGCCACCAATACTAAAAATGAAACTGTTGTCAGTGTCGAAATCGGAGTATGATTCAAAAAAAGAAGTAAAATAGGGTTTTGTTCCAAAGTTTTCAGTCAGGAAATTATAAAATGGCCGAAAAAGCTGGATTTCAATGTTTTCTTTTTCAAAAAAACCAAAAAATTCTTGTAAAACAGGTAAAAAACTTTCGGGAACGGAAATTCCAAAAACGGCAACTTGCATCAATATTCTTTAAATGTTCATAAATTTCATAAACTGATCGTAACGATCGAGGTATAAATCGCTAAGCATGGAATGATCGAGGTACACGCCTTTCACATTGTAATCGTAACGCATAAAAGTTTGAATTACCGGTGAAAGATCTTCCTTGTCGAGTTTCAGAATTATGTCGAGGGTTTGAGTCCCCGGAATGCGGTCCATGAATGAACTCAGAATTTTGGTGTCGTTGTTTTCCACAATCTGGCTGATATGGGCAAGTGAATAATCGTTCTCATTAACTTCCAGGACAATCACTCCGCCAACTTCCTGCAGCGAAAAAAACCGTGCAAAACGCCTTGCCAAATCATAAAGTGTAATGGCTCCAAGGTAATCGTGACCGGCAGAAACCACGGTAATAACACTCAGTTTGAGTTTGTACATCAATGCAGCTACCTCAAAAATATGCTGATCCTCATGAACATGCGTACTGTTGAATTTTGCGGCTTCTTTTTCAACGGGCTCATTCAACAAGTTCAGGTCATAAATCAGCTTATCCGAAACCAGTCCAAGATAATTGTTTCCCTTTACAACCGGCAGGTGCGAAACCCTGTAAACATCCATGGAATTAAGGACCTTTTGGCCTTTGTCGGTGCTCTGCACCGGAGTTATAACGTCTGATATTAATTTATTTGCCAGCAATTCTCTCTGTTTTAAATTATCCTTTCAAAACGAAAAATTGTAACTTGCGCTACTAATTTTTTTTGTCATGACAAGACTTAGCGTAAATATAAACAAAATTGCGACACTGAGAAACTCACGGGGAGGGGAAATCCCCAGTGTGAAAGACGCAGCAGTTAACTGCCAGAAATTTGGTGCCCAGGGAATTACAATCCACCCACGCCCCGACGAGCGGCACATAACACGTAAAGATGTATATGAAATCAAGCCACTGATAACCACAGAATTTAACATTGAAGGATATCCCGGCGAAGATTTTCTGAAAATGGTTGCCGAGGTGAAAGCCGACCAGGCCACGCTGGTACCCGACACGCACAACCAGCTCACCAGCGACCACGGATGGGACACCTGGAATAATCTGTCTTTTTTAAAAGAAGTTATTGCCCGGCTTCAGGAAAACGGAATCCGCACTTCCATTTTTGTTGACCCCGACCCGGAAGCCATTGAAGGTGCTGCCGAAACCGGAACCGACCGTATTGAACTTTACACTGAACCTTATGCACGCCTCTATCCGCTAGGCCGCGATAAAGCCATCGCGCCTTTCATTGAAGCAGCAAAATTTGCTAAAAACGCAGGACTGAAAGTTAATGCCGGCCACGATCTCAGCCTGGAAAACCTGAATTACATGTATAAAAATATCCCCACCATTGCAGAAGTTTCAATAGGCCATGCGCTAATTGCTGATTCGCTCTACCTCGGACTGGAAACCACTATTCAGAAATACCTCGATTGCTTAAAAAAATGAAACTATATTACAGGAAAGAAGGAAAAGGACCGGTAATAGTTGTGATCCACGGCCTCTATGGTTCATCGGATAACTGGATGAACATGGGCAAACGACTTGCCGAAAACCACACTGTTTACATGATTGACCAGCGGAACCACGGAAGATCGCCGTTTGCCGATGAGCAGTCTTTTGATGCCATGCGCGATGATTTGGCTGAATTTTTCAATACACACGAGATTGAAAAAGCAATAATAATCGGGCACAGCATGGGCGGAAAAACAGCCATGTGGTTTGCAGCTGATTACCCCGAAAAGGTTGAAAAACTGGTTATTGCCGACATTGCCCCAAAAGATTACACACAGCACAAAGACAGCAGTCAGTATCACCTGCACCGAAATATTTTACTGGCCATGCAGGAGCTGGATTTCAGCAAAATTAAAAAGCGAAAAGAAGTGGATAAACTCCTCTCAGAGCGAATTGACAGTGCGCGCATCAGGCAGTTTCTTTTGAAAAATGTAACCAAAGACAAAAAGACAAAAAAATACCGCTGGCGGTTAAATGTTGATGTATTATACGAATACCTCGATGAAATTGTTGGTGGTGTTAATCTTAAATGGTTTGAAGACCGCATCCCGATTACCACCTATCCGGTAGTTTTTATCCGCGGGCTGGAGTCCAATTACATTATGGACGAGGATTTTGAATTGATCAAAAAAATTTACCCCGAAGCCAGCATCAAAGACATTCCTGGTGCCGGACACTGGCTCCATGCCGAAAAACCCGATGAATTTATGGATGCTGTGGTGAAATGTTGTTAACGTTTTTTCTACCGATTATATTTTCGGGTAATCTCTTTCAAAAACCTGCGGTGCCTGTTTTTCAATTGCCACCATCGGAAACGCCATTCCCAGTTTCCACTTGATGTTCCCGGGGTATTAAGCCGGGCTTTGGTTCCCAGTTCCAGCAAATCCTGCATGGGGATAACAGCCATTTTCGCACACGATGCCCACGCCATTTCAATACATTTGTGTAGCGCTTTTTTGCGTGGTTTTCCTATGTATTCACGTGCCAGCTCTTTTTCTTCGCCTTCCAGTTTTTCCAGCCAGCCCAATGTGGTATCGTTGTCGTGCGTGCCGGTGTAAACCACAAAGTTAGGTTCATAATTATGAGGCAAATTGATGTTTGTTTCGTCGGATCCAAAAGCAAACTGCAGCACTTTCATTCCGGGCAAATTAAAATCTTCACGCAATTTATGCACTTCAGGGGTAATAAAACCGAGATCTTCAGCAATCAAAGGCAGCTCACCAATTTGCTCCCGGAATTTTTTCAGCAGTTTAAAACCACCGGCGGGCACCCACTCGCCGTTCATTGCCGTTCTGTCTTCTGCCGGCACCGACCAATAAGCTTCCAGCCCCCGAAAATGATCGATGCGTACCTGGTCGAACAAGTTTAGGTTAAAATGCAGGCGTGCCAGCCACCAGTCGTAATCGCGTTTTTCGAGCTTTTGCCAGTCGAATACCGGGTTTCCCCACAACTGACCGGTTTCACTGAAATAATCGGGAGGTACACCGCCTACTTTTTGCGGTTTCAGGTTTTTATCGAGCAGAAAAATATCGGTGTTCGACCACACATCAGCACTATCGCCCGACACGTAAAGCGGCAAATCGCCAATAATGCTTATCCCTTTCTGGTTCGCATAATTCTTTAGCTGAAACCATTGCCTGAAAAAAAGAAACTGAATAAACTTTATATAACCAATCTCATCAGAAAGCAATGACTCAAAATCTTTCAGTGCACTTTTTTTTCTGAATTTCAATTCATCGTCCCATTCACCCCAGGGTTTGTTGTTAAAATGTTTTTTTGCCGACATAAACATCGCGTAATCGTGCAGCCACCAGTTGTGTTCATCTAAAAAACGAACAAACTCAATTTCCAATTTTTCGGGCCGTTTTTTTTGATAGCGTTCAAATGCTTTTTTCAAAATTGGTTGCTTCCACTTTTCAACGCGACTGTAATCAACCCGCGGGCTCAAAAATTTCGGCTGTTTAGCCAAATCCTCCTGTGTTAAAAGGGAATCCTTAATCAACGAGGCCAAATCGATTAGCAGCGGATTTCCGGCAAAAGCTGAAAAACACTGGTAGGGTGAATTTCCGAACCCAACCGGTCCCAGCGGCAGAATTTGCCAAAGTTTTTGATTAGATCCTGCCAGAAAATCAACAAAACGACAAGCCTCATTCCCAAGTGTCCCGATTCCCTCCGAGCCGGGAAGCGAGGTAATATGTAAAAGAATTCCGCTGCTTCGGTCACCCATTTTTGTATTTTTTTCTGAAAGTGGACAAATGATCAGCTGTTTCGCGCACAATGCGCTGCACCGCCAGTCCGTGTTTTAAATCGGGATTGAATGCTTTTTCGTCATTGCCTGTAAAAAACAGGTAGTGTGCATGAACCATGCTGCGCAGCCAACCGGGCGGCACGTGCCCCGACGGGAAACTGGTAACCGGCTTGTAATTACTGCCCACCATTTTTTTCACCCACTGGTTGCTGCCCTCCAGGTAATATTCAAAATATTCGGAGTTGTGCGAAGAGTAACGCAACGCACCATTTTCAGCATAAATTTCGAGGTGCACCAAATCGCCGGTGCCCGAGCTGATACGGCTGGCCGACATGTTTCCCACTGCTCCCGATTGCGGTTCAACCATCGACAGCGAACTAAAAAGATCGGAACCTGCTGGCACATCATTAAATTTACCTCCCTGCAAGGCACTGGTTATTTGCATATTTTCGCCCATAAACGCCATCAGCAAACTAATTCCGTGCGAGCCCAAGTCGGCCATGGCACCGCCGTCGGGTGCCGGCGTGAGGCGAGTCACTCGTTTTTCACGATATGATTCTTGCAGGTAATCGCCATGGTAATATTTCAGGTCGAAATGAATGGGTTTGCCCAATTCGCCGGCTTGCCAAAACTGCAATGCTTCGCGCACAGCCGAAGTTTGCAGGTACTGAAATCCCACCTGGATTTTTACCGAATCGCCGGTATTATCGAGCAGTGCTTTCATTTCCTTCTCTTCCTGAAGGGATGCACACACCGGCTTTTCGAGGTAAATCCGTTTTACGTTCGGCATTTCAAGTGCCAGCTTCAGGTGCTCGAAATGCACACTGTTCGGCCCCATGATAAACACGGCTTCAATGTTTTCATTTTTCGAAAATTCTTCCACCGACTGTGCTTTGTTAAACCCGAAATTTTCAGCGAAACTTTCGCGGCTTTCCGCCCTGGCCGATGCCACCGATTCAAAAACCAGTACCGCAGCATCATTGTAATAAAACTTTAAAGATTGGGCCGCGTAGGCATGAGCTCTTGCAATTCCGCCGGCGCCCAAAAATCCGATATGTATTTTTTGCATAGAAACAGTATTTCTAAATTTTCTCAAAAATAGTGAAATGGAAAGAAAGAGCAATTTTTCACCATGACAGTACTTCTATTTAAACAAGAACAAAATCAACAGGAAAAAATTGTAATCAATTCACTATCTTTGAAAAAAGAGCGATGAAAAATATTACCATACCAATCGAGATTCCTTCTGATTTAATGATTGTATTAAATGAATCGGAACAGGAAATTAAATCACATTTCCAAGCTTCAATAGCCATGATGTTATTTAAAGAGGAGAAACTGACAATTGGAAAAGCAACTCAACTTTCAGGATTATCTCGTTTTGAATTTGAAAAATTATTGGCAAAAAATAAAATTCCGATTTCCAACTTAAAAATTGACCAGATTTTTGGTGATGTAGAGAAATTGCAGAAATTGTAATTATGAAGATTGTAATTGCTGATACAGGGGTTTTAATTTCGCTTGGAATAATTGATAAAATAGATATTATAAAAAATCTTTTCGATGAATTTTATATTCCCCAGGCTGTTTGGGAAGAGCTTGAAAGGTATGAAAATCCGGCTTTTCCAGAAAAACACAAAGCAATACTCAAAAAGCACATTTTAAAAATAAAATCGAAAAATCAGCTTTCTCTGCTAATGGATTATGGCGAATCTGAATCCGTAATTTTGTATCAGGAACTGAACGCAAATTATCTTCTAATCGACGACCAAAAAGCTCGACTCATGGCCGAATCATTGGGTGTAAATTGCATCCGTTCTGTTAGTTTATTAATCCTGGCCAAACAAAAAGGACTCATTCATGATCTTCGTTCAATTTTTAAAGTATGGCAGAAAAACGAAAGATATTTCTCCAAAAAACTCTTAAACGAAATCCTTTCAAAAACGGGGGAAGCGCCAATAAATTAAAGAAGTTAAAGCAAGCACATTCTACTTCAGCCACTTATCCAGCCAGCCAAAAAATTCGCGTTGCCATAAAATACCGTTTTGCGGTTGCAGCACCCAGTGATTTTCTTCCGGGAAATAAAGCAACTTGGCCGGCACATCGCGCAGCACTGCCGAATTGAAGGCTGCCAGTCCCTGCCCCGGCGGCACACGGAAATCTTTTTCACCATGAATGACCAAAATCGGGGTATCCCAGTTTTGCACATATTTATGTGGCGAAAAAGAGTACGAACGCTGTGCAGCCTCATTTTCTTTCTCCCAGAAGGGGCCGCCGATATCCCAGTTAACAAACCACATCTCTTCGGTAGTAGAATACATCTGCTCAAAGTTGAACATGCCATCGTGCGAGATAAAAGCGCTGAAACGCCCGTCGTGGTGGCCGGCAAGGTAATACACTGAAAATCCGCCGTAACTGGCACCTACAGCGCCCAACCTGTTTTTATCCACAAACGGTTCTTTGGCCACCTCGTCGATGGCTGTGAGATAATCTTTAATGTTCTGCCCGCCGTAATCTTTCGAAATCTGTTCGTTCCATTCCTGGCCAAATCCGGGCAACCCGCGGCGGTTGGGTGCCACAACAATGTAGCCGTTAGCCGCCATCATCTGGAAATTCCAGCGGTACGACCAAAACTGGCTCACGGTTCCCTGCGGCCCTCCCTGGCAGTATAGCAGCACCGGGTATTTTTTATTGGGATCGAAATCGGGCGGATAAATTACCCATGAATGCATCTGCTTGCCGTCGGTGGTTTCCATCCAGCGTTCTTCCACATTGCCCATGGTAATTGCACCGAGCAGTTCATCGTTTACCGATGTTAAGTTCTGCGCTTCGCCCGATTCCGGATTCACGCTGTACAAATCGGCCGGGTGCGACATGGAGACACGCTGGGCTACCAACTGATCTCCGGCCTGCTCAACCGACTGGTAATTGTGAATGCCGTCGGTCAGTCGTTCGATTTTTCGATCGGTCAGCTGCAACTTAAAAATCTCGTCGGTGGCGTGGATATTACTGATAAAAAAAATGGTTTGCCCGTCGCTGCTCCAGCTCAGGTTGTGGGCATTCTGATCGAAACCTTCGGAATAATTTGTTTTCTCCCCTGTTTCGAGATTAGCCACAAACAGCCTGTTTTTATCCGATTCGTAGCCATCGCGTTCCATGCTTTCCCAGGTCAGGTATTTTCCGTCGGGCGAAAAAACCGGATTTTTATCGTACCCCATCATTCCCTCTGTAAAATTAGTGGTTTCACCGGTTTCCATATCATAAAAGTAAATATCGGAATTGGTAGAAACAGAATATGCTTTGCCGGTTTTCTTCTTGCAGGTATAGGCCAGTGTTTTCCCGTCGGGGCTCCAGGCAATCTGGCCGGTTCCGCCAAAAGGCTTCATGGGTGAGTCGTAACGTTCGCCTTCCATAATATCTTTTCCCTCGCCCACTTTGCCGTCCGAATAATCAGCCACAAAAATATGATTGTAAGTATAATCGTGCCACTTGTCCCAGTGGCGGTACATCAGGTCGGATTCAATGCGGGCATTGGCTTTGGGAAGGTCGGGGTACATATCGTTGACACTTTCATCCAGTTTCATGCTCTTTATGTAGAATATTTTTGTTCCGTCGGGAGAGTATTTAAACCCGGAGATGCCACCTTCAATTTCAGTAACCTGCCGGGGGCGGGAGCCGTCAGTTTCCATCTCCCAAAGTTGTGTACTGCCCGAGACAGCTGAAAGGAAACCGATTTTTTTGCCGTCGGGCCGCCACATGGCTCCCGACTCATTGCTTGTTGACCGGGTGAGGTTTTCAGGCTCACCACCCTCAACGGGCACGCTGTAAATATCATTGTACGGCTTGTTCTCTTCAATATCGTAGTATGTCACTGAATATAAAATATTTTCTCCGCCGGGAGAAACCTGTGCCCCTCCTACCCGGCCAAACGACCAGAGGATTTCGGGCATCATTACCCCAGCCGACAGATCGGGTGTTTTGGAAACATATCCATGCTTTTCAACAGTACTTTCTTTTTCAGAACAAGCAAATAAAATCATAAGCAAAAAAATTACCGGCAACTTTCGCATAATTAAAATTTTTGAATTGAACCAAGCCTTAAAATTAAAAGCTTTTCGTTGATTAAGAAATTTGCCAAACAATAAACTTTCTTTCCCCGAAAGTGTTTTGCTAACAGTAATCAAAAAAAACATAAAAACTATGGCGCAACTTACATTTAAAGGAAATCCCATTCAAATAGCAGGCGAACCACCCAAGGTAGGTGATAAGGCAAAAGATTTTACACTGGTTAAAGGAGATTTGTCACGGGTTAGTTTAAAAGATTTTAAAGGCGAACGACTCGTTTTGAATGTTTTTCTCAGTCTCGATACCGGCACTTGTGCGGCTTCTGTCAGAAATTTCAACAAAGCGGCCGCTAATCTCGAAAACACGAAAGTACTTTGTATTTCAAAAGACCTTCCTTTCGCACAGTCTCGTTTTTGTGAAGCGGAAGGCATAGAAAACGTAATCATGTTATCCGATTTTGCAACCGGCCAATTTGGGAAAGACTACGGAATTGCAATTACCAACGAGCCGCTGGAAGGACTTCTTTCCCGCACAGTAATTGTTATTGATGAAAAAGGCACCGTTTCATACGTGCAACAAGTGACTGAAAATTCGCATGAACCCGACTACGAAGACGTTCTGAAAGTTCTGAAATAGCCAGCCTCCGGAATAGTCTTGAATTATTATTTGAATTATGGTTCACCCGTGCTGCATTAATTTGTGGTGCGGGTTTCTTTTTTGCCAAATAATTATGACAATTCATAACAGACAAGGCAGCATTATTGCCCTGTAAGTAAAACAACTGCTGTTTTTGCTGATATTTTATCGTGGATTAAGTAATCCTGACCCCTGGTTTAATACATCCTGAAATAAAAATTCACAATAGCTTTTACTTGGTATGAAAAGTTTTTTAATACTTTCCCAGCCATTTTACAAGAATATACAATTAAATCATTTGCAGCAGATGAAATTTTACAAACAAATAAAAACCCTTGCCACGTTAATTCCCTATCCTGAGCTGGAAAAGGCACAATCTTTTGTTGAATGGAAGAACAGGTTGCTTTTTGTTACCCTTACCGGGCTTGCAATAATTGGTTTTATAGCCTACATTCCCAGCGTAATTCTATCGGTTAAAGAACAGTTGTGGGCTGTTGTAGCTGTTGATACAATAGCTTACCTGATTTTGCTTATTGTAATTTTCTCGAAAAAAATTTCTGCTGAATCAAAAGTTAAAGCCTGTTTAATAACCTTTTACATTCTTGGTGTGGCTATTTTAGTGCTCCTGGGAAAAGAAGGAGCCGGGTTTAACTGGCTTTTTGTATTTCCCATTTTATCAAGTTTCTTTTACGGAGATCGCGGATTTATTGGATCTGCACTGATTAATATTGTTACCCTTTCGGTTTTAACTATTCCGGTTTATTTTGGTTACGGGGAAATTGCACAGTACGATACCGGTGGCTGGGTTGTTAATTCCATTAATTTTATTGCCATCACTTCTTTCATCTCCTTTTCATTAATGATTGTTATTTCCAACATTGATAAATCGCTGAAAAAGCAAAAAAAGATGACCCGGCTTTTACGGGAAAACAAGGAAAAACTTGCAATTGAGAAAAACCGGGCAGAGGAATCGGACAAACTAAAGTCAGCATTTCTTGCAAATATGAGCCATGAAATCAGAACACCGCTCAATGCAATCCTCGGCTTTTCCGACTTGCTTGCAAACAAAAACCTGTCACCCGAAAAATTTAACCACTACAATTCGTTAATCAGTATGGCGGGTGATCAACTGACCAGAATTATAGAAGACATTATCGACATTTCCAAAATTGAACTCAATCAAATCAGTTTCGATATTGGCCCGGTACAAATCTATGATGTAATGCAGGAAATTGTCGAAACCCAGGAAAACAAAATCAAATCACTCAAAAAAGATATTCGCATTGATTTTCAGGTTGATAAAAAAATTGAAAATCTGGTAATCGAAACAGATGTAACACGGTTTAAGCAAATCCTGAATAACCTTATTGGAAATGCTGTAAAATATACCGATTCAGGCAAAATTGAAACAGGATATATACTCAAAAAAGAAGATGATAGCCATGTTGTTGATTTTTTCATAAAAGATACCGGGCGTGGTATTCCCGAGGAAGCCCATGAACTGATTTTCGACCGTTTCTCGCAGGCTGAAAATGTTGGATTCCAGGAAGGCACAGGGTTGGGGCTTAGCATTACCAAAGGACTACTGGAAATGCTGGGTGGTAAAATCAGATTCACATCGGAGCTGAACAGAGGAAGTAATTTTTATTTCACATTGCCCCTACCAATGGATTCGGAAAGCATATTCCCTGCCCGTAAGAAAGAAACAAAAATATTTGATCTGCCACAGTTTAACGACAAAACCTTTTTCATTGCCGAAGATGACAATAACTCCTTTTATTATGTCTCGGAAATTTTACAACCAACCGGCGCCAGGCTGAGGAAAGCAACCACCGGGAAGGAACTCATTCAACTACTTGCAGAAGAAATTCCCGACCTGATTTTGCTCGATATAAACATGCCTGAAATGAACGGACTTGAAGCCATGAAAATCATTCACAAAATCTATCCCCGGCTGCCGGTATTGGCACAAACTGCCTATGCCATGGAAAATGAACGCAATAAATGCTTTGAATACGGTTGCTGCGGTTACATTGCCAAACCGTTCAGAAAAGAAGAATTGTTAAATGCCATACAGCAAGCCTTAAAACACTAAAAATCAATACAATTCTATCAGTAATTTATTATAGAAAATGGTTGTGGTGGCCTCAAACCCGGAATCGGTTCCGGCTATGAGCCAAAGTTCCCCGTTGGCATCGGAAGTTACTGAAAAACGGTTTTCATTGGATACGGTTTTCAGGGTGTAATCGTCGCTGTCGGTGTCATTGGAGAAATCGCCAACCACCACCATCTCGGCACCGCCCTGGCTCTGGCCGCCTTTGTCAATGTTCATGCGGTAGTAATTCATGTTGTCTTCTTCCGTGTCCGGTTCTGTTAAGGTGGCACCCGCTTTCACAAAAACCGACTCCCCGGGACTGCCGCCCACTCCAAACAAGCCGTCGGGCACATTCGATGCGAACTCCACATAAAACGTGGCGTAATAAGTGGTATTGGGTTCCAATCCGCTGATTTTCCGTTTAATGAACATAAACAGGTCGTCGCTTTTGTTTAAGCCTGACAGGCGCAGTGCACCCTCGGTTTCATCAAGCGGAGCAGGAAGCGTGGTGTGCTCAAACTCCAGTTCGTACGATTCAGCTTCGCCCACGGGGTAGTCAGCAAAATCGCCGGTCCATCCTTCAGCATCCGATGTAAATTCAAAACTGTATTCAACCCGCTCCACGTCTCGCTTGTCATTGCAAGAAATAATTCCTGCCATCAATACGGCAACTGCCATCCACTTCATTTTCATTGTTTTCATCCTCTTTCTGTTTTCAGTTTGTTTTTGCAACATAATTGCTCCTTTTTTCTGATTACAGAACAGATGCAAAAGTGTTCAGTTGAGTTGCCCGGGAAGGAAAAATTTTTACCTGTTCTTCAGTTTCATCCGGGCGTGGTGCAGTTCAGTATTTATTTTAGTGTAGCGGTCGAGTGCACTTTTTTTATGCGTTTCAAACTCTTCTTTCAAATCATCGTAATCCTTTTTGGATCTGGCGGTGACGCTGTGGCTGCGTTTGTAAAGCATAAATAAAAACCCCAGCAATGCCAGCAAAGCCAGAATAATTACGGTCATGGTAAGCGTGTAAGCACCTTTCCCCACATTCAGGCCCAAAACGCTGATTGAGTTTCGGTTTTCAATACTGGTTTCCAGCTCGCTCCGCGTATCTTCCAAATTCCGGTTGATTTGGGCCAGTTCCTCTTCCAGCGAATTTATCCGGTCCGCCTGGGTGGCAATTTCATTTTCAAGCTCAGCAACCGTATCATTCAGGGCATTAAAAAAGGCATTTATTTGTGACGGGGTCATAAAATATTTCCCGTCCCAAAAATTGACATTCTCTTTAAAAACCTCAAATTGCTGTTCCATGTTTGGTTCACTCTTCCAGGCATTAATGTCTTTTTGGGCAAATGCCGCAACCGACAAGCATACCAGTAAAACCGGCAAAATAAAAATTCGCTTCATCCTTGTAAAATCTTCAGGTTTGTAAAATATGAAATTACGTTTGGCTCTCATCTGTTTAAAATTCTGTTAAACAAGTTACGAATAAAAATGATTTTAGTTCTGGTCAGCAGGCTACAATCAACCCAACCTGCGATTGCTTCACAATTTTATTGCGTACTCACAAAAGCAAACCAATAATACGAAAAAATATTGCATCAACCATTTTTACAAATTCAATTCTGCAAGGTTTATTGGGTTGCCAGCTTACAAACTGAAAGCTTTTGCTTCCTCCGGGTTATTCATTACCTTTGAATGAGGTTAACATTAGCAGAAAATTGCACATGAATCAAAATAAAAACAACGAGCCGGAAAAGAAAAAGGAAACAGCTAAAGAGAAAACCGACGAGTGGATTGACAAAGCCAATGATTACATTGACGAAGCCGCAGACAAAATTCACGAGAGCAAAACCTACAAAAAAGCCGACAAATCAGTTGAAGAAGCCACAAAAAAACTTTTCCGCGGCGCCGGAAAATTGTGGGGCAAATCGGAACGATATTTTAAGAAGAAGTCGGAAGATCGGAGTACAAAGTCCGAAGACGGAAGTGGGAAGCACGAAGCTGGGGACGATAAGAAATAAAAATGATTCGTTTCACTGGTTCCAAAATGGCAGTTGTTCTCAATTTTATTTAAGCATCCAAATCACCCGGTCGTAGGAAGATACATAATGAATCGGGACCAGAACTGAAATTGCAAGCCCCGCGATGTTGAACCCCAAATCGAAAAGTGCCAGTGCAGCCAGCCCAAAAAACAGGATTTCCAAAATCAAACGGACGACTCCATTGGTTGGAATAACCGTTTTCCCTGAGCGACCGGGATCGTTTTTCACTGCAAACACTCCCCAAACAGTGGCAAAAAACACGGGCAAACCGATTGCCAGTAAAATCCCCCACCAGCCCGAAGCTGCTTTCCATCCCCACACCGCAAAAGCTGCCAGTGCAGCAATTTCCAGCAGAAAACGCAATGCCAGATTTAAAGGATGTTTATTCATTGATTCATTCTGAATGATTTCTTTGAAAACAACAGAAAATGTGGAATGTTTTTCAGCTACTGTCACCGTTAAACTATTCATCTCCAAAAATGTTTTAATTCACAGAGCCAGCAACAAATCCTGCAAATAAAAATCATTTATCATCAACCAAAAATTACCACAATGGAAATTAAAAATAAAATAATTGCTGTTACCGGTGCCGGAAGCGGCATGGGACGTGAGTTGACCATTCAACTGCTACAAAAAGGAGCCAAAGTAGCTATGGCCGATATTAACGAAGAAAATTTAAATGAAACAGAAAGTATCGTTGGAGCGAAAAACGTTTCGAAACACGTGCTGAATATTGCCGACCGTGAAAGTGTTGAAAAATTTCCGGCGGAGGTTATGCAGCACCACGGTTCGGTTGACGGAATCATCAACAATGCAGGAATCATCCAGCCGTTTATCGATGTAAGCGAACTGGATTACAGCACCATTGAACGGCTTGTCAATGTCAATTTTTACGGAACCGTGTACATGACAAAAGCGTTTCTGCCTCATCTTTTAAAACGCCCCGTGGCACATATTGCCAACGTATCGAGCATGGGCGGCTTTATCCCGTTTCCCGGGCAGGCGCTTTACAGTGCATCGAAGGCGGCCGTAAAAATTTTCACCGAAGGGCTGTATTCCGAACTCAAAGATACCAACGTTGGTGTTACCATTATTTTTCCGGGAGCCATCAACACCAACATCATGTCAAATTCGGGGGTAGAAAGATCGGATGCTCAGCAAGAAGGGGAAGACAGCGGCTCGGCTAAAACCCTCCCGGCCGACAAGGCTGCAGCCATCATGATAAAAGCCATCGAAAAAAACAAGTTCCGCGTTACCGTGGGCAGAGACGCGCGGATGTTGGATATTTTTTACCGGCTGAGTCCCAAAAGGGCAGTTGACATGATTGTTAAGCAGATGGGAAATAGGAAACATTAATTGTTTTTGAAAGTCGCTTTTTCGGAACTGACTTCAGGCCCTCCCCAGCATTTTGAGCATCCGGGCATGCTGCCACACTGCTCCCAGAAAAGTACGGGTTTCATGGTAGGGCAATTCAAATTCTTTGGCCTTCTTTTGAACAATAGCAGAAATTTTCGGATAATGAATGTGGCTGATATTGGGAAACAAATGATGTTCAACCTGGTAATTCAGCCCGCCTATCAACCATGAAAAGATCCGGCTTTTCGGGGCAAAATTACAGGTGGTGTATAACTGATGTGCCGCCCAGTTGTTGTTCAATTCGCCGTTTTCATCCGGCATCGGATACTCAGAAGTAGGCACTACATGTGCTGTTTGGAAAATGCTCGCCAAAACCAACCCCGCTGTAAAGTGCATCAGCAGAAAACCGGCAACAATCCAGTACCAGGCAACCGGTATGGTGAGCAACGGAACAACCAGAAAAATGGCGTAGTACGCAATTTTTGAAATGATTAATTCCGTCATCAAACTGCGGTATGTGCGCTTGCCGCTCAACCTAACGCCATTATTTTTGTATTTTTTAAACCTGCTGAAATCTTTAGAAATAATCCACGAAATAGTCATTAAACTATATAAAATCCAGGCATACAAATGCTGGTAGCGGTGTATTTTTTTCAGCGGACGGTGGGGCGACAATCGCAAAACTTCAGGCGGGGCGATATCTTCATCGTGTCCTTCCACGTTGGTGTAGCCATGGTGCAGCGTGTTGTGCTGGTAGCGCCAGTTGGGAGGAAAACCGCCCAGCAGGTACATTGAATTACCAAACAGCTTGTTAACCCGTTTTTGTTTTGAAAAAGAGCCGTGGTTGGCATCGTGCATAGTAGCCATGCCCACGCCCGACTTGCCCAGTCCCATCACCAGCCAGCAGGCCAGCACGGCCCACACCGAAGTAAAAACTCCGGCAATCATCAGAACCAGCGGTGCCAGGTAAACAATGCCCATAAAAACGGTTTTCACAATTATTCGTTTGTTTCCGTACGGTTCAATATTGTTGTCTTTAAAATAGTCGTTAACTGAAGTCCTTAACTCGGTTAAGAAATCAATTTTATTTTTTGAATATCTAATCATACTTTCCTTTATTATTCTTTTCGCAAATTCCTTTTTTTACGTAAACCCCGGCGAAAAATGTTGTTAACTTTTAGCCCCGAAGTACGATTACTCAAACATAAAGCCTGACAGAAGGTTTACCAGCCCCGGATTTTATCCCAAACCCGGTGGCACCAACAGCTGCAGAACATAAACGTAAAATGTAAATCTAATTGAATAAAACAAAAGGGATAAATTTGTCTGTATTTGGTTTTAATACCCCTTCAAAAATACAGACAACCTTGATTGGTGACGAATGCCATTCATCACATCTTATTTTTTAAAAGTAAATACTGAAAGGCTTCAGAATATTGTTTAAATCGCTGAAGCGACCGGTGGCAGTGCATCAAAGTCCTACCCCACGGAAATATTTTCGTGGCAGGGCCCCTAATCTCCCTCTGACACAAAAATCAAAACGGTTCAGGGCATTCAACAGGCCTGCCATTTAACATGCAAGAATTTTGGCCACTACTGAACATCCTGCACATTCATATCCATTTTGAAAATTCTGAAAAGTTATTCAACTTTATAATTAAAATTGACAAGCCGGTAAATGAAAATCATTACATCCATACCATCCGGAAAGCAAAAAAATCTGTTTTTGGCCATCGGATTTGTATTGTTCTGGAACTCGGGATTTATTGGCGCAGAATACGGATTACCCTACACCGGGCCGTTCACCCTTGTATTCTGGCGATACCTGGCCCTCACCATTCTTATCTTTTTATACCTGTTGATAAAAAAACGCTTCCGGCGAATTAACCGCCCTGTGATAGCGTATAATATGCTGGTTGGATTTCTCGCTCATGGTATCTGGCTGAGTTGTGTGCTTTTAGCGCTGGAGCAGGATGTTCCTGCCGGCATTATTGCCCTGGTAGTTGCACTGCAGCCGTTAGCCACCGGTGCATTTTCGGGAATTGTTGTGGGGGAACCAACTCCGGTTTACCGGTGGCTGGGTTTAATAATCGGATTTGGAGGTGTGGCCATTACTGTACTTTCCCGGATTGATTTTAATACGCCGGAATCTGTGTTCGGCTATTTAATCCCCCTGGGTTCGGTAATTGCCATCACCGTGGCCACATTGATACAACGGAAAATGGATATTATAAATACAAACTACCGGTTGCCACTGGATCTTACACTCTTTTACCAGAGCCTCGCCACAATGGCAGTACTGGCAATACCCGCCATTTTTGCTGAAAAACTGGCGACCCAATGGGAACCCGAATTCATTTTCACCATGATTTGGCTTACGGTTGGCGTGTCGTTAGTGGCATACGCATTAATGTGGCGTTTAGTTGAACGATTAGATGCCACCCGGGTAGCCAGCCTGTTTTATCTGGGACCGCCGGTTACCATGCTGATGGCATGGATTGCATTTGGGGATACACTTCAAATTATGGACATAACCGGCCTGGCAGTGGTTTTTGCAGGGGTAATGCTCACGCTCATAAAAATGAAGTGAAAAACACGAAACCCAGTGAGTAGCACAAACATGTAGGGACAGATGTAACTCTTTGGTGGTGGGGGTCAATAAAAATGAAACATTTATCCATTCCGGAAGTTAGATAAGTAGAAACCAAAAATTTTAGTATGAAGTATTTAGTGAAAATTAATGATGTAAAAACGACCGACAGGCTGGAAGAAGCCTGGAATAACGATGATTTTAAAGAGTTGCTGGTACGATTTGAATTCCCGGATGCGGACCAGGTAAAACCGGCAGAATTGAAGGAATACCTTTTTATGGCCATTTCCGACTTTGAACCCAACGAGGCGGCGGCTGTTCTGCTCGACTACAAACTTTCGGATGTATTAAACGAAGGACAGATTGATAATCTTTCGCACGAAATGCTGCGGGCAAAAGTTGCTGAAACTTATACTGACATCCAGCTTCACCAGGACTTATTCAACATCAACCAGTTGCTTTACGAAGCCTACAACGGAAAATTCCCCCATTTAAATATAAACATTTTGGAGTTTGAACTAAAAGATGAACACAATGCCCCGGTGGAATTAACAAAGGAAAACGCGTTAAAAGCACTGAGCTGCGGTCTTTCTGAGAACAATTTACTCAACCGGCTATTCGGCGACCAGCTGGAGGGCAAGGCACCGTTTCCCGAGGCCGAAGGCATTGTGTGGGACCTTCAAAACAAGGGCAACAATGCCTTTTCAATGACAATTTCAGAAAAATGGCTTACACAGGACGAAATTACAAAACCGGAATATGAATGTACGGTGGAGCCGTTTGAAGAGAATGGGGAAGAAGAAGGATAAGCAGCCGGGAGCCTGCTGAAAAAGGCTGGCACAATAAATTTGAGTATTTTAAAAACCACCCCCATCCGGCCTACCAGGATACCCTGGCCGGATGCCCCCTCCTTTATACCCCTTTGGTCATCCGACCCACATTCCTTACGCAGACCATTTCCCCTAAATGGGAAAAAGATATGGTATAAATGAATTTTCTGGAGGGGAATTTTCGTATTCCAATATTTTATTTTGTATTCCAAATATTCTGCGTCGCACGAATTTCTCCTCCCGAAGAGGAGCCTGCCCGGCAGCGCAGTCAGACGGGGAGTACTTCGCTTTAGCAGAGCGAGGTGGTTCTTAAAATTGCTAATCAGAAATTTTCTTCTCCCCAAACTTCTTTTAATACCTGAAACATCCATCTGGTAAAACCTCAAAACATTCCCACTGTCGGGATTGTTTTAGAGCCAACAGAAATATAAATTTTGATATTGCTTTTATAAATAAATAGTTAATGAGTAGTTTTAATGATAATCCGGTTGTTAATGTTCTTAAAGAAGTAACACCGTTTTCCACTTTCCTCGAAACTTTGAAATCGAAAATACAAGAAGTTTTTAATGACCGGGAAACTCATGACAGGCTAAGCCTTCAACGTGACATACCTGCTTCATCATTGCGGGAAATCATGTCGGGAAATCCCCTTTCGGTAGGCATTCCCCGTGAGTTTGGAGGCAGAGGAGGTTTCATGCACGAAAATATCGCGTTACTTTCAATGGCTTCCTACGAGTCGTTGCCATTATCCCTTACATTGGGCATCAATACAGCTCTTTTTTTACAGCCGGTTGCCAAATATGCGCCAACTGAAGTAAAGGAAAGCGTATTTAAAAGGTTTCTTGAAGAAAAAAGCATGGGAGGGCTGATGATAACAGAACCCGGCTTTGGAAGTGATGCGCTTAATATGCAAACCTCCTATACAGCTGCTGAAGGTAATTATCACATAAAAGGGAAAAAGCATTGGGCAGGGCTTTCAGGCATGGCTGATTTCTGGCTTTTGACTGCCCGGGGAAAAAACAAGAATGGCGATTTGCAGCGTGATATTGATTTTTTCGTTTGTGATGCGCAGGAACCAGGGCAGGAAATTGTTGTGGAAGAGTATTTTAATAATCTGGGGCTGTATATGATTCCTTACGGCAGAAACCACATCGACGTTAAGGTGCCTGCAACCCATCGCCTGCAGCCTCAAACAACCGGAATAAAAATGATGCTGGACTTGTTACACCGGAGCCGCATGACTTTTCCGGGCCTGGGCATGGGATTCATTAAACGCATGCTTGATGAAGCCATTTCTCATTGTAAAGAACGGTTTGTTGGTGGTAAAAGCCTGTTTGAATATGATCAGGTACAACATCGTTTATCGAAACTTCAGGCAGCGTTTACCATAAGTTCAGCCATGTGTGCCAACAGCAGCAAAAAGGCAGGAATAGAAAACAATCTCACTGCCCACGGACTTGAAGCAAATTCTGTTAAAAGCGTGATTACTGACCTGATGCACGATGCAGCCCAGTCGTTGCTCCAGCTTATAGGGGCAAAGGCTTATCAGTTAAATCATATTGCCGGACGTGGCACAGTTGACAGCAGACCCTTTCAGATATTCGAAGGTTCCAACGATATCCTTTACGCCCAGATTTCCGAAAGCTTGTTAAAGCTCATGAAACGGAGTAAAGAAAACAACCTTTTTCGGTTCTTTAAAGATTTTGATCTGACAAAACGTGCGTCAGAATATATCAAAGACCTGGTAAATTTCAACCTCAATTTTGAAATGCCTCAGCGAAAAATGGTTGAGATGGGTAAAATTACCGGCAGAATTATCTCCTTAAACCAGGTGCTGAATATCACTGACCAGGGGTTCAGAAGGGATATTGCAGAAAACAGTATTCATGTATTGCAACAGGAAATTTCAAAATTAGTGGCCGCACTGTCTGATAAATCGCAAACAAAAGTTGTAGAAGAATACGAAGAAAACAGCTCGTGGTTAAATTTTGTACCCCGTTAATTTGCAATGTGCTTTAGTAACACGAAATTCAACTGGCCAGCTATTTCTGTGCTGACCAGAAGCCTGCCCGACAGCGCAGTCAGACGGGGAGTACTCCGCTTCTGGCGGAGGGAGGTGGCTCCTATATAGAAATTTATTTCCTCTGTATTCAAACCTGAAATAGATTTTTCAATCTTTTTTTTAGCCGACATTCATGACATAGAAAAAAGAATAAAGACAACAGTGATACTGCTGAATAACAACGTCCTGCTACATTTCCGGGTGCCCTGTTTGTTTTTAACCCTCCCTGTACCATTTTTGGACTTTCCTGTTAAACAGGACAGCAAAAAAGTTAACAGGATTCAATAAAAATGTAACAGGGCAATAAATAACCTAACAGAACAGCAAAAAAAACTACAGAAAATCATAAAAATGCTACAGAACAGCAAAAAAGCTTACAGGAGAATGTCCTTTCCTAAAATAGCCATATAAAATTGAAAACATAAATTTTTACCTTTCACCCCATAGCACTTATGATAAATGCTGTTGTTTTTTTTATGCGATTTAATAGTTTTGTGCGATAAACACAAAATCAATGTATAAACCAAAAACTAGTCTTTATGATTCAAAAAATCTACCTCATCCTGGTGTGTGTGGCGCTCACGTTCCAGGCTTGCGAAAAAACAGAGTATGTAAAAGCCGATCCTCAACTTGAATTTACGGTAGTGCGCGACAACATGGTCTTTGTTGAAGGGGCAACCGTTTCACTCTTCAGTAACCAGCAGGACTGGGAGTTGAAATCAAATGTTGTTCAGACACTTCAAACCGATTCGAAGGGACAGGCGATCTTCGAAAACCTTGGGGAGCAGAAATACTACTTTTTGGTAGAAAAGGATGAACTGAATAATCTGGCAGATATTGCTGCAACACACGAGCCGCTGAAAACCGGAAAAAGAGCGGAAGTGCTGGTGAAAATCATGAAAAATAATTTCTAAACCGCTTCAACAATCAAAATGAACTTTTTATGAAACGAACATGAATTTTTATTCTTCAAATTCACAAACAAGAAGAATTAAAATTCATCGAGAGTTACATCGGATACAAATGAAATAAACAATTTTAATGAGATGAAACGAATAAATATCCCGCTATCAACGCTTCTTTTTGTTCTATTCCTTTCAGTTGTGCCCACGTCCTGTCAAAAGGAAATCATTACGGAAGAACCGGAAGCCTATTACGATAAAGGCGAACGATTAAAAATAAGCAACAACCTGGTTATTTTAAACGACAGCGAACTGACACACTCCGGAGGTCAGCCCGGCGTTCTGTACGACGAATCGACGCAGATTTTAAAAATTGACGCAACCACTGTGGAAACGGAACTGGACACAGGCCTTGTTCTGCATATCGACCGGGAAGATGATGTGCTCCTGCGGCGGATTACCAACCTGGAAAAGTCAAACGGAGAGTACATCCTCGAAACCGGGAAAGGTTATATTACCGATGTTTTTGATGATGCCAATCTCACCTTCGACTTTAGTCCCGATTACAGTAATCAGCAGTTGCAAACCAAAAGCATCAGCACCTATACGGGAGATGAACTCAGCAAAGCACTGACCGATGAAAATAAAAGTATCCATCCGAGTGAAATTCGCATGACGGTTGGTGATACGGAACAACTGATTTTTTCCGTTGAAAAAAATATCCCTCTTGCTTCTGCCAAATCGGCCACAAAAAACAATAAAGTGGGATTTGAGCACCAGTTCAACACAAACAAGACAATCGTTTCGGCTGGTCCTCTTAAACTTGTACTCGAAGATTTTGGATTTTCGTGGTACTCCAACCTGAAGGCAAATTATCATACCGAAAAGAAATTCCACAAGTTTTGGGGACATAATATTTACCCGCCTTATTATTTAGCGGCCAAGCTGGATGTAACTGCAGAAGATATGGATATTGAAGCCTGGTTCGATGTGGCAGCCGTTGTGGAGGGAGAGGTTCCGTTGGTAAATGAAACCGACCCGCTGTTGCTGCCGGTACAGCTAACTTTCGAATTTCCTGTTGGCGCAGTCCCCGTTATGATTGGAGTTGAATTTGCACTGGATTTGGGGGTTGAGATTTCGGCAGAAGGAAAAGCCAAAGCATCAACAGGATACACGGTAAAGTACAACATTCCAAAATTAATGGTGGGAGGTTACATTTCGGAAGAAAACCTGCATTTTCATTCCGGTGTGAGGTATGATTACAAAGAAGGTGAAATTGTCGATCAACATATGCATCCCCTGAAACTGGAGGCTATGACAACGATAAAGCAGGTTTACACCTTAAAACCAACCATGGGCTTTAGTATTTACAGGGTGGCCGGCCCGGAGATCAATCTTGCCATTGGAGCCGAATACGATTTTGATGTGGGAGCAGGCGCAAGTTTCAGCCTCGACGATTCCGAAGCGCCTCAGGCATACATTGGCTGGGGCGGGAAGTTATCTTCCAAAATAGGTGCAGGCGGTGGAGTTTGGATCGATGCTTTTGGTGTACTGAATAAACACTGGGACATTCCTACACTTCCGCTGCTTCCAAACATTCCGATTTGGCACACTCCAAATTCGATGGAGAAAAAGGAAGACAATGACTTTGCCCATTCTGTAGTGGAACAGGGAAAAGAGGTGGAAGTAGAAGTGAAAGACAGCTGGTCGCTGCCCGCCCCGATGATGTTTGTAGAATGGGTATCAGAAGGTGGAGGTCACTGGGAACACCCGATTACCATGACAACCTTAGGTACCACAAAAAACAGGTGGATTCCCACCGAAACCGGTACTCATAACCCATATTGCTATGTAAAAAACGGAAAACTGAAAGAAGTTGGGAAGGTTACATTTACCACTACCACGGTTGCCGAGTAAACGTTTACGATAACAGGGAATAGTGATTTTCGGAGGAGTGGGTTCATCTACGATGAAGACAAGGTGGCTCTAAAATTATTGCTGCAAAAGGTTATGTGAGCCAGCCCGGCAAGCCGGTACTTTCTGTCACAAAAATAACCTCACCCTGTCCCGGCAAGCCGGGACTTTTCCCTCTCCAAAAATGGAGAGGGAAAGATCGCTCTGAACAACGTATTGATTAAAATACAACTGCACCATACCCGGTTTTTCTTTAACTTCAATCGAAGCCGAAGGCTGGGTTTTGGTTCCACCGCACACAACCTCTCCCTGTCCCGGCAAGCCGGGACTTTTCCCTCTCCAAAAATGGAGAGGGAAAGATCGCTCTGAACAACGTATTGATTAAAATACAACTGCACCATACCCGGTTTTTCTTTAACTTCAATCGAAGCCGAAGGCTGGGTTTTGGTTCCACCGCACACAACCTCTCCCTGTCCCGGCAAGCCGGGACTTTTCCCTCTCCAAAAACGGAGAGGGAAAGATCGCTCTGAACAACGTATTGATTAAAATACAACTGCACCACATCCAATTTTTCTTAACTTCAATCAAAGCCAGCAGCCCACCCCTCTCCGATACGGAGAGGGAAAGACATCGCCCGCGATGTCAGGGTGAGGTTGTGATTTCACGATGAGAAAATTAAGAATACCTGAACCAGCTAATGTTTAATTTTCTGATTTTGTTAATTTTGAAAAAAACATCTTTCATACATGCCACAAAAAAGCCAAATACCCGGAATACTGTTTAATGCTGCACCTGTTACAGTTGAAAAAGCCCAGAAGTTGAGACAAAAACTGACTCCTGCAGAAAAAATGCTCTGGGGATTCCTGCGGAACAGAAAATTCAAACACTTGAAATTCAGACGCCAACACCCTATCGACCAATACATTGTTGATTTTATCTGCATTGAAAAAAAGCTGGTAATTGAAGTTGATGGCGGAATCCATCAAAAACCAGAACAAATAGAACATGACCGGAAACGTACAGCAGATTTGGAAGACTACGGACTGAAAATAATTCGTTTTTCCAATGAAGAGATTTTGAATGATATTTTTAAGGTACTAAAAGAGATGGATACATATATTGAAGAAAATGAATTGTAGAAAAATATTAGAATTTCACACTTGTAATAACCTCACCCTGCCGCAACGTGCTGTGCCTCTCCAAAAACGGAGAGGCAGAAGATCGCTCTGAACAACGTATTGATTAAAATACAAACTGCAACCACACCCGGTTTTTCTTAACTTCAATCGGAGCCGGAGGCTGGGTTTTGGTTCCACCGCAACACAACCTCACCCTGTCCCGGCAAGCCGGGACTTTTCCCTCTCCAAAAACGGAGAGGGAGAGATCGCTCTGAACAACGTATTGATTAAAATACAACTGCACCATACCCAATTTTCTTCAATCAAAGCCAGCAGCCCACCCCTCTCCGATACGGAGAGGGAAAGACATCGCCTGCGATGTCAGGGTGAGGTTATGATTTCAGAGTGAGGTTACGGTATCAGCGTCAGGCACCAGACAACAACTATTCAAAAGGTACAATAACGGAAAAAATAAAATCGGGCAGTAGCAGGGTAATCTTATGATAAAATGTACGATCTGAGCACTCTTTTTTACAATTTGATAATTCTCATACGACCTAAACCTGTATTTTAGAGCGTTTTCTATAACAAAAAAAAATCATGATGAATTATTCATTTAAAACAATTTTAATAATTGGGTTTTCGGTCGCCTGTCTTTTGGCCACAGCACAGGAAAAAAATATTATTTTCGGTGTAAAAGGAGGTGTGAATATGGCCACTCTTCAGGACTCAAAAAATACTAAGAGCAAACCTGGACCAGTAGCAGGAATTACCGTTGATTACAATATCGAAGGTGATTTTTTTATATTGTCGGGGTTAGAGTATGTGGCAAAAGGAATTAAAGTTGATGGCGGTGAAGGTAATGGCGACAGAGTTAATTTAAATTACCTCCAATTACCAGTCCACATTGCTTACAAATACGAACTGTCACCAGATGTAAAACTTGTAGCTGGCATTGGCCCGTATTTGGCTTACGGTATAAGCGGGGAAATTAAATACAAAGCAATTGGAGACTATGAGGCTTATGAAGTGAAAGCCTTTGAAGATGGTGCATACAAGAGTTTTGATTTTGGGCTTGGTCTGGGAGCCGGCATCGAAGTAAGTCGTATAAATTTAAGAATCGGATATGATTATGGTCTGGCAAAAATTAATGATTTTCAATCGATTTCAGAATTGAAAAACAGTAGTATTGCTTTTACCGCAGGACTTAAATTCTAAGTTGATTTTCAGGCTCTTAAAACAATCAACCTACTCCGCTTTAGCGGAGGGAGGTGGTTCCTATAACTTCGGCCTTTTACTTATTCCGGCAATGAAATCTTCAACCGATGTTTCCGGTTTTGTTTCCGCGACGAATTCAATGCCATCAAATTCATACCACGAATAATCGTCGCAATACAGGTGAAACTCAAACTTTTCAATTCCGGATGCTTCGGGATAAAAAAATTCACCGCTAATCAGTTTTTCTACTATTCGGTTTTTAACTTCTTCCAACGATAAATTATTAGGATTTGCAAAATCCTGAAACCCGAAAGTTTTATAATTTCCCGAATCGCGATACAAATAATGAAATCGGATGTTGCCTGCCATTTTTTCCATCAAAGGAAGTTGAAAAAAGAAGAGTTGTCAACGGATTATGAGTAACATTGAAAACTTCATGGATTCAATTTTTAACAGTTAATTGCCTGTTGTTCAATTATGATTACTACATTTATACTTCTAAAATCTAAATTCTATGGCAACCTCAAATAGATTGCGTAAAAATTGGTCGGAGAAAGAATTAATTGCTGCTTTTAATTTATACTGCAAAATTTCTTTTGGTAGTATTCATCACCGAAATCCTAAAGTTATTGAATTGGCGAAATTGATTAATCGCAGTCCCAATGCAATGGCGTTAAAACTTTCCAATTTCGCCAGTTTCGATCCGGAATTACAAGCACGTGGAATAAGAGGGTTAAAAAATGCTTCTAAAAAAGATGCTGAAATTTTCGACCGGTTTTATGAAAATCGGGAAGATTTAGCCTTTGAAAGTGAAATCATCTTAGCCAATTTTGAAGAAAAAACGGTGGAAGAAAAACACAGAAAAGATTTACCCGATTTAGAAAGTTTGAAAGGTGAAGACAAACAACGCTACGTAAAAACGCGCGTTAACCAAAATTTTTTCCGAGCAATGATTTTAGCGAATTATGAAGGAAAATGCGCCCTCACTGGAATAGATATTTCGCAAATTTTGTTTGCCAGCCACATTATTCCTTGGAGTTTAGATCCCGAAAACCGACTTAATCCTACCAACGGAATTTGTCTGAGTGCTCATTTCGACACAGCTTTTGATAAAGGATTAATTTCTTTCGACAATGGTTACCGTGTGATCTTAAATCCCATTTTAGAAGAAAATCGATCCAAACCATTTTTCTACAACTGGTTCAAACAGTTTGAAGGATTAGAATTGAAACTGCCTTATAAAGCCAAACCGGGATTGGAGTTTTTGGAGTGGCATAGGAAAGAATATTTAAATCAATAAGACATTCAAATTATGTATTTAGCCGAACTTAAACTTTGGAATTTTAGAAAATATGGTAACAAAGACCATTTAAATAGTATTTCAACTGAAACCAAACCAGATTTAATTATTGAATTTAAACCGAATTTAAATGTATTAATAGGTGAGAATGATTCTGGAAAGACTTCTATTATTGATGCAATAAAGTATGTTTTGAATACAAAAAGTCTCGAATATTTTAGGCTTGAAGATAAAGACTTTTATGAATTTATTGATAAAAAATCAAATAAGAGGCAAAGAGCAATTGAACTTCGTATTGAGTGCAAATTCAAGGGATTTACTAATCGTGAAGGAGGTAGCTTTCTTGAATGGATTGGATTTGATAAAGATGGTAACTATGAATTAAGAGTTTGGCTAACAGCTTATCGTAAAGATAATAGGATTTTTTCGATAATCCGAGCCGGTCAAGACGAAGAGGGTATTCAATTAGAAGGTGAAGCTCGCGAGAATTTAAAAGTTACATATCTAAAACCTTTGAGAGATGCACTCTCTGAATTAACGCCAGGTTATAAATCAAGATTAGCAGATATTTTAGGTGGACATGACATTTTTAAAACTAAATATGAGAATGGAACTCATGAACGAAAAAAACATGAACTTGAAATAAAAGCAAAAGATGCAAATGATCTGATTCGAGATTATTTTAAAATAAAGGAACAAGATGAAAAAGATGGTGCACAGATAACCAAAGATATCTATGACCTTTTAAAAGCCTTATCATTTCAAAATTTCGCTAATAAACCAGCATTTGAATTGACTGATGAAGAAATAGCCGACATTCTTAAAACTTTAAAGCTTGTAAGTGATTCCAATAAGTCTGGTTTAGGGTCATTGAATAAGCTTTATATGGCGGCTGAGTTCTTATTGCTAAAACAATCAAAAGGACGCGATTTAAAACTGGCATTAATCGAAGAATTAGAAGCCCATTTACATCCACAAGCGCAGTTAAAAGTCATTGATGCGTTGCAAGGCAGCAACAAAATTACCGATGGACAATTAATCTTAACAACCCATAGCACTACTTTAGCTTCTAAGGTTAAACTTGACAATCTTATTCTTTGCCATAGAGATGATGTTTATCCTATGTTTAAGGGAAAAACAAAATTAGGCGAAGGAGATTATGAATTTTTAGAACGTTTCCTTGACGCAACTAAAGCAAATTTGTTCTTTGCTCGTGGAGTAATCATGGTTGAGGGTGATGCTGAAAATATTCTTGTTCCCACTATAGCTGAAATATTAGATAGACCTTTACAAAATTACGGTGTTTCATTAGTAAATGTATCAAATGCGTACTTTTTTAGATATGCTAGAATCTTTCAACGAAAAGATGACAAAAGCTTAAACATTCCTGTTGCTTGTATTTCTGATTTGGATGTAGAAATGAAAATTTACGAAGAGGAATTAATACCAAAAGCAGATGAAAATATCGAAGAGTTGAAAAGTGCTGCAAAAAAGAAAAAGAAATCATATCAAGATAAATCATCCAAAACTAAGATCTTTATATCACCTCTGTGGACATTAGAATTTGATCTTTTAAATTCAACAAATATCACAAGTAAGTTATTGCTGCAGTCAATACTCGAAGCGAAATTAATTAGAAATCGAAAAAAATATCGAGGACTAACAGCTGAAGATATTTCGGCATTGTTAAAAAAGTATAGCTAATTGATTGTTTCTTTTCATCATTAATAATTTTACTGAATGAATCAGCATGTATTTTGCTTTTGTATAGCAT
>NZ_FQZE01000057.1 GCF_900141875.1 Tangfeifania diversioriginum | reverse complement strand
CCTGCTCAACTGTAAAGTGGTGGCCGCAATCCTTGCAAAAATATCTTTGCCTTTGTTTAACTATACCATCTTTACGAAAATTCTGGCTTTTACATCTTGGACAACTATTCATATTGATTAATAATAGGTTAATAATTATCCAAATATACAAAAACTATACTAAATTAACAATGCCCGATTTTTTTCTTGTCTCGAAGCAGGTGGCCGATAATTTAAGGACCAGTTACAGGGAACAAAACCGGTTTATCCGCGGATATATCCAGTCTATTGGTTTTTGTTCTGAAATACTCCCCTTTGAAGCCCCCTCCCGGCTGAATGGCCAAAGCCACTATTCGTACCTGAAGCTGATAAAGCTGGCAGTGGAAACGGTGTTTGCCTTTTCAAACAAAGCCTTACGAATAAGCATTTTCTTCTCGGTGATGTTTATTGTATTCACCATTGTTTTTGGTGCTTATACGCTGTACATGTTCATGTTCGGCAACACGCCACCATCGGGCTATACAACCATTGTGCTGTTGCTCACATTTTCCTTTTCGCTGCTGTTTTTGGCCATCACCATCCTGTCGCTCTATTTTGAAAAAACAATACAGGAAATGCGCCAACGGCCTATCTACATTATAAAAGGAATAAAACGATACCAATCTGAATCTGATTCTTTTCTGATTTCAAATACAGTTACAACAGGAACAATTAGCTAAAACAAAAAATGGGAGGAAAAATCTACATAAACATTCGTCAACTGCTCATTAAACTCCAGTTTTGGTAGCTTCCCTCCCGGGAAGCAAAAATAGTACATTTTAAAAGAATTTGATAATGAACGATTATCCCCCTACCACAAATTAAATGAATTACAAATTTTTTAAAACAAAGTATTATGAACAAAAAAGTAAAAACAATAACAACCTGGATGGCAGCAGCAATATTTCTGCTGGCCCTGGCCATAAACATTAAAGTTACGCTGGATGACCCGTTTGTGATGCTGAGCGATGAGGCGATAGCGCAGACGACTGGAACAGGAGGAGGAACAGGAGATTGCTGTCCTGATGTATGGGATTGGGGGTTACTGAGAATGGTGGAGGATGATGATTGTATTCGCAGAACGGAATCAATTGTTGTAGTCTGTTCTTCAACCAAGATATATAGGACTTATTTCGAAGCATCTGGATCAATAGCAGGGAAAGCAATTGTTCAAGGCGCAATAATTTCGTTGCAATCTGGAGTTCGAACCGAAAATTATACGGATCAAAGTCATTCCTCTTCTTTTAGTGCTACACGAGTAAATTGTCCAACAGATGGAGACTGTAAGAATTGTACGGAATATGATCCTTGTTGGTAGATAAAAGGAATTGATATTCATTTTTACGTTTAATTTACTATAGACAATAATGGAAGTTATAAGTTGATTAGATCTTTAGGAGGATATTTTGTTTTTAATCTAAAACGATTCCGGTAAAATTAATTAATAAGCTAATCTGGAAAAAATCGTCAGGATACTAGTAAAATCAAATTGTTACTTTTAATATTCTTTTCAACTTATAACCATTTCATAGAAAACAAACGGGATATGAAATTAAAAAACGACTGTCTTTTAAGTGATAGTTGAAGATTGAAAAATAATATAATAATTATATGAGAACAATTACGTTATTTATTTTATGCTTGGAATTATTTCTAAGTTCATGTGTGTCAGAAACTAAATCAAAAATAGAACTACATCCTATGGCACAAATAAAATCCGATGCGGATGTATCAGAATATGTTGCAAATGTACTAAATGGTAATATGTTATCAGAGAATACGTACAATTTATTTATACCTGAGGATATATTCTCACAACAACTTGATTTTAATGAATTAATAGATGGTATCAGGCTTATACCATTAGAGACCAATGAACAATGTTTAATTGGAGAAATAAACAAAATATTAGCAATGGAAAATGGATATATAATATTTGATAAACGAAATAAAAATATATTTCAATTTAATAAAAAAGGAAAGTTTTTGAAGAGGATTGGTAATATAGGCAATGGACCTCATGAATATACTGATCCGTATGATGTGTCTTTAGATACTTTAAATAAACAAATAATTATAGTTGACCTTACAGCTCGAAAGCTAGTAAAATTCGATTATGATGGGGACTTTGTCAAAACTACTCCCATGTATTTCCTTTTTCAACATCTTGAAAAGTACAATAATCATGTAATCTACAATTTAGGTGGTTCATATAATACTAGAAATCCTTCTCTTGACCAGCATAAATTGGCTATCACTGAAGAAAATTTTGATTCAATCTATAGATTCATGCCATATGAAAGAAATATTAAAAACAGCTATTCGGTTGAAAGGCCATTAAGAAAATTTGGCGATGATGTCTTTTACTATAACTATTTTACTGATACAATATGGAAGATAAACAATGTAGGTTTGGAAGCATTTTGTAATATTAATTTTCAAGGAAACGGATGGGGGTTAAAAATTAACGAGGTGAAAGATGATCAAGATATGAGAAGTCTTTTTGACAAGTCTTGGTACTTTAATGGGGATTTTGTTATTTCTAACAAATATATATTTATTGAGGTTTTTAAGAAAGATCAAGCTTCAAGTATTTATTATTCAGTTCAATCTGGTAAAATGCTGTGTGGAAGCGGTGTCAAAAATGCTCCTAATAGGCTAATTTCTATTAT
Source organism: Tangfeifania diversioriginum (assembly GCF_900141875.1). GTDB lineage: Bacteria > Bacteroidota > Bacteroidia > Bacteroidales > Prolixibacteraceae > Tangfeifania > Tangfeifania diversioriginum. The sequence goes on along the minus strand of NZ_FQZE01000057.1, from coordinate 6,655 downwards.
ATTCAGATCTCCTCATACTATAAATGATGAAAATGATTTTGTTTCATATTTTGAGCCGTTTAAAATAGTTCGTCATAAAGAATTTATTGAGAATGATCCTCAAAAGGACCAATACAGAGAACTTTATAGTTTACTTGATTCTATAGATGAAAGCGATAATCCAATTCTAATTGTTTATTCTTTACACACATTCTAATTTATTAATGGTCAATCATTATGAAAAAATATATTGTTTATTTTGTCTTAATCGGAATGATAATTATGAACATTATCTTTATATGTAATATCAAGAAGAATAAGCAAAACTTGGGAAATATAATATTGTCTTCCAAAGAAACGTTTACAGATATTGCTAAAAGAGTAGCAATGCATTCTGATTATTGTGGAACATCAATATTGGAAGACTCTTTATCTATTCAATCACTAACAAAGGGTGAGTTACTTTTAAAACAGGTTATTTCAGAGAAAAAATTTGTGATCTACTTTAATAAAAATCAATGTGACGACTGTATTCGTAAACTAATAATGGAAGTTGAAAATGCATTTAATAATTCAGATTTAAATGAGAGAATAATATTGCTTGCAAGTAACTATAGTATCCGTGAATTAATGGTTTTCAAAAAAACTAATCATATTCACTATCCCATATTTTTGATTGAAGATAATAATTCATCTTTTTTTTGTAAAATGAGTCAATCAAACCAACCATTTTCATTTGTGATTGATTCAACCTTACAGATTGGTAATATATTCTTCCCTGATGAAAAAACAAAACTATATTTAAATAGTCGTTATTATAACAATATTATTAGTGAACTGAATTCATTAGGTACTGAAATTAGTAATCCTTCTGATATTATAATCGACAAAACGGTAGTTAATTTAGGTAAGATAAAAATTCGGAAAAAATACTCAGGATCTATCAAAGTAACCAATATCGGAAATACCTCGGTCGATTTTAAATCCATAAGTTCCAATTGTAGTTGTTTACATGTCTTTATGGATACAAGATCATTAATGCCAGATTCATCTCGCTTTATTCATTTCGATATCATAATAATGAATAAGGATAAATTCTCGAAATCTATTGTTTTAGAATTTCCTTCGAAAAAAGATAAGTTCATTACTATGTGGATTGAAGGAATAGCAAAATAATTCGAAAATTGAGTTTAATATGAAACCGTTTTTTCGAATGCCTCAACAAGTCCGCATATATTGACAGTTAAAGGGGAAATTAACAAATGAATTCTCGTAATGATTATTTATCCTCACTAATATCATTTTAAACGTTACTACTGGTGTATAAATATTCAATTCCTTCAATAACCGGCACTGTAATTTTGGTCTTTTTGATAGCCGTTCTGCTGAAAGAGCTGGCGTTTGGACTATTTTCCATTCCCAGCGCCTCGATGGAAGACACCGTACTTTCCGGCGACCGGGTGGTGGTTAGTAAACTGCATTACGGTCCCCGGTTACCCCAGTCGCCTTTCGAGGTTTCGTGGGTGAATGTGCTGTTTTGGTTAAATAAGAAAGCCCGTTCGCACATCGATTCCACCTGGTGGAAATACAGGCGCCTGAAAGGTTTCTCAACGGTTTCGCGCGGAGATGTTGTTGTTTTTAATTTTCCGGGAAAGAACAAGGGCACATTTTATATAAAACGTTGCACCGGCCTGCCCGGCGATACGCTGGCAATAAAACATGGCACAATAATTTGCAACGGGCAGGCTATGGACCCGCCGGAATTCTACAAAGCAAATTATTTCATCCGCACCACCGATATGGATCGTATGTTCCATTTCACCGACAGCCTGCACATACCGGTTTCAAAGGCAGTGGGGGATGAACTCCCGGCCTGCTTCCAGGCTGTACTTAATCTCAGCGAATACCGGCATTTAAAGGAGCTCCGCGGAATTGAATCGGTAAGTTATGCGGCTGTACCGGCAGAACGGTCATCAGCAGTTTACCCTTACAACCAAAAATTTTTATGGTCGCCCGATAATTTTGGCCCTGTGGCGGTGCCCAAAAAAGGAATGCAAATTGAACTGAATGAAAGGAACTTTATCATTTACGGAAGTACGATAAATAATTACGAAGGACAAACCATCAGCTTTGAAAATGGCCAATCCATGCTCGATGGGATACCTGTTGCCTCATACACTTTCAGGCAAAACTACTACTTTATGCTGGGCGATAATCGCCATAACTCCGCTGATTCCAGATTTTTGGGATTTCTTCCGGAGGAAGGCATCGTGGGTAAAGCCGTCCTCGTGCTTTTCAACTACCAAAACGGCAAATTCAAATGGGACAGGCTTTTGAAACGGGAAATATGATACTTTAAGATAGAACTACTAAAACGGATAAAAAATGAAACACAAACTTTTAAAAATTGTCATGTTGTTTTTCCTGGCCGGCGGATGTTTTTCCTGCGGTACCACGGCTGTTAAAAACAACGCCGAAATAAAATTTGAAGTCACCGAAATTGATTTGGGTGAGCTGCAATTCAAAGACGACGCTAAGGCTTCGTTTACCTTTACCAACCCGGGGAGTACCCCACTCACCATTCAGCATGTAAAAACCTCTTGCGGGTGCACGGTGCCCCACTGGCCAACCAAGCCCATAAAACCGGGTAAAAGCGGAAAAATAAAAATTAATTACGATACCAGCCACCCGGGTATGTTTCAAAAAACCATTACTGTATTTTTCAATGGTAAAAATTCGCCTGAGACATTAATAATTAAAGGAAGAATTGATTACTCCAATGAATTAAGAGAAGAAAATTAAAATGGGAGAGAAAGACCACACATACTGTCGCAAATTGCTCATTAAACTCCAGTTTTGGTAGCTTCCCCTCCCGGGAAGCAAAAATAGTACATTTTAAAAGAATTTGATAATGAACGATTATCCCCCTATCACAAATTAAATGAATTACAAATTTTTTAAAACAAAGTATTATGAACAAAAAAGTAAAAACAATAACAACCTGGCTGGCAGCAGCAATATTTCTGCTGGCCCTGGCCATAAACATTAAAGTTACGCTGGACGATCCCTTTGTGATGTTGAGTGATGAAGCTATTGCGCAGACTGCCTCAACGACCACAACCACAACAGGGACAATGGCAAACGCCTGTTGTCCTATTTGGGATGTGACTATTGAAACAGGAGGTGGAAATCCATGGCCCAAAGTTACTTGCACAACTGGTGGAGAATATAAATGTAACGATTGCGATTGTCCAGATTCAACTTCCAATTAGGTTAAAATTATATAGAGACTGTTTAAATTATACGTTGGGGAGAATTCTAGCTCCGCAGTCAAATAGAATATGAAAACAGTCTCTATATTTATTATTATATTATGAATAGATTAATATTTTTTGTTTTCGTTTTAATAATAATGTCTTGTTCGGACAATGAAAAAGTAACAAATATCAAGGTTATGCCAAAGGAGAATATTTGTTCTTTAGATGAAAATATTTCATACTTAAGCAATATAAACTCCTTTTCTTTCATTGATCGGTCACATTTTGTAGTTTCAACTTCAAATCCTTCCAGTGTAATTGTGTATAATACTGATGGTCAGCAAATAAGGAAAATAGATTACGTTGGTAAAGGTGCATTTGAATTCATAAACCCAGCGATTGTTAAGTCGTATGAAAATAATATTTATGTATGGTGCAGTACAACATTGAGATTGCTAATCTTTGATATGTTTGGTAATCCAATAAAAGAGTTCTCTAATTTTAAGAGAGCCATTTCTAATTTTTGCGTATACAAAAATTATATATGTTTTTATATGTCTGGGGGGTATAAAGAAAAATTAATTGAAGTTTACGATCTTACTGAGAATCGTTATCTAAAAAGCTTTGTAACACCAACAGATGAGCATATTATTTTAAGTATGATGAGTTGTTCTGGAGGAATAACGATGTCTGGCTCAAACGTTATTTTTATGAATGCAAGTCAGTTAGTTGTTAATTCCGTAGATTTGTATTCTTTTTCCCAATATTCAAAAGAAATAAAGGACAAGGAATTCTCTACACAAACACTTGGTAAGGATGCAATTGAACTTATAAATTCGAATAGAAAAAAAGCGTTTAATTATATTTATGATAATAGTTTAGTAACAGGTATTTTTTCTGTGAGTGACGACATCATATTAAAAACCGAAATAGGAAAATATGATCTAAATAGAAATAATATGGATGTTTCTGAAAGGTATGATAAGTTTTATGTATTAGATAAAAAATTGAATTTAAAGTACACACTGAAAACAAAATTATCAAACAATAGATGTTTGTACTCTAGTAATGAAAATAATCTCTATTCAATTAAATTAATTAATAGTGGTGAAGATTTTCATTATGTATTATCAAAGTTGAATTATTAGATGGCAAAATATAATTAATCTTTTTCTGTTACATCCAAGATTTTGTATTCAAAAACTTGGTATATTGCTCTTAATGAAAGGGCGAAATCTAATTGTAAAAATCTGATTATGAAAAATGAATTAAATAGTTTATCGACTAAGCTCTTACTTTCTCTTCTATTTTTTACTTTATTGTCATGTCGAACGAATCAAGATGTTAAAATTAATTTTAAAAATAAAAATTTTGATTTCGGAGAAATTAATTTTGAAGATGACATTGTACATTCCTTTAAATTTTTAAATAAAGGTACAGCCCCACTGAAAATCTATTATGTCAAGACAACGTGCAGTTGTACAATATCAACATGGCCAAAATATTTGATCCCCAAAGATAGTTCAGGAGAAATAACAGTTAGATATAATCATCATTATGATGGGAGTTTTCTCGAGAAAATCATTGTTTATCATAATGGGAAAAAATCAGGAGATACACTGTTGATTAAAGGTAAAATAAAAAAGCCAAGAATCGATGTGAGATTCCCTACAGATAAATAATTTATTTTTTATCATTTAGATGAATTTTAATGAAGTGTTGATAGAATTAAAATGAACAAAAAAGTAAAAACAATAACAAGCTGGCTGGCAGCAGCAATATTTCTGCTGGCCCTGGCCATAAACATTAAAGTTACGCTGGACGATCCCTTTGTGATGTTGAGTGATGAGGCATTAGCTCATACAATTTTCACTAATACAAGTATTGAACCTGGTAAGATTGGTGACCAAGAACCTTGCCGACTGGATCTCGGAGGAGGTTGGTTTACAGGTAGCGTAGAATACATTTGCGTAGACAACTATGTTTGCCCGTCATGTACATGTACCCCAATCCCTTGTGGTGGATAGTATAAGTTAAAGAATTAATTGCAAAGAAGCTCTAAAAGAGGTACACCCTCAAAGCTTCTTTGCAATGAAAGATACAATGCAATAAAAAAACAACAATGAAAAAATATATAGGCTTAAGTATAATTCTTATACTTTTCTCATGTAACAACAAAGTGAGAAACACTCGTACTGCTTCCGCTAAAGAAAATCCTCAGCTTATTGATAATTTAAAAATTTCCGATTCAACTTACTACGATATCAATAACCTCCTGACATTAGACGAATACATTATTCTTGATAGTGATGTCCCTTTAGCCAAAATTAACAGGGTAATAATAACCGGCGAGCAAATCTTTATTTTCGATTCTCAGCCCAAAATAGTGTGTTATAATTATAGTGGTCAAGTGGAATTTAAGATATCTAATAAAGGCAAAGGAGTTGGTGAATTTGTTAATATCGTTGATTTTTCTATCGATAAGAAATTGAAAAGTGTAAAGGTTTATGATAGTTCACTGCGTAAAGTATTATATTATGATATGGGTGACGGTCGATTTAAATACGATAGAAAAATAGCGATTGCGCCAAAAGCCATTGCAAATTTTGGTAGTTATGATTATTACTATAATCCTTACAACTTTAACTATCCCGATTCAAAAGAATATCATTTTTCGTTATTAAAATCAAGAGACGAAAAGGAATTTGTTGACAAATTCTTTCCTCATGATCCGTTAATTTCAAGCTATTTGTTTGGAGGAGGAGGGGAATCACCTTTTTTCTATGGCGAAGATGAACTCTTGTTTGTGAGGCGGTTTGAAACTACCGTTTATTCAATTAGTAACGAAGGTATTTTTCCAATATTTGACATAAAACTTCCCAATGCAGTTCCAAAATCATATATTAAAAAGAAACCTAATCCGGTGGAATTAATGAATTCTCAATATTCCTCAGTATTAACAGATATCTACCGGGTAAAGGATATTTTATATTTTTCGTTTACAAATGCCGGTTATTGGATTTCAACCTTTTATGACCTTTCAACAAGCCGGGTGATTTATTGTGGAAAAAGAATCTGGCCTGAACCATCAAAAGAACTGCCGGTTTACTACCCTCTAAGAGGTATTTCAAAAGGCAGATTTTTTTCGCTAGTAAGTCCTTCAACAATCATTGAGCTTAGAAAGAATAATGAATCAGTTTTTCCAGAAAAAATGTTAGATGTAGAGGAGGCAGACAATCCTGTAATTGCTTTTTATTCAGTTAAATAAGGAAAACATTTCTGATTCAATAAAAAATATCTATCTGATTTTTTATGGATTTAATTAAGGTTTGCTGAAAAACAATATTAACAATTGATTGTCAATAAATTACATACAAAAAAGTCACACAATTTAGCTTCAAAGTGCAAACAAAATATTA
>NZ_FQZE01000023.1 GCF_900141875.1 Tangfeifania diversioriginum | reverse complement strand
AAAGAACCAAGCAGCATTTAAAGAAAAGCGTATTAAATTTCTTGAGAATCAACTCGCACAATTAAACAACGTTGCATGATTGTGTATAAGGTAGGCTAAATTCGGCAAGTTAACTTCTCGTATTCAGCTAAATTTGGCAAGTTTGGAAAATTTTCTTCATCAATCAATCCAATTTAACCGGATTTATTTCTTTCACCCTGAACCCTTTTTCTCCTTTTTCAATCGTTGCTGTTTCGTGGTAAAAATCGTGTTCAAAAAACAGGATGTAATTTTTTTCAGCAGCTTCTTCCAGAAACTTTTCCTTTTCCTGCATTACTTCTACCGGATTCAAATCGTACGCCGCCACCCAAAGCAACGGAACGTTGGCTGCGGTGGGCACCAGGTCGGAAGTGTAAACCACGGTTTTTCCTTCAAACTGAATAAACGGCAGCATTTGTCCCGGCGTGTGGCCGTCGAAAAAGCGTACTTCAATGCGCGGAAAAAGTTCACCTTTCTTTTCAACCAGATTTAATTGGCCGGTAGCCATTAAAAATTCCAGCACTTCGGCATGAAAAGCGGCACTTTCTCGTGGATTGGAAATTTTGGAATGTTCCCACTGTATTTGGCTGCACCAGTGTGTGGCATTCGGAAAACGAAGCTGAAGTTCGCCATTTTCATTTTTTACAGCCCCCGTGGCATGGTTCCAATGCAAGTGTGTCAGAAAAACATCGGTAATATCGTGGGGTAAATAGCCATTTTCTGAGAGCGATTTTTCAAGTTGGTCCAGGCCGGTAACTCCATTATTTTTCAGGTGTTTTTCGGAGTAGTGGTTGCCAATTCCTGTTTCAATCAGGATTTTGCGGTCACCCTGATCAATTAAAAGGCAACGCAAGGCCAGTTTTGTAAAATTATTTTCGTCGGCCGGGTAAACTTTGCTCCACAGCACTTTTGGAATGACACCGAAAAGCGCGCCGCCGTCGCAGTGAAAATGTTCGGCTGAAATGGGTATGAGTTTCATATTTGTGGTTTTAGTAAAGGTAAAGTTTTTTTACTCTGAATTCAAATTCCATTTTCTTTGAAATGCCGAATCGAGCGAAAGATCCATCACATGCTTTACAACGCCGTGATAATCTTCAATTCCCTTCTCCACTTTGTTGGTTTTCAGGTAGGCATCGTTCATCTTTGATGCCGCATGGTCAATTTTTTCATTCCGCAGCTCCATCCAGTGTTCACGTATTTTTTGAAAATCTGCTTTAACTCGGTCGTCCAGTTCCGATGTTATTTCCGAAAGCTGTTCGAGGTGCCTGCCATGATACAGAAAATGTCTGAACACATAAAGATTAGCCGAATACCTCAGGTGTTTCGACGAACTGTTCGTGCAAACCAGCCACGCGTAAAAACTGGCCTCGGCTTCGCTGGTAACACCAAACTGGTGCGCTTTTTCGTGGGCCAGAATGAACGGGTATTCCACCGGCAAAAGGTGTTTGTTGATATGGATTTCGTTGAAAAACGGCCCGTAATACCCCGAAATACCCGCGCCAGCAAAAAAACGGCTGAAGGTGATGCTTTTTGCCCTTCTTTTTCCGGCAGGGTAGGGAATATTCAGCATTGGCGAAAGTTCCCGGTACGAAGCTTCAACCAGCGAATCAACAGTTTCTATTTTTAAGTTGTCAAATCTCGTGTGTGAATCATTTAACTGAGTTGTGAGGTGGGTGAAAACAGCCAGGAATTGTTCGGAATCGGCATCTTGTTCTGAAATTTTCAAACGTTGGGTTACATCGCTTCTGAAATAATTAAAACCCCACAAAAAATAAAAACTGATGTACACAGCGGCCAGTGTATTCAACACAATTTTCCCTGCGGATTTCCATGTTATCTTTTTGAAAATTAAGAGGGTGACCAGAAGAGTAAATAATACGATTAAAAAGCTGTAAAACAGGTCGTCAAGTGAAAAAGAAATCAGGCTGCTAATTGCAGAAAAGGTGGAGGCAATAACCGGATAAACTTTCTGTGTGTAAATGGTTTCAACTATGGCAGGGTGGCGTGCTGCTAGTTCGGTTAGTACAAATGTAAAAACAGCCAGCACCGGCAAAACCAGCCACCACGGAAAATTGTATTTTGTTTTTTGAAAATTCATGCACCCAAAAATATAAAATGACAGGAATTAGGCGTTGTTGTTGAGCTATAAAGACAAAAGAATAGGATTTGGGTTCATAAAATACCATCCTTTTTGTTATTATTGCACTTTCTACTTTTAATTAATTTCTTACAAATGTTTACAAAAGGTCTGTTATTGCTGATAACCAGCACTCTTTTTTCGATAGCTTCCCCCGATGGTAATCCGGTTTCTGAAAAACAAGTGGCCGAAATTCATGATAAAGTTTTAACTGTAGATACCCACGTGGATACGCCAATGGCACTGCTGAACGACGGATTTGATATTGGTGAACGCAACGAGGCACCCCGAAGCCGTGTAGATTTTGTGCGCATGAAAGAGGGCGGGCTGGATGCCATATTTTTTGCAGCGTTTACCGGGCAACGCGAACGGACTCCGGAAAACACAGAGGCTGCATATAAAAGGGCGAACGATATGATTGACGCCACTTATGAAGTTTGCAATCAGTACGATGAAATGACAGAGGTTGCTTTTTCTTCGGCTGATGCGGACCGGATTGAAGCCGCCGGCAAACGGGCCATTTACATTGGCATGGAAAACGGATTTCCGCTGGGCAAAGACCTTTCGCGGGTGAAAGAATTTTACGATCGCGGGGTGCGCTACATTACGTTGTCGCACTCTTCCAATAACGATATTTGCGATTCTTCAACCGACCGTGACGGCCCGGAACACAACGGATTGAGCGATTTTGGTGAAGAAGTGGTGAAGGAGATGAACCGTCTGGGAATGATGATTGACGTTTCGCACATTTCCGACAAATCGTTTTATGATGTAATTCAATTGAGCGACGCACCCGTTATCGCTTCCCATTCGAGCGTGCGCGCCATTGCCAAACATCCGCGCAACATGACCCTCGACATGATTAAAGCGTTGGCAAAAAACGGCGGTGTGATTCAGATTTGCCTGCTCGACGATTATGTGAAAGACCCCGATACAACCACAGTGCATTACCAAAAAATGCAGTACCTCCGGAAAATTTATAACGACGAATTCGAGTCGATGAGTGATGAAAAGAAAGAAGCGTTCCGTGATTTGTGGCGCAAAACGCAGGAAAAATACCCGAAAGAACTGCCCACGGTAGCCGATTTGGTCGATCATATCGACCACGTGAAAAACCTGGTGGGAATCGACTACGTGGGTATTGGCAGCGACTTTGACGGTGGCGGCGGGCTGGCCGACTGCGAAGATGTGAGCCAGATGCCCAACATCACCCGCGAAATGCTCCGGCGCGGCTACACCGAAGATGAAATCCGTAAAGTGTGGGGCGGCAACTTTTTCAGAGTGTTCCGGGAAGTGGAGGAGTTGGCAGCAAAATAAAATGAGCCGGAAAATCCGACTCAAATCTTGTGGGTTGTACTGGATTCCCCCGAAGGGATCGCAATGCGGGAACCAGCGACCCTTACTTCGGATTTAAAAACTTAAGTTTTTGTGGGTTGTACTGGATTCGAACCAGTGACCCCTACCCTGTCAAGGTAATGCTCTAAACCAACTGAGCTAACAACCCAAGTCAACATTGCAAAAATAGAAAAAACAAGTTCAGCAAATACGTTACCGAACTTGTTTTTTATGCTTTTAGATAAAGAATTTCAATATAAAAAGTATGGCCAGAACAATCATGACCACTGAAATGTCTTTCACTTTTCCGGTTAGCAATTTCAGGAAAACATACGAAAGCATCCCAAACACAATACCTTCGGCAATGCTGTATGTGAGCGGCATAACCAAAATGGTTATGAATGCCGGGATGGCTTCGGTGTAGTCGTCGAAATTAATTTTCAGGATGGGCGACATCATGAAAAAGCCAACCAGCACAAGAGCTGCTGCAGTGGCTGCAGGTGGTACCATGGTAAACAGTGGTGCAAAAAACAAGGCTACCAAAAATAATCCTGCTGTGGTAAGCGAAGTTAGTCCTGTTCTTCCGCCTTCGGCTACTCCCGATGCGCTTTCAACATAAGTGGTAACGGTGCTGGTTCCGAAGATTGCGCCCAGAGTTGTCCCTATTGAATCGGCAAAAAGCGCCTGTTTGGCACGTGGCACTTTTCCGTCTTTAGTAAGCATTCCGGCTTTATCGGAAACACCAACCAGTGTGCCCACTGTGTCAAACATATCTACAAAAAGGAAGGTGAACAGCACAATCAGCATGTCCATGGTAAAAAGCTGCGAAAAATCGAATTTGAAGAAAATCGGGGAGAGCGACGGTGGCGCATCCACCAGGTTTCCTTCGGGCATGTGGGTAACGTCAAATGGGAGCCCGGCAATAGTTGCCACAAAAATTCCAATCAGCAGCGCACCTTTTACTTTCAGTGCCAGTAAAACGGCTGTGAGTACAATCCCGCCAAGTGCCACAAGTACTGCCGGCGACCCCATATCACCCAGCCCCACCAAAGTGGCATCGTTGCTAATAACAACTCCGGCGTTTTGCAGGCCTATAAATGCGATGAATAATCCAATACCTGCCGAAACCGCATGTTTCAGCGACAGCGGGATGGCATTCACGATTAACTCGCGGATATTGAAAGCCGTTAGAATGAGGAAAATAATACCTTCGATAAAAACGGCGGTGAGCGCAAATTCCCAGCTGTAGCCCATTCCCAGAACTACGGTAAATGCAAAAAAAGCATTGAGTCCCATTCCGGGTGCCAGGGCAAACGGCAGTTTGGCCACCAGCGCCATAAAAAGTGTAGCCACCAGCGCCGAAAGGGCCGTGGCGGTAAACAGTGCGTTTTTGTCCATTCCTGTGGCGCTCAAAATGTCGGGGTTTACCGCCAAAATGTAGGCCATGGTCATGAACGTGGTTATTCCCGCCAGGATTTCTGTTCTTACGGAGGTGTGATTCTCTTTTAATTTGAAAAACCGGTTCAGCATAATATTTTATTTTAGAAGGTGACTTTCGCTCCTATGGTCGGCATGATATCGAATCCTTTCTTGCCAAAGTTACTGCTTAATTCAATTTCAGTTCCCAGTGAGAAGTTTTTGTTAAAATTGTACCAGAGTTGTGGTTCCGACAGAAACCGGAAATCGGTCCCCCAAAACATCTCTTCTTTCCAGAAATCGGCAAAACCGGTGAATGTTAGTTTGTTCTCCAGCATCTGAATGGTCCAAACCCCGGTTAACTGAAACGATGCCTTTTCTTTTCCCTGAATGTATTTGTAGTTGGTTTGCAGTGTAAAAATTTTAGAGAAATCGGCTGATGCCCAGGTGCGTTCCAAACCTGCAATGTAAACATTTTCAATGGGAATAAAATTATCTGCACTAAGAGCCATAACTCCTCCATTGTATTCAACCCTTGGCATAATTTTTTGGGTTTCATTCCATTTAAAGGCGCGGGCAATTTCCCAGTAAGCCAGCGAAATGCCGTTGTCAATGCCGCGTGTGTCGGCGCTGTAGTCCATGTCGATAAAGAAGAAGGTGCTTCCCCAACTGTCGGGCCTGAACATTTCAACCGTTGATGTGAAAAACTTCCGACCTTCTCCTAAATCGTAATGTAACTGAATGTTTTGTGCGTTTGTTGTTAAAAATGCCGTTGCGGCAAAGACGAAAACAAGTAAAATTTTTCTCATTTTTAAAGATGGTTAGATTTATAAATGCCGCAAAAATATATATTTTATTCAATTTTGAGATTGAATTTTTTTGAAGTTGAAATGTGATAAAAAATAAACCCCGGCAAAGGACTGGCCGGGGCTATTTTTTCATCGGGAAGATAAAAAAATATGGGTCATCTATAAATAGATGAGGTGAAGATACGAAAGCTTTACCATTTTTCAAACTTTTTATGAATGGAAATACAGCCTGGTGGAAAAATAATTACGATAAAATTGTTACAGCATTGGGCTTACTGTGTGTGCCAGCGATTCTTTTAATTTAAAATGCCAGCGGCGCTGACTCCATTCTTTCAGTTTTATTTCGCGGCTGTTTTGAATATCTTTTTTGAAAATGCGCACCAGTTTCGCGGTAAAATCTTCGTCGTAAATAAAAGCATTTACCTCAAAATTGGTTTCAATACTGCGGAAATCGAGATTGGTGGTGCCAACGGTTGAAAAAACGTCATCCACAATAACATATTTGCTGTGAATGAACCCGTTTTGGAAAAAATAAACTTTTATGCCGGCTTCGAGCAGCTCTTCAACGTATGAAAATGAGCACCATTTTGGAATTCTGGCATCTGACTTCTCCGGTATTATAATACGGACATCTACATTGCTTAACGAAGCCGTTTTAAGTGCCGATACAATTTGCATCGGGGGCATCAGGTAAGGTGTAGTTAGGTAAACTCTTTTTTTTGCATTGGCAATAGCCGCAAAAATTGCCTGGCCAATGCTTTCCCAGTCGGAATCGGGACCGCTGGCCGAAATTTGTACCGGAACGCCTTTGGATTCTTTGAGTGGCGGGAAATAGTTTCTTCCTGTTAAATTTTCACGCATTACAAAATACCAGTCGGCCGTAAAAACAACCTGAAGGCAGGTGGCCGCATCTCCCTCCACCTGGAGGTGAATGTCGTACCATGGGCCAATTCCTTTAACACCTTCAAAATATCTGTCGGCAATATTCAGTCCTCCGGTAAATCCTGTAATGCCGTCAACTACAATTATTTTCCGGTGGTTGCGGAAATTTACCCGCGAAGTAAGCCGGGGGAAACGCACTTCCATAAACGGTTGCACGCGGATGCCGCTGTTTTTCATTTCCCGGATGAATTTATCACTGAGCCCCCAACTCCCCACATCGTCAATTATAACCCGCACTTCCACACCTTCAAGGCTTTTTTCGATGAGGAGATCTTTCAACTGGTTACCAATTTTATCGTCGGCAAAAATGTAATATTCCAGGTGAATGTGATGCCGTGCATTTTTAATGGCCGAAAAAACAGCTTTAAAAGTCTGGTCGGCATTCACCAGTATTTTTAGTTTGTTTCCGGTTGTAAGCAATGCATCGGAATTATTGAGTAACAGGCGGATAATGTTCTCTTTTTCAAGAATTTTTTTGTCGAGGTTTGAGAAAGCCTGTTCGAACTGGCGAAGCTGTCTCACCGATAGCTTCCGGTATTGTCCCAGGCTCTTAATTCCTTTTCTTGAATAAAGCTTGCGTTTGCGGTATTCCTGACCAAAGAAAAGATAAAAGACGACTCCGAAAACAGGCAAAAGGACGAGCAGAAGGATCCAGGCAGCTGTTTTATACGGCGACCTTTTTTCTAAAACAATCATTATGGCAACCGGGATGGCGGTAACCAAAAAAATTAATGAAAAGGAAGACCAAAAATCCAGTACGGGATTCATTTAAACTTTTTTCAGTAATTTATATTTAATTCAATATTTTTGTTTTGTCCGGATTATTCAAATTATCGCGGGAAAACAATTTTGGCATAAAATTCGTAAAAATTATCAGTAAAACATAACAGCAAGAATAATGAAAACAGAAAAATTAAAAATAGTGAGAAAATTCATTTTTTTTACAGGGTTGGTTTTGATTTTTGCCGCCTGTGCATCGCAAAAAAATGCTGTGAAAACTGATAATAATAACGGGGTTGAAATAATGGCCGAGGATTCAGTTGAATATGAAATGGAAACTTTTGATTCAAAATTTGAAACCTGGTATCAGTTGCACAATAACCCGTCGCAATACCGCTCGCAGGAATATTACGAGAACTGGAATGAAAGGTATGTAAATGCCTGGAACCATAATGCCAGCCAACCTCAAAAAAGCTGGTTTTTTGAACCCATTGTGGGGTACGACCCAACCATCGATTACGGCTTTGAACTGAACCACGAGCTGTTTTACTATTTTCAATATGTTGAACGGGTTTTAAAAATTGAGATTATGCCTGGCGGACCGCGTAGTATTGCGTTTTAAGGTTGATTTCGGAAAACTTTCAGCCAGTCGGTTTGCAGAATTTCCTCAGCAATTAGTTTTCCCCTGATCCCAGGTGCTGAAACTCCCCGGTAAAAAAATTTGTTGCCAATAAAAACATGCGATTCATCCCATTGGCCGGTTTGAAAAAAACTTTCAATCAACTGGCGGCCCCCTTCAACAATAACCGACTGGATTTTGCGGTTGTACAATTCCCCTAAAATTTGATTAATGCTGTTGCTCCCGAAATCAATTTTAACAAAAGAGACAGCACTATCATCTTCGGTTTTTATTGAGTTGAAAACAAGTGTTTTGTGTTTGCCGTTAAAAAGATTGTGCGACGGCGGCAACCTCAAATTGCGGTCGAGAACAACCCGAAGTGGATTTCTGCCGGGCCAGTGACGAACTGTAAGCGAGGGGTTGTCTTTTTCTGCCGTATTTGTGCCGACAATTATTGCATCTTCCTGCGAACGGATTTTATGAACCAGCCGCAGTGCCAGCCCGCCGGTAATCCAGGTGGGGGAACCAAAGTTTTCAGGAGTGCGGTCCACGTCAATAAACCCATCGAGCGTTTGGGCCCATTTTAAAATTACATACGGCCGTTTCTTTTCATGAAAGCAGAAAAATCGCTTGTTCAAATCCCGGCACTCCTTTTCGAGAACGGCCATTGTCACATCTATGCCTGCTTTTTTCATTTTCTCAATGCCTTTGCCGGCCACTTCCGAAAATGGGTCAATAGTTCCGATTACCACCCTCGGAATTTGTTTTCTTATTATCAAATCGGAGCAGGGAGGAGTCAGTCCGTGGTGCGCACACGGCTCAAGGTTGACGTAAAGGGTGCTGGTTTTAAGCCGCTTGTCGTCGGAAACAGAATTAATGGCATTTACCTCGGCATGGGGGCCACCATACTGCCGGTGAAAACCTTCCCCTATTATTTTACCATTGTGAACAATCGCGCTGCCCACCATCGGATTGGGTGCCACGCTTCCGGCTCCCAGTTCTGCCAGCTCCAGGCAGCGGTGCATGTATTTTTTGTGTATCTCCATTTGCCGCGGAAAAAGTATCTTTGCACTGCCAAAAGTAACACAATGGAAGCGACTATTCAATACATCGAAAAAGAATTAACCGGTTTGTATCCTAAAACTGAAGTGCAGGGATTCGTCCGGCTCATATTTTGGCATGTTCTGCAGCTTTCGTACACGGACCTTGTTCTTGGCAGAAATCAGAAACTGGAGAAATCTTCTCAAAAAAGAATTGAAGCAATAGTTGAGCGGTTAAAAAAGTTTGAACCCATTCAATATATTTTGGGCGAAACGGAATTTTTTGGGCTGAAACTCACAGTAAATCCTTCGGTACTTATTCCGCGCCCCGAAACAGAAGAGCTTGTTCAGTGGATTATTGCTGCTGTTGAAAATGAAAATCCATCAATTATTGATGTTGGTACAGGAAGCGGCTGCATTGCGCTGGCGCTGAAAAAAGAATTGAAAAATGCAGTGGTGACTGGTGTGGATATTTCTGCAGAATCGATTCGGACAGCCAGCAAAAATGCGGAACAGAACCAGCTGGATGTGACTTTTAAGGAGGCCGATATTTTGCAGTGGGAAAAAGAAAAATGGGAACCAGTTGATGTAATTGTCAGTAATCCGCCCTATGTGCGCGAACTGGAAAAAGCTGCAATGCACCTCAACGTTCTGCAATACGAACCTGAAAATGCGTTGTTTGTTTCCAATACTAATCCGCTGGTTTTTTACCAAAGTATTGCTGATTTTGCAAACCGGTATTTAAAGGAGACAGGGTGGTTGTTTTTCGAAATCAATGAAAACCTGGGAGAAGAGTTAATCCGGCTGTTGACCGATAAAAACTTTGCGGAAGTTGAAATCAAAAAAGACATTAACGGGAAAGACCGGATGTTGCGCTGCAGGAAAGGAGATATTTGAGTTTTCTCCAGTTGATTTTTAATTTTTGAAAAGGATAAGAATGGAATTTAAAATTTCTTTGACAACTTTACGCGGTAAGAAGGATTTTAACCTTGAGTAGTGAGAAAAATTGTAATTTATATATCAATAGGAATTAACTTGCTGGCAGTATTGGCGCTGATTATGTCCTACCTGTCGGGTCAATTCGCACCGGATAATTGGTGGCTTCCATCTTTTTTCGGGTTGGGGTATCCTGTGTTTTTGGGGCTCAATTTATTCTTTATTGTACTGTGGCTTCTTGTAAATCCGCGTTACATGTGGTTTTCGGCTATTGCTATTGTGCTGGGCCTGGGCACCCTGTCGCGTTTCGTACAGTTTAGTGGAAAAACAATTGAAACTGGCGATGTTAAAGTGCTTTCTTACAACGTGATGCATTTTGCAGGCAACAAAGATCTGAGCCCGAAGGAAACTGCAGATGAAATTAAAAATTTTCTGTTGGAACAAAAGCCCGATATTATTTGTATGCAGGAAGTACGCCTTTGGAAAAACAGTATTTTCAACCTGGGAGAAACAGTTGAAGAGTTGGATTTTATTAATCATTATCAGTTCGCGCGGTCGAGTACAACGTTTGGCAGTGTAACCCTTTCCAGGTTTCCCATAGTAAACATGGGGGAAATCCGATTTGAAAATTCGAGGAATATTACCATTTACACCGATTTGCTGATTGGCAGCGACACAGTTCGGGTTTTCAATGTGCATCTTCAGTCGTACCAGATTGATCCGGGTAAATATTCTTTTATTGAATCAGGGGTAGATGATGAAAAGGATTTGGACGACATGCGTGAAGTGGGGGCGCGGTTTAAAAAAGGATTTCAGTTGAGGGCCAAGCAGGTCCGCAAAATTCGCGAATACATTGATGATTCACCCTACCACGTTTTGGTTTGCGGCGATTTTAACGATCCTCCGGTCTCGTATGCCTACCGCCAGTTGCGAAAAGGTTTGAATGATGCCTTTGTGGAGTCGGGCAGCGGAATTGGCCGCACCTATGTTGGTAAACTTCCATCGTTTCGTATCGATTATATTTTTCACAGCCCGGGATTTGAATCGTATAATTTTCAAACTTATGACTACATGAATTCTGACCACTTGCCGGTTTCCTGCTCGCTGATAAAAAATTAGCTTTTCTCGGCAAGAATTTCCAGCGCAGTTTCTTTGTCTTTTTTGAGTTGTTCCACCAACGCTTCTGGTCCGCTGAATTTTTTTTCGTCTCTTATTTTTGCTTCAAAAATCAACGTAATTTCTTTGTTGTAGATATCACCCGAGAAATTGAAAATATGCACTTCAATACTGCGGTTGTCGGCATTATTGTTAAAAGTGGGGCGGGTACCAATATTCAGCATTCCGCCGTATTTTTCTCCCGAAAGAATAATTTCAACCGCATAAACCCCGTAACCCGGAATGAGTTTGTGCGGATCGGAGGCCTCAATGTTGGCCGTGGGAAAACCCATTTTGCGTCCCACCCGTTGTCCTTCCACCACAGTTCCGTGCAAAGTAAAACGGTATCCCAGAAATTTGTTGGCCTGCTCAACATCTCCATCCTCAAGGGCGTTGCGAATGCGGGTGGAGCTCACGTGAGCTTCGTCAATCAACAGGGCATCCAGTTTTTCAATTTTAAAATTGTAGCTTTTCGCACACTCTTTCAGGTATTCAAAACTGCCCTCGCGGTTTTTGCCGAACCGGTGATCGTAACCCACCACCAGGCATCGTGTTTTTAATTTGTCAACCAGTATATTTTTTACAAAACTGCTGTAGCTTAATTCCGAAAACGTTTTGGTAAACGGGTAAACAATCAGGTGATCGATTCCCGACTTTTCAAATAACTGCTTTTTTTCTTCAATGGTAGTAAGCAGGCGGAGGTTACCTTCGTTTGGTGCCGTAACCAGCCGGGGGTGGGGGTGGAACGTAAAAATAACCGATTCGCCGTTATGTTTGCGGGCAAATTCTTTCAACCGGGCAATTACTTTCTGGTGCCCCAAATGAACCCCGTCGAAGGTACCGATGGTAACTACCGGGTTCTTTGCTTCAAAGTTGTTTATGTTGTGATATATTTTCACTATTTACTGCTTTTCGACGAACATAAAATTTTTTCAGGGATAATCCGTTACAAAAATTGCGAAAAAAACTTTCTCACAAAATTCTTTACCCGGAATAATTGGTTTCAATTAATTTTTGCATGTGTGCGGTTATGCGGGTTAAAATATGTTATTTTCGCGGTTTAATAATCATGAAAAACTGGAAATTGTTAATTTTACGCCTCTTAAAATCAAAAACTGGATATGAAAATCAGTAGGTTATTAATTGCAATGTTTGTTGCAGGAATCTTAATGGCAGGTTGTGCCAAAGATGAAAACCGGTTTACCGTAACCGGAAAAGTTTCACACGCCGAAGGGGAAACCATTTACTTTGAAAAATTACTGGTTTCTTCCACACAACTTCTTGACTCTGCAAAAATTGACAAAGATGGTGGGTTCGAATTCAAAGGCACCACCAATATTCCTTCATATTATTTGCTTAAACTTAACGACAACAAGTTTATTACACTGCTGATTGATTCGCTTGATGAAGTGATTGTTACAGCAGATGCTGTAAATTTTGAACGCGATTACCACGTGGA
Organism: Tangfeifania diversioriginum; assembly: GCF_900141875.1. GTDB lineage: Bacteria > Bacteroidota > Bacteroidia > Bacteroidales > Prolixibacteraceae > Tangfeifania > Tangfeifania diversioriginum. The sequence continues at coordinate 75,458 of NZ_FQZE01000023.1, read as the reverse complement.
GGGCTCAACCGGGGCGGTGCAGGTGAAAAAACTTACTGATCATCTCAATTCCACACAAAAGAAGCTCGATTCGCTGCAATCGCTGCATAATTTATACAAAGGAAATAATGATTACCCGGAAATGAAAGCTCAATGGGAAGAGGAAGCCCGGAAAATCAGAGAGAAGCAGGCGGAATTTTCTGCGCAGTTTGTTATGGATAATCCTTTTTCAATGGCCAGTGTTTTGGCTTTGTACCAAAAATTTGGCCAGCAGAATTACGTGATTAACGATTTGCAAACCATGCGCGTAGCCGCCTCTGCACTTAACTCCATTTATCCTGAATCGGAACATGTAAAGGCGCTGTACCAAAATACTGTGCAGTTGTTAAAAGATGACCAAAGTGCCCGGTTGCAGCAATTAATTCAGGAACAGGGCCAAAACAGCCCCGAAATTGTTTTGCCCACACCCGAAGGGGAAGAAATTGCACTTTCGTCGTTACGCGGCAAAGTGGTTTTGCTGCAATTCTGGGCGGCAGTCAACCGAGATTCGCGAATTTTAAACGAAGCCCTCGTGGAGGCCTACAATAAATATAAAAACAAAGGGTTTGAAATTTATCAGGTGAGTGTTGACAATAACCGGATTGAATGGGTTGATGCCATTGATAAGGATGGCCTGAGCTGGATTAATGTGGGAGATATGGAAGGCAGCAACCAGGCGGTGCGCAACTACAATGTCCAAACTGTGCCTTACAATTACCTGCTCAACGAAGAGGGAGAGGTAATTGCAAAAGACCTGAAAGGGCAGGCATTGGACAGGGCACTTTCCAGGCTGCTCAATTAAATGGCGGAAGATTTGTAAAATCAATTTTGAACACTATTTTAACTTGTCAGAAAAAGGGAAAATATATTTTATTTCCGATGTGCATCTGGGCGCACCGGCGCTTAAAAACAACCGCGAACGCGAACAGTTTTTTGCAAAATGGCTCGATTTTATTAAAGACGATGTAAGTGAGCTTTACCTGGTTGGCGATATTTTTGATTTCTGGTTCGAGTACCGAAAAGTTGTCCCACGCGGTTTTACACGGGTTTTAGGCAGACTTGCCGATATTGCTGATAAAGGTGTGCCCGTTCATTTTTTTACCGGTAACCACGACCTTTGGGTATTCGATTACCTGCCCACTGAAATTGGATTGATTGTGCACCGCAATGAATTCATAACCGAAATCAGGGGCAAAAAATTTTTAATTGCCCATGGCGACGGGCTCGATCCCGAGGACAAGGGCTACCTGATGCTGAAAAAATTTTTTGTGAGCCGAAAACTGCAATGGTTGTTCTCGCGCCTGCACCCTAATTTTGCATTTAACATTGCACATCGCTGGTCAGAGTCGAGCCGGTTATCAAAAATCGACCACAAAGAAGAATTTAAAGTTAAGAATGAGAGTATGTATAAATTTGCCCAAAATTTTTTGGAGAAGGAGTGGGTAGATTATTTTATATTTGGCCACCGTCATCAAATGGCTAATGAGGAGCTTAAAAATGGGGCCAGGTTTATTTTACTTGGCGACTGGATTACAAATTTCTCTTACGGCGTTTTTGATGGCGATGAGTTTAAGTTGAACAAATTTCATTAATCGAGGTTAGTTGGGAGTTGAATATTATGGCAAAGGAAGTCTATACACGGATAATTGGAACAGGAAGTTATCTTCCTCCGCAGCAGGTTAAAAATACCCATTTTCTTGGGAATGAGTTTTATGATGCTGCAAGCAAACAATTAATTGATAAGCCGAATGAGGAAATCATCCGGAAATTCCATGAGATAACGAATATTGAGGAGCGCCGTTATGTAGGTGAAAATCAGGTGACTTCTGATATTGCTGCATTTGCAATAGAAGATGCCTGCCAAACGGCAGGAATTTCAAAAGAGAGCCTCGATTTTATTATCGTTGCCCATAATTTCGGCGATATTTACGAAGGGAATGTGCGCAGCGATATTTTACCCGGCCTTGCCAACAAGGTGAAAATGAAATTGAAAATTGAAAATCCTTCGTCAATTTGCCACGATGTGATTTCAGGTTGCCCCGGTTGGACACAAGGAATGATTGTGGCCGATGCCTTCATTAAAAGCGGCTTTATGAAACGCGGCGTGGTGGTGGGGGCCGATGTATTGTCTCGCATTTCTGATCCGCACGATCGCGATTCAATGATTTATGCCGACGGTGCAGGTGCTACAATAGTCGAAGCTGTTGAAAGCGAAGAGCCAACCGGAATCCTTTCGCACGCCAGTCGTTCCGATTCAGTTTCGCATGCCCATTTGCTAACACTTGGGCCGTCAAACAATCCCAACATGCAAGGCGACGAGCTCTGGGTTAAAATGGCGGGGCACAAACTGTATATTTATGCCATAAAAAATGTTCCGGGAGTTGTAAAAGACAGTATTGAAAAAGCCGGTCTTGAATTAGCCGACATCAAAAAAGTATTAATTCACCAGGCCAACGAAAAAATGGACGAAGCCATCCTGAGTGGCCTGTTCAAACTTTATGGCGAAAAAAATATTCCGGAAGGTATTATGCCCATGAGTATTAGGGATCTGGGTAACTCATCAACAGCCACCGTGCCCACATTGCTCGATCTGGTTTTGAAAGGAAAAATTGATGACCAGGAAATTAATTCCGGTGATTATATCGTCCTTTGCTCGGTGGGGGCCGGAATGAATATCAATTCTATTGTTTATAAATGGTAAATTATTCTCAGGCAGAAAAAGTGTATAAAACGACCAGTTTTGGCTAAATTGCCATTTTTAAAAACACAAAATTTTGCCTGATGGATGTAATTACCATGTTATTCCTTGTCATTGGAATCGTAACAGGCGGACTTGCTGCTTCTGTTTTTTTTATTTTCAAAAATCAGAAAAAAATTCAAGGTATTAAAAATCAGTTTCAGGAAGAGGAGAAAAAACTGGAAACTGAAAAATATGAAGCCGAAAAGCAACAGTTTGTCTGGGAAGATCGCTCTAACTCCCTGAAATCGGAAATCGAAGCGTGGAAAAAAGAACTTGAAACCAAAAGGGAAGAAAATACCCAGCTGGTGGGCCGCCTTGAAAAAGCAAATGCCGAATACCGGAACCTGAAGGAAAAACTGGACACACAGAAAGCCGAGCTGGAAGAAATTCAAAAGAAATTTACAACTGAATTTGAAAACATTGCAGGTAAAATTCTGGAGAAAAACAGTGAGAAATTTACCGCTGCCAACCAGAAAAATATTGGCGAAGTGCTAAACCCGCTGAAAGAAAAACTGCAGTTGTTTGAAAAGAAAGTGGACGACACTTACCAAAAGGGATTGAAAGACCAGACCGATTTGCGCGCTGAGCTGAAAAAATTGTACGAACTGAACGCCCGCATAAGCGAAGAAGCCGGCAACCTGACCAAAGCGCTGAAAGGAGATGTGAAGAAACAGGGCAACTGGGGCGAAGTGGTCCTGGAACGCATTCTTGAACGCTCGGGCCTGAACGAAGGGGAACAAGGCTACCAAAAACAGTTCAGCGATTTTTCTGACGATGGCAAACGCATTCAGCCCGATATTGTAATCAACCTGCCCGACAATAAACATATCATCATCGATTCCAAAGTTTCGCTTGTTGCCTACGAACGTGCCGTAAATGCTACTACCGATGAGGAGCGGACACGTCACATAAAAGAGCATCTTCTGAGTTTAAGAACGCAGATAAAAGGATTGAGCGAAAAGCATTACCAGTCGGCACGAAAACTGAATTCGCCCGATTTTGTGTTGCTGTTTCTTCCCATCGAGTCATCATTCAGTCTGGCCATTCAGGAAGATCAAGAGTTGTTCTCTTTTGCCTGGGACCAAAAGGTGGTAATTGTGAGCCCGTCAACTTTGCTGGCCACACTGCGCACCATTGCCTCCATCTGGCAGCAGGAAAACCAAACCCGCAATGCGCTCGAAATAGCAAGGCAGGGTGGGGCACTTTACGATAAATTCGTGAATTTTATTGGCGATATGGAAAAAATCGGGAACAACCTGCGGCTCACCCAAAACAGTTATGATGATGCCATGAACAAGTTATCTGAAGGCCGTGGCAATCTTGTCCGGTCAACCGAAAAGCTAAAATCGCTGGGTGCCAAAGCCTCAAAAGTGCTTCCCAAAAAATTACTCGAAGATTAGTGGTTGTTTTTCAGGAAGGATAAAACCTCTTCGGTGTCTTTCGAGGCATCAACCTGTTCGTTTTTATACACCACTTTCCCATTTTTGTCGATGATAAATGTCCAGCGGCTTGTGGTCACTCCTCTTTCCAGCTCAAATTCCTGGCCGTTAAATTCGCTGTTGAATGTTCCTCCATCGCGAACAGGCACGCCAAAAAGCCGGGCAATATCTCCTGATTCATCCGAAAGCAGCGTGAAATTCAGGTTGTGCGCCTCCTTGAAAAACTCCAGCCCTTCCACATTGTCGCCACTCACGCCAACTACCATGGCATCTTCCGATTCAAGGGCACTGCTCAGGTCGCGGTACGAACAGGCCTGCGCTGTGCAACCGCCTGTCATCGCTGCCGGGTAAAAATAAACCACCAGGTAATTTTCACCAATATGGTTTTTAATTTTCCAGGTGCTGCCATCGTCGGCTGTGGCTTCAAATCCTGGAACTTTTTCGCCAATTTTAAGCCCTTTAGTATTTTGTGAAACGGTAATAAACGGAACCGCGAGCAGTAGTGCAAATATGAATGTTTTCATTTCTTTTTTTGAATTTTAGTTTGAACACTAATAAATACAGTTAAATGAACAAAAAGTTTCGAAGCTGAAATAATTTCCTGAAGAACGGGGAAAGTATTTTTTCGATTAAAGTTTGGATAAATTGGTTTGAAAAGCTTAAGGGGTTGAAAGTCAGGATAAATTTCAGTACATTTAGTGAAAGTAAAATGTTATGGGGCACGCCTATACTTACCGATGCCGGAATTGTGGTTTTGAAGATAAATTTAACCAGGGGCATGGCTTTTTAATCCATTCGCAACCACTTGAAAACTACCTGAAACTCAACAAAAAGCTTTTTCATTATAAAACACACCGGTTGCTAAAAAGGCTGTCGAAAGAGAATAACGACTTGTTTGTAAAAGCTGGGTTTCAGGTTTACAAATGCCCGAAATGTAAAATATTGTACGATAAAATCGAGGTGACTGTTTTTAACCATAACGAGGTGGTGCATAAAAGTGAATTTAGGTGCAGCAAGTGCCGGTCGCGGTTGAAACTCACCAATATTCACCGGCTGAAAAATGCAACCTGTCCGGTTTGTCACAAAAGTACTTTTCGGAAAGTGAGCACACATTTTCAGTTGTGGAATTAAACTTTTTCGTTGCAGGTGGCAAAATATTCCGAAAAATGGATGTTCCCCGGATATTGGATGGAGAGAATCCGAAAATATTTTTGGGCAGCTGCCGGGTCGTTTTCAATACTCATGTAAATCCTTCCCAAAAAATAGCGGGCTAGTGTGGCCACAATTAAATCATCGTCGTGTGTGAATTTTCCAATTTTAATAAGGGCATTCTCGCGTTCAATGCGCTTGCTTTCAATAAAAAAAGGATTTATCACATTGTCGAAGTAGGCAAACAATTCGTTATAGAGGTCAAACAGTTTCAGCCTGTTCTCCGCAAACGGAAGCTTTTCCTGGTTCAGTTCAGCAAGCAAATTTTTAATTTTTGAACGGAAAATCAGTGCGCCGGGAATGTTAAATCGTTTAAACTCGTAACGCACCCTGTACGATAATGTAATGAGTTCTTTCAGCCTGTAGTCCAGTTTGCTATTGTCGCTTTCGCTGAAGTCTTTGAGCAGCTGGTGCAGTTGCCGCGAGTCATCCGAATTGCGGGTGGTAACAAATCTCCACCAGTAGAGGTCCAGTTTTAAAATGTCGGTATAAAATGAGTCAAATTCGTTTCCCGAGGCCTCCAGAAAAGAGTCGGCTTCCTGGTATTGCTGGTTGTAAATGAGCGTAAAAACGGTATCAACCGCAGTCTCTTTGGGAGATGAAAATCCCATTGTGGTTGCCGTTGAAAAAATAAGTATTGTAATTAAAATGCGTATGTTCATTCTGTGTCCGAAATATTTTCTTCAACCAGTTGTATGATTTCCTGGTACGTTATTTCCCTTTCTCGCGCAATTTTTTCGAGGGCCAGGCTATTGGCATTTTTAATGCCGCCGGAATAGTATCGGTAATACCACGAGCTCATCGATAAAACGGCGTCCAAAAAACCATACGACTGCCAAATATAAATGGTTATTACGCCAATTCCACCAATTAACACCAAAGAATTTAACCCGCTGCCAATATTTCCGACATAAAACTGGCCAATGCCCGGGAAAATGGTGCTCATGGTTTGTACTTTTTCGGGCCTGAACCTTTTTCTTATTTTTTCAAAATGATTAAAAATGCCGGTTAACTCGGGGAGCGATTCTTCGTCAACTATTTTGCTTAGGTGGTTGTAAGCAGTTTCGTACTCTTCAATTCCAAACAGGGCAATTGCTGTGTACAAGTCGTGTTTTTGCTGGAAATAAGACGATTTTGGTGGCTGCAGTCCCAACAATTCGTTAAGCGCAAAAAAATAATTATGCTGTTTAAAAAAGCACATCGCTTTTTTGAAATACATCTCGGCCTGCAGGCTGTCGTTTTCAGCTACCCGCGCGGCTATGTCGAAATTTCTGGCGGCTTCATCAAATTGGTTTTCAGCGTAAAACGATTCGCCAATTTTTTGGTACACCGAGTTGTATTTCCCTTCCGCATCGAAAAAAGCCACACGCTGGTATTCAATCAGGGCAGTTTCGTAGTTCCCGGCCAAAAACTGTTTTTCGGCAAAACGGTAAGTTTCGTCAATGGATTGCCCCTGTGCAACAAAAGCAATTATAAAACTAAAAATGGCTGTAAATACTGTTTTTAGCTTCATTGTATAATTTTTCGTATTCAATTTGATTATAGGTTCGTGCTGATTTTCCTGAACCCCAGATATTGCCCAGGTAAAAGCCCAGCGAAATGCCGCCAAAAATCCAGCCGTTGGCATTTTTTACGCCTTTTTTGCTGAACCCTCTGTACGAAAGCCAGGCATTGGTCGAAACAAATACGAGCGACATCACCGCATCGCCCCAATAGCCCGAGTAGGCTTTTCCGCTGCCGGGAATTACAGCCGACATGGCCATGGCCAGCCCCGGGCTTTTTCGTTTAAAACTTTCAATATTTTCAATTTTGTTTAAAACGGTTGGGTAACTGTTGCTGAGCAACGACAGATTATTGTAAGTGAATTTACTTAACGAATCTTTCTGTTCTGTAAACAAGAAATATCCCAGCTTATAAAATGTTTTTTCACGGCTGCTTACCGATGAAAGTGCATCTGAAAAATAATTTTTCTCATAGCAGCAGTTACACGAAAGTGAAAGCTTCAGGTATTCTGATGCAACATTCTGGTCCGAAAAAAAATTATTGACCTGTAACTGGTTCAGGTTTTGAAAACTGTTTTCGCAGATGTTGCCCATGCGATAGTTTTTCAGCAATCCGGTATAAATAGCAGGATCGGTTTTTTCAATGCTCAGAATTCTTTCATATTCAACCGCGGCCAGTTTATACTGCCGGGTGCTTTCGAGGTAGCGGGCAAATTTTTTTGAATTTTCGGCATTGAACAGGTTTTGCGCACCGGCAATATTGCAGACCAAAATAAATAACAGCAGCAAGGAGTTTTTACCTGACGGGATCATAAAAACGTTGTTTTGATGGATTAAAATAATACTGATCGGGTTTTACAAGGCGGTGGCAGCGCGATAACCGGTCGAACGACATTAGAGTTCCCACAAAAAGCCCGTATTGCTGAAGGGATTGGACTGTATATTCGGAGCAAGAGGGATAAAAAACGCAACTGGGATTATCCTGCGACGAAATAAATGTTTTGTAAATATTAAACCCTGATGCCATCAGGAATTCGAGTTCGTTTTTGGGTTTTGGCGATTGCTGTGTGTACCTTGGTGTTTCGTGATGGTGGTGTTCAAACAGGTTTTTCAGCTCATCAATTTCAAAATTGCTTTTTTCCTGGGCAACCGAAAAATTTGTCAGCAAAAGCAATGCCGGCAAAAGAAATGCAATTTTCAGGAATTTCAGCTTAATTGTCGAGCTGATAGTGATAATTCTCTTCGTTGTCGATATCATTTAGTTCAATATTTTTAAATTCCATCACCTGGTATTCTTCGTTGTTGTTTTCGTCGTAAAAAATCTGAACAATAGACCCCGGGAACTCAAATCCGCCAATTTGAATGTAATCTTTGAAAAACTGTTTGTTCAGTATTTTATTGTTTTCTCCGGTGATAACAATACTGTGCAGCTGGTTGTTCTTTTTGGCAATGGCAATGGTCGAAATCACTTTCTGGATATGGGGGGGAATATTCCAGTACGAAATAACCAGATCACCTTTTTTATCGATATTACTAATGGAGAATTTTGCTTCATCCAGCCCGAAATAGGTCAGGTTGGAGTTCAACGCCAGGTGAAACACGGTGAATTCGTTCATCGAAGGAATTTCCTCAGTGAAATAAACCGAGTCGTTGGTTATTTTATAAATTTTTGAATCCTGAACAATCCATTTTTCTTTTGATGGGAAACTGATGTCATAAATTAATTCCTGGGAATACTTGTCGTAATAAATTTTGCCTTTTGTGAGATTCATTTTCCCTTCAACGGGTTTAACTTTTGTTGTAAAGTCGGCACTCATTCTGAAATAGTCCTGAGCAGCCGAATTTAGGTTGAAACCCAAAACAACTGAGAATAAAAGAATTAAATGAAGTGTATTTCGCATGTTAATTTATTGTAACAAAGGCTGTTTGAAAAATCAAACAGCCTTTGAAATTGTATTTTTTTCGATAATTTTTTAATACGCTGCATCAACTGCTGAGGCCCAGGCTCCCCAAACAACCATATAAAGTACTACAGAAACTGCTGTGGAAGCAACGCATCCCCACATGGCTTTTTTGGTTTGATCCATATCGCTGTCGGTCATAATGTAAACAATTACAAGTCCAACAACTCCAAATACACAACCCCAGAGAAACGAAGGAATACCAAGTGGTGGTTCACCGCTCTGGTCGGCCATTCCCATTGGCGAAGCTGTACTTTCAATGTTTGCAACAAGCGGGCTGTTTTCATTTGTGAGCTCATCGAAGGTAGTGCCTTCGTTGGCTTCAATGTAGGCGTCCAGCTCATCCAGCTCGCTTAGCTCGGCCAGCAACAAATCATCGTCGTAAGAAAAAACAGATTCTTCAAATTCAACCGCGGCGGTTGTAGTACTTGCCATAATACTAAAATTCTGGGCAGAAAGCAGTGAGATGGCCAAAATCAAACTCACGCTTTTGAGGATAAATTTTTTCATAGTCATAATTGTTTTGTTTAATTTCAGAGATGTTTAATTTTCAATTTCACTATAAATTTATGGAAAAAAATTCTGATAAACAGAAAAAATTCTGATAAATTAACATATTGATTTTTAAAGCATATAATTTAATTGCTGAAAACAGGGAAAGGGGCTCCTTTTTTACTGCATGCAATCAGGTGTTTTTTGGGTTTCAGAATCTGTTATTTTTTATAGCGCATCCCTACATGGGGGATGCCATCTTCAAGGTAATCACCAGTAAAAATTTCGAATCCCAGGTCACTGTAAAATCTTTCAAGGTATTTTTGGGCACTCACATTAATGGTTTTTGCTCCCCATTCTGCCAGCATAAACTGAATTGCTTTTTTCATCATCTTTTCTCCCAGTTGTTTTCCGCGCTGTGCTTTTTTTACAACTACCCGGCCTATAGAGAAATCCGGGAAACGGGTACCTGGTTTTAAAAGCCGGGAAGTGGCAATAATTTCATCGTCATTTTTCACAATCAGGTGGGTTGCCTCCTTATCCAGACCGTCGAGGTCATTGTAAATGCAGGTTTGCTCCACTACAAATATTTCTGCTCTAAGTTGCAGAAGATCGTAAAGTTCGGGGTTCGATAACTCGTTGAAATGTTTGAATTCGAATGTTATCATATGTTTTACGCTTTTTTTGATTTCATTTTAAAAAAACAAACTTGCCAGCAACGTGAAAGCCAGTCCGCAAACTGCAATAATCGTTTCCATCACAGTCCAGCTTTGCAGTGTTTGTTTTTCATTCATTCCGAGGTATTTGCCCACGAGCCAGAATCCGCTGTCGTTTACGTGCGAAAGCAAAGTGGCACCCGAAGCAATGGCCAGTACTACCAGTGCGCGTTGCGGATCGTTCAGGCCGAATTCATTTATTACAGGCGCTATAATTCCGGCTGCTGTAATCATGGCCACAGTTGCCGAGCCTTGGGTTACGCGTACAACTGCTGCCAGAAGCCATGCCAGTAAAATTGGAGGTAGTGCAGAATTGGACATCGATTCAGCCATAATTTTTCCAATTCCGCTGTCAACCAGAATTTCTTTTAAAACTCCCCCTGCACCGGTAATTAAAATAATAATTCCGGCCGGGCCCAGTGCTTTGGTACTTAAATCGAGAATTTTTTGTTTTCCCATGCCGCGTTTAATGCACAAAAAATAGGTGGCTATCAGCGTGGCAATTATCAGTGCCGAAAACGGGTGGCCAATAAACTCGAGAATGTCGGTAAAAGTGGATTGGGCAATGTAATTTTTTTCCACTGCGAGGCCGGTAAATGTATTTACAAGAATCAGCAGCAGTGGGATAGAAACAATCAGGGCGATTAAGCTGAAAGGCGGAAAATTTTTGGGATCAACTTCCTGTGGCTCTTTATCAAAATCGAATGGCGGTTTCAGGTATATCTTTTTTGAGATGTATTTTCCCCAGATCGGCCCTGCGATTATCGCTGTTGGAAATCCGAGAATTATACCAAACAGAATGACCCACCCCAGCTGTGCGTTGATGATATCGGCCACGGCAACCGGGCCCGGTGTGGGCGGGATAAAGCTGTGCGTAACGGCCAACCCTGCCAGCAACGGGATGGCGTAGTACAATAGCGAACGTTTCGTGTCGCGCGACAAAGCGTAAATAATGGGAACTATAATAATGAACCCCACATCGAGAAAAACCGGGATAGCCACTACAAAACCGGTAATCACCATTGCCCACGAGGCATTATCCTTTCCAAATTTTTTTACGAGGTAATGAGCCAGCGATTCCGCTCCGCCCGAGCTCTCGAGCATTTGCCCGAAAATGGCGCCCAGCCCAACCACGGTAGCCACAAATCCGAGAGTTCCGGCCATGCCGTCCTGAATGGACTGCGTTATCGAGGTAAGCGGCATCCCCGATGCAATTCCAACAAAAATGGCCGTGATTAAAAGTGAAATGAAGGCGCTGATTTTGAGCTTCAATACCATGAAGAGCAGCAGCGCAACAGCCGAAATAACAATAAGGATTAGTACAGGTGTGGCCATATTTATCAGATTTAGGATTTGGCTTTAAAGTTAGAATTTAACCGCATTTTTTCAAATTTGAACGAAATATATCATTTTTACTGAATACTGTTTCCTGTTCAAAGGAATGTGTGTATTTTTGAGTGAATAAAACCAAAAATTGCATTTGCACCATGAGTCAACTACTTTCAAAAATTGCAGAATGTATTGAATTTGGGAAAATCAATAAAGCCGCGCCATATCCGCCGGACAGGAAAGGACAGGATGGAGCCGATGAACTGACAAAGCAAGCGCTGGATGAAGGGATTAAAGCCCAAACAATACTGTCAGATGCATTATTGCCGGGAATGGAAAAAGTGGGAATAAAATTTCGCGAAAACAAAGTGTTTGTGCCACAGGTGCTCATGTCGGCAAAAGCCATGAGCACAGCCATGGTCCATTTAAAACCATATTTTCTATCCGGCGAAGTAAAGGAAAAGGGAACATTTGTAATTGGTACGGTGGAAGGCGATTTGCACGACATTGGTAAAAACCTGGTTTCAATGATGGTGGAAGGAAGCGGATGGAAAGTAGTTGACCTGGGGACTGATGTAAAAGCCGACCAGTTTGTGGCTGCCCTGAAAGAGCATGAAAACAGTATTGTCGGCTTGTCGGCACTGTTAACGACAACTATGCCGAGCATGGAAAAAATTACCAAAGCCATCAAAGAAGCTGTTCCCAATGCCAAAGTTGCTGTGGGCGGAGCTCCGGTAACCGATAATTTCCGGGAAAGAGTTGGTGCCGATTTTTACTCGTCCAATCCTCAGGGGCTGGTGGAATACCTGAACTCACAGGTTGATTAAAAACGGACAATTGAACGCATTTTGTGAATTAAACTATAGGCTGATGGGAAAAATTCTCAACAAAATTAAGCAAGGAAAAGTGCTGGTTTCCGACGGCGCATGGGGGACATTTCTTCAGCAAAAAGGGCTGAAACCCGGGGAATGCCCGGAGGAGTGGAACATCTCCCATCCCGATGAAGTATTCGATATCGCCCAAAATTACATCCACGCGGGTTCTGACATGATTGAAACCAATAGTTTTGGCGCTTCTCGTTTTAAACTCGAAAAATACAACCTTGCTGAAAAAACGTTCGACCTGAATAAAGCCGCTGCCGAAATAAGCAAAAGAGCGGCTGGCGAAAAATTTGTGCTGGGTTCCATCGGCCCAACCGGAGTTATACTGATGATGGGTGAAGTTACGGAGCAGGAGCTATACGAGGCATTTAAAGAACAGGCACTCGGGTTGGAAGCGGGTGGTGCCGATGCCATCATGATTGAAACCATGACCGACCTCGACGAAGCCCGGATCGCCGTGAAGGCTGCAAAAGAAAATACCAGCCTCGAAGTATTTTGTACTATGACATTTGAAAAAACCGTAACAGGCGAGTTTCGTTCCATGATGGGGGTTTCTCCCACCGAAATGGTGGAAACAATAATTGACGCAGGTGCCGTTTTGATTGGCGCCAACTGTGGGAACGGAATTGCCGGAATGGTAGGCATTGTGGAAGAGATACGAAAAGCCAACACTGAAATTCCAATTCTGGTTCATGCCAATGCCGGGATGCCTGTATATCAGGATGGCGAAACGGTTTTTCCCGAAACGCCGGATGAAATGGCAGCGCTTGTTCCGGAAATTATTGCCGCTGGTGCCAATGTGGTGGGCGGTTGTTGCGGCACCACACCCGAACATATTTCAAGGGTAAGAAAGATAATTGATGAAAAGTGACCCCAAAAAATTTTACCGGATTAAACGATTTGTTAACACAAAAGATAGCAAAAGCCAGACAGTGCTTTTCATTCTTGAATGAGTTGAAATAACAGATTAAAATGCTATTTCTGTTAAGCCGAATGGGTTGTTCTTGTCCGCCATATCAATGCAATAGAGTGGAGGTGTTCTTTAATCAAACATGAAGGCATTTAAACATTGGTTTGAATCTGCTGTGTTTCCGCAATTTCCGGAACTAATTATTCACATCATATATTCTTAGAAACAATTTAAATTAGCTATTTTGGTAGAAAGTTTTTTGCGGAAATAGGCGGTTCGGCTACTTTTGTGCGAAATATTGATGTCAACACGATTTAATTAAAAAGATTATTTATGAGCAAGTTTTTAACTGCGTCAATTGGCAGGAAGTTTATAATGAGCATCTCTGGGCTCTTTTTGGTTATGTTTTTAGCTGTCCATCTTTCAGTAAATTTATTGCTGATTTTTGATGATAGCGGAGAACTGTTTAACATAGCTGCCCATTTCATGGTTACCAATCCATTAATCCGGATCGTGGAACCACTGTTGGGGCTTGGTTTTTTGGTGCATATTATCTGGTCATTCTTTCTTGAATATCAAAACTGGAAAGCACGCCCCGTTAAATATAACCAGAAAAACCCTGCCGTTGCAAGTACGTGGACCTCACGGAATATGCTTGTCTTGGGAGCATTGGTGCTGGTATTTTTAATTATCCATATTATTAATTTTTACTGGGTAATTCGTTTTACCGGTGGGGTGCAGGAAATTACCATTAACGGCGAACACATGGAAGATACCTACAGTCTTGTTGCAGGGTTGTTTAAAACAAGTGTCATTTATGATATTATTTATGTACTTGGGGGAATATTACTGGGATTCCACCTTTCTCACGGATTTTGGTCGGCCTTTCATACACTGGGATTGAGTAATAAACAATGGATGAGCAGGCTGCAGATTATTGGAAAAATTTATGCAGTTATTATTGCAGTTGGATTTTCAATAATTCCATTGTATTTCCTTATTAAATTTTAAACCTGAAAAAGGATTTGTATATGAGCATATTAGATTCAAAAATACCTGAAGGGCCTTTGGCTGAAAAGTGGAACAAGCACAAATCGAATATAAAAGTTGTTAGCCCCGCCAATAAAAGAAAACTTGAAGTTATTGTAGTCGGAACCGGACTGGGTGGCGCTTCGGCGGCCGCCTCTCTTGCCGAGCTGGGATATAAAGTAAAAGCATTTTGCTACCAGGACAGCCCGCGCCGTGCACACTCTATTGCTGCACAGGGTGGTATCAATGCCGCAAAAAACTATCAGAACGATAATGATTCAGTGTTCCGGTTATTTTACGATACCATTAAAGGTGGTGATTACAGAGCCAGGGAAGCTAATGTTTACAGGTTAGCAGAAGTTTCTCCCAATATTATTGACCAGTGTGTGGCACAGGGAGTGCCTTTTGGCCGGGAGTACGGAGGTTTGCTCGATAACCGCTCTTTTGGCGGTGTGCTGGTAAGCCGTACTTTTTATGCAAGAGGACAAACCGGTCAGCAATTGTTGTTAGGAGCCTATCAGGCACTAAACCGGCAAATTTCAAAAGGAAACGTGGAGATGTACAGTCGCCACGAAATGCTGGATGTGGTAAAAATTGACGGCAAAGCCCGCGGAATTATTGCGCGCGATTTGGTAAGTGGAGAGATCAAACGGTTTGGCGCTCATGCAGTGGTTGTTGCCACCGGCGGTTACGGGAATGTATTTTTCCTTTCTACCAACGCTATGGGAAGTAACGGTTCAGCGGCATGGCAATGCTATAAAAAAGGCGCTATGATGTCGAATCCATGTTTTGTGCAGATTCACCCCACCTGCATCCCGGTTCACGGCGACCAGCAGTCGAAACTTACCCTGATGTCCGAATCGTTGCGTAACGATGGCCGCGTGTGGGTACCTAAAAAGAATGAAGATGCAGAGAAACTGCGCAAAGGTGAAATCGGGCCAAACGATATTCCTGAAGACGATCGTGATTTTTATCTGGAAAGAAGATATCCTTCATACGGCAACCTTGTTCCGCGCGATGTGGCATCACGTGCTGCCAAAGAAAGGTGCGACGCCGGTTTTGGTGTGAATGCCGAAGGAAAAGCCGTTTACCTCGATTTTAAATATGCCATAGAGCGGCTCGGAAAAGATGTGATAAAAGCCCGTTATGGCAACCTTTTCCAGATGTATGAAAAAATTACCGATGTTGACCCGTACAAAGAACCCATGATGATTTATCCGGCTATTCACTATTCGATGGGCGGAACATGGGTCGATTACAACCTGATGACCACCGTTCCGGGGTTGTATTCAATCGGCGAAGCTAACTTCTCCGACCATGGTGCCAACCGGCTGGGGGCTTCAGCTCTGATGCAGGGCCTTGCCGACGGTTATTTTGTATTGCCTTACACCATTGGCGATTATCTCGCCGACGAAATTCTTACTCCGAAAGCCGATACCAATGCACTTGAATTTGAAGAAGCAGAAAAAGCAGTAACCGGCAGGATTGAAAAATTATTCAATATAAAAGGTTCTAAGCCAGTTGATTATTTCCATAAAAAACTGGGCCATGTGATGTGGGATTACGTTGGAATGTCGCGTAATGCCGAAGGGCTGAAGAAAGCGATTGAGATGATTAAGGAAATTCGTGAGGAATTCTGGAAAGATGTTAAAATTCCGGGCGAACTGAATAACCTTAATCCGGAACTTGAAAAGGCAGGACGTGTGGCTGATTTTCTCGATATTGGTGAATTGATGGCACACGATGCACTCGACAGAAATGAATCGTGTGGCGGGCACTTCCGCGAAGAATCAGTTACCGAAGACGGCGAAGCCAAACGCGACGATGAGCAATTTACTTATGTTTCCTGTTGGGAGTTCAACGGAGAAGGCAAAGAGCCGGTATTACACAAAGAAGATTTGGTGTTTGAGAATGTTAAGTTGACACAAAGAAGTTATAAATAGAATGAATTATGGCAGATAAAATTCTGAAAAAACTCAATATAAAAGTCTGGCGGCAAAACAATGCCCAAGACAAAGGCAGGTTCGAAACCTACACAATCGAAAATATCTCCACAGGTTCATCATTCCTCGAGATGCTTGATATTTTAAATAATAACCTGATAGAAGAAGGCAAAGATCCCATTGCTTTTGATCATGATTGCCGAGAGGGCATTTGCGGTACCTGCAGCCTTTTTATCAACGGACGGGCACACGGCCCTGACACAGAGGTGACAACCTGCCAGTTGCACATGCGCAAATTTAAAGACGGCGAAACAATTACCATTGAGCCTTGGCGCGCTGCTGCATTCCCGGTTATTAAAGATTTGGTGGTTGACCGTACAGCTTTCGAAAAAATTCTTCAGGCTGGTGGATACATTTCGGTGAATACCGGTGGTGTTCCCGATGCAAATGCTATCCCGATATCCCATGAAGATGCTGAGGAATCGATGGATGCCGCATCATGTATTGGTTGTGGAGCCTGTGTGGCAGCCTGTAAAAACTCATCAGCAATGTTGTTTGTGTCGGCAAAAGTTGCGCACCTGGCCAAGCTGCCCCAAGGGAAAGTGGAGGCCAAAAGCCGGGCACGAAAAATGGTGGCCAAAATGGACGAGCTGGGATTTGGCGGCTGTACCAATACAGGCGCCTGCGAGGTGGAATGCCCCAAAAGCATTTCAATTACCAACATCGCCCGGTTGAATCGTGAGTATCTTACCGCAAGATTCAGCGAATAGAACAAAAATAGATGTGAAAAATAGTAAGGCCTTTCCGGAAACGGGGAGGCCTTCGTTTTTTAATTCACAATTGAATGTGCATAAAATGTTGTGCGAACACGTTAAACAGGAGGTTTAAATCCATAACTTCGCATAACGCTAAAAAAATGAATTATGCCCTACCGTCGTTTGCCAACTACCGATAAAGCCAGAATCCGCGCGCTGGAGGCTGCGCTTAACATTGCTTCAGAGCAAAATTCCGAAAAACTTGCATTCTCAAAACAAACCCTTTATGAATTGAAAAACGTGAAAACTGCTTTTGAGAATCACCTGACGCATTACGAATTGGATACAAAAATTGAATCTGAAAAAATCGGGGATTACAAGGCGGCAATGGATAAGGCCCGGTTGTACATATCGCATTTTATCCAAATGCTGTACATGAGTATTGAACGCGAGGAAATTAAAATTGAGACGCTTGCATTTTATGGTTTGCAGGATTTGGAAATGAAACTTCCGTCTCTAGCCAATGAAAAAGAAGTGCTGGACTGGGGATGGAAAATAATTGACGGCGAACAAAAACGTATGCAAAATGGAGGAAGTCCTTTTTATAATCCTTCAATTGCCCTCGTAAAAGTGAAAGTTGAAGATTTTAAAGATGCGGCAATTTTTCAGCACAATCTGAAACGGAATACCCTACGCTCATACGATAAAATGCAGGAACTACGTAAAACCACAAATGATTTTATCAGCAAATTATGGACTGAAATTGAAGAAAATGTACCTGCTGATGCACCTAAACATCGCCGCCAGATAGCGCAGGAATATGGAGTCGTTTATGTTTTCCGCCGAAACGAAAAGGAAAAATTAAGGATGGAAGATCTGCAGGTTGATTTGCTATTCGAATTTAATTAACCTTTTTTAAAGGAATTATATTGTATAAACAACAATAACATTTAATGCATTTTTATATTTTTGCGGGTAACCAAAACCTGTAAAAATGAATTATTACCGGCTGATAATTGGTGTTTTTGTTTTCTCATTTCTAATTTCCTGCAATCCCAAAAATGAGCAAAATCCCCGAGAACGTACCCGTTTTACCACCGACTGGAAATTCACACGGAGTAATTCAGAATCTTTTTTTTCTCCCGATTTCGATGACTCAGACTGGCGGGTGTTGAATCTCCCGCACGACTGGAGCGTCGAAGGTGAATTTAGTGAAGAACATCCTGCTTCGCCCGGTGGGGGAGCGCTACCCGGCGGAATTGGCTGGTACCGCAAAACATTTCAACTTCCGGAATCCGACAAAAACAAACTGGTTTTTATCGATTTCGATGGCATTTACCAGAAAGGTGAAGTGTGGATTAACGGCCACCGGCTCGGGATGCGGCCCTATGGTTACAGTTCTGTGCGTTATGAACTCACACAACATTTAAATTTCGGCGACGAGGAAAACGTGCTGGCCGTGAAAGTCGATAACTCCGAACAGCCTAATTCCCGCTGGTATTCCGGCTCCGGAATTTACCGGAATGTTTGGCTGGTAAAAACAGGTGAAATTTTTGTTGATCATTGGGGGACTTACGTTACTACTCCAAATGTGAGCGAAGAGAGTGCAACCGTTTCGGTAGAAACCACACTGGCAAACCGCTTGCCCGACATCAGCAATGTGACTTTGAAAACAGAGATTTACAGTCCGGATAATAAATTGGTAACCGAAACAGAATTGGCGCAACCTGTTGGCGCAGGCGAGAAAATGGTTTATCAGCAAAACATGAAAGTGGAAAATCCCGATTTGTGGAGCATCGAAAATCCGGCACTGTACAAGGCCGTTTCCGAAGTTTATGATGAAGAAGGTAACCTGACCGACACCTACAAAACAACTTTCGGCATCCGCACCTTTCGTTTCGATCCGGAGAAAGGATTTTTTCTGAATGGCGAACATGTGAAACTATTGGGCGTTTGCAACCACCACGATTTGGGTTGCCTGGGTGCTGCGGTCAATACCCGTGCCATTGAGCGGCAATTGGAAATCCTGAAAGAAATGGGCTGCAATTCCATTCGCACGGCCCACAACCCGCCGGCACCTGAGTTGCTCGAGTTATGCGACAAAATGGGATTTGTAGTGCAGGACGAGACCTTTGACATGTGGCGCAAAAAGAAAACCGAATACGATTATTCGCGTTACTTTCCAGAGTGGCACGAACGTGATTTAACCGATCACATCCTCCGCGACCGCAACCACGCCTCGGTAATGATGTGGAGCATCGGCAACGAAGTGCTCGAACAATGGGAACATGTGGAGGCCGACACGCTCAATATTCAGAAAGCCAATCATTTGTTGAATTTCGAAAAGAATGTGGATGAAAGCATAATCAATTCAGGCGAAATGTCGGTAAATTCATTGCTTACTACCAAGCTGGCAAACATTGTAAAAGAGCTCGATCCAACCCGTCCGGTTACCGCCGGTTGCAACGAAGTAAATCCCTGGAACAACCTGTTTCAATCGGACGCACTCGATATTTACGGGTTCAATTACCATCACGAAAATTTTGCCGGTTTTCCTGAAAATTATCCGGGAAAAGCTTTTCTCGTGAGCGAATCCACTTCCGGCCTGATGTCACGCGGGTTTTACCAGATGCCGTCCGACAGCATGTTTATCTGGCCCGACAGTTACCCGCCCACCGGAAAGCCTTACGGCAACGAGGAGCAGCAGTGTTCTTCCTACGACAATTGCCATGTTCCGTGGGGATCGACACACGAAGAAAGCTGGAAGATTGTGAAAAAATATGATCACATCGCCGGAACTTACATCTGGACCGGTTTTGATTACCTCGGCGAACCCACTCCTTACTGGTGGCCGTCGCGGAGTTCCTATTTTGGAATTATTGATTTGGCTGGCTTTCCGAAAGATATTTACTACATGTACCAAAGCGAATGGACGGATAAAGATGTGCTCCACGTTTTCCCCCACTGGAATTGGGAACCGGGACAAACGGTTGATATCTGGGCCTATTCCAGCGCACCTGAAGTAGAGCTTTTTCTGAACGGCGAATCGTTGGGCTCAAAAACCAAAGGCCCCGAAGACCTGCACCTGATGTGGCGGGTTCCGTTTGAACCGGGAACACTGGAAGCCGTTTCGCGCGAAGACGGCAAAGTGGTGATGGAAAAGGAAATCACAACTGCCGGTGAACCGGAGCAGTTGAAAGGAACTCCCGACCGGAAGACAATTTCTGCTGATGGTTACGATTTGTCATACATCACCGTTGAAGTGCTCGACAAAGAAGGCAATTTTGTGCCGACAGCTGAAAATTTGGTTCAGTTTTCGATTGAAGGGAATGCAGAAATTTTTGGTGTGGACAACGGAAATCCGGTTGGCCATCAACCTTTGAAAGGAAAGGAAATAGATGCATTCAACGGAAAATGCCTTGTTGTGGTGAAGGCCGACAACGAGCCCGGAAATGTAACTTTAACAGCTGCTTCTGAAGGGCTGGATTCAACGAGCGTGAAAATTAAAATGAATTAAAGTAATTTTCATTTAAAACCTGACAGCGTCCGTCGGATCTGTCAGCGTTAAAAAATGAGCAAATAAAATAAAAACAGATAAAAATGAAGAAATTAGTAATTCTTTTTATTTTGCTTTTGGGCGCTTCTGAAATTTTTGCCCAGTTGCCGCTGTCGTCTCCGGCAGAAAATCACCGGTTGCTCAACGACCCGGTGGATATTAGTGCCGATTTTTATAACTTTTCGAACACTTACTTCGTAGCCGACAGCCTCACTTCTTTCAATCCTGAAACCGGAGAGGGAGAAGTAAAATGGATGCGTCACCAGTTCAGAACACGTCATGCTTTTGATAACACGCTGGCGGGATTAACACAGGTGGAAGGCAACGAATTTCCTGGTGTGGAATATGAAGCGCATCCAACATTGCCGTTTGCTCTGGAATTTGTTTCCCCAAAAACAGTTCGAATTCGCATGAAATCGGGCGTTGAAGTCAGACCAGAAGAAGAATCGCTGATGCTGGTGAACGGTTTCGCCCCAAAAGATCATTCATGGGAATATTCAAAAATTGACGGCGGGCACAAATACACCAGCCCGTTCGGAGCAGTTATCTTGCGCAAATTTCCGTGGCATGTGGAATTTTATGATGCTAAAGGAAAACTGCTGACCAAAACCAACCATCCGTCGGACAACCAGGGAACGTACACGCCTGTGAATCCGTTTTCGTTTGTACGGCGTGCATCCGATTATTCACGCAGTATGAACGCGGTTTTCAACTTATCACCCGGAGAAAAAATTTACGGAACTGGTGAGAATTTCAAGGGGCTAAACAAGCGCGGTCAAAAAGTAGTGTTGTATATCGACGACCCGAATGGCGTGCAAAACGAAACCATGTACAAGCCCATCCCTTTTTTCATGAGCAGTCGCGGTTACGGTATATTTATGCACACTTCGTCGCCTATTACCTGCGATTTCGGAAAATATTTTAACGGCACCAATTCGCTGATGATTGGCGATGAAGCGCTCGATTTGTTTGTATTTCTGGGTGAACCGAAAGACATTCTGGATGAATACACGGAGCTCACCGGAAAAGCACAAATGCCGCCACTTTGGTCGTTTGGATTGTGGATGAGCCGCATCACCTATTTTTCCGAAGAAGATGGGCGCAGAGTGGCTGCGGAGTTGCGCGAAAACCGCATTCCCAGCGATGTGATTCATTTCGATACCGGCTGGTTTGAGGTGGACTGGCGCAGCGACTACAAATTTGCGCCGTCGCGTTTTAGCGATCCTGAAGATATGATCGGCGATTTGGACGATCTGGGATTTAAAGTGAGTTTGTGGCAGTTGCCCTATTTTGTGCCCCAAAACGACCTTTTTCCTGAAATTCTCAACAAAGGATTGTATGTAAAAAATAAAAAAGGAAATGTTCCGTACGAAGATGCCGTGCTCGATTTCTCTAATCCGGAAGCAGTTGACTGGTACCAGAATAAAATTAAAGGATTACTCGACCTGGGAGTAGGTGCCATTAAAGTGGATTTTGGTGAAGCAGCACCGTTCGACGGACTTTATGCGTCGGGCAAAACAGGTTTTTACGAACACAATTTGTATCCGCTGCGTTACAACAAAGCAGTGGCCGACATCACCAAAGAAGTAACCGGCGAAAATATCATCTGGGCACGTTCCACCTGGGCCGGAAGCCAACGCTATCCGCTGCACTGGGGTGGAGACGCTGCCAACACCAACACCGCTATGGCTGCCACGCTGAGAGCCGGTCTTTCATTGGGGCTTTCGGGATTCACCTTCTGGAGCCACGATATTGGCGGATTTGTGCAGCGCACACCCGAAGACATTTACCGCCGCTGGCTGCCGTTCGGATTGCTTTCTTCACACTCGCGCACGCACGGAGCGCCGCCCAAAGAACCTTGGGAATACAACGAGAGTTTCAATGATGCGTTCCGTCTGGCAACCGAAAAGCGTTACAAATTAATGCCTTACATTTACGCACAAGCCAAACATTCCAGCGAAAACGGCCTGCCGATGATGCGCGCTTTGTTTGTGGAATACCCGGATGATGCCGGTTCGTGGCTGGTGGATGATGCATATCTTTTTGGACAGGACATGTTGGTGGCGCCGCTTTTCGAAAATGTAACCAGTCGCGATGTGTATCTTCCCGGAGGAAAATGGATTGATTACCAAACCGGCAATGTGTATGAAAAAGGCTGGCATCACATTGAAGCCGGCGAAATTCCGGCGGTCGTGCTGGTGCGCGACGGCGCAGTGATTCCGCACATCAAACTGGCGCAATCCACTAAGGAAATGAACTGGTCGGAATTGGAACTGAAGGTTTTTGCCTCAGATGCCAACGCAGCCAAAGGTTTCGTTTGCCTACCTTCCGACCAGAATCTGGTGGAAGTAAACCTTAGTAAATCGGGCAATTCATTCAGGCTGAATACCAACCCACTGCAGGATAACGGAGTGAAATTTAAAGTAAATTAATTAAACCTATGATCATGAAAAAACTACAAACCATTTTAATAACCTTGATACTTGGTTCCTGCTGTTTTGCGGTATCTGGTCAGAAATATAAAAACTTCGAAGTTGCCGTTTACTGCCGCGCCTACGAAGTGGAAAAAATGGGGCAGCCGGGCTGGCTCGAATCAGTGTGGGATACACTGTCGAAACAGGTGCATGTGGATAAAATTTATCTGGAAACCCACCGCGACCTGCTGATTGTGAGTGACGAAACGCTGGAGTTTGCCAAAAAGTTTTTCCGCGAAAAAGGCATTGAGGTGGGCGGAGGAATTACCTACACCATTGACGAAAGCAACAACTTTGAAACCTTTTGCTACACCAATCCTGAACACAGGCAAAAAGTGCAGGAGATTGCAGAGCACACCGCCAAACATTTTAACGAGTTTATTCTCGACGATTTCTTTTTCACCAGTTGCAAATGCGATTTGTGCATTGCGGCCAAAGGCGAAAAAAGCTGGACAGAATACCGGCTGGAGCTGATGAAAAATGCTGCCGTCGATTTGGTTATCAACCCGGCAAAAGCGGTCAATCCCAAAACCGAAGTGGTGATTAAATACCCCAACTGGTACGAGCATTTTCAGGGGCTGGGATTTAATCTGGAGGAAGAACCGGCACTTTTTGATGGTTTGTACACCGGTACCGAAACCCGCGACCGCTCCGGAAACCAGCACTTGCAGCAGTATTTGAGTTATGCTGTGTTCAGGTATTTTGAAAACCTGAAACCCGGCGAAAACCGCGGCGGCTGGGTTGATACCGGCGGTTTGCGTTATATGGACCGCTATGCCGAACAACTGTGGCTGACATTATTTGCCAAAGCGCCGGAAATTACGCTGTTCGACATCCGGCAGATGAATTATCCGCTGCGAGAAAACCTGCGTCCGCAGTGGCAGGGAATTTTTGATTTCGACGAAATGAAAAAGCCGGTTGAGCAGGAAGACGGCACCCTGTTTACCCCCACCAAAATGGCTCGTGCTGCCGGTTATTCCCTCGAAATTGTGGACGAAGTGTTGGGCGAACTGGAAAATCCGGTGGGCGTAAAAAGCTACAAACCATTTCATTCCGTAGGTGAAGATTTTCTGCAAAATTATTTCGGAATGATTGGTATTCCCATTGACCTGGTCCCTGAGTTCCCCGAAAATGAGCCCGTGGTACTGCTTACCGAAACGGCTTCATTCGACCCGGAGATTGTGGGAAAAATTGAAGCACAACTTCAGCGTGGCGGAAATGTGGTAGTGACCTCGGGATTCTACAAAGCCATGCAGGGAAAAGGAATTGAGGACATCGTGGAACTGCGGGTAACCGACCGCAAGGCCAGTGTGAAGGAGTTTGCCGCCGGTTGGGGGCCATCCTCTTTTTCTGAAAAGGAGATGTTGATTCCGCAGATGCATTACCTGACCAACGATTCATGGGAAATTATTTCGGCACTCGACGATACCAACGGCTGGCCGATTTTGCATTCGGCTGATTATTCAAAAGGGAAATTTTTTGTGTGGACCATTCCCGATAATTTTATCGATTTATACCGGTTGCCTGCTCCGGTGCTGAACAGTTTGCGTCAAACTGTTGCGGGGCATTTAAGTGTGAAGCTGGAAGGTCCGGGCGAAGTGAGCCTGTTTGTGTACGACAACAATTCATTTGTAGTGCATTCGTTTTTGGATAAAGAAGTTACAGTGAGTGTTCTGCTGAATAGAAATGCTGCTAAAATTACCGATATTGCTTCGGGAGAAAAAATTGAGGGGACCCTGCGCGAAGCTCCGGTTTTCAGAAACCGGAAGATGGGCGAAGATGCCAAAGTGTTTGAGGTGAAAATCAAACCGCATTCGTTCAGGGCGTTTACTTTCTGAAAAATAAATTACTTGTTTGATTGAAGGGAGCCGAAAGCATTTTTTCGGTTCTCTTTTTTTATGAGCCACATTATAAGGACTACTGCAATCAGGCTGAAACCGATGGCGAGGTATTCATCCGGCGAGGAACCGATGCTTTCCACTTTCGGATTGACCATATTTTTATCGACCAAATACATGGCAATCACCGCGAACCCGTTGTTGATAAAATGAGCAATAATGGGCAGCCACATGGACCCGCTCCAAACCAGTAGGTAGCCGAACAAAACACCCAGCAGCATGCGAGGTACAAAACCATAAAACTGCATATGCAGTGCACTGAACAGGATAGCTGAAATCCAAATACCCCAGTGGTGGTTTTGCATCATTCTTGTAAAAATACGCTGAATTACTCCCCGAAACAGCAACTCCTCACCAATGGCCGGCAGCAAAGCAATCATAAACAGGTTGAACAACAACCCGCTGGTGGTCTCAACTTTCAAAAAGACTTCGGTAAGTTCGGCAGCGTTTTCCTCGGCATTTTTCATCCAGCGTTCCACACCCGATAACCATTCCGGAAAATTCATTTGGGTGTTCCATTCGCCAATAAAATTGATGAGTGGCAGGGCGAATATTATCAGGAGTGTTACCAGAAATATGGACGCAGCGTTTGTTCTTTTGTCCAGGTTCAGGTAGTTGGTAATTTTGCCGTGAAAAAGCCAGCCCAGAATAATTGGGGGAACAATGAAAAGCCCGAACGATTGAACAACCTGAAAGTATTTCAGCATTTTAATGCTCTCCGGATCGTTCATGTTGCTTGCGGAGGGAATACTCATCATGGAATCGAGACCGAAAAGCGGGATGGCCGCCACCAGCGAAACGAGCATGAACAGCAAAAAGCTTACAATAATTACAAATGCCGAAAACATCAGTTGCGGGAACGGTTTCATTCCCCGAAAAGCAGTAAAAACCATATTAAAAATTTTGAGGCAAAGATAGTTTTTATACCGATTAGCAATTGAATGAGCCTTGAAATCATTTCATTCTTTAAGCCTTTTCAATTGTCTATCGTCCCGAAGGGATCACTACGTGGGCATTAACCCTTGTATTTTAAAAATTTCACTTAAGGCTCAGTTTGAAAAACAATTGGAATTATTGGAAAAAGGCCATTAAAACTTATGTCCGGGAATAGCTGCTGCCGGCAGCGCATAAATGTTTTCGGCCAGCATCAATCTCCGTTCACCTCTGTAAACCAGGTAAAGTTTATCGAGGTTTAGGTTTTCAATAACAGAATGCATGGAACGGGTTACTTTCGGCGATTCAGAAAATTTAATTTCGAAACCCAGTTTTTTTGCATTTTTTACTACCATCAAATCGAGCTCCAGCCCTGAGTGGGTCCGCCAGAAATAATAATCGCGTGATTTTAATTGTTGAAGAAGCTGTTCAATTACAAATCCTTCCCACGAAGCGCCAACTTTTATGTGCGTGAATATTTTATTTCCTTCGAGCGACAAAAGGGCATGTAATACGCCACTGTCGCGGATGTAAATTTTGGGAGACTTTACCTGCCTTTTTTTTAAATTTTCATGCCAGGGTTGAAGCTGGCGTATCATAAATGTTCCGGTAAGAATATCGAGGTATTTTTTTGCAGTAGGCTCCGAAACTCCCATCGACCGGGCAAATTCAGCGCCATTCCAAACCTGACCATGATAGTGCGCAAGCATCAGCCAGAATCGTCGCAATGTTACAGCAGGTATGTTGAATCCATAATTTGAAATGTCCCTTTCCAGAAATGTTTGTATGAAATTTTCTCTCCATAAAAAACTTTGCTCATCATCCGGTGCAAGGTAGGAGCGGGGGAAACCACCCCTTTCCCAAAGCTTTTCCAGGTTTTCAGTCCCTACTTCATTCAACTTGAATCCTGTAAGGTTAATAAATCCAATTCGTCCGGCGAGGCTTTCCGATGATTTTTGAATTAATTCGGGGGAAGCGCTGCCAAGTATCAGAAATTTTCTGGTGGAGTCAGCTTCATCGGCCAGAACCCGGAGAAGGGGAAATAACTCCGGAATACGCTGTATTTCATCTAAAATGATCAACCCTTTTTGTTGCTGCAGAATGATTTTGGGAGTATTGCTCAACAAATCGAAATCTGCCGGGTCTTCTAGGTCGAATATGGTACTTTCTGTTGATTGGGCAACAACCCGTGCCAGGGTCGTTTTTCCACATTGTCGTGGTCCCATAATCGCCGTAACCGGATTATTCCGAATTGAAATTTCAATTTCTTTTAAAAAATCTGGCCTGAAAATTTCCATTTTTTCTTTGTCATTTGTATCAAAAGTAGGTAAATTTTGTGAAATTCTAAATCTAAATTTTAGATTTTCACAGTAAATAATAAAAATTAACCTTGAAATCCTAAAGTCAGACTTTAGATTTTCAAGGTTGAGAAGTGGTTATTATTTTTTATTTTACACCTTCATTTGACTTATGAAGCACATGCTGGCCATTTTTTCTTTCCCTCCCCGCCAGCTTGCGGGAGTTGGAGGGGGCGCTATTTGTAATTCAAATTAGTTGGCAGAAATTTCTCCACAAACTCCACCGGTTTTCCTTTACGGCGGGCATAATCGGCCACCTGGTCGCGGCTCACTTTTTCGAGGCTGAAATAGCGCGATTCGGGATGCGCAAAATACTGCCCCGAAACCGAGGCGTTGGGATACATGGCATAATGTTCCGTCAGTTTCATGCCGATCTCCTCAGCTTTTAGCAAATCAAACAAACTCTCTTTTTCTGAATGTTCCGGGCAGGCCGGGTAACCCAATGCCGGGCGGATTCCCTGGTATTTCACTTTCAGCAGTTCTTCGTGCGAAAGGTTTTCGTCGGGTGCATACCCCCAGAACTCTTTACGAACGCGTAAATGCAGCAACTCTGCAAACGCTTCACTCAGCCGGTCGGCCAGCGCTTCCAGCATAATGGCTTTGTAGTCGTTGTGGTCTTTGCGGAATTCCTCCTTCCATGGTTCAATGCCAATGCCGGCCGTAGTGGCAAATCCACCAACGTAATCCGCTTTATTGGAATGTATTGGTGCTACAAAATCGGAGAGGCAGAGGTTGGGTGAACCTCCTTTTTTCTTTTCCTGTTGTCGGAAATGCAAAAAACGACCGATTTCATTTTGCCGGTTTTCATCCTCAAAAAGAACGACATCGTCTCCGTCAGCATTAGCCGGCCAGATGGCAAAAGAAGCATTGGCCTGCAGCATTTTCTTTTCAATAATTTCATCCAGAAATTCGTTGGCTTCGGCATACAACTTCCGCGCCTGTTCGCCCTGTTTTTCATCATCAAAAATTTGCGGATAGATTCCTTTCATTCCCCAGGTGAGGAAAAAGAAGGTCCAGTCGATGTATTCCCGTAATTCTTCCAACGGATAATCAACGAGATGCTTCACCCCGGTAAAATTGGGTTTGTAGAGTGGCGAACTGTCCCAGTCAATTTGCTGTTTGTTTTCGCGCGCCTGCTCCAGTGTCAGGTATTCTTTGGGTTTACGCTGCCCCTGGAATTTGCGCATCTGGTTGTAATCGTCTTTTATTTTCTGTATGTACTTTTCATTCCGGGCAATTAAATTCGAGGTGACGTTAACTGCCAGGGATGCATCTTTTACATGAACGACCGGGTGCGAATATTCAGGCTCGATTTTAACAGCGGTATGAATTTTTGATGTGGTAGCACCGCCTATCAGCAGCGGCAAATCCATTTTCCGGCGTTCCATCTCTTTGGCAATGTCCACCATAATTTCCAGGGAAGGAGTGATCAATCCGCTCAACCCAATAATATCCACTTCCTCTTTTTGGGCAGTGTCGAGTATTTTCTCGGTGGGGACCATCACGCCCAAATCGATGATTTCGTAATTGTTGCAACCCAAAACCACGCCCACAATGTTTTTCCCGATGTCGTGCACATCGCCTTTTACGGTGGCCAGCAGCACTTTCTTTTGCTTGCTGGTGTCTTTCATTTTGGCTTTGTCGGCTTCAATGTAGGGCAGGAGGTAGGCCACTGCTTTTTTCATTACGCGGGCCGATTTAATTACCTGCGGCAGGAACATTTTTCCGCTGCCAAACAAATCGCCCACAATGTTCATCCCGTCCATCAGCGGACCTTCGATTACATTCAGTGCCGGCTGATATATTTTAATGGCTTCGGCCATGTCTTCATTGACAAAATCAGGAATTCCTTTTACAAGCGAGTGGGAAATCCGTTTTTCCAGTGGTTTTTCGCGCCACACATCTTTTTTCTCCTCTTTTTTGCCTTCGCTTTTGTAGTCTTCGGCAAATTCGAGTAAGCGTTCCGTTGCATCTGGCCGGCGGTTCAGTACGAGGTCCTCTGTTTTTTCGAGCAGCTCTTTTGGAATTTCATCATAAATTTGCAACATTCCCGGGTTTACGATTCCCATATCGAGCCCCGCCTTAATGGCGTGAAACAGGAAAACGGAGTGCATGGCTTCTCGAACCAAATTGTTTCCCCTGAACGAAAACGAAACATTGCTGATGCCCCCGCTGGTTTTGGCGTGTGGCAGATTTTCCTTAATCCATTTTACTGTTTCAATAAAATCGACAGCGTAGTTGTTGTGCTCCTCAATTCCGGTTCCGATAGTCAGTACGTTCGGATCGAAAATGATGTCCTGGGGCGGGAAATTTACTTTTTCAGTAAGAAGGTTGTAGGCGCGCCTGCAAATTTCGATTCGTCGTTCATACGAATCGGCCTGGCCTTTTTCGTCGAAAGCCATTACTACAACAGCTGCTCCATAGCGCTTTATTTTTTTTGCCTGTTCAATAAAACTTTCTTCGCCCTCTTTCATGCTGATGGAATTGACAATTGCCTTTCCCTGCAGGCATTTCAATCCGGCTTCAATAACATGCCACTTTGAAGAATCGACCATTACGGGAAGTTTGGCAATGTCGGGTTCTGCCATCATCAGGTTCAGAAAAGTAACCATCTCTTTTTCGGCATCAAGCATGGCGTCGTCCATGTTCACATCGATTACCTGTGCTCCGTTTTCCACCTGATCGCGGGCAATTGCCAACGCTTCCTCGTATTTTTGTTCGCGGATAAGACGTGCAAATTTACGCGAACCGGCCACATTGCAGCGTTCGCCAATATTTACAAAATTGGTTTCGCTGGTGAGTTCTACCGGTTCAAGGCCACTTAGTTTTGTATTGCTGCTTTTGTCGGCTAAATGATGTGGCTTTGCCATTGCAGCCATTTTGGCGAATTCCCGGATGTGGTCGGGTGTGGTTCCGCAGCAACCGCCAATGATATTGACATAACTGTTGTCGAGGTAATCTTTTATGTGGGCACTCATAATTTCAGGTGTCTCATCATACTCGCCAAACTGATTGGGCAGTCCGGCATTGGGGTGGGCGCTGATATTAAATGGTGCTTTTTGCGACAATTCTTTTACGTAAGGTTCCAGTTCGCTGGCCCCCAGTGAACAGTTCAACCCGATACTCAGCAGGTCGATGTGTGAAAGCGAATTCAGAAACGCACCGAGCGTTTGTCCCGAAAGTGTTCTTCCGCTGGCATCAGTAATGGTGCCCGAAATCATTAGTGGCAGGCGCATTCCGCGTTCTTCCAGCGCTTCTTCAACAGCAAAAATGGCTGCCTTGGCATTCAATGTGTCGAATATCGTTTCAATAAGAATCAGATCAGCGCCTCCGTCAATAAGCCCTTCAACCTGTTCGCGGTAAGCGGTTTTGATATCGTCGAATGTGACTGCCCGGTAACCCGGGTCGTTTACGTCAGGGGAAAGCGACAACGTTTTGTTGGTGGGGCCGAGTGTGCCGGCTGCAAACCGGGGTTTTTCTGGATTATTTTTGGTGAAATTATCTGCTGCTTTGCGGGCAATCATGGCCGAGGCTTTGTTCATCTCATACACCAAATCCTGCGTGTTGTAATCGGACTGCGAAATACGGTTGGCATTGAACGTGTTTGTTAAAATGATATCCGCACCCGCCTCCAGGTATTTTTCGTGAATCGCAGAAATTATTTCAGGATGCGTCAACGAGAGGATGTCGTTATTTCCCTGTTGATCGTGTTCCGCATTTTTGAGCTTTTCACCCCGGTAATCTGCTTCCGTCAGTTTATATTCCTGAATAAGTGTCCCCATTGCGCCGTCCATCACCAATACCCGGGATTGAAGTTCTTTTTGAATAACCATTTTCCTGTTTTTTACTGCAGAGACACAATTTCGCGGAGTTTTTCTTTGCGTCACAGCGCCTTTGCGGTTAAATTTTCTATTTCAATATTTTTATTTCAAATTCACCCCGTACTCCAATTTTGTCTTCACAAATAATTAACAATGAAAGTATTTCGGGAGATTTTTCTGCGAGGCTAATCACTTTTTCCACATCATTGGGCGATTTTACCTTGTTGCCAAATGCGGTGGCAAAAGCATCGGCTGTCAACGCATCTTCAGCAACCACAACTACCGCATCGGCTTTTCCATAACTTAGCGATGGTCCCACTGTGCCGGCTGATGTGCAAATTCCCAGCGGACTGGTTCCCGTTGTTATTTCGAGCCCGATTCGTTCTGACAATGGGGAATCACCTGCAAAAACGGAAAGAACGAGGTTTTTTTTCAACAAGGCAAAAATGTCACCGCCGTTTTCAATAACCAACTCCCCAACCGAAAAGTTCTGAATAATTTCATTCCCCACTTCGCGGGCAAAGAGTCCTGCCACTGTTGCCATTGGCCCGATTCCGGCCTTGCCGGCTGCCTGAGCCATTTCAATTGCTTCCCCGGGTGCATTTTCATTGGGCTGAAACGGTTTCAGGCTTTTCTTAAAAAAGGGGTCGGATTGGATGTAGTTGTCGAGTTTATCGCGCAATTCTTTTATTTTATTCAGCGCCACATTTTTCATCCCGGGTTTGAAAGACTCCGGATCAACGCCAATCCACAAATCGGTTTCCTGAAATTTAATTTTGAAACCTGCAAAACGGGAAGTGTTGAACTGGCTGCGATAGGTCCGTTCTTCAAATTTTTGCTGAAATAGTTTTTCTAAATCTTTATTCATCTAAAATCAATTTCAAAAAGGTTTAACGGGCAGGCCGGAATACACAACTCACAAACCACACATTTGTTTTTGTCAAATTCAAGCTTCCACGATTCCCTGTTCATGGTGAGGGCACCGGCAAAGCACACGGCGGTGCAGTTGCCGCAATCGATGCAATTTTCTTCTTTAAAATGAATGCGTTTATCGAGTGGTTCACATGTAATTTTATGCGACTGAATGTACTTTACCCCATTCTCAATGTTATTTCTTTTGCCTTGAAGTTCAAGAAGTAAGCTTCCTCTTTTTCCGGGAAAAACTTCGGCTTTGAGAATGTTAATGCGAATGTCGTAATCTTTTACGAGGTGATAGGTAAAAGCCTTGTCTCCGCTTTCGGGTGGAAAATTCAGGATGTATCTTTTCTTAATCATTGTCGGCCTCCGTTTCTTTTAAACTATTCAGCGAAGTGTTTTGCGGGAAATGTTGCACAGGTTGTGTGATTTCGAACTTTCCGTTTTGCAGCCACTCTTTCAGTTCCCCGGCAATTTCCCGTGCTTTCGATAAACTGGCCACCGGTGCTGTCCGTACTTTCTTACCTTTTATTTTTATGAATCCCGATTGCAGTTCTTCATAGGAAACCTGTCCGAGTTTGGGTTGACCGACTGTCCCGTAATCGAGTACCGAAGTTTCTATCTGACTGTTGTTGATTGAAACGCGGCGGGCAATGTCGGCATCCAAAACCGGAATAGGAACCCCGATTCCTACGAACATGCTCACGCCGTATTTTTCGTAATAAGCGCCCTGAATGTACCCGGACGACATCTCTTTCAGATTTCCAATTACCGAAATTGTAGCTGCATTGGTAACGGGAACGCCGAATTCATTTTTCGGTTTGGTGGTGTGAAACTGGGTGCCGTTCCAAACTACAAATCCTTGTGCACCACCCAGGAATATTCGTGTACCAATGCCGATTGTTCTGAGATCCGGATCATTCAGGAGTGGGCTCAATTCGCCTGATGTTGAGTAGGTTGCATTTCGAAGATTGGGCAGCAATGTTCCCATGTAAGTGTGAATCATTTTTTTTGTAGTGTTCACCGCCACGTTGTAGTTCTGGTAGGCATTTCGCGGGTTGAAAAGCGTAAATTCGTTAATGGTTTCGATGTTGATTTTTGTTTTGATGTATTTTCGCGGATAGCAGTCGGTTCCCTTGCCCCATGCTTCAAGCAGCACATCTTTCCCTTCCAGCAGGTCCTGAATAACGTGTGCACCGCCATATTCAGGGTTGTCGGGATTGCAGGCCGCTGCGCCGATGTAGGAATCCACAGCAGCCAGTCCTTCGTAGCAGGGCACGCCGTTTAACCTGATTTTTTCCATGCGGATGGGTGGACTGGCATGGCCAAAATTGATTATGGCACCGGATGAGCACATCGCGCCAAAGGTGGCAGTGGTTACCACATCTACTCTTTCAACAATCTCTTCCGGGCTGGCTGTTTGTGCCAGTTTTGAAACTTCTTCGGCAGTTAATACCACAGCTTTGCCGCTTTTGAGTTTCTGATTAATTTCTGCGTAGGTTTTTATTTTTGACATAATAGAAAAGTTGGAAGTCGGAAGACGGGAGCCCGAAGATGCCTGCTGAAGGAATCATTGGTCATTTATTTTTGTCTTCTTTCTTCAATATCGTAATAATGATAATAATAATGGTAATATTCTGTAACGCGGTTAAAACCGCCGGTGCATGCACATATTTGCCCCGTGTAAATAAGTAGAGTAAAATAATTTGTAATGCAGTTGTTTCATGATAGCGTTTCAATTATAATTCCGTTTCCGGCCGGGTATTGGCACCTTGTCATCCGTCATCCGACAGACGGTTGGTTGCCAGAGTTTCACAGAGCCCGATCTCTCCACTCTTCTGTATAATCAAACACCCTGTGCGAAGAATATTTGATATATTACAAAGTTAGCTGATTTTTCGGGAAATCAAATATTTTTGATTTTGAAAAAGAAAAGTGTGCCGGAGGCTTTGTTTTCAGAAATTTTGCTTGTGTATTTTCGTACAAAGTTGTAAACTTGCACTCCGAATTTCGGATTTAAGTTCAGGATTTATATTTTTTAAATTTTGAACATTAATCCCGAAACTTATAGGGCCTATAGCTCAGTTGGTTAGAGCACCTGACTCATAATCAGGTGGTCCCTGGTTCAAGCCCAGGTGGGCCCACAGAAAACAACAAAGCATTTTCAGATATGGAAATGCTTTTATTATTTTATGACTTTTATAATTTCAACTATTAACCTATGAGCGCTTCATGCTATATCCTGTTTAGTGAAAAATTAAACAAGTTCTATGTTGGCGCAACAAATGACAATGTTGAAAAACGGCTTGAAAAACACAATGATCATAGTTACGGTAAACACCGGTATACTGCAATGGCTAATGATTGGGAAGTTTTTCTCTCGATTGAAGCGAATGACTATCCTCATGCAATCCGAATGGAGCGAAAAATAAAATCAATGAAGAGTAAAATATTTATCAGAAACCTAAAACAATACCCGGAACTTCAAAGCAAGCTGAATTACGAGACGAGCACCTGACTCTTCCGATAGCTATCGGAACAGGTGGTCCCTGGTTCAAGCCCAGGTGGGCCCACAGAAAATCAAAGAGTTGCAAATTATGATTTTGCATCTCTTTTTTTTTGTTCGCTGCTGAATGCAATTTTCTGATAATAAAAAGGAAAATGTAAAAACAGGTTTTTAAATTTGTATGAACTAGCTTCCGTATTATGAGAAATCGAAATTTGCTAAATTTAAAAATCAAATCATTTTTCGGCCTGATTGCATTTCTGTTTTTCTTCATCTATTCACCTGCCCAGAGCCTGGATGTAGCTTATGTGCCCACACCCGATTTTGTGGTTGAAGAAATACTCGACATGGCGGGTGTTGGTCCGGGCGATTATGTCATTGACCTTGGATGCGGCGACGGCCGGATTGTTATAGCTGCTGCAAAACGTGGCGCTTTTGCGCATGGGGTGGATTTGGATCCGCAGCGTATTAAGGAAGCGCGTGAAAATGCCGAAAAAGAGGGCGTGACTGATAAAGTGGTATTTGTGGAAGAAAATATTTACGATACCGATTTCAGCAAAGCCAATGTGATTACCATGTACCTTTTTCCTACCATTAACATTAAACTGCGTCCTTCACTGCTTGAAAAACTTGAACCGGGTTCGCGCCTTGTTTCACACGATTTTAGCATGGACGACTGGAAAGCTGATAAACATGTGAGGGTGAACGACCACTCAGTATTCTTCTGGGTAATCCCGGCAAATGTGGAAGGTACCTGGAGCTGGGAGTCCGGTGGCGAAAGATTTGAAATGAGAGCCCGGCAAAAATTTCAGGATATTTATCTCACTGTTTTGTCAGACGATTCATCTTTAAAAGTTGAAAACAATTTTCTTTCGGGCGAGAGAATCAGTTTCACTGCAACTGATAGTTCAACTCAAAAGAAATTTATTTACAGCGGTCAGGTGAAGGGTGAGAAAATTGAAGGAATTATCCAGATTCATGCCGGGGAAAACAAAACAGTAGAAAACTGGAAGGCTGTTTTGGAATAGCTGTTTTGTGAAAAAGGCTGCCCGGTAAATCCAGACAGCCTTCATTTAGTATCATATTATGGTTGAATTATTAAAGCGGTAAAAGAACTGTGTTAATCTCATGAACAATACCATTTGAGGCGGAAATATTAGTAGCAAGTATTTGAGCTTCATTTCCGATTGCATCAATGAATACATTTCCATCTTCAGTGAAAACCGAAAAAGAAGCACCTTCAAGCAACGTTTCAATAGTTTTTGTTCCCCTCGGTGGCACAACACTGTTTGCCGCTCTGCGCCCTTCGGTTACATGGTAGAGAAGCACATTGGCAACAGTTCCTTCACCTAATAAGTTATCAATTTCTTCAAAAGGATTACTTGGATCTACTCCGAGCGTAGTCGCTAAATTTATAAACGCCTGATCTGTTGGTGCAAATACAGTATATTGCCCTCCACCAGTAAAAACTCCGGTAAGATTGGTATACTCAAGAGCTGCGAGAAGTAATGTAAATTCTGCCTCTTTATTTGGGGCTTTTGGATTAGCAGATGCGACAACAATCTCGGCAATGGTGAATTCACCGGGAGCCGGCGCACCTTTTGGGCCAACATTGTCTGGTTTCCCTTTTTTAAGCTCCAAATCCTGACTGGCAGCTACATCTTCGGGTATGTACCCGTCATCAGCCTTGTTACAACTTGTTGCGAATACGGCAACGGCAAAAATTGCGATAAGAGCAAAACTTCTTAAGTTCATCATCTTTTTAAAATTCTGTTTTTTCATTGTTTAATAATTTATATTTAAAAACCAACAAAAGAACGATAATGGATGATAAAAAGTTTTATAAAATCCTAATAGTATTCTAATAAAAAGTTAATTACTAATTAATTTCTCATATTTTACTGGGCAATCAATTGATTGTTAAAAAATGTTAAATATGCATTTTGTAGTTTTAGATAAGGTTTCGCATGTTTGGAAAGAAAAAAACCGGAACGTAAATCCCGGTTTCTTCAATTAATATTTTAAGCTGATAATTAACTTGCTTTTAGCCTGCGAATACTCGTCCGATCCATTTTGTTTTTAGCATATTCTTTTGAGATGCTAAGCTTGTCGGTTTTTTCCGAAGGCATTTCATACATGGCATCGTTCATAATGCTTTCGCAAATTGAACGCAATCCGCGTGCACCCAGTTTGAACTCCACCGCTTTTTCAACAATATACTGCAGTGCTTCCTCCTCGAATTCCAGCTCAATGTTGTCAATCTGGAACAGTTTTTTGTATTGCTTTATGACCGAATTTTTAGGTTCGGTGAGAATGTTCCGGAGTACTTCTCTGTTGAGCGGATCGAGGTGGACCAGCACCGGCAAACGGCCAATGATTTCGGGAATCAGCCCGAACGATTTTAAATCCTGCGGAGCGATGTACTGCAGCAGGTTTTCGCGCTCGATACGATCCACTTCTTTGGCGGCGCTGTAGCCAATCACTTTGGTGTTCAGGCGGTTGGCTATTTTTCGCTCTATGCCATCGAATGCCCCGCCGCAGATAAACAGTATATTTTTGGTGTCCACCGGAATGAGTTTTTGTTCCGGGTGTTTGCGGCCTCCCTGTGGCGGCACGTTAATAACCGAACCTTCCAAAAGTTTCAGCAGTCCCTGTTGAACGCCTTCTCCCGAAACATCGCGGGTGATTGACGGGTTATCGCTTTTGCGGGCGATTTTATCGATTTCATCCACAAAAACAATCCCGCGTTCAGCTGCTTCGGTGTTGTAATCGGCAGCTTGCAGAAGGCGTGTTAAAATGCTTTCGATGTCTTCGCCTACGTATCCGGCTTCGG
Organism: Tangfeifania diversioriginum; assembly: GCF_900141875.1. Taxonomy (GTDB): domain Bacteria; phylum Bacteroidota; class Bacteroidia; order Bacteroidales; family Prolixibacteraceae; genus Tangfeifania; species Tangfeifania diversioriginum. The sequence continues at coordinate 38,240 of NZ_FQZE01000023.1, read as the reverse complement.
TTAAAACAGTGGCATCTACAATGGTAAACGGCACATGCAGCATTTTGGCAATGGTGCGCGCCAGCAGTGTTTTTCCTGTCCCGGTTTCACCCACCAAAATGATGTTCGATTTTTCAATCTCTGTTTCATCTTCATCAACAGGCTGGGTGAGCCGTTTGTAGTGGTTGTAAACCGCTACCGAAATAATTTTTTTTGCTTCATCCTGACCGATAACATATTGATCGACAAATTCCTTTATTTGCCTTGGTTTTAAAAGCTGCACCCCATCGAGGTTGAAAGAACTGTCTTGTTTTATTTCTTCCTGAATGATGGAATAGGCCTGCTCGGCACAACGGTCGCAGATGTGCCCGTCAATCCCGGCAATTAACAGGTTAACTTCCTTTTTTTCGCGGCCACAAAATGAACACTTATCCATTTCTTTTTTTGTTGCCATTATATTTTCTTTTCTCTTTCCAGAATTTCGTCGATCATGCCATATTTCACTGCTTCTTCAGAAGTCATCCAGTAATCGCGGTCGGCATCTTTTTCCACCTGTTTGATAGATTTTCCTGAATGTTTGGCAATGATGGCATACAACTCTTTTTTAATTTTCAGAATCTCGCGTGCCGTAATTTCAATGTCGGATGCTTGTCCCTGGGCACCACCCATCGGCTGGTGAATCATCACACGTGAATGGCGCAGTGCCGAACGTTTTCCTTTGGCTCCGGCGGTAAGCAAAACTGCGCCCATTGAGGCGGCCATCCCGGTACAAATGGTAGCCACATCGGCCGAAATGTACTGCATGGTGTCGTAAATTCCCAATCCGGCATGTACATGACCGCCCGGGGTGTTGAAATATATCTGGATATCTTTCGAGGGATCGGTTGATTCCAGGAACAGCAACTGTGCCTGAATAATGTTGGCCACCGTATCGTCAATCGGAACACCGAGGAAAATAATGCGATCCATCATTAACCGTGAAAACACATCCATTGAAGCCACGTTCAGTTGTCGCTCTTCAATAATGGTGGGCGAAATGTAATTTCCGTAGGCTGAGCTGAAACGGTCGAGCGTTGAACTGCTGATGCCTTCGTGTTTTGTTGCGTATTTTCTAAATTCGTTATGTTTGTCCATGTTATTCTCTCTTATAATGAAAGTAACTTTGCAATTTAATTTCGCTAAACTACAAAGTTACAAAAAAGTTGTTTGCTGATACGTGCAGCAAAGTTTATTTAGATAGTTCGGTAAATTCTTCCTGCGTTACCTCTTTTTCATTTAGCGAAACTTTGTCTTTTACTACACCCACTACCTTATCTTCAAGCAGTTTGTTGTAAAGGCGTTCTTTTTCTTCCTGTTTTTCAAGAATCATTTTAGCAAACGATTCGAGCTGGTCGTCCGGAACATTTGGAATGCCGTACTGGGCATATTGTGCCTGTGCCAGTTGTTTGGCAAAGTTAAAAGCTTCTTCTTCCTCCACTTTCAATTCATTTTCTTTAATAATGAAGTCTTTAATCAGTTGCCATCTCAGGTCTTTCAGGAAACCGTCGAAATCATTTTCAATTTGCTCTTCGGTAACATCTTTGTTGGCCACCCTCAGCCAGCGTTTCAGAAAAGCTTCCGGCAGTTCGGGGTTCACTTTTTCAATCAATGTGTCGCGCACGTCCATGGCAAAGCGTTGTTCTGAAGAGTGAACAAGGTTTGAAGCCAGTTCTTCTTTCAGGCGGTTGCGGAGATCTTCTTCTGTTTTAATGTCAGTGTCTTCGCCATATATTTTTTTGTAGAGTTCTTCGTTCAGTTCAGCTTTCTCAAATTCAAGGGTTTCATTAATAGTGAACTTGAATTCGCTGTTCAAATCGTGTGCCTGCTCGTGGCTGATGTTCAGCATGTGCTGCACCTCGTGCACGTCCTCGTAAGCTTTTACAGGATCGAAAACGATGACATCACCTTTCTTCTTGCCGATAAATTCTTTCTGAATGTCTTTATCTTTGATTAAATCGATGGCAAGCAAAACACCTTCCGGTTTTATACCGTCTTCTTTTTCGTTGCCTTCATTGTCGAGTTCAACAAAATCGCCGCGTACCAATCCATCTTCTTTTACTTCATCGATTTCCTTGTTTTGGCCCATTTGCGATTTAATCATGTCAATCTGTTCATTGACCATGTCGTCGGAAACCTTGATTTTATAGTAGTTGATTTTGTCTTTTTCATCTAACGGAACCTCAATTTCGGGTGCCAGGGCAATGTCGAAAACAAATTCGAAGTTTTCATCATTATCCCAGTCAATGGCTTTTTGCTGATCTTCGTTGGCAAGCGGTTCGCCCAGTATCTGGAGTTTTTCTTCCATCAAATAACTGGTGAGTTTTTGCGACAGCAGGTTGTTCACTTCGTCGAGGAGCACAGATTTTCCAAATCGTTTCTTAATGAGCCCCATTGGTGCTTTTCCGGGTCTGAACCCCGGAATATCGGCTTTTTGCCGGTACTCTTTAAGTTTGTTTTCAACCGGTTTCTCGTAATCCGGTTTTTCAATCAGCACTTTTAAAACTGCATTAACATTGTCGGTATTTTCCCTGGTGATGTTCATATTGACTATTAAATATTAATTCCTGTAAATACATAAATCACCGCCGGCAATCGTTTTTTAAAATGAATGCCGGCGGTGCTGGTGCGGACGAAGGGACTCGAACCCCCACGCCGAAAGGCACCAGATCCTAAGTCTGGCGCGTCTACCAATTCCGCCACGTCCGCGAAAAACAGGGCGCAAAGGTAAATATTTTTTTTGAATGCGGAAAATTATTTCCACTCAACCACAGTGCCCCTGGAGTCGTCCTTCATATTTTTCGGAATGTCTTCCTGTATTTCGCGCCAGAGCAGGTTGATGAGTTTATGTTTGGCAAAATGGCGGGAATAGACCAGGCTCACTTCGCGTAACGGATGAAAATTTGTAAACGAGCGAACATTGGTCAAACGAGTTTCGTGCATGCTGAATTTAGCCAGCTCCGGGATAAGGGTAATTCCGCCTTCGCGATCAACAATGTTCATGAGGGTTTCCAGCGAGCCGGCTTCAAAATGGAAAGGCAATTCACTGTCAACCGTCCCGAGGAAGGAGCAGAGGTTGACCACTTGATCGCGAAAGCAGTGCCCGTCGCTAAGCAGCCATATTTCCGGGGTGGCAATGTCTTTTATGGTAATTTGTTTTTGCCTGTGGAGCTTATGGCTGGGATTGGTGTAAATCAACATTTCCTCGTAAAATATCGGCTTTTCAATAATTTTTTCCTCTTTCAGCGGAGTAACCAAAATTCCTACATCAATCAGGTCGCGGTTCAGCAGGTCAACAATATTATCGGTGGTTTGCTCAACAACTTTTATAAAAATGTTGGGATAATTTTTTTTGTACCTGCCAATAAAAACCGGCAGCAGGTAAGGGGCGAGTGTGGGAATTATTCCAATGCGCAACAGCCCGGTAACCTGGTTTTTGTGTTCTTTTACGATGTTGTCGATTTCTTCCGATTGTTTCAGGATTACCCGTGCCTGATCGATAATTCGCTGTCCCACATCGGTTGGTATCAGCGGTTGTTTGCTGCGGTCGAAAATGATGATCTCAAGTTCCTCTTCCAGCTTTTTTATTTGCATGGAAAGTGTGGGCTGGGTGATAAAACACGACTCGGCGGCTTTGCCAAAATGGCGATACGTATCCACCGCTACAATATATTCCAACTGGGTCAGCGTAATCATGGCGTATAAAATTTGACCCTAAAAATAGAAATTAATTGCCTGATGCAATAAGAAAGGTGGGATAAAGTGGTTTGGCAACAAAATATTAACTGGCAATTCCATGTGAAAGATAATCCGGTAATGAGCCGATTCATTCGTGTTTTCGGCTCATGAAATTTAATCTGTTTGAGCCGCAAATAATCTGTATTCGGCTCATGGAGATTTATAACTGGCAAAATCTTCAATATCTCGCTGACATCAACGCTTTTATGGTTACGGGACGGGGGCGAGGTACCTGCTACCAGGTGAATATTTAACAGAGGACCAATTCTTCGAAAGCGGGCCGGAAAATCAGCTCTTAGCCGTAATAAAGTATAATGATCGCACATAAATTTTTTTCATAACTACATAAAAATAAGGATCATTATCATTTGAAGCAGCAAAAAGCCCAATCCGTAAGTATAAATCACAATGCCGAAAAGACGCACTAAAGAGTGGTTGGTATAAATTCTGATACACCAGGCAATAAATAGCATAAATGCCAGGTGGTAAAGGTTCAACCTTCCCAATGCCTTCACCAGTTTTTCATGCAACTCGGCGGGGTCAAAAAAATATAATACCGACAGCGGGTAAGAATACTTGACCTCGTTCATCGTGTAACTTCCCTGTATAAGTACAAACCATACCGATTTTACCAAAAGCGGAAGTGAAAGGAAAAAGGTAGCAATGAGAATAATTTTGAATAAAAGCTTATTTCCCAATTCAATATTGTGCACCATTAACCCGATTTTGATTAACCCCATTGCAATTCCTGAAAGGGAAAAAATATACACAGGAGACAATACATACCTGACAAAATCAATCCTCCTCACCATATCGATATAATTCTCAAATCCGGTCTCTGCCGTATAATTATATTCATAGATATTGCTACTCCAAACAAAATGGCTGAACAGGAAAAGCCCGGTTAGATAAAACAGTGTTGCCGCGATTAATAACACCCAGGCCGGTTTTTCCAGTATGTCTTTAATTTCTGCTTTTAACATGGGTTTCTTGTTTAAACTGTTTATCCAGTGGTTCTTCAAATTCAAGGTCTTTTTTGTATTCCGGATTTAACGGGTGGTCGAGCAACAGGTTGTAATTTTCCCAGAATTCAGGATTATACTCGTATTCCAAATCCCAAAGGGTTGTATTTTTATTCATAATATTCCTGCTTTTAATCCGGTCATAGTCTCTCCTGCGCCTGGCAATTTCATTTACCATAAGATCTGCTTCATGCATGTAGAAATTTGCCGTGTCGTTTTTAGCCACCATATCAGGTATCATTCCGTAGAAATGGACATACGTAGGGTAATACTTTTCATCAAATTTCCTGTACTGGATAAAATCGTTTCTGCCAACGGAATCATTTTTCATACCAATCATCTGGGAATTATAACTAATATCAATATCTTCAGCTTTTAAAATGGCAAAGTCATTTGCATTCACATAATAACGATACTTTCTGTAGGTATGTGTTGTGTAATATTTTTTAAACAGAAACTCCCAGGATTCCTGTTTAAATTCTATTACATACATCAGGGCATCGTCAAAAAAACTAATGTCTTTCAACGATACCGAGTAATGTTTGTTTTTAGATAGTTTTCGTAGAAAACGTTTTTGTGCCAACCGCTCCACCTTCAATGACCGGTAGATGGGGTTTTGATTTCCGCCCAAAGCAGTGTATAAAAGTTTTTGCCCTGCAGAAGTACTTAGTTCGGCATAGTTGTTACTGTTTCTTATTTCATTAATTTGCACCTTTTTCCGGTCATCAGAATAGTGGTTTTGATGAATGGATACGGCAGCTTCCGATAACCGGACTGTCCTGTTGTTTTCCTTAATATTATAAACCCTGTGCCTGAAAAATGCTTCCAGAAAATATTTTCTTCGGGAATAGTTGTTGTTGATTTTGGAGATTACATTTTTTATGAGGGAATGTACATCATTTTCGCCGGGTACAACCACCACATCTTCAATCTGATATGCTTTGGGTTCAAGCAAAAAAAGCAGGGTATCATTCCCAATAAGTGAATCTATGGGTAAGGATCGGCTTTTATACCCGATACACGAAATATCCAGTCTGTCTCTCGCCAGGCTGTCCGGCAGGTTCAGCATAAAGTCTCCGTAGGAATTTGTACAGGTTCCAACCGGCATATTAAAAACCGAAATATTGGCGTACGGAATCGGTTGGTTGGTTTCAATGTCAACTACACTGCCAACAAACTTCAGCCACTGGGCGTAAGAGGTATTTGCATGTAATACTAAAAATAGTAACAGGGTAATCCGCATAAATTTTTGGTACAAAAAGAAAAGATTTGTTTTGGTCATAGCGTTTATTTTTAAATGATTTCACCAGGCAGGGAGGCTTACCCAGTAAGTTTGTTGATATTTGGAAAAATAATTTGCATTATCTTTGGTTGTTATCCTGTTCTTAGGGTGCCAAAACAGGGTTTAACATCTTTTAACTGCTATATAAATTTATGGCATTCAAGCAATAAAAACAAATTTTTTTTAATGGTCGGATGTGTGTCAGTTTTACTCAAACAGTTTGTTGCCGGTACCATTCAAAGGAAGCAACTGCCAACGCATGCGAAATATTCATCGATTTGCAACCTCCCGGCATGGGAATGAAAATTTTCTTTTTGCTTTTTTGAATGATTTCGGGTGGCAGGCCGTGCGATTCGTTGCCGGCCAGCAGGATTATCTTTTCAGGGAGATCTGCTTCAAAAATATTTTCGGAACCGGAACAGGTTTCCAGCACAACAAGTTGCTGGTCTTCCTCAATTCCCGCGAAAAATTCTTCTTCTGATAAGATTTTCCAGTTCATTTGGTCGAATGAAAACCCGGCTGTTTTTTTGATTTTCGACTCCCTGAAAACCGGGCAGTTGTTTATGAAATAAACTTTTTGGGCTCCCGCATTGTGTGCAAGCCTGATGGTTTGCCCCAGGTTGGAAGGATTTTTAATTTCCCATGCAGCCAGAATGAGCTCGCAGTTTTGGGAAACAGGGTTAAGCTGTTTCTCCTGAAAAAATCTCACCGAGTTGGTATTCATGCTGCTGCTATGTTTTGTTATCAGGATAAAATAGTAATTTTGTACAAAACAACGAAAAAATGAGGATTTCAGATTATACAATTTTATTTTTTGTTGCCATTTTCATGGTTTCCTGCGGCCCTTCCGACGAAGACAAAGCCAGGCAGAAAATGCAACAGGCACAATCGCTTCTGCAAAAAAATGACACCACTGCTGCGTTGCGCCACCTCGACAGCATCCCACAATTGTACCCCAAAGCGGCTTATGCGGTTAACGCAGCAAAAAACCTGAGGACTGAAGTGCAGTTCGATTTGCTTCACCGCAAAGAAGCACAACTCGATTCATTGAATGTGAATATTGAAGAGCTTGAAAAACCTTTTCAAAAAGAGAAAACCGAGTTTGACCGATATACGCAGTACATTCACAAACGGCAAAATTTTGAGCGGGCGTGGGATCGCTCCTACATAAAAGTGCACCTCGATGAGCGCGGCGAAATATATTTGAGCAGTAATTATCACGGTGAAAACTGGCTGAATCACACGGCGTTGCGCGTTTACGATCAGGGAGATGATGCCAAAACCGAAGAAATTCCCATTGGGACCGTGGACAATCACCGGAGTGATTTTATGGAAGCCAAATGGGAAAAAGTGACCTACCGCAACGGAAAGGACAACGGCGTGATGGAATTTATTGCGAACAATATCGACCGCCGCCTGAAAGCCGTTTTCCTGGGCGATGAATATTATTACATTATTCTTGAAAGTTACGACAAGCAAGCCGTTAAAGATGCGCTTGAGCTTTCAAAAGCTTTAAAGCAAAGAAATCAGCTGGAAGCTGAAATTGCGGTGCTGCAGAGACAGTTGAATGTTAATTAATTTATGTCTGTCCCAACTATTATGTTCCCGCTGATTGCGCTGATAAACGCAGATTTTAAAATGGCTTTTCTGCGAAAATCATGGGGAGGGCTATTGTGTAATAAATGCAATATTGTTATATACAGCCACTAAATTATTTCTTCCACAGCCTGCGGCGGGTCGGCGAGCACAGCCTTGTCGCCGTTCACAACTATGGGGCGTTTTAGCAGCCGTGGATTTTTGGCCAGTATTTTCAGCCATTCTTTATCCAAATATTCTTTTCCTTTGTAATTTTCTTTGAAAATTTTTTCCTGGGTACGCACAAATTCGAACGGCTTTTTACCGGTTTTTTCAACCAGTTCGCGCAGTTCATTTTCGGTTATGCCTTCGGTCAGGTATTTTTTAATTTCTACATCATAGCCTTTTTCTTCGAGGTATTTCAACCCGGCACGGCTTTTTGCACAACGTGGATTATGATAAAGTTTCATAATAAAATGATGTTTCTTTTTAATGTAATTGTAGTAATCTTCCTGGGCCCGGTATTTTGAATCCTGGCTCCGGTTATTGTAATTATTTTGAAGCTGAGGGTCGAGAATGCGGGCTTTGGTATTGTCTCTCAGCTGAATTTTCAGCATCTCTTTCAATTCCGATTTAATTTCATCGTTGTAAACGGGGCAGGCCACTTCAATCCGGCGGTTCAGGTTTCGGGGCATCCAGTCGGCCGATGAGATGTACATTTTTTCATCGCCATCGTTTCCAAACAGAAATATACGTGAGTGCTCCAAATACTTGTCCACAATACTTATGGCAGAAATATTCTTTCTGAATTTTTCTTTATCCAGCTGAAGCCCGAAAATGCCTCTGACAATCAATTCTATTTTTACTCCGGCTTCGGCAGCTTTGTAGATTTTTTTCATCATTCCCGGATCGATGAGGCTGTTCATTTTCAAAATTATCCAGGCATCTTTTCCTTGTTTGGCCAGTTCAATTTCCCGCTCGATATTCTGAATGAAATGATCGCGCATGTAAAACGGGCTAACTACCAAATGTTTGTAATGGTAATGTTTGTAGTTGTGCTTGAAAAAATCGAACACTTGCTCCACCTCGTCAGCCAGGCGCGGATCGGCAGTGAGCAGCCCGTCGTCGGCATACACATTGGCCGTTCCTTCGTGGAAATTTCCTGTCCCGATATAGGCATAATTTCGGTAGTTGCCGTCTTCTTCGCGTTTCACCCACGCCAGCTTGCTGTGGACTTTTACCCCCGGCACTCCGTTGATTACGTAGGCGCCTTCTTCCTGGAGTTTATTGGACCAGTAGATGTTGTTCTCTTCGTCGAATCGTGCCTGAAGTTCAACTACTACCGTCACCACTTTCCCATTTCGAATTGCATTGAGCAGAGCGTTCATCACTTTCGAACCTTCGGCCACGCGGTAAACGGTCAGACCAATTTCTTTCACCTGTGGATCGATGGCCGCTTCGCGTAAAAAGTCGATAAAATGATTGAATGTTTGATAAGGGAAGTGCAGCATTACATCTTTTTGGCGGAGAACGCGCAAAATACTGGTATGTGGCGGCAGTTGCCTGTTCCTGAATGGTGGCAGTTTGGGATAGTAATGTTTCTTTTCGCCAACTTCGGGGAAGTTCATAAAATCTTTATGATTGTGGTACCTTCCTCCCGGAACGGAATTTTCCTGGTTGGTCAGTTTCATCTTTTTCAGGATGAAATCCAGCAGGTCTTTGGGGATTTCCCTGTCGTAAAGCAAGCGCACGGGTTTTCCTTTTTTGCGTTTTTTTACGCTGCTGCTCATTTTTTCAATGAAACTTTTCGAAATATCGTCGTCAATATCCAATTCGGCGTCGCGTGTAATTTTTACGGTGTAGGCTTCATACGCATCGTAATCGAAATAGAAAAACAGATCGTCGAAACAGTAGCGGATGACATCGTCGAGCATCATCACATAATTTTTTTTGCGCTCTTTGGGAAGCACCAGAAACCGGGGAACAGAAATGCCGGGAATCCTGATTAGCGAATAGGCAAAATCTGATGGGTCGTTTTTTTTCGAGAGTTTTACGGCCAGGTAAACCGAGCGATCGCGCAGGTAAGGGAATTTGTTTTTTTTGCTCAACATGATGGGCACCAGGTTGGGCAATACTTTTTCATAAAAATATTTTTTCACAAATATTCCCTGCGAGAGGTTCAGCTCTTTTTCATCTAAAATGAAAATATTGTTTTTGTTCAGTTCGTCGAGAATGTCTCTGAAAATGGACTGCACTTTATACTGCTGCTCCAGTACTATTTCATGAATTTTATCGTGAAGCTCGCGGGGGGTGAGGTCTCCCAGCAGGTTTTCTTCGTCTTTGCCAATGTCAACCATGCGGCGTACTGTAGCCACGCGCACACGGAAAAACTCATCGAGGTTATTGGAAAAGATCCCGATAAACCGAATGCGTTCGAACAAGGGTGTCTTCGGGTCTTCTGCTTCCTGCAAGACCCGCTCGTTAAACGAAAGCCAGCTGATTTCCCTGTTTATGAAGTTTTCATTTGAATACATACCAGATTACTTTTAAGAAGTAAACGAATAATCCTTGTTCTTGTTGATTTCTTCTTAAAAATAGGAAAAGAAAGCTGATCGGCAAAGATTTGAGGTAATTACTGCCCGCCAAATTCCATGAGATAGGCCTTTATCAGGCCGTCGAGCTCGCCGTCGAGCACCGCATCCACATTCCCGGTTTCGTAGTTGGTGCGCAGGTCTTTTACCATTTTGTAGGGTTGCAGCACGTACGACCGGATTTGCGAGCCCCACTCAATCTTCTTTTTCTGCGACTCAATTTCCATGGTTTTTTCCTGGCGCTTCCGGAGTTCCATTTCGTAGAGTTGCGATTTCAGCAGGCGCAGTGCATTTTCTTTATTCCCGCCCTGCGAGCGGCTTTCGGTGTTTTCAATTACAATGCCTGTGGGTTCGTGGTGCAAACGCACGCCGGTTTCCACTTTGTTCACATTCTGGCCGCCGGCACCACCACTGCGAAAAGTATCCCAGGTAATATCCGCCGGGTTGATTTCTATATCGATGGAATCGTCCACCAGTGGAGCTACATACACCGAGGTGAATGAAGTCATGCGCTTGTTTTGGGCGTTGAAAGGCGACAACCGCACCAGGCGGTGCACGCCGTTTTCGCTTTTCAGGTACCCGTAGGCATATTCGCCTTCTACTTCTATGGTGCAGCTTTTAATTCCGGCTTCGTCGCCGTGCTGCATATTGTCGATTTTAACTTTGTAGTTGTTGTTTTCGCACCAGCGGGTGTACATGCGGAAAAGCATTTCGGCCCAGTCGTTGCTTTCGGTTCCGCCGGCACCGGCATTGATTTTCAGCACAGCACTGAGTTTGTCCTCTTCGTTGCGCAGCATGTTTTTGGTTTCGAGTGCTTCCACTTTCAGGGCAGCTGAATGGTAGGCTTTGTCCACTTCTTCTTCTGATGCTTCGTCTTCTTCAAAAAAATCATAAAGCACCTCAAAATCTTCAACTGCCTGGTTTACCGCGTCGAAGCCTTTTGTCCAGTCTTTTATCGACTTGATGTTTTTCATCTGGGCTTCGGCCTCTTTCGGGTTCGACCAAAACTCAGGATCCTGTGTTTTGAGTTCTTCTTCTTTTAGCTGAATTAACTTTGCATCGTAGTCAAAGATGCCTCCTTAGCGCATCCCGGCGCTCCAGGAGGTCTTTTACCTGGTCTTTTAAAATCATATTCTTCTAATTTTTTGTGGATGGCAAAGGTAAGCAATTAATTACGTGGTAAGCAAACTTGAATCGGCGAAAATAGCCAAAAGGCAGCTGATGGCGCTGCTTGAGTTGATTGAAATTTTGCTGGTAGGAAAATCGACGGTCAAAAAGTTGCTTTTTTCTGATTTCAGGAATTTTGAAGACGGGTTGCAAAAATTTTGTGCAGAGGAAGGAAAATTAACGACTATCGTTACGCGCAGTACGAAAGACTATTCTTTCAGCCACCTGGTAATTCAGCCAACCAGGGAGTTTCTTGCCGGGCTTGAAGGGTAAATCCTTAGAAATGTTTAAATTAACTTTTTGTAAAAGTTGTTCATGAATTAAGATTATTTTACATTTGTGAACTATATATATGAAATATTGAAATGTTCAGTTCACAAATAATAAAAGGGGAAATACTTTTTATCATTTATCAATCAAATAAATCGGTATTTCGGTTGAATGAAATTGCTATGCTTTCCGGAGAAACGAATTTTATTTCGCTTAATCAAAAACTGAATTATTATATACGTACCGGAAAACTGGAAAATCCGCGAAAAGGAATTTATGCCAAACCGGGATTTAATCCGGAAGAGCTGGCCTGTTCGGTTTATACACCTTCATATATCTCCCTGGAATATGTGTTGCAAAGGTCGGGCGTTATTTTTCAATACACTTCGTTCATAACATCAGTCAGTTATCTGAGCCGGGAAATTGAGATAAACGGTCAGATTTACCGGTTTCGTAAAATCAAGGACAATGTACTCGTGAATACTTCAGGAATCGTTCAAAAACCAGATTTTGTGAATATGGCCACTCCTGAAAGAGCCTTTCTGGACTTGCTTTACCTTGATCCTGGTTTTTTTTTCGATAACTTAAACCCACTGGATAAAGAAAAAATTGATAAATTATTGAGCGGATATCAGTCGAAAGCCCTGACGGAACGGGTAACCAAAATTTTTAAAAATGGTTGATGTCAACAAACATAAATTTTTTCTGGTGCAATTGCTCAAAGCCATTTATTCCGATATTGAACTGGCTGGAAGTTTAGGATTTAAGGGAGGTACCGCACTGATGTATTTTTATGATTTACCCCGTTTTTCTGTCGATTTGGATTTTAACCTCCTTCATATAGAAAAAGAAAATCTGGTTTATGAGAAGGTTAGAAACATTGTATTAAAACATGGGAAAATATTTGATGAAGCCAAAAAGTTTAATGGGCCGGTTATAGTCTTGGATTACGGAATTGGTGAGCGGAAACTGAAGATCGAAATTTCAAAGCGGGTTTTCAATGACCGTTACGAAATAAAAAATCTGCTGGGAATCAACATGAAAGTGATGGTTAAACAAGACATGTTTGCCCATAAACTATGTACACTTCTTGACAGGGAAGTTATTGCCAACCGTGATATTTTCGATAGCTGGTTTTTTATGAAAAACCAAACGCCTGTAAATAAAGAAATTGTTGAATCCAGAATGGAAATGCCATTTGAGAAATATATTCAGAAATGTATTGACAGGCTGGATAAAATTGACGACAAACGAATTTTACACGGAATGGGTGATTTGATGGAAGATGATTTAAAAAAGTTTGTCCGCACCAGGTTGCGACCAGAAACCATTGAATTGTTGAGGTTTTATCAGAAATTTCCAATTTTTGAATAAGCAGGATATGCGCATCAATCCACCACCTCATTCAAATAGCGGTGAATCATTTCGGGCTCGAAGCCGCGGTTCTGGGCAAACCGGATAATCTGCCCCATTTTTTCGTATTTGTTTTTCTTTTTCACCTTGCGGGCTTTTTCTTTCATCGTTTTGATGAGAGTTTCGTGGTACTTGTCCGTCTCAATTTTATTCAGCCCGGCCTGGATTAATTCATCCGAAAGGCCTTTCATTTTCAGGTAGTGGCGTATTTTTACCTTTCCCCATTTGTTGAATTTGAATTTATCGGAAACATAAGAACGCACATATCGCTCATCGTCGATAAACTTTTCGGCTTTCAGCTTTTCGATAATTTCATCTGCCTCATCACTGCTCAGCCCGGCAGTTGTAATTTTTTTATGAATATCGGTTGAGCACTGCTCGGAGCGGCTGCAATGGGCGGCCATTTTCTCAAATATTTCCTGTGCGGTTTTTTGTTCGGTTTCCATCGGAAAAAGGATTGATAAATTTGGCCTCAAGTTACAAAAAGTAAATAACTTTCGTAATTAATTTGTAACAGGCAAAATTAAGGTAGGATCGTTGGCTGCATTTGAATAACTATAACCACTTGCATAAATATTTCCCTGATGGTCGATAAACAAATTGCGTTGTTTTGAAAATGTAAACAGTTCTGTAAATTCTTCAAAATCTTTTGTTTTCCAGACTCCGCCTCCCGGCGCCAGCACATAATAATCGTTTCCGAATTTGTCGTATAAATGTTTAGAGGAAGTGCCATAAGCCACATGTGGTGAAAAAAACTGCTTGTATGTTTGCCCCCCATCTGTTGATTTATGCAACCGGAAACCACCCTGATTTTGGGCAATGATAGCATTCTCATCGGTAACAAACATGGTTAACGAATATTCCGGTGTATTTATCGGTTTCCAGGTTAGCCCATCATCCGATGTTTGCAGAATGTTTAAATTATGATACGAAATGGCCATGTGTGAGGTATCTGCAAACGTAAAAATACGGCCCAGTTCTTCCTGCTTCTCCAAACCGGAAATATCTTTTTGCCAGGTAATTCCATTGTCTTTGGAACAATAAATGCCGTGTTCCCACTTATTTGCCCAGATGTAGTCGTCTTTGGTGATGGTAAGTTCATAATGGTAAGGATTTTCGGGGATGGGTTTACCCAGATCATACCAGTTTTCACCCCAATCGCTTGTTTTGTATAAATTCCCATTCCATCCGGCGGCAAAAACTTCTCCTTTACTGTTTATTTCCAGTTCCTTTAGCGAAGTGCTGAACGGATAACCAATTCGTTTCCAATTTAAAAAATCATCTGTTAATACATACAGGTTTCTACCTGAAATGAGCATAGAACGTTGGTTTATGGTATCGCGCACCATGCCACCAATACCCACTAAAAATCCTTTATCAATTGTGTTCAGCTTGTCGGTAAAATAGGAAGTTGCCCGAATTTCAGTTTCTGCAGAAAACAAACCTTCCGTATCGTAAATTTTTACTTTCAAAATTTGTTCGTTCGATGTATAGCCCACTTTCCAGCGGGTTTTCATTATGCCGATTTTGTCGGAATAAACTACCGTTTGGTCCACTGTGCCTCCACCTTCAGCAACTTCTATTTCCATTGTAAATTGTCTTTCTCCGGCTGGAACGAGCGACTTAAAATCGATAATAATTCCTACGCTGTCGGGTAAATAATTTCCAGCTTCAGCAAATTGGTTTGCTCCAATAATTTGAAAACTGAATTGTTTCAGAATCTGAGTGCCTGGTGTTGGATATTGTTCACATGCGGTAAAAACCAGGATGGAAAGTATGAAGAAAAGAATTCGTTTCATTGTGAGTTAATTTTTAGTTTTGAACCACAGGAATTGCCAGTCCGAAAGAAGCCGTTACAGTACGGTTTTTGAAATTCTTAAGTTGTGTGGGAGTAGGTCCAGATGTCTCATCCTCTGAGTCATCGCCTAATTTAATAAATCCCAGTGCTGCCTGTAAAGCAGTATAGATTTTGATTTTCGGAAGAATCCGGTATTCAAATCGCAGACCGGTTATTGCGCCCAAATCATCGTTTCTGAACCAGCCTTCCACATTTTGAGCGAAATATTCCCGCTGCTTTTGATAGCCGTTTCCGTAGTTGTATTCCCGGGTTTCTTCTCCTTTTGCCATCGCATTTTGCAGCAACGAATAATACAATCCGAACTGAATATTCGTGGTGAACCGGTTTCCGAACGAAACTTCTCCCAGCAGCGGAATGGTCAGGTAACCGAGTGAAACATCCGACCGAAAATTGACTGTCTGTTCGGAGTTTTGCGTGTAATTGTAATAAACTCTTGATTGACTTGGCTTTTCAATACGGTAGCCTTTTGGTTCAATCCATGTTCCGGAAATTATTGAAAAAGAGCTGTCAACACGAATTTTCACAGAAACACCCGAATTTAAGCCCGAAAATACAGCATAATCGCTTTTTTTGTCCGGGTCTGCCGATTTTGAAAAAGAGATACCCGCGTGGGGCATAATTTCAATCCGGCGACCGGGCGCAGGGCCTTGCTGCTCTTTCACCGGTTTTGAAAACGGAGAAAATCCCACACCGAACAGCAATTCGGAAGAACCGTTTTTCCCCTTTATTCTTTCCCGATAAACCTCTTTCCCATAAGTTGTACGCCCTTCCAAAAAAATATTCCACCGGCTGTTTAACGCATAATTCAGCGATGCCGAAAGCATCCAGCCCCAATCGGTTCCGGGCGGAGAATTTTCTTCCCGAAGCTCTTCCGAATGCAGTTCTTTGTCTTTTCCGGTATATTCATCATTCATCAGAAAAGAATAGTGCGCCCCGGCACCAAAGCCAAAGCTGAGTTTTCCCGGGGTTTTCCATTCCAGCATAAGCGGCACCCGCAGAAAATGATAATCCCATTTGGCTGGTGAAGAAGGTCCTATGATACAACCGCCCGGCATAAAAGAACTGCTGCTATACGAAATATCCCACGGAACCGGATCGGCATAATAATTTGTGTAGTTCCATTTTTCCTGGTAATAAAAACTTGTAAATTCTGCGCCGGTTCGCAGGGCCAGCCAGTTGCCCAGTGAAGCTTTGGCAAAAATGCCATTAACCGGGCCGGGTTTGGCACTCCAGGTATCGTATGTCATTTCGCCCCGTATATTGGAAAAATTAATTCCGTTGACCGGCCCGAAAGTCAGTTCCTGAGCTATTGAATACTTATGAAAAATCGTTAAAAGCAGAAAAACCCAAAGGATAAATTTAAAGCGCATTTTTTTCGTTTTTAATCAAGATGCAAATATTGAACAAGAGGTTGCGTTGGGGGCATTATTTTTCAAAAAGCTTTTTTACCTGATTGAAACCAATGCGCAAACCAAGTGTTACAACAAACCCGCCGTCTGAATTTTCGTCAAAAATTTCGCTGAATTTTTCTTCGTAAAAAGGAACCGAAAGGCTGATGTAGGGTTCAGCAATTAGTTTGGGAGCCAGTTGAAGTTTGTATGTAAGTTTTAAACCGGGTACAAATCCTACCGAAGTGTACCGGTCAATCGCACTGCCGCGGTAGAGTTCCGGCGCATTCATGTATGCCAGGCCCGCGTAAAATCCCAGATTGAATCGTTGAAAGCTGTTTTTGTTGAAATATTGCCGGAGTTCAATTGCGGCCTCGGTGCCGTAAGCGGGATGAAAAAATCCGCCCAGCGGGAAAACGAAACCTGCACCACCCCAGAAATTCAATGTGTTTGACCGCGAAAAAGCCAGTTCGTAGCTGGCAATTCCTTCCAGCGAAACAACAGCGCCCATGTGGGTAACCGGAGTGTAAATGACATCGGCTTTGGATGATAAAACACAGAAAAAGAGGAAAGTTGCAAGAAGTAAAGTTTTCAGTTTTTTCATTCTTGGTTTTTCAGAAAGATGATTTGCAGGCCAAAAAGGTTGCTTTAGTTTTACAAATCATCATAAAATGTTTTTTCCTCTTTCTCTCCGGTAAAAAATTCTTCCAGTTCGGCCAGTGTGGTTTCTGTTTTGGGTACATCTTTTACCACTTCACCTTTTTCAAGAATGACGATACGGCTACACACATCGGCCACGTGGTCGAGGTCGTGGCTGGAAATGAGCAGCGTTTTTTCGCCGCTTGCTGCATATTCCTTTATCAGTTCGCGCAGTTTGTATTGCGAAGTGGGGTCAAGGTTGGCGAAAGGTTCGTCGAGAATGACCACATCGGGATTTCCCATAAAAGCGCCGGCCACGCCCACTTTTTTCTGGTTTCCTTTGGAAAGGTCGCGGATAAACTTCTTTTTCCCCAGGATTTCGTCATGAAAAAAACCGTCAAATCCTGAAAGGAAAAGTTCAATGTCATTTTTGTTCAAATTCCGGAGTTCGCCCAGAAATGTAAAATACTCATCGGGCGTGAGGTAGCCAATGGTAAAACTTTCGTCGATGTACGCGCCGGTGAAGGTTTTCCACTCTTCAAAGCGGGCCACTTCCACTTCGTTGCTGGTCACTTTTCCTTTGGTCGCACGAATCAGGTCGAGGACGAGTGAAAACAGCGTGGTTTTTCCGGCACCGTTGTTGCCTACCAACCCGAAAATTTCGCCGCGGTTGATTGTGAGTTTGGGCAAGTTCAAAACCGTTTTTTGGTTGTATGCCTTTTGTAAATCAGTTATTTGTATCATAGTTTTTTGTTTTTTAAGAATTTTTGTAAGCAGCAATCATTTTGTGTTTTTTGCGCAAATATTGTCTGGTAAAATAAGTAATGAAACGCGGGTGCAGGATAATTCCAACCAAACCGAGTCCGCCGAGAATGAAGTAGGCCGCAATTTTTCCAAAAACCAAAGCCATGATTCCGTAAACAGCCATGGGGCCAAGCAGAATGGGAAATGCGATAAGCCACTGTGTGGCACCCATTCCCTGGTAGTTGAACATGGCGCGGGTATCGAGGTCGATGGATTTTCGGCTGTTGAGGCCCAGCGCAAAAATCACCACCGAGTTCACGCCCACATTGTAAAGCATTACGGCCAAATGAATGTACAGTACTTTTGGTGAAATAAACATGTAGCCCAGCGAAAGCAGGTAAAACACCACATTGGTGGCCGCCATCAGGAAAAAAGCCGACTGCAAAACCTCTTTCATTTTTACGTTCTGAGTCATCAGTAGCGGATAGTAGCGGCTGTGCCAGGCGGGAAAAAACTGCCCGTACGACATGCTGAAAATCCCCGTCATAAACATGCCGCCAAATACCAGGATGATTTCCGGAATTTCGTTGCCGTAATCTTTGTAAAGCAGCAACCCATAAAGCAGAAACAGTACCGACATGATGGCCGAAGTACGCGGACGTTTGTTGCGCAAAATCATTTTCACCTCCAGCGACAACATTCTGCCGTATTCTCCTACCCGTGCCAACCACGAAAAATCGTGGGCCGCAGCTTGTTTTTTCTTCTTCGAAAGCTCGTCGGGGTAAAACCGGTTAAGAATGTACTGCTCATTCAGAAAATAAAGCAAAGCAGCAGTCCCCGGGAATAAAAAAACGGCAACAGGATTTTGAATTACCCAATCGAAAAAATTCCCAAAAGTTCCGGCAAAATCAACTATTCCGAAATAATTGAGGGCAAAAATCGCCACTGCCAGTATCAGAAAACCATAAAATAACCGGTCGTCTTCGTTGGTTTTCCATTTTAAAAAAATGGCCAGAAAATGGTTGATTAAAATCAAAAAGAAGAGCCCCGAAAACCATACCAGCAGACTAATGCCCGAAAGTTCTTTCACCGCCGAAGTAAACATAAAAGGCAGCACCAGGAAAAACGGCAGAATGTTGAAAAAATGGAAAACCGATTTATTCAGCATGTACCGGGCGATGCGGCGTTTTTTTACCGGAAGCACCAAAAACGGTTGAAACCCGAAGGTAGGCAGGTTTTGAATGAAAATACGTATGACCAAATCCGTCCCTGCATAAATTAGAATCATGGAATTGAATGCGGAAACAACCGACTGATCCGGAAACTTTTCAGCGAGAAACATGCTCAGACTGAAACCGAGAAATAGAAAGGATACTGAAAAATAGATGGCCAGAAAAATGAGTACTCCTTTGGCGGCCATGTTTTTCCCGAAGGAGGCCGAACGGGTAAATTCCCGCCAGGCAAAAAATGCAAAATTTCGTTTCATGTTTTTGAGTACAATACTGGTTTGATTTGAGAACTATGATTTTTTTATTGGTTCAATTTTTGGCAAATAATTACACGGCAAATTCCGGGAACGCATTTTATTTCAAAATATCTGTCAGCACCACGCCATCTTTAAACCGGTGAACTTCCCCTTCGGTATTAAAAATTTCCACAATTACCACGTAAACGCCAAGCGGTAGCCGGCTGCCGGTTTCGTCTTCACCGTTCCAGACGAATTTTCCTGTGGTTCCCAGGATCTCATTTTTGGCCAGGTGCTGTACAAAACGCCCGGCTGCATCAAAAATAGTGATGTTGGCCACGTAACCGGGTTTCGTCATTTCATACCGAACTACAAACTCATCGTTGTACCCGTCGAGGTTGGGCGAAAAAGCTTCCGGCTCAAAAATCACTTTTGGTTTTCCGGTCAATTCTCTGCCAGTCTGTGAGTTTTCGTAACCCGGTGTCCCATAACCTGCATCCGAAGAAGCCGAGTGCCAGTTGCCCGGGGCGTTGGTGGGTTCTGAAAAGGAAACCCGTTCCAGCGAAACGCCTTCCACATCGGCCAGAAACGGCGTATGCATACTTTCGTTATAGTACAATTCATCCAGAATTTCGAGGTTTTCATTCAGCAAAACCACGTAATCGTCGTCGTTGTTGAATGATGGAATTCGCGCAACCTGCTGAAAACATTCGCTGCATTCAATCTGAAAAAAGGGAAAAACAGCACTCGTATCTTTTGTAATGGCCACATAACTTTTTGGGGGAATAAGGTAGATTTTTCCAGATAAATCGTAAATCTGTTCCAGCTGAAATTCTTTGTCGCGCGACGCCAGAAACAATTTTCCGAGAGGAATCACACGGTTAGAATTATTGTAAATCTCCACATAATCTTCGCCATCGGGAAACGGATTAAACAAAATTTCATTTAAAATGATTTCGCCCGGTTCAGCCGGCGGGTAGTATTTTTCTTCGGCAGCAACCACCACTTCATCCAAAATCACTTTATCGTTGGCATAATGGTTGGAAAGGTAGCAAACAATTTGCAGCGAATTGCCCTTCAGGCCTTTGCTGACAGCCTGAACCGAGCCCCAGTTTCCGGCATTTGCGCTGTATTCTGCAAAGGGAATTTCTTCACCTTCATCCAACCGGTAAAAAGTTTTCAGGTATTTGGTTTCGGTGTTGGCGCCACTGCCCGTTTCCGAAGCGGTGAGTTCAATATCCACCTTTTCTAAACCCGAGATATCAATCCATTCTGAGCGCCACACTACTTCACCATGAATATCACGCACTTCAAACCTTCCGCCGGAAGTAGAAACCGTTTTGGCATAATCCTCAGCATCAATTAGTGTCAGTTCATTTTCATCAAATTCAAGGTTCCAGGTTGTAATGCCGGAAAAATCGGATACGATATATTTTTCTCCACTTCCCCAAATCCCTTTTCCAGGCTCGGAAAAATTTTCGCGCCAGATTTCTTGTGCTGCCAGCGAATTTCCACAACACATAAAACTGATTGTTAATATTTTCAGAATAGTACGGGTCATTTTGTTTCAATTCATTGCAAAATAGTAATTTTACGGGAATTAATTTTAACTGAAAACTGAGTTTAATTAAAAAGTTTACGTAATGAAAGTTGCAATTGTAGGAGTGAGTGGAGCAGTAGGACAAGAATTTCTCCGTGTTTTGGATGAACGGAATTTCCCGCTGGATGAACTGGTATTGTTCGGTTCGTCGAGAAGTGCCGGAAAACAGTACGAGTTCAGGGGAAAGAAACTGACCGTGAAAGAATTAAAACATAACGACGATTTTAAAGGGATTGACATTGCCCTCACATCGGCCGGTGGAGGCACATCCAAAGAGTTTGCCGAAACAATTACCAAACATGGAACCATCATGATTGACAATTCAAGCGCTTTTCGTTACGACGATGACGTGCCGCTGGTAGTTCCCGAAGTGAATGCGGAAGATTCGAGAAACCGGCCGCGCAATATCATTGCCAATCCCAACTGCTCAACCATACAAATGGTTGTGTCGCTGAAACCCATTGAAGATTTGTCGAAAATAAAACGAGTTCGCGTGGCCACCTACCAGGCCGCGAGCGGAGCCGGAGCACAGGGAATTGCCGAGCTGGAACAACAGGTGAAAGATGTTGCCGAAGGAAAAGAAACCACAGCCAACAAATTCCAGTACCAGCTTGCTATGAATCTTATTCCTCATATCGATGTTTTCCTCGATAACGATTACACCAAGGAGGAAATGAAAATGAACTGGGAAACCAAAAAAATTATGCACACCCAGGCCGAAGTGAGTGCAACTTGTGTTCGCATTCCGGTTGCCCGTGCGCACTCCGAGGCCATTTGGGTAGAAACAGAACAACCGCTTTCGGTGGAGCAGGTGAAAGACGCTTTTGAAAAAACCGAAGGCATTTCGGTTATCGATAATCCTGCAAAAAATGAATATCCAATGCCTTTATTTGTGGCTGGTAAAGATGATGTGTATGTGGGCCGCATCCGTAAAGATATTGCCGACCCGAATAACATAACTTACTGGTGTGTGGGCGATCAGATAAAAAAAGGGGCCGCATTAAATGCCGTTCAAATAGCTGAATGGCTTATAAAAGAAGGTGAAGTGAGTTAGCCAGAGCTTCATTGAAATAATTTTTAAAAAAGAAGTTGTCAGAAAAGTACTTTCCCGGCAGCTTCTTTTTTATTTTTACACAAATAAAAAACAACACTCAAATCATGGATAATATTGGTAAAGTTGAAGTGCGGCAGCTGAATATCGACGATTATGAAGAAATGCACAAATCGTTGCTGGATGCCTATCCCAACTGGCAGGAAGATTACTGGGAGAAGAAGGACATCCGGAAGTTGGTGAAAATTTTCCCGGAAGGCCAACTCGCAGTAGTTGTTGATGGAGTTGTTGTGGGGTCAGCGTTATCTATTATTGTAAAATATGAGTTGTTTGGCGACGATCATAGATATGAAGAGATTATTGGCAATTACAGCTTTAATACGCACAACCCAAAGGGAAATACACTTTACGGAATTGATGTGTTTATCCGGCCCGAATTCCGTGGAATGAGGCTGGGCCGCCGGTTGTACGATGCACGAAAAGAACTGTGCGAGCAACTGAACCTGAAGGCAATTGTTTTTGGCGGGCGCATTCCCAACTACTACAAGTATTCTTCTGAGCTGTCGCCAAAAGAGTACATCCAGAAAGTAAAATACCAGGAAATCAATGATCCGGTACTTAACTTTCAGCTTTCCAACGATTTTCACGTAAAAAAAGTCCTGAAGGGTTATATATCAGGCGATAAGGAATCGGAGGAATATGCCGTGCTGTTGCAATGGGACAATATTTATTACCAGAAAGTTTCGGACAAGACCAGCGGTTATAAATCCGTAGTGCGGCTGGGACTTGTTCAGTGGCAGATGCGGCTCTACAATAACATTGATGAACTGTTTACCCAGGTAGAATATTTTGTGGATGCAGTGGCCAGTTACAACGGCGATTTTGTTCTTTTCCCGGAGTATTTTAATGCCCCGCTGATGGCCGATTACAACCACCTGGGCTATGCCGAAGCCATCCGGAAGCTGGCCGATTATACGGATGAAATTCTGGAGCGGTTTATCAACCTGGCCATTACTTACAACATTAATATTGTAACCGGAAGTTTTCCGCTGGTGAAAGACGACAAGCTTTTCAATACCGGGTTCTTGTGCCGCCGGAACGGAACCTATGAATCATACACAAAAGTACATGTTACGCCCGATGAAATTAAAACGTGGGGACTTTCGGGCGGTGATTTGGTGGAAGTTTTTGAAACCGACTGCGGACCGGTTGGTGTGCTGATTTGTTACGACGTGGAATTTCCCGAACTGTCGAGGATTTTGGCACAGCAGGGGATGAGCATTCTTTTTGTACCCTTTCTTACCGATACGCAAAACGGCTATTCGAGAGTGAGGTACTGTGCCCGTTCGCGTGCCATTGAAAATGAATGCTACGTGGCCATTGCCGGCTGTGTGGGCAATTTGCCAAAAGTAGAAAATATGGACATTCAGTTTGCCCAGTCGGTGGTATTTACTCCAAGCGATTTTTCATTTCCGGCCAACGGAATTAAAGCAGAAGCCACACCCAATACGGAAATGATACTGGTTGCCGATGTGGATTTGGATTTACTGAAAGAGCTCCACAATTTTGGTGCAGTCCGTAATTTGAAAGACCGGCGCACCGATTTGTACTCGGTTTGCCTCAATACCGATAAAATGCCGGCAAATACTAAGCGGGTTTAGATTGCAGTCAAAAAATACTTGTCACGAAAGTTTTTGTGCAGGTTATTCTTCTTCCCAGGTTATATCGTAAAGATAATCGTTAAACGGAAAGCGTTGCGAGTGAATTTGTTTCACCTCATCGTAAATAATTTTTTTGAATTCTTCGATGTTTTGTTTCTTTTTTGCCGAAATGAAAATGGCAGGCGTATTGTTTTTTGCCATCCACGAATTTTTCCACTCCTCCAGCGTGAAGTTTTCCTTTGTTTTTGGAGTCAGGTCATCTTCATCTTTATGAATATGTTCGTAGGCATCAATTTTATTGAACGCATAAATAACGGGCTTTTCTCCTGATTCGATTTCATCCAGGGTACTGTTTACCGTATCAATTTGCTCCTCAAATCCCGGATGCGAAATATCCACTACATGCACTAAAATGTCAGCTTCGCGTACTTCGTCGAGGGTAGATTTGAACGATTCTACCAAATCATGCGGCAGTTTGCGGATAAACCCAACGGTGTCGGCCATTAAAAACGGGAGGTTAACAATTACAACTTTCCTCACGGTGGTGTCGAGCGTGGCAAAAAGTTTGTTTTCGGCAAATACATCCGATTTTGCCATCATATTCATAATGGTTGATTTGCCTACATTGGTGTAGCCTACCAAAGCCACACGTACCAGTTTGCCCCGGTTTTTACGCTGGGTGGCTTTTTGCTTGTCAATTTTTTTGAGTTGTTCTTTCAGTCGCGAAATTTTATCGAGGATAATCCGGCGGTCGGTTTCAATCTGGGTTTCCCCGGGGCCGCGTAACCCAATTCCCCCGCGTTGCCGCTCAAGGTGAGTCCACATGCGGGTGAGCCTGGGTAAAAGGTACTGATATTGCGCCAGTTCAACCTGTGTTTTGGCATGAGCTGTTTTGGCACGGCGTGCAAAAATGTCGAGAATGAGGTTGGTGCGGTCGAGTACTTTGCAGCTCAGCTTTCGTTCTACGTTCCGCAGTTGTGTTGGAGATAGCTCATCGTCGAAAATAATCGTATCAGCTTCTACTACTTTTATGTAGTTGCCAATTTCTTCTAACTTGCCGGGTCCAACAAAAGTGGCCACATTGGGCATGTCGAGTTTCTGGGTGAATCTTTTCACCACCTCGGCGCCGGCGGTATCGGCCAAAAATTCGAGTTCGTCGAGGTATTCAGTGGCCTGTTTTTCGTCCTGATCTTTATAAATCAGTCCGACAATAACCGCTTTTTCTGTTTCAGGAGTGGTTTCAATCATATATTCTGTTTCTGAAAGTATAATATGGTTGTCACCGAAAAAGTTCAGTATAAACCATAAAAAACTCCCGGCCCCGCGGGGACCAGGAGTGCAATAATATGTTTCTTCTTTTTATTGTAATACAAAGTTTATCGGAACTGTATAAGAAACGCGAACCGGTTCGCCACGTTGTTTTCCGGGTTTCCATTTCGGTAGGGTGTTTACCACACGCAGTGCTTCTTTGTCGAGCGACGGGTCAACGCCCCTTGCAATGCGGGCATCGGTTACACTACCGTCTTTGTTTACTACAAAGGTTACATACACTTTCCCCTGGATTCCGTTTTCCTGTGCAATAACCGGGTATTTAATGGAGTTGGCAATGTACTGCCTCAGGGCCATTTCTCCTCCCGGGAATTCAGGCATGTCTTCAACAATGAAGAATACTTTTGCTTCTTCTTCCTCTTCTTCTTCTTCTGTTTCAATTACGGGAGCAACATCCACAATGGTTTCATCATCTGCTTCCGTATCTTCAATTACCAGCTCGTCTTCAATTTCCACGTCATCGTCAACAATGTTGAGTACTTCAACTACTTTTGGCGGTGGTGGTGGTGGCGGTGGTTGTACTTCCTGTTCGCGGGTGATAGGGATAATTTCTTCCTCAACTTCCTGCATTTGAACCTCACCCAGCGATTCGGTTGCTTTGGGGTTGGTTTTGTACTCGAAAGCGGCAAGTACTACGCCCAGTGCAACAACAAGGCCGATCCAAAGGAAAACGTTCCTTTTGTTCTCTAAATCGGCTTTTGGTGATTTTTTTACTTCCATAGCGTTATTGTTTTTTATATTTTATTAATTTCTTTTGAAGCAACCCTAAATTGAAGGGGTTAAAGATAAAAAATAATTGGCATTTACAAATCAAATTTTTTTATATTTCAAATGCTGACAACCGGTCAGCCATGAACACTGTTCATGAAACGTACTTTGTTTTTGTTGTTTTTATTTTAAAAAGGTACAAAAACTTTACCACAATTCTATTTGAGAAAGAATTTTTTTATATTTGCAGCCGCTAAAATTATTGGGGCATTAGCTCAGTTGGCTAGAGCGTTTGACTGGCAGTCAAGAGGTCATCGGTTCGATTCCGATATGCTCCACGAATAATTTTTATATTGAATTGAAAATGAATACTTTAACGGTGTTCGTTTTTCTTTTTAGGCAACCAGATGAGAATTTGGTGTGTTTTATTCTTTTCTGGTGGTGTTTTCTTCTAATTGTTTACCTAAAGATGACATGTTCATTGGAGGTAAAATAATTGTTTTACTTCCAGAGAGAGCAGTGAGAGCAGAAATGTAACTTCTCAGATAAGGAAAAATAATTGCAGGAGCATTAACGAAGAAATAATTACTGAGATTTTCATTCTTGACAACTTCCTTAAATTCAAAGGTTCCAATTAGTTTAATTGAAATCTTGAGACCATCTTTTGATTCAATATTAACAAATAATTCAAGTTCAAAAGTTTTTTCAGATTCATTAACTAGTCCTTGTGGCTGGATGCTAATATCTATACTTTGTGCCTTCGTAGAAGGTTCAATTTTTATGCTGCTTTCCGAAAAGAAAAAGTTTTTTAATCTAAATGGTGCCTGACTTATTTGTCCGTTTTTCATGCTGCTAATGCGTAGTTGTTATATTCACAAGAGGATTCGTACTGTGAATCATTTGCCGAATTTTTTTCTTTTAAGTCTTTTTCTTTAAAAAAGTAACAAAATTCTTCAATAATTTCTGTGCCATAAAAATCTTCATCAATAACGTTTGAAATTGTTATTGTCTCTACTGAATTGGAAAAAATTCCATAAAAGGATTCAAACATGTCATCGGATAACTCAATGTCATCTTCATTAACACTGTCAAATTCAAACAACTCATTGTCAGCAAATTTGGTTACTTCTTCGTTGTTGTCGATAATTTCAACTTCGACTTCTTGTTCTTTGTAAGTGTAAAAATCTTGACCGACAAATATTTCGTCTGGAATCTTTACATCAATCCATTCATCATCAGTTAAAAAGACAAGACTTTCTGTGGGATAATTATCAATAAAATCAAATATTATATTCTCTTCAAATTCATGAAAATCTTCATTGTGCTCATACTGCTCCTTCGGCAAAACTTTAATTAAGTGCTCTTGACTAAGAGAATCATTTTTATATATGACCTTAATATTAGGAACTGAATTTAGCAGTTCTTTAAGCTTTGATGTTATATATGTTTTCGCATTTTCCTTCATCATGTATAAGTCTTATAAATTCTCTAATAACTTGCGCAAATTTCTTTGCCTGTTTTAAGTCAGATTCAAATATTTGAGTGTTGTAATAGTCTGCCTCAGTTCTTTTTCTTTTAAAATTAGTAAAAAATTTGTAGAATTGAGAAGCATTTCGAGCATTTATCTTTCTTATTTCTTTTACATAGATGTTTAAATAAAAAAGGTGTGAACCTTTTGATTTGACTTCTCTAAGTGCTTCTTCCTCTGTTAATTTGCTATATTCATAACTGTAATGAATAATTAATTGAAGACTACTATAATACGCACAATGAATAACAGGCGCTTTCAAATTCTGTTCAATTAACTTATCTATTGCGTCAAAGTTTTCGCTTGATTTTTGGATTAATTCACTCACAAAACTTCAAATTGGAGTTCACAAATATAGAATAAAATTTAAATACCTGCCATTGATATTCCAATAATTACCCCTGCAATAATTGACAGCACAAAATAAATTACCACAATAGTTTTAATATTTGCTAAATTAGATTCAATTTTACTCAATCAGGCACGAACAAAACTATCTTGTAACACTTTAAATTCAGGATGTTTTTTCAAGGAGTTGTTTTGAAAATTGGTTATAAAACAAGAAGGATGCTCAATGAGCCATCCTTATTTTTTCGCATTAAGCTCTTATTATTTTCAGTGAAAAAATACATTTTCAGAAAAACAACCCGCCCACATTCTGGTCATCGAGCATTTCGTTTCCGTAGGTAATATTGTGTCCTTTTTCAAAATCGAAAAGGGTAAGCACCCTGAGCCGGTAATAGGCCACCCAGAAACTTTGGATAGAACGAATATAATCGCGTTTTGCCTGCTCGCGTTCCTGCAGGGCGATGTTCAGATCGGTGATACTGAGTTCTCCGTTTTGGAATTTCCGGAGTGCAATCTGGTATCCGTTCTCAGCAACTTTATCAGCTTCAGTGGCTGTTCGTAACTGGTCTTGCAAAAGGCCAAACTGCTCAACCTGCACAATCACCGAGCGGTCAAACTCTTCAATATCTTTATTTACGTTGTAAATGGTGAGTTCTCTTTCCGATTCGGCCAGTTTTACAGTTGAAGCCGAACGTCCCCAGTCGAGAATGGGAATGCTTAACGAAATGCGTAACATCCGGTCGCGTTCGGGTTGGTCGTAAATGCCTGTAAATGTTTCGGCACTGTTCGATAATCCAAAGCTTCCGCGCAGGGTGGTGCTCAGGCCTGTGCTGTTTTTTGCCTGGGCCAGTTCGCGGTCGGCATTGATTAAGCGGCGCTGGTAGAGTGTTGTTTCCTGGCGGTTTTCTCTTGCTTTTTGAACCGCCTTGTCCACATCAATGTCAAAAAAGCGGATGTTCAGGGGGATTTCCAGATCGATTTCCATTGATTGTTCAAGGCCAACATATCTTTTTAGTTCAAAATCAGTATTTTTTAGGTCCATGCTGGCCTGGTTCAGGGCTTTTTGGGCATTTAACACCGAGAGTTCGATTCGTGAAAAATCATTTTCTGAAATTTGCCCCAGTTCCTTTTTCGTTTGTGAAATCCGGAGGTTATCCTTGCTGTTTTTTAAATTATTTTCGGCCAGCTTATAATTGGTCTGGACCATCAGGTAATTAAAAAAGCGGTAGGTAGTATTCAGCGCAATTTCCTCAATTTGCTGAATGTAACGTTTCTGGGCTTCGTCGTAAATCATGGGTTCAGTTTTTCGGTACCATTTCATCCAGTTGTAGGCAAACAGGGGCTGGCTAAAACCGATAACAAAAGGACTGCCTGAAAATCCGATTTCATTTTTGTTTAAGTTGCGGATTCCATGGGCTGAAGTACTTGCCCAAATATTTGTTCCCAACTGCGGGATGGACTGGCTTAGCGAGAGGTTGGCCGATGCTGCAAGATTGGAAACCTGTTTGAATTCGATACTCCCGTCGGGTTGGGTAATGGGCTGGGTAGTGTGCGTGTAGTTGGGCAAATCACCCGACAGTGTTAGCTGTGGCCTGAAACGGGTTTTAAAATTCCGGTAGCGCCAAAAATAGTTCACATTTTGGTTTTGAACGTACTTGGAAGTGGGTGAGTGGGTAAGCGCCAAATCAATTACGTCTTCTAATGTTAAACTGTCTTTGATGTTGTCAACTTGAGCGAAAACCGGGTTTGTGAAAAATATTAAACCCGTTATTATCAGTAAGTAAAACGTTTTCATTTCTCGGGTTTACTTTTGAATTTCTATTTCATCGATGTGCCTGAACGCATTCAGGCCTTCCGTTACAACTATATCTCCTTCGTTCAGTCCCGACAGAATTTCACAGTATTCGTTGCCAATAATGCCCAGGGTAAATTCTTTCTGAATGGCTTTGTCGCCTTCAACTATAAATTTTTTCTGCTTTTTACTGTCTTCAAAATCCGGGATTTTTCTGATTCTTAGTGTGTTGTTTTTTAGGCTGTTAATGATTTGGATTTGTACCTGCTGGTTGGCAATAAGTTTTGGGTGGCTGCTCTGTTGGAGATGTACATTGAACTGAACTTTATTGTTTTCTACGCGTGGTGTAATATTTCCAACAGTTCCTTCCAGTTGTTCACCGTCAACCATTACAATTACTTTGTTCCCTGTTTTTAGCTGTTTGGCATGTTGTTCTTCAACCGAACCGCTAATTTTAAATGAAGTAAGGTCAGATAAACGCACCAGCAGGTTGTCGGTTCCCACTTTTTCTCCTTCCTGGCCGTTTATGGTAAGAATTATGCCGTCAGAAGGTGCCCTGATGCTCATTTTTTCCAGCAGGCGCTCTTGCTCGTCCAGGTTTTTCTCCTGCATTCCTATTTGTAACAGGAGGCCCTGTTCTTCAGCTTCCAGCTGCTGTAACCTGATGGAATTCTTTTCAACCAAAGTTTTCAGATCTTTTTCTGCCAGCGTAATTTCCTGTTCGGTCTGGTCGAGCCGGGCGGGCGAAATACCACCCACATCAAGCAGTTGTTTCTGATCGGCCAGTTGCGATTCCAAATTGGCAATTCTTAACTTTTTAACTTCTTCGTTATATTCCAAATCGAGCCGCGTGCTTTGCGCGTTTAACCTGGTTCGTTTCAGGCTGTTTCTCCTGACTTCCAGCTGGTCTTTAATGTTTTCGATTTGATCGCTCACCGCATCGGTGTTGAGTTGCAGGATTAGATCTCCTTTTTTTACACGGCTTCCGGGCTCTGCCAAAATGGATTGAATTATGCCGGTGCCGGGGCTTAAGACCAAAACTTCATTCTCCGATTCAACAATTCCGGTAGCGTCGGTTGCCGAAATAACCTGACCGCGTTCAACAATTTGGGTGGTGAAACTGCCTGGTTTTACGGTATTGGGGACAAACAGTCGTGAGTAGTAAGCTATTGCTGCTAATGCAATAAGGGCAAATGCAACAAGCAGGAAAACTTTGATTTTTTTTTGGCTTCCCATTTTTAATTTAGTTGGTTTTGGTAAAACATAAAGGTAAAAAACTGATGGATTAATAATATTAGAGACTTGCAATTCGCGAAAGGCAAAAATAATAAAACCTTTTTTATTCCAATATCAACATCAGATGAAATGTGGCATAAAATGTTCAGGGTAAAACAGGGAAGTAATTATCTGATTTTCTCCAGGTATAGTTTTCTTATTTTTAGCAAATAATCCGCATCTATTTTGTTGGAAAGAATGCGCACAGATTCATAGAGTTTACCGTCTTTGTAAAACGAACAAGAGGCTGCATCAAATTCGTGGCCGCTCCAGTTGTATTTTACGTCCATTGTAACTTTAATGAATGCATCGTGCGGAAGGTATTTTGGTATTTCAATATACCCAAAATTATCGTCTTTTGATTCGATGTAAACACCTTCACCCAATTTTTTGAGCATCAAAAACTTTACAATTTTCACTTCAGCTTCCAGTTTTCCTTGCAGCTTTTTATTCATTAAAAAATGAATCCCCTGCTTTTGGTAGGCTTCCTGTATTTTTTCCACCAGGTCGAGTTCGGGCAGGTGCCGGACGCGAATAACATTCAGGAATTGCGAACCAATGCGCATATATCCTTTACCGGAATCAAACTCCCATTTATACTCTTTTTCGATGTTTTGCGTGGCGCGAAGCACTTCTTCCAGCGGGTATTGCCTGTCGAGCACAAGGTAGATGTACACCGGTTCCGGATTGGTAGGGGTTTCGTGATAATAACCGGGGAACTGGTTTTGGGCTTCAAAAACAAGGCTGCCGGGCAGCACTTTATCTTCAACAGCAACAATGGTAACGTGTTTGGTGAGATTAGTAAACACTTCTGATTTTTTGTTCTGTTCCATAATATGGTATCTTTGATTTTATTTTTAATAGAAACGAATGCCAAACAAAGTAGTTCACTTTAAAAGCATTGGTCCGGTAACTTTTTACCGGAACCGAAGGTCTAAAAAGTTAAAAATCAGTGTAAAACCCGATAAGTCGGTGCTGGTTTCATTTCCCTTTTTTGTATCAGAAAAAGAGGTGCTTTCTTTTCTTGAGCAAAGTGAAGCATGGATTCGAAAGCAGCAGGAGAAAGCCGGGGCAAAACAAGTTTCATTTACCGAAGGTTTTTTCATGAAAACAAAAAAGCATTCGGTTTTTTTGAAAAAAGGGCCTGTAACCGGTAAAGTAGATGTTCAAAATGATGATGTAATTATTTTCATTCAGGACTTTCAGTCGGAAAATGCGCGAATGGCAGTTGAACAAATACTCACACAAGTTTACAGGGTTGAGGCACATCTGCTGCTGCCCCCGCGTTTGAAAGAACTGGCACAAAAGCACGGGTTCAGCTATAACAATGTAACCATCCGCAACAACAAACGCAACTGGGGAAGCTGTTCGTCGCGCAACAATATCAGCCTCAACCTGCAAATGATGAAACTTCCCGACGAACTTATCGACTACATTCTGCTGCACGAGCTGGTGCATACCGAAATAAAAAACCACAGCGAAAAGTTCTGGGAGAAACTCGATCAGGCTACAGAGTGCCGGGCGCGTGAACTGGCCAGACAGGTGAAAAAATATTCGACATACACATTGTGAAAATCCAAAAAACAAAATCCAAATCTCAATTAAATTCCAATGCTCAACGTCTCAAATTCCAAATTTTCAGTGAGAATGTTTCGATAATTGAATTTTGAGATTTGAAATTTATTTGTTTTTTGGAGCTTGAATTACTGTAATTTTTTTAAAGCATGAACTGGAATCAATTACTTTCAACAAAGCGGTTAGGAATGGAAGAGTGGAAAACTTCGTCCAGACCAGAGGACAGGACGCAGTTTCAGCGCGATTACGACCGCATAATCTTTTCGTCGCCTTTCCGCAGGATGCAGAATAAAACGCAGGTTTTTCCGCTGCCCGAACATATTTTTGTGCACAACCGGCTCACGCACAGTTTAGAAGTAGCCAGTGTGGGGCGCTCGCTGGGAAATTTACTTTCAGAAAAAGTGACAGATGAAAACCCGGAAAATATACTTGCCCCGGAAGTTGGCACCATTGTTTCGGCCGCGTGCCTGGCCCACGATTTAGGCAACCCGCCATTTGGCCACTCGGGCGAATCGGCCATTTCCAACTTCTTTCAAAATGGGGCGGGGAAGGAGTTTGAAAACCAGCTTTCCCCGGGAGAATGGAGCGATTTTATCCGGTTCGACGGGAATGCCAATGCTTTGCGGCTGCTTTCCCACCAGTTTGCCGGGAAACGGCCCGGCGGTTTTGCGCTTACTTATCCCACGCTGGCCAGCATTGTAAAATACCCGTTTGAATCGCCGCTGGCTACCAAGCAGAAATTCGGCTTTTTTCAGTCGGAAAAAGATCAATTTCAAAAAATTGCCACAGAACTGCAGGTGCCGAAAAAAACAGAAGAAGAACTTTCGTTTCAGCGCTATCCGCTGGTTTACCTGGTGGAGGCCGCCGATGATATTTGTTACCAGATTATGGATTTGGAAGATGCCTTTAAACTGGGAATTCTGAAATATGAACGTGTAAAAGAATTGTTCCTGAATTTTTATGATCCTGTCCAAGACCAAAAAACGTTGCAACGAATTGAAAATACATTGCAGAAAGTAGCTGACCAAAATGAGAAGATCAGCTTTCTGCGCGCCGGTGTTATTGGCAAGCTGATTCACGAAAGCATGCGGATTTTTGAAGAAAACTACGACGCTATTTTAACCGGAAGTTTTTCGAAAAGCCTGGTGGGTTCACTGCAAAACCGGCAGGCAGCGGCCATGAAACAGGTGAAAGAAATCTCTTTTTCAGAAGTGTATGCCCACCGCACCGTGGTTGAAATTGAAATTGCCGGTTATAAAATTATCGGCACCTTGCTCGATGAGTTTGTGGGGGCAGTCATCAATCCGGAGGACAGGTACAACAAAAAAATCCTGTCGTTGCTACCTGCACAGTACCATCCGCAAAGCGACAGCCTGTACCACAAAATCCAGTCGGCCGTGGATTTCATCTCGGGAATGACCGACATTTTCGCCCTCGATTTGTACCGGAAAATTAAAGGAATCAGTTTGCCGGGGGTAATTTAAGAAGTCGCAGTTCTCAGTCGCAGTCACAATAAACGAACCTCCGGTTAACAATTTAATTTCTACTGCCTACTGTGACTGCGACTGTCAACTTATGTTATCCCTCCAGTAAATTATTCAGCAACCCGCCACGCGATTCTTTCCGGGTATTTCCTCCGGCAGGCGAAAGTTCACGAATCAGTTTTCGGATGGGCATACTTTGCAGCCACACTTTTCCGGTGCCGCGCAGGGTGGCCAGGAAAATTCCCTCGCCGCCAAAAACCATGGAACGCAAATTCCCTGCTTTCTCGATGCTGTAATCGATGGTGGGTTCAAAACCCACAATGCAGCCGGTATCCACTTTCAGTACTTCGTTGTTCAGTTCTTTTTCGATAACAGTTCCGCCGGCATGAACAAACGCATTTCCGTCGCCCTGCAACTGCTGCAAAACAAAGCCTTCGCCGCCAAAAAAGCCCGCGCCCAGTTTCTTACTGAAAGTGATGGAAATTTTTGTGCCCAGTGCAGCACACAAAAAGGCATCACGTTGCACAATTATGTTTCCACCGAAAGCAGCCAGGTTAAGCGGGATGATGGTTCCGGGATAAGGTGCTGCAAAAGCCACATGCTTTTTGCCAAAACCCTGGTTGGTAAAATGGGTGAGGAACAGCGACTCGCCTGTAATCAACCGC
The DNA here is from genome assembly GCF_900141875.1 of Tangfeifania diversioriginum. Taxonomy (GTDB): domain Bacteria; phylum Bacteroidota; class Bacteroidia; order Bacteroidales; family Prolixibacteraceae; genus Tangfeifania; species Tangfeifania diversioriginum. The sequence continues at coordinate 4,057 of NZ_FQZE01000023.1, read as the reverse complement.
GAACCGGCTGAAAGGATTTTATCGAAAAAACCGGCTTGCGGGTTGGAACCGTCGCCCATGCGGGCGGTATATTCAATTTCATCGTCCATGTAAAGCATAGCGCCGGCTTCGGCAATTACCGTTTCGCCCGGATCGAGCTCCACTTCTACCAGCTGCACATCGTGGCCCAGAATTTTATAATCAATTTCGTGCGATTGCATAATTTTATGTTTTATATTTTGCGGAGCTAAAGTTATAATTTTTGTTTTTATTCCGGTAAGGAAAATAAATGCAGATTTTTTCCGACCTTTGCAAAAATTTGAAAGTCAATATGAACAGGAATCAGGGAAAAGGACGCAGGGATGCGTCGGACAACAGGAGAAAGGGTAAAAATGAAAGATCGTTAGGAAAAGAGCGAGCTTCAGGGAAAAAAGTAATCAGGCTGAAAAAAAGGCCGGAAGGGGTTAAACCCAAAACAGGGAAACTGCCACGGAGCAGGCCCGAAAGGACAGCCACCACCGGAGAAATGCGCCTGAACCGATTTATTGCCAACTCAGGCGTTTGCTCGAGGCGCGAGGCCGATAAATACATTGCAGCAGGGCTGGTAACCGTTAACGGCGAACCGGTTACCGAAATGGGGGTGAAGGTGAAAATGTCCGACGATGTGCGGTTTGACGGGCGCAGGCTGAATGCCGAAAAAAAGGTTTACGTCTTGCTCAACAAACCGAAAGATTTTATGACCACCACCCAGGATCCGCATGCCGACCGCACGGTGATGGATTTGGTGAAAGATGCCTGCGACGAACGTATTTACCCGGTGGGCCGCCTCGACCGCAACACAACCGGCGTTTTGCTGCTGACCAACGACGGCGAGCTTTCCGACAAACTGACCCACCCGAGCCACAAAGTGAAAAAAATATACCAGGTAACGCTCAATAAACCGGTGACCAAAAACGACGTGCTCCAGATTGCCGATGGCGTTGAGCTGGAAGACGGTAAAATTGCCGCCGATGCCGTCAGTTTTATCGATCCGGCCGACAAAACCGAGATCGGCCTTGAAATCCATTCGGGGCGCAACCGGATTGTGCGCCGTATATTCGAGCACCTGGGGTACAAAGTGAAAAAACTCGACCGTGTATATTTTGCCGGCCTCACCAAAAAAAATCTGCCGCGCGGCAGGTGGCGTATCCTTTCAAAAAAAGAGGTGCAATTTTTAAAAATGAAATAGTCCGGTTTCATTCCATCTAAATTCGAATTTTAAATGTAATTTTTTAGCTATCCTTTTACTAATAGTTCAGTTTTGGAGAAGGAATTTTTGCAAATAATTCAGAAGAACCAGGGTATCATTTACAAAGTGTGCAGCCTGTATTGCGATTCTCAGGACGACAGAGATGATCTGTTCCAGGAAATCGTGGCGCAGTTGTGGAAATCGTATCCCTCGTTTCGGAAAGAATCGAAGGTAACAACATGGATGTACCGAGTGGCGCTGAATACGGCTATCACTTCGTTCAAAAAAAGTAAACGCCGGCCCGATCAAAGCCGCTTGTCGTCCCAGAATTTTCAGATTGCGGATGAGAATTACGATACCGAAACCGAAGAAAGTATTAAACTTTTGCACAAGGCTGTAAAACAACTGAGCGGAATTGAAAAATCGATAATCCTGTTGTTTCTGGAAAATAAAAAGTACGAAGAAATTGCGGAGATTACTGGCATTACACAAAACTATGTGCGGGTGAAAATGAACCGCATTAAAAAGAAACTAAAAAAACTGATGGTTAAAGAAGAGGATTGATTATGGAACTGAATGACTTAAAAAAGGCCTGGCAAAAAATGAGTTCCAAAGAGGAACTTAACGAAAGCCAGATCGAAGAGATGCTCCGTAAGCATACCAGTAATCTGATCGAACGAATCGACCGAAATATTAAAATTGGATTCGGAATACTTTTTATCCTGATCGCCCTTTTTATTTTAGACGACTTTTTCTTTTCGCCCATGTTACTGGAGAGCATGGGAAGCGACTTTGAAATACCCCTGTGGCTTAACTTCCTGAGCATTTTCACCAATGCATTAATTTTTGTAACATTCATCTATTTTGTGGTGAAATATTACCGGGTGAAGAAAAGCTGCGATATTAGCTGCAACCTCCGCGAAACGCTCGTGAAAATAATTAAAACCCTCAAAATTTATCAACGGTTGTTTTTCCTGGCGCTTATTTTCCTGTCGGCAGCCATGACGGTTTCTTTTATAACCGGTTTGTACAACGGAATGGAAGAGAGTGCCGCCGACAACGGTGTCCTCATGTCCGATATTCCGCTGCCAATGCTACTGCTTACCATCCTGGTGGGATTTGTGGTTTTGGTACTGATGGTAGGCGGAATATTCCTGCTCATGCGCTGGGGATTTCGCCGCCTTTACGGAAATTACATTCATAAACTGAAAAATACGCTAAACGAACTCGACGAGATTATTTAATTGCCTGTTCAATTCCTGAATTTCGGGGAAGGTTGTTAATTTTGTTTCCTTAAACTAAAATGGAACAAAAATGGCGTTAATAAAATCAATTTCCGGGATCAGAGGTACAATTGGCGGCAAACCCGGCGAAGGTCTCAGTCCGCTCGACGTGGTGAAATTCACTGCTGCCTATGCCACCTGGGCCAAACAAAACTCAAACAATCAAAAAATAAAAGTAGTTGTAGGCCGCGATGCACGCATTTCAGGCGAAATGGTAAGTGCGCTTGTTGTGGCCACTTTAACCGGTATGGGCTGCAATGTGGTAAATATCGGGCTGGCCACAACACCCACTACCGAAATTGCTGTTACCGAAGAAAATGCCGATGGCGGACTGATTCTTACGGCGAGCCACAATCCGAAACAGTGGAACGCCCTGAAACTGCTGAACTCAAAAGGCGAATTTTTGAATGCCGAAGAAGGCGTTCAAATTCTTGAATATGCCGAAGCAGAAAATTTTGAATTTGCCGAAGTGGATGATTTGGGAGAAGTTTCTGAAAAAGATTACACGCAAATCCATGTTCAGAAAGTGCTGGACTTGGAGTTGGTAGATGTGGAAGCCATTCAAAAAGCCGGTTTCTCCGTGGCTGTGGATGCCGTGAATTCGGTGGGTGGAATTGCCATGCCGGCGCTTTTCAGTGCACTCGGAATAAAAAACGTAGTGGAAATCAATTGCGAAACCACCGGCCATTTTGCACACACACCCGAACCTATTCCGGAGAACCTGAAAGAAACTTCATCGATAATTGGCAAAAGCAATGTGGATGTGGGATTTGTAGTCGATCCGGATGTGGACCGGCTGGTGATTATTAATGAAGATGGCAGCATGTTCAGCGAAGAATACACGCTGGCCGCCGTAAGCGATTACGTGTTGAGCCAGACTCCCGGCAGCACAGTTTCCAATCTTTCATCGAGCCGCGTGCTGCGCGATGTAACCGAAAAGCACGGGAAAACTTACACTGCATCTGCAGTTGGCGAAGTAAATGTGGTGGCCAAAATGAAAGAAACAAACGCTGTGATTGGCGGCGAAGGAAATGGCGGCGTTATTTATCCGGCCAGTCACTACGGACGCGATGCGCTGGTTGGTGCTGCTTTGTTTCTCACGCACCTCGCCAAATCGGGGATGAAATGTTCAGAACTGCGGAAAACCTACCCTGACTATTTCATGTCGAAAAATAAAATTGAACTCACACCTGAAATTGATGTGGATGTTATTTTGCTAAAAATGAAAGAGAAATACAGCCACGAAAAGGTAAACGACATCGACGGGGTGAAAATTGATTTTGAAAATTCGTGGGTGCATTTGCGCAAATCGAATACCGAACCGATTATCCGCATTTATTCCGAAGCAAGATCGGTTGAGGAAACGGAGAAGTTGGCGCAAAAAATGATTGAAGAAATCAAATCGATCGTTTAGCCCGGATTATTCACAAATAATCCCTATCTCGCGATAGCGACTAAGATTCAGTAAAACTTTTTTTAAAAGTTCAACTTCATCTAAGTCGGGATTAACCTGAACTTTATTCATATTTTTAAAATTTATGAATAGTTCAGTCTCTCCAAAAGTGGC